>NC_014532.2:1353941-2707883 GCF_000196875.2 Halomonas elongata DSM 2581
TCGCCGGGCGGGAGCTCGAGTTCGCCCAGGGTGACGTTCGGATCCCGGGAAGCGACGTCGAACTGGTGGCGATATAGATAGTAGCCGTCGGCATTCTCGAAACCGATCTTCAGGGTATCGCCGTCATGCCAGACGCTGGGCTGGAACGCTTCCATGACCGGCAGGAAGTCCGAGCCGTCGTTTGAGGAAAACCATTCGGCCTGGGCCGCCATGGGCAATAGCAACAGAACAAGGCAGGCAAGACGACGAAGCTGTGACACGGGGTTTCCTTTCTCCGAGGGCATGGATGGCGCGATTGAGACTGCCGAGATGGCTTGGGGTTCCGGGCCTGTGCCGCTATGCTCAACTGCTGAGGCATTCATGAAGGTGTCAGGATAACGTATTCGAGCGGCATGGCGTCATGTCATGGACGTTCGGCCCTTCATCTACACGGCAGGGAAATGCGCAAATGGGATTGACGAACAAGACCACGAATCGCCGCCGCAGCAAGGACGAGGTGCTGGAGCGTCCGCAGTATGGCTGGATCTGGAAACCGTTGCTGGTGCTGCTGATCCTGTATCTGGTGGTGACGGTGGCGCTGGGCGTGTGGTGGAGTCGGACCCCGGCGGGCTTCGATGTTGAGCAGGCGGTGGCCGAGCAGCGTGATGGCGGAACGGCTGCGAGGGGTGCGGTGACCGTCGCCGGCCTGCGGACCACCCTGGCGACCCTGATCGACAAGCCCGGCGGCTATCTGCGCAACGACATCGCACCGCCGGGCCTGTGGCTCGACAACATGCCGGCCTGGGAGTACGGCGTGCTGCGTCAGGCGCGCACCCTGGTGGCCGCCATGCCGGCACTGGCGGATGGGTCGGCCGAGACATTCGAGGCGACGGCGACCCGGCTGCGTGGCGATGGTCGCGACTGGCTCTATCCGTCCACGGAACACCGTATTCGCCAGGCGCTCGACGATCTCGACGCCTATCTGGTCCAGCTCGGCGAGCCCGGACATGCCGGCTTCGGTGACGATGGGAAGGGGCTGGCACCCTGGTTGTCGCAGGTGGCCAAGGAGCTCGACGAGATGGGAGGGCGGCTCTCCGCCAGTGTCGGCGACAAGGAGCGGCTTGCCGAACTGGGCGTGCCGGTGGCATCGCTGCCGGAGTCGACGCCCTGGTACCGCGTCGACAATGTCTTCTTCGAGGCTCGAGGACAGGCCTGGGCGCTGCGCCACCTGCTGGCGGCGATGCGTCGCGACCAGGCGGACGTGCTGGAAGCCGCCGGGCTTGCCGAGCGTTGGGACGCCCTGGCGGCGGAGCTGGAGCGTAGCCAGCGTCGCCTGTGGAGCCCGGTGGTGCTCAACGGCTCGGGCTTCGGCATCTTCGCCAATCACTCCCTGGTGATGGCCAATCATGTGCTCCGGGCTCGCGATCTGGTGCGCGAGCTGGCCGAGGGGGTGGCGGCGCCGGTGGAGGGATCTGGCGCCGAAGCGCCGTCGAACGAAGGATAGAAGAGGCGTTGACGACAAGGGGCCGCCCACTGGGCGGCCCCTTTCATGATGGCGCGAGTGATGGCCGATCCGCTGGATCAGGCCTTGCCGTAGGCGGCCACGGACTTTTCGATGGCCTTGCGGGCGGCTTCGGCGCCTTCCCAGGATTCCACCTTAACCCACTTGCCCTTCTCGAGATCCTTGTAGTTCTCGAAGAAGTGGGCGATCTGCTGGCGCAGCAGTTCCGGCAGGTCGGTGACTTCCTGGATGTCGTCGTAGAGGCTGGACAGCTTGGCATGCGGCACGCACACCAGCTTGGCGTCCTCGCCGGCCTCGTCGGTCATGTTGAGGATGCCGACCGGGCGGGCGCGGATCACGCTGCCGGGCGTGACCGGATAGGGCGTCACCACGAGAGCGTCGAGGGGGTCGCCGTCATCGGCCAGGGTGTGGGGGATGAAGCCGTAGTTGGCCGGATAGAACATCGGGGTGGCCATGAAGCGATCGACCAGCAGCGCGCCCATGTCCTTGTCGATCTCGTACTTGACCGGCGCATGGTTGGCGGGGATTTCGATCGCCACGTAGACGTCGTTGGGCAGGTCCTTGCCGGCGGGGATGTTGTCGAAGTTCATGAGGGCGTCCTTTTCTGGCGAGTGTCCGGGTCGAGTGGCAGTAAATGCGGCGAATTATACGAAGCCGCCGGGGGGATTACCAATCCCCCCGGGAAATGGTTTTTTAGGAGATTACGGCTTTGGTGGACGAGCCAGCATCGCGGACGACGTGTATGATGGCCCCCTGTTGAGCCGGCCCGGCCGGCGATTTGCCGCGAGCCCGAGGAGAATGTCTTGGCATCCGCGCAATTGTCTCTGAGTTACGGTCAGGCCTTCGTGGCGCCGGACCGGCGTCGGCATCGCAGCTCGATGTCGGTCCTCACGCCCGAGGTGCTGCAATTGTCGACCAAGGGCGCCTGTGCCCTGATCAGCGACTCCACTTCCCGCAACGCCCTGGCCAAGCAGGCCGGCGACATCAGTGTGCGTGGCTTTCTGGCCGATTACTTCTCGACGCCCGACCATTGGGACGTGAAGACCTCGGTCAACCGTGTGTTGCGTTCGCTCAATGGCTGGTGCTTCGGTCAGAGCCGTCAGGTGAGCGATGGCAGCTATGTGAGCTCGTTGTCCGTCATGATCTATCGCGGACGCGAGGCGCACCTCTTCCATATGGGCGACACCCTGGTATTCCGCCTGCGCGGTGCCGAGTTCGAGCAGCTTTCGCGCGATCACGTCACCGACCTCGGAGGATATCGCTATCCCTCCCGGGCGTTGGGCATGGATGCCAGCATCGACATCGACTATGCGCGTCTGCCGCTCAAGCAGGGCGATATCTTCCTGTTCACCACCCAGGCGGTGCAGGGCACCCTGATGCCATCCGACTATGTCGGCCTGATTCGCCAGGATGCCAGCGACCTCGACGCGGCCTGCGAACGCCTGGCGCAGACCGCCCGGGAGCGCGCCCAGGAGCGGGGCTACGGTGGCGATCAGTTCTGCTTTCAGCTGGTGCGCATCGATGAGTTGCCCGAGGAGGAAGAGGATCGGCCCGGCAAGGTCTACGGTGACCTGCCGATCCCGCCGGAGCTGTCGGTGGGCGAGCGCCTGGATGGTCTCGAGGTCCTGTCGGTGCTGTCGCGCACGGCGCAGTCCCGCGTCTATCGCGTGCGCGATGTACGCAGCGGCCGGGAGATGGTGATGAAGGCGCCGAGCCCCGAGCTGTCCACCCGCAATGCCTACCTGGAGCATTTCCTGTTGCAGCAGTGGGTGGTCGAACGGGTGCATTCGCCCTTCGTGGTCAAGGTCATGGAGCCTTCGCGGCCGCGCCGTTTCCTCTATTACCTGATGACCTATGTCGAAGGCGAAACGCTCACCGCCTGGGCGCGCCGGCATCCTCAGGCGAGCCTGGCGCAGCGGCTGGATATCGCCATCCAGATGGGCAAGGCCCTGCAGGCGTTGCACCATCGCGATCTGCTGCACCAGCAGGTGCATCCCGACAACATCTTGATCGACAAGCACGGTCAGGTGGTGCTGGCCGACTTCAGCGCCTGCCATATGCGCGATGTCGATGGTCATCGACGCTCCCGTAACCTGGTGCGCCAGGTGGGGCTGACCGAGCACAGCGCTCCGGAATATGCCCTGGACGACGAAGTGGGGCGGCGCAGCGACCAGTATTCGCTGGCCTCCACGGTCTACTGGTTGTTCACCGGTGAGTTGCCTTATTCGCTGCCGACCAAGGACCTGCTGCGGCACACCGATCTGGAGCAGATGACCTATCGCAGTGCCCGGACCCTCAATCCCGAGGTATCGCCGGCACTGGATGACACTCTGCGCCGTGCCCTGGCACCCCAGCGTGCGCTGCGCTTCCGGCGGCTGTCGGAATTTCTTCATGCCCTGCGGGGGCCGAGCGGCGAGGCGCGGGAGTTGTCGGAGGCGGTCGAGTCGTCCCGCGAGCCGACTCGCTTCTGGCAGGGTGTGGCGGGGATTTTGCTGTTGCTGTTGGTGTTGTCCTGGTTGTTGCGTTAGGACAACACTGATTTATTGCTGTGCTTCCTCTAAGCGGGATGGAAGAGGGCGGCAATCGGTAGGGAATCCGTGAGTGGTGAGCCACGATACGAGAATCTCGTATCGTGGCTCGTGGCTCGTGGCTCGTGGCTCGTGGCTCGCAAGCTTAAAGCTTGAACTCGGGCAGTTTGCGTTCGACGCGATGCTTGGCGAGCTTGGCGACTTTCGGCAGGCCGTTCTCGAAGGGCGGGAAGTCCTCGCCCTGAATCAGCGGGGCGAGGTAGCGCCGGCACTGTTCGGTGATGCCGAAGCCGTCCTCGCGGATGAAGTCCCGGGGCATGAACTTCTCGCGGTTGGCCACGTCGGCCAGCGGTGCGGCCTCGACGGTCCAGGCATAGGGCTCGTCGCTGATGCGCTTGATGGCGGGCATCTTGGCGTTCTGTCCGTCAAGAGCCAGTTCCACGGCCTTTTCGCCGACGGCGTAGGCCTGGTCGACGTCGGTCTTGGAGGCCAGGTGGCGCGCGGCGCGTTGCAGGTAGTCGGCCACCGCCCAGTGGTACTTGTAACCGAGATCCTGCTTGATCATGCCGGCCAGTGTCGGTGCCACGCCGCCGAGCTGGCGGTGACCGAAGGCGTCGGTATTGCCGGAATCCGCCAGGAAGGTGCCGTCCTCGTAGCGGGCTCCTTCGGACACCACGATCACGCAGTAACCGCACTTCTTGACCGACTCCTCGACGCGGGCCATGACCGCGGCGCGGTCGAAGTCGATCTCGGGGAAGATCACCAGGTGCGGGGGATCGCCCTCGCCCTGGCCGGCCAGGGCGCCGGCGGCGGCGATCCAGCCGGCGTGGCGGCCCATCACTTCGAGCACGAAGACCTTGGTGGAGGTGGCGCACATGGAGGCGATGTCCAGGGAGGCCTCCAGGGTCGAGGTGGCGATGTACTTGGCCACGCTGCCGAAGCCCGGCGAGTTATCGGTGATCGGCAGGTCGTTGTCCACCGTCTTGGGAACGTGGATGGCGGTGAGCGGATAGCCCATCTTCTCGGAAAGCTGCGAGACCTTCAGGCAGGTGTCGGCGCTGTCGCCGCCGCCGTTGTAGAAGAAGTAGCGGATGTCGTGGGCGCGGAAGACCTCGATCAAGCGCTCGTACTGGGTGCGGTGGGTCTCGATGTCCTTGAGCTTGTAGCGGCAGGAGCCGAAGGCGCCGGCCGGCGTGTGACGCAACGCCGCGATGGCTTCGTCGCTCTCCTGGCTGACGTCGATCAGGTCCTCGGTCAGGGCACCGATGATGCCGTTGTGTCCGGCATAGACCTTGCCGATGCGGTCGTCGTGGCGCCGGCAGGCTTCGATGACGCCGCAGGCGCTGGCATTGATCACGGCGGTGACGCCGCCGGACTGGGCATAAAAGGCGTTGTGCTGAGCCATGGGGCTTTCCTGTTGCTGGTCGCATCAAAGGGCGCGCGGCGACTCTCCTGTCGCGTATCAGCGCCGCCGAAGGGTCGGAGCAGGCGAGGATTCTAGCTTATCGGCCCGGGGGCTGCATCCCATGGCCTCGCACCGCGATGGCTGGAGGGGGCGCGGGTGCCATGCTAGTCTGCCGCTTTCCGCCAGGCCGCCTGGCACGACTATTCCTGCGGAGACGGCATGCATCTTCACATCCTCGGCATCTGTGGCACCTTCATGGGCAGCCTGGCCCTGCTGGCTCGCGAGCAGGGGCTGCGGGTCAGCGGCTCCGACGCGGGCGTCTATCCGCCCATGAGCACTCAGCTGCAGGAAGCGGGCATCACGCTGATGGAGGGCTACAGCGCCGACAATCTCGAGCCACGCCCCGACCTGGTGGTGGTCGGCAATGCCCTGTCGCGCGGCAACCCTGAAGTTGAAGCGCTGCTCGATCTGGGGTTGCCCTATGTATCGGGCCCCCAGTGGCTGGCGGAGCATGTGCTGCCGGGACGCCGGGTGATCGCCGTGGCGGGCACCCACGGCAAGACGACGACGGCCAGCCTGGTGGCCTGGCTGCTGGAGGCGGCGGGACTGGCGCCAGGGTTCTTGATCGGCGGCGTGCCGCGCAATTTCGGTATCTCGGCGCGTCTGGGAGCGTCGGACGCGCCCTTCGTGGTCGAGGCCGACGAGTATGACACTGCCTTCTTCGACAAGCGCTCCAAGTTCGTCCACTACCGTCCCGAGATCGCTGTGCTGGGCAATCTCGAGTTCGACCATGCCGATATCTTCCCTGATCTGGCAGCCATCGAGCGCCAGTTTCATCACCTGATCCGTACCGTGCCCGGCAAGGGAAAGCTGCTGGTGGCCGACGGTGAGCCGGCGCTGGATCGTGTGCTCGAACAGGGCTGCTGGACGCCGGTCGAGCGTTTCGGCCAGTCCCCGGACAGCGACTGGCACTTGACGCTCGAGCGGGACGATGCCGGGCGCTTCCGGGTCAGCCATGGCGACGAACAGGTCGTGGTCGACTGGGCCCTGAGCGGCACCTACAACGCCTACAACGCCCTGGCCGCGCTGGCCGCCGCCCATGCGTGTGGCGTTTCCCTGTCTCGGGGAGGCGAGGCCCTGGCGCGCTTCGAGACCCCTCGGCGGCGCCAGGAACTGCGAGGCGAGGTGGCGGGCATTCGTGTGATCGATGACTTTGCCCATCATCCCACGGCGATCGCCGCCACTCTCGATGGGCTGCGTGCAACCGATGGCCAGGGGCGGCTGCTGGCGGTGATCGAGCCCAGGTCCAACACGATGCGACTGGGCGCGCTGCGGGAACGTCTCGCCGCCAGCGTGGCGAGCGCCGATCTGGCGTACTGGTATCAGCCGGCGGAACTGGACTGGGCATTGGCGCCGGTGATCGAGGCCGCCACGACGCCGAGCCGAGCCTATGACGATCTGGACACCCTGGTGGCTGCGCTGGTTGCCGAGGCCCGGGCCGGGGATCGTATCGTGGTGATGTCCAACGGGGGATTCGGCGGAATCCATGAGCGACTGCTGGCCGCACTGGAGGAAACCCATGGCCGATGAGCTGCAACCACCCGTCACCGTGGCCATCACCGGTGCTTCCGGGGCACAGTACGGGCTGCGTCTGATCGAGGTGCTGGTGGCCGCCGAGCACGAGGTCTGGGTCATGATCTCCAAAGCCGCTCATATGGTCATTGCCACGGAGACCGAGAGTGACCTGCCGGCGCGTCCCGAGCGTTTGATGGAGGCGCTTACCGAGCGCTACGGCGCGCGGCCCGGCCAGATTCGCTGCTTCGGCCGCGAGGACTGGATGGCGCCGGTGGCCTCTGGCTCGGGTGCCAGCTCGGCGATGGTGATCTGTCCCTGTTCCACCGGCACGCTCTCGGCCGTCGCCTGTGGTGCCAGCAATAACCTGATCGAACGTGCCGCGGATGTGGCCCTGAAGGAACGCCGTACCCTGGTGCTGGTGCCGCGCGAGACGCCCCTGTCGGCGATCCATCTGGAGCACATGCTGGCCCTGACTCGCCAGGGGGCCGTGGTGATGCCGGCGGCACCGGGCTTCTATCATCACCCGCGCGGGGTGGAGGACATGATCGACTTCATCGTGGCGCGCATCCTCAATCAACTGGGTATCTCGCATCGCCTGATGCCACGCTGGGGCGAATCGTCGTAACGGCAGCGACATGCATTCCTGTCACCATTTGACGGGCTGTCGTTCGGGCCCATAAGGATATGGAAATGCTCAACCTTTCCCTGCTTTCGGTCTTCGTGCCGACCTTTCTGCTCGTTTCCCTGACGCCGGGCATGTGCATGACGCTGGCCATGGTGCTGGGCATGACCCAGGGGGTGCGGCGAACCCTGTGGATGATGCTCGGCGAGTTGGCCGGAGTGGGGCTGGTGGCCGTCGCCTCCGGAGCCGGCGTGGCAACGTTGATGCTGCGTCAACCCGAGCTGTTCGCCGTGTTCAAGTGGCTGGGGGGTGCCTACCTGATCTATCTGGGCGTGATGATGTGGCGTTCCCGGGGGCGCATGGCGGTGCCCGATGAACTGGGCTCCCAGGCCAGGGCGGGGCGGCGCGAACTGGCGGTGCAAGGCTTCGTCACGGCGGTGGCCAATCCCAAGGGCTGGGCCTTCTTCGTGGCCCTGCTGCCGCCGTTTCTCGATGCCTCCCGGCCCCTGGCGGGGCAACTGGTGGTGCTGGTCGCGCTCATCCTGACCATCGAGTTCCTGGCTCTGGTCACCTACGCCACCGGCGGCCAGACCCTGCGCCACCTGCTGGGCCAGAGCCGCAACGTGCGCCTGCTCAACCGCATCGCCGGCACGCTGATGGTGGGCGTCGGCATCTGGCTGGCGCTGGGGTAACCCGGCTCGGCTTCGCCGGGAGCTGTAACCGGGCTTCGCCCGGAGCTATAAGCCGTAAGCTATAAGCTGTAAGTCCCTGCACTTCGTTCGGGAGCTGTAAGTTAGAAGCTGTAAGCTTTAAGAAAACCCTTCCCGCGGGCCCGTTTGGTGGCAGCATTCTGGCCTACGACTTACGACTTACGACTTACGACTTACGGCTTACGGCTTGCGACTATACCGGCGCCAAGCCGATGACTCTGGCGATGACGAGCACCAGGGAAGCGCTGCCCAGTACGAGCCAGGGGCAGGGCGACAACGGCGTGCGTTGCTTGCGCTGCCAGGCAAGCTGGACCAGGGCGCAGACCACCAGTCCCAGCAGGGCGCCGCCGATCAGGTCGCTCAGCCAATGCACGCCGATTACCAGCCTGGATAGTGCCATTGGCACGGCAAGGGCGATCGCTCCCCAATAGGCCCAGAAGCGTCGCGTCGGTGGTAGCTCGCGGGCGGTGAAGGCGGCGGCCATGCCAAGCAGGACGATGCTCGTGGAGGTGTGGGCGCTGGGGTAGGAGAGCGAGTCGGTCAGGTGTTCCGGTGTCAGGGGGCGCGCCCGGCCGATCAGCGCCTTGCCGAGGGTATTGAGCAGGGCGATGCCGATCAGGCCGGCGCTGAAGTGGCCGAGGATGTCCCAGCGTCGCTTCCATAGCCACCAGAGCACCCAGGGCAGGACCAGAGCGATGATGCCGAGGATGTCGCCGACCTCTGCCAGGATGTGGCTGGCCTGGTTCAGCCGGGGCATCGATATGGCGCCGAGCAGGGCGTTGAGGCGTTGGTCCATGGGCAGCGGCCCATCATGCTGCAGGACGATAAGGGTCCAGGCCGACAGCGCGGCGAGCGATGACAGCAACAGCAGCCAGGAGGCCAGTGGAGGCTCCCGGTCGCGCTGGATGGCCAGCAGTCGCCAGGTCATGCGGCCCAGGGCATGATGCCGGGACAGCCAGGCCAGGCTGCGATAGACATGGCCGTCACGGTAGGTCTGGTGGCGCAGCCAGGAGAAGATCAGGGCCAGCGCCACGACCAGGCCACCGAGACCGGCCAGCCATGGCCTGAGCCCCTCGGGCAGGCCGGGCAGCCGCTGCCAGGCGTGGCCGAGCAGGTAGCCGGGCAGCACGTAGGCCGGTGCCCATAGCGCCGCCGAGATCAGGTTGGCCCAGGTGAAGGTGCGGGGCGGCATGCGCAACATGCCGGCGATCATGGGGATGATGGGGCGCACGGGGCCGACGAAACGGCCCAGGAAGACCGACAGGGAGCCATGCGACTGGAAGAAGCGCGCGCCGCGCGCAAGCCATTCCGGGTGACGCGAGAGCGGCCAGAGCGCAGTGACCCTTTCGCGCTGGGTGTAGCCGAGCCAGAAACTCAGGCTGTCACCGGCCACGGCGCCGAGAAAGGCCGCGAGAATGACCAGCGCCACGGAAAGCTCCTGGTGACCGGCCATGGAAGCGGCAGCGGTGATCAGTACCACACCGGGTACCAGCAGGCCGACCAGGGCCAGCGATTCCGCCAGGGCGATGGCGGCGACAATCAGCAGCAGCAGGGGCGGTGAGGGCGAGAGCTGGTAGAGGGCGTCGGTGAAGTTCAATGCGGTCTCCGTGAGTCAGGTGCCCGAGCGGTCGCCAGGCTGCGTGTCGCGGCGTGCAGGCGCCGTTCGAAAGCCGAGCCATCTTCTCCGGCGTGGCGGATGACGAGGCCGGAGCGGATTTCCAGTGGACCGGTTTCCACCAGTATCACCGGCTCGAGGGCCCGGGACAGTCGCTGACGGACCAGTTGGGCGCCGCTCTCGGTCGTGTTCGGCATGACCAGCCAGAAGACGTTGTCCTCGGCTCGCCCCAGGATGTCGTGGGCGCGGTAGCGGCCGGCGATGGCCTGACACAAACCGTCGAGCAGTGCCTGGCGGGCCTTGGGGCCGAACTGTTCCTCGGCGATCTCCAGTTGGGGCAGGTGGATCAGCAGAACGGCCAAGGGCTGACCGAGCAGTGCGGTCCGGTCGATCTCGCCGGCCAGTCGCTCCTGGAGATGAGCGCGGCTGACAGCCCGACATTCCGGGTCCTGTGGGTCGGTGTCATGCAGCAGGGCTCGTTGGCGCAGTTGTCCCCAGGGTACCAGGGGGGTGACGGCCACCAGGCTCAGGTAGGTCAGCAGGACATCGATGTCGGGCCAGGGGTCGCCCAGCAGAATCATCCAGATCGGCGTCAAGCCGAGATTGAGCAGCAGGGCCGGCGCCAGGGGAAGCAGCAGCAGGGCGAGAACCGGGGGCAGGCCGATCCACAGTGATGCCAGGTCCGTCGAGCGCGGAAGCTCCACGGCAATCAGCAGGAAGCCGCAGATCAGCACCAGGCCCGCGGCGGTGCGGGTATGGTCGCCGCCCACCGGGGCGAGCAGGGTGGCCACCAGCATGATCGGGGCCAGCAGAGCCGGCGGTGGGATGCGGTGGTATTCGCCTGTCAGGTAGAACCACAGGGCCTGTCCCAACAGCAGCAGGGTGCCGATGGCCAGCATCAGGGTGAGTGGCCGGTAGCGGATGTCACGCATGCGTCGGGCTCTCCTTGATCCATAGCGAAGGTGACTGCCGGGCCAGGGCATGCCGCTCGTCGGCCAGCGATACCAGGCAGGGTAGCGGGATGGCGCGGGCCGTCGTCGAGGATTCCAGCGCATCGAGCAGGCGTTGTCGACGCTGCTCCCCTTGTTCGGCATCGCGACTGATCAACAGAACGCCCAGGGTGCTTCGATCGAGACGATAGCAGCTCTCGAAACGCTGGAGATGATGACGCAGCCGCCCGACCGCGGGTAGCTGTTTGCGTGGCGGCAGGCGCAACAGCAGCAGCTCGACATGTGCTGACTCCCGGGTCGAGCGTCGGCGCTCGCGGTCCAGGTCGCGCTCGAGCCGGGCGCGCGGCCAGAGTGGCCAGCCGGCCACCAGCCTGGCGCGATGGCGTGTGGCGAAGCGTTGTGCCTGAAGCGCCCGGGAACGCGATAGGCCGAAGACCATCAGGCCGGCCAGCAAGAGGCCGGCCAGCCACCACTGCTCGCTGCCGAGAAGTTCGCGTTGGGCATACCAGGTGATGGCTGCCAGCAAGCCGTGAAGCAGCAGCGTCCAGGGGGGCTGTGGCCACATCAGCAGGATCGCCCAGACCCAGATCCAGGCGATGTGGCGCTCCGGTGCCGCCCACAGCAGGGCCGCCAGCAACAGCCCCGGCAGCAACTGCCAGAGCGTGACGGTGAGGCGTCGATGGCCGAGTGGCAGTCGCACACTGGTCACTATCAGCCAGGCCGTCATCGTGCCCAGCAGGATCGCATCGATCCATGCGTCGGCAGTGATGGCGCGCAGAGCGACGAGTGCCGCCGCGACCAGCAGGTTGGCGCGCAACAGACCGGTTTTGTACTTGCTCCGCATGGTGACTTAGTATGGGCTCCTTCCCGATTCGACTTGACCAGGGGCGGCCGCCGCGGTGGCGGTCCACCATCAGGAGATACTCTACGGCATGACAGCGCACGCCACACACTCCGTCATTGGCGCCGCCGACATCGATGATGTCGACGCCTACATGCAGCGCCTCGGGCAGGGCGCCCGGGACGCCGCCACTGCCATGCGGCGCGTCGATACCGCCGCCAAGAACGCGGCCCTGACCGCCATGGCCCGCCACCTGGAAGCGGCACGGGCCGAGGTGCTGGCCGCCAACGCCAGGGACCTGGAGCGGGGGCGGGCCAACGGCCTGGATGACGCCCTGCTCGACCGGCTGGCCCTCGACGAGGCTCGCCTGAATGGCATGGTCGAAGGCCTCGCTCAGGTCGCGGCACTGCCGGACCCGGTCGGCGAGATCGACGGCCTGCGTGCGCGGCCCAGTGGCATTCAGGTCGGCCAGATGCGCGTGCCGCTCGGCGTGATCGGTATCATCTACGAATCGCGCCCCAACGTCACCCTGGAAGCGGCCAGTTTGTGTCTCAAGTCCGGCAATGCCTGCATTCTGCGCGGGGGCTCCGAGGCCAGCGAATCCAATGCGGCGATTGCCGAGTGCATTCGCCGTGGGCTCGAGGAGGCAGGACTGCCGGCGGCTGCAGTGCAGGTCGTGGCGACCACGGATCGCGCCGCCGTGGGGCGCTTGATCAGCATGCCCGAGTATGTCGACGTGATCATCCCGCGCGGTGGCAAGTCATTGATCGAGCGCATCTCGCGAGAGGCCAGCGTGCCGGTGATCAAGCATCTGGACGGCGTCTGTCACGTCTATCTCGAGGCCGGCGCCGATCCCGAGAAGGCCCTGGCCATCGCCGTCAACGCCAAGACCCAGCGTTATGGGACCTGCAATACCATGGAGACCCTGCTGGTCGATGCGACGCTCGCTGCCTCGCTGCTGCCCCGGCTGGCGTCGGCCTATGCCGAGCATGGGGTCGAACTGAGGGGATGCGAGCGGACCCGCGAGATCCTGAGCGATGTCGCGCCGGCCAGCGAGGCCGACTGGGAAGCCGAGTACCTGGCTCCGGTGCTGGCCATTCGCGTGGTCGATGGTATCGAAGAGGCCATGGCGCATATCGAGCGCTACGGCTCGCGCCACACCGATGCCATCGTCACCGAGAACTATGGCATGGCACGGCGCTTCATGGCCGAGGTCGATTCCAGCTCGGTGATCGTCAATGCCTCCACGCGCTTCGCCGACGGTTTCGAGTATGGGCTGGGTGCCGAAATTGGCATCTCCACCGATCGCCTGCATGCCCGTGGGCCCGTGGGGCTCGAGGGCCTGACCACACGCAAGTACGTGGTATTCGGCGATGGCCAGATCCGTAGCTGAGGCGCAGCGGCCGCCGCGTATCGCCATGCTGGGCGGCACCTTCGATCCGGTGCACCTAGGCCATCTGCGCAGTGCGGTCGAGTTGCGCGAGGCGCTGGCGCTGGATCGCGTGCACATGGTGCCCGCGGCCCGCTCGCCGTTGCGTGATGCTCCCCAGGTGGCGCCCGAGGATCGCCTGGCGCTGCTGCGCCTGGGGATCGGTGATACGCCGGGACTGATTGCCGATGCGCGGGAATTCTCCCGCCGCGGTCCTTCCTACAGCGCCGATACCCTGGCGGAACTGCGCGACGCCTACGGCTCCGAGGCGCGGCTGGTCATGGCATTGGGGCATGATGCCTTCATGCGCCTGGCCGAATGGCGCGAGCCGCATCGGCTCTTCGAGCTGGCGCATGTGGTGGTGATCGACCGACCCGACCATGAGGCACCGCTTCCCGAAGCGCTCGGGGAACTGCTGGCCGGTCGCGAGGTCGAGAAGGTCGCCGACCTGATGGCCGAGCCGCATGGCCGCTTGTTGCGGTTGGCACTGCCGTCGCGCATGGCCATTTCCGCCACCGAGGTGAGGCGGCGGCTGGCGCGTGGCGACAGTGTCCGCTATCTGTTGCCCGAAGCGGTGGAGTCACATGTACTGGCGCAGGGTCTGTATCGCGAAACGGGCCGTGAAGGCCGTTGAGACAGTCGAGCGAGTGGCGATATAGGCGAATTTCATGCGTTTCGCTTGCCGAGGCACTGCCATGCCGGCCGTGAGCCGGTACAATGAAGGAAGATATGATTTCCCCGCTGACGAGGGCTGATACGAAGGGTATGCACATCGACGCACTCAAGACTCTGGTGATGGACGCACTGGAGGAACTCAAGGCCCGGGACATCGTGCAACTCGATGTATCCCGATTGACCAGCGTGACGGAACTGATGGTCGTGGCAAGCGGCACCTCCAATCGCCATCTGGCGGCACTCGCCGAGAACCTGATCCGCACCGCCAAGGAAAATGGCATGCCGCCGTTGGGCGTCGAGGGAGAGAGCGGCGCCGAATGGGTGCTGGTGGATCTGGGCGATGTGGTGGTGCACCTGATGATGCCCGGTACCCGGGAGCTCTACGACCTGGAGCGACTGTGGGCGGATTTGCCCAGTGAGGGTCTCGAACCGCTGGAGGAAGAGGCGAACGGCACCTCATGAGGGTGCGTCTGTTGGCGGTGGGAACCCGCATGCCGGACTGGGTGACGCGAGGCGTCGAGGAATACCGCAAGCGCCTGCCGCGGGATTTCGCCCTCGAGATCGAGGAGATATCGCCCGGTGCCCGGGGCAAGAATGCCGACACCCGACGTGCCATGGCCCTCGAGGCCGAGCGTATTCGTGCCCGTCTCAAGGGTGACGAATATCGGGTGGCCCTGGAGGTCGGGGGCAAGGCATGGAGCACCGAGCAGCTCGCCGAACAGACCGAGCGATGGCGGCTCGAGGGACGTGACGTGGCTCTGCTGGTCGGCGGCCCGGACGGCCTGGAACCTTCCCTGTCGGCGCAGGCCGACCAGCGCTGGTCGCTTTCGCCCTTGACCCTGCCGCATCCCCTGGTGCGAATCCTGCTCGCCGAGCAGCTTTATCGTGCCTGGACCCTGATGGTCGGCCACCCCTACCACCGTTGAGCGACCCCCAAACGTTCCGAGGGCATCACCGAGCATGCGTCAGCAACGCGACACCCTGAAGAATCCCGAACAGGAGCTGCGCGTCTTCCGCATGCGGGCGTTGCTGGCCACTGTCGTGGTCATTCTCCTGAGCGGGGGGCTGGTGGGGCGCCTGTTCTACCTGCAGGTGGTGCAGCACGAGGTCTTCAGTACCCGTTCCGAGAAGAACCGGGTGCGTGTCGAGCCCCTGCCGCCTACCCGCGGTCTCATCTACGATCGCAACGGTCAACTGCTGGCCGAGAATCGCCCCACCTACAACCTGACCCTGGTGCGTGAGCGGGTCGATGACCTGGACGAGACATTGTCGTTGCTGGTCGACCTGCTCGATCTGCCCGAGGAAGACGTCGAGGCCTTTCGCGAGCGTTCGCGACAGCGTCAGCGGCCTTTCCAGCCGGCACTGCTGATGAGCGATCTCAACGAGGAGCAGATCGCCCGTCTGGCGGTGAATCGCTATCGGCTGCCGGGAGTCGAAGTGGAGGCGCAATTGCTGCGCTATTACCCGGATGCCGAATTGATGTCCCATGCCCTGGGTTATGTCGGCCGGATCAACGCCGAGGAACTCAAGACACTGGACAGCGGCAATTACGCCGGAACCCACTTCATCGGCAAGACCGGCGTCGAGCGCTTCTACGAGAAGCAGCTCCATGGCCAGGCCGGCCTGCGCAAGGTGGAGACCAATGCCCGTGGGCGTGTCCTGCGGGAGCTGGATCATACCGATCCGGTGCCCGGCAAGGATCTGACGCTGACCCTGGACAAGCCGCTGCAGAAGCGGGCAGTCGAGCTGCTCGATGGTCGGCGCGGTGCCATCGTCGCCATCAATCCGCAAACCGGCGGGATTCTGGCCATGGCATCGGTCCCCGGATTCGACAGCAACCAGTTCGTCACGGGTATCGATGTGGCCTCCTATCGGGCCTTGCAGCAGGATATCGACTTGCCGCTGTTCAACCGTGCCAGTCGCGGCAGTTACCCGGCCGGCTCGACCATCAAGCCGTTCATGGCCATGGCTGGATTGCGGGAAGGGGTGATCACTCCGGAAGAGACCATCTACGACCCCGGCTACTATGAGCTGCCCAATGACGATCGGCGCTATCGCAACTGGTTGCGCTGGGGACATGGCCGAGTGGATCTCGAGCGTGCGCTGGAGGTCTCCAACAACACCTATTTCTATTCCCTGGCCCATGACCTGGGGATCGATCGCATTCACGACAATCTGGCGCGTTTCGGTTTCGGCCAGCGCACCGCCTACGACGTCCATGGGCAGGGAGCGGCATTGCTGCCGTCTCGTGAGTGGAAAAGACAGCGCTTCGATCAGTCCTGGTATCCGGGAGAAACTCTCTCGGTGGGCATCGGCCAGGGGTATCTGCAGATCACGCCCCTGCAGCTGGCGACCGCCACGGCGGTGCTGGCCAATCGGGGAGACTGGGTGCGACCGCGCCTGGCTCTCGAGGTCGGTGACGAGCCGGTGCCGACCGATTTGCCGGATACGCCGCCGGACATCGAGATTGCCAACGACAAGTGGTGGGACGATGTGATTTCCGGCATGGAAGAGGTGTTGTCCGGCAACGAGGGGACAGCGCGCCGTGCCGGGGCCGGGCTCGAGTACCGCATGGCGGGCAAGTCGGGAACCGCCCAGGTGTTCTCGCTGGGCCAGGACGAGAAGTACGACGCCGACGAACTCAAGGAACGGTTGCGCGACCATGCCCTGTTCATGGCGTTTGCGCCGGTGGAAGATCCGCAGATCGCGGTGTCGGTGATTGTCGAGAATGCCGGGGGTGGCAGTAGTCACGCCGCCGGGCTGGCGCGCGCCATGACCGATTTCTGGCTGCTCGAACGCCATGGCGGTGAGACGCAGGATTCGGCCGAGGGTGACGAGGCGCAAGGAGACTGAGATGGCAAGGTTCGATCTGCCCATGGGCATGCGTGGTCATCCCGTGCGTCCGCCACGCAGCGGCATGTCGCGCCGTCGCAGCCTGTGGGAGCGTATCCACCTGGACCCCTGGCTGCTGGGATTGCTGCTGTTGTTGATGTTCTCCGGGCTGGTGGTGCTCTATAGCGCCAGTGGGCAGAATCTCGACATGGTGATCGCCCAGGGGCTGCGTTTCGGCGTGGCCCTGGGGGTGATGGCGGTGATAGCCCAGTTCTCGCCGGCCACCTTGTATCGCTGGGCATTGCCGGTCTATCTGGTGGGCGTGCTGATGCTGGTGGCCGTGGAAATCATGGGCGACATGGGCATGGGGGCGCAGCGCTGGCTGGTGATTCCCGGTGTGATTCGTTTCCAGCCTTCGGAGATGATGAAACTGGCCATGCCGTTGATGGTGACGGCCTGGCTGAGTCGAAGGCCCTTGCCGCCGGGGTGGCGGGAGCTGGTGGGATGCGCCGTGCTGATCGGGGTACCGGTTCTGCTGATCGCGCGCCAACCCGATCTCGGCACTGCCTTGCTGGTGGCGGCGGCGGCGGTCTTCGCGATCCTGCTGGCGGGGCTTTCCTGGCGCATCATTCTTGGCCTGGTCGTGCTGGTCGCCGCGGCACTGCCGTTGCTGTGGATCAACATGCACGATTATCAGCGCCAGCGGGTGTTGACCTTCCTGTCTCCCGAGACCGATCCGCTTGGCGCCGGCTGGAACATCATCCAGTCGACCACCGCTCTCGGCAGCGGTGGGCTCTGGGGCAAGGGCTGGCTGCACGGCACCCAATCGCAGCTGGAATTCCTGCCCGAGCGCCATACCGACTTCATCGTGGCGGTACTGGGTGAAGAATTCGGCCTGGTGGGTATGCTGGCCTTTCTCGTCATCTATCTGATGATCGTCTGCCGGGGGCTGTGGCTGGCGGGCACGGCGCAGGAGACTTTCGGGCGTCTGCTGGCCGGCAGCATCATTCTGACGTTCTTCATCTATGTCTTCGTCAATATCGGCATGGTCAGCGGTATCCTGCCGGTGGTCGGCGTGCCGCTGCCACTGGTCAGTTATGGTGGAACCTCCAGCGTGACCTTGCTGGCCGGTTTCGGTATTCTCATGGCGATTCATTCGCATCGCCGCCTGCTGTCGCGCTAGGAGCATGCGTGATTCAGGGTTCAGGATTCAGGGAGAAGAGACGATGACGAAGGTGTCACGGAATGCGAGACGGATCCTGATGGCGAGTGGTTGTCTGGTGCTGGCCAGTACCACGGCCTTGGCCGGGGACTTCGATCCGCGTCAAGGTGACGTCAAGACGCTGGTCGACGAAGTCAGCGCCCAGGGGGTCGACCGGGCCTGGCTGGAGCGGGCCATGAATGAGGCGAGTTTCAGTCAGGGGGTGCTGGACGCCATGTCCGGCGCGGTGGAGCGCCATCTGACATGGCATGAGTACCGCGATATTTTCCTCGGTGAAGAACGTGTCGCCAAGGGTGTGCGTTTCATCGATCAGCATCGGGAAGCCTTCGAGCGCGCTCAGCGCGAGTATCAGGTGCCGCCCGAGATCATCGCCGCCATTCTCGGCGTCGAGACGCGCTACGGCGAGGTGACGGGAGACCATCGCGTGCTGGATTCCCTGTCGACCCTGGCATTCCACCATGGCACCCGGGGCGGCTTCTTCCGCGGCGAGCTGGCTGCCTTTCTGGAAATCGCCTATGAGCAGGACGTCGACCCGGGCGATCTCGAGGGATCCTATGCCGGTGCCATGGGCTACCCGCAGTTCATTCCCACCAGCTATCGCGCCTACGCCGTGGACTTCGACGGTGATGGCACGCGTAACCTGTGGACTGACCCGGTGGATGCCATCGGCAGTGTCGGCAACTATTTCTCCGAGCATCGCTGGCAGGGCGATGCGCCGATCTACCTGGATGCCGAGGGGCCGACGGAGCCACCCTCCGGTATCGAGTTCAACCAGGCCCAGAAACCGTACGTTTCCGTGAGCGAGCTGCAGGATGCCGGCATCACGCCGGAGCGGGCGTTGACTCCGGACACCCGGGTGATTCCCCTGGCCCTGGAGCTCGCCGACGGCGACTATCGTTATCGTCTCGGTCTCGACAATTTCTACGTCATCACGCGCTATAACCACAGTTACCTGTATGCCATGGCCGTCACCGAACTCGCCGAGGCGATCGCCAAGGCGCGCGGCGAGTCGAAGAGCTGGTTCGAATCGACGGCGATCGAGTCAGAGGAGCACCCATGAAGCCCTGGTGGAGTATCTTGTGTGCCGGCCTGCTGCTGGCCGGGTGTGCCGGTGACGGCGGCAAGCGTCCGACGCAGGAAGCGGCCGATGGCGCCGCGTCGAGTGGTGGTGCCGGGGAGCGTTATGCGATGTCCAGTGACGCCTATCCCCAGGAACCGCCGGACGTCAGCCAGGTGCCCGATGCCGTGCCGCGCCCGGAGCCACGCTCGCGTGCCGGCAACAAGGACAATTACGAGGTGTGGGGGAAGACTTACCATGTCCTGTCCGATGCCAGCGACTATGAACGTCGGGGGACGGCCTCCTGGTATGGCAAGAAGTTCCATGGCTATGCCACGTCCAACGGCGAGATCTACGACATGTACAAGATGAGTGCTGCGCATCGTACCTTGCCGCTGCCGACCTATGCCCGCGTCACCAATCTCGACAATGGACGTTCGGTGATCGTCAGGGTCAATGATCGCGGCCCCTTTCACAGCGAGCGGGAGATCGACCTTTCCTATGCGGCGGCTGCCCGCCTGGACATCCTCGACCGAGGGACGGGGCGTGTCAGGGTAGAGGCCATCGACCCCGTGGCCTGGCAGGCACGCCAGGGCGGTGCATCCGCACCGTCAAGCGCCGTCGAGTCGCGTCCGGCCGATCAACGTCCGGCCGCGCAAGATGAGGGCCGGGACAGCGACGACCCGATCTACCTGCAGGTGGCGGCGCTCGGGTCGCCGGACAATGCCCAAGCGCTCAAGGATCGCCTGGAAGGTACCTTGTCCCAGCCGGTCCGGATCGCCAGCGCCGCCGGACTCTATCGCGTTCAGGTCGGTCCCCTGAAACATGCCGGCCAGGTCGACCCGGTGCGTGGCCAGTTGAGCCGCGCCGGCTTCGACAAGGCCTTTGTCGTCAACGGCGCTGACTGACCGGCGCCATAGCCAATGATCATCCTGTGATGCACCCGAAGAGATTGCCATCCATGAAAGTGTCGTGCTCGTTTTCCTTTCGCCGGCTGATGCCGGCCCTGCTGGTATGCTGGTCCCTGGTCGCCGCGCCGACACAGGCTCAGGAGGCTTCGCCGTCTCCTCAGCCGCAGCCGCAGGCACAGCCCCAGCCCCAGACCATGATTCCGGCGCCGCCGCGCCTGGCCGCCACCTCCTGGATTCTGATGGATGCCGGCAGCGGGCGCGTGATCGCCCAGCACAACCCCGACGAGCGATTGCCGCCGGCGAGCCTGACCAAGCTGATGACCGCCTACCTGGTGGAGCGTGAGCTCAACAAGGGCAATATCTCCCCTGACGATCTGGTTCCGGTCAGTGAAAAGGCCTGGCGTACCGGCGGCTCGAAGATGTTCATCGAGGTCGGTGACCGGGTGCCGGTCAGCGAGCTGTTGCACGGTATCATCATCGTCTCCGGCAACGACGCCAGCGTGGCCATGGCCGAGTACCTGGCGGGCGGCACCGAGCCTTTCGCCGATATCATGAACCAGCATGCGGCACGGCTGGGCATGGAAAACACCCACTTCGTCAACCCGACCGGCCTGCCGCACGACAACCATTATTCCTCCGCCCGGGATCTGGCGTTGCTGTCGCGTCATATCATCAACGACTATCCCAAGCACTACAGCATGTATCGCCAGAAGCACTTTACCTATGGCGGTATCGACCAGCCCAACCGCAACAGCCTGCTGTGGCGCGACAGCAGCGTGGACGGCCTGAAGACCGGCTGGACCGAGGCGGCAGGATATTGCCTGGTGTCGTCGGCCAAGCGCGAGGATATGCGCCTGATCTCGGTGGTCATGGGTACCGACTCGGCAGAGGCGCGGGTCCAGGAAAGCCAGAAGCTGCTGAGCTATGGCTTCCGCTACTTCGAGACCCTGAGGCTCTATGACAAGGGCGCAGTGCTCAATACCTCCCGGGTGTGGGGCGGTGACAAGAACGAGCTGAAGATCGGTGTCGACGAGAATGTCTTCATGACGGTTCCCCGGGACCGCAACGAGGAACTCACCGCCAAGCTCGATATCCGCCAGGACCTGACCGCGCCGATCGCCGCCGGCGATACCGTGGGTACCATGGAGGTGCGCCTGGGCGACGAGGTCGTCGGCAAGCGCGATCTGCTGGCACTGGAAGATGTCGAGGAGGGCGGTTTCTTCAAGCGTCTCATCGACAAGATCCATCGCTTCTTCTCCAACCTGGTGGGCGGCCTCTTCGACTGAGGAAGGCTGGGAACCCGAATGGTCATGCCGCGCCCCACTCTTGGTGGTGGGGCGCGGGTTGCGTAGAATGTCGGTAGATACTTTCACCAAGGTGTGGGATGAACGACAAGAGCGTGCGCGATTTGCGCCAACCGAGTGCTGCCAGCCCGAGAGGCGAGCCGCCGAAGATCACTTTCCCCTGCGATTATCCGGTCAAGGTGGTGGGCGATGCCGACGAGGAATTCGTCGCCGTGGTCTGCCAGACGGTCACACGCCACGACCCGACGTTCGACCCGAAGAACATCCAGGTGGTGGATAGCCGTAACGGACGTTTCCAGTCGGTGCGGCTGACGATGCGGGCCACCAGTGAGGCGCAGCTCCAGGCGCTGTTCAGCGAGCTCAAGTCCAGCGGGCTCGTGCACATGGTGGTCTGAGCGTGGAGGCCATTCAGGTGCATCGCCTGGGGCGTCGGCCCTACGAGCCGGTCTGGCGGGCGATGCGAGACCTCACCGACCAGCGTGATGCCTCGACGTCGGATCAGCTCTGGCTGGTCGAGCACGACCCGGTGTTCACCCAGGGTCGGGCCGGCAAGCCGGAGCATGTGTTGATGCCCGGCGATATTCCGGTGGTCGAGACCGACCGTGGCGGCCAGGTGACCTATCATGGCCCTGGTCAGGTCGTGGCCTATCCGCTGCTGGATGTGCGCCGTGCCGGCCTCGGTGTGCGTGAACTGGTCAATCGCCTGGAGCGAGCGGTCATCGCGTTGCTCGCTGAGCTGGGCGTGGAGGCGCATGCCAGGCCCGATGCGCCCGGTGTCTACGTGGGCGAGGCCAAGATCGCCTCATTGGGGCTGCGCATTCGCCGCGGCGCCAGTTTCCATGGCGTGGCGCTCAATGTCGACGGCGACCTCTCGCCCTTCGAGCGCATCAATCCCTGCGGCTATGCCGGCATGGCGATGACGCGCGTGTCGGACCTGGTGGCGGAAGCGCCGGACGTGCCGACGGTGGCGACACGGCTGGCCCATTGCCTGGCCCGGGAGCTCGACCGCGAATTGCTGTTCGTCGACTGAGCCGGAAAGGTGGTGCAGCGAGAAGCTGGAATAGCTAGGCCAGATACGACGCCGGCCCCGATGAGGGGCCGGCGTCTTTCGTCATGCGGCGTGATTCAGCCGACGTTCAGGGCGGGAATCAGGTTCGGGTCCGTCTCCTGCTCCGCCTGGCCCGGTACCTTGCCCGGCGAGGCCAGTTCCAGTCCCAGGTTGTTGTTCTCGAAGACCCGGTCGGCGCGATAGCTCGAGCGTACCAGCGGGCCGGAGGGAACCTCCATGAAGCCCTTCTCGAGTCCCAGCTGGCGATAGCGCTCGAACTCCTCGGGCGTCACCCAGCGTTCCACCGGCAGGTGGTTGCGGGTGGGGCGCAGATACTGTCCCAGGGTGACGATGTCGACGCCGATGGCGCGGAGATCGTCGAAGGTCTGGAGGATTTCTTCCTCGGTCTCGCCGAGACCGAGCATCAGGCTGGTCTTGGTGATCACCTCGGGACGATGGCGCTTGGCGTGGGCCAGTACGTCCAGGGTCTTGCGATAGCCGGCCCGGGGATCGCGGACCCGTTGCGTCAGGCGTTCCACGGTCTCGACATTCTGGGCGAAGACTTCGAGGCCGGAGTCGACGACCCGTTCGATGGCGCTGGGCTCGGCGTCGAAGTCGGGCGTCAGTGCCTCGACGGCGACCTCGGGAGTGCGGGCCTTGATGGCGCGGATGCAGTCAGCGTAATGGGTCGCGCCGCCATCCGGCAGGTCGTCACGGTCCACCGAGGTCAGCACGACGTAACGCAGGCCCATCAGCTCGACGGACTCGGCGGTGTTCGCGGGTTCCTCGGTATCCAGCCAACCCTTGGGGTTGCCGGTATCCACGGCGCAGAAGCGGCAGGCGCGGGTGCATACCGAGCCCATCAGCATGATGGTGGCCGTGCCGTTGCTCCAGCACTCGCCCATGTTGGGGCAATGGGATTCGGCGCAGACGGTGCTGAGCCGGTGTTCGTTGACGTTGCGCTTCACGGCGTCGAAGCGTTCGCCACCGGGAATCTGAGCGCGGAGCCATTTCGGCTTGCGGCCGAGGGAGGGGTTGTCCTCCTGCTGGCTGCGCTGTTTCATGCCGTCCTTGATCGCGGTCGCACCGTGTTCGTTGCGGTACTTCTCTCCGCTGGACACCTGCTTGTTACTCATGATCTGCAAGCCTCTCCATTCGGCGGCTGTGCGTCACGCCCATGCGGTCGTGGGGTGTCCGCGCAAGCGAAGCGGGACGGCCGGCGTCGGGCATGGCGTGTCTGGATGCTGGTCGCTAACTTACCATATTCGCCACTCATCTGGACAGGTGGGTCACGGTCGTGCGGTGTCGGGCAGGCAGGCCACGCCGTGACTGGGCAGGGGCGAGGGCTCGGCGGCGAAGTGTTCATGCAGTTCGTCGAGGTGATCGCGCACGAAACGCAGGAAAAGTTCGGTGACCGGCGTGGGAAAACGCTCGCGATGATAGACGGTGCACCATGAGTGGCGCAGCGGGAAGCCTGGCAGGGGCAGGTGTTCGAGCAGGCCGGCCTCGAGCTCCAGGCGTACCGCCAGGCGCGGCAGCACGGCGACGCCGAGTTGCGCCATGACGCCTTGCTTGACGGCTTCGTTGGTGCCCATCTCGATGATATGGGCCAGTTCGACGTCCTCGGCCTCGGCATGCTCCTCCAGCGCGCCGCGCACGCCGGAACCGGGTTCACGCATCAGTAGATAGTGGCGCGCCAGATCCTCGAGACTCGGCCGTTCCATCTCCAGCAATGGATGGCCGGGCCAGACCACGGGAATCATTTCGTTGTCGAGGATCGGCATGAATACCAGATCGTCGTCCTCGGGCACCCGGGCCATGATGACCAGGTCGTCGCGTTGCTCGGCCAGTCGCGTCAGGGCCTGGGCACGATTGCAGACCCGCAGGCGGATCTGGACATTGGGATAGTGGGCCCGAAAGCGCGCCAGCAGGTGAGGCACCACGTACTGCGCCGTCGAGACGGCGGCCAGGTTGAGCTCTCCGCTGATGGTGCCGGCCAGGTCGGAGAGGCTCATCTGCAGCCGCGAGACCTGCTCGAAGATGCTGTGTGCCGAGCTGGCCAGGGCATCGGCGGCCGGCAGGACGTGGAGGGTGCGGCCGGCGTACTTGAACAACGGTTGGCCAAGCGCCTGTTCGAGCTGGCGAATCTGGGCGCTGACCGCTGGCTGGGTCAGTCCCAGGGCTTCCGCTGCCCGGGAGTAGGATTGTCGCTCGTAGACGGTACGGAACACCTGGAGCTGGCGAAAGGTGAGGCGGTTGAGCAGCTTGGGGGTGGTCATGGGGCCGTCCATCGAGCCGGGACGCGGTGGCGTCCAGTCTGTCTGGCCATCATGCTAGCATCGAGGCCCGATATACGGCTATCCAGGAGCGTCCATGCCCATGCGCCTCTCTCCGTTTTCCCGCCCTCTGGTGGCGGGGCACGGCGTCGCTGCGTCGCGAATACGCCAAGCCTGCATCGAGCTGGGCCTGCAGCCCGTGGCGGCACTCGGCGGTGAAGCCTCGCTGATCGATGAAGCGCGAGCGGCGGGATGCGATGCCCTGCATCCCGGTGAGGGCGATGCCGTCCGGCAGGCGGCGCTCGCCGAACGATGCCGGCACCTGGGATTGCGTTTTCTGGGCGCAGAAACCGCGTTGCTGGAAGCCATGGCGAATGATCGGACCATGCGTCAGTCGATGCGCGAGGCCGGTCTGCCCCTGGCGACGCCGGACTCGGATGGCGAGATCGTCGCGATGTCCCTGTTGGCCGATCGCTTCGGGCGGGTCCTCTACCTGTCGCCTCGTCAGTGCCGGGGCGACGCCGCCGGGGCCCCACTGAACGGACTGACGGTGGAGCGTTACCGCTATCTCGGCGAACTGGCGGCGCGTGGCGTGGCCCGCCTCGGGGTGGTCGGGCTGGTCGAGATGCGCTTTTGCGTGGCGGGGAATCGACTCGGTTTCGTGGACATGCGCCCCGGCCCGACCGGCGACGAAGCCCTGGATGAGGCCCTGGTGGGGCTGGATCCGCTGGTCAAGCAGCTTCGCGTGCTGGCCGGGGAGCCGCTGCGCGAGCGGCAGTCGCGGGTGTCGCTCAATGGGCAGGCGCGTCTGTGGCGACTCGAGCCGCCGTCGGATGGCGTGTTCACCGGTGGCCCCGGGGTGCGACTCGACCGTTGCGAGCAGGGTGGCCAAGCGCGGTTGCTGGTCTGGGGGCGACGCCCGGAAGAGGTTGAGCGGCGTGCCTGGCGAGTCTTTGCCGAATGGTGGGGGGACGAGGAGGCCAGCCGACGCTTGTGAGCCGGTATGGCATCGCCATTTCCCTTGTGGCGCGGGATTCGCTATATTGCATTGCAGCAATCGGGTTGCCTGCCGGTCCCGATCCGGCCCATGCCATGGAGCGCCGCGATGTATGCCATGATGCCTCCCTTGCCCTCGGCGGCAATGTCCCTGTTGGATCCCTTCGGCTTCGGGCGTGCCGCCTGCGATTACTGGGGCGATGCCCTGGAGCGCGGGACACTTTATCTGGATGTCATGCGCCAGCGTGGCAATCAATATCTCGAGCATATCGAGAAGACCAAGCCCAATGTGCTCGGCTTCGAGGCCGAGGTGCTGCTCGATGGGCGTGATCTGCCGCGTCCCGTCAACTATGAGCTGCTGCGCATCCTGCCGCCGGAGGGCGTCGAGACCGACCCGAACAGTCGGCCCTTCGTGGTGATCGATCCGCGTGCCGGGCATGGCCCCGGGATCGGCGGTTTCAAATCGGACAGCGAGGTGGGTGTGGCGCTGCGGGCCGGGCACCCATGCTACTTCATCGGGTTTCTGCCGTACCCCGTGCCGGGCCAGAAGGTCGAGGACGTGGTCGAGGCGGAGATCGCCTTTCTACGCCATGTCATCGCATGTCACCCCGAGGCATCCGAGAAACCCATGGTGGTGGGCAACTGCCAGGCCGGCTGGCAGATCATGATGGCGGCGGCCCTGGAGCCTGACATCTTCGGACCCATCCTGATCGCCGGCGCACCCCTGTCGTACTGGGCCGGCGAGCGGGGACGAGCGCCGATGCGCTATACCGGTGGGCTGGTCGGCGGCAGCTGGATCACCGCGCTGCTCGGCGATCTGGGCGCCGGGCTCTTCGACGGCGCCTGGCTGGTGCAGAATTTCGAGAGTCTCAATCCGGCCAATACCTGGTGGGACAAGCAGTACCGGCTCTATGCCAATATCGACAGCGAAGCCGGGCGCTATCTGGAGTTCGAGCGCTGGTGGGGCGGACACGTGGCGCTGGGGGCCGACGAGATCCAATACATCGTCGACAACCTCTTCATCGGCAACCGGCTGTCCACCGCCCAGCTGGTGACCTCGGACGGGCGACGCATCGACCTGCGCAACCTGCGCTCGCCGGTGGTGGTGTTCTGCTCCCGGGGTGACGACATCACGCCGCCGCCCCAGGCACTGGGGTGGGTGCAGGATCTCTACGAGGACACCGAGGCCATCGTCGCCAACGAACAGACCATCGTCTATTGCGTGCACGACAGTACCGGCCATCTCGGTATCTTCGTCTCGGGCAGCGTGTCGCGTCGCGAGCATACTGAATTCACCGCCAACATGGACTATATCGATGTGTTGCCGCCGGGACTCTACGAAACCACGGTGACGCCGGCCGAGACGCATTCGGATGCCGAGCTGATCGAGCGGGACTACCTGCTCGAGTTCCAGCGCCGTGAGGTCGAGGATCTCGATCGAGAGGTCCAGCACCGGCCGGACGATGAACGGCGCTTCGCCACGGTGGCGCGCTTGTCCGAGATCAACCTGGGACTCTATCGACTCTGCTGGCAGCCCTGGGTGCAGGCCCTGGCAACCCCGGAATCGGCGCGCTGGATGCGGCGCATGCATCCGAACCGCCTGGGCTATCGCCTGCTGTCGGATCGCAATCCGCTGATGGGGGCGGTACCGGTGCTGGCCGACCGGGTGAGACGCGGCCGTCAGCCGGTCGACGACGACAATGTCTTTCGCGCCCTGGAAGGCGTGATGTCCACCAGCATTTCCCAGAGCCTGGAAGCCTGGCGGATCTATCGTAATGGCCTCATCGAGCAGGGATTCCTGACGTTCTACGGACAGCCCGTTCTGCAGGCGCTGGTGGGTCTGGGCGGTGACACCCAGGCGCTGCGTCGTCGGCCTGGCGACGAGCCCGAGCACCGGCGCTTCGTCGAGCAGCGGCGGCGGACCGCCCGCGACAGGATCGCCGAGGGAGGGGAGCATGAAGCGGTGATGCGTTCGGTGATCTATGTGCTTGGCGGTGCGCCGGCCAGCGACGAACGCAATTTCAAGCGGCTGCGTGCGTCACGGGCCGAGCTGGAGCCGGGTATCCAGCTCGCCGATTTCAAGCATCTGGTGCGCGAGCAGTTCTTCATCCTCAAGCAGGATCGCGAGGCTGCCCTGGAGGCCATCCCGACGCTGCTGGCGGGGCAGAGCGCCAAGCAAATCGATGCCCACCTGGAGCATATCGACCATGTGCTGGCGGCCAGCGGAGAACTCTCCGAACGTGCCTCGGCACGCCTTGAGCGGGTGCGAGGCCTGTTCAATGCGGCCAAGCCGAAACGCGCCGCCGGTTCGCGGTCCCGGCGTTCCGGCCCGTCCACGGAGCGCGATGGCTGACGATGCCGGAGTTTCTCCGACCGCCCCCGCCGGCTTGCCGACGGGGGCGTTTCGTTGGTGACGAGGTCAGGCTTCGCTTGTGGTCTTCATCGTCCTCGGGCTAGGTTCATAGGTCGCGACTGGCGTGAAGGCGAGCGCTGGGGTAGGGTAAGCGCATTTTTCACCGTCGAAGATGTGGCGGGTCGAAACCGTTCGGCGTCAGCCCCGGCTGGCGCCAAAAGCATTGTGGAGCACTATGGGCAAGTCACTGGTCATCGTCGAGTCGCCTGCCAAGGCCAAGACGATCAACAAGTATCTCGGCAACGAGTACATCGTGAAGTCGAGCGTGGGACACATTCGTGACCTGCCGACCAGCGGCTCGGGCAAGGCGGCCTCCGATCCCAAGGAACGCGCCCGTCAGGCGGCAGCAACACGCAAGATGTCCGCCGAGGAAAAGGCCGAGTATCGCAAGCGCAAGGCTCACGACCAGCTCATCCGGCGCATGGGCATCGATCCCGACCATGGTTGGGAGGCCGAGTATGTGGTCCTGCCCGGCAAGGAAAAGGTGGTCGCCGAGCTGAAGAAGCTGGCCGACAAGGCCGATAACGTCTATCTCGCCACCGATCTGGACCGCGAGGGGGAAGCCATTGCCTGGCACCTTCGCGAGACCATCGGCGGCGACGAGTCGCGCTATCGCCGGGTAGTGTTCAACGAGATCACCAAGAACGCCATCCAGGAAGCCTTCGAGGACCCCGGCCAGTTGAACATGCCGCGGGTGGAGGCTCAGCAGGCGCGGCGTTTTCTCGATCGGGTGGTCGGCTTCATGCTCTCGCCGTTGCTGTGGGCCAAGATCGCCCGTGGACTCTCCGCCGGTCGCGTACAGTCGGTGGCGATGCGCCTGATCGTCGAGCGCGAGCGCGAGATCCGGGCCTTCGTGCCCGAGGAGTTCTGGGACGTTCACGCCGACCTGTCGCCGCGTGATGGCAACGGGGAAACGGTGCGTTTCGAGCTGGCGCGCCAGGATGGCAAGACCTTCCGGCCGACCAGCGAGACCGAAACCCTGGAGCGCATCGCCGCCCTGCGCGAGGCGAACCTGGTCATCACCAGTCGTGAGGACAAGCCGACCCGCTCCCGGCCGAACGCGCCCTTCATCACCTCGACCCTGCAACAGGCCGCCAGCGGCCGGCTGGGCTTCTCGGTGAAGAAGACCATGACGCTGGCCCAGCGTCTCTACGAGGCCGGTTACATCACCTACATGCGTACCGATTCCACCAACCTCTCGCAGGAGGCGGTGGCCGGCGCGCGTGACTATATCGGTGAGGCATACGGCAAGCCTTATCTGCCCGAAACGCCCAATCGTTACACCAGCAAGGAAGGTGCCCAGGAGGCCCACGAAGCCATCCGGCCTTCCGATGTGACACGTCGGGCCGGCGACCTCGCCGGCATGGAACGCGACGCCGAGCGTCTCTACGAGTTGATCTGGCGCCAGTTCGTGGCCTGCCAGATGACGCCGGCCGAGTATCTGTCCACCACCCTGACGGTGGAGGCCTCTGGCTATGAGCTCAGGGCCAAGGGGCGCGTGCTGAAGTTCGACGGTTACACCCGGGTCATGGCGCCCATGGGGCGCAAGGACGAGGACCAGTCGCTGCCGGACCTTGCCGAGGGCACCGCCCTGACGCTCGAGGCGCTGGATCCGCAGCAGCACTTCACCAAGCCGCCGGCGCGCTACACCGAAGCCAGCCTGGTCAAGGAGCTCGAGAAGAAGGGCATCGGCCGGCCTTCCACCTATGCGTCCATCATCTCGACCATCCAGGATCGGGGTTATGTGCGTCTCGAGAATCGGCGCTTCTATGCCGAGAAGCTGGGTGACATCGTCACCGAGCGGCTCAAGGAGTCCTTCCCCGACCTGATGGACTACTCCTTCACCGCGCGCATGGAGGACAGCCTCGACGAGGTGGCCGAGGGTCAGCGTCGCTGGCGCGAGCTGCTCGATGCCTTCTACGCCGAGTTCCGCGAGGAGCTCAAGGTGGCCGAGAGCGAGGAGGGCATGCGGCCCAACCAGCCGGTGCCCACCGATATCGAGTGCCCCACCTGTGGGCGCGAGATGCAGATTCGCACCGCCTCGACGGGAGTCTTCCTCGGCTGCAGCGGCTACAACCTGCCGCCCAAGGAGCGTTGCAAGACCACCATGGACCTGCTGCCCGGCGATGAGGCCGTGGCCGCCGACGCCGGCGAAGAGGCCGAGACCGACGCACTGCGTGCCAAGCACCGCTGCCCGAAGTGCGGCACTGCCATGGACAGCTACCTGATCGACGAGCAGCGCAAGTTGCACATCTGCGGCAACAGTCCTGACTGCGATGGCCACGAGGTCGAAGAAGGCCGGTTCCGCATCAAGGGCTATGACGGACCGACCATCGAGTGCGACAAGTGCGGCAGCGAAATGCAGCTCAAGTCCGGGCGTTTCGGCAAGTACTTCGGTTGTACCAACGACACCTGCAAGAACACCCGCAAGCTGCTCCGCAACGGGGAGGTGGCGCCACCCAAGATGGATCCCATCCCCATGCCGGAACTGGCCTGTCAGAAGGTCGAGGACCATTACGTGCTGCGCGATGGCGCCAGCGGGCTCTTCCTGGCGGCCAGCAAGTTTCCCAAGAATCGCGAGACGCGTCCGCCCCTGGTCGTCGAGCTCCAGGCCCATGCCGATGAGCTGCCCGAGAAATATCGTTACCTGCTCGATGCGCCGAGTGCGGACCCTGACGGACGTCCGGCCCAGATCCGTTTCTCGCGCAAGACCAAGGAACAGTTCGTGATGACCGATGACAACGGCAAGGCAACCGGCTGGAAGGCCACTTTCGCCGATGGCCGTTGGCAGGTGGAGGACAAGCGCAAGTGACACCCCGCGCACGAACCAATCAGTTGCTCTATCAGGCCGAGCTGTTGCTCGCCGTCGCGCCGGGGGATGACGAGCACGCCGAGGCGCGGCGCATGGCGGCCGAGGAAGGCGCCCTGGCGCTGCTCGAGCTGGCCCTGGCATCGCTGGTGCAGGAGCTCACCGAGTTGACCGAACACGCCTTGCCGGCGGACGGCGACTGGCGCCGGCTGCTGTTGTCCGATGAGGTGCGACTGGCCGAGCTCGAACGGCTGCGCGGTCTGGCCGAGCGCCCCGATAGCTGGCTGGCCCGCCTGCTGGTGAGGATCGAGGCGTTGCGCTCCAGCGACGGCGTGGCCCGCCGCTCGGGCGGGGCGGCCCAGGGGCTGATCGCCGTTGGCGGTGCCGACGACCTGGGTGCGGAACTGTTCGACTGCCTGCGTGAAGCCAAGCGCGAGATCGGCGCCCTGCGGCAGACCAATGAAGAATGGTAGCGTGCCGGTGACATGATCCGGGTGTCGCTACATGGCGACACTGCTGCTTCATCGGCGGCGTTGAACTGACACCCGAGACCAGGTGCGGTATAAACGTCGTCGATTTCATCGCCTCTTCCATCGTCGACGAGTTCCCCTACATGACATTGCTTTCTCGCCGCCGCTTCGGTTCGTTGTTCGCGGGCCTTTGCCTGGCTCTGCTGATGCCTTCCCTGTCCCACGCCGGCCTGATGGAGGCCATCCAGACGCGTGACGAGTCGATGGACGAACTCCTCACGCATGCCGGTCAGCCGCGTTACAGCAATGAAGTCTGGATACTCATCGACAATGAGGCGGCCAGCCTGAGTCTCTATCGCGGCAATACGCTGCTGAAGTATTTCTCGCCGATCTCGCTGGGCCGGGGCGGGGCCGAGCCTCAGCGCCAGCGCGGTGGCCGGGTGACGCCGTTGGGCGAGTTTCGTGTCACGCGCTTCAATTTCGACAGCAAGTTCCACACCTTCGTCGGCCTGAATTATCCGACGCCCACCCATGCGCGCATGGCGTTGCAGTCCGGTATCTACAGCCAGCGAGACTATGACGACTATTTCGCTTATTATCGGCGGCACGGCAATCCGCCCCAGGATACGGTGCTGGGAGGATACATCGGTATCCACGGCGTCGGGGTGGCGGATCCGGAGATCCATCGTCGCTTTCATTGGACGGATGGTTGTGTCGCCGTGACGGATGGGCAAATCGATACCCTGTCGTCGATGATCGACATTGGCACGCGGGTCGTCATCCGCTAGGCTTTACATGCGCTAGGGACGTTCTCGTCGAGAAGCGGACGCCAGGGATTTTGAACAGCGTTTGACTTCTGCGATGTGCAACGTAATGTTGCTAAGAGAGTACTGAAAACAGTACTTTCATAAAGTCCCGCTTTGCGGGGGCCTGTTTCGGCAGGCATTGCCAATGCAGTTCCAAGGAAGATCCAAGGAGAACATTATGACCCTCAAGACGACTCTGAAGCTGACCGCCGCTGCCGCTTCCCTGGCCGTTCTGGCTGGCTGTGCTTCTTCCAGCGCTCTGGAAGACGTGCGTACCACTGCCGAGTCCGCCCAGGCCGATGCCGCTGAGGCTCGCAGCATCGCGACCCAGGCTCAGAACACCGCCAACCAGGCGCAGCGTGACGCTCAGAAGGCTCTGCAGATGTCTCAGCAGAACCGTGAAGAGATGAACCGCATGTTCGAGCGTTCCATGCGCAAGTGATCGTGCTCCGCCGCCCTGGGCGGCGGTTGTTACGATAGACAAGGGCCCCGCCATTCGGCGGGGCCCTTGTCGTATGTGACATCGTCTGCGCCACCGCCGGCACCCTGCCGGCGGTGGCGGTCGGCATCAGCCGTCGAGAGCGAGGCGATCCATGAGCCCTGGTTGGGCGGTGGCCAGTTCCAGGTGGTCGTAGAGCGACTTGGGCTCGGGGGCAGGCTCCTCGGGCTCTTCGGAGGCTTTCAGGGCCACCGGCATGCCGCTGGGGACTTCCACGACCTCACGCAGCCGCCCGTAATCGATCGGGTAGTCATGGGAGTCGATACTGGCCTCGACCTGCGAGAGCGCTTCAGTGACGCGCTGGATGGTCGTGCCCTGTTTCTCGTCCAGATAGGGGTAGGCCTGGACGTAGAGAGTGCCGTCGGACCAGCCGAGCTTGAAGCTGTCGTTGATGATGCGCACCTGGGTACCTACCGAGATCTGGTCGAACAGGGCTTCTGCATCGTCTGGCAGCATCCTCACGCAGCCGTGAGACACGCGCATGCCCACACCCTCCGGCTTGTTGGTGCCATGGATCAGGTAGCCGGGAATGCCGAGGCGCATCTTGCGGGTGCCCAACGGATTGTTGGGGCCGGCGGGGACCACGCTTGGCAGGGGGTCGCCGGCGGCGGCGTGTTCCTGGCGAATGGACTCGGGTGGGTACCAGGCCGGGTTCTTGACCATTTGGGTAATGGTTGTGTTACCCAGCGGCGTTTCCCAATCCTGACGGCCGACACCGAGTGGATATGTCTGGACGGTGCGCGGCTCACCGTCCTTGGCCGGGGGATAGTAGTAGAGACGCATTTCGGCGACGTTGATCACGATGCCCTTACGTGGCACGTCGGGGAGAATGAACTCACCGGGAATCTTGACCTCCGTTCCTTCGCCGGGATACCAGACGCTGACGCCGGGGTTGGCGCGTACCATGGCCCGGTAGCCGATGCGGTGCTCGTGGCCGATGTCGATCAGGGTGTCTTTCTCGTCGGCCTTGACGGTGGTGACCTCGCCGATCAGGTCGCCCTTCTCGGGAAGTCGGTAATGCCCCGGAGGCAGGTCGCCGTCGGCGGCCTGGAGAGGCGCGGCGAGCGCGCCGGCCAGGCCCAGGGCCATGGCGAGGCGGGTGCTGTACCCGAAAAGGGAAGTGCGTGTCATCTCTGTCATCGTCTCTGATTGCCGTTCATTCGGGGCTATGGCCTCGTCCCTGGGCCAAGGGCCTGAGTATTGGAGTGATCTGCCGGGGGAGAGTTCGCTGTCCGGCGTCGGGTGACCGGCGGGATTCATGCCGCCTCGGCCTTGCGATTGAGTGAATCCAGGAGTCGCTCGACGAAGTCGAAGCGCGATGTCTCGTCCTCCAGGTTCGCCGTGAAGCGCAGTGTGTCGGCGCCTTCGAGCCTATAGGTCTGTGGATCGTGCTGGATCAGTTCTACCAGGATCAAGGGGTCGACCCGGGTATGGCCGGAGAATATCACTCGGCCCCGCTCGGCGCCGGCCTCGAGCCGGGTGATACCCAGCCGTTCGGCCCGCTGGCGTAGTCGGGTCTGGCGCAGCAGGGTCTTGACCGGTGCCGGGAGCAGACCGAAGCGGTCGATCATCTCGACCTGAAGCTCCTTGAGCTCGGCCTCGGTCTCGGCGTTGCTGATGCGCTTGTACATGACCAGGCGTTGCTGGATGTCCCGGAGATAGTCGTCGGGGATCAGCGCCGGCAGATTGAGGCTGACCTCGACACCCTCGTCCAGGGGAGCCTCGATATTGGGCGTCTTGCCGTCGCGTATCGCCTTCACCGCACGATCCAGCATCTGCATGTAGAGACTGTAGCCCAGAGCCTCCATCTGGCCGCTCTGCTCGTCGCCGAGCAGTTCGCCGGCGCCGCGGATTTCCATGTCGTGGCTGGCCAGGGTGAAGCCGGCGCCCAGGTCTTCGGACTGGGCGATCGCCTCGAGGCGCTTGGTGGCATCGCGGGTCATTGCCCGAGGTGGCGGGGTGAGCAGGTAGGCATAGGCCTGGTGGTGGCTGCGGCCCACGCGGCCGCGCAACTGGTGGAGCTGGGCCAGGCCGAACTTGTCGGCGCGCTGAATGACGATGGTGTTGGCACTGGGCACGTCGATACCGGTCTCGATGATGGTCGAGCAGACCAGCACGTTGAAGCGCTTGTGGTAGAAGTCGGACATCACCCGCTCCAGCGAGCGCTCCGGCAACTGGCCGTGGGCCACGCCGACCCGGGCGTCGGGCACCAGTTCGCGCACGGTCTCGGCGGCCGTCTCGATGGTCTTGACCTCATTGTGCAGGAAGTAGACCTGCCCGCCGCGCAGAATCTCGCGCAGGATCGCCTCCTTGATCACCGATTCGTCGCGCTGCTGGACGAAGGTCTTCACCGAAAGGCGGCGCGCCGGCGGGGTGGCGATGATGGAGAGGTCGCGGATGCCGCTCATGGCCATGTTGAGCGTGCGCGGAATGGGCGTGGCGGTCAGCGTCAGGATGTCCACCTCGGCGCGCAGCTGCTTGAGGCGCTCCTTCTGGGCGACGCCGAAGCGGTGTTCCTCGTCGATGATCAGAAGGCCCATGTTGGCGAAGCGCATCGACTTGGAGAGCAGCTTGTGGGTGCCGATGACGATGTCGGCACGGCCGTCCTCGATGCGCTGCATGGCGGCGCTCTGTCCCTGGCCGCTGGTGAACCGCGAGACGAGCTCGATATTGACCGCGGTATCGGCGAAGCGGTCGCGGAAGTTCTCGTAGTGCTGGCGGGCCAGCAGGGTGGTGGGTACCAGCACCACGACCTGGCGTCCGGAGTGCACGGCCAGGAAGGCGGCGCGCATGGCTACCTCGGTCTTGCCGAAGCCCACATCGCCGCATACCACGCGGTCCATGGGGCGCGGTGCCGTCATGTCGGCCAGCACCGACTGAATGGCGACGCGCTGGTCGGGGGTTTCCTCGAACGGGAAGCTGGCGGCGAAACGGGCGTATTCGGCGTCCGGCATCTGACAGGCGAAGCCCTCGCGGGCCTCGCGCCGCGCATAGATGTCGAGCAGCTCGGCAGCGGTGTCGCGGATCTTCTCGGCCGCCTTCTTCTTGGCCTTGTCCCACTGTTCGGAACCCAGGCGATGCAGCGGGGCCAGCTCGTCGTCGGCACCGGCATAGCGGGAGATCAGGTGCAGGCTGTCCACCGGCACATAGAGCTTGGCGCCGTCGGCGTATTCCAGGGCGACGAATTCGGCGGCCTGGCCACCCGTTTCCAGGGTTTCCAGTCCCAGATAACGGCCCACGCCGTGGGCCTGGTGGACCACGGGGGCGCCCGGGCGCAGTTCGGAAAGATGGCGGATGGCCAGTTCGTCGTCGTCGGTGGCCTTTTCCCGGCGGCGGCTCTGGCGGACGACCTCGCCGAACAGCTCGGTTTCGCTGATCACCGCCAGGTTCGGTGACTCGAGCCACAGGCCGGCGTCGATGGTGCCCTCGGTGATGGCCAGGCGCGGCTTGCCGTCGAGAAAGGCGGAGAAGTCATCGACGTGGGGCAGGTCGAGGTGGAGGGGCGCCAGGATCTCTTCCAGGGCTTCGCGGCGTCCTCGCGATTCGGCGACGAACAGTACCCGGGTGGCGTGATCCTCGAGAAAGTGGGAGAGGGCGGCGAGCGGCTCCTTGCTGCGGGCGTTGATCGTTACTTCCGGAACACTGCGCACTGCCGGCGTGAGGGCGTGAGGATGCGCCGTGTCGTCGGTGAGCTCGACCCGTGGGTAGCGCTTGATGGCGGAGAAGACTTCGGGAACCGGCACGAAGGCGCGATGGGGCGGCAGCAGGGGGCGCGTGGGGTCGACGCCGAGGTTCTCATAGCGGCTCTCGATGGCCGCCCAGTGATGCTCGGCCGCCTCGAAGACGCCCGGTGTGAGGGCCACCCGGGTGGTGTCGGCAAGGTGATCGAACAGCGTCGCCGTCTCCTCGAAGAACAGCGGCAGGTATTGTTCCAGGCCGGGTGAAGGAATGCCCTTCAACGCATCCATGTACAGGGGGCACTGACGGGGATCGACGTCGAACAGGGTCTCGAAGCCTTCGCGGAAGCAGGCAATGGCGTCACGCGACAGGGAATACTCGTGGGCCGGCAGCAGGTCGAGACGTTCCACCTTGTCCTGGCTGCGTTGGGTGTCCGGGTCGAAACGGCGCAGGGTGTCGATTTCGTCGTCGAACAGGTCGATGCGCACGGGCATCTCGCTGCCCATGGGGTAGAGATCGATGAGCGCGCCACGCAAGGCGTACTCGCCGGGTTCGTAGACGGTCTCGACGGCCCGGTAACCGGCGCGCGACAGACGTTCGCGAAAGCCCTCGCGGTCCAGCGTCGTACCGACCTCCAGCGTCATCACGCGTCCGGCGATGTAGTCGACGGGGGACAGGCGCTGCATCAGGGTGTTGACCGGCACCAGCACGATGCCGTGCTCGCCGTCCTGGAGGCGACGCAAGGTGCGCAGGCGGGACGAGACGATGTCCTGGTGGGGCGAGAAGCTATCGTAGGGCAGCGTTTCCCAGTCGGGGAAGGGCAGCACCGGAAGGCGCGAGTAGAAGGCCAGATCGCCTTCCAGGCGCTGGGCGGCGGCCGTGTCGGCGGTGATGACCAGCAGCGGGGCATCCTCGGCCAGATGCGCCAGCGCCAGTGCCGTGGCACTGCCGGGCGGAGTCTGCCAGTAGAGGGTGTCACGCAGCCCCTGCGGACGCTGGGGGTCGAGTGGCGAGAAAGTCGGCATGGCGTCTTCGCGTCGTGTCGAATGGGATGACTGTGGGCATCATACCAGCCCCGCGTGTCATGTAGTGAGAAGCCGGTTGTTGTAATCCGTCTACACCGGTTGCGACCATCCCGTGATTGCCCTTCGGTGATCGGCTTCGGATAATACCGGCGAATCTCAACCCCCCACAGAGAGGCCTCACGTGAGTCAGGAATCCCTCGATACCGTCTTCCAGGAATGGCACGACAACCAGGCGCTCGCCGAGCAGATGATCCCGCTGATCGGCAGCCTCTATCGCGGCAACAACGTCGTGGCTACCATGTTCGGGCGTTCGCTGTTCAATCGCAGTGCCATCCGGATCCTCAAGGACCATCGTTTTGTCCGCAAGATCGAGGGGACCGAACTCTCCGTCCAGGATACCTTTCCGCTGATCCAGGCCATGCAGTCGCTTAACCTGGGACCGGCCCATGTCGACGTCGGCAAGCTGGGCGTGGCTTTCAAGAGGCGTGGCGGCGGCGATGCCGAGGCGTTTCTGCGCGAGGAGCTGGCCGAGATCGTCGATGCGCATGACCCGGATGCGGGCACCGGTGAGCCCAAGGACGTGGTGCTGTACGGTTTCGGCCGCATCGGTCGCATCCTGGCCCGCGTGCTGATCGAGAAGGCGGGTGGCGGCAATCTGCTGCGGCTCCGGGCGATCGTGGTGCGCGGCCGCGGGGATATTGCCAAGGACCTGGAGAAACGGGCGAGCCTGCTGCGTCGCGACAGCGTGCATGGCCCCTTCGACGGCACCATCAGCGTCGATGTCGAGTCCCGCACCCTGATCGCCAACGGTAATGTCATCAAGGTGATCTACGCCGATTCGCCCGCCGAGATCGATTACACGGCCCATGGCATCGACCATGCCGTGGTGGTCGACAATACCGGTATCTGGCGCGACGAGCAGGGGTTGAGTCAGCACCTGGAGTGCAAGGGCGTTTCCAAGGCGCTGCTCACGGCGCCGGGCAAGGGCGACGTCAAGAACATCGTCTATGGCATCAACCACCAGGACATCACCAGTGACGACCGCATCATCTCGGCGGCATCCTGTACCACCAATGCCATCGTGCCGGTGCTCAAGGTGATGAACGACGAGTTCGGCGTCGAGCATGGTCACGTCGAGACCGTTCACTCCTATACCAACGATCAGAACCTGATCGACAACTACCACAAGGGCGACCGGCGTGGGCGTAGCGCACCGCTCAACATGGTGTTGACCGAAACCGGTGCCGCCAAGGCCGTGGCCAAGGCGCTGCCCGAATTCGACGGCAAGCTCACCGGCAACGCCATCCGGGTGCCGACGCCCAACGTCTCCATGGCGATCCTCAACCTGCGCCTGGAGAAGGAGACCGACGCCGAGGCGCTCAACGATTACCTGCGTCGCATGGCCATCGGCTCCGATTACCAGAAGCAGATCGATTTCGTCGATTCGCCCGAGGTGGTGTCCACCGATTTCGTCGGCAACCGCCATGCCGGGATCGTCGATGCCCAGGCGACCATCGCCAACGGCAAGAACGCTGTGCTCTACGTCTGGTACGACAACGAGTTCGGTTACAGCTGCCAGGTCATCCGTATCCTGCAGCAGGTTTCCAACGTGAGCTTCCTCAAGCTGCCTCGCGCTCAGTGACGAGTCCCCACGCCCCCGTCGATCGACGGGGGCGGTAGATCCTTCCCCAGCCCGCACCTCTCGCCGGCCAACGTTTTTTCCACTCACCGCAAGGCCCCGAGAGAGGCGTCAGTACCCGTCTTGCGACCTTCGGTCGGTAGTCATCGCATCGGCTTCTCTTTATAATATCCGGGATTTTCGGGGTGGTTCGAGTTCGTCTCGGGCCCGACTGGTAACATTCTGACAACCAAAAGAATCTGAACCCATTCGTACCCCTTTCCTTCGTATATCCGATCCATCAACTGGGCGAGACTATGATCGAAGTCAAGAAAGGCCTGGATCTCCCCATCACGGGTGCCCCAGAGCAGCGCATCGAGGATGCGCGGCCGGTGCGTCACGTGGCCGTCCTAGGAACCGACTACATCGGCATGAAGCCGACCATGGAGGTCCGGGAGGGGGACAAGGTCAAACTGGGCCAACTGCTCTTTACCGACAAGAAGATCGAAGGTGTTCGCTTCACCGCGCCGGCGGCCGGCGAGGTCGTGGCCATCAATCGTGGCGAGAAACGCAAGCTGTTGTCGGTGGTGATCAAGGTCGACGACACCGAGGAGGCGGTCTCCTTCACTGCCCACGGTCGTGACAAGCTGGCATCCCTCGAGCGCCAGACAGTGGTCGACCAACTGGTCGAGTCGGGCCTGTGGACGGCGCTGCGCACGCGCCCGTATTCGCGCACGCCGGCACTGGACGCCAAGCCCGAGAACATCTTCGTCACCGCCATCGACACTCACCCGCTCAGCCCCGATCCCGCCGGCATCATCAACGAGCAGGCCGAGGCCTTCGAGGATGGTCTCAAGGTGCTGACGCGACTGACCGAGGGCAAGGTGTTCCTGTGCACCGCCCCGCAGGCCAGCGTGCCCGGCGGCGAGGTCGACGGTGTGGTCACGGAGACCTTCAGCGGCCCCCATCCGGCTGGCCTGGTCGGTACCCATATCCATCATCTCTCGCCCGTGGCGCTTCACAAGTCGGTCTGGCACCTCGGCTATCAGGATGTCATCGCCTTCGGCAAGCTGTTCGCCGAGGGCAAACTCGACGTCAATCGGGTCATCGCCGTGGGCGGGCCGCGTGCCAAACAGCCGCGCCTGCTGCGCACCCGACTGGGCGCCAGCACCGAAGAGCTGCTGAATGGCGAAGTCGTGGAGCCCGAGGATACCCGGGTGATCTCCGGTTCGGTGTTCTCCGGCATGACCTGCGAAGGCAGCCTGCGCTATCTCGGTCGCTTTTATAACCAGCTCAGCCTGCTCGAGGAAGGCAACAAGCGAAGCTTCCTGGGCTGGCTCTCGCCGGGTGGCAACCGCCATTCCGTGATGGGGATCTATCTTTCCAAGTTGAAGGGCCTGCGCAACTACGCGCCGACCACGTCCACCAATGGGTCGGAGCGAGCCATGGTGCCCGTGGGAGTCTACGAGGAAGTGATGCCGCTGGACATCCTGCCCACCCAGCTGCTGCGCTCGCTGATTGTCGGCGACATCGAAACGGCGATGCAGCTTGGCTGCCTGGAGCTGGATGAGGAGGACCTGGCGCTGTGCACCTACGTGTGTCCCGGCAAGTACGAATACGGTCCCATCCTGCGCGATAACCTCACCATGATTGAGAAAGAGGCCTGATGATGGGTATCCGACAGACACTCGACAATCTCGAGCCGCACTTCCACAAGGGCGGGAAGTACGAGCAGTTCTACCCGCTCTATGAGGCGGTGGACACCATCTTCTATACGCCCCCGAGCGTGGCCAAGACAACCGCCCATGTGCGCGACGGCGTCGATCTCAAGCGCATCATGATCACGGTCTGGCTGTGCACCTTCCCGGCCATGTTCTTCGGCATGTGGAATGCCGGCTGGCAGGCCAACCTGGCCATCGCCGATGGCTTCGGCGCGGCGACCGGCTGGCGCGAAGCGATCGTCATGACCCTGGGCGGCGGCCACGATCCGGGCAGCCTGTGGGGCAACTTCGTGCTCGGCGCCACTTACTTCCTGCCCATCTACCTGGTGACCTTCGTGGTCGGGGGCTTCTGGGAAGTTCTGTTCGCCATCAAGCGTGGCCACGAGGTCAACGAAGGCTTCTTCGTCACCTCGGTACTGTATGCCCTGGTCCTGCCGGCGACCATTCCGCTGTGGCAGGTGGCACTCGGCATCACCTTCGGTGTGGTGATCGGCAAGGAAATCTTCGGCGGCACCGGCAAGAACTTCCTCAACCCGGCGCTGACGGGGCGTGCCTTCCTCTACTTCGCCTATCCGGCACAGATCTCCGGTGATTCCGTGTGGGTCGCGGCCGATGGATTTACCGGCGCCACTGCGCTGTCCACTGCCTATCAGAACGGCATGAGCGCCCTGAGCGACCAGTTCAGCTGGTGGGATGCCTTCCTTGGCTTCATGCCGGGCTCGATAGGCGAGACGTCCACGCTGGCGATCCTGATCGGTGCGGCGGTACTGTTGTGGACCAAGATCGCCTCCTGGCGAATCATGCTTGGCGTCTTCCTCGGCATGGTCGTGACCAGCGCCCTGTTCAACCTGATCGGCTCCGATACCAATCCGATGTTCGCCATGCCCTGGTACTGGCACCTGGTCATCGGTGGTTTCGCCTTCGGCATGGTGTTCATGGCCACCGATCCGGTGTCCGCCTCCATGACCAATCCGGGGCGTCTCATCTTCGGGGCCCTGATCGGCGTCATGACCGTGCTGATCCGCGTGGTGAACCCGGCCTTCCCGGAAGGCATCATGCTGGCGATCCTGTTCGCCAACCTGTTCGCCCCGCTGATCGACCACTTCTTTGTTCAGGCCAACATCAAGCGCCGTGAGCGGCGCACCGGTTCGGCCGAGGAGAATGCCTGATGGCACAGAGCAACAACTCCATCAAGAAGATCCTGACGGTGGCGTTCGCACTCTGCATCGTGTGCTCGATCATCGTCTCCACCGCTGCGGTGGCGCTGCGCTCGAAGCAGCAGCTCAACCAGGAACTCGATCGCAAGACCAATATCCTCAACGTGGCCGACCTCTACGAGCCGGGCGACGATGTGGCGGAAGAGTTCCAGAAGATCACGCCCAGAGTGATCGACCTGCGCAACGGCGAGTACACCGACGAGTACGATCCGGACAGCTTCAATAACTTCGAGGCGGCCAAGGATCCGGCGCAGTCCCGGACCCTGTCCGGCGAGAAGGACATTGCGGGCCTGTCGCGCCAGGAAAATTATACTACCGTCTACCTGGTGGGCGATCCGGACGACCCCGAGCAGGTGATCCTGCCGATTCGCGGGCAGGGCCTGTGGGGGCTGATGCGCGGCTACCTGGCCGTGGAAGGCGACGGCAATACCATCGTCGGCATCACCTACTACTCGCATTCCGAAACCCCCGGGCTCGGCGGCGAGGTCGACAATCCCAAGTGGAAGGCCCAGTGGGAAGGCAAGGAGATCTATGGCGAGGACGGCGACATGAATCCGGCCATCGCCCTGGTCAAGGGAGGCGCCAGCTCCGACACCGAGGTCGATGCACTCTCCGGGGCCTCGTTGACCAGCAAGGGGGTGACCAACATGCTGCAGTTCTGGCTCGGGCCCGAGGGCTTTGGTCCCTATCTGGCCAAGTTCCGCAGTGGCACCGATCAGGAAGCCGCCAACACGGCTTCCGCCGACGAGACTGAAGGAGCCTGAAGATGTCTGCACCGACTGCCAAGGGCGTCCTGACGACGCCGATCTTCAAGAACAACCCCATCGCCTTGCAGATCCTGGGGATCTGTAGTGCGCTGGCGGTAACCAGCAGCATGAGCGTGTCGCTGGTCATGTCGCTGGCGGTGATCTTCGTGACGGCGTTCTCCAACCTGTTCGTCTCGTTGATCCGCCACCACATTCCGTCCTCCATCCGCATCATCGTCCAGATGACGATCATCGCCTCGCTGGTGATCGTGGTGGACCAGATTCTCAAGGCCTATGCCTACGAGATGTCCAAGCAGCTGTCGGTCTTCGTTGGCCTGATCATCACCAACTGCATCGTGATGGGGCGTGCCGAGGGCTTCGCCATGACCAACACGCCGGGGCTGTCCTTCCTGGACGGTGTCGGCAACGGTCTCGGCTACGGCTTCATCCTGATGACCGTCGGCTTCTTCCGCGAACTGCTGGGTTCCGGCAGCGTGTTCGGCTTCACTGTGCTGCAGACCGTGCAGGACGGCGGCTGGTACGTGCCCAACGGGCTGCTGCTGCTGCCGCCGTCGGCGTTCTTCATTATCGGCCTGATCATCTGGGTGCTGCGTGCCATCAACCCCGAGCAGGTCGAGGAGAACGAGTTCGAGATGAAGGCCAACACCCAGCCGAAGGAGGCCGTGTAACATGGAACATTATCTGAGCCTGTTCGTCGCCTCGGTCTTCGTCGAGAACATGGCCCTGGCGTTCTTCCTGGGCATGTGTACCTTCCTGGCCGTGTCCAAGAAGGTGTCCTCGGCGTTCGGCCTGGGCATCGCCGTCATCGTGGTGCTGACCATCACCGTGCCGGTGAACAACCTGATCCTGACCTATCTGCTCGGTGAGGGCGCGCTGACCTGGACCGGTATCCCCGGTGCCGAGAACATCGATCTGACGTTCCTCGGCTATCTGAGCTACATCGGCGTCATCGCCGCCATCGTGCAGATCCTGGAGATGTTCCTGGACAAGTACGTGCCGGCGCTCTACAACGCCCTGGGCGTATTCCTGCCGTTGATCACCGTGAACTGCGCGATCCTCGGCGCGACCCTGTTCATGTCCGAGCGCAATTACAACCTCGGCGAATCCGTGGTCTACGGTCTGGGTGCCGGCGTCGGCTGGGCACTGGCGATCACCGCCCTGGCCGGTATTCGCGAAAAGCTCAAGTACAGCGACGTGCCCGCCTCCCTGCAGGGCCTGGGCATCACTTTCATCACCGTCGGCCTGATGTCGTTGGGCTTCATGTCCTTCTCCGGCATTCAGCTTTGAGGTGGGTCGTGTTCTGCCGGTGGCCATGCGCCACCGGTAACCAGGCAACGCAAGCAATAGGAAACCGACATGGTTGATACAACAGTCATCTTGCTCGGTGTGGTCATGTTCACCGTGGTCATCATCGGTCTGACGGCGGTGATCCTGGCCGCCCGGAGCAAGCTCGTCAGTTCCGGGGACGTCTCCATCGAGATCAACGGCGACCCCGAGCACACCCTTACCACCCAGGCGGGCGGCAAGCTGCTCAACACCCTGGCCGCCAATGGCATCTTCCTGTCATCGGCCTGCGGTGGCGGTGGTTCCTGCGCCCAGTGCCGGTGCCGCGTGGAAGAGGGGGGCGGCTCGATCCTGCCCACCGAGGAGTCGCACTTCACCCTGCGCGAGAAGAAGGAAGGCTGGCGCCTGTCCTGTCAGGTGCCGGTCAAGCAGGACATGAAGATCGAGGTCCCTGAAGAGGTCTTCGGCGTCAAGAAGTGGGAATGCGAGGTCATCGAGAACCCCAACGTCGCGACCTTCATCAAGGAGCTCAACCTGCGCCTGCCCGAAGGCGAAGATGTGGCCTTCCGCGCCGGCGGTTACGTGCAGCTGGTGGCGCCGCCCTACGACATCAAGTTCTCCGACTTCGATATCGAGGAAGAGTACAGGGGCGACTGGGAGAAGTTCGGCCTCTTCGACATCTCCCACAAGAACAACGAGGAAATCATCCGGGCCTACTCGATGGCCAACTACCCGGAAGAGAAGGGTATCCTCAAGTTCAACGTGCGTATCGCCACGCCGCCGCCCAACACCAGCCATCCGCCGGGCTTGATGTCGACCTACGTCTTCAGCCTGAAGCCGGGCGACAAGGTGACCGTGATGGGGCCCTTCGGCGAGTTCTTCGCCAAGGACACCGATGCGGAGATGGTGTTCGTCGGTGGTGGTGCCGGCATGGCGCCGATGCGCAGTCATATCTTCGACCAGCTCAAGCGCCTGGATACCAAGCGCAAGATTACCTTCTGGTATGGGGCACGCTCCTGGCGGGAGACCTTCTACAATGAAGAGTACGACCAGCTGGCCGAGGAGCACGACAACTTCGAGTGGCACCTGGCGTTGTCCGATCCCCTGCCCGAAGACAACTGGGACGGGCCGACCGGCTTCATCCACAATGTCCTCTACGAGATGTATCTCAAGGATCATCCGGCGCCCGAGGATTGCGAGTACTACATGTGCGGGCCGCCCATGATGAACGCTTCGGTGATCAAGATGCTGGTGGATCTTGGCGTCGAACCGGAAAACATCATGCTGGACGACTTCGGTGGCTGACACCGATGCCAACACAGGGCCGGCCTTCGGGCCGGCCCTGTTCGGTCTTTTCGTCGGGTATGCCGATAGCGCGGCTGTCGGCATACCCGACAAGGAGTCCGTTGGGGATCTCATGACCGGATGTCGTGGTCATAATGAATGCAGGCCCCATTCCTTTTATTCTGGAGAGTTCATATGAGTACCTTTCTGGTCGTTCTGGCCCTGATGCTGGTCATCGTGGCGGCCATGGCCGTGGGCGTCATTCTGGGGCGTCGTCCCATCCAGGGGTCCTGTGGCGGGCTCAACAACCTGGGCCTCAAGGAAGGCTGCGAGGTTTGCGGCGGCAAGGACGAGGTCTGCGAGGAAGAGAACCGCAAGCGTGGCCGCGCCCGTCGCAGCAGCGACGAGAACAGTGGCGCCGATCTGGGCTACGACGCCACGCGGCGCTGATCGCGTTTCATCGGGGACCAGCGCCGCCTGCAGTGTTCGAGGTCGGATACTCGAGGCGAACCCCGATACCCTTGCGAAGGCCTTCCCGGCGTCAGGTATCGTCGGAGGGTCGTTCATGGCCGCCAAAACATGGCGACGAGGCGGGTTCGCTGTCTGCTGCATCCTCTTCGCGCAAGGCCGCCAGCACGGCTTCCTTGAGCACCGGCAGATGCGAGGCCTCCAGATCGCGGGCCGCCGAGAGCAGTGTCAGTCGCCCGGCCCGGGCGTGGCGCATCAGCGGCAGGAGATTCTCGGGCGCACTGCGTAGTTCGCCGCGGTAGCGGGCGGCGAAGACGCCGTTGCTGATCTCGCCTTCGTGGTACTGGCGGCGCAGCGTCAGGGACGGTGAGGCGTCCCGGTACCAGTCGGTCAGTGCCAGCGATTCGCGCCGCTTGCCGCGTGGCCAGAGTCGATCCACCAGCAGGCGAGCGCCATCATCGGGCTCGATCGGCTGGTAGACGCGCTTGAGCACGATCTCATAGCTCACCTTGGGCTCTCCTCTCCTTGTTCGAGTGATACCAGTTCCTCCCGGGCACGCGACTGCCAGGGACCGGGTAGTGTCGCCGCCTGCTCGAGGGCATGGCGAGCCCGTTCGATGTTACCTCGTGCCTTGAGCAGCAGGCCGAGATTGAGCCAAGCGGGGGCCAGCTCGGAATCCGATCGGGTTGCGGCACGAAAGGCGGCGATGGCGCCGTCTTCGTCGCCGCTCGCATGCCGGGCGTTGCCCTGGGCAAAGCGTGCCATGGCGGAGCCGGGGTGACGCTCGGCCAGGGCATTCCAGGCCGGCAGGGCGGCTTCGGCACCCTGTACGGATTCGAAGTCGGTGATGGCGCGGATGGCGCTGTCGACATCGTCGCTGGCCGGGAGGTCGCCAGGGGGCAGGGCGACGAAGGCCCAGCGGTCGCTGCGCGCCCAGGTGGCATCGAAACGGTTGAAGGCCACCCGATGCTCGGGCGTCGTTCCGCTGTGCAGGATCATCTGCTCGGCCGGCCGATCGTAGCCGATGGCGACGGCGTAGTGCCAGACCGGCCACAGGGGCAGCGAGAGGTTCTGCATCACCACCACCGGATGGCCGGCATCGAGCTCGGTGAGCAAGGCCTCGAAGCCTCCTTCGAGCGGAAAGGGTATGCGTCCATGGCGACGCACCGCGGCCAGCATCTCGGGCTGTACGCTGCCTTCCCGGTCGGGCAGGAAGACCTGGGGAATCAGGGTGTCCACGTCCACCGAGACACCGCTGGCGCCAAGCGCCATGGCCAGGGAGGCGGGACCGCACTGGTAGTCGCGTTGCCCGTGGAAAGGCACGTCGTCGAGCAGGGCGCGCTGGGGAAGTTCGCGGGCGGTCTCGGGCGACAGGGTCGGTGTCGAGGCGCAGCCCACGAGGCTCAACATGCAGATCGCCAACATGAAAACGCCCGCAAGGCGGGCGTTTCCTGGCTGCCGAAGCAGGCGAATCATTCTAGATGTCTCCCGATCAGCGAGTGAAGGGGTAGACGTTGGTGAGACCGAGGATATCGGTCACCAGCAGGATCACGAAGACGGCGAACAGGGCGCCGACGACGCTGGCCCCGGCGGGCATCTGGTCGAGGCGGTCGGCCATCTCGCTCACCTCGGCATCGGACAGCGCTGCCACGCGCGCCTGTACCTCATCGGCGTCGACGCCCTGCAGCTGCAGTTGACGCTGCACGTCGTCACGGGCCAGGACATCGCGAATGCGCTCGCGGTCCTGCTGGATGGTGCTGGCGTCGAGCACCGCGGCGGTGCCGACCAGCTCGCTGTTCGGTGCGGCGGCGACGGCAGGCAGGCTACCGATGACCAGGGCAATGATCAGGAGGGGACTGAGGAGACGGCTGAGTCGCTTCATGGGGATGCATCCTTTTATGGGTAGTGAGTATGACGGCTCGTGTCGGCTCCGCGTGTGGCGTCCTTGCGTCGCGACGATGGCGATGATGACTCATTATAGCGAATAAGTGTCTGAGATTTCACGGATCGCCGCTATCCTCATCCGCCGACTCTGTAGGAGGAAGGCAGCTCCGCCAGCAGCCCGCGACCGCCTGCCAGCGTCAGTGCCAGGTCGTGCAGGCCGTCCCATAGCGGGATGGTGCCGGCACCCTTGATCGTCAGGTCGAGACGCTGGGCAAACAACAGCAGCTTGTGCAGCCGTTTCATGGGCAGGCGCTGGATGGCCTGCTGGTAGGCGGGGCGGCGCTTGTCGAAGATAGGCGGCTTCTGGGCCTTGCAGGCATGTTCGAGGCTCTGGCCCTGATCCAGGTGCTGGTGGATCGACAGCAGCAGCCGCAGCTCCCGGGTCAGGGCCCACAGGACGATGGGCGGCTCGACACCCTCGCCACGCAGGCCGCCCAGGATACGCGACACCCGGGCGCGCTCGCCCTTGAGGCAGGCGTCCAGCAGGGTGAAGACATCGTAACGGGCGCTGTCCTCCACGCCACCGGCTACCTGTTGAGGGGAGATGCGTGCTCCGGGCGGCAGCAGCAGGGCCAGCTTCTGCAGTTCCTGATCAGCGGCCAGCAGGTTGCCCTCGGTGCGTTCGCCGAGCAGGCGAGCGGCATCGAGATCCAGGGTCAGGCCGTGTCGGGAGGCGCGGTCGCGCAGCCAGAAGTGCAGTCGGGAGGCATCCACCGGCCATACCGGGACGAAGAGCCCGGCCTTGTCCAGTGCCTTGAACCAGGCGCTTTTCTGTTCGCGATAGTCCAGCTTGGCGGAGGCGATCAGCAGGATGTTGTCACTGCCGCTCATGCCCTCGGCATATTCCTTGAGCGCCTTGGCGCCTTCCTGGCCGGGCTTGCCGTTCAGGCGCAGCTCGATGAGCTTGCGGGAAGCGAACAGAGACAGGCTGGCGGCGCTTTCGAGCAGGCGCCCCCAGGGGAAGTTGGCTTCCACATGCAGCACTTCGCGTTCTTCGATTCCGGCTTCGCGCGCCGTGCGACGCACGGCATCGCACGCCTCCATGTGCTGCAGCGGCTCATCGCCGGCGACGATCACTACCGGAGGCAGGGACTTGGCCAGGGCGTCCTCGAGCTTGTCGGCGAAGACCTTCACGCTTGTCTCCTCATTGGCCGTCGAGGGCCCGCAGCCGTTCCAGCAACTGGTCGACCGCCTTGCGACGCAGGCGACGCTGCACCTCGCTACGTCGATCGTCGACGGAGAGCAGGTTGTTGCTGCTCAAGGTGAGGCGCTCCTGGACCTCGAGGCGCTGCTGATCGAGCAGATAGGCGCCATCGTCGCGCCGCTGGACCGAAAAGGGCACTTCGAGCGTCATGTCGTATGCCTGGTGACCGGATTTCAGCACGCTCAAGCGCTGTTCACCGAAGGACTCCGGTCCCAGGTTCAAGACCTGCGGGGCCGCCTCTTCGACACTGACGTTCGCTGCCCGCAGGCGCTTGACCGCGAGCCGGGAAAGGTCGTCATCCGTGCCATCCACGGCCAGCGCGGCGAAGGGCAGGGAAGCGGTGCCCATGCCTCGCAGGCGGAAACCGCATCCCGCCAGCGCCAGGGAAGCGCCGGTGGCCAGGGTCAGGCGGAGCAGGGTTCGACGCTGCATGGAAACTCCTTGGGCAGTGGATCAGCCGACGACGATGTTGACCAGCTTGCCGGGCACCACGATGACCTTGCGAATCGTCTTGCCCTCGATATGGCGCTGGACGTTCTCGGTGGCCATGGCCTGGGCCTCGATGGCGGCCTTGTTGGCGTCGGCCGGGACCTCGAGACGAGCGCGCAGCTTGCCGTTGACCTGGGCCACCAGTTCAATGGTGTCCCGGGCGAGTGCCGACTCATCCAGTGCCGGCCAGCGGGCGTCGATGGCCGGCTCGTCATGGCCGAGCTCGGCCCAGAGCGTGTGGCAGACATGCGGCGTGATGGGCGCCAGCAGCAGCACGCAGGCTTCGACCGCTTCCCGGGCCACGGCCAGGCCGAGCGGGCTTGTGTCATCGAACTTGCCGAGCGCGTTGGTCAGCTCCATCACCGCGGCGATGGCGGTATTGAAGGTGGTGCGCCGGCCGATGTCGTCGCTGGCCTTCTGGATGGTCTCGTGGGTCTTGCGACGCAGTTCGCGCTGGGCATCGTCGAGCGACTCGGTATCGAGTGTCGCGGGCGTGCCGGCTTCGAGGTGCTCGGCGACCAGACGCCACAGGCGCTTGAGGAAGCGATGGGCGCCCTCGACGCCGGAGTCCGACCACTCCAGGGATTGTTCGGGCGGTGCGGCGAACATCATGAACAGCCGCACGGTATCGGCGCCGAAACGATCGATCATCGCCTGAGGGTCGACGCCGTTGTTCTTCGACTTGGACATCTTCTCGATGCCGCCCATCTCCACCGGCTGGCCATCTGCCACCAGCGTTGCGCTGACCGGGCGACCCTTGTCGTCGCGGCTGACCTCGACATCGGCGGGGTTGAACCACTGCTTGCCGCCGTTGGCGGTGGGGCGGTAATAAGTCTCGGCGATCACCATGCCCTGGGTCAGCAGGCGCTGGAAGGGCTCGTCGGCCTTTACCAGGCCGAAGTCGCGCATCAGCTTGGTGAAGAAACGCGCGTAGAGAAGGTGCAGGATGGCGTGCTCGATGCCGCCGATGTACAGATCCACCGGCAGCCAGTAGTCGGCGCGGTCGTCGAGCATGGCCGTGTGGTTGTCGGCACAGCAGAAGCGCGCGAAGTACCAGGAGGACTCCATGAAGGTGTCGAAGGTATCGGTTTCGCGCGTCCAGCCATCACCCAGGTCGCTGAATTCGGGCATCTTCTTCAGCGGCGAGCCGGAGGCGTCGACGGTGACCTCGAGCGGCAGCGACACCGGCAGCTCGTCGTCGGAGAGCGGAACGGTCTGGCCTTCGGGGCCGTACTTGACCGGGATGGGAGCGCCCCAGTAGCGCTGACGCGCCACGCCCCAGTCGCGCAGCCGGTAGTTGGTCTTGACCTCGCCGCGCCCTTGTTCGGCGAGCCTGGCGGCGATGGCATCGAAGGCCGCCTCGAAGCCGAGACCGTCGAATTCGCCGGAGTTGATCAGGGTGCCGTACTCGGTATGAGCGCCGGCGGAAAGGTCCGGCGTGTCGCCGTTGGCATCGGCGATCACCGGCTCGATGGGAATGCCGTACTTGGTGGCGAACTCCCAGTCGCGCTGGTCGTGGGCCGGCACCGCCATCACCGCCCCGGTGCCGAACTCCATCAGCACGAAGTTGGCGACATAGACGGGCAGCTCGCGACCGCTGAGCGGGTGAATGGCCGAATGCCCGGTGGGCATGCCTTTCTTTTCCTTGGTGGCCAGTTCTGCCTCGGAGGTGCCGCCGCGGGCACACTCCTCGAGGAAATCGGCCAGGGCGGCGTCGTTCCGGGCGGCGGACTTGGCCAGCGGATGGTCGGCGGCCACGGCCAGGTAGGTCACGCCCATCAGGGTGTCGGGGCGGGTGGTGTAGACCGAGAGCGGCTCCAGCGGCGAGCCGTCGGCGGCATGCGTATCGAAGGTCAACTCCACGCCGCGCGACTTGCCGATCCAGTTGCGCTGCATGGTCTTGACCTGCTCGGGCCAGTCGATCCGGTCGAGATCGGCCAGCAGCTCCTCGGCGTAGTCGGTGATCTTGAGGAACCACAGGGGGATTTCCTTGCGTTCCACCAGCGCGCCGCTGCGCCAGCCGCGTCCCTCGATGACCTGCTCGTTGGCCAGCACGGTCTGGTCGACCGGGTCCCAGTTGACCATGGACATCTTCTTGTAGACCAGGCCCTTTTCCACCAGCTTGGTGAAGAACCACTGCTCCCAGCGGTAGTAGTCGCTGTCGCAGGTGGCGAACTCGCGGCTCCAGTCATAGGCGAAGCCCAGCGACTTGAGCTGGGCGCGCATGGTCTCGATGTTCTGCTGGGTCCAGCGGGCCGGGGGAACCTGGTTCTGGATGGCCGCGTTCTCCGCCGGCATGCCGAAGGCGTCCCAGCCCATGGGCTGCATCACGTTCTTGCCCTGCATGCGCTGGTAGCGGGATACCACATCACCGATGGTGTAGTTGCGCACATGCCCCATGTGTAGCTTGCCGCTGGGATAGGGGAACATCGACAGGCAGTAGAACTTCTCGCGATCGGTATCCTCGATCGCCTTGAAGCACTGGTTTTCGTCCCAGAACCGCTGGGCGTCGCGTTCGATATCAAAGGGCTTGTATTGTGCGTCCATCGCTGTATTCGGATACCTTGCTGGTCGAGGGCAACGCGGGCGGTGCTGCGCATGTCAGCGGGTCGGCGCAAGGTGTCGCCCCGCGAGAGGCGAAAGGTGCTTGATTCGCCGACGGCGTGCCGTCTAAATGGAAAAAGCGTAGGCTCGCAAGGATACCCCAGCACGACGGGTTCCGGCTACGGGCCGGCCAATGTCAGGCGCCAGAACGAGGAGAAGCAGATGAGCGAGCAACAGGATCCGCAATCCCGGGATCATCGATTGAAGGCAGCCTATGAGCGCATGCTCGACCGTCTCAAGGAAGGTGCCGGTGAACTGAATCGCGATGCCCTGCAGCATGAGCTCGACGAGGCCGTCGAATTCGAGGCCGAGGTCGAAGAGTTCACGCGCGATGAGCTGGCGTTGCTGCGTGCCTGGGTCGAACGTGACCTCAAGGAGATGCGTCGCTACCTGAGTGCCGGTGGCGAAGGCGTGGCCAGCTGGTTGGGCATCGATCTGTCGGTGTTGTCGCGCAAGGTGACCGAGTCGCTGTTTTCCATCGCCGATCGCAGCCTCATCGAACGCGAGCGCCTGGAAGACGACCTGGAAGCCTCGCGGGCCGATTACACCGCCGGTGAGATGGCCGCGCCCGGGCGCATGGCCTGTGCGCACTGCGATGCCATCGTCGAACTGGCCGGCGTGGCGCGCATCGAACCTTGCCATCAATGCGGTCATCGCTATTTCGTGCGGGCGCCGGTGGCCTGAGTCTCAGCTATCGAGCAGCCACAGGGTTCCCACCACCAGGATGGCCATGACCAGGGCATAGCCCAGGTTGTGGCGCATCATGTGGGTGCCGGAGACACCGTAGCGCCCCTGCAGCGAGAGGTTGATGCCCGACAAGGGGCCGACGCTGGTGCCCACTGCCCAGGCGCTCAGGGCGACGAAGGCGAACAGTGTCTGGTCCCCGGCGGCCAGGTCGAGCACCGAGGCCAGCACCGAGACGCCGATGATCGGGTGCAGGCCGGCCAGGGCGCTGGCGACGATGATCAAAAAGCTCAGTGTCGCCTGGGGAACGCCGAAGTGCGCGAACAGCGTCCAGTCGTTGCCGGTGGCGGCATCGACCAGCGTCGACAGTCCCTGGGTCAGCAGGCCGGCGCACAGGAACAGCGAGATCTCGCCGCGCATGGCCGGCAGCCGGGTCACGGTATGCTGCCGCACTCGGCTCAGGGTCCAGCGAGGCCCTCGGGAAAGGTTGGTGGCCAGGGCCACGCTCGGCATCAGGAAGGTGATGATGCTGACGATGGACAGTTCTGGCGTCAGCACGTAATGGAAGACCATCACCAGGCCGGCCATGGCCACCGGCATCAGCAGGCTGCGCGGCGACATCGAGAAGCCGGCGGTCTCGGTCATGTCGAAACGGCGCGGCAGTTCGAGCAGGGTCAGCAATCCCGAGCACAAGGCCAGGGGCAGGCCATGGGCGACGATGGTAGCGTAATCCATCGCCGGCGCCAGGGTCATCACCACCCCCATGGAGGCGAAGAACGGCGACCAGAGTGCCGCGCTGGAAAGCCCTCGGTTGAGGCCCAGCAGTTGCGGCGTGGTGAGCGGGCCGCGTCGCTCGAGCCGGTCGCCGACCATGAACACCGTCGACAGGTTGAGAATCGTGCCGAGCAGGTGCACGCCGAGCCAGGTGCCGGCAAGCCCGCGGCGGCCGGTCACGGCATGGCCGGTGGGCGGCTGTGACTGGCCGCGGAGATTGCCGATCAGACCGATGAAGCTGACCCCCACCAGCATGGCCACCACATAGGTGTTGCCGTCGAGCATCGCCCACCAATCGATCTGCGCACCGAAGCCGAAGCGTGCCGTCAGCAACAGCCCGAGCCCGATGGCGGCCAGCCAGCCCGCCTGGCGACGATTCCTGGACGGGATATCGCGCCACAGCAGGGCGGTACCCAGCCAGAGGGCATAACCGACCAGATGCGGGCTGAATGGTGAGGCGCCGGTGAACTGGGTGATCTGGATGACCAGGCCGGCCAGTATCGTCAGTCCGGCCAGGGCTCGCCGGCGCCGTGTGGCCTCGTCGGGCCCTTCGTCTCGCGTAGGCTGCATGCGTCATGTTCTAGAGAAATTCATAGCATCCTAAGCAAGCTTGCCGGCGGTCACAAGCCGCAGGGCCTTGTTCACATGGACGGCCATTCCGGCTGTCGTCTCTCCAGCCACTTGTTTCTTCAGGCCTTTCGGGGCGCGCGATTCGCATACCTGCGCCTCGGGATCAACGGTTGTTTGCTAGTCACAGTTTGTTACAGTCCTGTCGCAAAATAACGACAATATCGCTTCAAAAGGGGCAAAGTCCCTGCATTCCGATGCCATTTCGTCCCAATTACGAGGAGAAACTGTGATTCAGCGATCATTCAAGGCCGCTGGCCTTGCCGTGGGAACTCTTGTCTTCGCCACGCCGGCAGTGGCGCAAGGCACTCAGGACTCCGAGGCCATGCAGCGTCAGATCGACGCCCTGCGTGCCGAGGTACAGCGTCTGCAGGAGCAGGTCGATGAGCGGCCGGCGAAGCGTCAGGACGATGACGTGTCCACGCGCGAACTGGCCGAGGAGAACAGTGCCGTCCTCGATACGATCCGGAGCACGCAGTTCAACGGCCAGCTCGAGTTCGGCTCGGTCTTCAACGACTGGAGCGAGCGAGACAAGGAAACCGCGGGGGATCTGGACTTCGGCAAGTTCAACCTCGGCGTCACTGGCGGTACCGGCAAGTTCAATTACTCTTTCCAGTACCGCTTCTACGACGGTTACAACTTCCTGCAGCATGGCTGGCTGGGGTACGACGTCACCGAGAACGACAGCGTCAAGCTGGGTCTGGTGCAGGCACCGTTCGGCAACATGGATTACGGCTATCTCGGTTGGTACGGCACCCTGCCGTATATCGCCGGCTTCAACGACAACCAGAACGCCGGTATCAAGTGGGATCACAGCCAGGGCGCCTGGGATACTTCCCTGGCCTTCTTCAAGAGCGACCAGTTGGGCGATGGCAACGAGCATTACGGCGCCAACCCCATCGGCAGCAGCGCGCAGGGCAATTCGAAGGAGAATCAGCTCGCCGGGCGCGTTGCCTACACCTTCGGCCAGGGCACGGATGCCACCACCGAGATCAACTTCTCGGCCAAGGGCGGCCAGCTCTATAACACCCATACGGGCGAGAGCGGCGACAACTGGCAGGCGGCCCTGGGCCTCAGTGGCCATTACGGCAACTGGATGACTCGCTTCCAGGCCACTACCTACGAGTACAATGCCGAAAACCCGGACGAGAGCGTCTCGGGCATCTCCGACAATGTGATGCAGATCGGGGCCTTCGGCTTCAACTATCTGATCCCCGCCGAGGGCGAAATGTACTCCGCCAGCCTGGCGTACAGCATGGACGTCGACTGGGGGCCGGTGGAGAATCTCTACTTCTACAATGACTTCAGTGTCATCGATCCGTCCCAGGATTATGCGGCCACCAATGGCGGCTTCGGCGATCAGGCCGATCCCATGCTCAACGATCTGGGCATGAAGGTGACGGCCGGGCCTTACTACGCCTGGTTCGATATCGTCACCAACAAGAATGGGCTGAATTACTTCGGCTCGCCGGTCGATGGCGATTGGCATACCAGTTTCCAGACCCACTTCGGTCTGACCTTCTGAACCGGATGCTTGCCTGAGTACCGTACGACACGCCCCGCTCGAGCCGAGCGGGGCGTTCTCGTTGCGGCCCCGGCATGGCGTACAAAGCCACGGTGGTGGGTCACGACATGGGGGAGGGCGACATCACTCCTGCCAGGCGAGCGCCTCGGGAGTGCGTGCGGCATCGAACATGTCGAGCATCGCCCGGGCGGCGTTGGAAAGCGTGCGGCTGCGGTGGACCAGATATCCCAGGGGGCGGTGGATGGGCGGATGATCCACGTCGAGTTCGTGCAGTTCGCCGGCCACCATGCTTTCGGGCAGCAGGCTCCAGCCCAGGCCGATGCTGGCCATCATCTTGAGGGTCTCCAGATAATTGGTGGAGATCGCCACCGGCAGGTCCAGACCGGCGGCGGCGAAGCGGGACTCGATCAGGGTACGGGTGAAGGTCAGCGGCCCGGGCAGCACGGCGTCGTGATCGCACAGTTCATGCAGGGCCAGATGGCGACGCCGGGCCAGTGGGTGGTCCTCGGCACAGACGAAACAGAGTCGGTCGACCCAGACCGGTACCGTCTCCAGTTGCGGGTCCGGGTGCGGTGCCAGGGTCGCTGCGGCGATTTCCAGTTCGCCGTCGAGCACGCCCTGGTAGGCCTGCTCGGAATCCAGGAAATGCAGATCCAGTCGCACCTCGGGGTGGCGGCGGGTATAGCGTTCGAGCAGTGGCGGCAGCCGATGCAGCCCGAGATGATGGCTGGTGGCCAGGGTCAGGCGGCCGGCGACATCACCGCTGAGGTTGCCGAGCGCCCGCCGGCTGTCATCGACCATCACCAGGATGCGTCGCGCCCGGGGCAGCAGCAGGCGGCCGGCCTCGGTCAGGGCGACGCGACGGCCGATACGATCGAACAGCCGGGCATCGATCTGTCCCTCGAGCACGGCGATGCGCTTGCTGACCGCCGGCTGCGTCAGGTGCAACTGCTCGGCGGCCCTGGAGAAGCTGCCGCTGTCGGCCACGGCCAGGAAGGCCTGCAGGCTCTGGGTATCCATGATGTTTCTCCCGGATATTCGTATTCCAAAAGGGAATCCATTAAATAAATAACATGAATTGCTTTTATGTGCGCGCCGCGGGAGACTACAGAAAAAGGGGCAAAAGGACCGGACTAGACCCCAAAGGTGCGCTGCATGGCTGAGCAGCACCGGAGACAGGCCTAAGAGGAAGTCCGATTCCAGGGCAGGAATCGGTAGCGTACAAGGAATGTATGCACAGCACCTCCTCAAAGGCCTGTCACCGGAAAAGCTGCGATGCGGGCGCCGTACTTTGTGAGACCGACCGGACACGCACAGGGCCGCAGGCCCGGGAGAACGAGATGGCAGGCCAGACACTTTACGACAAGCTGTGGTCGCAGCACCTGGTGAAGGAGCGCGGCGATGGTACCGCACTGATCTACATCGACCGTCACCTGCTGCACGAGGTGACCTCGCCCCAGGCCTTCGAGGGGCTGCGGCTGGCCGGGCGTCGCCCGTGGCGGCTGGATGCCAACCTGGCGACGCCGGACCACAACGTGCCGACCACACTGCTGGAGCGTGCCGAAGGCAATGCCGGGATCAAGGATCCGGTCTCGCTGATCCAGGTACAGACACTGGACGACAACTGCGAAGCCTTCGGCATCGAGGAGTTTCGCATCAACGATCCGCGCCAGGGCATCGTCCACGTGGTGGGCCCCGAGCAGGGCGCGACCCTGCCCGGCATGACCGTCGTCTGCGGGGATTCCCACACGGCGACCCATGGGGCCTTCGCCGCGCTTTCCCACGGTATCGGTACCTCCGAGGTGGAGCATGTGCTGGCCACCCAGTGCCTGCTGGCGCAGAAGATGAAGAACATGCAGGTCCGGGTGGAAGGCGAGCTCGGCGAAGGCGTCACCGCCAAGGATGTGGTGCTGGCCATCATCGGTCGCATCGGCACCGCCGGCGGCACGGGCTATGCCATCGAGTTCGCCGGCAGCGCCATTCGCGGGCTCTCCATGGAAGGCCGGATGACGGTCTGCAACATGGCCATCGAGGCCGGAGCCCGGGTCGGGCTCATCGCCGTGGATGACACCACCATCGACTATCTCCGCGATCGCCACTACGCCCCCCGGGGCGAGCAGTGGGAGGCCGCGGTGGCCGACTGGCGGAACCTGGTTTCCGACGATGACGCAGTGTTCGACAAGGTGGTGACCCTGGACGCCGCCGAGATCGAGCCGCAGGTGTCCTGGGGCACCAGCCCGGAGATGGTCGCCGGTATCGGCGGCGAGGTGCCCGACCCGGCCGAGGCCGACGACGAAACAGCGCGTACCGGCATCACGCGGGCCCTGGAATACATGGGGCTGGTGCCGAAGCAGAAGATCACCGATATCCGCCTCGACAAGGTCTTCATCGGCTCGTGCACCAATTCGCGGATCGAAGATCTGCGCGCGGCCGCCAAGGTCGCCAAGGGGCGCAAGGTCGCCGACTCGATCGCCCTGGCCATGGTGGTGCCCGGCTCCGGACTGGTGAAGCGCCAGGCCGAGGAAGAAGGGCTCGATCGGATCTTCATCGATGCCGGCTTTGAATGGCGCGAGCCCGGCTGCTCCATGTGCCTGGCCATGAATGCCGACAAGCTGGGTGCCGGCGAGCATTGCGCCTCGACCTCGAACCGCAACTTCGAGGGTCGCCAGGGCTATGGCGGCCGAACGCACCTGGTGAGCCCGGCAATGGCCGCCGCCGCCGCCATCGCCGGTCACTTCGTCGATGTCCGCCATTTCGACGCCACTGCGCAGGAGGCTTGAGCATGCAGAAATTCGAACGTCTCGACGGCCTGGTCGCGCCGCTGGATCGCGCCAATGTCGACACCGACCTGATCATTCCCAAGCAGTTTCTGAAGTCGATCAAGCGCAGCGGCTTCGGCGTCAACCTGTTCGACGAGCTGCGCTACCTCGACGAGGGCCAGCCCGGCCAGGACGTCTCGACGCGCCCGCTCAATCCGGATTTCGTGCTCAACCAGCCGCGTTACCAGGGAGCGAGCATCCTGCTGGCGCGCCAGAATTTCGGCTGTGGCAGCTCCCGCGAGCATGCGCCCTGGGCGCTGGCCGACTATGGCTTTCGCGTCGTGATCGCTCCCAGCTTCGCCGATATCTTCTACAACAACGCCTTCAAGAACGGCATCCTGCTGATCAAGCTTGCCGAGGCCGAAGTCGACCGGTTGTTCGAGGAAGTGGCGGCGAACGAGGGCTATCGGCTCGACGTGGACCTCGAGACGCAGCGTGTGATCACGCCGTCGGGCGAATTGCTCGAGTTCGAGGTGGATGAGTTCCGCAAGCATTGCCTGCTCGAAGGACTCGACGACATCGGCATCACCCTGCAGAACGAAGATGCCATCCATGCGTTCGAAAAGCGGCACAGGGCGGAGCGCCCCTGGTTATTCCGGGAAGCCTGAATTGGCAAGTAGAGGCGCTTAACGGCCGGTGCCGATCAGGGTCGGCTTCTCAACGCATATGGCAGCGGAGCGTCGGGAGCAGGCCGGAGAGGAGGTCCGACGCCAGGGATGGCGTCGGTAGCGCCCACGGATGGGTTTACAGCGCCTCCTCGACGGCCTGCCGCCGAATCAGCTCCGCCCACTCAACAAGGAAAACACGATGACACGCAAGATTCTGGTTCTCCCGGGCGATGGCATCGGCCCGGAGATCACCGCCCAGGCCAGCCGGGTGCTGGCCGCCTGCCAGGCGCAGGGATTGGATGTCGAAGTGGAAGAGGCGCCGGTCGGCGGTGCCGCCTATGATGCCGAGGGCTCGCCGCTGCCGGAGAGTACCCTGGCCAGGGCGAGGGCCGCCGATGCCGTGCTGCTCGGGGCCGTCGGCGGCCCCAAGTGGGACAAGCTGGAAGACATCAGCAAACGTCCCGAGAAGGGCCTGCTGGGACTGCGCAAGGAGCTCGGCCTGTTCGGCAACCTGCGACCGGCGCTGCTCTATCCGCAACTGGCCGAGGCCTCGAGCCTCAAGCCAGAGCTGGTCGCCGGCCTCGACATCATGATCGTGCGCGAGCTGACCGGTGGCATCTACTTCGGCCAGCCGCGTGGCATCGAGGAGCGCGACGGCCAGCGAGTGGGCTACAACACCTATGTCTATTCCGAGGCCGAGATCGAGCGCATCGGTCGCATGGCCTTCGAAATGGCTCAGAAGCGCGGCAAGAAGCTCTGCTCGGTGGACAAGGCCAACGTGCTCGAAGTGACCATGCTGTGGCGCGAGGTCATGGAGCGCCTGGCACCGGAATACCCGGACGTCGAGCTGTCGCACATGTACGTCGACAATGCCGCCATGCAGCTGGTTCGCGCACCCAAACAGTTCGACGTGGTGGTCACCGGCAACATGTTCGGCGACATCCTCTCCGACGCCGCGGCCATGCTGACGGGCTCCATCGGCATGCTGCCTTCGGCGTCGCTCAACGAGAGCGGGCAGGGCATGTATGAACCCTGCCACGGCAGTGCGCCGGACATCGCCGGCCAGGGGCTGGCCAATCCGCTGGCGACCATTCTTTCGGTGGCCATGATGCTGCGCTACTCGCTGGGCGAGCCGGCCCTGGCCGAGCGTATCGAGGCCGCCGTCGGCAAGGTGCTGGACGAAGGGCTGAGGACCGCCGACATCGCCGCCGAAGGCGAGCGAGCGGTGTCGACCACCGAGATGGGCGATGCCGTGCTGGCGGCCTTCGAGGCGCTGTAGAGACATCAACCGGACATGAGGCCCCGTGGCCGTTCGGGCGCCGCGTCGATGCTCGACGCGGCATGCTGTATACTAACAAGTTCACTTTTTCTGGAGGACTTCACATGTTGAAAGTCGGTTTCGTCGGATGGCGTGGCATGGTGGGCTCCGTGCTCATGCAACGCATGGTGGAAGATGGAGACTTCAATGGCATCGAGCCGATCTTCTTCACCACCTCCCAGGTCGGTCAACCCGGCCCCGACGTCGGCGTGGACGTGCCTCCGCTGAAGGATGCCTTCGACCTGGAGGCGCTGAAGGCCCTGGATGTGATCGTCACCTGCCAGGGCGGCGACTACACCAAGAAGGTCTACGAGGACCTGCGCGGCGGTGGCTGGAAGGGCTACTGGATCGACGCCGCCAGCACCCTGCGCATGGCCGACGAGGCCACCATCGTGCTGGATCCGGTCAACCGCAAGGTGATCGACGACCAACTGGCGCGTGGTGCCAAGACCTTCGTCGGCGGCAACTGCACCGTTAGCCTGATGATGATGGGCCTGGGCGGCCTGTTCGAGGCCGACATGGTCGAGTGGATGACCTCCATGACCTATCAGGCGGCTTCCGGTTCCGGCGCCAAGCACATGCGCGAGCTGCTCAACCAGATGGGGGCGCTGCGTGACAGCGTGTCCGCTGAGCTGGCCGATCCCGGCAGCGCCATCCTCGACATCGACCGCAAGGTCACCGCGGCCATGCGCGGTGGCGACTTCCCGGTCGACAACTTCGGTGCTCCGCTGGCCGGCAGCCTGCTGCCCTGGATCGATTCCAAGCTCGACAACGGCCAGAGCCGCGAAGAGTGGAAGGGCTCAGTGGAGACCAACAAGATCCTCGGTCGGCAGGAAAATCCGGTGCCCATCGACGGGCTTTGCGTGCGCATCGGCGCCATGCGCTCCCATAGCCAGGCCTTCACCATCAAGCTCAAGCAGGATGTGCCGCTCGACGAGATCGAGGAGCGCATCGCGACCCATAACGACTGGGTCAAGCTGATCCCCAACGACAAGGATGCCACCAACGACGGCCTGACTCCGGCCGCCGCTACCGGCACCCTGACCGTGCCGGTGGGTCGCCTGCGCAAGCTGGCCATGGGCGGCGAGTACCTGTCCGCCTTCAGTGTCGGCGACCAGCTGCTGTGGGGCGCCGCCGAGCCGCTCAAGCGGATGCTCAAGATCCTGCGCGAGCAGTGAGCCACCAGGCGGTGACGTCCGAGGACGTACATCGTCATGCAAGCACAGGGGCGCCTCGAAAGGGGCGCCCCTGTGCTTTGTGCGATCCCTTCCCCGGAGCGGGTGGCGTTCCAGCCGTTCGACGGGGATAATGCTTCGGCATTATTCATGCCACTGCCGGCCCTTGCCGGCACGCTTCGCCAGCCACCGACCCGACAGCGCCATGAGTCTCTTTCAACGCCTCGACGAACACCATCCATTGAACGGCCGCCTGGCCATGGCCGTGGAATATGACGGTAGCCAGTATTGTGGCTGGCAGCGGCTCAAGCATGCAGCCTCGGTGCAGGCGTCGCTGGAGCAGGCGTTGTCGCGGGTGGCCGGTGCACCGGTCCGGGTGCACGCCAGTGGGCGCACCGATTCCGGGGTCCACGCGACGCGCCAGATCGTGCACTTCGACCCGCCCGCGCCACGCTCCGAGAAGGCCTGGGTCTTCGGTGCCAATGCCAACCTGCCGCGCGATATCGCCGTGCGCTGGGTCATGCCGGTCGGCGAGGACTTTCATGCTCGCTTCAAGGCGTTGGCACGGCGCTATCGCTATGTGCTGCTCAACCAGCCCAGCCGCCCCGTGCTGGAGCGGGCCAACGTTACCTGGTGTCGCGATCCGCTGGACGCCGAGGCGATGCACGAGGCGGCGCAGGTGCTGGTCGGCGAGCACGACTTCTCGAGCTTTCGCGCCGCCGGCTGCCAATCGAAGACACCCTGGCGACACCTGCATTTCATCGAGGTGCATCGGCATGGGCCGCTGGTGGTGGTGGACGTGCAGGGCAATGCCTTTCTCCATCACATGATCCGCAACATCGCCGGCGCCCTGGTGACAGTGGGCCGGGGCGAGCAGGGCGCCGACTACCTGGCCCGGTTGCTGGCGCTCAGGGATCGCACCCAGGGGGATGTGACGGCACCGGCCTGCGGCCTGCACTTCGTCGACTCGCTCTACGATCCCGCCTGGGGACTGCCCAGCGAACCGCTGGGGCCGAACCTGCTGGCGTTCCTGGGCGAGTGGACCGGCGAGCGGCCCTTGCCGGACTGCCCCTGGGCCGAGTTCCGGCGAGGGCAGCCCGTGGCGGACGGCCGTGTCGAGGAGAATGACCATGCTTGATCATGCCACGCCCACCGGGCGAACCCGCGTCAAGTTCTGTGGGCTGACCCGGCCCGAGGATGTAGACGCCGCCGTGGCCCTGGGCGCCGATGCCCTGGGGTTCGTGCTCTGGCCCGGCAGCAAGCGGGCCATCGAGCTGGATCGCCTGGCCGAACTGGCGGCCCGGGTACCGGCCTTCGTGACGCGCGTGGGGCTGTTCGTCGATCCCGAACCGCAGTGGGTGGCAAGGGCGGCCGAGCATCTCGACCTGCTGCAGTTCCATGGCGATGAGTCGCCGAGCCGCTGCGCGGCCTCCGGCCGGCCCTGGATCAAGGCGCTGCGCATGCGCGACGATCTGGATCTGGAGGTCGCCGCCCGGGACTACGAGGGGGCTCGGGCCCTGTTGCTGGACGCCTATCGCCCCGGCATGCCCGGCGGTACCGGCGAGACGTTCGACTGGTCGCGAATCCCCGCAACCCTGGCAAAACCTGTTATCCTCGCCGGAGGCCTCACGCCGGCCAACGTGGCCGAGGCCATCGCGACGGTGGCGCCCTTCGCGGTGGATGTTTCCGGCGGCATCGAGGCCGCGCCCGGACGCAAGGACGTCGCTGCCATGACGGCCTTTCTGGACGCGGTGCGACTCGCCGACGCCTGATCGCTTTTCGCGCTTTCTACAATTCCACACCGATCCTGTGAGGTGTCTTTCGTGAGCAAGTTCAGTGACCTGACCCGACTGCCGGACGAGCGCGGCCACTTCGGCCCCTATGGTGGCCGGTTCGTTTCGGAGACCCTGAGCTTCGCCCTGGAGGATCTGGAGAAGACATACCTGCGTCTTCGCGATGACCCGGATTTCCAGGCGGAATTCGACCATGACCTGTCCCACTACGTGGGGCGTCCGTCACCGCTCTATCATGCCGAGCGATGGTCGAAACAGCTCGGTGGTGCGCAGATCTGGCTCAAGCGTGAAGACCTCAACCATACCGGCGCCCACAAGGTGAACAACACCATCGGTCAGGCACTGCTCGCCAAGAAGGGCGGCAAGCCAAGGGTCATCGCCGAGACCGGGGCAGGGCAGCATGGCGTGGCCACGGCCACCGTGGCCGCCCGGCTGGGATTGTCGTGCGATATCTACATGGGTGCCGAGGATGTCGAGCGCCAGAAGCTCAACGTCTATCGCATGCATCTGCTGGGGGCCAAGGTCGTTCCGGTGGAGTCCGGCACCCGGACCCTCAAGGATGCCATGAACGAAGCGCTGCGCGACTGGGTCACCAATGTCGACGACACCTTCTACATCATCGGCACCGTGGCGGGGCCGCATCCCTACCCGATGCTGGTGCGCGACTTCAACGCCGTGGTCGGCCGCGAGGCGCGGCGGCAGTCCCTGGAAGAATTCGGTCGCCTGCCCGATGCGCTGATCGCCTGCGTGGGCGGAGGCTCCAACGCCATGGGCCTGTTCTATCCCTTCGCCGAGGATGACGACGTCGCCATGATCGGCGTGGAAGCCGGGGGCGACGGCCTGGCGACCGGTCGCCACGCGGCGCCTCTGGCCTCCGGTGCGCCGCGTGGCGTGCTGCACGGCAACCGCACTTACCTGATGTCCGATGAGGGCGGGCAGGTATCCGACACCCATTCGGTCTCGGCGGGGCTCGATTATCCCGGCGTCGGACCGGAGCATGCCTTCTGGAAGGACGTGGGGCGGGTCGAGTATGTCGCGGCCGATGATACGGCGGTGCTCGAGGCCTTCCGCGAACTGACCCATGTGGAGGGCATCATGCCGGCTCTGGAGTCGGCCCATGCCCTGGCCCATGCCAAGCGGCTGGCGCCGACCATGCGGCCCGACCAGAACATCGTGGTCAACCTCTCCGGACGTGGCGACAAGGACATCATGACTGTCGCCAAGCTCGACGGCATCGAATTCTGAGGAAGCCTGATGAACCGTATCGATCAACGTTTCGCCGATCTCAAGGCACAGGGCCGCCGTGCGCTGATTCCCTATATTACCGCCGGCGATCCGGCACCGGCGTACACGGTGGGCTTCATGCACGCCCTGGTGCGCGCCGGGGCCGATGTCATCGAGCTGGGGGTACCGTTTTCCGACCCGATGGCCGATGGCCCGGTGATCCAGAAGGCCTGCGAGCGCGCCCTGCGCCATGACGTGCGCCTGGAGCACCTGTTCGAGATGGTCAGCGAATTTCGCCGTGACGACCCCGAAACGCCAGTGGTGCTGATGGGCTATCTCAATCCCGTGGAGCGGCTCGGTTTCGAGACATTCGCCGATCGGGCCAGCGAATCCGGGGTCGACGGCGTGCTGCTCGTCGACATGCCGCCGGAAGAGGCAGACCTGCTGGGTCCCGTGCTCGAGTCGCGAGGGCTGGCCTCGATCTTCCTGGTGGCCCCTACCACTTCCCGCGCCCGGGCCGCTACAATATGCGCCCACGGCGAGGGATATCTCTACTATGTTTCGCTCAAGGGCGTGACCGGTGGTGCTGCCGCCGATGCCGACGACATCGCGGCCCATCTGGCGCCGCTTCGCGAGATGACCGACCTGCCCCTGTGCGTGGGCTTCGGCATTCGCGACGGGGCCTCGGCGGCAGCGGTCGGGCGCGTGGCCGATGGAGTGATCGTCGGCAGTGCTCTGGTCAGCCGTATCGCCGAGAACGCTGATCGGCCCGAGGCGATTCCTGCCGCCCTCGAGGCGGTGCTGGGCGAAATGCGCCAGGCTCTGGATGCCTGACGGCTCTCGTCCGGCATTCGGGGTGGCGTTTTTTTGCTCGATCCCGCCTTGTCCGGCCCTGATTTGCAAGAGTTCGAACAGGTGCCAATGGGCTTGAGCCGACTGATTTGATTTGGCCCCCGCCAGATGGGGGCGACAGCACAAAGGGAAGCGATTCTGACATGAGCTGGCTAGACAAGATCGTGCCCTCGGTGGGGCGCATTCAGCGCAAGGAGCGGCGTACGAGCGTCCCCGACGGCCTGTGGCGAAAGTGCCCGAAGTGCGAGTCGGTGCTCTACCTGCCGGAACTCGAGAAGCACCACAACGTCTGCCCCAAGTGCGATCATCACCTGCGCCTGACGGCACGCAAGCGACTGGACTGGTTCCTCGACAAGGAAGGGCGCGAAGAGATCGCCGCTGACCTCGAACCTGTCGATCGTCTCAAGTTCCGCGACTCCAAGAAGTACAAGGACCGCCTCAGTGCGGCCCAGAAGGCCACCGGCGAGAAGGATGGCCTGGTCGCCATGCGGGGCACCCTGGAGGGGCTGCCGGTGGTGGCGGTGGCCTTCGAGTTCACCTTCATGGGCGGCTCGATGGGCGCCGTGGTAGGCGAGAAGTTCGTGCGTGCCGCGACCCAGGCGCTGGATGAGGGCGTTCCGCTGGTCTGTTTCTCCGCCTCGGGCGGGGCGCGCATGCAGGAGGCGCTGTTCTCGCTGATGCAGATGGCCAAGACCTCCGCTGCCCTGGAGAAGCTCAAGCAGGCCGGCGTGCCCTATATTTCGGTGCTGACCGACCCGGTGTTCGGCGGTGTCTCGGCGTCGCTGGCCATGCTGGGCGATCTCAATATCGCCGAGCCCAATGCCCTGATCGGGTTCGCCGGCCCCCGGGTCATCGAGCAGACGGTTCGCGAACAGTTGCCCGAGGGCTTCCAGCGCAGCGAGTTTCTGCTCGAGCACGGTGCGGTGGACATGATTGTCCATCGTCAGCAGATCCGCGAGCGGCTGGGTGGCGTGTTGCGCAAGCTGACCCACCAGCCGGCCAGCGGCCCTGCAGTGGTCGAAAACGACGAGCCGGATCTCGTCGATGCAGCAGAGCAGGCCGAACCGCAGCCCGAAGCCCCCGAGGCAGTGGAGACGTCGGAGTCCGAGGCGCCCACCGAGAAGGGCGTCGAGGCGGACAGCGAGGAAACCGACGAGTCGCCACGTTCCGGCGACAATCGCTGAGTTCGGAAACATGCACGATGCTTCCCCCACCCCGCTCGATGCCTGGTTGAGGCGACTGGAGGCGGCTCATCCGGTGGGCATCGACCTCGGCCTCGAGCGGGTGGCCGAGGTCGCCCGTCGCATGGGGCTGCTCGATGGTCCGGTGGCGGGGCGCTTGATCACCGTGGCCGGCACCAATGGCAAGGGCTCCAGCGTGGCCATGCTGGATGCCCTGGCCCGGCAGCACGGCCTGTCCACGGCCACCTATACCTCTCCCCATCTAGTGCGCTACAACGAGCGGCTGTGCCTGGACGGGCGCCAGGCCGATGACGCCACCCTGATCGCCGGTTTCGAGGCGGTGGAGGCCGCGCGGCTCGATGGTGAGCCGATCAGCCTGACCTACTTCGAGGTCGGCACCCTGGGGGCGCTGCATGCCATTCGCGCCTTTGCTCCCGAAGTGGCGATTCTCGAGGTCGGCCTCGGCGGCCGTCTCGATGCGGTCAACATCCTCGACGCCGACGTGGCAGTGGTGACGACCATCGCTCGGGACCACGCGGCCTTTCTGGGCGATGATCTCGAGGATATCGGTCGCGAGAAGGCCGGCATCATGCGTGCCGGCCGGCCCGCCGTACTGGGCTCGCGTGACTTGCCGACCAGCGTGCGAGCCACTGCCGAGTCGCTGTCGGCGCCGGTGCATGCCCTGGGCGAGGCCTATGGGGTCGAGCGCGATGGGGCGTCGTGGCGTTGGTGGGACGCAGCCGGCCAGGTATTCGCCGGACTGCCCGATCCAGGCCTGCCGCTGGACAATGCGGCGACGGCCCTGACGGCGTTGCAACTGGCCGGTGTCGAGCTCGATGAAGCGGCCTGTCGGCGAGCCCTGGCGAGCGTCGTTCTGCCCGGTCGCATGCAGTGGCACGCCAACTGGTGCCTGGATGTCGGGCACAACCCTCAGGCGGCAGCCTATGTTGCCGGTCGGCTCGCCGAACGCCCCGTCGAGGGGCGCACCTTTGCGTTGCTCGGCATGCTGGGCGACAAGGATGCCGATGGGGTGATCGAGGCGCTGGCGCCGTCCATCGATGCCTGGCTGCCGGTGACGCTGGAGGGCGAGCGGGCGCGCAGTGCCGATGAGCTGGCGGGACGCCTCGAAGCGCTCGGTCAGGAGGTCGTGCATCGAGAAGCCTCGCCGGCGCATGGTGCAGCCTGGCTCGAGGCGCACCTTGCCCCCGAAGATCGTGTGCTGGTCTGTGGCTCTTTCTTCACCGTCGGTGAAGTGCTGGCGTCCTGGGCGTCACGGGCACAGACTGATTCGGATGACTGGCCCATCGAGGGAACGACATGAAATACGGTATGCGCGAGCGGATCAGCGGAGCCTTGATTCTCATTGCCCTGGCGGTGATCTTCGTGCCCTTGCTGTTCGACGACCCGGCGCCACGCGAGGAGCGCCCCGAGCCGACGCTGACCATCGAGCAGCCGATCGAGGTCGAACGGCGTGACCTCGAGGAGCCGACACCGCCGGAAAGTCTCGATGAGCGTTCCGCCGAACAGGCGTCTGCGGATGCCGAAACCGAGACCGAAGTGAGCCGCGAATCGGTGGCAGGCGTGACGACTGGCGGCGACGCCGAGAATCAACAGGCAACGGCGGACGAAGAGAGCCGGGCGCCGAGCGAGGATGATGCCGCATCGAGTTCTCAGGCCACGGCCGATGACCAGGACTCGGCGACGGAGCAGGACTCGGCGACGGAGCAGAAGGAAGATCCGATTGCCGAGCTGGCCCGGGCCGCCGACGAGCGTCAGGCCGCGGCCACGCAGGGCGGCGACTGGGCGATCCAGGTCGGCAGTTTCGGGCAGTCCGGCAATGCCGAACGCTTGCAGGCGCGCCTGGAGGAGCAGGGCTATCCCGCCTATCGACGCTCGCGCGAGAATGACCTGACCACGGTCTATGTCGGTCCTTATGCCAGTTCGGAAGTGGCGGAAGGTGTCATGGGCAAGCTCAAGGCGGGGCTCAACCTGCAAGGCCTGCTGGTGAGGACCAAGTGAACGAGATGGCGCTGACCTGGGTCGACTGGCTGTGCATCGCCGTGCTGGCCATGACCACCCTGACGGGCCTGTTCAGGGGGCTGATTCGCGAGGCCCTGGGGCTGGCCTCCTGGATCGTCGCGCTGCTGGCGGCGCGCTGGTTCTCCGAACCGGTGGCCGATCTGTTCAGCGGTCTGATCGAGAGCCCCGATGGGCGTCTGGTGCTGGCGTTCGTGCTGGTGGTGTTCGTCGTCATCCTTGCCTGCGGGCTGATCATTCGCCTGATGCATGCAGCGGTGGAATGGGTCGGCATGGGCCTTTTCAATCGGTTCGCCGGCGCGGCCTTCGGGCTGGTCAAGGGAGCGGCGATACTGGTGCTGGTGACCATCCTGATCGGGCTGACGCCACTGGCGCAGTTGCAGGCCTGGCAACAGGCCGAGTTGCGCCCCGAGCTGGAACGGCTGCGGGACTGGTCGGTGGGCCAGCTGCTGGCCTGGGAAGACCGGCTGCCGGCGTCGACATCGTCATTGGAGTCGTTGTCCGCGCCGGATGAGCCGAGTGCCGAAACGGCACCGGAAACGCTGCGCGACAGCGCGAATCCGGACACGAATCCAGAATAGTGTGAATACTGGGATGGCGTTGCGTCATCCCTCCCTTACGGCAAGCGAGGTAAGCAGTAATGTGCGGGATCGTGGGCCTGATGGCCAAGCAGGCGGTGAACCAGGGGATCTATGATGCCCTGACGGTACTGCAGCACCGCGGCCAGGATGCCGCCGGCATGATGACCTGGAACGACGGACGCTTCCTGCTGCGCAAGAGCAACGGTCTGGTCCGGGATGTCTTCCATACTCGCCACATGGCACGCCTCAAGGGCAATCTGGGCATCGGCCATGTTCGTTATCCCACCGCCGGTTCCTCCAGCGAGGCGGAATCCCAGCCCTTCTATGTCAATTCGCCCTTTGGCATCACCCTGGCCCACAACGGCAATCTGACCAATTCCGACCAGCTCAAGAAGGAGCTGTTCTCCTCCGACCTGCGTCACATCAATACCAGTTCCGACTCCGAGGTGCTGCTCAATGTCTTCGCCCATGAACTGGGCAAGCAGGGGCTGCATCTGGCTCCGGGCGATATCTTCGATGCCGTACGGCGGGTGCATCGCCGCTGTCGGGGCGGCTACGCTGCCGTGGCGATCATCAATGGCGTCGGCATGGTGGCCTTCCGCGATCCCAACGGTATTCGTCCGGTGGTCTTCGGGACCCGCGACGAGGGCGAAGGCCAGGAAGTGATGATCGCTTCCGAGTCGGTGGCACTGGATGTCGGCGGATTCGAGCTGCATCGCGACCTGGCCCCCGGCGAGGCCTTGTTCGTCGATATGGAGGGCAACATCCATACCCAGAGTTGCGCGGATCAGCCGCGACTTGCGCCGTGCATCTTCGAGCATGTCTATCTGGCGCGTCCCGATACCCTGCTCGACGGCGCCTATGTCTATGGCACGCGCATGCAGATGGGACGCAAGCTGGGGGATCGCATCCAGAGTGAATGGCCGGATCACGACATTGATGTGGTGATCCCCATTCCCGATACCTCGCGGACCTCGGCGCTGGAGCTGGCCCAGCACCTTGGCGTGACCTTCCGCGAAGGCTTCATGAAGAATCGCTACATCGGCCGGACCTTTATCATGCCCGGCCAGACCCAGCGCAAGAAGTCGGTACGCCAGAAGCTCAACGCCATCGATATCGAATTCAAGGGCAAGAACGTGCTGCTGGTGGATGACTCCATCGTGCGGGGCACGACATGCCGCCAGATCATTCAGATGGCCCGGGAAGCCGGTGCCCGCAAGGTCTATTTCGCCTCGGCGGCACCGCCGGTCCGTTACCCCAATGTCTATGGCATCGACATGCCGGCGGCCAGCGAACTGATCGCCCACGGTCGCAGCGAGGCCGAGGTCGGCGAACTGATCGGCGCGGACCGCATGGTCTATCAGAATCTGGAGGACCTGAAGGCGGCGTGTCGTGAAGTGAACCCTGCTCTGGATGAGTTCGACTGCTCGGTCTTCGACGGTCGCTACATCACCGGCGATATCGACGAGGCTTACCTGGCCGAACTCGAGGCGATGCGCAACGACGAGGCCAAGCTGGCGAGTGCGGGTGATCATGCGCTGGTCGGCATGCATAATCAGGAAGACGACATCGACTGAGGGAAGCGCCATGCACAATGACGACCAGTTCGGCGACGACTGGGGACTGTCCACTCTGGCGATCCGCGCCGGCCACCGCCGCACCGCCGAGCAGGAACACAGCGAGCCGATCTTTCCAACGTCCAGCTTCGTCTACGGCAGTGCCGCCGAGGCGGCACGCAAGTTCGGCGGCGAGGAACCGGGCAATATCTATTCCCGCTTCACCAATCCCACGGTGCATACCTTCGAGCGGCGCCTGGCCGCGCTGGAAGGGGGCGAGCGCTGCGTGGCCACGGCCTCGGGCATGTCGGCGATTCTGGCCACGGCCCTGGCGCTGCTTTCCGCCGGCGACGAGATCGTGGCGTCCCGTTCGCTGTTCGGTTCCACGGTCAGCCTGTTCGACAAGTATCTGGGCAAGCTGGGCATCACCACCCGCTATGTCGAGCTCTCGAATCTCGAGGAGTGGGAAGCGGCGCTGACGCCGGCCACCAAGCTGTTGTTCGCCGAGACGCCTTCCAATCCCTTGTCCGAGGTGGTCGATATTGCGGCCTTGTCCGGGATCGCCAAGCGTCACGGTGCCTGGCTGGCCATCGACAACTGCTTTTTGACACCGGCGCTGCAGAAGCCGCTGGCGCTGGGTGCGGACCTGGTGATCCACTCCGCCACCAAGTATCTGGACGGGCAGGGCAGGGCCGTCGGTGGTGCCGTGGTCGGTCCCGACAAGGCGCTCGAGGAGGTCTTCGGCGTGGTGCGCACCTGTGGCCCGTGTCTGAGTCCCTTCAATGCCTGGATCTTCACCAAGGGACTCGAGACGCTCGATCTGCGCATGCGGGCACACTGTGCCAGCGCCCAGGCGCTGGCCGAGTGGCTGGATGCGCATCCGGCGGTCGAGCGGGTCCATTACAGCGGCCTGAAGCACCACGCGCAGCACGAACTGGCCAGCCGCCAGCAGTCGGCGTTCGGCGCCGTGCTGGGCTTCGAGGTCAAGGGTGGGCGCGAGGGCGCCTGGTCGGTGATCGACGCCACTCGACTGTTGTCGATCACCGGCAATCTGGGTGATGCCAAGAGCACCATCACGCACCCCGGTACCACCACGCATGGACGCCTCTCGGAAGAGCAGAAGGCCTCGGCCGGCATCAGTGAAGGCCTGATTCGTGTGTCGGTCGGCCTCGAGGATCTGAACGATATTCGGGCGGATCTGGCCCGAGGGCTGGATGCCTTGGCCTGAGAGGGCGTTTACAAATTACTGCGCTCGCCCATACGGCGTTGAAATTCGGCTCAAAGTGCTCATTTAGTTCGGCTAAACTCCGCATTTTTGCCGAATTTCGCCTTATGACTCACATGGATGTGGGAAATGCGTTGGCCCGTCGGGAACGGGCCTAGCCCTGGCCATCGCTCGTGACTTTTGTAAGCACCCTCTGGAGTGTCGAACGGTTTTTCCGAATGAAGCGTTCGGCAATTTTCAGCGGACCGGGTGGATGGCGCACCGTATAGTGGCGGCCATGTCATGACGTTCGGGAAGGTTGCGCATGTGGGGTAACTCGCGTTTCGGATGGGGGCTTGTCAGCATCCTGCTGCACTGGCTCAGCGCGCTGGCCATCGTCGGCCTTTTCGTGCTGGGCTGGTGGATGACGGGACTGGACTATTACGACAGCTGGTACAACCTGGCCCCCTGGTGGCATCGCAGCGTGGGCATGCTGTTGCTGTTCGCGACTCTGGGCCGGCTGGTATGGCGTTTCGTGCAACCCACGCCGGTCGCCCGGGGGCATCGGCTGGAGCGCCTGGCCGCGCATGCCGGCCACATCCTGTTGTATTGCCTCATGCTGCTGGTACTGGTGAGCGGCTACCTGATTTCCACTGCCGAGGGCTCGGGCGTCGATGTCTTCGGCTGGTTCAAGGTGCCGGCGCTGGTCAGCGGGTTGCCCGATCAGGCGACCCTGGCGGGAACGATCCACTGGTATGCCGCCTGGGCGTTGATCGTGCTGGCGGCGGGCCATGCCCTGGCCGCTTTCAAGCACCATCTGATCGATCGTCACGATGTTCTCGTGCGCATGCTGTTGCCGCGCTACACTCGCCGTCACTGAAGATTGAAAATGGAGAGCGACACGATGTACAAGAAGACCGCACTGACTGCCGCCCTGGCTGCTGCCGCACTGGTGCCCCTGTCCCAGGCTCAGGCCGCCAATTACGTCATCGACACCGAGGGCCAGCATGCCTTCGTCCAGTTCAAGATCAGCCACCTTGGCTTTTCCTACATCCTCGGTTCCTTCGAGGAGTTCACCGGGGGCTTCAGCTATGACCCGGAGAACCCCGATGCGTCCTCGGCGAGCGTCGAGGTGGATGTCAGCAGCCTGACCACCAACCACGCCGAACGCGACAAGCACATCAAGAGCGATGACTTCCTCGATGCGAGCGAGTATCCCACGGCCACCTTCACATCCACCGGTTTCGAGTCCACCGGCGAGAACGAGGGCGTGCTGACCGGGGACTTGACCCTGCACGGCGAAACCAACGAGATCGAGATGCCGGTTACCCTGCTCGGCGAGGGTGAGGACCCCTGGGGCAACTATCGTGCCGGCTTCGAGGGCAGCACTACCCTGACGCTTGCCGATTATGGCATCGACATGTCGAGCTTCCCCGAGCCGATGCACGAACTCGAGCTCTACGTGACCTTCGAGGGCATTCGCCAGTGACGTGATTGCCATCGATGCCGAGGCGAAGAAGGGACGCCTGGGGATCGATAAGGCGTTGCAGTGAACGACACCCCCGGCATTCGCCGGGGGTGTCGCGTTTCAGGGGATGGCGGCGCGGGCCGCCATCCGGGTAGCGAGGTTCATCACGCCTCGTTGAGTACGGCGTCGGGGAAATGGCGCCGCAGGATACGGTTCTGGAAGGGGTCCACGAACCGGCTGTTGATGATGATGATGAACCGTTCGAAGGGCCGGCCAGCATCCTGTTGCGTGATAGCGTCCACGCTGTGATAAAGCTGATCGTCGCGTAGATGCAGAATGTCGCCCGGATCGAGCGTCACCTCGGCCACCGGTCGGGTACCGGCCTTGTCGACATAGAGATGGTTGCCGGCTCCGGTCACATTGCGGCGACTGACCACCATGATGCTCAATGCCTTGCAGCCGTCGGCGTGGATGCCCTGTCCCTGGAGTGGATCGATCCGGCCTTCGCCCCTGACGCCGGTAATCTGCATCAGGATCGGTTCGTTGGCCTGAATGTTCCAGAGCCTGGCCCAGGCGCGCACGAAGGCCTTGACGTCGGGACGCTGCTGGAATGCGTTGGTCAAGGGCGCATAGTAGCGCAGACGGTCGGCCATGCTCTCGGCGTCGTTGAAGGCGCCGCCTTGTGCCATGGGGCAATGTCCCATGTCCCGGACATCGCCGGTCTGGTCGAGAGCCAGCCATGACATGCGCTTCCAGCGTCGATCGACGTAGGGATCCCTCGGCAGATCCATAGTGAAGGCCTGCCAGGCGGCCAGGTCGAGACGATTCCGCAGATGGGTCATTGCCCAATCCTGTTGCGCCAACTGGGTAGTCACGCCGGGGGGCCAGTAGTCGTCGAGGGGATTCGACGGCATGGTGGTAGTATCGAAACCGTACTTGAGCGTATCGAGTTTCATGGAATAACTCCTTTTCCTTAGGGCGGGAATTGCCCGAGTCGTTGCCGGAGGATTCCGGGCAACAGTAAAGAAAGGAGAAGAAATGTAAGTAATTGTCAAAAAATGAACGGTTTGGATATTGGTGTTTTAAGTAAATTATTGATTTTTAATGCTAAAATCATTCATTGGGGGAAAAGTTGAACTTGCGTGACATTGATAACAGTTTGCATCATGCTCTGCCGTGGGCGCTGTATGAGAGTTTCCTGACTTAGATTTGGCGTCGTCTCATGGCAATGAGGGTGAGCATGGTCGGTCGCGTTTCGCGTCTACGACGGTGGTTGGGTCGTATAGGGGTGAGAGCTCGAGGACGTGTGCCGCGGGATCGGTTGCGCTCGACGTCACCGAACGACGTGGAGCGCGTCAGGCGTCAGTACCAGGAAAGCGAGCAGCGCTTCCGGGCATTGCTCGAGAGTCTCCCCAAGGTTGCGGTACAAGGCTATGATCGTGATCGCCGCGTCATCTACTGGAATGAAGCCAGTACGACGCTTTATGGCTATACCGCCGATGAGGCGAGCGGCCGGCTGCTCGAGGATCTGATCATCCCCGATGAGATGCGTGAGGGGATGATCGAGGCGCATCGCGCCTGGGTTGAAGAAGGCAAGGAGATTCCGGCCGAGGAAATCGAGCTCGAGCATCACAGCGGTGAAAGGGTGCCGGTGTTTTCCCACCATGTGATGCTCGGCGAACATACCGATTCTCCCTTGATGTTTTGCGTCGATGTCGACTTGTCCGACCAGAAGCGCGCGCATCGCGACCTGGCCTTCGTCACGCATTTCGATACCCTGACCCATCTGCCCAACCGGAATGCTTTCGAAACCGAGCTGGAAGGAGCGCTGGAAAGCTGCCTGCGTCGGCATGCCGGCCTGGCATTGATCTATCTCGATGTCGATCGTTTTTCCGAAATCAATGACGCCCTGGGCTATGAGCAGGGGGATCGCTTGCTGGTCGAGCTGGCCCGGCGGCTGGGACAGGAACAGCGTCTGACCGATCTGATATCCCGTGTCTCGACCGATGAGTTCGTGCTGGCCTTTCCGGGGGTGAACCAGCGTGAAGATGTCCATCGTCTCATCGGCAAGGTGCAGCAGGCCCTGCGGCGCCCATTCGCGGTGGCGAACGGTGAACGTCGGATCTCCGCGGCGCTTGGTGTCAGCCTGTTTCCCGAGAACGGTCTGAGCGCCCGGGAACTGATTCGCAACGCCGATGTGGCCAAGAACCGGGCCAAGCTGGATGGTCCGGGGGGATTGCAGTTCTTTCAGCAGCACCATCACGATGAGTTGATCCGGGAACAGCGCATGGTCGAGCAGCTCGAGCGAGCCATCGAGCATCGGGAACTGAGCCTGCATTACCAGCCGCAGGTCTCCGTGGCCAGCGGTCGTATCGAGAACCTCGAGGCCCTGCTGCGCTGGCAACCGCGCGATTCGTCTGCTTTCGTCTCTCCAGGGGAGTTCATCCCGCTGGCGGAGAGATCGGGGTTGATCCATCGGCTGGGAGATTGGGTCATGGAAGAAGCCTGCCGGCAGCAGGCGGCATGGCGCCGGGCCGGTTTCACGGAGTCGCGTGTCGATATCAATCTTTCGGGACGACAGATGTTGCGGTCGGACACCCTGGCTCGCTTCGAGGCGTGCCTGGCGCGGCATGGCCTGACGCCTCGGGATGTCGGTATCGAGCTGACCGAGAATGTGCTCATCGAGGCCGAGCCCCAGGTGCTGGAGGATCTGCGACGTCTTTACCATCGTGGCGTACGTATTGCCATCGACGACTTCGGTACCGGCTACTCGTCGCTGAGTTATCTCAAGCACTTTCCCGTCACGGCCCTCAAGGTCGATCGGACCTTCATGCGCGATGCCGCCAGGCAGCCCGAGGACCGCGCCATCATGGAAGGGGCCATCTTCATCGGTCATCGTCTGGGACTCGAGGTCGTGGCCGAAGGCGTCGAGAGCGCGGAGCAGCTCGACCTGATCCGTGAGATGCATTGCGATCTGGCCCAGGGCTATTTCTTCTACCATCCCATGCCGGCGCCCGATATCCAGGTGCTTCTCAGCGATACGGCGGGGTGGTCGGCATCGCCGTCATGAGCTCGACCCACGGTTGCCTTGCAAGATGACGTAGAATGGGCCGTTTCCATGCATTGCCCGGAGTCACTGTGAGTCATACTGATACTGCCTCCCGGCCGTCGATGGGCCTGACGCTGTGGCGCCAGACCTGGCCGATGGCCATTGGCGTGCTGTCGCTTCTCGGTTTCCAACTGGTCGACAGTGCCTTCATTGCGCGACTGGGTACGGCCCCGCTGGCCGCGCAGTCCTTCACCTTTCCTCTGAGCTTCTTGATCATCGGTGTCCAGGTGGGAATGGGGATCGCCATTGCTGCCTTGATTTCGCGTGCCCTGGGGGCGGGCGAGCAGGACAGGGCAAGACGCCTGGGTAGCCTGGTGCTGCTCAGTGGCGCTGGCGTCATTGCGCTGTTGGCACTGCTCTTGTGGTGGATCCAGGCCCCCGTTTTCCTGAGCCTGGGTGCGAAGCCCGAATCTTTGGTACTGATTCGTTCCTATTGGAATCCCCAACTGATCTCTGCCTGGTTGGGAGCCTGCCTGTATTTCGGTTACAGCCTGTTTCGGGCACATGGCAACACGCGTTTGCCGGGCGTACTGATGGTCACCACGAGCTTCGCCAATCTGGCGCTCGACCCCTTGCTGATCTTCGGTGTCGGTTCCTGGCCCGGCCTGGGGTTGCCCGGTGCCGCCATCGCCACGGCGCTGGCGTTTGCCCTGGGGCTGGTGATACTGGGCTGGCAACTGATGGGTAAGGAATGGCTCTCGAGCCGGGGACTCATGGACGAGATGCGTCTTTCGTCACGCCCCTTCGCGGGTATCGCGGGGCCGGCCATGGTCAGCCAGTTGATGCCACCCCTGGCGGCAATGCTGGCCATTTCGGTGGTGGCGAGCCTGGGCGAGGCCCAGGTAGCGGCCTGGGGGCTGGCCAATCGCCTGGAGACGGTGTCGCTGATGGTGGTACTGGCCATGACGATGTCGCTCCCGCCCTGGCTGGGGCGCTGTTACGGTGCCGGTGACTGGGCTCAGGTGCATCAGTTGTTGAGGCTGGCACTGCGCGTCGTGGTGATCTGGCAACTGGCCCTGGGCCTGGTTCTGGCAGCGGCTTCGCCCTGGGTGGCTCAGGCCTTGTCGGGTAACCCTGAGGTGCATGGCGATCTGGCCGTGCTGGTGCGTTTCATGCTGCCGAGCTATGCCGCCCTGGGGGTCTGCATGCTGGTGGTATCTGCCGGCAATGCGCTCGGCTGGCCGCTGCGGGCCATGCTGATGTCTGCGGCACGGCTGTTCGTGTTCTATCTGCCTTGTCTGTGGATAGGCAGCGTGTTGGGCGGTTTGACGGGGCTGGCGATCGGCGCGGCCGTGGGTAACCTGCTGGCAGGGCTGGCTGCCTGGGGACTGTTGCGTCGGGTGCTCTCCAGTCCACGGCGCCGCATGGCGAGCTTTTGATAGTCGTTTCAACCAAAAATGGCTATTTGTATAGAATATAGTATTATTTTTTAAGTATAATTTGATTTTATAGTCCAGTTTTTGTATTGAAAACAGAATAATAGACTGCTTTTCGTCTTTATACTGCTCCCTCGAGACACCGGATCGCCGCGGTCGTTTCTCGTCCATGGCAACAAGCACAAGAGGAAGGGGGAGAGCATGAAGATATTGATTCTGGGCAGTGGCGTCGTGGGAGTGACCAGCGCCTACTACCTCGCGCGCCAGGGCCATGAAGTGACGGTGGTGGACCGTCAGCCATCGCCGGCCATGGAGACCAGTTATGGCAACGCCGGCCAGGTGTCCTTCGGCTTTTCCTCGCCCTGGGCAGCGCCGGGCATTCCGCAAAAGGCCGTGAAGTGGATGTTCCAGGAACATGCGCCGCTCAAGATCCAGCCCAGAATGGACCCGACCATGGCGCGCTTCATGCTGCGCATGTTCGGCAATTGCAATGCCGAGCGGTATGCGGTGAACAAGGAGCGCATGGTGCGCATCGCCGAACATAGTCGAGCCTGCATCGATGCTCTGCGCGCCGATACAGGGATCCGCTATGAGGATCGTCAGAAGGGCTTGCTGCAGCTCTTTCGTCACGAGAGCCAGGTCGAGGCGGTGGCCAAGGACATGCAGGTACTCGAGCAGTGCGGTGTGCGCCACGATCTGCTCGACGCCGAAGCGATCAAGTCCGTGGAACCGGCACTGGCCCGGGTTCCCGGCAAGTTCGTCGGCGGCCTGCATCTGCCCGATGACCAGACCGGCGACTGCCATCTCTTCACCAATCGGCTGGCCGATTACTGCCGTGAGCAACTGGGCGTGTCGTTCCGCTTCAATGTCGAGATCCAGCGTCTCAAGCGCGGCGGAAGCGGCATCGAGAGCGTGGTCACCAGTGCCGGCGAGTTGACCGCCGATGCCTATGTCGTCTGTCTGGGCAGCTATTCGCCTTTCCTGGTCAAGGATCTCGATATCCGCCTGCCGATCTATCCCGTCAAGGGCTACAGCCTGACCGTGCCGGTCGTCGACGATGGCGGCGCGCCGCAGTCCACGGTGATGGACGAGACCTTCAAGGTGGCGATTTCGCGCTTCGATGACCGCATTCGCGTCGGCGGCACCGCAGAGCTGGCCTCCTATGACCTGAGCCTGCTGGAGAAACGCCGTGCGACCATCGGCATGGTGGTGCGCGATGTCTTCCCCGAAGGCGGGGATGTGGCCAAGGCGGAATTCTGGGCGGGGTTGCGGCCGATGACGCCGGATTCCACGCCGATCATCGGGGCGACCCGGCATGACAACCTGTGGCTGAACACCGGTCACGGTACCCTGGGGTGGACCATGAGCTGTGGTAGTGCCCAGTTGCTGGCCGACCTGATCGACGGGCGTGATACCGCCATCGATCCCGCCGGGCTGGATGTGTCGCGTTACGCGGCTTGAGACGCCTTGCCGGAGCATGAAAAAGGCCTCGTCGGTTCGTGCCGACGAGGCCTTTCGCGTCGCGCCCGGCAGTGTCGCCGGGCGGACCGGGGAATGCCCCGGTGGACTCAGTTGACGGCGGCGATCGCCTTGGCCAGGTAGGGCAGGTTCTCCTGGGAGAAACCGGCGACGTTGGCGCGGCCGGAGCGGACCATGTAGATACCGAACTCGTCGCGCAGGCGATCCACCTGTTCCGGCGTCAGGCCGGTGTAGGAGAACATGCCGCGCTGCTCGGCGACGCAGGCATACTTCTGGTCCAGGCCGTAGGGCTTCAAGGCCTCGACGAAGTCGCGGCGCAGGGTGTTGATGCGGTCGCGCATTTCGGTGAGCTCCTCGCGCCAGATGGCGGAAAGCTCGGCCGAATGGAGGATCTCGGCGACGATGGCACCGCCGTGGGCCGGCGGGTTGGAGTAGTTCTCGCGGGCCACGATGGCGACCTGAGAGCGCACGTTCTCCATCTGCTCGCTGTTCTTGGCGACCATGATCAGGCAGCCGGTACGCTCGCAGTAGATGCCGAAGTTCTTCGAGCAGGAGCTGGTGATGATCACCTCGTCGAGGTTCTCGGCCAGCAGGCGCGGGCCATAGGCGTCTTCGTCGAGCCCTTCGCCGAAGCCCTGATAGGCGAAGTCGACCAGCGGCAGCAGCTTGCGCTGCTTGACCACCTCGAGGACCTGGCCCCACTGCTCGCGGGAGAGGTCGAAGCCGGTGGGGTTGTGGCAGCAGGCGTGCAGCAGCACCACGTCACCCTCGGGAATCTCCTTGAGTGCGGCCAGCATGCCGTCGAAGTCGAGACGGTTCTCGGCATCCACGTAGGGATACTTCTTCAGGGTGAGGCCTGCGGCCGGGAAGATACCCAGGTGGTTCGGCCAGGTCGGGTCGCTGACCCAGACGTCCTTGCCCGGCAGCTGGGTGGCAATGAAGTCCGCCGCCAGGCGCAGGGCGCCGGTACCGCCGGGTGACTGGGTGGCGCTGGCGCGGCCGGCCTCGAGTACCGGCGAGCCTTCGCCGAGCACCAGGGGCAACACCGCCTGGCCGTAGCGCGGATCGCCGTGAGAACCGATGTAGGTCTTGGTGGTCTCGTTCTTGAGCAGCAGGTCCTCGGCGGCCTTGACCGCGCGCATTACCGGCGTGTTGCCCTGGGCGTCACGATAGACGCCGACGCCGAGATCGACCTTCTGGGGGTTGATGTCCTTCTTGAAGGCCTCGATGAGCCCGAGGATGGCATCCCCGGGGACCCGCTCAATTTGCTCGAACATTTACTTCGCTACCTCGTCGGTTCTGGCGGCAAGAATGAAATCGTTCTTGTGCAGGCCCTTCATCTCGTGGGACCACCAGGTCACGGTGACCTTGCCCCACTCGGTCAGCAGCGCCGGGTGGTGCCCTGCCTGCTCGGCGATTTCACCAACCTTGTTGGTGAACGCCAGGGCCTGTCGGAAGTTGCGGAACTTATAGCTCCGCTCCAGTTGCATGATGCCATCGCGCTCGACGATCTGCCACTCGGGAACCTCACGGCGGTAGGTCTCGATCTCGTCGTCGGTGACGTGGGGCGCATCCCAGCTGCAGGCTTCGCACTGTTGTTCGGAAAGCTCGCTCATTTCGGCTCCTCGTGGGTTCGTTGCAGGAAAATGTCGCCGCGCTCGCGGTCAGGCACTGGCGGCTTCGGTCGGCTTCGGCTTGGGCGGAAAGCGCGGCTCGAAGAGTCCCAGTTCCATGGCCTCGTGGACCATGCCCATGATGTCGCGTTCCGACAGTTCATGCAGTGTCTCCAGGCTGTCCAATACATAGTAGAGCGGCTGGAGAATGTCGATGCGATAGGGGGTGCGCAGGGCGTCCATGGGATCGAAGGGCGCGTGGACCGGCGTGTCGGACAGGGCGTGCAACGTCTCCTTGGGCGAGGAGATGATCCCGCCGCCATAGATGCGCCGGCCCTCGGCGGTGTCGACCAGCCCGAACTCCACGGTCATCCAGTACAGGCGTGCCAGGTAGACGCGCTCCTTCGGCGTGGCATTCAGCCCCAGTCGGCCATAGGTGGCGGTGAACTCGGCGAAGGACGGGTTGGTGAGCATCGGACAGTGGCCGAAGATCTCGTGGAAGATGTCGGGTTCCTTGAGGTAGTCCATTTCCTCGGGGGAACGGATGAAGGTAGCCACCGGAAAGCGCCGGGCGGCGAGCAGCTCGAAGAAGGTGTCGAAGGGGATCAGTGCCGGTACCTGGGCGGTTTCCCAGCCGGTGGCATCCTTGAGGACACGGTCGATGTCGGCGAGCTGGGGGACCCGGTCCCGTGGTAAGGCCAGGCGTTCGAGGCCATCCAGGTATTCCCGGCATACGCGCCCCTCCACCAGTGCGAGCTGCCGCTCCATGAGGGTCTGCCAGGTGGCGTTCTCGCGCGTCGACCAGGCGATGTAACCATCGTCGTCCGGCATGTGGACCCGGTAGCCGGTCTTGCTGGTGATCTGGTCGTCATGTGCCTTCATGGGATCTCCCGTAGCGGATTGAGATTGTTGTGATCCTGGGGAATGTCTTCGAGTCTAGGAGCCCCGACACGGAGAAGGCAGTGCCGCGCGCCGCGGATGAAGGGGCCGGAAGGGCGGAAAGTGTAAGGAAAACGTTACGAAGATCGGTCGGTTGGGCCATGATGGCCGGTCTGCGGGTGATACCGTGCGTTGTGGCGCCTGTTCTGTCACGTTATCTTGACAGTCGAGTCACGTCGCCCTGACGGCGAATGTCGTATCCCCCGCCTTTCCATCGAAGAGACCTCCATGCGCTTGAGATTTCATTGCCAGAACCGGATCGGTATCCTGCGCGATATCGTTGCCCACTTCGCCGACTATGGGCTCAACGTGGCCCATGGTGAGGTCGGCGGGGAGCATGGCAATGCTATCTATCTGCATGTCCCCAACCTGCTCAATGCCCAGCTCACCACCCTGAGGCCCGAACTGGAACGGGTGCCGGGGGTGTTCGGGGTGCGTCGCGTCAGCCTGATGCCCAGCGAGCGGCGCCATCTCGAACTCGATGCGTTGCTGTCATCGCTCTCCGATCCCGTGATGTCCATCGACATGGAGGGACACCTGGTGGCCGCCAATCGTGCCGCGGGCCAATTGCTCGGTGTGCGTGTCGATGAAGTGCCGGGGCTGTCGTTGGATCGCTATTTGCCCGACCTGGACCTGCCGGCGCTGATCCGGCGCAACAATGCCCGGGTCAACGGGCTACGCATTCGCCTGCATGATGCCACCTACCTCGCCGATATAGCGCCGCTGCATCGCGAGAACCTCGAGGATGTGGCATCGCTGGCCGGTGCCGTGGTGACCCTGCACCGTGCCGACCGCATCGGCGAGCGCATCTATCATGTGCAGCGTCAGGAGTCGCGGGGCTTCGAGTCGTTGTTTCAGTCGAGCCCCCGGCTCGAGGCCTTGATCCGCGAGGCACGGCGCATGGCGCCACTGGATGCGCCATTGTTGATCCAGGGCGAAACCGGTACCGGCAAGGAGCTGCTGGCGCGGGCCTGTCACCTGGCCAGCGCACGAGGGCAGTCGCCGTTCATGGCGCTGAACTGCGCCGGCCTGCCGGAATCCATGGCCGAGACCGAACTGTTCGGTTATGCCCCGGGGGCCTTCGAGGGCGCACGCCCGGAGGGCAAGCTCGGTCTGCTGGAACTGACCGCCGGCGGCACCATCTTCCTTGATGAGGTGGGCGAGACCAGTCCGCGCATGCAGGTCAAACTGCTACGCTTTTTGCAGGACGGCGGTTTCCGGCGGGTCGGCAGCGACGAGGAGACCTATCTGGACGTGCGGGTGATCTGTGCCACCCAGCAGGACTTGCCCAGCCTGTGTGGCGAGGGACGGTTTCGTCAGGATCTGTACCACCGCCTCAATGTGCTGACGCTGACGGTTCCTCCCTTGCGCGATTGCCTGGATGGCATCGAGGCCCTGGCCGGACATTTCATCGACCGCGCCGCCCGGCAGATCGGCTGCCCCTTGCCGGGCCTGTCGCCGGCTGCGGTGGCCAGGCTCTGCGCCTATCACTGGCCGGGCAATGTGCGCCAACTGGAGAACGTGCTCTTCCAGGCCGTCTCGCTGTGCGAGGGCGGGACCATCGAGCCCGGTCACTTGCGTCTTCCCGATGTCGGGCAGGCGCCGGGCCTGGCCGGCATCGACCTGGATGGCTCGCTGGCCGATATCCTCGGCGAGGTCGAGCGCCGGGTGTTGACCACGCTTTATCCTCAGAATCCGTCGAGTCGGCAACTGGCGAAGCGCCTGGGAGTCTCGCACACCACCATCGCCAACAAGCTCAAGCGTCACGGCATCGGCGGGGGAGACGAGGCATGAATGTCGTTCAGCGGGGGCGGCTGCCCCTGTGGCTGAAGGTGGCCTTCACGCTGTGGATTTTATTCTGGGCCCCGGCGGTGGCCACCCAGGTCGGCATCCAGAATTATCTCTGGTTGTGCAATCTGGCCAACTTCCTGCTGCTGGCGGGCCTTTGGGCCGAGAGCCGGCTGATCATCTCCATGCAATGGCTGGCCACTGCCCTGGTGGGCAGTCTCTGGGCGCTGGATGCAGGCGTCGCCTGGGTATCCGGATGGCATCCCATCGGCGGCACCGAGTACATGTTCGACGTGAACTCGCCTCTGGGCGTGCGGCTATTGTCGCTCTACCATCTGATTCTGCCGCTGGTCGCCGGCGTCGGTGTGGCGCGTCTGGGCTATGCGCCCCGGGCGCTGGTCTGGCAGACCTTACTGACCTGGCTGGCTGTGCCGGCCGCTTTCCTGCTGACCGAACCCTGGCGCAACGTCAACTGGGTGCATGGGCCCTTCGGGGCGCCGCAGAACCTGCTCGATCCCGTCGTCTACCTGATCGGCCTGATGCTGGCCTGGCCCCTGCTGCTGTATCTGCCCGTTCATCTGGTCACGCGATGGCTGAGTCGCCGCACGCGTCGATGAAGGCTCAGCGCGGCGCGTCGTAGCGGCCATCGCGGCGGTGTGAATAGACGACCTGCCAGAGTTGCAGATCCCGGGCCCGGAAGGCGCCGGCGCAGACCGAGAGGTAATAGCGGAACATTCGGCGCGTCCGCTCGTTGTAGCGGTCGGCGATCTCGTGCCAATGAGCGTCGAAATTCGCCAGCCAGGCCATCAGGGTACGGTCATAGTCGGCCCGGGGTTGTGAGAGGGCCAATCTCCATCTCGCGTTTCCATCTTGCTCAGCGCGGCGCGTCGTAGCGGCCATCGCGGCGGTGTGAATAGACGACCTGCCAGAGTTGCAGATCCCGGGCTCGGAAGGCGCCGGCGCAGACCGAGAGGTAATAGCGGAACATCCGGCGAGTCCGCTCGTTGTAGCGGTCGGCGATCTCGTGCCAATGAGCGTCGAAATTCGCCAGCCAGGCCATCAGGGTACGGTCATAGTCGGCCCGGGGTTGTGAGAGGGCCAGTCTCCATCTCGCGTTTCCATTTCGCTCAGCGCGGCGCGTCGTAACGGCCATCGCGGCGGTGCGAATAGACGACCTGCCAGAGCTGCAGATCCCGGGCCCGGAAGGCGCCGGCGCAGACCGAGAGGTAATAGCGGAACATTCGGCGAGTCCGCTCGTTGTAGCGGTCGGCGATCTCGTGCCAATGGGCGTCGAAATTCGCCAGCCAGGCCATCAGGGTGCGATCGTAGTCGGCGCCGAAGTTCTGCCAATCTTCCATCAGCAACTTGCCTTCGCTGGCATCGGCGATGTGCCTGATCGACGGCAGGATGCCATTGGGAAAGATGTAGCGGTGAATCCAGGGATCGGCGCCGATGTCCGAGGTGTTGGAGCCGATGGTATGGAGCACGAAGAGGCCATCTTTCGCCAGCAGGCGTTGCACGGTGTCGAAATAGGTGGCGTAGTTGCGGTGCCCGACGTGTTCGAACATGCCGATGGAAACGATGCGATCGAAGCTTCCTTCCAGGTCACGGTAGTCCTCGAGCAGGATCTCGACGGGCAGTCCTTCGCAGCGCTGCCGGGCCAATTCGGCCTGTTCGCGGGAGATGGTGATGCCGGTGACTTCGACGCCGTAATGGCGCGCGGCGTGTTCGGCGAAGCTGCCCCAACCACAGCCGATATCCAGCACGCGCATCCCGGGGCGCAGGTCCAGCTTGCGGCAGGCCAGGTCGAGTTTGGCCACCTGGGCCTCGTGCAGATTGTTCGCGTTCTTCCAGTAACCGCAGGAATAACACATGGTCTCGTCGAGCATGCGCTGGAAGAGGTCGTTGCCGAGGTCGTAGTGGGCCTCGCCGACGATGTAGGCCCTGGCGCGACTCTGCAGGTTCACCAGTCCCGATTGCAGGCGGTACTTCAAGCGTTCCGAGCGCGACTTGGCATGCTCGCCCAGCCCGTGGCGCAGCATCAGGTGGGCCATTTCATCGATGCGTTTGCACTCCCACCAGCCATCCATGTAGGACTCTCCCAGTCCCAGGGTGCCCTGGCGCAGAACTCGCGAGAAGAAATCAGGGTGGTAGACCTGGATATCCTGAGGCGAGCTACCATTCAGGGTGACGCCGGAGCCGTCCAGCAGTTTCTCTACGGTATGGCGGGCCCGTGTATCGGGCAGGGCTACGGGGCCGAGATGCGGTTCACTGGTCATGGAGTCCTCCTGGTCCTTCAGACGCGCATGGGAAGAAAGTGTGACGAGCTGGCGTGCTGGATGGGGTACTGGTCCAATGAAGCCCTGTTATAAGTACTGAGCGTAGACCAAGCCCAATTGTTCTTGGTAATCAACCCTTTTGACATTCTATATGAGGGAGTTCCGATGAATGTGATCATCGATATCTGTGTGGTGCCCATCGGGGTCGGCGTTTCGGTATCCGCTCATGTCGCGGCTTGCCAGGAGGTCATCCGTGAGGCAGGTCTCGAGCATCGCATGCATGCGTACGGTACCAATGTCGAAGGCCCCTGGGACGATGTCATGGCGGCGGTCAAGCGCTGTCACGAGGTCGTCCATGAAATGGGGGCGCCGCGTATCACCACGACGATAAAGATTAGCACGCGAACGGATCGTGTGCAGCATATGGACGAGAAAGTCGCGAGCGTGACCGATCGGCTCGATGGCAAGCCGTGAGGATGGCATGGGTGTCAGCTTGACGTGACGCGCTGTCAATATTTCGTTACGCCTGGGATGAGCGCAGTGGGGCACAGAGGGCCCCGTCACGCAGGCTTTACACCAAGGGGAGGGGAAGGGCGTGTGGGACCGGTCGATGCCGGTGGTTCAGGCGTTCCGGCACTGTCGCGGGAGCACTAGGCTGGATGCATCTCAGGGCCGAGCGCCCGGTATCACAACCACAACCGAGATCGGAGGATGCAATGAACGCTCCCGCCAAGACGCCCCGCACCATCAGCGAGACCAATCCCATCGGGACCGATGGCTTCGAATTCGTCGAATACACCGCACCCACCGCGGAGGGCATCGAGGCCCTGCGTTCCCTGTTCCTGACCCTGGGGTTCACCGAAACGCGCCGCCACCGTTCCAAGGCGGTGAGTCTCTTTCAGCAGGAGAACATCAATTTCGTGCTGAATGCCGAACCCGATAGCCACGCCGCCGAATTCGCGGCCAAGCATGGACCCTCGGCCTGTGCCATGGCCTGGCGGGTTGCCGATGCCAAACTGGCCTTCGAGCATGCCGTCGAGGCCGGTGCCAAGGCCGTTGAGTCCCAGGTGGGTCCCGGCGAGGTAGGGATTCCGGCCGTCGAGGGCATCGGTGGCTCCTTGCTGTATTTCGTCGATCACCAGGTGGATGGCGAAGGGCGCACCATCTATGACATCGATTTCGAGCCGATTCCGGGGACGAGTGCCAGTGACAACAGCGCCGGCCTGCAGGTGCTGGACCACCTGACGCACAATGTCGACCGGGGACAGATGAATGTCTGGGCGGATTTCTACACGCGCCTGGCCAACTTCCGCGAGATCCGTTACTTCGATATCGAAGGCAAGAAGACCGGCCTGCATTCCCGGGCGATGACGGCGCCCTGCGGCAAGATGCACATTCCGATCAACGAATCCGCCGACGACACTTCCCAGATCGCCGAATTCCTGCGCGAGTACAATGGCGAGGGCATTCAGCACCTGGCCATGGCCACCGACGACATCTATGCCACGGTGCGAGCGCTCAAGGCCAATGGCATCACTTTCATGACCACGCCGGACACCTATTACGAGAAGGTCAACGCCAGGGTGCCCAATCATGAGGAGAATCTCGAGGAGCTGCGTGAACTGAATCTGCTGGTGGATGGCGGTCCCGAGCAGGGCGTGTTGCTGCAGATCTTCACCGAGACCGTGATCGGCCCGATCTTCTTCGAGATCATCCAGCGCAAGGGCAACGACGGTTTCGGCGAAGGCAACTTCAAGGCGTTGTTCGAATCCATCGAGGAAGACCAGATTCGCCGTGGCGTGCTCAACGACGACTGACCCGTGAGCCGCGATGCCCCCGCCACCCTCTGGCGGGGGTGGGCTAGAGGCACATGCAACAACAATACGTCGCCTCTCTGCCCAATCACGACAAAATCCGTCACAATATCGCCGCTGCAATCTGCCATGTCGCGTAATGGGCGACAACAGTGACGGGTAAAACAAGAGTTCCGTGATCCTGGTGTAACATGACAAAGACTGAACGACCCCGTACCCAGTGGCTCGGCCGCTGGGGCTTCGTCCTGGCGGCTACCGGCTCAGCGGTCGGCCTGGGCAATGTCTGGAAATTCCCCTACATGACCGGTGAGTACGGAGGTGCTGCCTTTGTGCTCGTCTACCTGGTCTGCATCCTGTCGGTGGGCGTGCCGGTGATGATGACCGAAATCGCTCTCGGGCGCCGCGGTCGTGGTAGTCCTATCGACGCCATTCGTCGCATGGCCAACGAATCGGGCCGCTCGTCGGCCTGGTCGCTGCTCGGCTGGATGGCGATGCTGTGTGGTTTCATGATCCTGTGCTTCTACGTGGTGGTGGCCGGCTGGTCCTTCGCCTATCTGTGGAAGATGATCAGTGGTGGCCTGGCTGGATCCAGTGTCGACGACATGGCTGCCATCTTCTCTGCCAACAACGCCAACCCCTGGAGTCTCGGTGCCTGGAGCACGCTGGTGGCGGTGACCACCATGGTGATCGTCGGCAAGGGGGTCCAGTCCGGTATCGAGAAGAGCGTCAGCTGGATGATGCCGGGCATGGTCATCATGCTGGTCATCATGATCGGCTATGGCGCCTTCTCGGGAGGCTTCGTCGAGGCGCTGGACTTCCTGTTCGCCTTCAATGCCGCGAGCTTTACCAGCGAGGGCATGCTGGCGGCCATGGGGCACGCCTTCTTCACCCTGTCGCTCGCATCGGGCGCTATCCTGACCTATGGCAGCTACCTGCCGCGGGGCGCCTCCATCGGTCGCACCACCCTGACCGTGGCGGTGGCCGACACCCTGGTGGCGTTGATGGCGGGGCTGGCGATCTTCCCGGTGATATTTGCCAACGGCATGGAGCCGGGCAGCGGCCCCGGGCTGATCTTCATGAGCCTGCCGCTGGCGTTCCAGGCGATGCCGCTGGGCACCCTGTTCGGTATCCTGTTCTTCGTGATGCTGTCCATGGCGGCGCTGACCTCGTCGATCTCCATGGTCGAGGCCACCGTCTCCTGGCTCACCGACAACAAGGGACTCAGCCGTCGTGCGGCGTCCTGGGGTGCCGGCATCGTGCTCTGGGTGATCAGCACGCTGGCGATGCTGTCGTTCAACGTCGGTGCCGACTGGACGCTGCTCGGTAAGCATTTCTTCGACTGGCTGGACTTCCTGACGTCGCGCTTGATGATGCCGCTGGGTGGCCTGGGCATGGCGCTGCTCGCCGGCTTTGTGCTCAAGAGCGAGTCGCTTCGCGAGGAACTCGGCCTGTCACCGCTGGCCCATGGGCTGTGGCTGTTCATGGTGCGCTATGTGAGTCCACTGGCTATCCTGCTGATCTTCGTCGATGCCCTGGGTTGGCTCGAGATCGACTTCGCCGCGCAATGGCCCTGGCTGGTGCTGGTGCTGGCTGTCGTCACCCTGGCCGGCGAGCTGGCCCGTCCGGGACTCAAGCGTGCCTTCTGCCCCTGACGATCGAGCATTGCCAACCTCTGTACATCGCCCCCGCAAAGCGGGGGCGATGTCATTTCGGCCCCATCATTTGGTTATATGCTTGCGTTGCCTCGTTCGTGGTAATTGTCGCACTTTTTAATTACTTTATTGCATATAGAATTTTTCAATCCAGGAATTGTGGAATATGAGTGCCAGCTCCCGAACCCCGTCGCACGATGCCCTGCCGCCATCGGCCACCGAGTTGATACCGGGTCGGGTCAGTCTGGTGGGCGCCGGACCGGGGGATCCGGAATTGTTGACCATCAAGGCGCTGCGGCGCCTGCAGGCGGCGGAGGTGATCCTGCACGATCGCCTGGTGAGCGAGGAGATTCTGGCACTGGCCAACCCGAATGCTCAGCGGCTGTACGTCGGCAAGCAGCGCTCGAGGCACAGCGTGCCTCAGGCGGAGATCAATCAGGCGCTGGTGGACTGGGCGCGGACCGGCAAGCGGGTGGTGCGGCTGAAGGGCGGGGATCCCTTCATCTTCGGCCGTGGTGGCGAAGAGCTCGAGGCCCTGGTCGCTGCCGGCGTCATGGTCGAGGTGGTGCCCGGCATCACGGCCGCTTCGGGATGTGCCGCCTACGCCGGCATTCCCCTGACGCATCGCGATCATGCCCAGTCGGTGCGTTTCGTTACCGGCCACCTGCGCGACGATAGCTGTGAACTGGACTGGCCGACCCTGGCTCAGCCGGGCCAGACCCTGGTGTTCTACATGGGGCTTGGCAGTCTCGAGATCATCGGAGAGCGCCTGCAGGCCCATGGGCTGGCGCCCGATACCCCGCTGGCGCTGATCGAGCAGGGCACTACACGCCGACAAAGGGTGCATGTGGGGACCCTGGCCGATTTGCCTTCGGCGGACGATGCGGATAAGATTCGACCGCCGACACTGATCATCGTCGGCGATGTGGTGACGTTGCACGGCGCGCTGGATTGGTTCGATAACGCACGAGCCGGGGCCGCTGGCTGGTTGCAGGGAAAGCACCCGACGCCGTCTGACACGTCTCGAGGCACCTGATTACCGTGGGGAGGCCGGTATCGGTATGGGTGCACAAGCTGTCGTGAGGTGATACATGGGGTTTTCCGACAAGACGAATGGCGCGTGGCGCCGTTTACTGCGACATGGCGTGCTGGCCATGGCGCTTGTGCTACTGAGCGGCTGTGCGAGTGATGGCATGGCCAGCGAATCGGCGGGTCTGACACCGATTCAGAAAGGGGTAGCGTCCTACTACAGCGACCGTTTTCAGGGACGCACCACCGCCAGTGGCGTGCCCTTCGACCAGAAGGCGTTGACCGCAGCCCACAAATCCCTGCCTTTCGGCACCAAGGTGCTGGTGACTCGACGCGACAACGGCCGCCAGGTCGAGGTCATGATCAATGACCGTGGCCCCTATGTCGATGGACGCGTCATCGACCTGTCCAAGAGTGCCGCCCGGGAACTCGGCATGCTGGGACGTGGCGTGGCGCCGGTGGAGCTAAGTTACGTGCGCTGATCCTATGCTTTGTCTGAAACTGCCAGCGTGCGCCGACCTTTCAGACAAAGCTTAGGCACTATCCGAAAAGTGTCCATGCTCGGTCATGCGGTGTTGAAGATCCGCTCGAATGCCATTGATTCCTTGTAAACTCCCGGCAGCAGCCTGACGCTTCGCGTGATCCGGCGAACCCTGCTTCTTCCTACTTCCTACTTCCTACTTCCTATCTTCTTTTTTCGTAGCGGCCCTCAGGGGGCACTTTCCTCGCGCTCGAATTCGCGGCGCCAGCGTGTCAGCAGGGCCTGGCGCTTGAGGTTGTCGAGGGTCGCCAGCAGCCCGGGGCCCAGCGACAGCGGACGCAAGGCAGTGCTGTGCTCGGCGTGCCAGGCATCCGCCGTGCCGGGGCCGCTCAATTCGGGGTGAATGGCGCCAAGGGCCGTTTGATTGGCGATCACGCCTTGCCCGGCTTCGCTGATCAGGTAGTCGAGAAAGCGTCGTGCGCTGCGTGGGTGTGGTGCCTGGCGCGGCATGAAGGCCAGCCGCTGGATCACCAGGGTATAGTCGTCCGGCACCACCATTTCGAGATCCGGATTGGCGTCGACGACACGACGCGCATAACTGCCCAGCAGGTTGTAACCGATCCAGTAACGCCCGCTGGCGAGTCCTTCCAGCATCTCGCCGGTGGTATCCACCAGGGCGGTGTCGACATCACCCAGCGCCGTGACCAGATCCCAGTAGCGGGGCGAAAGCCGTGACTCCTCGATCGCGTAGGTGTAGCCGGCGCCGCTGCGCTCCGGGTCATAGGTCACGACGCGGCCGCGTAGGTCGTCCCGGTGGTCGCGCAGGGTGGCCAGCAGGTCGGCATGGCTTTCCGGTCGGCCGTAGCGTTCCACCAGCTCGCGACGCACCACCATGACGATGGGTTCGAAGGTGAAGGCGAAGAGTTCGCGACGCCAGCGTGCCCAGGCCGGCCAATCGTGTGCCGCGGGGGTGTCCAGCGAACGGGCATGGCCATCGTTGACGAGCCGGTACTGCCAGGGCATGGCCGAGGAGATGAGCACATCGGCCTCGTCGGGCGAGGCCAGAAACCGCCGGTACAGCGGCAGGGTATCCAGATTGCGATAGGTCAGTTCGACATGCGGGTGACGACGATGGAAGTCGTCCAGCAGTGGCCGGACATTGGCCACATCCAGGGCGCCCTGGACGATCAATGGCTCCGGCCGTTCGGTGCCGGAGGCCGCCGGGTAGTGCACCACCTGGGCGGTGGCGGGGAGCGGCAGCAGCAAGGCGAACAGCAGGAGCAGGGCTTTCATGGCGAATCTCCGGGGAAGCTCAGGGTGACCTTCAGCCCCTGGCCGTCGTGGCCGTCGGCCAGGCCAAGGCGTGCGCCGTGGGTGCGGGCGATACCGTCGACGATGGCCAGGCCCAGGCCGGAACCGTCCGGATCGTCGCTGCCGCGATGGAAGGGACGCAGCATCAACAGGCGCTTGGCCTCGGGGATGCCGGGGCCGTCGTCCTCGACCTCGAGCACCGGGGGCGCCTCGGTTATCCGGACGGTGATGCGGCGGGCCCCGTAGCGACGCGCGTTGTCGATCAGATTGCCCAGTGCCTCCTCGAGCTGCCAGTCCAGCCCCTGAACCTCGACCGTGTTCTGCGGGGCTTCCACGCCGAGGTCGATGCCGTCGCGATGACAGGCGCTCCAGTGCTGTTTGACGGCTCGTCGGGCAATTTCGTCGAGAGCCACGGGCGCGAGTTCCGGCCGGTACTCGGGGTTGTCGAGCCGGGTCAGCGACAGCAGTTGCATGGCCAGGCGCGAAGTGCGGGTGCTGGTCTCCTGCATGGCGATCAGCGCCTGGCGCCATTGCGCCGGGTCATCCTGACGAAGGGCCAGTTCGGCGCGGGCCGACAATCCGGCCAGGGGCGTGCGTAGCTGATGTGAGGCATCGCCGATGAAACGTTCCTGGTTGGCGCGCACACGGCGCATGCGTGCCAACAGTTCGTTGAGCGTCTCGCGCAGCTCGGCCAGTTCGCGGGGCAGGGGCAGTTCCAGGGGCGCCAGGGTGCGTGGGTCCCGGGCGCGGATGGCGCGTCGCAGGCGGGTGAGCGGAGCGAGGGCGGTGCGGATGGCAATCACCAGAGTGGCGGCCGCCAGCAGGGCCATGCCGAGGATATAGGCCAGGTTGCCGCGCAGCAGTTGGCTGGCCAGGCGCTCGCGACCTTCCCGGGTATGCGCGACGCGGACGTCGAAGCGCTCGCGCTGGCGCCAGTCTTCCAGGCGGGTGCGTCGGATGCCTTCGCGCAGGGCCATGCCGTGCCATTGGATGTCGCGGTAGTGGAGTCCGCCGTCGGCCGCGATCGCCTCGTCGCTGGCGCCCGGCAATTCGGCATTGCCGGTGACGAAGCGGCCCCGATTGTCGTAGATCGCGTAGAAGACGCGCTCCTCGGCGTCGGTGGCCAGCATCTCGAGCGCGGCGGGTGGCAGGTCGAGCCACAATCGATCGTCCTGCCACTGGACCTGCTCGGCGATCGCCAGGGTCGCGGCCTCGAGCAGTCGATCGAAGGCGCGATCGGCGGTCTGGCGGGCGTCGATCCAGGCCTGGAACAGCATCAGACCGCCGAGTGCCACCATGGGCAGCAGCAACCACGTCAGCAGCCGGCGATAAAGGCTGTCGCGGGTGATCAAGATGCCTCCAGCAGATAACCGATACCGCGCACGGTACGCAGGGCGATACCGTCATCGCTCAGGCGCTTGCGCAGGCGGTGCACGTAGACCTCGATGGCGTTGTCGCCCATGGATTCGCCCTGGAAGGCTTCCTCGGCCAGGCGTGCCTTGTCCACCGGCTCGCCGGCATGACGCATCAGGCAGGCCAGCAGGCGCTGTTCACGTGGTGGCAGCGAGAGGGCTTCATCGGCGAGGCTGAAGCGCTGCGCGAGGACGTCGAAGCGTAGCGGGCCGACCTGGAGCATTTGATGGCGCTCGCGACGGCGCAGCAGGGCGCGAATCCGGGCCTCGAGTTCGTCCAGGGCGAAGGGCTTGGCGAGGTAGTCGTCGGCGCCGAGGTCCAGCCCGCGCACCCGATCTTCCACGGCGCCGCGCGCGGTGAGAATCAGCACGGGCGTATCGCGGTCGTGGCGACGCAGGGTTTCCAGCACGTCCAGCCCGCTGCAGCCGGGCAGGTTGAGATCGAGCAGGATCAGGTCATTGCCGTGATCCGCCGTGTCGAGCGAGGCGTGGGCCTCGAGACCGTCGGCCAGGTAGCGGACACGATGTCCCCCGAGTTGCAGGGCGTCCACCAGGGTCTCGGCCAGCAGGCGATCATCTTCGACCAGCAGTACCGTCATGGTGTCGTCTCCTCGGTCTCGTGGAGTCGTGCCAGGGCACTCTCGAGGGCGCGACATGCGCGTTGCGGGCTGAGCCGGCTCGCCGGTCCCGAGAGCGTCAGCCACAGTGAAGGAAAGTCGGGGTCACCGCCCAGTGCGCGGCATTCCATGGTACCGCCCGGCAGCGGGGGACGGGGATCCTCCTCGGTACCGATTTCCCAACGTTGTCCTGGCCTGAGGTCGTGCCGCAGGTCGGCATCGGGCAAGGCGACCAGTCGGCATTCGGCGATCCCCGGTTGCATTTCCAGCAAGGCCGCGGTCTCGCCGGTTTCGGCGGTCAGCCGGTCGAGCAGGGGCTGGATGCGTGTGGCCAGTTGGCGTGAAGGGGCATGACGACGCGCCAGGCGTGACGGAGTGCCGCCCAGGCGCCAGCGGCCGTCGCCGCCACGCTGCACATAGTCGTGACGCTCCAGCGAGCCGAGCAGGCGCAGCAGGGTGCTCTTGTAGAAGCCGGTGGCCTGGGCGAGGTCGGCGAGAGTGAAGTGCTCCTGGGGCGAGTCGAAGGCTTCGAGCACCGTCAGGGCACGTTCGACGGCTTCCACACGGTCCTGGGCCATGTCATGCCTCTCCATGTCACGAGATTAAACTTTGGTCGCAATTTGCTGCGAAGGGCGTTGACCCGTTCGAGCGTCACGCCTAGCTTTCCATCCTAGGGAACGTTGTTCTGCCTTACAGAATTGTAAGCTAGCCGTCAGCGTCCTTCAAGCAACCTTCGTTTCACTGACCTCAGGGGACAACAACAATGTCCATCAAGACGCCGCTCACCTTCGTTGCCGTCGCCGCCTTCACGGTCGGCGCGAGTTCCGCCATGGCCTTCGAGCCGAAGGGCAAGATGGAATGCCTGGCCCCCGCCGATCCGGGTGGCGGTTGGGATTTCACCTGCCGCAGCGTCGGTAACGTCCTCGAGGAACTGGACCTGGTGCCGGCCAGCGTGCAGACCATCAACATGGCCGGTGCCGGCGGCGGTGTGGCCTATGCCCATACCGTCAGCAAGCGCGCCGGCGACGACCAGTTGCTGGTGGCGGCTTCCACCGCGACCACGACGCGCCTGGCCCAGGGGCAATTCCCCGGCATGAATGCCGACATGGTCAACTGGATCGGTGCACTGGGGGCCGATTACGGCGTCATCGCCGTATCCGACGGCTCCGAGTACGACGATCTGCCGGAACTGATGGATGCGCTCAAGGAGGATCCGCGCAGCGTCAAGTTCGCCGGCGGCAGTGCCAAGGGTGGCTGGGATCACCTCAAGGTGCTGATTGCCGCCCAGGCGGCGGGCGTGGAGAACCTGCCGCGCATTCCCTATCTCTCCTACAACAATGGCGGCGAGGCCATGACCCAGGTGGTCGGCGGCCATGTCGATGCCTTCACCGGCGACATCTCCGAGGCCCAGGGCTTCATGGAGTCGGGCGACCTGCGGGTGCTGGCGGTGCTGTCCGATGAGCGCCTGCCCGGCGAATACAGCGATATTCCCACCGCCAAGGAGCAGGGCATCGACGCTGTCGGCCCCAACTGGCGCGGTTTCTACATGCCGGCCGACATCTCCGACGAGGCCAAGCAGTACTGGACCGACGCCATGGACACCATCTACCAGAGCGAGGAGTGGAAGAGCGTCATGAAGCAGAACGGCCTGATGCCGTTCCACATGAGCGCCGGTGAATTCGAGGAGTTCGTCAAGAACCAGATCGATGACATCGAGACCCTCTCCAAGGACATCGGGTTGATCAAGTAATGACCTTCAATGACCGTATCTTCGGTGTTCTGCTGATCGTCCTGGCCGTCGCGTACGGCTGGGGCGCCAGTCAGTTCCCCGAGTCGTTCGGCGGGTCCGAGGCCGTCGGGCCCGCGACCTTTCCCTATCTGCTGGCCGTGGTGCTCGGATTGAGCAGCCTGTATCTCATCGTGCGGCCCGATCCGGACAATGCCTGGCCCTGGAGCCGTACCGGCATCGAACTGGTCATTGCCGTGGTGGTCCTGCTGCTCTATACCGCGCTGCTGCAGCCGCTGGGCTTCATCATCAGCACCACCCTGGCGGTGGGCACCCTGTGCTGGCGCATGGGCGCTAGCCTGCCCAGGGCCTATGCGACCGGCGCCGTGGCCGGCGTGGTGGTGTTTCTGATCTTCAACTATGCCCTGGGCCTCGCGCTGCCGCTGGGTCTGCTGTCGTTCCTGGAGGTTGGCTGATGGAAACCCTGGGTTATCTGATGGACGGGTTTGCGGTCGCGCTGGCGCCGCATAACCTGATGTTCGCCTTGCTGGGGGCCTTTCTCGGCACCCTGATCGGCGCCCTGCCGGGCCTCGGGCCGGCCAATGGCGTGGCGATCCTGATCCCGCTGGCCTTCACCCTGGGGCTGCAGCCTGAGACCGCGCTGATCATGCTCACCGCGGTCTACGCCGGTGCCATGTACGGCGGGCGTATTTCCTCGATTCTGCTCAATATTCCCGGTGACGAGCCGGCGATGATGACCTGCCTGGATGGCTATCCGATGGCCAAGAAGGGCAAGGCCGCCGAGGCACTGGCGATCTCCGCCGTGGCTTCGTTCATGGGCAGCCTGATCGCCACCATCGGCTTGATCCTGCTGGCGCCCTTGCTGGCCGACTTCGCCCTGACCTTTGGTCCGGCGGAATATTTCGCTCTCTTCCTGCTGGCCTTCGCCACCCTGGGCGGTATCACCGGCAAGAATCCGATGAAGACCGTGGTGGCCGCCTGCATCGGCCTGATGATCGCCACCGTGGGCATCGACAACACCGGGGTGCAGCGCTACACCTTCGGTGTGCTCGAGCTTTACGAGGGCGTGGACTTCATCATCGCCATCGTCGGCCTGTTTGCCATCTCCGAGCTGCTGTTCTTCATCGAGGACAAGGCTGGTGGCGGCAAGGCGAAGATGACCGTCAACAAGCTGACGCTTTCCTGGAAGGACATTCGCGAGATCATGCCGTCGAGCATCCGCGGTGGCATCCTGGGCTTCATTGCGGGCGTTCTGCCGGGTGCCGGGGCGTCGTTGGGCAGCTTCATCGGCTATACGCTCGAGAAGAAGGTCGTCGGCAAGAAAGGCTATTTCGGCGAGGGTGACCCGCGCGGTGTGGCCGGCCCCGAAGCCGGCAATAACGGTGCCTCCAGTGGTGCCCTGGTGCCCATGCTGACGCTCGGCGTGCCGGGCAGCGGCACCACCGCCGTGCTGCTGGCGCTGCTGATCTCGTTGAACATCACGCCGGGACCGCTGATGTTCACCCAGAACGCCGACATCGTCTGGGGCGTGATTGCCGCGCTGCTGATCGGCAACTTCCTGTTGCTGGTACTGAACATTCCGCTGGTGGGCATCTTCGTCAAGCTGCTTTCGGTGCCGCCGATGTACCTGCTGCCGATCGTCACCATGATCGCCTTCGTCGGCATCTACTCGATCAGCAACACGACCTTCGATCTCTACTTCATGGTGGCCTTCGGCGTGGCGGGCTACGTGCTGCGCAAGCTCGAGATTCCCCTGGTGCCGGTGATTCTCGGCCTGCTGCTGGGGCCGGAGATGGAGAAGAACCTGCGCCATGCCATGGATATCTCCGACGGCGACTGGACCATTCTGTGGGACAGCGGCCTGGCCATCGGCCTGTGGGTGTTCGCCGGTCTGGGGCTGATCCTGCCTTATATCGTCGGGCCCATCCTGCGTCGTCGCATGAAGGTAGCCACCGGGACTGGAGGTCCCGAAGGCGACTGAGCCTTTCGGTACTGGCAATTCCCTGACGGGGGCACTGGCATGGCCAGTGCCCCCGTCTTGTTTCTGATCGCACGATAGAGGTGCAGGGCGGACGAGGTGGGCACTGATTCGAGGCAATGGCCGCTCGTTGACTGCACCAAGGCAGAACATCGAGGGCGTGAGGCAGGTGGCGAGGCGCGCTATTTGTCTGACATCAAAGCAATAATCAGGTGAAAGGTGATTCTGGCGTGGCCCTTGCTTGGGATTGTGGGCAGGGAGTGCACCCGGTGCATGCCCTGACTTTCGATCACTGACTTCCGATAACAACGATCCGGATCGCAAGGAGATCACCATGACCTCACCTCGTCCCGCCATGCGTCCTCGCTGGCTGGCCGCTCCATTATTGAGCCTGGCCGTCGCCACACCCGCTCTGGCGCAGGAAGATCCCATCAAGGTGGGCATCCTGCATTCGCTGTCCGGCACCATGGCGATCAGCGAAACGGTGCTCAAGGACACCGTGGAGATGCTGATCGAGCAGCAGAATGCCGAGGGTGGCCTGCTGGGCCGTGACCTGGAGGCGGTGGTGGTCGATCCCGCCTCCGATTGGCCGCTGTTTGCCGAGAAGGCCCGCGAGCTGCTTGCCCAGGAGAAGGTCGACGTCATCTTCGGCAACTGGACGTCGGTGTCGCGCAAGTCGGTGCTGCCGGTGGTCGAGGAGCTCAACGGCCTGCTCTTCTATCCGGTGCAGTACGAGGGCGAGGAGTCCTCCGAGAATGTCTTCTACACGGGGGCGGCGCCCAACCAGCAGGCGATTCCTGCCGTCAATTACCTGCATGATCAGGTCGGCGTCGAGCGCTGGGTGCTGGCCGGCACCGACTACGTCTATCCGCGTACCACCAACAAGATCCTCGAGGCCTACCTGAAGAACGAGTTCGGCGTGGCCGACGAAGACATCATGGTCAACTACACGCCTTTTGGTCACTCGGACTGGCAGAACATCGTCTCCGAGATCAAGGCCTTCGGCAGCGAGGGCAGGAAGACTGCGGTGGTTTCCACCATCAACGGCGATGCCAACGTGCCTTTCTACCGCGAGCTTGGCAATCAGGGTATCGATGCCGCCGACATCCCGGTCGTCGCCTTCTCGGTGGGCGAGCAGGAGCTTACCGGCATCGACACCGGCCCGCTGGTCGGCCATCTGGCCGCCTGGAACTATTTCATGAGCGTCGATACCGATGCCAACTATGACTTCATCGACGCCTGGATCGAGCACACCGGCGACGAGATGGCGGTGACCAACGATCCCATGGAAGCGCACTACATCGGCTTCAACATGTGGACCGAGGCGGTGCGCAAGGCCGGTACCACCGAGGTGGACGCGGTCAAGGACGCCATCATCGGCGTCTCGGTGCCCAACCTCTCGGGCGGCTACGCAACGATGATGCCCAACCACCACATCACCAAGCCGGTGCTGATCGGCGAGATCCAGGACAACGGTCAGTTCTCCATCGTCTGGGAGACACCTTCCACCGTGGCCGGCGACGCCTGGTCCGACTATCTGGAAGGTTCCAGGGACCTGATCAGCGACTGGCGCAAGCCCATGGAATGCGGCAACTACAACGTGGTGCGCGGTAGCTGCGGTGGCAGCCAGGCCGAGGAAGAGGCGTCCGAATAACACCCCGATCTGGATGCCCGATGCTGGGCGTCGGGGACAGGGCGTAGTGAGGGTCATCTGCCATGGATGGCAGATGTAGCGCCCAGGGATGGGTTCACAGCGCCCTCACGTAGGCCTGTCGACGGCTAAGCCCAGCCTTTCCTAAGCCCAGCCTTTCGCAAGATGTCGAATAACAGGACACGCCAATGAGGATGCTCCCACGCTTCCTGTCAGGCCTGCTGTGCCTGTGCCTGCTGTGCGGCCTGCCGCTGGCTGCACAGGCGCAGGACGATCCCGGTCAGGCCCTGCTGGATCCCCTCGCTACCGCCTCCTACGCCGAGAAGGGCGAGGCGATCGAGGCCATCATCGAAAGCGGCGACGCGCGCAGTCGCCGCTGGCTCGAGGCGCTGCTCGGCGGCAAGCTGCAGCGCCACAAGGACACCCGCCGCTTTGTCGTGGTCGTCGAGAACCGCGGCCGCAACTGGCCGGTGGTCGATGCGCTGAGCTTCGAGGATGCCGGCGAGATGTCGCGCCGCGAACTCGACCGCATCGGCATCAACAATGCCCTGCGCGGCCAGTTGCAGGGCGCGCTGGCGGTGCTCGACCTGCATGCCGATGAAGTCGCCGAACGTCGCGAGGCGGCCAGAGCGCTGCTTGGCGATGTCGATGCCGGCCTGGTCGAGCCGATCCGGGCGGTCATCGAAGGTGAGGAGGACGCCGAAGTGCGTCGCCTGCTCGAGCAGGCCCTGGCCATCCAGCGCCTGGAAGCGGGCGAGGTCGCAGCGGTGGAAACCCTGAGCGGCAGCCTGAATTCGCGGGTACGCGCGGCGCTGAATGTCGCCAGTCGCAGCGAGGACCCGGAACTCGCCGCCGCCGCGACCTCGGCCCTGGCCGCTATCGAGCAGAAGATGACGCTCAACCGGGGCCTGGAGACGCTCTACTTCGGTCTCTCGCTGGGCTCGGTGCTGGTGCTCGCGGCCATCGGCCTGGCGATCACCTTCGGCGTCATGGGAGTGATCAACATGGCCCACGGCGAACTGATAATGCTCGGCGCCTACACCACCTGGGCCATGCAGCAACTGCTGCCCGGCCAGCCCGGCCTGGCGCTGCTGCTGGCGATCCCCGCCGGCTTTCTGGTGGCGGCGCTGGCTGGTGTGGCCATCGAGCGCGGCGTCATCCAGTTCCTCAAGGGACGACCGCTGGAGACCCTGCTGGCCACCTTCGGCGTCAGCCTGATCCTGCAACAACTGGTGCGCACGGTGATCTCGCCGCAGAACCGTACCGTGGTCACGCCGGAGTGGATGAGCGGCTCGCTGATGCTCAACGAGGGCCTCTCGCTGACGCTCAATCGCCTCTACGTGCTGGGCTTCGCCCTGGTGGTGTTCGCCGCGCTGATGCTGGTGATGCGACGTACCCGCCTGGGCCTGGAGGTGCGGGCGGTGACCCAGAATCGCGGCATGGCGCGTGCCATGGGCATTCGCGCCACCCGGGTGGACATCCTGACCTTCGCCCTGGGCTCCGGGGTGGCGGGGCTGGCCGGGGTGGCGCTCTCGCAGCTCACCAACGTCGGTCCCAATCTCGGCCAGAACTACATCATCGACTCCTTCATGGTGGTGGTGTTCGGCGGTGTGGGCAATCTCTGGGGAACCCTGGTGGCCGGTTTGTCGCTGGGTGTCATCAACCAGGTGCTCGAGCCCTGGGCCGGTGCGGTGCTGGCCACGATCGTGGTGCTCGTGTTCATCATCCTGTTCATCCAGAAGCGCCCCCGCGGACTCTTTCCGCAGAAGGGCCGGGCAGCGGAGGGCTGATTCGCCATGTGGTTGACGAGACCTTTTCGTGAGCGCGCCACCCGGCTGTTCCTCGGCATCCTGCTGGCTGCCCTGGCGTTGGTGACGTTGCTCAACCTGGCCGTGCCGGCGGACCATCCGCTGCATGTCTCCACCTATACGGTGACGCTGCTCGGCAAGTACCTCAGCTATGCACTGCTGGCGGTGGCCGTCGATCTGGTGTGGGGCTATCTGGGCATTCTCAGTCTCGGCCATGGCGCCTTCTTCGCCCTGGGCGGCTATGCCATGGGCATGTACCTGATGCGCCAGATCGGTGATCGGGGCACCTACGGTGACCCGGTGCTGCCGGATTTCATGGTGTTCCTGGACTGGGACAGCCTGCCCTGGTACTGGCTGGGCTTCGACATGCCGTGGTTCGCCTTTCTGATGGTGTTTCTGGCGCCGGGCCTTTTGGCGCTGGTGTTCGGCTTTCTGGCATTTCGCTCGCGGGTCACCGGGGTGTATCTGTCGATCATCACCCAGGCCATGACCTTCGCCCTGATGCTGGCCTTCTTTCGCAACGAGATGGGCTTCGGCGGCAACAACGGCCTCACCGATTTCCGCGAGTTGCTGGGCTTCGATCTGAGAAGCGACGCCACCCGGCTGGGACTGTTCCTCGCCACCGGCGTTGCCCTGGCGTTGGGCTATGTGCTGTGCCGGGCGATCGTCGCCAGCAAGCTGGGCCGGGTCAGCGTGGCCTGCCGCGATGCCGAGGCGCGAGCCCGCTTTCTGGGCTATCGGGTCGAGCGTTTCCAGCTGTTCGTCTTCGTGGTCTCGGCGATGCTCGCCGGGCTGGCCGGCGCCCTCTACGTGCCCCAGGTGGGCATCATCAATCCCAGCGAGTTCTCGCCGATCTTCTCCATCGAGGTGGTGCTGTGGGTGGCGCTGGGCGGCCGCGCGACCCTCTACGGGGCGGTGATCGGCGCGCTGCTGGTCAACTATGCCAAGACGGTATTCACCGGGGTGATGCCCGATGCCTGGCTGTTCGCCCTGGGCGGCATGTTCGTGCTGGTCACCGTCTTCCTGCCCAGGGGAATTGCCGGCTTGCTGCGCCTGCGCCCCCGGCGTCGTGCCGCAACATCACAACCGACCGCAGGGGAGGCTGCCACATGAGTTTCCTGCAATCCCTGGCCGATCGCGATCGCGTCTTCGACTTTCTGGCGCCGGCGGCGTCTCCGGTGGACGTGCGCCACGGGCCCATCCTCTATCTGGAAGACGTCAGCGTCAGCTTCGACGGCTTCAAGGCCATCGATGCCCTCAACCTGACCATCGACGACGGTGAACTGCGCTGCATCATCGGTCCCAATGGGGCCGGCAAGACCACCATGATGGACATCATCACCGGCAAGACCCGACCCGATACCGGCTCGGCGTGGTTCGGCAGCCGTCACGACCTGCTGACCATGAACGAACCGGAGATCGCCAGTCTCGGTATCGGCCGCAAGTTCCAGAAACCCACGGTGTTCGAGGCATTGACGGTGTTCGAGAACCTGGAACTGGCCATGGCCGCCGACAAGCGCATCCTGCCCACGCTGACCGCGCGTTTGACCGGCGAGGTATGCGAGCGCATCGAGGAGGTGCTGGCGACCATCGGCCTCATCGAGCTGCGTCATGCTCCGGCGGGCATCCTGTCCCACGGCCAGAAGCAGTGGCTGGAGATCGGCATGCTGCTGATGCAGCGGCCACGCCTGCTGCTGGTGGACGAGCCGGTGGCCGGCATGACCGAGCAGGAGATGGAACGCACCGCCGAGTTGCTCACCGGCCTGGCCGGCAAGGGCAAGCAGTCGGTGGTGGTCGTCGAGCATGACATGGGCTTCGTGCGTTCCATCGCGCGCACCGTGACGGTGCTGCACCAGGGCAGCGTGCTGGCCGAGGGCAGCATGGACCGGGTCGCCAGCGATCCCAAGGTGGTCGAGGTGTACCTGGGAACCGAGGAGGAGGTCGCCTGATGCTGAGCATCGACACGCTCAACCAGTACTACGGCGAGAGCCACACCCTCTGGGATCTCGACCTCGAGGTGCCGGCAGGGCAGTGCACCTGCGTGATGGGACGCAATGGGGTCGGCAAGACCACGCTGATGAAGGCGGTCATGGGCGAAGTGGCCACGGCCTCCGGCAGTATCCGCTACGCCGACGACGTGGAATTGACCCGCAAGCGCGTGGAGGAGCGCTCGCGACTGGGCATCGGCTATGTGCCCCAGGGCCGACAGATCTTTCCGCTGCTCACGGTCGAGGAAAATCTGCGTACCGGCCTGGCCGCGCGCGGCGACGGCCGCAAGTCGATTCCCGAGCGCATTCATGAACTCTTCCCGGTGCTGGCCGAAATGCGCCATCGCCGCGGTGGCGATCTCTCCGGCGGCCAGCAGCAGCAACTGGCCATCGGGCGCGCCCTGGTGCTGGAGCCGCGCCTGCTGATTCTCGACGAGCCGGGAGAGGGCATCCAGCCCAATATCGTCACCCAGATCGGCGAGGTGATCCGCCGGCTGATTGCCGAGGACGGCCTGACCGTGCTGCTGGTGGAACAGAAACTGCCTTTTGCGCGTAAGTACGCCGATCGTTTCGCCATCCTGGATCGCGGACGGTCGGTGGCCGGGGGAGAAATCGGCGAGCTTTCCGATACGCTGATCAAGGAGCATCTGACCGTCTAGGCTCGGGAGCTACGAGCTACGAGCTACGAGCTACGAGCTACGAGCTACGAGCCACGAGCCACGAGCGCCCGCCACGGTTTCGACCGCGGCGGGCGTTTTGCCCTGTGCCGGTGCAGATGGTGTCGATGCGCACTCGAGTGGTGCGAACGGCTGTCTTTTCACTGGCCGCTGTGGTGCATGCAGGTATCTGGATACCTGTCTGTGTACAAAATAACTCTATGATTAAAAATGGTTTTTTTGTGTCTTCACCAGATTGGTACGCGACTTGCTCGGTATGAGGCAATGATCGCCACCGGATACACAGGACTCTAGTCAATGACGGCCATTCCGCACGCCATTCCTTCGCCTGGCGAGTCCGGTCACCGTTTCGATGCCGAACGCCGCTGGGCCGCCTCGCTGGAACTGGGGTTCGATGCTCGTGCGGATGGTCATACCCGCCTGGCGCGGGCGCGTCACCAGGGGCCATTGCGCGTACAGCGACCCTTCTATCCGGAGGGTGGTGCAGAGGCTTGCCACGTCTACCTGTTGCATCCGCCCGGAGGGGTGGTCAGTGGCGACTCGCTGAACATCGATGTCGAGGTGTCGGCCGGTGCCCGGGCGTTGCTGACGACCCCGGCCGCCAACAAGCTCTACCGGGCCGATAGCCACGCCGTTACCTGGGAGCAGAACACCCGGCTGCGGGTGGAAGACGACGCCATCCTCGAGTGGCTGCCCCAGGAAACGATCGCCTTCGACGGTTCCCGGGGCCGGCAGACGACGACCATAGAGCTCAGCGACCAGGCCCGCTGCCTGGGCTGGGAGGTACTGGCACTGGGGCGTCCGGCCAGCGATTTGCCCTTCGCCAGTGGGTGCCTGGAACAGCGCTTTCACCTGACCCGGGCAGGACGGCCGTTATGGCTGGAGCGCCAGCCTTTGGAGCCCGAGCATCCTCGCTTTGGCGGTTACTGGGGGCAGGGTGGCGCCACGGTTCAGGCCTCGCTCTGGACGGTAGGCCTCGACGATGCGGACGACGCCATCACGGCCCTGCGAGATGGGTTGACGGCCTCATCGCGCTGGGCGGTCACGCTGCGCAATGACGTCCTGCTGCTGCGTTACCTGGGGAATTCGCGCAACGAGGCCTGGGAGCTGTGTCGGCGCGCCTGGGAAATACTGCGCCCCCGGTTGGCGGGGCGTGAGGCCCGCGAGCCGCGGATCTGGAGGACTTGAATGGAAGAGGGAAGAAGTAAGAAGAAAGAGGTAAGAGGACAGGAGCAAGAGGAAAGTCGGCATGTTGCTGCTTCCTCCTCGGTCGAGGGGTTTTCCCTCTTGGAGGCGCTTGGCGCCGTTCTTCACTCTTCCAGCGGCGTTAGCCGCGCTTCCCGGGCGCGAAGCGCCGTCTTTACATCTTGAGGAGATCGCTATGGAACTGACCCCACGCGACAAGGACAAGCTGCTGTTGTTCTCGGCGGCGCAGTTGGCCGAGCGCCGCCGGGCGCGCGGGCTCAAGCTCAACTATCCCGAGGCGGTGGCACTGATCAGCTTCGAGATCCTGGAGGGTGCCCGCGACGGACGCACGGTGGCCGAACTGATGGGCTACGGTCGCGAGATCCTGGGCCGCGACGATGTCATGGAGGGGGTGGCCGAGATGGTCGATGAGGTGCAGGTGGAGGCGACCTTCCCCGACGGCACCAAGCTCGTGACCGTACATAACCCCATCGTCTAAAACTGGCTGCAAAGGATGAGTTCCATGATTCCCGGTGAATACCAGCTTCAGGACGGCGAGATCGCGCTCTGCGAGGGGCGCGAGCGCGTTACCGTCGAAGTCGCCAATACCGGCGACCGGCCGGTTCAGGTCGGTTCCCATTATCACTTTGCCGAGGTCAATCCGGCGCTGGTCTTCGAGCGCGAGAAGGCGCGCGGTTATCGACTCGACGTGGCCGCCGGTACGGCGATCCGCTTCGAGCCGGGCCAGAGTCGCGAGGTGACGCTCATTCCGTTTACCGGTCGCCGCCATATCTACGGTTTTCGCGGCGAAGTGATGGGCGCGCTGGACGCCGATGATCAGGGAGGCCAGTCATGACATCTTCCAACCGCTCTCCGAATCGCATCAGCCGCCAGGCCTATGCCGACATGTACGGCCCCACGGTGGGCGACCGGGTACGCCTGGGTGACACCGAGCTGTGGATCGAGGTGGAGCGCGACGCCACCCATTACGGCGACGAGGTCAAGTTCGGCGGCGGCAAGGTGATCCGCGATGGCATGGGCCAGAGTCAGCGTCACGACGCCGCCGTGATGGATACCGTGATCACCAATGCCCTGATCCTCGACTGGTGGGGCATCGTCAAGGCGGACGTGGGGCTCCAGGACGGTCGCATCGCCGCCATCGGCAAGGCCGGCAATCCCGATACCCAGCCCGATGTCGAGATCGTCATCGGCCCCGGCACCGAGGTGATCGCCGGCGAGGGCAAGATTCTCACCGCCGGTCACATCGACTCGCATATTCATTTCATCTGCCCGCAGCAGGTGGAGGAGGCGCTGGCCAGCGGTGTCACCACCATGCTGGGTGGCGGCACGGGGCCGGCCACGGGGTCCAACGCCACTACCTGCACGCCGGGCGCTTGGCACATCGGCAAGATGCTCCAGGCCGTGGATGACCTGCCCATGAACATCGGCCTGCTCGGCAAGGGCAACGCCAGCCTGCCGGGGGCCCTGGAGGCTCAGCTCGAGGCCGGCGCCATGGGGCTCAAGCTGCACGAGGACTGGGGCACCACGCCGGCGTCCATCGACAACTGCCTGGCGGTGGCCGAGCGCTACGACGTCCAGGTGGCGATCCACACCGATACCCTGAACGAATCGGGTTTCGTGGAGGACACGCTCGCTGCCTTCAAGGAACGCTGCATCCACACCTACCATACCGAAGGGGCGGGCGGCGGCCATGCGCCGGATATCCTCACTGCCTGCGCCAAGCCCTATGTGCTGCCGTCCTCCACCAACCCCACGCGGCCCTATACGATCAACACCATCGACGAGCACCTGGACATGTTGATGGTGTGCCATCACCTCGATCCCAACATTCCCGAGGACGTGGCCTTCGCCGACTCGCGGATCCGCCGCGAAACCATTGCCGCCGAGGACATCCTTCACGATATGGGCGTGATTTCGATGATCGCCTCCGATGCCCAGGCCATGGGGCGGGTCGGCGAGGTGATCTGCCGGACCTGGCAGACCGCGCACAAGATGAAGGTGCAGCGTGGCCTGCTGCCGGAAGACGTCGAACGTGGCGCCGACAATCTGCGGGCGCGTCGCTATATCGCCAAGACCACCATCAATCCGGCATTGACGCATGGCATCGCGCACGAGGTGGGCTCGGTGGAGGTCGGCAAGCTGGCAGACCTGGTGCTGTGGGACCCGGCCTTCTTCGGCGTCAAGCCGGCGCTGGTTCTCAAGGGTGGCATGATCGCCCTGGCGCCCATGGGCGATCCCAACGGCTCGATCCCCACACCCCAACCTGTGCATTACCGGCCGATGTTCGGCGCCCTGGGTCGGGCGGCCAGCCAGACCCGACGGACCTTCGTCAGCCAGGCGGCTCTGGACGCCGGCATCAGGGAAAAACTGGGCCTGGCCAGCGAACTCGCCGCCTGTCGCGACGTACGCAGCGTGCGCAAGTCCGACATGAAGCTCAACGAGGCCTGTCCCGATCTGCAGGTCGACCCCCAGACCTATGAGGTGCGGGCCGACGGCGAACTGCTGACCTGCGAGCCGGCCACCGAGCTGCCGCTGGCCCAGCGTTACCACTTGTTCTGAGCAACGAGCTACGGGCTCAAAGCTCGAGGCCCGAAATCGAGGGTGAATTGATGTTGAAACTGACCGAACGCCTGGGGCCCATCGAGACGGCGCGGGCGAGTGACACCCTGACCTTGCCGTTCGAGTCGCGTACCCGGGGGCGGCTCAAGGCGACCAGCGATGGCGGCCGTGAGCTGGGGTTGTTCCTGGATCGCGGCTCGGTGCTGCGCGATGGCGATGGCCTGCGTGCCGAGAGCGGAGAGATCGTGATGGTCCAGGCGGCTGACGAGCCGGTGGTCACGGCCTGGGTCGGTGCCGGCCTGCCGCTGGCCAGGCTCGCCTATCACCTGGGCAACCGCCATGTGCAACTGGCGCTGGGCGAGAACGAGCGCGGTGGCTTCGTGCGCTTCCCGCCGGATCATGTGCTGGAAGAACTGGCCGAGCGGCTCGGCGCGCGGCTCGAGCGCCACGTGGCGCCGTTCGATCCCGAGCCTGGCGCCTATGGCGCAGCCGGTCATCATCACGGTCACGATCATGTCCATTGAAGCCGGCCATCGCGATCCGCTGGCCCTGGCGGGGTTGCTGCAACTGGTCAGCCCGGCGTTGCCGATCGGTGCCTTCGCCTGGTCGCAGGGTTTGGAGAGCGCCTTCGAACTCGGCTGGGTGAATGATGAGGAAAGTCTCGAGGCCTGGGTGCAGGGCGTGCTCGACGATGGGCTGACGCACTGTGACCTGCCGGTGCTGGCGCGTGTCATGCGGGCCTGGGAGGGCGGCGACGCGGCGGCGTTGACGTACTGGAACGACTGGTTGCAGGCCAATCGCGAGACCCGGGAACTGCTCGAGGAAGAGCGCCGCCTGGGGGCGGCGCTGGTGCGGCTGCTGGGCAACCTGGAGCTCTTGCCGGCAGCGCCTGGGCCCCCGGAGACGCCGGGCTATGTGGTGATGTTCGGCCTGGCAGCCTGGCGACGCGGGATTACCGAGCGGGAGGCGCTGCTGGGCTTCGCCTGGGCCTGGCTCGAGAACCAGCTGGCGGTGGCCTGCAAGGCCTTGCCTCTGGGGCAGACGGCGGCCCAGCGCATCATCGAGCGCATGCGGCCCGCCCTGGCCCGGGCGGTCGAGGCGGCGTCGAGGTTGCCTGACGATGAGCTGGGGCCGGCTCTGCCCGGCCTGGCGCTCGCCAGTGCCCTGCACGAGACCCAGTATTCGCGGTTGTTTCGAAGTTGACAGATGGAAGCCGCCAGGCCAGCGCACTGCGCTCACCACGCCCCGCGTCCGAAACCCTGGCGCCTCGCTCGGTCTCCTGCGGTCGGAAAGACGGCACCGCCCTGTGCCGGCTTTCCTCGATCTTCCTCCCTGAAGATCGACCGCGTCGCCTCGACCGAGTCACCAGCGGCCACGCGAGGTGGATTCGGCAGCGGCCGGCCTGGCTGCACCGCAAACCTGACAGAGCCGCCCTGACGGCCAAGGAGAAAACGAGATGAAACATTGCCTTCGTGTAGGCGTTGGTGGTCCGGTGGGCTCCGGCAAGACGGCACTGCTCAAGCAGCTCTGCCTGGCATTGCGCGATCACTACGACCTCGCCGTGGTGACCAACGATATCTACACCCGCGAGGATGCCGACTTCCTGACGCACCACCAGGCGCTGCCCGCCGAACGGATTCTCGGGGTCGAGACCGGCGGTTGTCCGCATACCGCGATCCGCGAGGATGCCTCGATGAACCTCGCCGCCATCGACGATCTCCAGGCCCGCCATCCGGGGCTCGAGCTGGTGCTGGTCGAATCCGGCGGCGACAATCTGTCGGCGACCTTCAGCCCGGAGCTTTCCGATCTGACGCTCTACGTGATCGACGTGTCGGCCGGCGACAAGATTCCGCGCAAGGGCGGGCCGGGCATCACCAAGTCGGACCTGTTGATCATCAACAAGATCGACATTGCTGAACAGGTGCACGCCTCGCTCGAGGTGATGGAGCGCGATGCCGCCATGATGCGCGGCGAGCGGCCCTTCGTGTTCACCAACCTGCACGACGGCGTGGGCCTGGACACCATCGTCGACTTTCTCGTCGAGCGCGGCATGTTGCCCGACCGGCTCGACAAGCGTTCCTGAACTGCAACCGATGAACCTCGATCACGACAAGGAGATCACCATGCCTTCTGTGCCTTATTTCCGTTTCTGGCTCGCGGCCCCGATTCTGCTGCTGGTGTCCGGCATGGCCATGGCCCACCCCGGCCATGGGGCCGAGCAGGGCGGCTTCATGGCCGGTCTGGCGCATCCATTGTTCGGCCTCGACCATCTGCTGGCGATGGCGGCCATCGGCCTGTGGAGCCTCGGTCAGTCGCGTCGCCTGCGCATGGCCGTGCCGCTGCTTGCGGTGGGCGGCATGATCATCGGGGCGGGGCTGGCCGTCGCCGGAATCGGACTGCCGGGCGTGGAGAGTGCCATTGCGCTGTCGGTCCTGCTGGCGGGCGTTCTGGTCGCGACCCTGGCGAAGTTGCCGAGTCTGGTCGGCGGTCTCCTGGTGGTGGGCTTCATGCTCTTCCACGGCCATGCCCACGGTACCGAGATGCCGCATGGTGCCTCGCTGGTCACCTATCTGGCGGGTTTCAGCCTGGCGACCCTGGCCATCACCCTGGGCGCGCGTCTGGCCGGCGGCTGGCTGCAGGCTCGGCAGAGCCGCTCGCTGCGCGTCGTCGGTGGCGTGATTGCGGCGATTGGCGCCTTCTTCGCCCTGTCCTGAGCGGGTGAACGTCGAAACCTGCACACTGGACGACAAGCCGGTATGCTGCTCGGCATGGGGCCAGAGGACTGGCCAACAGCAGCAGGGAGCGCCGGCATGCCGAGACTCGCAAGTACCCGCCGGGGAGGCGGCAGGATCATGTGGTTGTGGGGAGCCTTGGCCATCGTGCTGGTGCTGTGGGGCGCCATGGCCGTCTGGCAGCGATACAAGCCGTTGCCCGAGGGGATCGGGCAAGCGCATCCCGAGCGGCGTGCCGTCGAGGCGCGCCTGCTCGTCGACGAGACCTGGTATGATGACTCCGGGCAGCGGCATCTCGACCAGGCGATCTTCGACGAAGTGCTGGCGATGATCGGCCAGGCTCGTCGCCTGATCGTGATGGACATGTTCCTGTTCAACGACTTCGCGGGCGACGCGGCGGAAGACGCCGATTTCGTGCCGCTCTCGTCTCGCCTCACCGATGCGCTGGTCGAGCAGCGCTCCCGTTATCCCGACCTCGAAGCGGTGGTGATCACCGACCCGCTGAACACGGTGTACGGCGGTCTGGCGCTGGAGCATCTCGAGCGGTTGCGCGAGGCGGGCATCAAGGTCGTGATGACCGATCTGGACCGGCTGCGTGCGTCCAATCCGCTGTGGTCCGGGCTCTGGCACCTGGGGATCGACCGGCTGGGCAATGATCCCGAAGGCGGCTGGCTGCCCAACGCGATGGGCTATGGGCGGGTGACCCTGCGCAGCTATCTGGCGCTGCTCAACTTCCGTGCCAACCACCGCAAGACGCTGGTGGTGGATCAGGGCGATGGCTGGGCGGGGCTGGTGACTTCCGCCAACCCTCATGACGCCAGCAGCCTGCACGATAACCTGGCGCTGCGCTTCGAGGGGCCGGCGGCGCTCGATCTACTGGCCTCGGAATGCCCGGTCGCGGCCTGGGCCGGGGTGACGCTGCCAGGTCCACCGCCGCCCGCGCCGTCCAGCGAGCCCGAGGGCGCGACCTTGAGGGTGCTGACCGAAGGGGCGATTCGCGATGCCTTGCTGCAGGTGATACGTGACGCGGCGCCTGGCGACCGGCTGGATGTCGCGGTCTTCTATCTGTCGCACCGGCCCGTGATCGACGCGCTGATCGAGGCGCGCCAGCGTGGCGTGACGGTGCGCGTGCTGCTCGATGCCAATCGCGAGGCCTTTGGCATCAAGAAGGGCGGCATTCCCAATCGTCCGGTGGCCGAGGAGCTGGCAGCGGCCGATGTCGAAGTGCGCTGGTGCGTTACCCGGGGCGAGCAGTGCCACACCAAGCTGCTGCTCCACCGGCCGGCGGCAGGCCACGATGTCTCGATGATACTGGGATCGGCCAACTACACGCGCCGGAACCTGGACGATCTCAATCTGGAAACCAACGTAGGCATGACGGGGCCAGCGACGCAGCCGGCCCTGGCCGACGCCATCGACTATGTCGAGCGACAGTGGCGCTCGACGCCGGCGCGCACCACCAGTCGTGAATACACCGAGGCCGATGATGTGGGCCCCATGGCCTGGTGGCGGTATCGACTGATGGAAGCCAGCGGGCTTTCCACCTTCTGAGTCCTGCGCCGGCGGTCAGTCCACGTGGGTGACCGCCTGATGGCGGGAGTCGACGTGCCAGGGCAGGCCGAGGCGGGTATTGCGCTCCAGCTCGGCGATGACCTGGGCGCCGAGCAGCAGGATGATGGCTCCGACCTCGAGGATCAGCAGGATCACGATCAGCGTTGCCAGGGAACCATAGACGGCGTTGACGAAGGAAAGGTTGGTGAAATAGAAGATCAGCAGCAGGCGCGCGCCTTCCCAGAGCAGGGCGGCGACGAAACCGCCGACCAGGGCGCGATGCAAGGCGATGCGCACCACCGGCATGACCTTGTAGATGGCGCTGAACAGCAGGAAGACACCGACGAAGCTGGTCAGGTTGAGCATCGGCCCCGAGAGGCCCGAAAGCGGCAGTTCACGGCCGAGCAGGGCCATCCAGACGGCATTGACGGCGTTGACCAGGCTGACCATGAGGGTCAGGCTCAACAGCCCGGCGCCGAGCACCAGCATGAAGGCGTAGGGCATCAGCACCGAGACCCAGACCGAGCGGTCGGTGTGGGTGTCCGGAGCGTGGAAGATGATCGCCAGGGCATCCTCGAGCATGCGAAAGGCGAAGGAACTGAAGACCAGCAGCACCGGAATGCCGAGGATGCCGATGGCGTCACGCGAATCGAGCAGCGAGCGCACGGCATCGAGCACCACCTCGGCATAGGCGGGGGTGAGATGCCGCACCTGGATCGACAGAACGCCCATCAGCTGCCGTTCGTCCACCACGCCGGCCAGCAGGACGACCAGCAGAGCGAACAACGGCACGATCGACAGCAGGACGTTGTAGCCGACGCCACCTGCCAGCAGGATGCCGCGATTGCGCAGGAAGGAGGTCAGTACCCGCCAGCCGAAGCAGGCCACCCGGCTGACGAAAAGCGGCAGGCGGCGTCTTGATGGTGAAGCCGGAGAATCGGACATGGGCAAACCGGTCGAGAGTCTTTCGGCATGATACGCTGTCCGACGCGATTCGCGTCAATCGCCGTACCGGGGGGGAACGTTCGCTTGTGAACGATTGTGCCCGGGTATCGGCAGGGGGACGCCAGGCAACGCCTCAGGGTGTATGCTGAAGCGACCTCATTGCGTATGGCCCGGGAAGGGGCCAGCACCATACACATCGACCCATCTCGGGGGAGAAAGCCGATGTCAGACAGTTCCATGCGAGAGCTCTTTCAGGACAATCGAGTCAGGGTACTGGCCATCGTGGCCGTGGTGGCCGTGATCTGGGCGCTGTTCGCTCAATCCAGCGCCAGTTCCAGCAACGAAGCGCGTGATTCCCTGCAATCACGGCTGGAAGCGGTGCAGACCGAGAACGAATCACTCAAGGCCCGGGTGGCCGAGCACGAAGCGGCACAATCCGAGGTCGAGGAGCTTCGGGCGCGTGCCGACGAGCTCGAGAAGCAGCGCCAGGCCGCCGAGGCCGAGCTGGAGAGCGTCACCGCTGAAGTCGAGCAGGCCAAGGCCCAGCTCGAGGAAGCCAATACGGCCCTCGAGCCCTTGCAATCCAAGGTGTCCGAGGCCGAGCAGAAGCTAGAGAAACGTCAGTCCTCCCTGGAGGATGTCCGCCAGCAGGCGGAGAAAGCCTCCCAGGCACGTGACGAGGCCGAGGCGGCCCGCGATGAGGCCGTGAAGGCTCGCAAGCAGGCCGAGCAGCAACGCGAGACGCTGGCGGAAAAGGTCGCCAAGCTCGAGGAGCAGCGCGACGAGCTCAAGTCTTCCCTGGAGCCGCTGCGCGAGGAGCATCAGCAGCTGCAAGCCCAGCGCGACGAGGCCAGCAGCAAGCTGGAAGCGCTGAAGACCAAGCTCCAGGAAGGCCGCAAGGAACTGGCCGGGCTCGATTCCAGGGTCGAGGCGCGCAGCCAGCAGCTGGCGCAGTTGAAGAGCGACCTGGCCGGCTGGCGCGAGGCCCTGGCCGACCTGGATGCCGAGGTGGCGTCCAACGACCAGGCTGATGGCAAGCAGGCCCAGGCCGGGGACAGCAGCGAGTCTGCGTCGTCCTCCGAGTCGGCCAAGGATGACAAGGCTCAGCCGCAGGATGGCGAGGCGAAAGCGTCGTCCTCCGAATCGGCCGAAGACGAGAAGGCTCAATCCCAGGGTGGAGAGGAAGCCTCGTCTGACGACGCGAAGCAGGAAAAGCAGGACGTGAAGGCCGAGGAAGCCTGACACCTGTCATATCGTTGATGAGGGTCATTGACGAAAGAAGGGCACGCCACGGCGTGCCCTTTGTCGTTCATGGGCATCCCTGACGTTGCATCACGCGGTGAGGGGGCGGGTATACTGGCGTTATCCGACCGTCCGGTCGGCCCCAAATGTAAAAGGAGCGAGTCGTGATCGAAGGGGTCAAGCATATCGTCGCCGTGGCATCCGGCAAGGGGGGCGTCGGCAAGTCCACCGTCACTGCCAACCTGGCCCTGGCCATGGCTGCCGAAGGGTATCGCGTCGGTATCCTCGATGCCGATATTCATGGACCCAGCCAGGCTCGCATGCTCGGCGTCGCCGAGGGCACGAGACCGGAATCGGCTGGGGAGAAGCGCCTCAAGCCCCTGGAGGCCCACGGGCTGCAGGCAATGTCGATGGCGTTCATGATCGATGTCCGCGAACCGACGGTATGGCGTGGCCCGATGGTGGCCGGCGCTTTCCAGCAGTTGCTGACCCAGACGGTGTGGGACGATCTGGACGTGCTGTTCATCGACATGCCGCCCGGCACGGGGGACATTCAGTTGACGCTGGCGCAGAAGGTGCCGGTGGACGGTGCCGTGATCGTCACCACACCCCAGGACATCGCACTGCTGGACGCCCGCAAGGGCATCGAGATGTTCCGCAAGGTCAATGTGCCCACCTTCGGGGTGGTGGAGAACATGAGCTTGCATGTCTGCTCGAATTGCGGTCACAGCGAGCCGATCTTCGGCGAAGGTGGCGGTGAGCGCATCGCCGCGGAATACGACACCCAGCTGCTGGGTCGCCTGCCGTTGACCCTGGCCATTCGTGAACAGGCCGATGGCGGCAAGCCGACCGTGGTGGCCGAGCCCGATGGCGAAGTGACCGCCACCTTCCGCGACATGGCGCGCCAGGTAGCCGAACAGCTGGGCAATGCGGTGGAGGATGAAGGGCCGGATATCTCGTTCAGCGAATGAGCTGCCGGCGAGCCGTGACGGCACGCGTCTTGCCCGCTATCATGGCGGGCTTGTTTCGACCCATCAGGACGACCTCTTCATGAGCATCAAATCCGACCACTGGATCCGTCGCATGGCCGAGAACGAGGGCATGATCGAGCCCTTCGAGGCCGATCAGGTACGTTATGTGAACGACCGTCGGGTGATCTCCTACGGGACGTCCAGCTATGGTTACGATGTCCGCTGTTCCGATGAATTCAAGGTGTTCACCAACATCCACTCGGCGGTGGTGGACCCCAAGGGATTCGATGAAAAGAGCTTCGTCGACATCAAGGGCGATGTCTGCGTGATCCCGCCGAACTCCTTCGCCCTGGCGCGGACCATCGAATACTTCCGCATTCCCCGCAGCGTGCTGACGATCTGTCTCGGCAAGTCCACCTATGCGCGTTGCGGCATCATCGTCAACGTGACGCCGCTCGAGCCGGAGTGGGAAGGGCATGTGACCCTGGAATTCTCCAATACCACCAACCTGCCGGCCAAGATCTACGCCAACGAAGGCGTGGCCCAGATGCTGTTCCTGGAATCCGACGAGGTCTGCGCCACCTCCTACAAGGATCGCGGGGGCAAGTACATGGGGCAGCGAGGGGTGACGCTGCCGCGGACCTGAACGCGCGCTGTGCCGAAGCGGAGGGGCGATGCCAGGTTGCTTGTCAGTCCCTTCGGCCTTTGGCGTGGCAGGCTCGCGACGTGATTATTCGAGGCCGAGTTCCCGTCGGCGCTTTTTGCTCAGCCCCATCGTCACTAGATGATGCGATTTTCCGAGATAGTGGCTCAACTCGTCGTTGGGGCATTGGCGGCCGTCGTATAGCTGTATCCATTTCAGGCCGCGCGAGGCCAGGTAGGGAGCGGGTCTGAAGCCTGGTTGATCGCGCAGCACCTCGAAGTCGAGCTCCGACACCTTGAAGGTGAATGCCGGCGTATCGAGCTTCTCCCAGCCGCCGATGGCGAATACCTTGCCTCCGACCTTCCAGACATGGGAACCGCCCCATTGCATGACGTAGGTGGTCGCCGGCAGGCAACGGCAAACGTCATTGTACTCGTCGTACGTCACTCCGATCTCCTTGGCGGCGACATTCCTCGAGCGGTGCTTGGCCACCAGAATGCTGCGTGATCACGGGGCGCCCAACGTTCATTCGTGTGTCTGTCATCCGGGCTTCCCGGAGGTCGCCATGAGTTCCTGGCAGGAAATATTGCAAACACCTGATTGAATCGTTCGTTTTATTGCCTATCTTTTCAGGTATCGGTGTCGCTGGATCGCACCGATTTCCAGGGCAATAAGACAATAAGGACACGATAATGATCAAGGGACTTTCCTCTGCAACCACGGTTGAAATAACCCAATACTTCGAGCTTCGCCGCCTGACGGCCACCATCCTCTGTGCCGGAATGGGGGTGGCCGGGCTCATGGCCTCGGCTCCGGTCCTGGCCTACTCCAGTATCTATGTGTTCGGCGACAGTCTGAGCGATGCGGGGCAATTTCCGGATAGCGAGTTGGGTGGACTGAACACGCTACGTTTTACCAACCGGCTAGGCCCAGACCACGACACCACTCCCTATGGGCAGATTGCGACACAGTTGCTGGCAAAGGAGCTGGGCCTATCGGTGGTGCCCTCGACGTCCATCGTCCGGGATCAGGCCGGCCTGCCGGATGGAACCAATTACGCGGTGGGAGGATATACCACCGACCAGATATTGGCCTCGATCACCCAGGAGGGAGGGTCGGTCGTGCAGGCGGGTACGCCGTTTGACCGGAGCAAGGATGGCTACCTGGTTGCCTCTGGCGGCGTGGCCGACTCGGAGGCGCTCTATTACGTCAACGGCGGGGGCAATGACTTTCTGAATGGCCTGGTGACGGGGCCAGAGGGCGCCGTTGGCGCTGCTCATACCCTGGCTGACGCGGTGAACGCTCTGGCAGAGGCGGGGGCGAGCACCATCATGGTCGCCAATCTGCCGGATGTCGGGAAGACACCCGCTGGTCAGGCGGCTGGCCCGGCCCAGGCGGCAGGGACCTCGGCGCTGGTCGAGATATTCAATGATGCCTTGGGGCAGCGCCTGGCCGCGCTGGACGGCAGTGTCGACATCATTCGCTTGAATACCGATGGCCTGATGGCCGAGATCCTGGCATCGCCGGGCGAGTTCGGCTTTGCCGACGATGTACCGCTAGATCGGGTTTGCTTCGACGGTGCCTGCAATATCACGCCTTATGGGCAGGGCGGTGCCCAGGAAGACCCTGATAAGCTGCTGTTCAATGACGGTGTGCACCCGACGACGGCGGGGCAACATGTCCTGGGCGATTACGCCTATGCGATGCTGGCTGCGCCCGGGGTGCTCGGTCTGGCACCGAGGCTGGCGGTTGGTGCGCTGGACGCCACTCAGCACGGCTTGAGCAATGAGTTACGTCCAGGGGCCCAAGTGGAGGGCGTGCGGGTCTTTGCCACTGGTTCTGCTACCGAGGGCAGTGAGCACGGCAGGCGCTCCGATAGTCGGGAGTCCCTCGACAGCACCCAGCGGGGCGCCGGCGTGGGGGTGATGCTGCCGTTCGGTCACGGTTATGGCGGTGTGGCAGTCAGCCAACGCTATGGCGAGTTCGACCTCGATAATGGCAGCGACCTCGATGTTGAAGGCCAGGTCTTCAGCTTGTTCGCACGGCAGCACCTGGGGCCTGTCGGTGTGCAGGCGGTGGCCAGTTATGGTGATTTCGCGCTGGATCTCGACCGTCATGTGCGGTTGGGGAAGTCCTCGCGCACGCTATCGGGAGATCCGGATGGTGATGGTTTCGGTGCTGAGGTGAGAGTCGATTATCGTCTCACGGACAGCGACTCGCTCTGGTACACCGCGCCTTTCATGGCTTATCGCCATGTCGAGGCTGATATCGATGGTTATCGTGAGGCGGGATCGGCCGCCAATGCCTTGATCGTGTCCTCCCAGGACTTGAAGGAACGGCGCGTCGAGCTAGGGTTCATGGCCGATCGAGGCTTGATGGACGGATATGGCCTATATGCTGAGGCAGCCCTGGGTGAGCATTTGGGGGACGATCCGAAAGCCGCCGAGGTGCGCCTGGCCAGCCTGCCTAGCAATGCATGGCGTGCCGATGACATGGAGCGGGATAGTGATCACTATCTGCGCGTGGATGCCGGTTGGCGCATGCAGCTCGGTGAGAATGGCATGCTGCACCTGGGAGCCGGTGCCGAAACATGGGACGAAGTCGCCGCACATTTCGAGGTGGGTGCCAGCCTGGCTTTCTAGGCAATGACGGCTCCAGCCCCTGCCGTGATCGGCAGGGGCTGGGATGAGGCTTCAGACGTCCTCGTCCAGCTCCTCGGCGGCATCGTCGTGGGAGAGACGCATGCCGGTGGCCGGAAGCGGGGTGCCGTCCATGGTGACGGTGTCGCCCGACAGCTTGAGGCGCCCTTCGAGAAACCAGTTCACGGCAATGGGCAGGATCAGGTGTTCGCGGGCCTGCACCTTGTCCTTCAGGCTGTCTTCGGAGTCCGTGCTGTCGACCTTGACCACGGCCTGGAGTGCCACAGGGCCGCCATCCAGTTCCTCGGTGACGAAGTGCACGCTGCAGCCGTGCTCGGTCACGCCGTCGGCGAGTGCCCGGGCATGGGTGTGCAGGCCCTGGTAGGCCGGCAGCAGCGAGGGATGGATGTTGAGCATCCGCCCCAGGAAGCGCTGGACGAAGCGCGGGGTGAGGATGCGCATGAAGCCGGCCAGGATCACGAGGTCGGGCTCGTGGCGTTCGATGACCTTGATCAGCGCACCATCGAAGGCCTCGCGGCTCTCGTACTCGCGGTGGGGCAGTGCCACGGCATCGATGCCGGCATCGCGGGCGCGCTTGAGGCCGTAGGCGTCGGGCTGGTTGGACACCACCGCGGCGATCTCACCGCCGAGACGGTCGTGTTCCTGGGCCTCGATCAGCGCCTGGAGGTTGCTGCCGTTGCCGGAAATCAGCACCACGACCCGCCGCGGCTCGGCGGGTTCGGGGGTGAAATCCTGCAGGGTATCGCTTGGGTAGTCGGTCTCGCTCATTCTTTCAGGTTCTCCAGTCGGACCGCGTCATCGTTCTCGCCACGTGCGACGATGTCGCCGATGCGGTATACCGTCTCGCCCAGGGCCTGGAGGTGGGCTCGCGCCTGGTCGGCCCGATCCGCCGGTACCACCAGTACCATGCCGATGCCGCAGTTGAGCACGCGATGCATCTCGTGTTCGTCGACGTTGCCCTGGGCCTGCAGCCAGTCGAAGACCGCCGGGCGTTTCCAGCTGGCCACATCGATGCGGGCGGCGGTACCTTCGGGCAGGACCCTTGGCAGGTTCTCGAGCAGGCCACCCCCGGTGATGTGGGAAAGCGCATGAACCGGGATGTCGGTTTCCTTGAGCAGGGACAGCAGCGGCTTGACGTAGATGCGGGTCGGCGCCATCAGAGCATCGCCCAGGGGGCGGCCGTCGATGGCGGTGTCCAATGACGCCTCGCTGAGCTCGAGGATCTTGCGGATCAGCGAGTAGCCGTTGGAGTGCGGCCCGGACGAAGCCATGCCCAGCAGGACATCGCCTTCGCCGACCCGCTGGCCATCGAGAATCTCGTCTTTCTCGACCACGCCGACGCAGAAGCCGGCCAGATCGTAGTCGTTGCCCTCGTACATGCCGGGCATCTCGGCGGTTTCGCCACCGACCAGGGCACAACCGGCCTGTTCGCAGCCCTGGCCGATGCCGGTCACCACGTCCGCGGCGATGTCGACATCCAGCTTGCCCGTGGCATAGTAGTCGAGAAACAGCAGGGGCTCGGCGCCGGCGACCACCAGATCATTGACGCACATGGCCACCAGGTCGATGCCGATGGTGTCGTGGCGCCCGAGGTCCATGGCCAGGCGAAGCTTGGTACCCACGCCGTCGGTGCCGGAAACCAGCACGGGCTCGCGGTAGCCGCTGGGAAGCTGGCACAGGGCGCCGAAGCCGCCCAGACTGCCCATGACCTCGGGGCGAGTCGTGCGACGGGCAACGCCCTTGATGCGATCGACCAGGGCATTGCCGGCATCGATGTCGACGCCGGCATCCTTGTAGCTGAGCGAGGCGCCGCTCGGGCGCTTGGTGGAGTCGGTCATGGCCTGTCCTGTATGAACATTGCTGTCGAAGACGCGTCCCGGTGCCTTGGCCGTACAGTGGGGCAAGGGCGTCACGGTGGGCAAGATTGGGCGGAGATTGTAGCATCACGAGGCGTGGCACGCACCGCCACACCGGGCATCGCACAGGGAGAGCAGGATGCGTAGACAAGGCTGGATCGCGGCCGTACTGGCGGCGTTGGGGTTGTGGTTCCTGATCAGCATAGAACCGGTGCTGATGCCGTTTTTCGTCAGCATGGTACTGGCCTATCTGGGCGATCCGCTGGCGGATCGACTGGAAGACAAGGGACTTTCGCGACGGCTGTCGGTATCGCTGGTGTTCCTGCTGCTGACGCTGGTCATCGTGCTGAGCCTGCTGCTCGTCATCCCGATTCTGGGCAGACAGATCGGCCAGCTTATCGAGTCGCTGCCCGCCATTCTGGGCTGGGTGCAGAGCACGGTGGTGCCGCGAATCCAGTCGATGACCGGCATGGATCTGAGCACGGATTTCGACCAGATGCGCGAGACGCTGGTCGATAACTGGAAGGAAACCGGCACCTTCGCGGCGACCTTGCTGGCTCAGGTGTCGAAGTCGGGTCTGGCGCTGGTCGCGTTGGTCGGCAACCTGGCGCTGATTCCGGTGGTGACCTTCTATCTGCTGCTGGACTGGGATGACCTGGTGGCCAAGGTGCGCGGATCGCTGCCACGCCGTTGGGAGCCGACGGTGGTGCGCCTGGCCGGGGAGTGCGACGAGGTCCTCTCGGCCTTCCTGCGCGGGCAACTGATCGTCATGCTGTGCCTGGGTATCATCTATGCCATCGGCCTGACCTTGCTGGGCGTGAAGTTCGGCCTGCTGATCGGCCTGTTGTCGGGGCTTGCCAGCATCGTGCCCTACCTCGGGGTGATCGTCGGTATCTCGGTGTCCGGACTGGTCGCCTTCTTTCAGTCCGGCGGCGAGATCTGGATGCTGCTGGGCGTGGCGGCGGTCTTCGGTTTCGGCCAGTTCATCGAAAGCATTGTGCTGCAGCCCAAGCTGCTGGGCGACAAGATCGGCCTGCACCCGGTAGCGGTGATCTTCGCCGTGCTGGCCGGCGGTCAGCTTTTCGGCTTCACCGGGGTGCTGGTGGCGCTGCCGGTGGCGGCGATGGTCATGGTGGTCTTGCGTTACCTGCATGAGCGCTATAAAAACAGTTCGCTCTACGATGCGGATCGTCGAGCTTCGAACGAGGAATCGCCATGAGTCGAGCACCCGCGCAGCTGCCATTGGGAGTCGGACTGCGTGACGATGCCACCTTCGCCAACTTTTATCCGGGGCCCAGTGCGACCCTGGTGGCTTGCCTGAAGCATCAACTGGAGGAGAGCGGCGAGCCGTTTCTCTATCTGTGGGGTGCCGATGGCGTGGGGCGCAGTCATCTCCTGCAGGCGGCCTGCCATGCCGCCTCCGATCAGGACCGGCGAGCGCTCTATCTACCGCTCGAGGAACTCGGCCACTTTCCGCCGCTGATGCTCGAGGAGGTGGAGCGGCTCGACCTGCTGGCCATCGATGACCTGGATCGGGTCGTCGGTCGCAAGCGCTGGGAGGAAGCGTTGTTCCATGCCTTCAACCGCTTGAGGGACGACGGGCGACGACTGATCGTTGCCGCTTCGGCGCCGCCTCGACAGCTGGCGGTCACCTTGCCCGACCTGGCATCCCGGTTGACCTGGGGGATGACGTTCCAGGTGCCCGGGCTTGATGATCAGGGGCGACTCGAGGCCCTGCGACTGCGAGCCGGAGGGCGAGGCATGGAACTGCCCGACGAGGTCGCACGCTATATCCTGCACCGTGGGCCGAGGCGTCTCGAAGCGTTGTTCGAGGTCCTGGAAACGCTCGATCGGGCCTCATTGTCGGCCCAGCGCAAGCTCACGATTCCCTTCGTCAAGCAGGCGCTGGGCTGGTAGGCCGTTCAGGAAATGCTGAACAGATAGCCGATATGCAGTGTTTCCTTCATTCCTGCGGGCTGCATAGCTTCTCGGTCTCGAAGCGGAAGGCATTGAGAATGTCATCCTGGGTGAAACCATGGTGGGTCAGGGTTTCTTCCCACTCTGGAGTGTGGCGGTAAGCCGTGAGCACTTCATTGAAGGCATCGCGCAATGTCTCGGCGTCGTCGGGGAAGGTGAACCCACCCCAGCTACGCACGATCTCGCCATCCACCTTGGGATCCTCGAAGCCCGCCACCACTTCGACATCCGGGCTCTGCTCGCCGAGCCGGCTGACCGTGAGGCCGGTGCCGGCGTAGGCATCGGCGTGATCCGCCAGTAGCGTCTCGATGGCCGCGTCGTTGGATTCGATCTCGATCATTCGCGTGTCGGGGACGTCGAGCGAGCGGAGGATATCGACCTGGCTCGCGCCCTGGAGCACGGCGACGTCGATGTCGTCACGCCTGGCGAAGTCCTCGTAGCCGCGAATGTCGAGAGGGTTGGTGGCCCTGACCAGCAAGCCTTCGCCATAGGACGTGTTGGGCGTCGAGAAGAGCACGCGCTCGCAGCGCCCGGGGCGAATCGCCATCTCGGCGGCGGCCATGTCGAAACGTCCTTCCTCGAGGCCCGGAATCAGGTCGCCGAAGGAAGTGGCGACCCATTCGATGTCGTCGATGCCGAGTTCATCGAGCACATGGCGCGCCACCTCGGGACCGGCGCCCTGGCCCTGGTCCTCATCGTCGAGGTAGCCGTAAGGCACTTCGTTGGCCACGGCGACGCGAATGCTGCCCTGTTGGCGCAGTTCTTCCAGAGATGCGGCCAGGGCAGTCGGTGCCGTCAGGGTCAGCGCCAGGGGTACGGCCAGCCAGGCGAGGCGCGTGCCGGTGAGGGCACCTCGGGGCGTGGCGCCGATTTCCATTTCGTCCATTGCCTACCTCCTCCGTTGGCACCACCGGATGGAGAGACACTGAGTGAATGCCCGTTTGCGCATCATCCCGCCCGGACAATGCATCCAGCGTCTCTGCCGTGGCGTGAGACTCCTTTCTCAGCGTAGATTGCTACCCCGGTCGGCGCCATCGGAGGGCGTCAGCGGTTCAGTTGTATCTCGCGATGCTGGCCGTCGCGCAGACCCACCTCATGAATGATCACCCGGCGCTGGCCGCTCGTGGGATCGACCAGGCTGCCCGATACATAGAAATTGCCGGAGGGCAGGCCGCGCAGCATGAAGTAGCCATTGCCGTCGGTGCGGGTGGTGTGGGTGTAGGCGCGGGCACGAGGATCGGCGCGTTCCACCGCGCGACCGGCCAGGGCCTGCTCGGCCGCTTCGGCGGAGTAGGTGGTGACCGGGGCCACCGAGATGGTTTCGCCGCCCCCGACCACCGTGCCGGAGGCGGTGTCGAGCGTCAGGCGACCGCTGAGCGCGGCGTTGCCGGTTTTCTCCAGGGCTGCGTACTCGTCCTCGGGAAAGTCGACCTGGCGCGGCACGCGTCCGCGGTCGGTATCGTGCTCGTCGCCGATATCGGTGATGTCGACCGAGTCGTCGCGCTGCGTGCCGACCGATGGGGGGAGGGCCTGGCAGCCCGCAAGAACGGCGCCCAGCAGAAGGGGCAGTAGAATCTGGCGCATAGCATCTTCCTTTAGCGTTGGCCCTGTGCGCCGGGAGAGCTTAACGCAAAAGGGCCACCGCCAATAGCGGTGGCCCCAAAGATGACTCGTGGAGCGAGGGATCAGGCCTTGCGGGTGGCCTTTTCGACGCTCTCGGAAGCCTGCTTGACGTTGGCGTCGGCGAGTTTCTGGCTCTGCTGGACGAAGTCCTGCTGCAGGGAGACGACCTTTTCGGCATCACCCTTGAAGCGCTCGGTCAGCTCCTTGGCGACCTTCTGCTGGCCTTCCATGTAGGAGCGCAGGCCCTCGGCATCCTTGACGTCGAGCAGGGAGCGAAGCTGGGCGATACCGGTTTCGGTATAGGCCTGGCCGGCATCCAGCTGGGCGCGCAGCAGCTTTTCGGTGTAATCCACGGACAGCGACGCATAGGCGCGTGCCGGGCCAAAGAACAGTGACTCGAATTGCTCGGTGAACTGCTGGGTATTGAAATCGCGCATCGTCTGAACCCTCCTGGGTCGGTCTTCGGTGAAGGCCTGGGCGATCCGCCGATGCCTTCGTGGTCATGTTGCAATGCACAATAGCAGGCGTTTTTGTGCATCGCAACATGGGAGGCGTAAAAAAATATTTCGCACGAGACGCTGCGAGGGTCGACCGTCAAGCAGCGAGTGCGAGCGATGCGACCAAGAATCGTTCGGAAGCGCCTTGCAAGCATCTCCGGGCATCGCCATGGTGGGAGGAGGTCCTGCCGACGAGGAAACGAAGATGAGTGACAAGCGTATCGAACGTGACAGCATGGGCGAGCTGGAAGTCCCCGCCGATGCCCTTTATGGCGCCCAGACCCAACGGGCGGTGAACAATTTTCCCGTCTCCGGCCAGCCCATGCCGGCAGCCTTCATTCATGCCATCGCCCACGTCAAGCGTGCCGCGGCGCGGGTCAATCATGACCTGGGCCTGCTCGACGACGAGCGCGCCGAGGCCATCGTCAAGGCCGCCGAGGCGGTGATCGACGGCCGGCATGACGACCAGTTCCCGGTGGATGTCTTTCAGACCGGCTCCGGCACCTCGAGCAACATGAACGTCAATGAGGTGATTGCCCATCTGGCGGCCGCGGAGGGAGCCGAGGTCGGTCCCAACGATCACGTCAACATGGGACAGTCGAGCAATGACGTGATCCCCACGGCTCTGCATCTGTCGGCGGCGCTGGAGGTCACGCGCGAGCTGCGACCGGCCCTGGTGCACCTGCGCGAGACGATCGACAGCCGGGCCGCCGAGCTCGATGGAGTAGTCAAGACCGGCCGCACCCACTTGATGGATGCCATGCCGCTGCGCATGAGTCAGGAACTCGGCGGCTGGTCGAGCCAGGTGGGCCAGGCCATCGAGCGGATCGACAGCGCCATGACGCGACTCTGCCGGCTGGCCCAGGGCGGCACGGCCGTGGGCACCGGCATCAATGCCCACCCCGAGTTCGCCGAGCGCATGGCCCGGGAGCTCGGAGAGCGCACCGGGTTGACGCTGACGCCCAATGACAGCTTCTTCGCCAGTCTCGGCTCCCAGGATGCCGCCGTGGAGCTGTCGGGGCAGTTGCGTGGCCTGGCCTGTGTGGTGATGAAGATCGCCAACGACCTGCGCTGGATGAATTCCGGGCCCTTGGCCGGCCTCGGCGAGATCGAGCTCGAGGCGCTGCAGCCGGGCAGCTCGATCATGCCGGGCAAGGTCAATCCGGTGATTCCCGAGTCGGCCGCTCAGGCCGCCGCCCAGGTCATCGGTCTGGACTCGGCGGTGACCGTGGCCGGCCAGAGCGGCAACTTCCAGCTCAATGTCATGCTGCCGCTGGTGGCCAACAACCTGCTCACCTCGATCCGCCTGATGAGCAACACCTCGCGGCTGCTGGCCGACCGCGCCATCGCCACCTTCAAGGTGCGCGAGGATCAGCTCAGTGAGCCGCTCTCGCGCAATCCGATCCTGGTGACGGCATTGAACTCGGTGATTGGCTACAACGCCGCGGCGGCCATCGCCAAGCAGGCCTATCAGGCCGGCCGGCCGATCATCGAAGTGGCCGAGGAGCAGACCGATCTGTCGCGCAAGGAGCTGGAACGGCTACTCGACCCGGCGGCCCTGACGCGGGGCGGGATACCGGAGTAAGGCTGAAGAGCCGGGCTGCGCCCGGAGAGGTAAGGGATAAGCTATAAGCTGTAAGCTGTAAGAAAACCCTCCGAGGATGCCTCGGAGGGTTTGATGTTTCGGAGGATGGTAGAGGAGGCGTACAGGGAAGGGTTCACAGCGCCCTCGCGATGGCCTGTCGCCGGAAAGCTCACCTTCACAGCTTCTAAATGAGCATTTCAAGCCGAGTTTCAACGCCCTATGGGTGAGCAAAGTGATCGGTTGATGCCTTTTTAGAAGGGAATATGCACCGAGGCGGTCACCAGGTTGAGGTGGGCGAGCGTCGGGTCGTCGAAGCGTTCGTATTCGAGTTGGCTGATCAGGCGCGAGAACTTCCAGCGAGCGCCGAAGCCTTCGACGCGTGTGGTGCCGCCGTCCGGTGCGGCGGCGTTGCCGGTGACCGCTTCGCTTTCCCAGCCCGCCAGGCCGGATTTGGCGTACAGGCCGACATCACCCAGGCGCACGCCGGCGATCAGGCTGCCGCCCAGGCTGGTGGTGTCGACGAGCATCTGCTGGTGGCCGGAGAGAGGAACATCGTCGCTTTCGCGATAGCTGAACTCGGCACCGAGATCCAGTGCGGGCAGGCCCGGAGGAGTGAAGCCGGCGGTTAGGCGGAAGCCCGAGGTGTATCGATCGGGGCTGTGAAGATCGTCGCCCTGGATCAGCAGGCCGTTGTCGAGTTGCGTGAGTTCGGTGGACAGGCCCGCGTAGGAGGGGGCGCCGGCGGCCATCGACAGCGACGCATAGGCGCTGGCGAACATCAGCACCAAGGTTGTCGCCACTCCTTTTTCAACGCGAAATGTCATGTCCCCTGTTCCTGGCATGGCCGCGTTGCGGCCCCGTTCTTGTCGGATTCTTCTCGATCATGCTGGTCCGTTAGAAGGTAGCACCTGGTATCAGGCTCTGCCAGGACGTTGTCGCGCCTCGAGCTGCTGGTGGAGCGCTGCCAGGTGTGGCGTCTCCAGTGAATTGTCGCGTGCCACGCGCAGCAGGGGCATCAGGATGGCGTCGTGCTCGGTGGGCCGGTCGGCCAGGATGTCCTGCAGCATCGAGGCACGGTTGTCGGCGGTGGCGGCTACCACATCCCAGACCAGCGCCGCGAATCCCCGTGGCGGCGGCGGGATGGCAGCGGCGACCATGATGGCTTCCACTTCCTCGATGACGGCGTCGACCATGGGGTGCAAGGCCGGGTCGCGCAGTTGGCCATTGGGGACGCGAAAGCGTGCCACCAGGGGATTGATGGCCGCATTCACGGCCAGCTTGTGCCACAGGCGAACGCGAATGTCGTCGACCGCCTGAGCGGGGAGGCCGGCACCCGTCAGCGTTTCGGCCAGGGTGGCGGCGAGCTCGGCGTGGTGGCCATCGAGATGGCCGATCCAGGTGCTGCCATGCCCGGCATGCACGACACTGTCGTCGCCATTGGAATAGGCGCCTTCGGTCGTGGTGGCGCAGAGGGTGGGGCCTTGGCGTTGCCGGGTCAGGCGTGGTTGCACGTCGAAGCCGTTCTGCCACAGGACCAGCGGAGTATCGCGCGGCAGGCGTGGGGCGACCGTCGCCAGGGCCGCTTCGGCGGAGTAGGCCTTGGTGACGAGGTGCACGGCGGTCAGGCGGGAGGCATCGAGTTCATCCAGCGAATCCGGCGTCAGGCATTCGAGCGAGCGGTGATGGTGTTCGCCCTCGGGTGTCGTCAGCGTCTGTCGGTGGGGCAGGGAACGGCGGCCGAACAATGTCACCGGGAGACGCTCGGCCAGGCGCAGGGCCAGCAGGCGGCCCATGGCGCCCGGCCCGATGATCAGGTGGCTCATTGGCGCTTGCCTCCCGCTGCACGTCGTGTGCCCTTGCCTTGGCGGCGCTGACCACTGCCGCGCTTGGTGCTTCGCCCCCGGCCGCGGGCGGGCTTGCTCGCTTTAGGCTCGGGCCCTCGGGCCTCGCTCAGGGCGCTGCGCACACGTCCGGCGTCGGCGTGACCGAGCAGGCCGCGCAAATCGTCGATCAGTCCTTCGAGGAAGGGCGCTGGCGCATCGTCTTGCTCGGCGATGTTCGCCAGGCGTTGTTCCCATTGGGCGGTACGCTCGGGGCGGCCCACGGCTTCCGGCAACGAGGCGATCAGGGCGCTGCCGAGCCGGCTGGCCTTGAGGCTCTTGCCCTCGCGTACTAGATAGCCGCGCTCCAGGAGCGTCTCGATGATGCCGGCGCGGGTCGCCTCGGTGCCGAGACCGTCGGAGTCGCGCAGGGTGCGGCGGATCGCCGGGTCGTCCACGTAGCGGGCGATGTTCATCATCGCCTTGATCAGGCTGGCGTCGGTGAAGTGTTCGGGCGGCCGGGTCTCGCGGTCCTCCACGCCGGCCTGCTCGACACGGCAGGCTTCGCCTTCGCTGAGTGGCGGCAGGGGCGGTGCCTCGTCACGGGTGGTGAACAAGGGCTTCCAGCCGGGTTCGAGCACTTCCTGGCCGCGTGCGCGGAAGCGTTCCCCGGCGATCAGGAATTCGGCCTTGACCTCACGGGTCTGCAGGGCCGGGTAGAACTGGGCCAGCACGTTGCGGGCAATCAGGCGGAAGACGTCGGCTTCCTGGCGCGACAGCCGATCGAGGTCGGCGGGCTTGCCGGTGGGGGCCAGGGCGTGGTGAGCGCCGACCTTCTTGTCGTCCCAGGCCTTGGAGCGACGGGAAAAGTCGGCTCCGGCCAGCCAGCGGCTCAGGGTCTCGTCGTTACGGCATGCGCCGCTCAGGGTGCGCTGCGCCTGGGCGAAGTGCTCCTCGGGCAGATAGCGGCAGTCCGAGCGTGGATAGGTTATCAACTGGTGGCGCTCATAGAGGCGCTGGCAGACGTCCAGCACCGCCTTGGCCGAGAGCCCGTGGCGGCGTGCGGCGTCGACCTGAAGGGCCGACAGCGAGTAGGGCAGCGGGGCCGCCTGGCGCTTGTCGCGACTGGCCAGGCTGTCCAGGCGGCCCTCGGCGCCGGGCAGTCGGTCGGCCAGGGCGGCGGCCGGGGCTCGGTCGAGCAGGCGCCCCTGGTCGTCCAGCCGGTGAGTGTCGCCTGGCACCCACCAGGCGCGCAACTGGCCTCGGGAGACCACCAGATCGACCCACAGCACGAAGAAGGGGCGCGGCTCGAAGTCGCGGATCTCGGCGTCGCGCCGGACCACCAGGCCGAGCACCGGCGTCTGCACACGACCCACCGAGAGCACGCCGTCGTGTCCGGCCTGGCGCCCGACCAGCGTCCAGGCTCGGGTCAGGTTGATGCCGTACAGCCAATCCGCCCTGGCACGCGCCTGGGCGGCGCGGTAGAGCGAGGCATAGCGCCGATTGTCCTCGAGACGCTCGAGAGCACGCTTGACCGCCGGCGGGTTGAGATCGCTGACCAGCAGGCGTGCCACGTCGCGCTTCCAGCCGAGGTGCTCGATCACTTCCTGGACCAGCAACTGGCCTTCGCGATCCGGGTCACCGGCGTGGACCACCTGGTCGGCGCTCTTCAGCAATCGACGGATCACCGCCAACTGGCCGCGTGCCTTGGGGCGCGGCATGAGCTTCCAGTGATCCGGGAGGATCGGCAGGCTGTCGAGCCGCCAGGTCTTGAGGGCCGGGTCGTAGGCATCCGGTGGCGCCTGTTCCAGCAGGTGGCCGAGGCACCAGGTGACGACGGTATCTCCGGCCACCAGGGCGCCTTCCTCCCGGCGCGGCGAGGCAGGCAGGGCATTGGCGATGGCGCGGGCCAGGCTGGGCTTCTCGGCGATGATCAGGCGCATGGCATCTCGTGCGGCAATGAGCGAACATGGGAATTCTTACAGTATTTCATGGCATCCGCCAGGGGGCGGGCTGGCGGGTTGAGCGCCAGGCATCGAAATGAGGGGAAGTCCATGCGGGAACGGGGTCGCCGTCGGCGCTTGCTGGGGCTGGGTTCGCGTACCGGCGGTGCGCTGCTCAAGCATCGACTCGGTGGGCAGGCCGACTGGCGTGCGCTCGGCGAGGCGTTGTTCGAGGGGCTGTCGGAGCTCAAGGGGCCGGCCATGAAGCTGGCCCAGATCATGGCCCAGTGGGATGACCTGTTGCCCGCGGACCTGGCCGATGAACTGGCGCGCCTGCAGCGTCAGGCCGAGCCCATGCCCTGGGGCGACATCCGACGCACCCTGGAAAACTGCTATGGCGATCCCGCGACGTATTTTGCCTCCATCGAGCAACGGCCGTTCGCCAGCGCGTCCATGGGGCAGGTGCACCGGGCATCGACCCATGACGGCGAGACGGTGGTGCTCAAGGTGCAGTATCCAGGGCTCGCCGAGGTGCTCGAGGACGATCTTCGCCAGGTACATCGCCTGATGCGGCTGGGCCGCTGGCTGCGCATGCCTCAGGTCCGCCTGGATGCGCTGTTCGAGGAACTGGCGGCGAGCCTGCGGGGGGAGCTGGATTATCGCGCCGAAGCCGAGGCGCTGGCCCGCTATCGAGCCCGTTACGCTCAGCGCGACGATCTGGTGATTCCCGAGCCCTTGCCGGCGCTGTGCGGCCCCGGCGTGCTGGCCATGCGGCATGTGTCCGGCACACCGCTGCGCGAGCTGGAAGGCGCCGATGACGCCACGCGACAACGTCTCGGCACGGCCCTGGCCGACTGGCTCACCGAGGAGCTGTTCACCCACGGGGAACTGCATGCCGATCCCCACGCCGGCAATTTCGCCGCCGATGCCGAGGGGCGCCTGGTGATCTATGACCTGGGCGCGGTGATCGAGGTGCCGGCGGAGCGGCTGAAGGCCATGATGCGCCTGCTCGAGGCAACGCTCGCCGGAGATCCCATGGCCATGGATGAGGCCGTGATGACACTCGGCGGTCGGCAGGGGCAGGGGGCTCCCCTGGCGCTCTATCGCGAGTCCGCCGACGCGGTGGCGCCGCTGTTCCAGCCCGGCCCGCAGGATTTCGGCGATGTCCGGGTCCACCGTCGCCTGCGCGAGCTGAGCCCCAAGGTGTGGGCGGCCATGGACCGCCTCCAGCCGCCGGCGGACACCCTCTTGCTTTCGCGTACCCTCAACGGCCATTACTGGAATCTGGTGCGTCTCGGCGCCCGGCTCGACATGGCGGCACGGGTACGCCCATTGCTGGCGTGGGCGTCTTCCTGAACGGCTGCCAGCATGGCGCTCGACTGATAGACTATGCGGTTTTCCGAGAGTGGTGGAGACGTCGATGCTGGCGGTATGGGTTGAGCAGTTGCTGGGGTTTGCGTCCGGGGCATTGGCGGCGATTCGCGAGGATGAGCGTTACCCGACGCTGATGGCCTGGGCGCGTCGCGAGGGGCCGGAGCTGGTCGATGGCGATCTGGCGCTGGCCCAGGCGCTGGCCCCTGAGTTGTGGTCGCAGACGCCCCTGGAACGGCTGGACTTCGCCTGCGAACCCCTGGCCCGCCCTGGCCGCAACGAGCCCTGCTGGTGCGATTCGGGACGCAAGACCAAGCAGTGCTGCGGTGCCGTCTCCCTGCCTGGCCATGTGCCCACGCATCTGATGTGGATGCTCTCCCTGCGCGAATGGAAGGGCGATACTCTCAAGGCGGCCCTGGCCAGTGGCCGTGCGCCGGCCCAGGCGCTGCTCGAAGCAGGCCTGATTGCCGCCGAATCCGGCCAGCGCGGGCGCGCCCAGCAGATCCTCGAGTCATTGTTCGAGAATGCCGATTGGGCGCGATTGCCCGAGCAGGCCGAGCCGGCTTTCGAGATCCTCGTCGATCTCTATCAGGAGCGCGGTTTCCACCGCAAGCGCGAAGCCCTGCTCGACGCGGTGCTCGATCGTGGCCCGCTGTTCCTGCGCGGGGTGGCTCTCGAGCGCCTGTGCTTGCTGCATCTCGACAACGACGATCTGGACAGCGCCCGGGCGGCCTTCGTGCGTGCCCAGCAGACCCTGCCCGACTCGCCGACCCTGGCCTATATCGAGGCCATGCTGTTGTTGCACGAGGGCCACGAAGAGGAAGCCGCCGAGCGCTCGCGGTTCTGGTATCGCCGCCTGGCCCGCCAGGGAGACCTCGAACCCGAGCAACTGCAGTTCCTCGCCGACCTGGCGGAGAGCCCTGGCGCTACCCTGGCCGAGCAACTGCTCAACGCCGAGGCGGATCTGGCCGAGCCACTGATGTCGCTGCAGGCACTGTTCGATGCCTTGTCCGAGGCGCCACGCCTGGATATTCGCCAAGAGAACGGAGTGCTGAGCTATCACAGCAGCGCCCGTGAGGACACCCTGTTCGCCGCTTTCCAGGCGGTCTTCCAGTCCCAGGTCGAAGGCGAGACATTGTTGGGCTTCGACACGGATCCCTGGCCCCAGGCCGGCGACTGGCTGCCAGCCTTGTGTGCCCATCCCGAATGGCTGGATTCGCCGGCCGTGGTGCAGTCCCTGGCGTTGGCGCTGACCAGTCGTTTCGGCAGCCTGCCGTGGATGGCACCGAGCCTGTTCGAGCCCCTGGCGCGGCGGTTGGAAGGCTGGCTGGCGCAGGTCGACGAGGCTGGCGATGCGCCCATGCTCTGGGAGGTCGCCGACAACGCCGTGCTGTTGCGCGCCGGCCTGGCGCTGGTGGTGGGCATGGAGCGCGGTGCTCGCCAGCACTCCCGCGAACTCGCCGAGACGCTGCTCACGCTGGATGACCAGGACAGCCTGGGGCTGCGCGAACTGGTGCTCGACCAGTTGCTGCGCGAAGGCCGTGACGACGAGGCCCTGGCCTTGAGCGAACGGGCGGTGGCGGATGAGCAGGCCGATCCCAGCTCGCTGCTGGGCATGCTGATGGGCCGGGTGCTGGCGCTCTATCGTCTCGATCGCCCCGACGAGGCCGGGCGCGTGCTGGTCATGGCGCACCGCCACAACCCCTATGCATTGAAGCTGTTGTGCGCCGAATCGCCGCGTCCGGCCCCATCCGCCAACGGCGGGTCGGCCGAGCCGGGCTCGCGTGCCGAGGCCTGGCAATATCGCACTCTGATGCGCGACCAGTGGCGGGTCACGCCGGGGGCGCTGGAGTGGTTGTGTGAGCAGCGCCCCGGCTGAGTGATCTCAGGTCTCGCTCTCGGCGGGGCTCAGCAGTGTTCCGCGGTTGACCCATAGCGCCAGGAGAATCGCCGGCAGGCCCAGCAGCGAGGCCAGCAGGAAGAAGCCCGCATAGCCCTGGACGTCCACCACCAGTCCGCCAAAGCCGCTGAGGAACTTGCCCGGCAGGGTCATCAGCGACGAGAAGAGCGCGTATTGGGTCGCCGTGTAGGCCCTTGATGTCAGGGTCGACAGGAAGGCGATGAAGACCGCACTGGCCAGTCCGTTGGACAGGTTGTCGCCGATGATGGTGATGACCAGCATCGCCAGGTTGTCGCCGGTCGAGGCAAGTACCACGAATAGCAGGTTGGTCAGTGCCGTGGCCGTTGCGCCGAACACCAGCAACGGCCCGATGCCGTAGCGGGCCACCAGCAGGCCGCCGAGGATGCCGCCAAGAATGCTCATGGCGATGCCGAAGACATTGGTCACGTTGGCGATGGTGGCAAGCGAGAAGCCCAGGTCGATATACAGCGGATGAGCCATGGACGCCATGGCCAGGTCGCTGATCCGAAAGACCGCCACGAACACCAGCAGCCAGAGCGCCTGCCGCCGGTAGCGGCTGAAGAAGTCGGTGAACGGGCAGACGATGGCGCCGATGACCCAGGCTCCCAGGCGTCGCAGCCAGTCGGGGCGCCCGCGGCTGACACGCAGGAAGGCGCGCACTCGCGGCTCGTGAATCAATTGCGTGGAAAGCGACAGCCGCTCCGGTTCCGGGCGCAGCAGAACCGTCACGACACCGACCAGTACCAGCGCCGCCATGCACAGGTAGGCAGCCTTCCATGACACCAGCGATGCCACATAGAGTGCCCCGGCGCCGGCAGCGATCAGGCCGCCGCGATAGCCGACGATATAGGTCGACGCCATGGCGGCCTGCATGTCATCGGGCGCCGACTCGATGCGAAAGGCGTCGATGGCGATGTCCTGGGTCGCCGAGCCGAAGGCCACCAGCAACGAGCATATCGCCACCATGGGCAGGTGTCCGACGGGGTCGAGATGCGCCAGGCTCGCCAGCCCGGCAGCGATCATCATCTGGGCCAGCAGCATCCAGCCGCGTCGCTGGCCGAACCAGCGGGTCAGGCCGGGTAGCGCCAGGCGGTCGACCACCGGCGCCCAGAAGAACTTGATCGAGTAGAGAATGCCGATCCAGGCGAAGAAGCCGATGGCCGCAACCTCGACGCCATCGCTGCGCAGCCAGGCAGTGAGGGTGGAGAACACCAGCAGGAAGGGCAGGCCCGCCGAAAAGCCGAGAAACAGCATGGTCAGCACCGGTGCCTTGAGGTATATCGCCAGGGCATCCCCCCAGCTACGGTGCGCGGTTGGTGTCGGCATTACACGAGCTCTCCTTGCGGCGGGCCTGGCCGGTCCCTCGCGGGGGCGGCCAACGATGTTAGAATGGTGTTCACGCTCGGGACGCATTGCCTGACCGTGACGCGGCCCGATTGTTGCAGAGCACCGAGAGTGATACCAGCCAGAGCGACCAGGAGTGACATGAGCGACGACAGCCTGTGCCCGACGGGGATCGACGATGCCGTGCCTCGCTGGTACGTCATCCAGTGCAAGAGCGGGGAATCCTTCCGCGCCGTCGAACACCTCGGCAACCAGGGGTACGAGATATTCCATCCGGTGCTGCGAGTCCAGAAGAAGCGCCGTGGCAAGCTCGTATGGGCCGTCGAGCCTCTGTTCCCGTATTACCTGTTCATCCGCCTCGACCGGCTGGACAGCAACTGGCGCCCGATCCGCTCTACCCGGGGCGTGTTGAAGATCGTCACCTTCGGCCTCGACACGCCGGTTCCCGTGGACGACGAACTGGTCGCGTCGTTGCGCGAGCATGGCAGCCAGGAGGCGGGCGAAACCGCCACCGTCTATTTCCGTGCCGGTGAACAGGTGGAAATCACCGAAGGTCCCTTCAAGGACCTCCAGGCGGTCTTCGCGACTCACAAGGGCGAGGAGCGAGCCATCGTGCTGCTCAACATGCTGCACAAGCGGCAGCGCCTGGAGATGTCCGTCAGTCAACTGAAGCGCTGCGAATAGGCTGCCTCATTCCGGCCCTTCTGCCGACACTGTTCCCGATGATTTTTCCGATAGCCAGGAGACAGCGATGACCATCGCGCCGCAGCGGGTCGTGACCCTGCATTATGTACTCAGCGACGCCGAAGGCCGGGTACTCGACGATTCCCGTGCTCGCCAAAAGCCTCTGGAATACCTGCATGGGCACGGTAATATCCTGCCCGGCCTGGAAGACGCCCTGGTGGAGCGGGCTGAGGGCGACGAGCTGAGCGTGACCCTGTCGCCGGCCCAGGCCTACGGCGAGCGTGACGAAGCCCTGGTGCGCGAGGTCGGCCGCGATGCTTTCTCGGTGAGCGACCTGGAGCCCGGCATGCGCTTCCAGACCCCCGGCGACGACGGCCCCGAGATCGTCACCGTACTGGAAATGCGCGATGACGGCGTACTGATCGACACCAATCACCCGCTGGCAGGGCAATCGCTCACCTACCGAGTAGAAGTGCTCGATATCCGCGACGCCACCCGTGCCGAACTGGCCAAGGGGCATCCACTACCGCCCGGCACCACTCCGGACGAGGTCGAAGACAAGAAGATGGTCTGAGGCAGCCGCTGCCCTGCAAAATCGCGCTTTTCGATACCGCAACGACAGAAATCGAGCCCTTATACAAACAAGGCGGGATGCGAGCAGCATCCCGCCTTGTTTGTTTTGCACTCTCACAAAGGGGCAATTAGTCTTGAATTCAAGGACGAAAGGCAACTCAGATTGCCCGCATGACGACAAGACAATACGCCGGGACTACCGCAAGGAGAGGGCAGAGCGCCATCGCACCATGCAGGGTAGGTGGCGGTAGCGTGCCAAAAGCTTTGTCACTCGTGGATACCTACCAGCGGCCACTGCTCATGTCTGTTCGTGCCGATCTTTTGGCATGATTTTTATACAGTGCTATTGATGCCAGAAAACACGCATGCACGCGAATCTTGGATAGACTGCACGGTTATGATGTTTTTCTTTGAAATCATGGAGTTATCTTTGAGGTATAAGAATATTGAACGTGCCCGCTCGTTCAAGTGAATAAACGAGCGTGCTAGCTAATACATGTTAGATGAGGTTGAAGTTGCGTGCATATGTGAATAACACACTTGTCCATTGGACAGGACGTGGGCAGACAGACTCAGCCGCCCTCGCAGCATTGACCTCAATCTGTGATGAAAAGGTTCTGAGGCTGACCTATTGCCCAAATTACGTATCTGAAGAGTACAAGAAAGAAGCAGCGATGGTTTGTTTTACGGACATTCCGTTGTGGCATGCAAAAGAACACTGCCGTATTTTCGGAAGGTTTGGCATTGGCTTCAAGAAAGAAAAAATGATTGCCTACGGTGCTAATCCAGCTCTATACACAACTGCTGAACACTTTTCACGTATCAAGAAGATTTCGGGATTACTCGAAAGAATGGAGGATCTGGAGAAAGATAGAGAATGGAAAGAGGGAGTTGAGCCGTATAATTTCACGGAAGATGAAACGGTAGCATTTCAAGAGGTCGCTGATTTTCTCCAGGAATACTCATACAAAAACCAAGATCATTCCGGGTACGTGACCTACTACCAAAGGGAGTGGCGATTAACGTTTAGGTCTCTCCCATTTGCAGGTGGAAGCAAACCCCAAGATCCTGGCATGAGCTGTTTTTACATTAGAGATGGAAAGAGCTACAGTACCGTTAAATTCAGCAGTGATGATGTCGATTACATAGTTGTGCCAGTGAGATATTGTCGCCCGGGAAAACGGCTTGCAAAAAGCATGGGTTGCAATCTGAAAATCTATGAACTGTCGGTATTCATCTAACAAGGTGGTCAACGGGACGCCAACTACGCTTCGCTCCGTTGCCGCCCGTTACCACTGGCGTTATGTGCTATCAATTATCGGAGTGATTCATGTTGCCTGAATATGAAAGCAAGAAATTCCAGTGCCCAAATTGTGATACCGTTGCCACTCAAGAGTGGTTCACAGCTGGCAATGCCAGTGATGTGGCTATGGACGTTCTTAATCATCTATATCTGAACTATCGGGCTAGCATTGATGATTTCTCTCAAGATAAAATAGTCAGATTTTTAAAGCGAGTAGAAAATGATTTCAGAATAAATTTTCATCAATTTGTCCCTGATGATTTAGCTGTGGCAACCTGCTCCGCCTGTGACGGATTTACTTTGTGGGTTGATAAAGATGTCGTTTATCCTAAAAAAACAATGTTGCCTCCACCAAACCCTGATTTAAATGAAGAAATAAAAGCCCTTTACCTTGAAGCATCTTCTATTCTGGTGGATTCCCCAAGAGGGTCGGCAGCTCTGCTGCGTCTCGCCTTGCAAAAATTGTTAGAACAGGTTGGTAAGAGTGGAAAAAATATAAATAGTGACATTAAGGTCTTGGTTTCTGAAGGGTTGAGCCCCAAGCTTCAACAAGCTCTAGATTTACTCAGGGTTGTAGGGAATAATGCTGTTCATCCTGGGCAAATAGACCTCGACGATAATGCTGACGTTGCGAAAAAGTTGTTCGGCATTCTGAACTTCATTGCCGAGGAATTAATCACCAAGCCAAAAGAATTGGAGCAGCTTTACGGTGACTTAATACCACCCGAAACACAGGGGCATATTAATCAGAGAGATGGCATATAACAAGTTAAATAACTACGCGCCTTCGGCGCCGGACACAGCAAGTTGTGCCGGTTATGGAGGCGTTCTTTGGAGGGAGTATGGAGGTTAAGTCCTTAACAGAGAGTCTGTTTTTTACAACAGTAAGAATCGATACGAAATCTTAAGCAGGGACAACTGGTTCTGGTACTGGTTTTTTATTCACCCACACTTTTAAAGGTGAAGATTATCCATTCATCGTCACCAATAAGCATATTGTAAAGGAAGCGAGTGAAGGCGGGATCACTTTCGTAAAGCGGGATGGAGAAAATCCAAAATTAGGTGATGCTCACAGGCTGAATTTTGAAAACTTCGAGTCGCATTGGGTTGGCCATCCTGACGAAAATATTGATATTTGCGCGACGCCTTTAGCGCCACTTGTTGAGTTTATGAGGGAAAGTGGCGTTGAGGTTTTCTTTCGCCAAGTTTCCACAAACAATATTCCCATCGAAGATCAGCTTCAGGAGATTGATGCGTTTGAGGAAATTGTTTTTGTAGGCTATCCAAATGGCATCTGGGATCGTAGAAATTTTATTCCGATTATGCGTAAAGGAACGACAGCAACGCCTTATTCAATAGATTATGAGGGCGAGCAAAAGTTTCTTATCGATGCATCCGTTTTCGGTGGTTCGAGTGGGAGCCCCGTTTTTATATACCAATCAGGAACGTATGGAGTTAAAGCTGCTCCAGCAAGAGTTGGGACCAAATTCTACTTTGTCGGTGTTGTCGCATCCGTTTATTTTAAGACGGCCGCTCATGAAGTTCTCAGTCTCCCAATACCCACGAATATGCGTAATTTTGCGCTTGATAAAGAAATGATTGATTTGGGTATTGTTTTTAAGGCCCAAACTGTTTGCGAGACGATTGAACATGCCGTTGAGCATCTCACCATATAACCAGGGGCTGCAGCGGGCCGCTCTTCCGGCGCGGTCGCCTCCGAATCGGCTGCTGAGCCCCGGCTTTAGTTGCCACGAGTCATATACAGGAGGAGAAATTGGCCAGAGATTGGGAATCCGTTTTTAGTACATGGTCTCAAGGGCCGAGTAAAACTGAGCAAGAAAAGGTCGAAAATGCCGAACGACAAATTCGGCAAGCGATTCAAACTAGCCCAAAACTGCAGAATCGTGATATCAAAGTATTTTCTCAGGGATCTTACCGAAACCGAGTAAATGTTCGTCGTGATAGCGATGTTGATATCGGCGTTCTCTGTTTCGATACGTTTTTTCCTGCATATCCAGACGACAATGTGAAAGCAATTCTAAAAGAGCGCTTTAGTGACGGTGAATACACCTATTCGCAATTTAAGCATGAGCTCGAAGAGGCCCTTGTAAATCGTTTTGGGCGCGGGGCTGTATCACGAGGAAGTAAGTCATTCGATGTTAAAGAGAATACCTACCGAGTCGAATCAGATGTAGCTGCCTTCTTTGAACATCGACGGTATACGTCGACTGCTACTTATCTATCAGGGGTTGAAATGATCCCTGACGATTTAACACCTCCGAGAGTGAGAAATTGGCCTGAACAGCATTACTCGAACGGGGTCGCTAAGAATGACGCGACGAATCGTAGGTACAAAAGAGTAGTACGAATACTGAAAAATTTATCGAACGAAATGGCATCACAGGGAATAGCTTCGGCGAAAGAGGCCCCTAGCTTCCTCATTGAATGCCTAGTATTCAATGCATCAAATGTTCGCTTTAATCATTCGTCCTTCAAGGCAATGATACGAGAAGTTTTGGCTGAACTTTTTAATAACACATTAAGTGATGAAACGTGCTCTGAATGGGGCGAGGTTAGCGAGCTCAAATACCTCTTTCGAGCCTCTCAGCCGTGGACAAGAGAAAGTGCGCACGTTTTCTTGAGTGATGCTTGGGATTACATAGGTTATAGCTGATGTTGACTCGACTACATATTTCATCATTTGTTGGCCTCACCATAGGTGTCTGGTTATTGGCGCTATGGATTCAGGGTATGCCAGTTTTGAGTGCTGATTTTGTCAAGCCCTTTGGGGTGGTCGTCGGCCTAATAAGTTTGTTTATTACCATCTTCAATAAGTACATGTGGTCGTGGAGGATGTTTAGAGGATGGTATGTTAAGCGACCAGATTTGAGGGGAACGTGGAAAGTCGAATTACAAAGCAGCTGGGTTGATCCTGAAACCGGAGAGCAGGTAGGCCCAATTGTTGGTTACGCATTAATTAGACAGTCTTTGACATTTTTAAGCTTGCGACTAATGACTAAGGAGTCTCGTTCTGTATTGGTGGCGCATAGCATAGAACAACAAGAAGACGATGATCTATTTGAACTAGTCGGGGTATATCGGAACGAGCCGCAAATTGAATTGCAGGGAGTGAGGAGTGAGATACATCATGGCTCCTTTGCTCTTGAGGTTCATGGCACTCCTCCTTACGAGCTGCAGGGGCATTACTGGACGGACCGTGCAACCAGAGGGAGCATGAAGCTGAAAGAAAGGGTTAAAAAGCTTTATGACACATATGAGCACGCGCATCGGGAGATGAGCAACTAACCAGGAATTGCAGTGGACCGCTTTTCCGGCGCGGCGCGCCTCCAAATCGGCCGCTGAGCCCAGGCGTTAAAGGTCAGTACCGATGAGAGAGATTGAAGGTCTTGAGCTCGCATTCGAGGTGCTGAAGCCAAAATGGGGAGATTTCAACCGACATTTCGAAGAAGAGAATGCAAAATTTTTGGCTCTTCTTGACGCTGATCATGACTCAATGGGGAGTGTCCTAAAGGCTTACTTGATACTGGAATACTACCTAACGAGATACTTGGAAAGCTATTTTAACATTGAGAGTATTGGTGCAATTCGGTTGAGCTTTGCACAAAAAGCTGAACTGTTACCATCAACCGGTAGTGCTGCCTCTGTCATCAAACTCGGTGTCAAAAGGTTGAACGCGATAAGAAACCGATTCGCCCATCGACTAGATGTGAATCTCGATGGTCTGGACGTGAACGCCATGGAAGAGGTGATAAGGATATTTCGGCCCGAGGCCAAGTTTGAGGGTAATCTTGAGCGCATCGAGGCCTTTATGACTATCGCCGTAACCTTCCTAATTGTTCCACCACCCGATTTACAGCAGACTTTCGCCGATGTATTTTCTCAGGTGCGTGCCATTGATCATGAACTTTAATAAGTTGCGCCACGTGGATGGCCTTTTCTCCGCGTTGCTCAAAAAAGGCCGCCGGTGCACTATGTGTTAAAAGGAAATTTATTCGTGTTTACGGAAATTGAAAAGCAATTGCGAAACAGCCTGAACTACCATCGGCGTAAGGTAAGGCTACATTTCACCTCCATGTTTTTCATTGCCATCCTGATCTTGGTAGGAGGGTTACTTTTCGGTGGCTATCTTGTTCAGCTTTTGAACCAGGCAGCGTCAGCAGCTATATCGGCAAAACATGCAGGCATCGAGTTTTCTGCCTCATCAGGTGAGAAAGGTCCTGACATAATGAAGATTGCAACCGAAAACAACCTTGGTTATTTCATGCTCAGCGGGCTCATTGTCTTCCTCTTCGCGTTAATCGGTCTCCTCAAACATCACATAACAAGAGCATCCGTCATGGAAGATCGCCTTTTCACGATCCAAAAATATCAGGCGCTGTCGGTGGATTCTATTCCTGAAGAGGTGATTAGGGCCCTAATGAATCAAGAAGAAGCACCGCAAGCAGTAGCCATTAACCCCACAACGGAACTCATTGAAAAGGTTACTGATGGGGTTGTTTCGAGAGTCCAGGGACTCACCAGAAACTGACTTTTAACCAAGGGATGCAGCCGACCGGTTTTCCGCTGTCGCTCCAAACCGGCAGTTGAGCTTCGGCGTTAAGGGGAAAAGACTGTGGAAATCGTTCCTCTAGCAGATAAAAGGGAGTTTATTGCTGAGTTGGCGTAGCTTCACCATGCAGAGTGGATGCACTTGAACCCGCCGCTGACTTTGGAAGGGCGAGCCGAAGCAATAGCTGATGCTGCTGGGCGAGAGGGCATTCCTTCAATCTTTATTGCAATGTCAGGAAGTCAGCTTGTTGGTTCGGCTGCGCTAGTACAGAACGATATGGATACAAAATCGGATTTATCCTCTTGGTTGGCAGCAGTTTATGTAAAAGAGGGCTCCCGACATCAGGGGATAGCAACGGAATTGATTGTTCGGTGCGAAGATGAGGCAGCTCGCCAAAATACTAATATCTGGTATCTCTACACCGGGTTCGCCTCGAAACTTTATAAGAAACTCTGCTGCAATCATATGGAGTGATGCGAATACAAAAGCGTGATGGTCGATATCATGTACAAGCAGATCGCCTCTTAACAAGGTGGTCCACGGGGCGCCAACCACGATGCACTCCGTTGATGCCCATTACTGCTGGCGTTAGGGCGAGAGTCCAAGGCGGAGGAGAAGAGTTTGAATTCAATGATTCCTGATGAAGCGAAAAAATCGCAGTCCGTCGTTGAGGAGCTGCTTGGTGATTCGGTCATCGGCATTTATCTTTTTGGGTCTGCAGTTGATGATTCGCTTACCATCTGGAAAAAGAAAGCACTTGTCGCACAGTTGATGAACGTATCCGGAACAATCGGAAATCAACAGTCTATCAGGCCGATAGAGCTGACAGTCGTAGCCGTTTCTGATGTTGTCCCTTGGCAGTTTCCCCCTCGGGCTGAATTTGTATACGGTGAGTGGTTACGAGAGGAGTTTGAGGCCGGAAGCGTCCCGGAAGCAGTCCGTGACCCTGATCTTGCGATTGTTCTGAAAAAGGTTATTGATAACAGCCTGCCGCTGTATGGAGCCGATGCTGCAAACGTTTTCGAGCCTGTGCCACTGATTGATATCCGAATGGCAATCAGTGACTCATTACCCAATCTCCTTGCGGAGACAGCTGGTGATGAACGTAACGTGGTTCTAACCTTGTCTCGGATGTGGCTGACCGCCGCTACGGGCGATATCGCTCCAAAGGATACAGCGGCTCACTGGGTGGAAAAGCAAGCGCTTCCTGAGCACTCGGTGTTGTTGCAGTACGCTCGGGAGGGCTATCTCGGAAAGGTCGAAGACCGATGGGAAGAGAATCGGGAGGAATTCGAAGCGCTTGTCTCCTATATGAGAAAGTCCATTGAGGCGTGCCTCAATGTTTAGTAGCGGGAGAAGCCCTAACAATCACAGACATAGAGAAAAATGCTTTGCTGCGCTACAAATTTTCCCGTGCTGTGGGCGTTGGGCATAATAAATGGAGGAGTGAATGTCAGAAGAGTTATTTTTTCCGGTTATCGAAACTGAGCGATTGACACTGAGGCCTTTGGTGGTTGATGACTCGGAGAGCCTGATGGGAATATTTTCTGATCCAGAGGTCATGCGATATTGGAACACTGCGCCTTGGGCCAAAATTCAGGACTCTCTTGATTTTATCAATGAGAGCAAGGAGTCAAGGAAGCGTCAAGAGTCACTTGTGCTCGGTGTATACTTGAAATCTACAGGCGAGCTGGTGGGAAAATGTCTCCTGTTCAGTTACGATAAAGAATCCAAGCGTGCGGAGATTGGTTTTGGTATAGGGCGTTCCTTTTGGGGGAAAGGTTATATCGGTGAGGCAGGAGAGGCATTGATTCAGTATGGGTTCGGTTCATTGAGGTTACGGCGTATTGAGGCTGAAATCGATCCAGAAAATCAGTCCTCAGCAAAAGTATTAGAGAAACTTGGCTTTTCTCAAGAAGGATTGTTGAGGCAACGATGGGAAGTCAATGGAATTGTATCCGATTCGGCGTTATACGGCAGGCTGGTAAGTGACTGTTCACCCAAACAAACATCATAACTAGGCAATGCGCGTGACAAGCTCATGACCACACCGTTGTTATAGCTCTTTAGGGATCCTGTATGGGCGTCGAAGTGGACTTATACAATGCTGCGGTTAACCTTGTTCTGGACCGATATCCTAAAGGGTGGGGTGGCGCAGCGGCTGTGATGACTTCAACTGGGCGATTGCTGACTAGCGTAGCCCCAGATACTAAAAATGACGCCTTGTCGCTTTGTATGGAGGTTGGGGCATATCTTGAAGCACATAAGTTCAACGAAGCCGTTACCCATTCGTTATGTGTTTATCGTGATGATGAGCACTCTACATTCAAGATTCTGACCCCTTGTGGTATCTGCCAGGAACGCTTGGTTCATTGGGGTGGGGACGTACTTGTTGCCATTACAAATATTGGTAATAAGCTAATATTCAAGCCTGTTAGGGAGTTACAGCCTTTTCACTGGTCAGGGGTCAATGGTGATGAGCTGTAACGGGCACCGGAAACTTGGGCACTGCCGTAGGCGTTCTCACAAACACCGATAAAGCACTGCTTTCCTTACCTAACAATCCAACCCCACCAGGCTTGAGAGTTTCTCGAAGCCTGGTGGGGTTTTTTATGGTTTATCGCAGGTGATATGCCTCAGCCGCCGATTTTCTCGCGCAGGAAGGCGATGACGTCGTCGATGGGGATCATGGTGGCTTCGCTGTCGCGGCGGCCCTTGTATTCCAGTTCGCCCTTGTCGAGGCTGCGGTCGCCGATCACGATGCGGTGGGGAATGCCCATCAGTTCCTGGTCGGCGAAGCGCACGCCGGGGCGCAGGTCGCGGTCGTCGAGCAGGACGTCGAGCCCGGCGTCGGAGAGCGCCTGGTAGAGGCGTTCGCTCTCGTCGCGCACGCGCTGCGATTTGTGGGCGTTCATCGGCACCAGGGCGACGTTGAAGGGGGCGATGGCGTCGGGCCAGATGATGCCGGCGTCGTCGTGGTTCTGCTCGATGGCGGCGGCGACGACCCGGGTCACGCCGATGCCGTAGCAGCCCATCAGCAGGGGCACGGCCTGGCCGTTGTCGTCGAGCACGGTGGCGTTCATCGCCGTGGAATACTTGGTGCCGAGCTGGAAGACGTGGCCGACCTCGATGCCGCGGGCGATGGAGAGTGTGCCCTGGCCGTCCGGCGAGGGGTCGCCCTCGACCACGTTGCGCAGGTCGGCGACCTTGGGCAGGGCGACGTCGCGTTCCCAGTTGATGCCGAAGTAGTGCTTGCCGTCGACGTTGGCGCCGGCGCCGAAGTCGCTCATCAGCGCCACGCTGCGGTCGATGATCAGCGGCATCTCGAGGTTCACCGGGCCGAGCGAGCCGGGGCCGGCACCCACTACCGCGCGAATCTCTTCCTCGCTGGCCATGGTCAGGGGAGCGGCGATCTCGGGGAGATTCTCGGCCTTGACCTCGTTGAGCTCGTGGTCGCCACGCACCAGCAGGGCGACCAGCCCGCCTTCGGCGCCGTGCACCATCAGCGTCTTGATGGTCTTCTCGATGGGCAGGCCATGCTGCTCGACGAGGGTGGCGATGGTGCGCGCGTTCGGCGTGTCGACCAGGCGCAGTTCTTCCTGGGGCGCCGGGCGCTCGGGTGTCTCGCCGAGCGGTGCGGGCAGTGCCTCCGCCTTCTCGATATTGGCGGCGTAGTCGGATGAGGTGGAAAAGACCACCGCGTCCTCGCCGGAGTCGGCCAGTACCTGGAATTCATGGGAACCGGAGCCGCCGATATCGCCGTTGTCGGCCTCGACGGCGCGGAAGTCCAGCCCGAGGCGCGTGAAGATGCGCACATAGGCGTCGTACATGGCGTCGTAGGAACGCTGCAGGCCGGCCTGGTCGACATCGAAGGAGTAGGCGTCCTTCATGATGAACTCGCGGGCGCGCATCACCCCGAAGCGCGGGCGGGTCTCGTCGCGGAACTTGGTCTGGATCTGGTAGAAGTTGGACGGCACCTGCTTGTAGGAGCGCAGCTCGTTGCGCACCAGATCGGTGATGACTTCTTCGTGGGTCGGGCCATAGCAGAAGTCGCGATCATGACGGTCGCGGATACGCAGCAGCAGGTTGCCGTACTGGTCCCAGCGGCCGGATTCCTGCCAGAGCTCCGCCGGCTGGATCGCGGGCATCAGCACTTCCTGGGCGCCGGCGCGGTTCATCTCCTCGCGGACGATGTTTTCGACCTTGCGGAGCGTGCGCAGCCCCAGTGGCAGCCAGGTATAGAGTCCCGCATTGAGGCGGCGAATCATGCCGGCGCGCAGCATCAGTTGATGACTGACGATGTCGGCGTCGGCGGGGGTTTCCTTCAGGGTGGCTATCAGAAGTTGACTGGCGCGCATGAGTCCTGGGTCACCTCGGGTCTGGGGCTTGTCTTGAGCATGAATGAAGCCGCGCTGGGCGGGATATCAGGGCATTGTACGGTGTGGCGGGATCGGCGGCAAAAGCTCGGACTTAGATCAACCGGCGCGGCTCGACGCCAGACCCGAGCCGTTCGAGCTGTCGCTCCCAGTCGGCGTGGTTGTCGACCTGGCCTCGCTCGCGCAGGGCGGCGATCGCCTCGAGATCGAGGGTGGCGAATTGCCAGCCCGGGGTGGCGTCGTGGCTCTTCACCAGGATGCCGTCCGGCGGAAAGCCGCGGTCGCAGGGCGTGTAGACGGCGGCATGGCCGATGTTGATATCCACGGCCGGTGACCACAGTGCCTCGCCGACGGTGGGCGAGTGGATCACCGCCACCTGTTGCTCAATGGCCCGTGCCTGGGCGCTGAGCCTGACGCGCTGGTAGCCGGCCTGGGTGTCGGTGCAACTCGGCACCAGCAGCAGTTCGGCCCCGGCCTCGATCAATGCCCGTGCCAGCAGCGGGAATTCACTGTCGTAGCAGATCAGGACGCCGAGGCGTCCCGCCGGGGTATCGAACACGCGCAGGCCATCTCCCGGGGAAATGCCCCATTCGTTGGTCTCGAAACGCGTCATGAGCTGCTTGTCCTGGAAGTCGGCATCGCCGCCTGGAGTGAACAGCCAGGCACGATTGACGAAACGGCCGTCCTCGCGCTGCCAGGGCAGGGAGGGGGCGAGCAGTGTCACGCCATGGGTGATGGCGAGCTCACGCCAGGTGTCGTGGAAGGCCTCGCGCCAGGGCTGCAGGCCATGCAACTGCGCCTGGAGGTCGTCGCGTTCGGCCTCGGGCAGCAAGGAGGTCAACTCCATGCCGCCGTATTCCGGGAACACCAGCAGCTCGGCGCCCCGGCTGGCGGCATCGTGCACCCAGCGGGCCGCCTTGGTGCGGAATGCCGCCATATCCTCGAGAGCCTCGATGGGATACTGGGCGGTGGCCACGCTGAGAATGGCGTTGCTCATGCCGGGGTCTCCCGCAGCCAGAACACCATGGGCTTGGCGGTTTCCTCGGTGTCGTCGAGGTCCTTCCAACTGAAGCTCGTGGCGAGTTCCGGGATACGCCGGTAGCCCCGGCCCTGCCAGAAATCGTGCAGGGGACGATAATCGGCTGGGCGACGCGGGTGGTCGTCCGGCCGCTCCACGGCGCAGAAGGCCACCCAGGCGAAGCCGGCCTCGGCGGCGTGGCGCTCCCGGGCATCCATGAAGGCGTGGCCGAGGCCGGCGCCGCGATAACCGGGGAGCAGGACCGATTCGCCGTAATAGAAAACGTCTTCGACCCGGTAGCCGGCCTTCTCGAAGGGGGCGCGGAACTCTTCCAGCTCGTCGGCCAGGGGCTGGGCAGTGGCGGCGCCGATCAGGCGTTCGCCGTCCAGGGCCAGCACGAAGAGGCTGCGCGGGTTGTCGGCGTAACGCTTGAGATAGTCGGCTTCATAGGCCGGGTCGCCGTCGTACAGATAGGGGTAGTCGCGGAAGACGCGGATACGCAGATCCGCCAGCGCTTCAAGATACGGGACGATTTCCGCCCCTTGGCAAGTCGTCAGTTGCGGTGTCGGCATGGCGTTTCTCGTCGACGATGTCGGGGATCGGTCAGACGGCGCGTCAGCGCTTCGTTCATGTCATGACCCTATCAGGCCAGTGTCGGGCTGCCCATCGCCACGGCGACGTTTTCTGCCGAGTCGGCGACGCCTCTCAGGCTCGACGGCGCAGCACCCAGAGGGTGACGAGGCCACCCACCAGTCCCCAGAAGGCGGCGCCGATGCCGGCCAGGCTGATGCCCGAGGCGGTGATGAGGAACGTGACCAGGGCGGCGTCGCGATGCTCGGTGTTACCCAGGGCGTCGGCCAGGCCCCCGCCGAGGGTCGGCAGCAGGGCGAGGCCGGCCACGGCCATCACCAGTTCGGCCGGGAAGGCGGCGAACAGCGAAGTGACGGTGGCGCCGAACAGGCCGAGCAGCAGATAGAAGCCGCCGGCGGCGAGGCCGGCGGTGTAGCGGCGCTCGGGATCGGCGTGGGCCTCGGGCCCTTGGCAGACCGCCGCGCTGATCGCCGCCAGGTTGAGCGCGAAACCGCCGAACGGGGCCAGGGCCAGGGTCGTGATACCGGTGCCGCCGATCAATGGCGAGATCGGTGGGGCATAGCCGGCGGCGCGGATGGCAGCGATGCCGGGCAAATTCTGGGAGGCCATGGTGACCACGAACAGAGGCACGCCCACGCCGATTATCGCGGAGAGCGAAAAGCTGGGCATGATGAAATCCGGGCTGGCCAGGGCCGGCGTGACTTCGCCCAGATGCAGCGAGCCCTCGAACAGGGCCATGGCGATGCCGACGGCCAGCACCATCGGGATGGCGTAGCGCGGCCAGAAGCGCTTGCCGGCGAGATAGGCGACACACATGGCCAGCGGCAGGCTCAGGTTGCGTTCCATGGCCATGAACAGGTCGAGCCCGAAGCGCAGCAGCACGCCGGCCAGCAGTGCCGAGGCCAGGGCGCGGGGCAGGCGGTGCATCAGGCGTTCGAACAGGCCGGTCACGCCGCACAGGGTGATCAACAGCGCCGAGAAGAGAAAGGCGCCGACGGCATCGCTCATGGCCACGCCGGGCAGGCTGGTGGCCAGCAGGGCGGCGCCGGGCGTCGACCAGGCGGTGAGCAGCGGCATGCGGTAGCGCCACGAGAAGACGATGGTGGTCAGTCCCGAGCCGATGCCCAGCGCCCACATCCAGGAGCCGATCTGTGCCTGACTGGCGCCGGCCGCCTCGGCGGCCTGGAAGATGATCACCGCCGAACTGGTGTAGCCGATCAGCACGGCGATGAACCCCGCCGTGAGGGTGGAGAGCGTGATATCACCGAGCGGCGCAGCAAGGCGGCTTGCCGAGGGTTTGCTGGACATGGTGTGGTCTCCCGTGGAGGAGGCTCTGAATAAATGCCTGCGCATGCAAATCGCTGTGTCGCGCGGTACTCGAAAGCTCGCCTAACTATCAGTTATGTCTCGCTTTCTGTGCTCCGTGCTCCTTGAGCTTCACTATGCTCGGCGACTTATTCAGCATCTCCTGAATGGTTGTGCGTTATAGCGCACATTCTTGGCAAGTTCGGCAAGATAGCATCGTGCGTTATCGCGTACAATCCGCGGCAGGGCTCGTGGAGATCGCCGCGGGCGAGTCGAAGTTGCGAATGTCTCGGAGGAGGATCGGCGTCGCATGGAGGATATTTCGCGACACATCGCCGCCACGCTCAGGGCGCTGCGCGAGCAGCGCGGCTGGAGCCTGGATCGCACGGCGCGGGAAACCGGCGTCAGCAAGGCCATGCTGGGGCAGATCGAGCGCGGCGAGTCGAGCCCCACGGTGGCCACCCTTTGGAAGCTCGCCAGCGGGTTTCGGGTATCATTTTCCGGCCTGCTGGGTGGCGGTTCGGCGCCGTCGGAGAGGGTGCGCCACGGCGCCGAGACCGTGTGGGGCGAGGATGCCGCCGGCATGCAGGTGGAGCCGTTGTTTCCCTTCGATCCGCTGCTGGGCTTCGAGCTGTTCGTGATCACCCTGGCACCGGGCGCGATCAGCGAGTCGGCGCCTCATGCGCCGGGCGTGGTGGAGCATCTGGTGGTGATCGAAGGGGCCCTCGAGATGCGCCTGGACGACGACTGGCAGCGCCTGGAAACGGGAGAGGGGCTGCGCTTCGCCGCCGATCGTCCCCACGCCTATCGCAATGCCGCCACGACGCCGACCCGCTTTCACAATGTGATCCACTATCCGCGCGATATCGAGTCGCTCAACGACTGAGCTCCGCTGCTTGCTCCTGCGATTCCAACCGGGCCAGGGCCTCGGGACGGTACTTCGCCAGCAGGGCCCACAAGCGGGCGGCGCTTTCGATATCGGGACGTCCGCGGTAATCGGCCGGACGGAAATGCATCTGGAAGGCGCGCAGCACGGCCCGGGTGCGCTCGTCGAGCCTGCCACTCGCGGGTAGCGTATAGCCCCATTCGGCCAGCGCCTGCTGGAAGGTGGTCAGGTCGGGCGGTCGCGTGGCGAAGCGTCGACGGTAATGGGCTACCTCGTCGGTATCGGGCCAGGCACCGATGCCTGCCTCGTGCAGCCGCTTCCAGGGAAAGGCCGGCCCCGGGTCGACCTTGCGTTCGGGGGCAACATCGGCATGGCCCAGGATGTCGTCGGGCGCGATGTCGTGGCGTGCCGCGATATCGCGGAGCAGGGCGATCAGGGTGTCGATCTGGGCGTCGGGATAGGGTGCCCAGCGCGGCTGGTCGGCACCGCGTTCGGGACCGGCATTGACGATCTCGATGCCGATGGAGGTGGCATTGAGACCGCTCTGGCCGCGCCAGTGACTGGCCCCGGCATGCCAGGCCCGCCGTGATTCGTCGACGAGCTGATAGACGCGCTGCTCGCCTTGCCGCGCCGGCACCGGCAGCAGGTAATGGCTGCTCACCCGAGGGCCGGTCAGGATCGACAGCGACGTCGCCTCGTCCTCGTGGGTGTAATGGAGAATCAACTGGCTAACCCGGCTGTCATGGGCGGATGACGGGTGCCCGTGGTCGACGCGGTAGCCGTCGCGGGACTCCAGAGAGGTGCAGCCCGCCAGCAGCGCGCTCAACACAAGAGCGCTCAACGGCAGGGCTCCCAATCGCCAGTGTTTGGTCATCGTGACCTCATCCACCCCAGAACAGCGAACGCGCCAGCAGGCCGAGCACCAGGGTCAGGGAGATGCTCAGCAGCGTGCCCAGCAGGACGTATTCGGTGAGCTTGCGGTCCTTGCGCTCGCGCAGGTCGCCATAGCGCAGCACCGACTTGGCGGTCAGCAGAAAGCCGACGGCGGCCAGTTCGTCCTGAAGCACCAGGGTCAGCACCAGCAGGCGTTCGAGAATGCCGATGCGGGCGCCGGCGGCGACCAGAGTGCCGGGGTCGACGACGTCCTGGCTCCAGGGGCGCAGGGCGAGCGCGATGGCCAGCGACATGGGGCGCGTGACCAGCAGGTAGGTGAGCAACAGGCCCAGGGTGTCGGGATGGGTGAACCACGCCAGGGCGGCCGTCAGCGGAGCCGTGCCATCGACCCAGACCAGCCACAGGCCGAGCAGTATCAGCAGGTGCAGGGCCTGGTCGAGCAGGAACCAGTGCAGCTTGCCGGGGTCGAGGTGCGACTTGCCCAGATCGATCAGCCAGTGGCTCGCCGCCACCACCAGGGCGCCGGTCGCGGCGAAGACGGTGCTGGCCCCGGCCAGCAGCAGGACCAGCAGAATCAGTACGCCATGCAGGCCGGCATGCAGATAGAGCGATGCCGAGCGTGCCTTGTGCTGCTGGCGCGAGTCCACCCAGCGGCGAGGCTGCAGCAGGAAATCGCCGGCCAGATGCACCAGCAGCATGCCGAGCAGGGTGGCGGTGGTCGCGGCGCTCATGATGACGGGCCCTCCATGGCCAAGCGTGAACGAAAGAAGGCCAGAGTGTCGGCCAGCAGCGTCCAGCGTGCGGTACGCAGACGCTTGTGGACGCTGGGTTGGCGGATGCCCAGGCGTTCGGCCAGTGCCTGCTGCGATTCGTCGTGCCAGAGCCGCAGGTGAATGATTTCGGCGGCGTGCCGGGACCAGCCCTCGATCAATTCGTCGACGTAGCGGATCAGCAGGTCGAGACCGGCATCCTCGGGCGCATCGACCAGCGAGAGGGCGAGGTGGGCATCGTCGTCCAGGGCATCGAGGCACTGGCCCGAGGTCACGAAGACCGGGCCGTCGGCGGCCGCCAGGGCCGTGTCGGGCTGCCAGGTGTCCTGACCGACCGCGACGGCGACGCGAGCGTCCCAGCGGCGCGTCTCGCCGTGCATGATGAGATAGGCGCGCAGTGCCACGGCGATCTCCAGGGCGGCTTCGGCGTGCGGCACGGCAAGCTGGAAACCGTCGCCGCGAAAGCGCTCATAGCGGCCGCCGTGGTGCGAGGCCAGGTGGTCGAGGGCGTCGTCGAGCACGCCATGCAGGTGCTGACTGTCGGCGATGCGGCGTGAATCGATGATATCGCCCGTGAGGACGGCTATGGGTTGCGTCATGGGTGGAGTATAGCCAATAAACGCTATTTTTCCACTTTATAGCTCAAAAAGGCTATATTCTTATTTTATAGCCATAAAGGGCTATTAACGGTCGTCAGTCAACGAGCCAGTTCCGTCATGGCGTCTTCCAGCCCGCTCAGCGTCATGGGGTACATGCGATCCTCGATCAATTCGCGGATCAATTGGGTGGAGTGGGTGAACTCCCAGAAACGATGCGGCATGGGATTGAGCCAGACGAGCTTGGGAAAGGCCTGGACCAGTCGCGACAGCCATACCGCGCCGGCTTCCTCGTTGAAATGCTCGACACTGCCTCCCGGATGGGTGATCTCGTAGGGCGACATGGCGGCGTCGCCGACGATCACCACCTGATAGTCGGCGCCGTAGGTGTTGAGGATGTCCCGGGTGGGCATGCGTTCGCGAACACGCCTGGCGTTGTCCCGCCACAGCCCTTCGTAAGGGCAGTTGTGGAAATAGAAGTGCTCGAGGTGCTTGAACTCGGCGCGGGCGGCGGAGAACAGTGTCTCGCAGGTACGGATGTGATCGTCCATGGAACCGCCGACATCGAGCAGCAGCAGGACCTTCACGGCATTGCGGCGCTCGGGGCGCATTTGGACATTGAGCAGGCCACCATCCCGGGCGGTGGCGCGGATGGTGGCGTCGACATCGAATTCCGCCGCCGCACCCTGGCGGGCGAAGCGACGCAGGCGGCGCAATGCCATCTTGATATTGCGGGTACCGAGCTCGCGGTCGGCATCGTAGTCGCGAAAGCGCCGTTCGTCCCAGACCTTCGCCGCCCGGCGATGCCGCGAACCATCCTGGCCGATGCGAATGCCCTCGGGGTTGTAGCCGTAAGCGCCGAAGGGACTGGTGCCGCCGGTGCCGATCCACTTGTTGCCGCCGGCATGGCGTTCCTGCTGCTCTTCGAGTCGGCGCTTGAAGGTCTCGATCAATGACTCGAGTCCGCCCAGCGATTCGATCCGCGCCTTCTCCTCCTCGCTGAGCTGCTTTTCGAATTCGCGACGCAGCCAGTCATCGGGAATCAGCGCCTCGATGCCTGCGTCCAGGTCCTCCAGACCCTCGAACCAGGCGGAAAACGCCCGGTCGAAGCGATCGAAATGGCGCTCGTCCTTGATTAGCACGGTGCGGGCCAGGTGGTAGAACTCCTGGAGGTCGGCAAAAACCACGCCTTGCTCGACCGCCGCGTGCAGGTCGAGCAACTCGCGCAGCGACACCGGGACCTCGAAGCGCCGCAGGGTCTCGAACAAACCGATGAACATGGCGGATCAGCGCCTTTGCCGACGCATCATGAAGGCCAGCCGCTCGAGCAGCTGGGTATCCTGCTCGTTCTTGACCAGGGCGCCGGCCAGCGGGGGAAGGGCGCGCGCAGGGTCGCGTTGGTAGAGCGCTTCCTGGGCCAGTTCGTCGGCCATCAGCAGCTTAAGCCAGTCGACCAGCTCGGAGGTGGAGGGCTTCTTCTTGAGCCCCGGGGCCTCGCGCAGCTCGAAGAACACCTCCAGGGCCTGGCCGACGAGGCGTGGCGCGATCTCGGGGAAGTGCACGTCGACGATGTCCTGCATCGTCTGCTTGTCGGGAAAGTCGATGTAATGGAAGAAGCAGCGACGCAGGAAGGCGTCGGGCAGTTCCTTCTCGTTGTTGGACGTGATCACCACCACCGGGCGATGACGGGCACGAATGGTCTCGCCGGTTTCATAGACGTGGAACTCCATGCGGTCGAGTTCCTGGAGCAGGTCGTTGGGGAACTCGATGTCGGCCTTGTCGATCTCGTCGATCAGCAGAACCACCCGCTCGTCGCTGGTGAAGGCTTCCCACAGCTTGCCGGGATGCAGGTAGTTGGCCACGTTCTCCACGCCTTCGATGCCCAGTTGCGAATCCCGCAGCCGGCTGACGGCGTCGTATTCGTAGAGCCCCTGGGCGGCCTTGGTGGTCGACTTGATGTGCCAGGTGATCAGTCGCGTATCCAGTGATGCTGCCAGTTCCTCGGCCAGCAGCGTCTTGCCGGTGCCCGGTTCGCCCTTGATCAGCAGGGGGCGCTGCAGGGTGACGGCGGCGTTGACCGCCTGCTTCAAGGCCTCGGTGGCCACATAGGTCGAGCTGCTGTCGAATGCCATGAATCGCCTCGTGTATGTATTCAAACGAGTGTACGTAAGGCTGCCTGCGCCGACAATCACCCGCGGTGTCAGGCTTGGCGATAGGTCTCGACCAGCGTGGCCGGATCGCTCTCGCCGTGGCCATGGGCGGCATGGGCCCGCATCAACTGGGCGGCCAGGCCGCTCATTGGCGTGGCGCTGAGGGTGCGGCCGCCCTGGGTCACGGCCATGTCCAGGTCCTTGAGCAGGGTACGCAGGTGCCAGGGCGGCGACGCGAAGTCGCTGGCGGCCATGCGCGGGGCGAGGATGCGCAGCGGCGTGGAGTCGGCGAAGCCGCCGGCCAGGGCTTCGGTGAGCCGCGAGGCATCGACGCCGCTGGTCTCAGCCAGGGCCACGGCTTCGGCAATCACCGCCGCCTGACAGCCGACGATCATCTGGTTGCAGAGCTTGGTCACCTGGCCGCTGCCCACCGGGCCCATGTGCGTGATGCGCGCGGCGAGCGGTTCGAGCAGGGGGCGGGCGGCGTCAATGTCGTGGTTCTCCCCGCCGCACATGATGGCGAGCGTGCCGGCCTCGGCACCGACCACACCGCCGGAGACGGGAGCATCCACCCAGCGCATTCCTCGGCGTTTGGCGAGTGTCGCGGCCATGTGCCGGGTGGCGTCGGGGTCGCTGCTGGACAGGTCGATCACCAGCTGACCCTGCCGCCCATGCTCGGCCAGGCCATCGGGACCGAACACGAGCTCCTGCACGACCTCGGTGTTGGCCAGGCACAACATGATCACATCGACGCTCTGGATCAGCGAGGCGACGTCGTCGGCAAGCCGTGCGCTGCTGTCGGCAGCCACGGCGGCGGCTTTCTCGGGCGAGCGGTTCCAGAGGGTGACATCGAAGCCGGCGTCGCTCAGGCGCCGTGACATGGGATCGCCCATCAGGCCGATACCGATGAAACCGAGGCGGGAGTGGGGCATGGGAAAAGACTCCGTTGTGGCGTTTCCGATGCCTAGAATGCTTCATGGAATCCATTTCCATCAAATCGTATGAGCATCGCGAATCGAGTACGTGCAACCAAGGTCGGATTGTCGCGGCGTGTCGAATGACGTTTCATGAGCGCAAACAACGAGATCACGACAGGCATGTCGGTGGACCTCGGGGGCCCAACAAAAAAAATGTCCCCCGAAGGGGACAAGTGGAGCACGCCAGCTCACGTCCTTTGCTATCCGAAAATCATGCCTGTATAAAAAAAGTAGAACAAAAACAAAAAGTTGAGGATTTCGTCATGCGGCGGCCCATTTCTTGGGCCGCCGCTTTCATGTCGGGCTGCACCAGTTGGTTACCGTCGAGCGTCTGCATGCCTCATGGCAGGGCAGTTGAACCGGCGTCGCCTTTCCGGCTTAACGGCGATAGTCTTGATATGTTCTCCCCATCGTCGTCACAGTGACAAGGAGCCCGTCATCATGCTGACCTATTCGCTGGCCCATTGGATGACCTTCCTCTCCGCCGCGGTTCTGCTGAATCTGTCGCCGGGCCCTGATATGGCGTTCATTCTCGGACAGACTGCCAGGCACGGTCGGCGTGGCGGTGTCGCCGCCATGTTCGGGGTCTGGAGCGGTGCCGCGCTGCATGTGGGCATGGCGGCGTTGGGACTCTCGGCAGTGCTTGCCACCTCGGCACTGGCGTTCTCGCTGGTGAAATGGATCGGCGCGGCCTACCTGGTGTGGCTGGGGCTGCAGATCCTGTTGCGTCGCGGGGCCGAAGCGGCATCCAGCGTCAGCGTGCCGAGCACGCCTCGTTCAGGGGCCATCTTCCGTCAGGGCATCCTGGTGTCGGCACTCAACCCCAAGGTGGCGATATTCTTCCTGGCTTTTCTGCCCCAGTTCGTGGTGCCCGGGGCCGGTCCCGCCGCCCTGCAACTGGCCCTGCACGGCGCCCTGATCATCCTGGTGGCGGCAGTGATCGAGCCGCCGCTGGTGTTCCTCGGCGCTCGGCTGGCGCGTGCCATGAGCGGCCATCGGCGACTCGGCGCCTGGCTGGAGAAGGGGCTGGGTGGCCTGTTCGTGCTGTTGGGGGTGAAGTTGGCGCTGAGCGAGCGCTAGGGGGAAACGCTGATTTATTGCTGCGCTCGATATCTTGGCTGCTGGCGGTACTCAATATCCTCATTTACTGGCGTGTAAACTCCGGTATCTCCGTTCCGGCAGCAGCCAACCTATCTTCGCTCGCAACATAAATCAGCGCTTCCCAAGAGAGTGGCCGCTTGGCGTCGCAATGAATAACGCCATTGGCCCGTTGTTACTCTTCTTTCCGCAATTGCTTGCGCAGTCCGGTGGGCACCTGCTTGATGATCAGCCGGTCGTTTTCCTCGTCGTATTCCACGGCGGCGCCGAGCAGGTGGGAGTCGAAGCTGATCGAAACGCCGGCCGCGCGTCCCGTGAAGCGCTTGAAGGCCTTGAGGGTTCGCTTGTCCGGGGGAATCTCGGGTGCCAGGCCGTAATCGCTGTTGCGGATGTGCTCGTAGAAGGCCTTCGGCTGCTGCTCGTCGACCAGCTCGGAGAGTTCCTCCAGCGTCATCGGCTCGCCACGGCTGGCCTGGTCGCTGGCGTAGTCGATCAGGGCGTCGGTCTTCTCGCGGCTGGTTTCCTCCGGCAGGTCCTCGTTTTCCACGTAGTCGCTGAAGGCCTTGAGCAGGGTGCGCGTTTCCTGGGAGGCATCGAGCGATTCGCTGGCGCCCAGCACCTCGGCGAAAGCGTCGGCGAGCTTGCGGCCACCGCGATCGCGCGTGTAGGACAGATAGGGGTGAGAGGCGCTGCCGGAGTGCCACTGGCCGATATCGAGGCGCGCGCCGAGTGTCATCTGGGAGAGGTTGAGTTGCCGGCTGGGCACGATCTCCAGTTGCTCGCCGATACCGAAGCCCTCGCGGTGGTGAAGCAGCGCCATGATCAGGTAGCGCGCTTCGCCCTGGCGATGATCGACGACCAGCAGGTGGCCGCCCAGCGGCAGGTGATCGTCGACCAGGGGGGCGATGGCATGGGCCAGTTCGTGGGTCAGTTCGGTGAAATCGAGTTCGTCGTCCAGGTAGCGCTTCAGATGGCCGGGCAGGCTGGCCTGGGTGTCGTCGTTGAAGCGTCCCCAGCTCTTGGCCTTGGCATGATAGGCGTCGTTGAGCCCGGCCAGCAGCTCGTCGAGGGCAGCCGAGGCCTCGAGTTCCCCCGAGGCGGGCACGACCCGGGCGGGGCTCTCGCCGTCTCGTTTGTCGATGCGGTGGATGATGCTGTGCAGGATCGGCATGGGGACCTCGCGGCTCGCGGATGACGGGCGGCGATGATACCGCAAGAGCCCCGGGTTCGGCTGCCCCGATGGAGCAGCGGTAGACGGCGGCGAAAACGAGCGTCAGGGCTTGAGCCGATAGCCGGTACGGAAGATCCAGTTCACCACGGCCAGCGAGACCGCCAGGAAGAGCGCGATCATGCCGAGGCTGGCCCAGATGCTGACATCGCCCATGCCATAGAAGCTCCAGCGGAAGCCACTGACCAGATACACCACGGGATTGGCCAGCGTCACGACCTGCCAGGCAGGGGGCAGCATGTCGATGGAATAGAAGGTGCCGCCGAGAAACGTCAGGGGCGTGATCACCAACAGCGGCACCAGCTGGAGCTTTTCGAAGCCGTCGGCCCAGATGCCGATGATGAAGCCCAGCAGGCTGAAGGTCAGGGAGGTGAGCACCAGAAACAGCAGCATCATCAATGGATGGGCGATGGTGAAGGGCACGAACAGGCTGGCCGTGGCCAGTACGATCAGGCCCAGGATCACCGACTTGGTGGCCGCGGCGCCGACGAAGCCGAGCACTACCTCGAAATACGAGATGGGCGCCGAGAGAATCTCGTAGATGGTGCCGGTGAAGCGTGGGAAGAAGATCCCGAAAGAGGCGTTGGAAACGCTCTGGGTGAGCAGCATCAGCATGATCAGGCCGGGTACGATGAAGGCACCGTAGCTGACGCCGTCCACTTCGCTGATGCGGGTGCCGATGGCGGCGCCGAACACCACGAAGTAAAGCGATGTCGAGATCACCGGCGAGACGATGCTCTGCAGCACGGTGCGCAGGCTGCGCGCCATCTCGGCGACGTAGATAGTCTTCACGGATCTCAGGTTCATGCGTCCTCCCGGACCAGGCTGACGAAGATCTCCTCGAGGGAACTCTGCCGAGTGTGGAGATCCTTGAAGTGAATGCCGGCGGCTTCCAGGTCGGCCAGCAACTCGGCGATGCCTGCGGGCTCGTCCTCTCCCTCTGCCTGGCGCGCGGCATCGTAGGTGTAGACCAGGGCGTGGCCGTCTTCCTCGAGGGTCAGGTCATGGCCGGCGAGGGTGTCGGGGATGCGTGTCAGCGGCTCGCTGAGGTGCAGCGTCAACGCCTTGCTGCCGAGCTTGCGCATCAGTTCGCGCTTTTCCTCCACCAGTACCAGTTCGCCGGCACGGATCACGCCGATGCGGTCGGCCATCTCTTCGGCTTCTTCGATGTAGTGGGTGGTGAGGATGATGGTCACGCCGTTCTCGCGCAGGCCCCTCACCACCTCCCACATGTCGCGGCGCAGTTCGACGTCGACACCGGCGGTGGGCTCGTCGAGAAAGAGAATCTGCGGTTCGTGGGCCAGTGCCTTGGCAATCAGTACGCGTCGCTTCATGCCGCCGGAAAGCGTGATCAACTTGTTGCGGCGTTTTTCCCAGAGGCTCAGCGAGCGCAGGGTCTTCTCGACATGGCCGGGCGAGGCCGGCTTGCCGAACAGGCCGCGGCTGAAGCTCACCGTGTCCCAGACCGTGGAGAAGGCCTCGCCGGTCAACTCCTGCGGCACCAAGCCGATGCGCGAACGGGCCTCGCGGTAGTCATGGACATTGTCGTGGCCATCCACCAGCACCTTGCCGCCGCTGGCGTTGACCAGCCCGCAGATCACGCTGATTAGGGTGGTCTTGCCGGCGCCGTTGGGACCGAGCAGGGCGAAGATCTCGCCGCGCCGGATCTCGAGATCGATGCCCTTGAGGGCCTGGAAACCGCTGTCATAGACCTTCGACAAGTCTTCGACATGAATCACCGTGGCATCACTCACCGGCCACCTCCTGTGTCGCTGGTGTCACGCCCAGTGTTGCGGGACTTGCTTGGAGTGCGCTGGCTGTCCTGTGCATCGGTACTCCCTCATGGAGTGAATGGCGACCCGTCTCATCCTAGCGCGGGAAGCGTCGCTGCACACCCGCGTCCACCAACATCGGCGGTTCGAAGGCGTGGGAGGTTGGAGTGGCGAAAGCGCCTGGTTCTGTCGCCCCCGGTTTTCTACGCTTAGGCCAGTCAACGCAAGGCGTCAGGGAGAATCATCATGCTACTCGAAGGTTCCTGTCATTGCGGCGCGGTGCGGTTTCGTGTCGTGTCGCCGCATCCCTATCCCTTCAACCGCTGCTACTGTTCGATCTGTCGCAAGACGGCCGGCGGGGGTGGTTATGCCATCAACCTGAGCGGCGATGCGGACACCCTGGTGGTTCACGGTGCCGAGCACACGTCGATCTATCAGGCCGAGATCGATGGTCTAACGAGCCCCGGGGAGCGGCATTTCTGTTCGCGGTGTGCCAGTGCGCTCTGGGTGTTCGATCCGCGCTGGCCGGAACTCGTGCATCCCTTCGCCTCGGCCATCGACAGTGACTTGCCAAGGCCTCCCGAACGGGTGCACCTCATGCTGGAGAACAAGCCGGACTGGGTGGAGATCGAGTCGAGGGAACAGGATCGCTGCTTTGCCGGCTATCCGGACGAGAGCATCGCCGAATGGCACGCACGACTGGGGCTGGAAGAGGGGTGAAGGCCCGTCCGGCGGGCCGCCGGACGGGAGCAGGTCATTCGGACCCTAGTGGAAGATGGCGAAGCTGTCAGCGTTGATCATCAGGTGGACGACCACACTGGCTACATAGCCCAGGGCGATGACCGGGGCCCAGCGCATGTGACTGGCGAAGGTGTAGATACCGCGCGCCTGGCCCATCAGTGCCACACCGGCGGCGGAGCCCACCGAGAGCAGACTGCCGCCCACGCCGGCGGTGAGGGTGATCAGCAGCCAGTTGCCCATGGACATGTCGGGCTCCATGGAGATGACGGCGAACATGACCGGGATGTTGTCGACCACCGACGAGACCAGGCCCAGCACGATGTTCGCCCAGACGGGATCCCAACCCGTGTAGAGGGTCTCGGAGAGCAGGGCCAGGTAACCCATGAAGCCCAGTCCCCCAACGGACATCACCACACCGTAGAAGAACAGCAGGGTATCCCATTCGGAGCGGGCGATTCGGGTGAAGACATCAAAAGGCACCACGCTGCCCAGTGACTCCAGCTTGCGCCAGTCGCCGCGCTGGCTGTAGCGGGTACGCTTGCGTTCCAGCGAGCGGGGCAGGCTCTGACGCAGGTAGTAGCCGAAGAACTGCAGGAAACCGAGGCCCGTCATCATGCCGAGTGCCGGCGGCAGGTTCAGCATGGTGTGGCAGAGTACCGAGATGACGATCGTCACCAGGAACAGCAGAACGATGCGCCGGGCGCCGCGCTTGAGCCAGATATGTTCCTCGAGGGCGGCGGGCTTGCGGTTCTTGATGAACAGGCTCATCACGATCGCCGGTACCAGGTAGTTCACCAGCGCCGGGCCGAGCAGCTCGAAGAATTCCTGGAACTCGACCAGCTTGGCCTGCCAGACCATCAGGGTCGTGATATCGCCGAAGGGGCTGAAGGCACCGCCGGCATTGGAGGCCACCACGACATTGATGCAACAGAGGTTGATGAAGCGCTTGTCGCCCTCGGCGACCTTGAGCACCACGGCGCACATCAGCATGGCGGTGGTGAGGTTGTTGGCGATGGTCGAGATCCAGAAGGCGAGGATGCCGGTGATCCAGAACAGCGACCGGTAACTGAAGCCCTTCTCGACCAGCCAGGCGCGCAGCTTGTCGAAGACGCGGCGCTCTTCCATGGCATTGATGTAGGTCATGGCTACCAGCAGGAAGAGCAGCAACTCGCTGTATTCCAGCAGTGTTTCGCTGAAGGCCTCTTCGGAGGCATCGGGCAGGCCCGCGTGAACATAGACCCAGCCAATCATCGCCCAGATCAGACCGGCGGCGACCAGCACCGGCTTGGACTTGCGCATGTGCAGTTTCTCTTCGGCCATCACCAGGACATAGGCGGCCAGGAAGAGGGTAACGGCGATGAAACCGGGGAGGCTGGAAGTCAGGTCGAGCTCGCCGGCGGAAGCAGCCTGGGCGAGGGGGCTGAACAGCAGGATCGGCAGCGCGAGCACGAGAAAGCCTGGCCACCGGGCGCTGTGCCGGAGCCAGTGTGGAGAACGATGGTTTGTCAGCATGACGAAAGCATCCTGAGACGGGAGGGCGGAAGGGTCGATAAAACGAGGCGAATTCTACATGAAAGAAACAGTGTTCGTCATCTCTTGAGCCGGCTAATTACTCTCTTCGAGGAACTTTTTTTGCTGCATTGCGGTCCTGCTGCGTCTGGCAGCAAGGGAGGGGAGCTGAACTATACTGTCCTGCGTCGCCGAGTCACCGATATTGCGGGGTCTGAATGACGTTTCGACAGTCCGTTGAGCCACTCCGGCCGCGATCCGGTCTGACGCCACTGGTCTTGCCGCGCCTGGTCATTCATCGGCTGCTGCCGGTGCCGGCCTTGCGGCCCTGGGTGGATCATTACTGGTTCGTGCAAGGCCCGCCGCCGGAGGCTCCGACCCATGACAAGCTCTATCCGGATGGCGGGGTCACCCTGACGTTCAGGGGGCTCGATACCACGAGACCATCCGCCGGCTGGGACATCACTCGGCGCCCGGTGGCGGCCTATACCACGACCGTGGGAGCCAGCCTGGGTATCCGGTTTCGTCCCGGAGGTGCCTTTCAGTTGTTCGGCATGTCGCTGGAGTCGCTGAGCGATGCCGATCAGTGGCACAAGCAGGCCCCCGATGACTGGCCGGCGCTGCGTGACATGCTACCTTCCCTGCCGCTGGAGGAACGTCTGGCGCGGCTCGATGCCTGGCTGCTGGCCAGGGCGGAGGCGAGTGGTCCCCGAATCGGTCATGTGCAGCGTCTTCTGCCGCTGATCGACAATGGACGCTTCACGATAGAACAGGCCGTGGCGAATCATGGCTTGAGCCGCCGCACCCTCGAGCGAACGTTTCGCCATCAGGTCGGATTGGCGCCCGCGCAGATGGATCTGCTGCAACGCCTCAAGCATGCCAGGGCTCTGTTGTCGCGCTCCGAGCCGTCGATCAGTCAGGTCGCCCTGGCATGCGGCTTTCACGATCAGGCGCATTTTACCCATCGTTTTCGCCGCCACGGCGGAGAAACGCCGGCCGAATATCGTCGACGCAAGTTGGCGCAAATCTACAAGGCGTGACGGCGGCGCCCGCGCATGCTGGGCACTCCATGTCCCGAACAGGAGTGCATCATGCAAGAGTATGTTTCTCGTGCCGACTTCTATCGTTTGCAGCCCGCTCTGGTGAAGGGGCTCCAGTCGACCCAGGAGGCTGTAGCGGCATCAGGCATCGAGCCCGGCCTGATTCATCTGGTCTTCCTGCGTGCTTCCCAGCTCAATGGCTGCGCCTTCTGCCAGCGGATGCATTCCGAAGAGGCGCGTGGCGATGGTGAACGGCAGGCACGTCTCGACGTGCTGCCGGCCTGGCGAGAGTCCCCGGGTTTCAGTGAGCGCGAACGCGCGGCGCTGGCCTGGACGGAAGCGCTGACCCTGCTGGCCGAAAGCGAGGTCGACGAGTCGCTTCGCGACCGGGTGAAAGCGAGCTTCAGCCTGGAGGAACAGTTGAGCCTCACCTCTCTGGTGGTGGTCATCAACGGCTGGAACCGGATCGTGCTGTCCTGCGGATTCCGGCCCGAGATCGACGAGCGTTAGTCCTCCTGCCACCGCCCGTCGAGGATGAAAAAGCCATCCGCCCGACCGGCGGGTGGTGGCTGGCAGGCATCGTCGAGTCGTCGCGGCAGCAGGCTGCGGTGCTCGACCACTCCCAGATCGTCGAGCTGATGGGGCACGCCTTGTCCATCGCTCAAGTGGCGAAGTCCCATCAGTCCCACCACCAGCTTGCCTTCCGCCGACGCCTCGGCCAGGCCACTGGCCATGGCGCGGTCCCAGACCAGTTGCGCGTCGATGAAACGCTCCAAGTCCGCATCGTCGGTCTCGGCGGCGTGATCGTGCGCGGCGAAGACGTCCGCGAGCTCGGCGCGATAGGCCGGCGAGGCCGGGGCGGGCGCGGTCATGTCGAACCTGTCTGCCGCTGGCACGGCTTGCCAGCCTTCTTCCACCAGCCGTTGTCGCAGCTCGGCGCTGACATTCAGGGCCTTCAACGGCACGCCCTGCATGCGGGCGAAGTGCAGGATCGGCCAGTACAGGGCCGGATCGTAGCCCCAGGTACTGGACCAGTCACTCGCCTCGAGGAACGCCGCCTCGCTCAGATCGCCCGCGACCCAATCGTCCAGCACCGGTTGGGCCTTGCGCGGCAGCATCTCCAGGCCGATCACCATATCGGGGTGAAGGGCATGAAGCCCCGCCAGTGTCTGTAGTTGCCAGCGGTGATGGGCAAGCCGGTCGTGCCGCTCACCCAGCATCACCACCTGCTGGTCGGCCAGATCGCGCATCCAGACATCGGTGGCGACGGGCGAGCCCTTGCCATCCAGCCACTGGCCCGGTGCGGGGCAAGATGACGTCTGAGCTTCGGCGATTACGCTGAAGCCGATCAGCAGCGGGGCGAGATAGGGAGCCAGACGAGTCATATGGTGGCATCGTGGCATGCGGGATCCTGTGGCGACATGGATCATGCCAGCCTATCCGGCAAGAGGGACGAGGCAAAGCGGGGCTACCGAGATCGCGGCATAAGAAAGGGCCGTCGCGAGATGAAGAGTGGCGAGTTATCCTCCCCCGTTGCGATTTTCCATTCACCGCCGGTTACCGCGAGGCCGCGATGGCTCCGAGTCATGAATACCGCTTTCGGCGATTGGGTGCCGTGCTGGCCGAGTGGCAACCGGTGTGGCAGCCCTTGCCTTTCCAGCATCGCCGCTTGTCGTGGGAGTGTCGCTATCCGGCGATGGCCGAGGCGCTGAGGGCGTTGCCCGAGGACGAGACGGAGCGGTTGCAGGCCGATCCGTTCACGGCGTCTCCCTTGTCGTCATGGTTGCCGATGGACGAACTGGCCGAGCTGGTGGAACTGCCTGATCTGGCCCCGCGGGGGCCGACACTGCCCGATGCCTGGGGGACCTTTGTCGGCGGTCGCAAGTGGCGCCAGATCCAGGCCTTCGCTCCCTTGGTGACGCCGGATGCCGATCTGGTGGAGTGGTGTGCCGGCAAGGGGCATCTGGCGCGCGGTGTGGCACGTTGGTATGGCGTGGGTATCCAGGCTCTGGAGTGGCAGGCCGAGCTGTGCCGGTCCGGCCACGAACTGGCGCAACGTCAGGGAGCGGCGGTGCAGCTGCATCAGCAGGATGTGCTGGCCGAGGGTGCCAGCCGCTGGCTGACGCCGAGCACCCGGGTGATGGCGCTGCATGCCTGTGGCGATCTGCACGGTCGCCTGCTCGAGCTGGCTGCCCGGCGCGGCGCATCGGTGACCCTGGCGCCGTGCTGTTACCAGCGGACCGAGGCGGAGCGCTATCGTCCCTTGTCCGAGCAGGGACGACAGGACATGGCCGAGCAAGGCTGGCGACTGTACCGCGACGATCTGTCGATGGCGGTGCAGGAAACAGTGACCGCGTCGAGCGGAGTACGTCGTCAGCGCCGGCGCGCCAATGCCTGGCGATTGGGCTTCGATGCCCTGCAACGCGATGTCTCGGGCCGAGATGCCTATCTCCCGGTGCCGAGTCTGGCCTATGGTCGCATGCCCGATGATTTCGCCGCCTTCTGCCATTGGGCGGCCGAGCGCAAGGCTGTGGCATTGCCCGCCCATGTCGACTGGGCAGGTTACGAAGCCGAAGGTTTCCGGCGCCTGGATGAGGTCACCCGGCTCGAACTCGTGCGCCATGTATTCCGGCGACCGCTGGAAGTCTGGCTGGCGCTGGATCGCGTCAGGCTGATGGAGGAAGCCGGCTTTCGGGTTGGTTTCGGGACCTTCTGCGAGCGTGACTTGACCCCGCGGAACCTGGTGATCGAGGCCGCACCGGCCGGTTGAAGGAAGGCCGGGGCGTTATGCCCCGGCCGTCGTTTCGCTCCGGCTTCAGCGGGGACGACTGAAATCACCGTGCTGGCTGCCGGCCATCAGCCGGCCGAACTCGCCGCCGCTCATGTGCACCAGGGTTTCGTGGTCGCCGGCCTCGAAGTAGACATCCGGCTGTTGGCGCAGGTGGTCGTCGAGATAGACCTGCAGGCCATAGGCCTGACCCACCGGAATGGCCGCCCCGGGATCGCAGTCATCGAACTCGTGGCGGACTTCGTCCTCCGTGGCCAGTTCCAGTTCTTCATGGAAGAGTTGCGTGAGCCGTTCCAGATCGGCGTCACGGTCGCTGGGCAACACGGCGACACGATAACCGGCATCGCCGTGCAGCATGACGGCCTTGGCCAACTGGTCGCCTTCGACGTGCGAGACGCGGGCGATGCGGCTGGTCGAGACCGCTCGTGGATGGGGGACCTCCTCGTAATCGATATCGCAGGCGCGGAGGTACTCCCGGATCGTCATCGGCATAGCCATGACGTCAACTCCTTCGGCCGCCGGGGCCGAACGATCATGCCGGGCGTCCCTGTGTGGCGTGGGTGATGTCCGTACCCATCAGCATAGCGTGCCTGTGCACAGGTCGCGCAATTCTGGGCCTTCGCCGCAGCCCTGTTACAATGCCTGCACGTCGCACCGCCTGGCGCGGCGACCGGTGTCTCTGGCGGTCGCGATGAGTCATGGCAGTGTGTTTCCCAAGGATTCTGGCGGGGTAATAGGGGATGAGGATCACCATTTTCGGTACCGGTTATGTGGGGCTCGTCACGGGCGCTTGTCTGGCTGATGTCGGGCACGATGTGTTGTGCGTGGACGTGGATGCCGACAAGATCGCCCGGCTCGAGGCCGGTGAAATCCCGATCTTCGAGCCCGGCCTGGAAGAGCTGGTGACCACCAATGCTGCCGCAGGGCGGCTTAGGTTCACGACCGATGCTGTCTCGGCGGTCGAATTCGGCACCCTGCAGTTCATCGCCGTCGGCACGCCACCCGACGAGGACGGCAGCGCTGATCTGCAGTACGTGCTGGCGGTCGCCGAGACCATCGGGCGGCACATGAACGGGTTCAAGGCCGTCGTCGACAAGTCCACGGTGCCGGTGGGAACGGCCGACCGAGTTCGAGAGACCATCGCCAATGTGCTCGAGGAACGCGGCGAAGCACTCGACTTCGAGGTCTGCTCGAATCCGGAATTCCTCAAGGAAGGCGCGGCGATCGAGGACTTCACGCATGGTGCGCGCTTCGTGGTCGGCACCGATTCCGAGCGTGTACGCGAATTGATGCGCGAATGTTATGCCCCCTACATTCGCCTTCAGGAAAAGCTGATGTTCATGGACGTGCGTGCCGCCGAACTCACCAAGTATGCGGCCAACGCCATGCTTGCCACCAAGATCAGCTTCATCAACGAGATCGCCAACCTGGCGGAACGCCTGGGGGCCGACGTGGAACAGGTTCGGCGTGGCATCGGCTCGGATCCGCGTATCGGTTACCACTTCATCTACCCAGGGTGCGGTTATGGCGGTTCCTGTTTCCCCAAGGACGTGCGTGCCCTGACGCGTACCGCGGGAGAGGTGCAGTATCAGGCACAACTGCTGGAGGCGGTGGAAGGCGTCAATCACCGCCAGAAGCAGACCCTGTTCGAGAAGCTGGAGCGTGCCTTCGATGGCGATCTTGCCGGTCGTACCATCGGGCTCTGGGGGCTGGCCTTCAAGCCGAACACCGATGACATGCGCGATGCACCGAGCCGTACCCTGATGGAAGCGTTATGGCGAGCCGGTGCCAGGGTTCAGGCCTATGATCCCGAGGCGATGGATGAGTGCCGCCGCCTCTATGGTGAGCGGGACGATCTGGCGCTGGTGGACTCACGGGAAGCGGCGGTCCAGAACGCCGATGCACTGGTGATCTGTACCGAATGGAAAGTCTTCCGCATGGTGGATTTCGACTGGCTGAAGCAGCAGCTTGGCCTGCCGGTGATCGTCGACGGCCGCAATCTCTATAATCCCGAGACGGTGCGCAAGGCTGGGTTGCTGTACTTTGCCGTGGGGCGCGGTGACTCCTTGCGGCGCCCCTGACGGCCGGGCGGTCGCGGCGACGCCGCGACTCGTTTGCCGGGCGCCCGTGAGGCGTCGGGCCAGGGGGGAGCCGCCGGAGAAGGTGGCCATGGCGTTCAAGCCGTGTCTTGCCGAATGGCCCGTTCCAGCGTGTCCAGGCGCCCGGGGACCATGGCATCCTCCACTGCGGTGATGCGTAGCACATGACCCAGATCCGGATGCGCGGGGCGGGCGATGAGCTTGCCCTCCTCGAGTAGCTCGGCATGCACGCCTTTGGCCAGTTCGGGACTGCCCAGGCGGATGCCGATGAAGTTGGTGGCGCTCGGCAGGACATCGGCGCCCAGTTGCCGGAAATGAGCGCTGAGGCGCCGTCGACGATCGATGACGTCGGCGATGTGCTGCCGGGTCTCGTCAGGGTGATCGAGCACCACCTCGGCGGCGGCCTGGGTCAGGGTCGAGACGGCATAGTGGATGCGCACCTTCATCAGCATCGCCAGGGTATCGGGTTCGGCGATGGCGTAGCCGATACGCAGCCCGGCCATGCCGTGGGCCTTGGAGAGCGTCCGGCAGCGAATCACGCCCGGCAGTACTTCCGAGGCGAAGGGTGTGTCGGCATCGTCGCGGAAATCGTGGTAGGCCTCGTCGAGCAGCAGCCAGCAGTCATCGGGCAGGGCGTCGCGCAAGCGGCGGACGGCGTCGTCGTCGTGCAGGTGCCCGGTGGGATTGTCGGGATTGGCCAGATACACCAGGCGCGCCTTCTCTTCATGTGCGGCGCGGGCCAGAGCGTCCAGGTCGGGCGCGAGTCGATCGCTGCCCTCGTCATAGGCGACCTCGATGAGACGACAGCCCTGCCCGCGGGCGAAATAGCCGAAGGTCGGGTAGGTGCCCGCCGAGGCGATCACGCTGGTCTCGGGGGTGGCCACGGCGCGCAACGCCAGGGCCAGCAGGCTGTCGGCGCCGGCATCCACCAGCAAGGCCTCGACGGGAATACCTTGCTGACGGGACAGGCGCTCACGAATACCCAGCGCCTCGGCGTCGCCATAGCAGTAGGCATGCTCGGCCATGGCATCGCCGAAATGTCGGCGCAGTGCCGAGTGCGGCATGTCCAGGCCCTCGTTGGATCCCAGGCGGTGGGGGATTTCGCGGCCGATGCGTCGCTGGAGGACCCAGATGCCGGGGAAGGGGTTGTCCGGGCCTGGGTGGTAGAGGTGGTCGGCGAAGCGGGGCATGACATCTCCCTTGGTGAAAGTGAAGGGCAAGGCTGGATGATCAGTGCTCGTCCTGAGTGTCGTAGGTGACGACCTTGTGGCGATTGAGCAGACCATGCGGGTCCAGAGCCTGCTTGAGAGTCGCCATCAGGGCGAGTTCGTCCGGGGAACGTGAGATCGGCAGCCAGTTGCGCTTTTCCAGGCCGATGCCGTGCTCCGCCGAGATCGAGCCGCCGAGTTCGGCTAGAGGCTCGTAAACGCAGCTTTCTACCCGGTGTCGCGTGTCGGCGTCGTTGCTGCCGACGCTGGCCATGAGATGCAGGTTGCCGTCGCCCAGGTGGCCGAATACCGAGAGACGTCCCTCCGGCCATTGTTCTTGCAGCGTCGTTTCCACCCGCTCGACATAGCCTTCCATGTCACCGATCGGCAGGCTGACATCGAAGGTCATCAAGGGGGAGAGGAGATGGACCAGCCCCTCGATATCCTCGCGGATGGCCCACAGGCCGTCGCGCTGGGCATCGGACTGGGCAATCGCGGCATCCGCCAGAAGTCCTGCCTCGAAGGCCGACTCGAGGGCCTGGTCGAAACGTGCCCCATGGCGGTCGGCATCGATGGCCTGGGATTCGATGATGACATAGAAGGGCGACTCGGTGCCCACGGGTGGCGCATGGCGGCCACTGACGTCGGTAAGCAGCCGGTAGTGGTTGCGCCACATGGCCTCGAAGGCGCTGAGTTCGCCGCCGAGGGTCTGGCGCATGTGGGCGAGCAGTCCGGTCATGGCATCGAAGGAGGGGCAGGCGACCAGGGCGGTGCGGGTGTCGGGCATGGCGGGCTGCAGGCGAAGCACCGCCCGCGTGACGATCCCCAGGGTACCTTCGCTGCCGATGAACAGTTGCTTGAGGTCATAGCCGGCGTTGTTCTTGAGCATCGGGCTCATGGAGCTGATGACCCGACCGTCGGCCAGTACCGCCTCCAGCCCCAGTACCTGCTGACGCATCATGCCGTAGCGGATCACCCGGTTGCCGCCGGCATTGGTGGCGATATTGCCGCCGATGGTGCAGCTCCCGCGCGCTCCCAGATCGAGGGTGAACTGCAGCCCGGCCGCTTCGGCCGCCTCCTGAACCTTCTGCAATGGCGCGCCGGCCTGAACGGTGATGGTGGCGCCGACCGGGTCGACGGCCTCGATGGCATCGAGACGTTCCAGCGAGATCGCCAGTTCCTCGGGCGAGGCCTCGGCGCCGTGTACCAGACCGGTCAATCCGCCGTGCGTCACCACCGGCTGGCGGGCTGCGTGGCACAGGCGCAGTGTCTCGGCCAGCTCATCGGGCGTGCCAGGGCGCACGATGGCTCCCGCGTGGCAGGGCGTACCGGTCAGCCAGTCGATGGACCGGGCGGTGACGTCATCGCCGGTGAGTACCGCGCCGGCACCGAGTCGCTCGCGCAGCTGGTCGAGTAGCGTGGAGAGGGATGCCGAGGGCTGGGATTGCATTGTGTCCATGTCGATTCCGTGTTGTCCGTCGGGCCGTCAGAGTTGCGCAGGTTGCCTGTACAGGACTCGCGAGGCCGGAGAAAGAGAATGTCGGCGCGTCCCTGTTCAACAATGCGTCCGTGTTGCATGACGATCAAGTGATTGATGGACGGTGATGACAGGAAAGGAGTTGAAGGATACCCATGATGCAGAGCAAGAATGCGACGACACCACCCGAACAGCGCTTCGTCATCACCGGTGGTCCCGGCTCGGGAAAGAGTTCTTTGCTTGAAGCCCTGGCTACCGAGGGGCTTATGCATATGCCCGAGGCTGGAAGGGACATCATCCAGAGCCAGGTGGCCATCAGTGGGGACGCGCTGCCCTGGGGGAATAGAGAAGCCTTCGCCGAGTTGATGCTGAGCTGGGAGCTGCGTTCATGGCATGAAGCGGCTGAAATCGGTGGGCCGGTGTTGTTCGACCGGGGAGTGCCCGATGTGATCGGCTACAGGCGAGTCTCGGGCCTTTCGGTGCCGGGCCATGCACGGCGCGCTGCGGAGCGGTTCCGTTATGCCGAGACGGTGTTCGTGGCTCCGCCGTGGGAGGCGATCTTCGCCGGAGATGCCGAGCGCAAGCAGAGCTTCGTCGAGGCGTTTGCCACCTGGGAAATAATGGTCGCCACCTATACCGAGCTGGGTTATACCCTTGTCGAGTTGCCTCGTGCCAGTATCGCGGAGCGTGTTGCCTTCGTGCGCGACAGGCTGGAACGCTGAATGCTTCTGTCAGGAAGCACGCGTCAGGTTGTCCCAGGCGCTCATGGCGCAGTCAGCGACACCGAGCAGCTCTTCCCGCGAAGCGCCGTCCCGGGCCTGGATCGACATGCCGTGCTGCACGGTCGAGTAGAAAGTGGCGATGGCATGGCAGTCCGTGTCGCCGGGCAGCTCGCCCTCGTCGACGGCACGGCGCAGGCGCTGCTCCAGGCAGTCTCGGTTGCCGCGTCGGTGCTGTTCCAGTTCGTCGCTGATCGATGGGTTGGAGCCCTGAGCCTGGGGAGAAGCGAGTACGATCATGCAGCCCCGTGACCGCTCTTGGCAGGTAAAGGCCCTGGCCGTGGCATACAGAACATGGGCGATGGCGTCTCGCGCAGTCGCCAGGCTGTCGACGGGATCCCAGATGCCTCCGCCGGCAGTCTTCACGTAGAGCGCCATGGCCTCCTGGAACAGGGCTTCCTTGCTGCCGAAGGCGGCATACAGACTGGGGGAGTTGATGCCCATGGCGCGGGTCAATTCACCCAGAGAGGCGTTGTCGAAGCCTCGTTCCCAGAACACTTCCATGGCCCTTGCCAGGGCCGCTTCCCTGTCGAAGCCGCGTGGCCTGCCGCGTGTTGCCATATCGGCCTCCTTTTGTGTGTCGTTCGATACAAAAATATCTTGACAGGGTCGAGATTGTCCAGCCATGGTTATTTATGTATTGATCAATACATAAATATCTTGATCCATCGAATGCAAGCAACGACGGGAGCCGCAACATGACTCAACTGACAGGCAAGGTAGCGTTGGTGACGGGAGGCAGCCGGGGCATCGGTGCCGCGGTGGCGAAGCGACTGGCCAAGGATGGCGCCGCGGTGGCCTTGACCTATGCCGGGAGCGAGGACAAGGCACAAGCCGTGGTGTCGGACATCGAGCAGGCGGGTGGTCGCGCCATGGCCATCCAGGCCGACAGCCGTGACGACCAGGCCATCGAGGACGCGGTGGAGCGCGTGGTGTCGAGCCTCGGAGGACTCGATATTCTCGTCAACAACGCCGGGGTATTCCTGATCGGAGATATCGCCGAGCTGGGACGTGACGATCTCGATCGCACCCTGAACATCAATCTGCGCGCGCCCTTCGTGGCCATCCAGGCGGCGGCGCGTCGCATGCGCGACGAGGGACGTATCGTGTCGATCGGCAGCAACCTCGGGCCACGCGTCCCCTGGCCGGGGCTCAGTCTTTACTCGATGAGCAAGACCGGCCTGATCGGACTCACCAAGGGGGCAGCACGAGACTTGGGGCCACGCGGAATCACCGTCAATGTCGTGCATCCGGGGTCCACGAATACCGACATGAATCCCGCCGATGGTGAAATGTCGGATCCGCAGCGCGACCTCATGGCGATTCCCCGTTACAACGAGGCCGACGATGTGGCGAACCTGGTGCGCTGGCTGGTCGGTCCGGAGGGGCGCTCGGTAACCGGGGCAGAATTCACCATCGATGGAGGGGCCAATGCATGAGTTCTCGACTTGATATCGTGCAGGATTACTTCCGGCGGGTGGATGCCGGCGATCCTTCGGTGACGGCGCTGTTCACCGAGAACGTCAGCTTCTATTTTCCCAAGTTCGGGCCGGCGTCGGGGAAGGCCGCGCTGGTCGAGTTCGGGGAACGCATCCGCCGCGAGGTGCCCGAATTGGTCCATGACATCGATGCCTTTCGCTATATCGTCGATGACGACCACGTCGTGGTGGAAGGAACCGAGTCCGGACGTCTTCGGGACGGCACGACATGGCCCGACGGCGAGATCTCCCAGGGGCGCTTCTGCAGTGTCTTCGCCTTCGAGGACGACTTGATCCGTCGCATGCATATCTACGTCGATCCCGATTTCGGCAACGCCGATCAGGCTCGGTTGGAGGCCTTGCGAGACTAGACAAGGCCTGATCGATGTCGCTTCCGGCCGGAGGTCGGGCGCCAGGAGGCGTCCGGCTCTCCGGTCGTCGTCATCACGCTGCCCGGATGGGGAACATCCGCTCGATGCTGCGGTCGACCCCAGCATGAACTCCCGGCCGGCATGCCGGGGCAACAGCAAGATATCAGAGGAGATTGCCATGCTGGCGTCGCTACAGCGCTGGATCAACGACATGACGGCGACGTCGGAGACGCAGGAGCCGCCGACATTGGCCCTGGCCTCGGCGGTGCTGTTGTGCGAGGTGATACGTGCGGATTATCGCCTGGAGCCAGCCGAGCTCGATGCCTTGCGTGAAGAACTCGATCAACGTTTCGGCCTCGATGACGAGGCGCTTGCCGAGTTGATGGACCTCGCCCAGCACGAGGCCGAGACGGCGGTGGACCATCACCGGTTCGTGCGTCTGGTGCGTGACGAATGTGATTATGAGGCGCGTGTCGAGCTGGTGCGGGCAATGTGGGCGCTGGCTTTCTCCGATGGGAAGAAGGATGCACTGGAGGAGCATCGCATCCGTCGTCTGGCCGAACTCCTGCACGTCAGCCATTCGGATTTCGTGCGTACCCGCCTGCTGGAACAGCAGCGGGCCGAGGGTGCGGCCGACTGAGACAGCCTGATCGGTACCGTCCTGATAGAATTGTTGCGCGGCCCTGTCGAGCCGCGGTCGCCTGCGTTGGGCGGCCCGATCCATGGCGGAAAAGGAGAGTCGGATGGCGCGCGAAATCATTGTACTGGGGGCCGGCATGGTCGGGGTGTCGGTGGCCTGGCATCTGGCTCGGCGAGGCCATGATGTCACGCTGGTGGATCGGCGCGAGCCCGGGCGCGAGACGTCCTTCGGCAATGCCGGGCTGATTCAGCGCGAAGCGGTGCGCCCTTATCCCTTTCCCCGCGACCTGGCCACCCTGGTGCGAGTGCTGCCCAATCGCGAAGTCGACATTCGGTATCGTCCGGGGGGCATGCTGCGCGCCGCAGGGCCCTTGCTGCAGTACTGGCGCAATTCCGCCCCGAGTCGTTATCGGCGCCTCGTCCCCGAGTATGCTGCCCTGATTCGTCTCTGCCTCGATGCCCACGGCCCCATGATCGAGGCCGCCGGGGCCGAGTCGCTGGTCCGTCGGGATGGCTGGCTGGAGGTCTATCGCGACACCGGCAAGCTGGCGGCGCGGCTCGAGGATGCCGAGGAGAACGATGCCCGTTTCGGAGTTCGGTACCGGCGCCTGGAGCCCGAGGATCTGGCGGCCATGGAGCCCAGCCTGTCCGATGATCTGGTGGGGGCCGTGCACTGGCAGGATTCCTGGTCGGTAGCCGACCCGGGCGCCCTGGTGCAGGCCTACGCGAGTGCCTTCGAGGCCGAGGGAGGTCGTGTGCTGCGCGGTGAGGTGAATGATGTGGCACAGGACGGTGAAGGATGGCGTGTCGAGATCGACGGCCAGGCATGGCAGGCGGCGGATGTCGTGCTGGCCATGGGGCCCTGGTCGCGCACCTGGCTCGAGCGCCTGGGTCTGTCGGTGCCGATGTTCGTCAAGCGCGGCTATCACATGCACTACGGCAGCGCCGACGAGGCTCGCCTGAATCACTGGGTGATGGATGCCGAGGTGGGCTATCTACTGGCGCCGATGCGGGCCGGCATTCGTCTGACCACGGGCGCCGAGCTGGAGCGCCTCGAGGCGCCGGCCCACCACCAGCAGCTGGCGGCCGCCGAGGCGCGGGCCAGGGAGCTCTTTCCTCTGGGCGAGCGGCTCGAGTCGACTCCCTGGAAGGGCGCTCGGCCGTGCATGCCCGACATGAAACCGGTCATCGGGCCGGCGCCGGGGCGTCGAGGGCTGTGGTGCGCCTTCGGTCATGGCCATCAAGGCTTCACCCTGGGTCCCGCCACTGGACGACTGCTGACGCAGATGATGGAAGGGGAGGCGCCGGAGATCGACATGGCGCCATACCGTTTCGAGCGCTTCTGAGAACCAGCGAGAACGGGCCCCAGTTCAGCGCCTGTTCTTGCGCCGTTCGGTAAAGGTGTGGATCAGCCACTTGATGGCGAGCGTGAAGATGAAGACCAGCCAGCCGGCGGTGGCCATGACGTTGAACAGCAGCATCTTCTGTTCGCCGTTCAGGGGCGTGATCAGGTAATCGATACCAATGGCCAGAAGAAAGGCCAGGGTCAGCGGCAGGGCGAGGATGTGCATCCACATCTCGGTGCGGCGCTTGCGGACATGATAGCGTCTCAGCATCACCCGGGTGGGGCGGTGCACGAAGCTGGTCAGGATCAGGCTGCCGGTCAGCAGCATGGCGGCGAGCGAGGGCTCGATATTGCCGATATGCACCGAGTAGCTGACCGACCAGTAGACCATCAACCACATGAGGCCGGCCAGGATGGCGACGAGATCGGCGTAATGGCGTACCTTCGGCATGGTGTCCTCGTGGCTGTTCTCCGCGGGGGGATGATACGTCAAATTCGCGTGGCGTGAAGGACTTTCTGTGGGTCGGGCGGGGCGCTGAGGCATGGACATTGCGGTATACTGTTGGGCTGCCAACCCATGCCAAGAACAGGATACGCCGTGAACTCGATGACCCTGACCCGCCCGGATGACTGGCACCTTCACCTGCGCGACGGAGCTGTGCTGCCGGCGGTGGTGCCCGCCAGTGCCCGCCAGATGGGCCGCGCCATCATCATGCCCAACCTGAAGCCGCCGGTGACGACCACGGAGCAGGCTCTCGACTATCGGCAGCGCATCCTGGCGGCAGTGCCGGAAGGGGAAAGCTTCGAGCCCCTGATGACGCTCTATCTCACCGACCGCACCACCGCCGAGGAGATCGAGCGTGCCCATGCCAGTGGCCAGGTGCATGCCGTCAAGCTCTATCCCGCCGGCGCCACCACCAATTCCGCCGCCGGGGTGACCGACCTGGCCCATTGCGACGCGGCCATCGCCGCCATGGCGCGCCTTGGCATGCCGTTGCTGGTGCATGGCGAGGTGACCGATGCCGATATCGACATCTTCGACCGCGAGGCGGTGTTCATCGAGCGAGTCATGAAGCCCCTGCTGGATCGGCACCCGACGCTACGCGTAGTGTTCGAGCATATCACCACCGCCGACGCCGCGGCCTTCGTCACCGCCGCGCCGGACAACGTGGCCGCCACCATCACCGCCCATCACCTGCTGTTCAATCGCAACAACATGTTGGTCGGCGGCATTCGTCCCCACTATTACTGCCTGCCGATCCTCAAGCGTGAACGGCACCGTCAGGCGCTGGTGGAAGCAGCCACCTCGGGCAGCGGCAAGTTTTTCCTGGGTACCGACAGCGCTCCCCACGCCAAGGGCGACAAGGAGAGCGACTGCGGCTGTGCCGGTGCCTACACGGCGCCAGTGGCCCTCGAGCTGTATGCCACCGCCTTTGAACAGGCCGGAGCCCTGGATCGACTGGAAACCTTTACCAGCCATGCCGGGCCGGACTTCTATGGTCTGGCGCGCAACACCGATACCGTCACCCTGGTACGTGAGCCCTGGACGGTGCCGGAGACGCTGCCGTACATGGACGGGCAGGATATCGTGCCGTTGCGGGGAGGGGAGGTGCTGGAGTGGCGAATGAACTAAAACGACACCGCCCGGCGCAGGCCGGGCGGTATTGGCGGCGAGATGTGATGTTCGGGATCACGACTCGGCGGTGGCGTCTTCCGCGATGACGGCTTCGCTCGCCAGACGCCCGACCATGGCACTGACCATGCGCGTCGAGTGATCGGCGGCCTGGACCAGGAATTCCTCGAAGGAGAGGTGGTTGTCGCCGCCGCCGGCGATATCGGAAAGGGCGCGAATCACCACGAAGGGGCAGCCATAGAGGTGGCAGGTCTGGGCAATGGCGGCCGCTTCCATCTCGGCAGCGAGCATGGTGGGGAAGCGGGAGCGAGTCTGCTCCACCAGTTCCGGGCAGGCCATGAAGACATCGCCGGTGGCAATCAGCCCCTCGACCACATTGACCTCGTTCATGGCCTCGACGCTCTGGCGCGCGACCCGTACCAGACGCTCGTCGGGCAGGTAGGCAGCCGGCATCTGCGGCACCTGGCCGTGCTCGTAGCCGAAGACCACGGCATCCACGTCGTGGTGGCGTACCTCACTGGAAACCACCACGTCGCCGATCTCGAGCCCTTCACCGAAACCACCGGCCGACCCCGTGTTGATGATCGCCTCGGGCTGATACATGTCGAGCAGCAGGGTGGTGCCGACGGCGGCATTCACCTTGCCGATGCCCGACTGCAGGATCACGACCTCGACACCATGCAGCCGGCCGCAATGGAAGGTGCTGCCGACATGGTGGCGTGTCTCGCGATCCTCCAGCATGGCCGCCAGTTGGGCGACTTCCTGGGACATGGCACCAATGATACCGATGCGTTTCATGAAACGAGATTCTCCCGAGCTGTAAGTGAGGGCTTCGAGGTGATTTTTAACGCCGTATTGCCGAGCTGAGCCACTTTTCAACCAGGCTTCAGGCGAACACCTGGGTCCACTCGTCGCGCTTGGCCAGCAGGTCGCGGGCGAGTTCCTTGGCACCTTCCAGGCTGTGACTGGCGGCCCAGCCGCATTGCATCTCGTTGCAGGCCGGCACTTCTTCGGCCTCGAGCACGTCCTTCAGGGTGCCTTCGAGCAGCGCGAGCACGCCGTCGTAGTCGTCATGGTTGATCATCGCGACATAGAAGCCCGTCTGGCAGCCCATCGGGCTGATATCGACGACCTGTTCGGAGTGATTGCGGGACAGTTCCGCCATCAGGTGCTCGAGCGAGTGCAACGCAGGCATCTCCATGTGTGCCTTGTTCGGCTGGCAGATGCGCAGGTCGTACTTGTGGATGGTGTCGCCATGCCGGCCGGTCTTGACGTCGGCCAGGCGGACATAGGGCGCCTTCACCTTGGTGTGGTCGAGGTTGAAGCTTTCGACGTTCATCTTGTCGCTCATCACGGCACCTCGCGATTCGGAAAGAAAATTAGGCGGCGTATTTTAACCGAGTCACGACGCTATTGCACGGCGGTCATGCCATGGCGTCGTGCATCTCGGCGGCCAGCAGGGTGTTCTCGAGCAGCGAGGCGACAGTCATGGGACCGACGCCACCGGGCACCGGCGTGATGTGGCTGGCCCTGGCCGCGGCCGGCTCGAATTCCACATCACCGATCAGGCTGCCATCCTCCTGGCGGTTGATGCCCACGTCGATGACGATGGCGTCGTCGCGGACCCATTCGCCCTTGACCAGGCCAGGCGTTCCCACGGCGACGACCAGCAGCTCGGCGCGCCGCACGTGGGCCTCGAGGTCGCGAGTGAAACGATGGCAGACGGTGGTGGTGCAGCCGGCCAGCATCAGTTCGAGCGACATGGGGCGGCCGACGATATTGGAGGCGCCGACCACGGTGGCGTCCAGACCGCGAACCTTGAGATCGCTTTCCTGCAGCAGGGTGATCACGCCCTTGGGCGTGCAGGGACGCAACAGCGGCAGGCGCTGGGCGAGCCGTCCCAGGTTGTAGGGGTGAAAGCCGTCGACGTCCTTGTGCGGATGAATGCGCTCGAGAATGGGGCGGGGGTCGAGATGCTCGGGCAGGGGAAGCTGGACGAGGATGCCATCGATGGTGGTGTCGGCATTCAGCTTGTCGACCAGCGCCTCGAGGTCCTGCTGGGAGGTGTCGGCGGGCAGTCGATGCTTGACCGAGGCGATGCCAGCCTCTTCGCAGGCACGCTGCTTGTTGCGCACATAGACATGGGAGGCGGGATCCTCGCCCACGAGGACGACGGCGAGTCCGGGAGTGCGCGCGCCGGCCTCGTGGCGTGCCTGCACCTGGCGAGCAACCTGCTGGCGAACGCGGGCGGCAATGGACTTGCCATCGATCAGTTGGGCGGTCATCGAGCTTCCCTCTGGTGGTCGGATGGTGAAAGGAGGGATTTTCGCATGAGGGGGCGTCCAGGCAAAGTGGCAGCAGTGGGGCTTTCGACTTGACGGTGAAGGAAAGTTCCGTAGAATACGCAGCGCTTGACGAGGCCTCTGCGGCGACGTCAGGGCCGTGCAAGAGCCGGCGGGGTGTAGCGCAGTTTGGTAGCGCGCCTGCTTTGGGAGCAGGATGTCGGGGGTTCGAATCCCTCCACCCCGACCACAAGCTGTTGATTGATCAGTAAGATTTGTCTTCGGTAGCTTGCGGGAAGGCGCTTGGGAACGTAGAATGCGCCCATAGCTCAACCGGATAGAGCAACGGCCTTCTAAGCCGTAGGTTGCAGGTTCGAGTCCTGCTGGGCGCGCCATGTTCTGTGGTTCCCGTCTGGCGGAGCGAAGCGGTCGAGCAGTGTCGTCCATGGTGGATGTAGCTCAGTGGTAGAGCCCCGGATTGTGGCTCCGGTGGTCGTGGGTTCGATCCCCATCATCCACCCCAGTCGACACACCTACCAGGCAGTGGTGGATGTAGCTCAGTGGTAGAGCCCCGGATTGTGGCTCCGGTGGTCGTGGGTTCGATCCCCATCATCCACCCCATTGCCTCCCTCTTGATATATTTCACGATTTTTTCCCGCAGGCTTGATATGGTGGCAATGGTCGCCCGATCAGGCAGGCGATTTCGTGGTTCCAATGACAATTCTTTACCCGAATTCCCCTTGAAGTATGCTGGTTAACCCCCATTTGTCAGGGCATGGCGCTTGCCAGTGCGTAGCGGGATTCATAGAATTCCCTCCTTTGAACGTTGCAACGCTATCCACAGAACCAACGCCCCCGTCGGTGTAGAGGACAATTCATGCAAGTTTCCGTCGATACGACCTCCCAGATTGAACGCCGCGTCAAGGTGCAGGTGCCGGCCGCCGAAATCGATGAGGCCGTCGCTGCCCGTCTCAAGGACGCCGCCAAGACCGTGCGCATGGATGGCTTCCGCAAGGGCAAGGTCCCGATGTCGGTGATCCGCCAGCGTTACGGCAGCGAAGTGCGTAACGAGGTGGTCGGCGAAGTGATGCGTGAGCGTTACGTCCGCGCGATCACTGACGAGAACCTCAATCCGGCCGGTTATCCGCAGATCGAGGCCGACGTCAACGAGGCGGGCAAGGACCTGGAGTTCACCGCGACCCTCGAGGTCTATCCGGAAGTCGAGCTGTCCTCCATCGAGGGCACCGAGGTCGAGCGCCCGGTCGTAGAGGTGAGCGACGACGACGTCGCCGAGATGATCGAGACCCTGCGCAAGCAGAACGCCAACTGGGAAGAGGTCGAGCGTGCCGCCGAGGATGGCGACCAGCTGACCATCGACTTCCAGGGTTACCTGGGCGATGAGCCCTTCGAGGGCGGCAGTGCTGAAGGCCACGAGCTGGTGATCGGCTCCGGCAGCTTCATTCCCGGCTTCGAAGAGCAGCTGATCGGCGCCAAGGCCGGTGACGACAAGGAACTCAAGGTCACCTTCCCCGAGGACTACCAGGCCGAGCAACTGGCTGGCCAGGAAGCGACCTTCAAGGTCAAGGTCCACACGGTCAAGACGCAGGCTCTGCCCGAGGTGGATGCCGAGTTCGTCAAGCAGTTCGGCGTCGATGACGGCGATCTGGACAAGTTCCGCGAGGAAATCTCGAAGAACATGGCCCGTGAGGCCGAGCAGGCCGTCGACAATCGCGTCAAGCAGCAGGTGCTCGAGGCGCTGAAGAAGGCCAACGACATCCCGGTGCCCCAGGCGCTGATCCAGCAGGAAACCGACGGTCTCAAGCGTCAGGCAGCCCAGCAGTTCGGTCTCGGCGAGGACTTCGACGTCAGCCAGCTGCCCGACGAGCTGTTCGCCGAGCAGGCCAAGAGCCGGGTCCAGATCGGTCTGTTGCTGGCCGAGGTCATCAAGGTGAACGAGCTCGACGCCAGCGATGACGAAATCAAGGCCAAGGTCGAGGAGCTGGCGCAGCAGTACCAGGAGCCTGAGCAGGTCGTCGAGTACTACATGGGCAACGACCAGATGAAGGATCAGGTCAAATCCGCCATTCTGGAAGAGAAGGCCGTCGACGTGCTGCTCGAACAGGCCAGCGTCAAGGACGTGGAAATGAGCTACCAGGAGGCGCTCGCCGCGGCCCAGCAACAAGGTGGTGGTGACGAGGAAGCCGAGGAAGAGGCCGACGAAAACCAGGCCTGATCCTTCCCGACGGCTCCGCCCGGCTTCGGTCGGGCGGGGTGGTCAGCCGCCGCTTCCATACATCGGATGCAAGGACATCACCCAGATGAATAACGAGTTCGATATCCAATCCGCCGGCGGCCTGGTGCCGATGGTGGTCGAGCAAAGCGCACGGGGCGAGCGGTCCTACGACATCTATTCCCGTCTGCTCAAGGAGCGCGTGATCTTCCTGGTTGGCCCGGTCGAAGACTACACGGCCAACCTGCTGGTGGCGCAGCTGCTGTTCCTGGAGTCCGAGAACCCCGACAAGGACATCCACCTGTACATCAATTCACCGGGTGGTTCCGTCACGGCGGGGATGTCGATCTACGACACCATGCAGTTCATCAAGCCGGATGTTTCCACGGTGTGCATCGGTCAGGCCGCCAGCATGGGCGCGCTGTTGCTGGCCGGTGGCGCTCACGGCAAGCGTTACTGCCTGCCCAATTCGCGGATGATGATTCACCAGCCCCTCGGGGGCTACCAGGGGCAGGCCTCCGATATCGAAATCCACACCCGTGAGATTCTCGGTATCCGCGAACGCCTCAACCAGATCCTGGCGCATCACACCGGACAGAAGTTCGAGACGATTGCCAAGGATACCGACCGCGACAACTTCATGAACGGCGCGCAGGCGGCGGAATACGGCCTGATCGACGCCGTGCTGGATAAGCGGCCGACATCCTGATAGCGTGATAATCACCACGCTCTGATTACGTGATTCCCGGCGGCCTCGAGGCCGCCGCTGTGAGAGAGGTACGCGAATGGCCGACGGCAAAGGCAAGGACGAAGACGGCAAGCTGCTGTACTGCTCGTTCTGCGGCAAGAACCAGAACGAGGTGCGCAAGCTGATTGCCGGTCCGTCCGTGTATATCTGCGATGAGTGTGTCGACCTGTGCAACGACATCATTCGCGAGGAAGTTCTCGATGCCGATGCCGAGAGCGATGAGGAGCGTCTGCCCGCCCCGCGCGAGATTCGTCACACTCTCGATGACTACGTGATCGGCCAGGACCGCGCCAAGATGGTGCTGTCGGTGGCGGTCTACAATCATTACAAGCGTCTGCGCTACGGCGCCAAGGACGAGGTCGAGCTCGGCAAGTCGAACATCCTGCTGATCGGCCCAACCGGCAGCGGCAAGACCCTGCTGGCCGAGACCCTGGCGCGGCTGCTGAATGTTCCCTTCACCATCGCCGACGCGACCACGCTGACCGAGGCCGGTTACGTGGGCGAGGATGTCGAGAACATCATCCAGAAGCTGCTGCAGAAGTGCGACTACGATGTGGACAAGGCCCAGCGTGGCATCGTCTACATCGATGAGATCGACAAGATCTCGCGCAAGTCTGACAACCCCTCCATTACCCGTGATGTCTCGGGGGAAGGGGTCCAGCAGGCGCTGCTCAAGCTGATCGAGGGCACGACGGCCCAGGTGCCGCCCCAGGGAGGCCGCAAGCATCCCCAGCAGGAGTTCCTGCAGGTCGACACCACCAATATGCTCTTCATCGTCGGCGGAGCCTTCGCCGGTCTCGACAAGGTCATTCGCGACCGTGCCGAAAAGGGTGGTATCGGCTTCAACGCCGAGGTCAAGACCAAGGACGAGACCAAGGGCGTCGGCGATCTGCTGCTCGATGTCGAGCCGGAGGATCTGGTCAAGTTCGGCCTGATTCCCGAGTTCGTCGGTCGACTCCCGGTGATCGCGACCCTGACCGAGCTCACCGAGGATGCCCTGATCCAGATCCTCACCGAGCCGAAGAACTCCTTGATCAAGCAGTACGCCCGCTTGTTCGACATGGAGGGCGTGGAGCTCGATTTCCGCGAGGACGCCCTGCGGGCGGTGGCGGCCAAGGCCATGGCGCGCAATACCGGTGCCCGTGGCCTGCGCTCGATCCTCGAGTCGGTGCTGCTCGACACCATGTACGAGATTCCTTCCATTGAGGGGGTTTCCAAGGTGGTGATCGATGCCTCGGTGATCGCCAACGAGAGCGAGCCGCTGCTGATCTATTCCCAGCAGGACGAGTCGCGGGTCGACGGAACCGACGGCTAGCCTGTCGTATCCGCCGGTCTCGTATCCGGGGCCTCGGACAGGAAGACGTCACGAAAAGGGCCGCTTGGCGGCCCTTTTCTGTGCCGTGCTGTCGCCCCGACCTTGCAATGTCGGGGTATCGTCCCCATTCCCTTGGTATTCACCCGAATCGTTTGAGGAACGTCTGCGATGCAGCAGAACGCTGAACAGACCTTGAGTCTGCCCCTTTTGCCGCTGCGGGACGTGGTCGTCTACCCGCAGATGGTCATTCCGCTGTTCGTCGGCCGGGAAAAGTCGATCCAGGCGCTGGAAACGGCGATGGAGGCCGACAAGCGCGTGCTGCTGGTGGCGCAGCGCGAGGCCAGCAAGGACGATCCGGACAACGAGGACCTCTTTTCCATCGGCACCGTGGCCGAGATCATGCAGCTGCTCAAGCTGCCCGACGGCACCGTCAAGGTGCTGATCGAGGGGGAATCCCGGGCCGACATCCGCGACATTCAGGCCGTCGACGGGGGCTACAGCCGGGCCGAAGTGGTGCTGCGCGAGAGCGAGCCCCTGACCGAGCGCGAGCAGGATTCCCTCGTCCGCGTGCTGCTGAATCAGTTCGAGCAGTACGTCAAGATGTCGAAGAAGGTGCCCAACGAGGTACTGAATTCGCTGTCCGGTATCGAGGATCCGAGTCGGCTGGTCGATACCATCTGTGCCCATCTGTCGCTGAAGATCGACGACAAGCAGCAATTGCTGGAGATGGATCGGGTGCGCGACCGAGTCGAGCACCTGATGGCGCTGATCGAATCCGAGATCGATCTGCTCCAGGTTGAGAAGCGCATCCGCTCGCGGGTCAAGGACCAGATGGAGAAGTCCCAGCGCGAGTACTATCTCAACGAGCAGATGAAGGCCATCCAGAAGGAGATGGGCGAGCTCGAGAACGTGCCCAACGAGGCCGACAAGTACGAGCAGGCCATCGAGGAATCCGGCATGCCCAAGGAGGCAGCGGAGAAGGCCCGGCAGGAGCTCGGCAAGTTGCGCATGATGTCGCCATCCTCCGCCGAGGCTTCGGTGGTGCGCTCCTACCTTGACTGGCTGACCTCGGTGCCCTGGAAGAAGCGGACCCGGGTGCGCCACGATATCCAGCACGCCCAGAAAGTTCTGGACGAGGATCACCACGGGCTGGAAGAGGTCAAGGAACGCATCCTCGAATACCTGGCCGTGCAGAAGCGGGTCAAGAAGCTCAAGGGGCCCGTGCTGTGCCTGGTCGGCCCGCCCGGGGTGGGCAAGACCTCGCTGGGTCAGTCGATCGCCCGTGCGACCAACCGCAAGTACGTGCGTCTGGCACTCGGTGGCGTACGTGACGAGTCCGAGATTCGTGGCCACCGCCGGACCTACATCGGCTCGCTGCCGGGCAAGATGGTGCAGCGCATGAGCAAGGCGGGGGTCAAGAACCCGCTGTTCCTGCTCGACGAGGTCGATAAGGTCGGCATGGATCATCGCGGTGACCCCGCCTCGGCGCTGCTCGAGGTGCTCGATCCCGAGCAGAACGACAAGTTCAGCGATCATTACCTCGAGCTGGATTACGATCTCTCGGAGACGTTGTTCATCTGTACCGCCAACTCGATGAACATCCCCGGCCCGCTGCTCGATCGGATGGAAGTGATCCGCCTGCCGGGTTACACCGAGGACGAGAAACAGGCCATCGCGCGGCGCTACCTGGTGCCCAAGCAGCTCAAGGCCAATGGCTTCAAGGAGGGCGAGCTGGCCTTTTCCGACGAGGCCCTGCTGGAGCTGATCCGCTACTATAGTCGGGAAGCCGGTGTGCGCGAGCTCGAGCGCCAGATCGCCAAGGTCTGCCGCAAGGTGCTTCGTCAGCGTCTCGAGCAGGAAGGCAAGGAGGGCGCCCAGGCCCCCGACCATTTGTCGGCGGCGGATATTGAGGCCTATGCCGGCGTGCGTCGCTATAGTTATGGTCTGGCCGACCAGGAAGATCAGGTTGGCCGGGTGACGGGCCTGGCCTGGACTTCCGTGGGCGGCGAGCTGCTCAATATCGAATCGGTGGTCACGCCGGGCAAGGGGCGGCTCGACAAGACCGGGTCGCTGGGCGATGTGATGAAGGAGTCGGTCAGTGCTGCCCAGACGGTGGTGCGGGCTCGGGCAATATCGCTTGGTGTCGACCCGGAACGCTTCGAGAAGGAAGACCTGCACATCCACGTTCCCGAGGGAGCCACGCCCAAGGATGGACCGAGTGCCGGGATCGCCATGGTAACCGCCATGATTTCGGCCTACACTGGTCGACCCGTGCGTTGTGACGTCGCGATGACTGGCGAGGTCAATCTGCGCGGTGAAGTGTTGCCAATCGGCGGTCTCAAGGAGAAATTGCTGGCGGCCAGACGGGGTGGTATAAAGACGGTGCTTATCCCGGAGGAGAACCGCCGCGATCTGAAAGAGGTTCCTGATAACATCAAGGATGCTCTGGATATCCGCCCTGTTCGCTGGATTGATGAGGTTCTCGATGTCGCTTTAACCGAAAAAGTGAGTTCGGATAAAGAGGAAACGAGAGCGGAGGAAACGGCCTCTTCTCACTCGATGATCAGTACGCACTGACGTTTTTTTCGCCATCATGCCGAGGCGAAAACCCCGGCATGATGGGGATTATCAGGGATGGTCGCTTGACATGCCTTTCATCGCATTGCTATAAATTAACGCTATGCTGTGATCGCGTCATTCAGCCGTAAGTCTCGCCGATTAGAGCCAATTTACGAAATAGTCAAGGGGTGAAGTGTGAATAAATCCGAGCTGATCGAAGCCATTGCCGCGTCTGCCGATATTCCCAAAGCCGCTGCCTCGCGCGCGCTGGATGCCATGGTGGACGCCGTGGCCGATAGCCTGAAGAAGGGTGATAGCGTGTCCCTGGTGGGTTTCGGTACCTTCACCGTTAAGGAGCGTGCGGCGCGCACCGGTCGTAACCCGCAGACAGGTGAGCCGATCCAGATCAGCGCTGCCAAGGTGCCGAGCTTCAAGGCCGGCAAGGCGCTGAAGGATTCCGTCAACTAAGTTGCCGCGTATCGTCGACCAGCGTTGACATCGGGTCCCATAAAGGCGCATCGCTTCGCGGTGCGCCTGTTTTGTTTCTGATCCCCGGCCCGGGCCATGGGGAAGCCGGCCACCTCGCTTACCGAGGGTCGCCAGACCCTCGAGGATGCGTATAATGTGGCGCGTTCCGACACTCTTCATTCAGCAGAGGCCTGCATGCTGCAAAGTATTCGTGATCGCTCCGCGAGCTGGGGCGCCAAGATCATCATCGGTGCCGTGGTGGTGGCCATGGCACTGTTCGGCGCGGAGTCGCTGGTCGGATTGCTGGGGGGCAATGACGGGGACAGTGTCGCCAAGGTCAATGGCGAGTCGATCCCGCGCCAGCAACTGGAGCTCGAGGTTCAGCGTGCCATTCGCAGCGGCCAGGTGCCTCCCGAGCAGGAGCGCGAGCTGCGCAGCCAGATGCTCGACAGCCTGATCTCCGAGCGCCTGCTGACCCAATATGCCGAAGAGGGCGGGCTGCATCTCTCGGAGAGCCAGATCGATCAGTTGATCGTCAATCTGCCCGAGTTCCAGGACCAGGACGGCAAGTTCTCCCGGGAGCTGTTCCGCAACCGTCTCTCCAGCGCCGGTTTCACGCCGCTGGCGTTCCGCGATCAGTTGCGCGCGGACATGAAGCGACGGCAGCTCCAACAGGGCCTGGCGGTCAGCGAATTCAGCCTGGAGAGCGAAGAGCGGCGGCTGGCCGCCCTGCAGCGCCAGACTCGCAGCTTCCGTCATCATGCCCTGACCGTCGATGACCTGGAGAGCCGTCCCGAGGCCAGCGAGCAGGAACTCCAGGCGTATTACGAGGCACATGCCGACGACTACCAGCGCCCGGAACAGGTCAAGCTGGCCTATGTCGTGCTCGATCGCGAGCAGATGGCCGAGCAGGCGGATGTCAGCGAACAAGACTTGCGCGATGCCTGGAATGCCGAAGCCGCCGAAGCCGATCGCCGTGTATCGCACATCATGGTCAGGTTCGGAGACCAGCGGACCCGGCAAGAGGCCGAGGCGCGACTCGAGGAAGTGCGTCAGCGTCTCGCCGACGGAGCGTCATTCGCCGACCTGGCCGCCGAGTACTCCGACGATACGTCGACCAGTGACGAAGGGGGCGACCTGGGCGTCATCAGTCGTGGCTTCTTCGGTGAGGCCTTCGACGAGGCGGCGTTCTCCCTGGGAGAGGGGCAGGTATCGGACATCGTCGAGACCGACAACGGCCTGCACCTGATCAAGGTGACCGAGCTGGATCGGCCTTCCTTCGAGGAATCGCGCGATCGCCTGGCGCGTCAGGTCGCCCGGAAGCAGGTGTCGACCGCCTTCGATGACCGCGCCCAGCGTTTGATCGATGAGAGCTTCGCGGCCGAGGATCTGCAGAGCGTGGCCGAGGAGCTGAATCTCGAGCGGAAGACCACCGATTGGGTCAGTCGCCAGAACGTCTCGGGTGTTCTGGCCGAGCCGGGCGTGATGCGTCAGGCCTTCACCCCGGATGTGCTCGAGGAGGGCTTCAACAGCGAGGTCATCGAGCTCGACGAGGATCGCCGCATGGTGCTGCGCGTGCTCGACCACCGTGAAGCCACGACCCTGCCGCTCGAGGAAGTGCGCTCGCAGGTGGTCGAGGCCGTTCAGGCGCAGAAGACTCGCGAAGCGCTGGAGAACGAGGCGGACAGGCTGATCGAGGCCCTGCGGTCCGGTGAGACGCCGGCGATCGACTGGCAGCGCACCGAAGGCCTGAGTCGCCAGGACGACACCGATCTCGCCCAACCGGTGGTAGATGCTGCCTTCCGCTTGCCACACCCCGAGGCCGACGAGACCGTCTACGGCCGTGCGATCGATGGGCAGCGTGTGGTGCTGATCGCCCTGGACGAAGTGGCAGAAGGCCAGGTCGACGAGCAGAGCGAGGCCTTCGTGGCACGCATGGCGCAGCAGCTGCGCTCCCAGGCGGCCGTCAATGGCCTGCTTGGATTCCTGCGCGAGCAGGCGGAAATCAAGCGGTTCTGATCGACTGAGTCGATCGTGAAGAAAGGGGCTGCGGCCCCTTTTTTCATGGGCGCTTGCTGGGGCGGGCCTTGTTCGATCGATCTTTTTTATACCGTTATCTATTTTCAGGGCCCCATTTACTCGCGCCATTATCCGGATGTCGTCATGCAGAGATGTCATCATGCAGGGGAGAATGGAGAGAAGACGAATGGCGAGACGCTGGAAAGGAGTTGTGTGGTGAGCCAGGCGACACTGTCATCGGTGCCCGTCCATGTGATCACCGGCTTTCTCGGGGCCGGCAAGAGTTCGCTGATCCAACACCTGCTGGCTCACAAGCCGGCGGGTGAACGCTGGGCCGTGGTCATCAACGAGTTCGGGCGTGTCGGGATCGACCAGACGATGTTCGAGGCGCATGACGACCTGATCATCGAGTCGTTGCCCGGTGGCTGCCTGTGTTGTCAGCAAGCCGTGGTGCTGCGTGCGTCGCTTGTCAGGTTGTTGCGTCGCCATCGTCCGGATCGTCTGATCATCGAGCCTTCGGGGCTGGGGCATCCAGCGGGCCTGCTGGATCTGTTGCGAGGCGAGGGCTTCGCCGACGCGCTCGATATCCGTGGCGTGGTGGCCGTGCTGGATCCGCGACGACTGGACGATACGCGGGCCATGGCCCATGAAACCTTCCTCGATCAACTGCGCATGGCCGATGCGGTGGCGTTGACCATGACCGATTTTGCCACCACCCGGCAGGTGGAGGCGGCGCGACGCTGGCTCGAAGGGTTCTGGCCGTCGCGCCGCTGGATACGTGAAGCGCCATATGGACGACTGCCGAGCGAACTGCTGCTCTCGGCCGAGCCCGGTGTCGGCGAGACGGTGGCGATGCCGGCCTCGCATCATCGACACCACGCCGAAACGACGCACCAGGGGGCCCCAACCGAACCGAGGCCGGGGATCCCGGTGCCCGAGCGGGGCGAAGCCCTGGGGTGTGCCAGCCTGGGCTGGCGTTGGCATCCCCGGGACCGTTTCGAACTTCACGCCCTGGAAACACGGTTGGCATCCCTGCCGGCGGCACTAAGGGTCAAGGGCGTGTTTCATACCGACCGGGGCTGGCTGTTCTACAACCGGGTGGCGGGAAGTGGGGACAGCGCCGAGATTCGCCCGAGCGTCTGGCGGCATGACTCGCGCCTGGAATTGCTTGGCGAGCCGGGCATCATGCCCGATGCCGAGAGCCTGGAAGCATCCCTGGCTGACTGTCTCGAGGCGCGACGGTGACGCACACGTCGTTGTCGTCGTGATGGATGTGTTTCTACCGGCTCGTTCCTAGGCTACGAGTCAAGAGGCGGCTCGGTGGAAAAATTCCGCGACTGGGCAGGATGTCACTATGTATCGAGTGCGACGTTGGGCGGTACGTCACGCCCGCGCCTTCGAGCTTCTCTATGCGGGGCTCGAGGTCATGCTTCAGCGCTCGGCGCCACTGCTGGAGCGGATCGGCTATGCGCGGCTCGAGGCGCCGGTGGCGCGGCTCGAGCGGGCCATCAAGGGGCTGCTGTTCGATTGTCAGATGTGCGGCCACTGCGTGCTCAGCTCGACCGGCATGTCGTGCCCCATGAACTGTCCCAAGCGGCTGCGTAACGGACCCTGCGGCGGGGTGCGCGAAGACGGCGGCTGCGAGGTCAAGCCGGAGATGCGCTGCGTATGGCTGGATGCCTGGGAGGGCAGTCAGCGCATGAAGCATGGCGATCGTATTCATGTCGTGCAGCTTCCCGTGGATGCGTCCCTGGAAGGTACGTCTTCCTGGTTGCGGGTGGCACGTGGCGAGCATGACGCAGGAGGCGGCAATGAAGTTCGATGACGAGCCGGTTCCCGGCTATTCACTCCCCGTGCTGCCGGGGCATGTGTCGCCCGGCCGGCTCGAGCGGGTTCTGAGGGCCGGACGTTTCGCCGTGACCACCGAGATCGACCCTCCGGATTCCGCGGATCCGGCGGAAGTCCTGCGGCGTGCCGCAATCTTCGATGGCTATGTCGATGCCATCAATGCCACCGACGGCTCCGGGGCCAACTGCCATATGTCGAGCGTCGGCGTCTGTTCGCTGCTGACGCGGGTCGGCTATGCGACCATCCTGCAGATGTCCTGCCGCGATCGGAATCGGATTGCCATGCAGGGCGAGATTCTCGGGGCGGCGGCCATGGGTGCCTGCAACCTGCTGTGCCTGACCGGCGATGGTGTTCAGGCCGGCGATCATCCCCATGCCCGACCGGTCTTCGATCTCGATTCACTGTCGTTGCTCGAGATGGCGCGCCGCATGCGCGACGAGTCCTGCTTCGAGAGTGGTCGCCCGATCGATTCGCCACCCCGAATGTTCCTGGGAGCGGCGGCCAATCCCTTCGTGCCGCCCCGGGCCTGGCGAGCCCAGCGTCTGGCCAAGAAGGTGGCGGCCGGCGCGCGTTTCATCCAGACCCAGTATTGCTTCGATACCGCTGTCCTACGGGATTTCATGGCCGAAATCGCCGACCTCGGCCTGCTGGAAGGGCCGGATCGTATCCATGTGCTGGTCGGTATGGGGCCTCTGCCTTCGGCGCGCAGTGCGCGCTGGGTACGCGACAATGTTCCCGGAATCCATATTCCGGATAGCGTGATCAAGCGCCTCGAAGGCGCCCAGAATCAACGTGAGGAGGGCGCGCGCCTGTGTCGGGACATCCTGCAGGAGGTGCGCGAGATCGAAGGGGTCAGCGGCGCCCATATCATGGCTTACCGGCAGGAGGCCACGGTGGCGCGGATCATCGAGGAGACCGGTGTACTCGAAGGGCGGGTGCCCTGGTACCCCGGGCGTGACGATCCAACTGAACTCAATCCGGAAGCGCCGGACGCGGCCGGGGATCTGCCGGCCGCGGCATCGAGCTGAGCGTCAGCTCGACAGGTCGAGGCGCCGCAGTTCCAGGTCGTGCCCCGGCGCGGCCTCGATTTCCCAGCCGATGCCCGGTTGCCAGTCGCCCAGCACGAAGCGGCGGGCGGCGTGTCCGTCGACTTCGAGGTCGTGCACGGCCGGGCGGTGGGTGTGGCCATGGATCATCGTGGTCACGCCATGCTCGTGCATGGCTTTGACGACTTCGTCCGGCGTCACATCCATGATGTCCTCGGCCTTGTTGGAGTTGGCCTCACCGGAACGCTCGCGTAGCTGACGGGCCAGTTCGAGGCGCTCGGGAATCGGCATGGCGAGAATCTGTTCCTGCCACACCGGGTCGCGTGACTGGGCGCGGAAGGCCATGTAGGCCTCGTCGCGGGTGCACAGGCTGTCGCCATGCATCAGCAGGACCCGCTCGTCGCCCAGGGTCACCAGGCTCGGGTCGGGCAGCAGGGTGGCGCCGGCTTGTCGGGCGAAGCGTTCGCCGAGCAGGAAGTCGCGATTGCCATGCATCAGGTAGAGACGAGTGCCGGCATCGGCGAGCGACCTGAGTGCCGCGGCCACGCGGCCAGCCAGGGCGGCCGTGCCGGTCGGGTCGGCGTCGCCGAGATCCAGCAGGTCATCGCCGATCCAGGCCTCGAAGAAGTCGCCCAGGATGTAGAGGGCATCGGCACCGCGGGCGCGCTCGTCGAGCCAGCGCAGAAAGCCTTCGGTGACCGCCGGAGCGCCGGGATGCAGGTGCAGGTCGGAAATCAGCAGGGTGGCCATGTCGTGTTCCGTGGACGGGTGCGAAGACACCGCGCCCGCCGAAGCGGGCGCGGGACAGCCTGAGCAGTGGTTCAGTCAGCGGCTTCCTGCAGGCGTGCGCTCTGGATGATGACATCCTCGGCGGGCACATCGGCATGCATGCCGCGGCGCGTGGTCTTGACCGACTTGATGCGCTCGACCACGTCCATGCCTTCGACCACTTCGCCAAAGACGCAATAGCCCCAGCCTTGCAGGTTCTTGCCACGGTGGTTGAGGAAGTCGTTGTCGGCGATGTTGATGAAGAACTGGGCGGTGGCCGAATGCGGATCCTGGGTGCGTGCCATGGCCAGGGTGCCGACGCGATTTTCCAGGCCGTTGTCGGCCTCGTTCTCGATCGGCTCATGGGTCGGCTTCTGGTTGAAGTCCAGGTCGAAACCGCCGCCCTGGACCATGAAACCGTCGATCACCCGATGGAAAAGGGTGTTGTCGTAGAAGCCTTCGCGCACGTAGCGTTCGAAGTTGGCCGCCGTCTTCGGGGCCTTGTCGTGATTCAGGGCGATGACGATATCGCCGAAGTTGGTTTGCAGCGTGATCATGACGATTTCCTGTCTTCTGGGCAGACGCCTTGGCGCCGTGCATGGGCGTGGCGCTATAATAGCGGTTTTGCGTCGATGCGCGAAGCCGGCAGGCCCGGCAACGCCCGACAGGCCCGCGTTCAACCAGAGGTTGCCCAATCAACATGACCGAGACCACCAGCGCGCCGAACTTCATTCGCAACCAGATCCGCGAGGAACTCGAGGCCGGCCGGCACGACAAGATCGTCACCCGGTTCCCGCCGCATCCCAACGGTTTCCTGCATATCGGCCACGCCAAGTCGATCTGTCTGAACTTCGGGCTCGCCGAGCAGTTCGGTGGCGACTGTAACCTGCGCTTCGACGACACCAACCCGGAGAAGGAAGAGCAGGCCTACATCGATGCCATCAAGGAGGACGTGAACTGGCTGGGCTTCGAGTGGGCCGGCGAGGTGCGTTTCGCATCCGACTACTTCGATCAGCTGTATGCCTGGGCCCAGCACCTGGTGCGTGACGGCAAGGCCTATGTCGACGACCTGTCGCCCGACGAGATCCGCGAATACCGCGGTACCCTCACCGAGCCGGGCCGACCCAGCCCGTACCGGGAGCGTGGCGTCGAGGAGAACCTCGATCTGCTCGAGCGCATGCGCGTCGGTGAGTTCGCCGAGGGCGAAAAGGTGTTGCGAGCCAAGATCGACATGGCCTCGCCCAATATCAACCTGCGCGATCCGATCCTCTATCGCATCCGGCACGCCAGTCATCATCAGACCGGCGACAAGTGGAAGATCTACCCGTCCTACGACTTCACGCACGGCCAGTCGGATGCCCTGGAAGGGGTGACGCATTCCCTCTGCTCGCTGGAATTCGAGGATCATCGGCCGCTGTACGACTGGTTCCTCGAAAACCTGCCGGTGCCATCCCGACCGAGGCAGATCGAGTTCGCCCGTCTCAATCTCAATTACACCCTGACCTCCAAGCGCAAGCTCAAGCTGCTGGTCGATCAGGGCTATGTCGATGGCTGGGACGATCCGCGCCTGCCGACCATCTCGGGCATGCGCCGCCGCGGCTACACGCCGGCCTCGATTCGCAAGTTCTGCGAAATGATCGGTGTGACGCGTGCCGACGGCGGGCTGGTGGACATCGCCATGCTCTATCACGCGATCCGTTCGGACCTCGAGGACAACGCGCCGCGTGCCATGTGCGTGCTCAAGCCGCTCAAGGTGGTGTTGGCCAATGTGCCCGAGGATCACGAGGAAGTGTACGAGGTGGCCGGTCATCCCGCCCGGGACGACATGCCGGTGCGTCGTGTGCCCTTCACCCGCGAGATCTACATCGACCGCGACGACTTCATGGAAGATCCGCCCAAGAAGTTCTTCCGTCTGGCGCCGGGCAAGGAGGTTCGCCTGCGCAACAGCTACGTGATTCGTTGCGACGAGGTCATCAAGGACGACGAGGGCGAAGTGACGGAGCTGCGCTGCTCGGTGGACTTCGACACGCTCGGCAAGAACCCCGAGGACCGCAAGGTCAAGGGCGTGCTGCACTGGGTCAGTGCCACGCACGGCGTGCCTCTGGAGGTTCGGCTCTACGACAACCTGTTCCAGGTCGAGCAGCCGGACAAGGATCGGGATGCCGATTTCCTCGAGCATCTGAATCCCGAGTCGCTGGTCACCGTGCAAGGCTTCGGCGAACCGAGCCTGGCGGCGGCCGAGCCGGAGAGTCGCTACCAGTTCGAGCGGGTGGGGTATTTCTGCGCCGACCGCTACGCCAGTCGCCCCGACCACCTGGTGTTCAACCGCACCGTGGGCCTCAAGGACTCCTGGGCGAAGATCAAGAAGAAGGGCTGACATGCAGATCTACAACACCCTGACGCGGCGCAAGGAAACCTTCACGCCCATCGATCCCGGGCGGGTTCGCATGTACGTCTGCGGCATGACCGTCTACGACTACTGCCACCTGGGCCATGCCCGGGTGATGGTGGCCTTCGACGTCATCACCCGTTACCTGCGGGCGCGGGGCTATGACGTCACCTATGTGCGCAACATCACCGACATCGACGACAAGATCCTCAAGCGGGCTGAGGAAAACGGCGAAACCATTGCCTCGCTCACCGACCGCATGATCGATGCCATGCACGAGGATGAAGGGCGACTCGGCGTGCTTCGGCCCGATGCCGAACCTCGTGCCACCCAGCATGTCGACGAGATCGTCACCATGATCCAGACGCTCATCGACAAGGGATATGCCTACGCGGCGAGCAATGGTGACGTCTATTATCGGGTGCGCAAGTTCGCCGATTACGGCAAGCTCAACAACCGCGATCCCGACGACATGCGTGCCGGGGCCCGGGTCGACGTGGAAGAGCTCAAGGAGGATCCCCTCGACTTCGTGCTCTGGAAGGCCGCCAAGCCCGGCGAGGCGGACTGGCTCTCGCCCTGGGGGCCAGGGCGGCCGGGTTGGCACATCGAGTGCTCGGCGATGTCCACCTGCTGCCTGGGCGAGACCTTCGACATTCATGGCGGTGGTCCCGACCTGACCTTCCCGCATCACGAGAACGAGATCGCCCAGAGCGAGGCGGCCACCGGCAAGCAGTACGTGAATACCTGGATGCACGCCGGCGCGGTGCGGGTACAGCACGAGAAGATGTCCAAGTCGCTGGGCAACTTCTTCACCATCCGCGAGGTGCTCGAGCATCACGACCCCGAAGTGGTGCGCTACCTGCTGGTGGCCAGCCACTATCGCAGCCCGATCAATTACGCTCCGGACTCCCTGGCCGACGCACGCAAGTCACTGGAGCGCTTCTACAATGCCCTCGATGGGGTGGCATTGGAGGGCGTGGAAACGCCGGGTGAGGTGGATCCGAGTTTCGACCGGCGCTTCATCGAGGCCATGGACGACGACTTCAATACCGCCGGGGCGATCTCGGTGCTCTTCGACCTGGCTCGAGAGCTCAACCGGGCGCGCAAGGAAGCGCCGGAACAGGCCCCGGCACTGGCTGCCGAGCTCAAGCGGCTGGGGGGCGTGCTCGGCCTGCTGCAGCAGGAACCGGCCGTCTTCCTCAAGGGGGGAGCCGGCGAGCTGCCGTTGTCCGAGGCCGAAATCGAGGCACGTATCAGCGAACGCGCCGAGGCCAAGCAGGCACGCGATTTCGCCCGTGCCGATGCCATCCGTGACGAGCTGGCCGCGCTCGGCATCGTGCTCAAGGATAGCCGCGAAGGCACCAGTTGGGTGTTCGAAGCGCCCGGCGACTGATCCCGGTGGCATTTCCTGCCCGCGTCCGGCGGGCTGAAACGGCGGAGGGCCATGTTCCTCCGCCGTCTTTCGTCAGGGGATCGCCGAAGGCAGCGAGCCTACTCCTGGCATCGACGCATGCCGTGACCGATGAATCACTCCTCTCGATCCTTCGCCCCTGCGTCGACGGCGGACATGGCTTCGTCCAGGCTCTTGGCCACGACACTCCATGGCAGTGGCGATCCGGCGAGATGGCAGTGGTAGAGCGCATCGTCATCGATTTCGGTGCGATGGATGGCGTTGCCCCGATCGTCCTGCCACCAGTCGGCGTGAACATGCTGCCAGCGAGGGGCGAGCGGCGTTCCGATGTTCATGGGGACCTCTCTTCTTCGGCTACCCGTGCTGGACGAGCGCTCAGGGGGCTTTCCAGATCTGCAGGAGGGGCTCTTCCAGCCCATGCCAGCGCGAGTAGAAATCGATCCTGCGCTTGGCATTGGCCAGATCCACCGGCCCCAGGTCTTCGTGGGGGGCGTGGGAGAGGCAGCCGACTTTCACCTTGTCCTGGGTCCGAGGGCGTATCCGGGAGAGCGGTTCGATGCGTGCGGCACGACGCATCGGGCGTGCCCTGGGGAACGAGCGTTTCTCAAAGGGGGTATGGGTCAACAGCAATACCGGGTTCATATTGCATCCCTCCGAACGGCTTGGCGGTCAGCGACTCTCTGTCGCCGGTCAACAGGCCGAAAAGTGGGCATGCATCCGATGTTGCCTCGCCCGAATTCTCGGCCCTCGACTTCCAGCGTAGTATAAAAACGCTGTTTGCAAACGCTGTTCTTTAACTTTGCTGCGTGTAGCCGGCCAATGGCATGCCGCGATGGCGCTTATCATGCCGACGAGCGGGAGAGCGGGATATCCAGCAGCCGCGCGGCGGCGTCGAGACCGATGGCCTGGAGTTCGTGGATGTCGAAGCTCTCGGTGGACAGGGCGCCCTCGATCCACAGGCCGTCGATGAGGCCGTTGACGGCGATGGAGAGGCGCTGCAGTTCGGTATCGCTCGGTGAGTGGCCGTGTTCTTTCAGTGCCTCATGAATGAGGTCGCGGAAGGCGCGGGTCGTGCGGTCGTACCAGTGCCGGCGGATGTCGGCCATGGCGTTGTCGTGATGGGTGAGGGGCAGGAAGTTGGCCCACAGCAGCAGGCTGTCCGGGGTGACGATGGGCGGCGAGAGATTGGCCAGCAGGTAGCGTTCGAGACGTTCGCAAGCCGTCATGTCGTCGCCGTCGATGGTGCCGTGGGCCGCTTCGAAGAGGCGTTCCAGGAAGCGCCGATAGGCGGCCTGGAGGATGCCATCCTTGCTCTTGAAGTAGAAGCGGATCAGGCCGTTGGTGACGCCGGCATAGTCGGCGATATTGCGCACCGTGGCCGCGGAGATGCCCTCCCGCGCAATGCAGGTGAGGGTGGCGTCGATCAGGACGCTTTCGCGGTCGTTGCCGGCACGCCGGGTCGCCATGGCTCAGGCCTCGCGCAGGATCGGGTTGGTCAGGCAGGTGGGGCCGCCCTCGCAGGCCATGCACAGGGCATCACCGGCGAAGGTGCGCACACGAATGCCGTGTTGCTCCATCACCGCCCGGGTGCCGGGGAAGCCGTCGATCATCAGGCAGTCGCCGGGCGAGAGCGGCATGACGTTCAGGTTGAGGCCCAGGGAGTCGTGGAATTCGGCTTCGGGGGCCGCCACCAGGGTGATACCACGGGCCTTCATCAGGGTCCACAGGGCAGCCGGAATCAGTTTTGGGTGAACCAGGTAGAGGTCGTCGGTGAGCGGCGAGATGACCGACATCAGGTGCAGGCAGGCGGCCTCGCCGTCCCATACCGGCAGGTCGAAGCCCAGCACCTCGATGCCGTGCGGGCCGAGCAGTGCATTCAGTTGGCGTACGCCCTCGCGGTTGGAGCGGAAGCCCATGCCCACGACCAGGGTGCTGTCGTCGAGCCATAAGGTGTCTCCGCCCTCGATACAGGCGTCGCCGGTCAGGCGTCCGAGTACCGGAATGCCCGCTGCCTCGTAATGCCGCCCGTGCAGTTCGGGTTCCGCGGCGCGCAGTGGCTTGCCCATCTTGAACAGCACGGCGCCGGCACGCGTGATCATCGAGGCATCGCGAGTGAACATGGCATCCGAAAGGCCGTCGCCGTCGTCCTCGATCCAGACGATCTCCGCCCCGGAGCCCTGTACCAGTTCGGCGAAGGCATCGTACTGGGCGATCGCCTTGTCGGCATCGAAATGGTCGTTGTAATGCCATTCGGCAGGGTCGGCTTGCTTCAGGCTCGACCCGGGGCGGCGCATCAGTACGCGGGTCATGGGGGCGGCCATCGATTGGCATCCGTAGCGGGACATGGGCGAGCTCCATGGCTGATTGGGATCGTTGACTCGCATCTTATACAGATGCATAGTTTATGCAACCGCATAACAACAGACACCATCGGGGAGCCCTGACGTGAGCGATGCTTCGACCACTACCGCTTCTCGTGGCGATGCCGTCATCGAGGTCGAGAATCTGCACAAGGCCTATGGCGACGCCCGGGTTCTCAAGGGCATCGATCTCTCCGCCGGGCGGGGAGACGTCGTCGCGCTGATCGGCAGCAGCGGCTCGGGCAAGTCCACCTTGCTGCGCTGTCTCAACCTGCTCGAGACACCCACCTCCGGTTCGCTGCGCCTGCTGGGGGAGACGATTCCCTTCCGCGGTCAGGGGGCACGGCGCGAGCCCGCCGATCGACGGCAGTTGCGTTGCCTGAGGGCGCGCCTGGGCATGGTCTTTCAGGGCTTCAACCTGTGGCCGCACATGACCCTGGAGGCCAACGTCATGGAGGCGCCGATCCAGGTGCTGAAGCGCTCGCGAGCCGAAGCGCGCGACGAGGCCCGGACGCTGCTGGAGCGCGTCGGCCTCTATCATCTTCGAGAGGCCTATCCGACGACGCTCTCCGGCGGCCAGCAGCAGCGTGGCGCCATCGCCCGAGCCCTGGCGATGGGCCCGGAGGCGTTGCTGTTCGACGAGCCCACCTCGGCGCTGGACCCCGAGTTGGTGGGGGAGGTGCTGGCGGTGATACGCGACCTCGCCAAGGAGGGGCGCACCATGATCATCGTGACCCATGAAATGGCGTTCGCCGCGGATGTGGCGGACCGGGTCGTCTTCCTCGATCAGGGGGAAATCGCCGAACAAGGGCCGCCCGACCGGTTGTTCGATGCCCCGACAGCCCAGCGACTGCAACGCTTCCTGGGCTCGGTCAGTCCATCCCAAGGAGAACGACAATGAAACGACTGCTGACGGCTACCCTGACTTCCCTTTGCCTGGTGCCGCTGGCGCAGGCCGAGGTGACCCGTGTTGGCTTTGCGACCGAACCCTATCCGCCCTTTGCCACGACGGATGCGAGTGGCGAACTGCATGGCTGGGAAGTGGATATCACCCGAGCGATCTGTGAAGCCGCCGAACTGGAGTGCAAGCTCGTCACGACCTCCTGGGATGGCCTGATCCCCGCCCTGACCGGCGGCAAGATCGACTTCATCGCCGCCTCGTTGAGCATCACCGACAAGCGCCGCGAGACCATCGCCTTTTCGGACAAGTACTATCAGACACCTGCGGCGCTGGCCGGTGCCAAGGGCGTCGAACTGGAGCCAACGTCTGAGGGGCTCGCCGGCAAGGCGCTCGGCGTGCAGTCCGCCTCCATCCACCAGGCCTATGCCCAGGCGCATTTCCCCGAGGCGACCCTGCGCGAGTATCAGACCCAGGACGAGGCCAACCAGGATCTGTTCGCCGGACGCCTGGACGCCACCCTGGCCGATCGGCTGATCATCGAGCAGTTCCTGGAGAGCAAAGAAGGCCAGTTGTGCTGTGAGATGACAGGTGATGTGGCTCACGATCCCCAGACCCTGGGAGACGGCATCGGCTTCGGGGTTCGCCAGGACGACGATGCCCTGCGTGAGCGGCTCAACGAGGCAATCGCCGAGGTTCGGGCCAACGGCACCTATGACGAGATTACCGCCCGGTATTTCGACTTCGATATCTACGGTGAGCCCGACACCTGAGGTGGAGGGCAATGATGGACCTGGCAGGGGGCGTCCTGGGTCATGAATTATCGCGACATGAGCATGGGGGAGTTGCTCGCGCTGGCGCCGCCCGGTTGGGGCGGCGCTCTGCTCGACGGGCTCTGGCTGTCGCTGCAGGTGGCCGGCGGTGGTTATCTGCTGGGCCTGCTGATCGGCATGGCCGGGGCCGCCGGCAAGCTCTCCGGTGGCCCCGTCATCCGTGATCTGCTGGCGTGCTATACCACGATCATCCGTGCGGTGCCGGAGCTGGTACTGATCCTGCTGCTCTACTTTGCCATGCCCGAGGCGCTCAACCAGTTGCTGGCCGTGGCCGGGTTGGGGGAGGTGGAAGTCAGCCCCTTCGCCGCCGGTATCGCGGTGATCGCCCTGGTCCAGGGAGCCTATGCCACCGAGGTGATGCGTGGCGCAATTCGTGCCATTCCCTATGGCCAGATCGAGGCGGCCTATTCGCTGGGCATGTCAACCGCCAAGACGTTCCGGCGCATCACCTTGCCGGCCATGCTGCCCGGCGCACTGCCGGGGCTCTCCAATCTGTGGCTGATCGCCACCAAGGACACGGCACTGCTGGCCGTGGTCGGTTTCACCGAACTGACCTTGGCCGCACGCCAGGCGGCCGGCGCCACCAAGCACCACCTGTTGTTCCTGTGCGCGGCCGGTGTGCTCTACCTGCTGGTTTCGCTGATCTCGAACCTTGTGTTCAAGGCACTGGAGCGTCGGGCCACCAGGGGGATGTCGCATGCTTGAATCTCGCCTGCCACCACATCGCCTCGGGCTGATCGCCGTCGCTGTGCTGGTCGTCACGCTGATGGCCCTGCAGATGCGCTGGGACTGGCTGCTCGACTACCGTGACGCCATCCTGGGCGGGCTCTGGCTGACGCTGGTGCTGCTGGTGACCACCAGTGTGGCGGGGTTCCTGCTGGCGATTCCACTTGGGCTGGTGCAGGTGACGGGGCCTCGACCGCTGGCCTGGCTGGCCCGGGGCTTCTGTACCCTGATTCGCGGCACGCCGTTGCTGTTGCAGATCTGGCTGCTGTACTACGGGCTCGGCTCGCTGTTTCCCTACCTGCCGGGCGTGCGCGGGAGCTGGCTGTGGCCCTACCTCACCGAGGCCTGGCCCTATGCCTTCGTGGCCCTGACGCTGTCGTTCGCCGGCTATGAGGGCGAGGTGATGCGTGGTGGTTTCGCCGGTGTGCCGAAAGGCGAGCTGGAGGCGGCCCGCTCGCTTGGCATGCACCCGCTGACCATCCTGCGGCGCATCTGGCTGCCCCGGGCCGTGCAGCGCGTGCTGCCCACCCTCAATGGCGAGTTGATCATCCAGCTCAAGGCCACGCCGCTGGTTGCCACCATTGCCGCCGTGGATACCTATGCCGTGTTCGGGCGCATTCGCCAGGAAACCTACATGGTCTATGAACCCCTGCTGCTGATGGCCCTGATCTACCTGATCCTGGCCGGCCTGATCACTCTGGCTTTCGGTGCCCTGGAGTGTGCATGGTCGCGCCACTCTACCGGCGATTGAGGTCCGATCTACGCTTCGAGCATCACCTCGGCGGCAAGGCTCGGGGCTCCGGGGGCAACGGAATCTGACGAGGCCAGGCGTCATCGACCACGAAGACGCGTCGCCAGCCGTGGGTGGGGTCGTGCAGGACGAGCTGGCGCGGTGCGCCGCCGCTGTTGAAATGTGTCTCGAGCCATGCCGACAGTGCCGCAAGCGGTATCAGGTCGTCCCGGCGGGGTGGCGCCAGCCAGTGAGGCTTGCCCAGGCAGGCGCCTCGGGTTTGCCGCGGTAGCGTCGTCTCCATGGTCGGCCAGTCCCGCCAATGTAGCCATTGTCCGTGGCGATGAGCGGGATGCGCCTGGCGAGGCGCCGGCATGCGGTGCCGGTAGGGGTAGAAGAGCACGCCGGGCATCGCCAGGCGCTGATGCAGCCGACCGCCGAAAGCCTCGCCGAGCCGTTGCGACATGGCGCGCTGAGCTTCCGGCATATCTGCCATGGGCAACTGGTGGCGCTCGAGATGGGCACGCTTGATGGCCAGGCTGTCGAGGCCGCCGGGGCCGACCCAGCGGGCCTGGTCGCGAGCCTCGCCGGGCCCCTCCGGCAGGCCCAGATAGAACTTGATGGCCACTTCGAGATGTATGGGCGTGCGTTCGCCGTTATTGCGATAGAGCAGGTCGAGTTCGCCCAGGGTACGGCGTTCGCGCACGACCGGCAGGTTGTGTGCCAGCAGTCGCGTGTTCGGTGCGGTCTCCAGCAGGTGCTGCCACAGGCGTTCATGGTAGTGGCCCAGGCGTGTCGCGCCGGGCGTGCCCGTCTTGGCCTCGAGATCGCCGGGGTAGGCCTCGAGGGTATCCAGGTAGCCGCGTAGCGTCGCGAGCTCGCCGAGCCCCAGAGCGCTGCGCGTCGGTCGCCCCGGCCAGGCCAGGGCCAGCAGGTCCGGGGCCAGCAGCAACCAGGCGAGATCCCTGACCTGCGGATGCTGCCAGCGTTCCAGGAAGTCGGTATCGTGGGGTGGCATGCGCCCTCGCTGCGGCGTTGAGGTGCCGTTCTGACAGTCCATTGAGTCGGGCCTTATACTCTCAGGATACATACCCAGCAAGCAGGTGCTAATGATGAACCCTGTACTGACGCGTCTCGCCGCCGCCGCAGCCGGCACCTTGATGGCCTTCTCAGCGGCTCAGGCCGATGATTCGCCGGTGGTGGTGGCTTCCAAGATCGATACCGAGGGCTCGGTGCTCGGGCAACTGATCCTGCAGCGCCTGGAGAGCGGCGGCATCGACGTGGAGAACCGCCTGCAACTCGGCACCACCAGCATCGTGCGCGAGGCGCTCACGGCGGGGGAAATCGATCTCTATCCGGAATACACCGGCAATGGCGCCTTCTTCTTCGACATGGCGGACCGCCCGGTGTGGAAGGATGCCGAACAGGCCTACCAGACGGTCAAGGCCGAGGATCGCGAACGCAATGGCCTGGTCTGGCTGACGCCGGCGGAGGCCAACAACACCTGGGCAATCAGCGTGCGGGGCGACGTGGCCCGCGAGCATGATCTGGCCAGTCTCGAGGACCTGGCGGACTATCTCGACGAAGGCGGTGACTTCAAGCTGGCGGCCAGCGCCGAGTTCGTCGAATCGCCCCAGGCGTTGCCGGCATTCCAGGAGGCCTATGGCTTCGACCTCTCCGAGGACCAGTTGCTGGTGCTTTCCGGCGGCAACACCGCCGCGACCATGCGGGCCGCCGCCCAGCAGACCAGTGGCGTCAATGCCGCCATGACCTATGGCACCGACGGCGGCCTCAAGGCCCTGGACCTGGTGGTGATGGACGACACGCTCGGCGTGCAGCCGGTCTATCAACCCACGCCGGTGGTGCGCGAGAGCGTGCTGGACGCGCACCCCGAGATCGAGACGCTGTTGGCCCCGGTCTTCGAGGCCCTGGATCGCGATACCCTGCAGCGACTCAATGGCGACGTGGCGGTCAAGGGGCTCGATCCGGCTCAGGTGGCATCCGACTTTCTCGACAGCCTCCACGACGACCCGGATAACTGAGGCTAGATGTGCGCAGGGAAGCCATACGCCCGAATAGCGTTCTCGTCAGTCTGCTGCTCGCGACCCTGATCGCCTGGTTGGGGCTCGATTCGGTGAGCGTGTCGCCCAATCGCATCGTGCCCGGCCGCGGGATCGATGTACTGGGCGTCGCCGGGTGGGGTGGCGTGGTGGCGAGTGTCGCCCCCATGTTCGTCGTCCTGGGGCTGGCCTGGCGTCCGACTCCGGGCCGCCTGCGTTGGGCGACGGGGCTGGTGGTGCTGATGCTCTCGGCACTGCCGGTGTGGCTGGTCGTCGCGGCGGCACTCAGGGTCGATCCGGACATGCCGCAGGCGCGCATGGGGATCGGCGGGGGCGTCTGGGTGGCGCTGTTCCTGTTGCTGCTGGCACTCATCGAGCTGCGCACCCGGTTGGCACTGTCCCGCGTGCTGGGCTGGGCATTGCTGCTCGTTCCCCTGGCGAGCCTCACTGCCTGCCTCGCGCTAGGGCTCGAGCCCCTGGCACTGCGCCAGGAGTATCAAGGTCGCAGCGGGGCCTTTGTGTCGGCCATCGGGGAGCACCTGCTGCTGGTCGGCGTGGCCGTCTCCCTCAGCCTGCTGCTGGGCATCGGTCTGGCCATGGCGATGCGGCACTGGCCACGGGCGCAGCGGATGGGTTTTGCGGTCCTCAATTTCCTGCAGACGATTCCCAGTCTGGCCCTGTTCGGCCTGCTGCTGGCGCCACTGGCCTGGCTGTCCGGCCGCTTCGAGTGGCTTGCCGCACTCGGGGTCAGCGGCATCGGCTGGGCGCCGGCGCTGCTGGCGCTGGTCGGCTACAGCCTGTTGCCCATGGTGCGCAATACCTATGTGGCGCTGGATGAGGTCGACCCCGATGTCATCGACGCCGCGCGGGGCATGGGCATGAGCCGTGGCCAGGTGTTCCGCCAGGTTCGCCTGCCGCTGGCGCTGCCGGTCATCCTGGAGGGCATTCGCATCACCACCGTGCAGGCCATCGGCCTGACGGCGGTGGCGGCCCTGATCGGTGCCGGTGGTCTCGGCACCTTCATCTTCCAGGGGCTCGGGCAGGCCGCCATGGATATGGTGCTGCTCGGTGCCTTGCCGATTCTCGTCATGGCGCTGGTGGCGGATGCGCTGCTGGGTGCCTTGACCGACCTGCTGCGCTCGGGAGGGGCGACATGATCGAGTTGATCCATGTGACCAAGCGCTTCGGCGACGCCGTGGCGGTGGATGACGTCTCGTTGAGCGTGGGCAAGGGCGAGTTATGCGTGCTGGTGGGTACCTCCGGCTGTGGCAAGTCCACGACCCTGCGCATGATCAATCGGCTCATCGAGCACAGCGACGGCGAAATCCACCTGGATGGACAGCCGGTACGGGAGTTCCGGGAGGAAGTGCTGCGCCGCCGCATCGGCTATGTCATCCAGAGCACCGGACTGTTTCCGCACTGGACCGTCGAACGCAATATCGGCCTGGTGCCGCGGCTGTTGAAGTGGCCGGCCAGCCGGATCCGCGAGCGCGTCGAGGAACTGATGGCACTGCTCGATCTTTCCATGGAGGAATTCGCCGGCAAGTATCCGAGCCAGCTCTCCGGCGGGCAGGCCCAGCGCGTCGGTGTGGCGCGGGCGCTGGCCGCCGATCCCGAGATCCTGCTGATGGACGAGCCTTTCGGCGCTCTGGATCCGATCACCCGCGAGTCACTGCAGGACGAGCTGGCCCGCCTGCAGGCGCGGTTGCACAAGACGCTCGTCTTCGTCACCCATGACATGGACGAGGCGCTGCGGCTGGCGGATCGACTGGTGGTCATGCGCCAGGGGCGTATCGTCCAGCAGGGCCATCCCATCGAGCTGCTGCGTGAGCCTGCCGACGAATTCGTCGAATCCTTGCTCGGCGGCGAGGATCGTGGCCTCAAGGAAGCCGCGCTGTTGCCCGTCAGCGAGCGGATGGCACCGCTCGGCCCGCGCCTGGTGGCCAAGGAGCGTGTCGCGCAGCACGCCACCCTGCGCGAGGCGCTGTCGATCATGCTGTGGCGTCATGTCGAGCGCCTTGCCGTGGTCGACGACGATGATATCCCCATCGGCGAGCTTTCCCTGCGTCGGCTGGTCGGGGCCCGTGGCCATGAGAGTTCGGATTCATGAGTCGTTCGCTGTCTTCGCGTCGCTACGGCTGGCTTGCCCCACTGGTGTGGTTGGCGCTGTTGCTGCTGGCCTGTTTGGGCATGGAAAGGCTCGAGGGGTTATTCCGCCTCGTCGAGCCCGACAGCCAGGCGGTGATCTATGAGCGGGCCGACTTTCTCGTCCTGCTGGGGCGCCATCTGCTGGTGGTGGGGGTGGCCGCCTTGCTGGCGATCCTGCTGGGGGTGGGGGCGGCGGTCGCCGTGACGCGTCCCGGCGGGCGCGACTTCCTGCCGCTGGTCGGCCAGTTGGCCTCCATCGGCCAGACCTTCCCGCCAGTTGCCGTGCTGGCGCTCGCCGTGCCGGTGCTGGGCTTCGGTACGCTACCGATCATCGTGGCGCTGTTGCTCTACGGGCTGTTGCCCATCGTGCGCAATACCCTGGCAGGGCTCGAGGGCATCGATCCCGGTGTGACCGAGGCGGCCCGCGGCATGGGCATGACCGGCGGGCAGCGGCTTCGTCAGGTGGAGCTGCCGCTGGCGGCGCCGGTGATCCTGGCCGGTATTCGTACCTCGGTGACCATCAACATCGCCACGGCCGCCATCGGTGCCACGGTGGGCGCGAGCAACCTGGGTGACCCGATCATCTCCGGCATCGTCAATGGCAATACCGCCTATGTCCTGCAGGGCGCGCTGCTGATCGGCCTGCTGGCACTGTGCGTCGACAGCTTGTTTGCTCGCTTTCAGCCGGCCTCGTCATCCTGAACGGACACGCATGCGCTATGCTGTCGGTATGAAGGACTATCCTTGAATCGCAGTTTACGTTAACGTCAATTCGTTGCGTTGATCGGCGCCGGGGCAATCCCCTGGTGCTGCAGAAGTAGGGAAGCACTGATTGATGTCGCAAGCGATGGGAGGCCGGTCGTCGCCGGAACGCAGCATCCGGCGTTTACATGGCAGTAGATGAGCACCGCCGGTGGCCGGTATACCGCGCTTAGCAATGAATCAGTGCTTCCGGAGAGACAACACTGCCCCCAAAAGGGGTAAGGATCATGACGATGACAACAACGCGAGAGACGTCCGAACTGGCCTTCCTGGCCGGGGACGAGTACAGCATTCCCACCTATCGTGTCCTGTCCCAGGACGGTCGGCTCGTCGAGGGTGCCGAGGCACCGGAGCTCGAGCGGGACAAGGCGCGCCGCATCTACCAGGCAATGCTCGCCACCCGAGTGATGGACGAGCGCATGATGGCGGCACAGCGCCAGGGGCGACTCAGCTTCTACATGCAGTGTACCGGCGAGGAAGCGGCTGTGGTTGGCGCCACGGCGGCGCTCGACGACGCCGACATGATCATGGCCCAGTATCGCGAGCAGGGGGCGCTGGTCTATCGGGGCTTCAGCTTCGACGAGTTCATGAACCAGTTGTTCGGCAATGAGCTCGATTATGGCAAGGGCCGACAGATGCCGGTCCACTACGGGTCCCGAAAGCTGCATTACATGACCATCTCGTCGCCGCTTGGTACCCAGATTCCCCAGGCCACCGGTTATGCCTATGGCCAGAAGCTGGCCGGGGAGGGCCTGTGCACCCTGGTGTTCTTCGGCGAGGGTGCCGCCTCCGAGGGCGATTTCCACGCGGCCCTGAACATGGCGGCGGTGCACGAGGCACCGGTGATCTTCTTCTGCCGCAACAACGGCTACGCGATCTCCACGCCGACCGTCGAGCAGTTCGCCGCCGACGGCGTGGCGCCTCGGGCACTGGGCTATCGCATGCACGTGATCCGCATCGATGGCAACGACATCCTGGCGGTCTACCGGGCCACCGAGGAGGCGCGTCGCATCGCGGTGGAACACAACAAGCCGGTGCTGATCGAGGCCATGACCTATCGTCTGGCGGCGCATTCGTCGTCCGACGATCCGTCCGGCTATCGCTCCAAGAAGGAGGAAGAGGCCTGGCGCGAGAAGGATCCGATCCTGCGCATGAAGCGCTGGCTGGCCGAGCGCGACTGGTGGACCGACGACGAGGAACAGGCGCTCCAGGAAGAACTGCGCCGCGAGGTGCTGGAGACCATGAAGCGTGCCGAGAAGCGCCCGCCGCCCGCCCTGGGCACCCTGGTGACCGATGTCTACGCCGATGTTACCCCGGCATTACAACGCCAGCTCGATGCCCTGGAGGCGCACATCCGTCGTTATCCCGATGCCTACCCCAAGGGGGCGAGTTCGCTCGACCCGGCCGTGAAGGACGGCGCCGATGCATCGACCGACCAGGGAGGGGTCTGAAATGCCGAACATGAACATGCTGCAGGCCATCAACAACGCCCTGGACATCGCCATGGCCGAGGACGAGCGCGTGCTGTGCTTCGGTGAGGACGTAGGCAGCTTCGGCGGCGTCTTTCGTGCCACCAGCCATCTCCAGGAGAAATACGGACACGCCCGCTGCTTCAATACCCCGATCGTCGAGCAGGGCATCGTCGGCTTCGCCAATGGCCTGGCCTCCCAGGGCTCGGTGCCGGTGGCGGAGATCCAGTTCGCCGACTACATCTTTCCGGCCTTCGACCAGATCGTCAACGAGACCGCCAAGTTCCGCTATCGCTCGGGCGATCTGTTCAACGTCGGTGGCCTGACCCTGCGTGCGCCCTATGGTGGCGGCATCTCGGGCGGTCATTATCACTCCCAGTCGCCGGAAGCCTATTTCGCGCATACGCCGGGGCTGAAGATCGTCATTCCGCGCAATCCCTACGAGGCCAAGGGGCTGCTGCTGGCGTCGATCCGCGATCCGGACCCCGTGCTGTTCTTCGAACCCAAGCGACTCTACCGCGCTTCGACCGGCGAGGTGCCCGAGGAGGACTATCAGCTGCCGCTCGGCGAGGCCGAGGTCACCAAGGAGGGCAGCGATGTCACCCTGGTGGGCTGGGGCGCCCAGATGGAAGTCATCGAGCGCGCCGTGGAGCTTGCCGAGAAGGACGGCATTTCCTGCGAGGTGATCGACCTGCGTACCATCCTGCCCTGGGACGAGGACACCGTGGCCGACTCGGTGCTCAAGACCGGTCGCCTGGTGGTGACCCATGAGGCGCCGCGCACCGGTGGCTTTGCCGGCGAGATCGCCGCGGCCATCCAGGAGCGTTGCTTCCTGTACCTGGAATCGCCCGTGATGCGCGTGACCGGCCTGGATACTCCCTTCCCGCTGACGCTGGAGAAGGAATATCTGCCCGATCACCTCAAGATCCACGAGGCCATACGCGCCAGCGTGAATTATTAAGCCGATATAGAGCGCTGAGGAAACGCTGAATCAATCACCGAGCCTAGTGAAGCGCAAGGCGCCCGGAGCACAGAAAGCGAGACATAACGAGAGGTTGGGCGAGCTTTCAAGCACCGCGTAACGAAGCGGTTTGCAGGCGAAGGGATTGATGCAGTGTTTCCCTAACAGGGTTAGGAGAAACGATATGTCCGAGTTCAAGCTGCCCGATATCGGCGAAGGTATCGTGGAGTGTGAAGTCGTCGAGTGGCGTGTCCAGGAGGGCGATGAGATTGCCGAGGACCAGCCGGTGGTCGAGGTGATGACCGACAAGGCGCTGGTCGAGATCACCGCGCCGGCATCGGGACGCGTGACCCGGCTGCATGTGGCCAAGGGCGAGACCGCCCGGGTGCATGAGCCCCTGTTCGCCTATCAGCCCGAGGGCGAGGCCGTCAGCGAGGCAAGCGATCCTGGCGTGGCCGAAGCCCCTGCGAGCCGTGAGGAACCCGCCAGCGAGCCGCCATCCGAAGGCCAGGCCCGGGAGTTCATCCTGCCGGACATCGGCGAGGGCATCGTCGAATGTGAAGTCGTCGAGTGGCGTATCAAGGAAGGCGATACCATCGCTGAGGACCAGCCGGTGGTCGACGTGATGACCGACAAGGCCATGGTCGAGATCACCGCGCCGGAATCGGGGCGGGTGAGTCGCCTGCATGTGGCCAAGGGCGAGACGGCTCGGGTGCACGCGCCGTTGTTTGCCTATATTCCAGATGCCGACGCCTCGGAGGCTTCAACGGCACCCGAACGCAAGACGGCGGCAACCCAGGCATCGTCTTCCGCCGAGTCGCCTCGCGCCGAAGCGCCGTCCCCGAGCGAGCGTCGAGGCGACGGCGGTCGCGGTCAGGGGCAGGGCGCCTATGGTCGGATACCGGCCAGTCCTGCCGTGCGGCGCCTGCTGCGCGAGAACGACCTGCGCCTGGAGCAGGTGCCCGGTTCCGGCAAGGATGGCCGAGTGCTCAAGGGCGATGTGCTGGCCTACCTGGAGGCGGGAGGCGCTGCCGGCGACGAGGCGGCGGCCACTTCTGCCAGTGCACCGCTGGAAACCGCTGAACCCCAGGCGGCCGAGGCGCGGGTCGAGCCGTTGCGCGGCGTGCGTGCCGCGATGGCCAAGCGCATGGTCGAATCCGCCTCGACCATCCCGCACTTCCAGTATGGCGAGGAGATCGACGTCACCGAGCTGCTGGCCCTGCGCGAGCGACTCAAGCCGCGTGCCGAGGCCAGCGAGATGCGCCTGACGCTGATGCCCTTCTTCATGAAGGCCCTGGCGCTGGCGGTCGAGGCCTTCCCGATTCTCAACAGTCGGCTCGACGCCGAGGCCGAGGAGATTCACTACCTGCCACATTGCAATGTCGGCATGGCGGTGGATGGCAAGGCGGGCCTGATGGTGCCCAACGTCAAGAACGTCGGGCGGCTTTCGTTGCTGGAGATCGCCGGCGAGGTCCAGCGACTGACCGCCGATGCCAGAGACGGCCGCGTGTCCCAGGCGGACCTGCGCGATGGCACCATCAGCATCTCCAACATCGGTGCCCTGGGCGGTACCTATGCCGCACCGATCATCAATGCCCCTGAGGTGGCCATCGTCGCCATCGGCAAGACTCAGTGGCTGCCACGCTTCGACGACCAGGGCGAGGTGGTGTCGCGGGCCATCATGACCGCCACCTGGGCCGGCGATCACCGGCTGATCGATGGTGGCACCATCGCGCGGTTCTGCAATGTCTGGAAGGGCTTTCTGGAGGAGCCGGAAACGATGTTGCTCGAGCTGCGCTAGCCGGGATGCTGCTATGACTTGGGAAGCTTTGTCCATGGAGCGGTCGTTAAGGCCCACGACCTCTATCTAGATCCCCATACTTACAGGTGAACGTCATGATCCTGACCAACCGCAAGCCGACAACGGTCGGGGAGGTGCTGACTCAGGAGTTTCTCGAGCCACTGGGTTTGAGTCAGACCAAGCTGGCTGAACGGATGGGAGTGTCGCCTCGTCTGGTGAATGAGCTATGTCGTAACAAGCGGGCCGTGACCGCCGATACTGCGTTGATGCTGGGTCGTGTCTTCGGCAACTCTGCACAATTCTGGTTGAACCTGCAGCAGAAGTCGGACCTCTGGGAAGCGACCCATGATGCGAAGCGGCGCGAACGCATCGAAAAGGCAAAGCCATTGGAGGTGGCCTGAAAGGGCCTGCCTTGAAACGCCGATGACCCAGGCGCCCCTGCAGCAGTTCTATATTCCGGAGGACCAGTCGGTCTATCTGCTCAGCCACCACGACGCGCGCAAGCTGCGCGAATGGGTGGCGCTGTGCCAGGCGCAGCTCGAGCAGCTCGGCTACCGGGATATCGAGCTGATCGGCAAGGGTGCCTATGGCTTCGTGTTCGCCGGCGTCACCGCGCTCGGCGAGGAGTACGTCTTCAAGTTCACCCGGGTCAACCTGCCCCAGCGTATCCAGGATCGCCTCGAGGAAGAGGCCTTCATGCTGGAGCAGGTTGCTCATCCGCGCATTCCCAAGCTGATCGTCTTCCAGCGGGTGCGCAACCAGTCGATCCTGGTGATGCAGCGCGCACCGGGCATCAACCTGGAAGAGTTCTCGCTGCGCGAAGGGCGCCTGTCGCCCCGGCTGATCGTGCGCATCGCCGATCAGCTCGCCGGCATCCTGCGGGCGCTGCGCCGCGAGTCCGGGCCGGCGGGGCGCCCGGTGGTGCACGGCGACATCAAGCCGTCCAACCTGGTCTTCGACGAGCAGGCCGAAACGATCGCGCTGATCGACTGGGGCTCCTCGGTGTTCGCCCAGCTCGACGCCAATCAGCAGTTCGTCGCCGCCAACGTCATGGAGCTGATGTCGGATAACCTGCAACAGACCAACGCCCGGCTGGGCGATGTCTATTTCATCGGCGACGAGCAGTTGAACGGCGCCCTGTCGTCGCCGCGCTTCGACGAGCAGGGGGCGGCCGGCACGCTCTACGCGCTGGCCTCGGCGCAGTCCTGCCGGTTCGGTCACCGTGCCATCCCCGCCACTTCGCTCGGCCTGCCGCGGGAATTCGCCCGCATGCTCGACGGCATGCTGGATCCGGACCCCGAGGTGCGACGCCGCGCGGGAGACCACTTCACCCGCGAGATGCCGCGCCTGGCACGACTCGTCATGATCGATCTGCCGGAGCCTGCCGAGACGCCTCTGGTGCCGGTGTGGAGTCGCGCTTCCGGGCGTGAGATCGACACCGTGGTCTACAGCTCGCGCAAGTCCTTCCTGCGCGAGGAGGGCGGCCGTGAGACGCTCAGTGCGGTCAACGACGTCCAGCTCGACCGCTATTACAAGAACTTCATGCAGGGCATGGGCGAGACCGAGAAGGCCTTTCTGGCGGCGGTGAGCCGGCTGGGCAACTATCCGGTGGTGGGCGGGTTGGCGGTCCGCTGGGAAGCCGAAGGCGTCTACATCGACACTTCGCTCAACCTGCACGACCCATCGCTCAAGCCGGCCTTCGTCGCCGCCGTCAACAACATGGTCAGCCTGGCCCGGGCCATTCACCGCCAAGGCATCTTCAAGAGCTGCCTGTTCAATGCCCGCGACACCCTGCACCTGGAGCGCGAGGGGCCGGACCGACCCTTCGTGATCACGCCGAACATGCGGCTCGAGTACGAGGTCAGCGCCGTGCCCGAGCTGGAGGATCGTTCCCGGCTGCACAGCTACTTCGAAGACGGGCCGGACCCGGACGAATTCCTGGTGCTGCCGGAGGCGATCATCACCTCGCTCGAGGCACTGAACGAGATCCACCACACCGGGATGATCATCTTCGAGGCGCTGCCCGAGCACCTCAAGATCCATAGCCACTATCGCCTGCTCGATCCGTCCCGGGAGGCGGAATTCCGGCGGCGGCTCGACGACATCCTCGATGCGGTCGGGCTGATCGAAGGACTCGGAGTTTCGGGCTTCATGAAGATGCCCTACAAGGACACGCGCTTCTTTCCCCATGTGGCGCGCCAGCCCGAGCGCTTCTATCCCCGCGATCCGCGTGCCGCCCTGGCAGAGATGCAGGCCGCCGGCGCTACAAGACACTCGTGAACTCGCCAGGGCGGCGTTCTTCAATCAGTTTCCAGCGGAGCGTATTCGTGATTATCTTGCCGTTTGCCGGCCTTGACGGAATGACGGGTACGCCATGCACAACGACGCGCTCTGCAACTTCTGGACTTCCACACTGGGCGAGCGGCCGCCAGCGCGTCCGCGCCTGACCGCGCATCTGCAGGCCGATGTCGCCATCGTCGGTGCCGGCTTCACCGGGCTCTGGACCGCCTATTACCTGAAGCGACTGTCTCCCGCCCTGAACATCGTCGTGCTGGAAGCCGAGCGTGTCGGCCATGGCGCCTCCGGTCGCAATGGCGGCTGGGTGGTGGGCAATCTGGCCGGGCTGGAACGGCATATCGGTGGCTTGTCGCTGGACGAGCGGCGCCTCTGTTGTGGCGTGGTCGCCGACAATGTCGACGAGCTCGGCGGAGTCTTGGCACGCGAGGGTATCGACGCCGACTTCCACAAGGGCGGCGCGATCTACGCGGCGGCCCGCTATCGCGATCAGGTCGCCATCCAGCGCGGTTATCTGCAGCATTTGCACGATCTCGGCCACCGCGAGACGGATTGCTGCTGGCTGGATGCCGGGCAACTGGCGGAGAAGGCGCGCTTCCGCGACGGTTATGGCGGCATCTATCATCGTCAGGTCGCCACCGTGAACCCGGCGCGGCTGGTCACCGGCCTGGCCGAGTGCGCTGAGCGCCTGGGCGTGACGATCCACGAGCATAGTCGCGCCGAGATACTGGAACGCCGCAAGGTGAGCACTGGCGAGGGCAGCGTCGAGGCGCCGACGATCGTCTGTGCCACCGAAGGCTACGCCGACGGTTTCCACGACTTCAAACGCCATGTGCTGCCGGTACAGAGCCTGGTGGTCGCCACTGAGCCGCTTTCGGAATCGGTGTGGCAGGAGATCGGCATGGCCGAGCGTCCTGCCTTCTCTGATGCCAGCCGGCTGATCAATTACGGCCATCGCACGGCCGACGGGCGCATCGTGTTCGGCGCGCGTGGCAGTTATCGCCTGGGCGCCAGGTCCAAGGCCGACCAGGCGATCGGCGAGGCCGCCATGCGGATGCGGCGTGACCTGCTGGTGGATCTCCTGCCGGCGCTGGAAGGTGTGCGGATCACGCATGGCTGGGGCGGTTCGCTGGGGCTGTCGCGCAATTTCCGCCCGCATGCGATTCTCGACCGTCGTCACGGCCTGGCCACCGCCGGGGGCTATGCCGGCGAAGGTGTGGCTGCCTCGCATCTGTTCGGCCGCACCCTGGCGGACATGATCCTGGAGCGCGATACCGAGCTGGCGCGCATGCCGTGGGCCTTTGCCGACGCTTCCCACCGGCAACTGATCAAGCGCTGGGAGATCGAGCCGTTGCGCTGGCTCGCCGCGCAAGCGATCACGTTCAGCTATGCCGGGGAAGAAGCCCTGATGCGCCGTGGCAAGCCGCTGCCGCTGATCAAGCCGGCACTGCAGCGGATGAACGATTACTTCGCCTCGGTCATCGAGTGAGGGGGGGCGGGTCGTGGATCCATCGACTCTCGGACATGTGGTTGCGCGCGTAGTCTGGCAAGATATTGGGCCAAAATAGGTTCCCGGCATTGATGAAGAAGTGCTCCGGGACGCTCGGTTATCAGCAAGGATCAAGGACGCGGCATGGCCCACCTGTTACGTATCGTGATGATCCACGGTCATCTGGAAGGCGTGGTCGAACTGGATGTCGATGGCCACACCAATATCTGCGGCACCAATGCTTCGGGCAAGACCACCCTGCAGCGCCTGGTGCCGGTCTTCTACGGCGAGTTGCCCAACAAGGTCGTGCCGAAGACGCGGATGAAGTTCGATGCCTTCTATCTGCCGCATCGCAACAGCTATCTGATCTACGAATATCGCCGTGAGGCCGGCAACGTCTGCCAGGCCGTGCTCACGCGCAAGAAGGATGGCGGCCTGGAGTATCGCTTCGTCGGCGCGCCGTATCGGCCCGAAGATTATCTGGTGGAAAGCGACGATGGCGCGGTGGCACTGGACTATGCCGACTGGGTGAGTGGCTTGCGACGCGCCGGCATCAGCGTCTCGTCCAAGCTCGGGGCGACCTCCGAATATCGTGCGGTGATCCAGAACGACTTCACCCAGCAGCAGGGCAACCGCCGCGAAGCCCTGAAGCTTCGCCAGATCGCCGCCCAGTTCAGCCTGGTCAAGCCCGAACGGCGCATCCGCCACATGGAAAAGCTGATCTCGGCGGTGCATGCCAAGGAGGGCAAGATGGATACCCTCAAGACCATGCTGGCGGCGATCTTCGAGGAGGACGGCGTCGAACTGCCGGTGACCCGAATCCGCAATACCAAGGCTCGCGAATGGATCGCGCAGATGCGCCAGTCGATGCGGCTCGAGCCGCTCCAGCAGTCACTGACTCGGCTGGAAGAAGTGGATCGCGATATCGCCGACCTGGAGTCGACGCTGTGGCAGCTTGGGCCCCAACTGGACGCCGACCGCCATCGTGCCGAACGGGTCCTGGCCGACACCGAGGCCGAGCTCAATGTTCAGCAGGAGGCCTTCCAGGCCCGCGAGCGCGACTACGAGCAGGCCCGCGACACTCTCAACGACCGCATCAGCGAACTTGCCAGCGAGCTGGATCGTACCCAGCGCAGCTTGAATGACCTCCAGCAGCAATACGAGCAGTACGCCGAGGCGGACATGCCCGCCCTGGAGCGCGACCTGGCCGAGCTGCCCCAATGGCGCGGGCAGGTGCAGGAGTTGCAGCAGCACCTGGCCTTGATGCAGGACGCCGCCCAGGAGAACCAGTCCCGGCTGGATGGGCGGCTGCGCGAACTCGCCGACAATCTGTCGCGCCGGAGCGATGAGATCCAGGCACTCATCGATGAGCTGGGCGACGAGAAAGCGGCCTGCCAGGAACGGCAGTGGGCCGCCGAGCGCGACCTGGAAGCGCAGTATCACGCCCGGCGCGCCGAGCTGGACGCCTCGTATCAGCAACGGCTCGAACAGGGTATCGAACGCCTGGCCGATCTCAAGGCGCAGCTCGACTCGACCGGCCAGTCGCCCGAGGAAGCCCGCGAGGCTGAACTGGCCCAGGCGCGGGTCGATCAGGCGCAGAGCGATCGCAACGCCGCCGCCGGGCGGCTCGAAGGCCTGCGCCGCGAACACGAGACCCTGCGCCGCGAGCGCGACACCGCCGAGCAGGAGCGCGAGCAGGCCCGACAGCAGCTCACCCGGACCGAGCAGCGTTGTCATGAACTCCAGCGACAGCGCGATCCCGCCGAGGGCAGTCTGCGTCACTTCATGCGCTATCACCGCCCCGGCTGGGAACACCAACTGGGCAAGGTCATCGCGCCCGAGTTGCTCGAGCGCCGCGATCTTTCCCCGCAGTTGGCGGATGCCGACCATGACGACCTGTTCGGTGTGGCGCTCGATCTCGCTGCCATCGAGCTGCCCGATCACGCCCGCGACGAGGCAAGCCTGCTGGCCGCCATCGAGGCTGCCGAGGTCGAGCATGCCCGTGCCGAAGCCGACCTGCAGGCCGCCGAGAAGCAGTTGAAGGCATGCCATGAGCGGGTGCAGGGCGTCGAGGAAACGCTCGGGCAGGCGCGCATCGCCCTGAAGCGCGCCGACGATGAGGTCGAGTATGCCCTGGATGCTCGACACCAGCTCCAGGAGCGTCATGCGCGGCAGCAGAAGGAGCGCCGGCGTGCCGCCGAAGAGGCGCTGGAGAGCCAGCGGGCCGCCGACAAGGCCCTGCGCGACGAGAAGCGCGAGGCGTTGAGCACACTCGATGACACTCACCAGGCGCAACTGCTGGAGCTGAAGGCCGACGGGCAGAGCCAACTGGCAAGCTTCGACGCGCGAATCGACCAGCACAAGCAACAGCTCGAGGATCTCAAGGCCGAACACCGGCGCCAGCGCAAGGAGCTGGAAACCGCCTTCGACCAGGAGTTGCAGGAAGAGGGCGTCGACCCGGAGACGCTCAGGGACACCCGCTCACGCCTTGCCAGTCTGGAAGAGCGCATTCGGGCCACGGAGAGTCGACGCGAAGAGCTCGATGCCTATACCCGCTTCATGCGCGTCGAATGGGGCGAGCGCAAGCCGCAACTGGTCGACCGGGAGGCGACGCTGACCCGCGACAAGCAGGCCGCCCAGCACGAGCGTGAACAGTGCCGCAGCGACTTCCAGGCGACCAAGGCCGCGCACCAGGAAACCGTCAAGACACTGAAGGCCCGGCGCGACGGCGAACGCGAAGTCATCGATGCCCTCAAGCCATTGCTGAGCCAGGTCGAGGGGCTGGGCCTGACCGTCGCCAACCAGCCGCTCGACGAGGCGCCCGGTGATGTGCACGAACGCATCGAGCGAACCCGTCAGGCGCTGGGCAGCCGCGCTCGTGAACTGGAGACGCTGCGCAAGGGGTGCGAGCAGGTCGAAGGGGACTTGATCAAGGGCGCCAGCCAGGGCTTCGTCGAGACCCTGGACGCCGAGCGGGCCAAGCTCGCCGATGCGCAGTTGGGCGTCAACCCGCGCCACCAGTTGCCGCTGCTGCGCGGCATGCTCCAGTTGCTCGAGGATCAACAGCAGCAATTGATCCAGCAGGGGCGCAACCTGGGGGCGGATCTCGACAAGTTCTTCACCGTCTTTCGCGACCTCAATCGTCGCATCAGTGCCCAGAGTCGTCGACTCTCCGAGGAAGTCGCCGACGATCTGCGCCTCGACGGCATCGGCAAGGCCGAGGTACGCATCCAGTCGACCATCGACGAACTGGGCTTCTGGGAGCCTCTCAAGCTGTTCGCCCAGCGCTATCGCGAGTGGGAAGACTCGTCACGGGAGCTGCCCAGCGACGATTACCTGGACGCCCTGGCCGATGTGGTGGACCTGCTGCGCCACGACCAGCAGTACAGTTTCGAGAGCCTGCTGCGTCTCGAGCTGCACCTGAACGAGGGCGGCACCGACCTGGTGATCAAGAACGACCGTCAGTTGCTCGAGTCATCGAGCCATGGCATGGCGTATCTGATCCTGTGCAAGTTCCTGCTCGCCTTCACGCGCTTGCTGCGCGGGCCATCCGAGATCGCCATCCACTGGCCCATCGACGAGATCGGCACGCTGGCCTACCACAACGTCGAGACCCTGTTCGAGGCCTGCGACAGCAATCGCATTCATATCGTGGGCGCTTTCCCCAACCCGGAATCCGACGTCTTGCTGCTGTTCCATAACCGTTATCTGATCGACCGCGACGCCGAGCAACCCAATCGGCGTCGGCTGAAGCGCATCGAGCCACGCCTGAGCCGCCTGGCCGAGCGCCTGCAAGAACGCACGACCGAGGAGGCCCCGGCATGATCGAGCATGGACCACTGCTGGAACGCCTGCTGGCCGGCGAGTTCATCTGCGCGGTCAGCGACGACCGGGCCTTTCGTCGCCTCGAAGATGAGGAAGTGCGCGAGCAGATCGATACCTACCTGCGTCCGCTCAATCGCCGGCTGGCCACCAATGATGTCGGCAGCGTCTACTTCCTGGCCTGGCGGCAGCTCAACGACGAGGCCCGCGAGCAACTGTCCCGACAACTGGGCGAGACCCTGCACAGCCTGATGCCGATGCTGGAATGGCTGCAGTTGATGCAGGAAGCGCTGGGCCACGATGCCGTGGTGGCGCCCGGCGATGTGCTCAAGCCGGCCGAGTTGAGCGCTCGCTGCGAGGACAACCAGAGCCTGCGCGAACATCTCGAGCGCCTCGCCGGCGACAGCTTCTTCGGCTCCCAGAGCGAGCAGCTCGACGCCCAGATGAAGCAGGTCTTCAAGCGGCTCAAGGAACACGGCTACCTGCTCCAGCCCCACGCCGACCGGCAGGTCTATCTGGTCACCGGCAAGATCGACTACCTCGTCGACCTGGTGCGTTTCATCCGCGACGAGGAAAACCTCCCCGTCGACGACGAGACGCCGACGGCCCAGGAGACCCTGCTGTGAGTGACGAGCATCAACTGGAAAGCCGCTTGCTCGGCACGGGCGTCGAGCGGTTGGCGCTGCTCGGCAAGCACGCCGAGGCCCTGATGCAGGGCTACAGTCGCGACGAGATACCGCTGGAGGCCTTGAGCGACACCGCACTGCGTCGCCTGCTGGCGGCTCGCATCGTCTGGCGCCCTGACGAGCAGGGTGGCGTGAAGCTGGCACCGAAGGTGCGCGAGCTGATCGCCGAGATGCTGGCCGACGAAACCCGCCGGCAGGTCAACGCCGACGTGGGCGAAACACTCGAGCTGCTGCGCAGCCTGGTGCAGAGCTATCGCGAAGCGATGAGCCAGGGCGAGCACTGGCGGCAGGAACAGTTGCTGCTGCGTCTGCGTCAGGTGGTGGATGATCTCAACGGCCGCTTCGCCGATGCCATCGACAGCCTCTGGCAACGCCTCAACAGCGATTTCGGCTTCGTCAGCCGCCTGAACGACAAGATTCGCGAGAACGACCGGGCGCAGAAGCAGATCGTCCGCCTGCTGGATGGCCTGGCGCTGATCGACTTCGACGAACTGATCGAACTGGTCGGTAGCGATGGCGCACTGCGCAAGCTGCTGATCAGCCAGTTGCAGCGTCAGCTCAGCCAGCACTACACCAGCCTGCGCGAAGTGCAGAGCCGTCTCACCGAACTGATGGCGCGTTTCCGTCAGCAGCAATCGCGCAGCCGGCTGGTGAGCGGCATGGCCGCCTTCCTGCGCGAGCATCCCAATTTCGTGCCGGGCAACTATGCGCGACGCAGCGAGGTGCCGGAACTGGTCAACCGGGCCACACCCCTGAGCGCCGCCGCCGCGCCGGCCCTGGATCACGAGCCGGACACCCGGGTGCTGACCGAGCTCGTGCACCAGTTGCCGACGCCGGTGCACAAGCCGCAGGAAGTCGCTGCCGCACGGCCTGCCGAGGTAGCGGAGCAGAGCCTGGTGGCGGCTCGCCAGCAGGCGCTCAAGCAGGACGTGGAAAGCTTCTATCTAAAAGTGATCGATCACCCCGACGCGGCGGGCATCAGTGCCCTGGCGTATCTGGAAGAAAGCGACCTGGAATGGGGCGAGGAGATCTGGCTCTTCCAGGTGATCGCCGAATACCAGGGCCTGCCGCGCAGCGAACAACGGGCCTTTCGGCTGCATCAAACGGAGAGCCGCGCCAGCCGTTTCAACGACCTGCGGCTGATCCACGACGTCACCCTGCAACTGGCCACGGCATGATGCACTGCCGGCTTGTCCAGGCAGGGAGGGACGACCGATGATGGTAGCGAGACCAATGTGAAATGAGGGAGTCGAGGATGCACAGCCTGCTGCTGAACGCCGACATGGGCGAAAGTTTCGGCGCCTGGACCATGGGCATGGATGCCGAGGTCATGCCCCATGTGGACCTGGCCAATGTGGCCTGTGGATTCCATGCCTCCGATCCGGACGTGATGCGCGAGACGGTGCGCCTGGCCGGGCGTCACGGCGTGATGGTGGGCGCGCATCCCGCCTATCCGGACCTGATGGGCTTCGGGCGGCGTTCCATGGCCTGTTCGCCCGCGGAGGTCGAGAACCTCGTGCTTTACCAGATCGGCGCCCTGGCCGGCATGTGCCATGCCGAGGGGCAACGACTCGGCTACGTGAAGCCCCATGGCGCCCTCTACAACGACATGATGCGCGACCATGCCATCCTGGCCGCCGTGATGCGCGCCGTGACGGCCTTCGATGCCCGTCTGCCCTTGATGGTGATGGCCACCCGCGATAACGGTGCCGAGCTGGCACTGGCCGGCGAGCATGGCGTCACGCTTTGGCGCGAGGCTTTCGCGGACCGTGCCTACGATGCCCAGGGGCGTCTGGTCTCGCGACGCGAACCAGGCGCGGTGCATCACGAGCGTGACATCATCGTCGACCAGGCCCGGCGTATCGCCCGTGGCGAACCGCTTGTCGCCGCGGATGGCAGCGACCTGGTGCTCGAAGCCGATACCCTTTGCGTGCATGGCGACAATGCCGAGTCCATTGCCGCCATCGCCGCCATTCGCGAGGCCCTGGTGGCCGAGGGGCGGGCAAGGAAGCGTGGGGCGAAAGAAGGCGGACAACCATGACGAGCACACTGCCGAGGATCGAGTCCGCCGGCCTGGATGGCTGGATGGTCCGGCTTTTCGATGCCATCGACGAGGCCAACATGCCCTGGCTGACCGCCCTGGTGCGGCGCTGTGAGGCGAGCTTCGGCGATGCGCTGGTGGATCTGGTGCCGTCCTATACCACGCTGCTGGTGGTGTTCGACCCGCTGGCAATGGCGCCCGATGAGGCCCGGCGTCGACTCATGTCTCTGCTGGCCGATCTGAGGCCGGATGAGGAGGGCGAGAAGACCGAGCCTCGCGAGTTACCGACCTGGTACGACCCCTCGGTGGGGCCGGAGCTCGAGCGTCTGGCCGAACGAGGCGACATGACGGTCGAAGAAGTCATCAAGCGGCACAGCCAGATCGAGTATCGCGTCTTCGCACTGGGTTTTGCGCCGGGGTTCGCCTTCATGGGACGCGTCGATGAGCAGATTGCCGGCCCGCGGCTGGAGACGCCGCGCCGCCGGGTGCCCAGAGGCAGCGTGGCCATCGCCGAGCGCCAGACCTCGGCCTACCCGCTGGTGACGCCGGGTGGCTGGAACCTGATCGGCCGTACCGCGGCGGTCTTGTTCGATCGCCACCGTGAGGGCTTCAGCTTGCTTGCCGTGGGCGATCGAGTACGTTTCGTGCCCGTCTCGCGCGCCGAGTTCGAGCGGCTGGGCGGTGACACCCAGGGCGTGGAGGCGAGCCAATGAGTGACGTGAAGAGTCTGTTCGAGGTTCGTCGTGCCGGCCCCCTGGCACTGCTGCAGGATGCCGGGCGTTTCGGCGTTCGGCGCCTGGGTGTCACCCAGGGTGGTCCCGCCGATCCCCATGCCTGGGCCTGGGCCAACAGGCTGGCCGGCAATGCCTGGGGCACTACGGCGCTCGAGGTGACGATGGGCGGGCTGGAGCTGGAAAGCACGGAAGAGACCCTTGTCGCGGTGTGCGGGGCCGACCTTGGAGCGACGCTGGATGGCGATGCTCTGCCGCTCTGGCGGAGCCTGCGAGTTCGCCCTGGGCAACGGCTGGCGTTCACCCAGCCAGTGAACGGGCTGCGCGCTTATCTGGCCGTGGCCGGAGGATTCGCTGCTGAGCCGGTCCTCGGCAGTACCGCCTGCGTGCCGCGCGAAGGTTTCGGTGGCCTGGATGGCCTGGGTCGCAAGCTGGAAGAGGGCGACGTGTTGAGCGGCAGTCGCTTGGCAGAGACTCCGCCGCCAGAGCAGCAGGCTCCCGAGGATGCCCGCCCCGACTACGCTGCGGTGCCGAGACTGGCGCTGTTGCCGGGTGCCCAGATCGCTGAATTCGAAGGACGCAGCCTGTACCAGGCCTTCAATACGACCTGGCGGGTCGATGATCGAGCCGATCGCATGGGCGTTCGCTTGCGCGGGCCGCAACTGCGCTGCCGGCTTGGCGGTATGATCTCCGAAGGTATCGGACTCGGCGCGGTACAGGTGCCGCCGGATGGACAGCCCATTGCGCTGCTCAACGACCGACAGACCATCGGTGGTTACCCCCGCCTGGGCGCCCTGACGCCGCTCGCCTGCGCACGGTTGGCACAATGCCTGCCGGGACAGGAAGTGTCGCTGGTCGCGACCTCACAGGCGCGTGCCCATGACGAGTACCGGCGGTTTCTTGCCAGCTTTCGGTAGTCTTTCAAGAAACGCTGAATAAATTGACGAGTGGTATCAAGCACAAGGCGCACGGAGCGCAGGAGCCGGAGCCAAGGGATAGGTGAGGATTCCGAGCACCGCGTAACGCCGTGATTGAGCCTCGCAGGCATTTATACAGTGTTTCCGTTATATGCCCAGTCCGCTCTCGCGTAGCAACTGATCAATGGACAGCTCCGCGCGCGGATGGCGAGGAGCGTCCTCGAACATCAGCTCGGTCTCGAGCGCATCGACGCCGTCGCTCACCAGGCGCTCGATCAATTCGGCCTTGGAGAGGCCGGTACGCTCGGCGAGGCGTTCCAGGCGGGTTTCGAGTCCTTGGGAAAAACGCAGAAAGTGCGGCATGGTGCAGTCTCCTGGCGCGATGATGCCCAGTATGCGCCGACTTTGTGACAAGTCGTTGACGGCTATCCGCACCCACATCTCTAAGCCAGCCCGCGGCGCTCCATCACCTCCAGAATGATCGGCACCGGGGTCATCAGGTGATCGCGCATCATCCGACAGGCCGTGTCGGTATCGCGTGCCAGGATGACCTCGACCAGGGCGGCATGCTCCTGGCGCTTGCGCTCCAGAGCCTCATCGGAGAAGACCGTCTCGCACAGCCACAGATGACGATAGCGCTCGACCTGATTGAAGAGACTCTCGCGAACCTGCAACAGGTGCGGCGAGTTGCAGCCAGCGGCGATGGCCGTGTGGAAGGCCTTGTGCCGGGTATCCCAGACATCGAGCATTTCGTCGGGGCTGTTCACCTCCATGACCTTGGCCAGGGTGTGCGCCTTGGCGAGGATATCGGCTTCCCAGGCATCGTCGCCGCGCTGGATGGCGAGTTCGAGCACCAGCCCCTCGAGCTGTGCCCGTGCGTCGTAGAGATCGGCGAGCTCCTCCCGCGACATGGGAGCGACTCGATAGCCGCGCTGGCTGATGGCCACCACCAGACGTTCGGCGACCAGTTGCGACAATGCCTCGCGCAAGGGGCCGACACCCAGTTCGTAACGTTCCTTGAGTCGACTCATCAGCAGCTTCTCCCCGGGCTGGAAGACGCCGCGAATGATGTCGTGCTTGAGGCCGCGATAGGCGCCGATACCGAGGTTCTGTTTCGGAGTGCTGTCCATCGTCCTGCCGTTTCATGAAGATAGATGGACATGATACGCGAACAAGCTCAGGCGGGAAGGTGGGAGGGAGGAGAGCGTCGCTTGGTGGCTAGAAGAGAGAAGAAGGAAGAGGGAAGAAAAACCCTCTATATCCCAAAGCTTCGTGGAGCAGGGCGGGTTTCCTTCCCTCTTAAAGGCGCGATGCGCCGTTCTTCCTTCTTGTCCCTAGGCGCTTTCCGGCGCCAGTTCCTGCTTATGCAAGGCGTTGCCGGCAGCGTCCTTCAGGGTGACGGTGAGCATCTCGCTTTCGCCATCGAGGTCCACCTGGCCGAAGAACTGGTAGCCGGCGGAGGGTGGCAGGTTGGCCTGGCCGTCGGGCGGGGCCTTCTGAAAGACGACTTCCGGTCCGAAGGTGGCGTCGAGATCGTTGGGGCCGAAGGTCCCGGCATGCAGGGGGCCACTGACGAATTCCCAGAAGGGCCGGAAATTCTTGAAGGCAGCGCGTTCCGGTGCGTAATGGTGGGCGGCGGTGTAGTGCACGTCGGCAGTGAGCCAGACCACGTTGCGAATATCGTTGTCGCGGATGGCCTCGAGCAAGCGCGCGATTTCCTGCTCGCGGCCCAGCGGCCGGCCCGGATCTCCATTGGCCACCGCCTCGGCATTGTCGCCGTCGGCGACCATCAGCCCCACTGGCATGTCCGAGGCGATGACCTTCCAGGTTGCAGTGGAGCGCTTCAGGCTGTCGATCAACCAGTCGACCTGCTGGCGGCCGAGCAGGGCCGCGCCATCTTCCTGTCGATTGGCGTCGTTAGGGCCACGGAAGCTGCGCATGTCGAGCATGAACACCTCGAGGCCCGGACCGTAGGGGAAGCGGCGATGAATCCGTTGTGGCGCCTCGGGCTTCTGACGCAGCGGCATGTACTCGAGGAAGGCGCGGCGGGCCCGGGCCGAGAGCAGGGACACATTGGTTTCGGTATAGCGTGGATCGTCCAGCACTTCACCGGGATACCAGTTGTTCACCGTCTCGTGATCGTCCCACTGGGCCAGCATCGGTACTTCGGCATTCAGGCGTTGCACATTGGCATCCAGCAGGTTGTAAGCGTGCTGGCCCCGGTATTCGTCGAGGGTCTCGGCGACCTTGCTCTTGGCAGGGGTGAGCCGATTGCGCCAGATACTGCCATCCGCCAGCTCGACGCTTTCCTTCAAGGGGCCATCGGCATATACGGTGTCGCCGGAGTGAATGAAGAAATCCGGGCGTTGCTGACGCATGGTCTCGTAGGTCGTCATGCCGCCACGAGACTCGTCGATGCCCCAGCCCTGGCCAGCGGTATCGCCGGACCACACGAAGCGTACGTCGCGCTTTTGTTCCGAAGGCAGGCGTAGCTGTCCCACGACGGGCTCGCTGATCGCACGGTGATCGCCCAGGGCGGCGAAGCGGACGCGATAGTGCAGGGTATCCATGCCGTCGAGCCCCGCGACGTCCAGCTTGGCGGTGAGATCCTGCACCGGCAGGGCTTCGGGGCCGCGCAGGCTGCGCGCCCCCTTGAATTCCGGGTTGTCGGCGATTTCCAACAGCATCCGGGATGGGCGGTCGGCGCGGGACCAGATCATGGCGCGATTGGTCAGCATATCGCCACTCATCACGCCGGACGTGATCATCGGTCGACGCGTCTCGGCCAGCACGATGGCGGGCGCGGCCATCGCGGTGCCAAGCGCAACACCGCCTTGCATGCCCAGCCCCAACACCTGGCGTCGTGTCAGCATGTCATCGGTCTCCTCGGAACATTATTGGCATCCGGGAGCCTAGGTGACAGTGATGACAGTTATATCGCTATATGATGAAGCTTGGGTTATCGGCGTATTGTCATCATTTGGCGACAATACAAAGTTCTTCTTTCTTGTGTTGGAATAAAAATCCTGTAGGAAAAGGAAGCGAGACTAGCGGTTGAAATAGCGCCCCGGCAGTAGGGGGCGAAAAGGGCAGCCAAGGCCGGAATAGCTGGAAGGTTACGTAAAGTTACGTTCCAGTCGGGCGTTTCCGGATGGAAATCGCACCCATTCGGCTAGCCGCCAACGTTGTAAATCCATAGAATGGCCACCGATCTACGTTTCCTAGCGTAGGCATCGGAACCGCAGGAGCGGCCATACAACTCAACTCGCCAGGGCAAGGGAATCGCCCGGAGCAATCCCGGGGCGGTAGCGTGCCTCGGCGACTTTTGGAGTCTTATACCACCATGGCAATGGATGCCTGGCTCAGTACATTCAGCGTAATCGCCGTTCTGGTGGCCCTGGCAGCTACGCGGATCGCGGCGGATGCCATCCTGATAGCGGCAATGGCGTTTCTCGTGGTCAGCGGCGTGCTCGAGCCCGCCGAGGCTCTGGTCGGTTTTTCCAATACCGGCGTCATGACCATCGCGGCCCTGTATGTCGTCGCTGCTGCGCTCAAGGAAACCGGTGCGGTGCAGTGGGTGGCGAATGGGCTGCTGGGTCATCCAGATTCGCTCAAGAAGGCGCAACTACGGGTCATGCTGCCCGCTTCCAGCCTCAGCGCCTTCATGAATAACACCACCGTGGTCGCCATGTTCATTCCGGCACTGCAAGAGTGGTCCCGCAAGCTTCGGCTTCCTCCTTCCAAACTGCTTCTGCCGTTGAGTTATACCGCCATCCTCGGCGGTACCTGTACGCTGATCGGCACCAGCACCAACCTGGTCGTCGACGGCCTTCTGCAGAGCGAGAAGGGCGTGGCGCTCGGCATGTTCGAGCTCGCCCAGGTCGGTCTTCCCTTGCTGCTGATTGGCAGTACCTTCTTGATATTGTTCTCCGATCGCTTGCTGCCGCGTCGCGAAGGGGTGATCGAGCAGCTCGACATGGCCCGCGAATACAGTGTCGAATTCGTGGTTGCTCAGAATGGTCCTCTGGCTGGCAAGACCATTTCCGAGGCCGGGCTGCGTAACTTGCAATATGGCTACCTGACCGACATCGAGCGCGATGGTCGCCTGATGACCGCAGTCCCTCCCGAAACCCAACTCGAGCCCGGCGATGTACTGGTCTTCATCGGTGCTCCTGAGTGTGCCCGCGAGTTACGCCAGGTCCGGGGTGTGACTCCGGCTAATGGCGACATCCACAAGCTGGACGTGGCCAATCATCAACGCTGCCTGGTCGAGGCGGTGATCGGGCCGGATTTCACCGGCGTCGGGCACACGGTTCGCGAAGCCAGGGTGCGTTCGCGCTTCCAGGCCGTGATCCTGTCTATTTCCCGCCAGGGACGTCGCCTGCCCGGCAAGGTGGGGGATATCCGCCTGCAAGTGGGCGACACCCTGTTGATGGAAACCGGTCACGACTTCGTCGAGCAATATCGCTATCGGCGTGACTTTCTGTTGGTCAGTGCACTCAACGACTCCACACCACCCAACTTCCACAAGGCGCCTCTTGCCTTGACGGTGCTGGGGCTGATGGTCGGCGTGGCAGGGGTCGGTCTTCTGTCGATCTTCGAAGCCGCGCTGCTTGCCGGTGGCGGCATGCTGGTAACCGGTTGCATCACCGTCAGCAAGGCGCGACGTTATATCGATCTTTCCGTGCTGACGGTGATCGCTGCCTCCTTCTCGCTGGGCGCGGCCATGACCACCTCCGGCGCCGCCCAGACCATTGCCGGCGCGGTGGTGAGCGACAGCATGTCGCCCTGGTTGGCGCTGGCCGTGATTTATCTGCTGACGACGCTGTTCACCGAGATCATCACCAACAATGCGGCGGCGGTGCTGATGTTCCCGATTGCCATGTCAGTGGCCGATCAACTCGGCGTCAGTTACATGCCGTTCGCCATTGCCATCATGTTTGCCGCCTCGGCCAGCTTCATGACGCCACTGGGCTACCAGACCAACCTCATGGTATATGGACCCGGTGGCTACAGACTGCTCGATTATCTACGCCTGGGCGCACCGCTCAGCCTGCTCATCGGGAGCACGGCCGTGGCGCTGATACCGTTGGTGTGGGGTTTTTGAGAAGTAAGAAATAAGAAGGTAAGAAGGAAGAGGGAACATAGGCTAATCCGACACTTTGAGCATCAAGGATTTATCCCCCTCTTAAAGGCGCATAGTGCCGTTCTTCCTTCTTCCGTCTAATGTTTCGAGTAAGGAGACTCTTTTGACCGATTTTGTGACGGACGATATGCGCGATCGCTTGCTTGCCGGTGTCGAGGCGGCGGGGCGCGAGGTGCTGGAGATCTACAACCGTACCTTTCATGTGGAAACCAAGGAGGATGACAGTCCTCTGACCGAAGCGGACATGGCGTCCCACCATGCGCTGGTGGCCTTGCTTGAATCGGTGACGCCCGATGTGCCGGTGTTGTCCGAGGAGTCCGGCGAGATCCCCTATGAAACGCGCCGCACCTGGGAACGTTACTGGTTGATCGATCCGCTGGATGGTACCAAGGAGTTCATCAAGAAGAACGGTGAATTCACGCTCAACGTGGCTCTGGTCGAGAATGGCGACCCGGTATTCGGCATCGTTCACGCGCCGGTACTCGAAACCACCTGGTATGGACAGGTTGGTCAGGGCGCCTGGAAAGTGGAGCAGGGAACGTCGAGCCGCATCGGGGTGCGTGCCTTGCCACGCGAGGGTGGTGACACCTGGAAGGTAGTGGGCAGTCGCTCCCATGGTGCAGAGATGTTCGAAGCCTTTTGTGCTCGGCTACCGCAGCACGAGCGGGTCTCCATGGGCAGCTCGCTCAAGCTGTGCCTGGTGGCTGAAGGTCAGGCGGATCTCTATCCCCGGTTGGCACCCACCAGCGAGTGGGATACTGCTGCCGCTCAGGCGGTCGTCGTGGCCGCTGGCGGCGAGGTGCTCGATGCCGAGACCCTTGAGCCCCTGCGTTGCAACCAGCAAGATTCCGTACTCAACCCATTCTTCATCGTTTGCGGTGAGCGCGATCAACGCTGGACCAATGCACTGAAAGCGAGCCTGAAGGCATAAGGAGGAAGGGTATAGAGGTAAGAAGGGAGCGCCGCTCTTTCTTCTCTACAGCGGCGACGCCGCGTTCTTCGGCTCTTGATTCAATACCAATTTCCAACCCAATGGAATGATCGATATGGAAATAACCCCCGAACGTCAGACTCACCTCAAGCAGCTAGAGGCCGAGTCGATTCACATCATTCGCGAGGTGGCCGCCGAGTTTCGCAACCCGGTGATGCTCTACTCCATCGGCAAGGATTCCTCGGTGATGCTGCACCTGGCGCGCAAGGCCTTCTATCCCGGGCCGCCGCCGTTTCCGCTGATGCACGTCAACACCACCTGGAAGTTCAAGGAAATGATCGAGTTCCGTGATCGCATGGCTGAAGAGGCCGGCATGGAACTGATCGAGCACATCAATCAGGAAGGTGTCGAGGCGGGTATCAACCCCTTCGATCACGGTAGCTCCAAGTACACCGACGTGATGAAGACCCAGTCGCTCAAGATGGCGCTGGACAAGTATCAGTTCGATGCCGCTTTCGGCGGTGCGCGTCGCGACGAGGAAGCCAGCCGCGCCAAGGAGCGTGTCTTCTCCTTCCGTGACAAGCATCACCGCTGGGATCCCAAGAACCAGCGCCCCGAGCTCTGGAACGTCTACAACTCCAAGGTCGACAAGGGCGAATCCATTCGGGTCTTTCCGCTCTCCAACTGGACCGAACTGGATATCTGGCAGTACATCTACCTGGAATCCATCCCCATCGTTCCGCTTTACTACTCCGCCCCGCGCCCGGTAGTGCATCGCGACGGCATCGACATCATGGTCGACGACGACCGCATGCCCCTCGAAGAGGGCGAAGTACCCGAGGAGAAGTGGGTACGCTTCCGCACTCTTGGCTGCTACCCGCTGACCGGCGCGGTGGAATCCAAAGCCACCACCCTGCCCGAAATCATCCAGGAAATGCTGCTGACGAAGACATCGGAACGCAGCGGCCGCGCCATTGACCACGACCAGGCCGGCTCCATGGAGAAGAAGAAGCGGGAAGGGTACTTCTAACGCGCCTTCGGCGCGTTAGAAAGTCGGAAGAAGGAAGTCGGAAGAAAGGAAGTCACCCCATCTGTCTTTAGCCTAGTCTACAGAGACCATGATGGAGATGGGGAAACGAAATGGATTTCGAGCGTCTGAATGTCTGGAAACGGTCGGCACGTTTATCTGCTGACCTGTACCGTCAATTTGCTGACTCTCGTGATTTCGGCTTCAAGGATCAGATCACACGATCCGGCCTGTCTGTGCCCAGCAATATTGCTGAGGGGATGACGAGGCCTTCCGCCAATGACCGTATCAAGTTTCTTTATATTGCCAAGGGCTCATGTGCCGAACTCAGAACACAGATCTATATCGGCATGGAAATTGGCTACATCGAACGTGAGAAGGGGTATCTCTGGGTAGCTGAGACCAAGGAAATCGCTGCCATGCTGACTGGACTGATTCGCAAACAGTCTGACTTCAGCGCAGATTAATGAGGTTTTCTTCCCTCTTCCCTCTTCTCCCTTATTTCTCGGGATGCGTTATGTCACACCAATCCAGTTTGATCGCGGACGACATCGAAGCTTATCTCAAGGAGCATGAGAACAAGGATCTGCTCCGTTTCATCACCTGCGGTAGCGTCGATGACGGTAAGTCGACGCTGATCGGGCGGTTGTTGCACGATTCCAAGATGATCTACGAGGATCAGTTGGCGGCGATCACCCAGGCGTCGAAGACCAGCGGGACCACCGGTGACGAGGTGGATTTGGCGCTGCTGGTGGATGGCCTGCAGTCCGAGCGGGAGCAGGGCATCACCATCGATGTTGCCTACCGTTTCTTCTCGACCGAAAAACGCAAGTTCATCATCGCCGATACTCCGGGGCACGAGCAGTACACGCGCAACATGGCCACCGGGGCTTCCACGGCGAGCCTGGCGGTAATCCTGGTCGATGCCCGTCATGGCGTGCAGACCCAGACTCGTCGCCACAGCTTCATCGCCGACTTGCTGGGCATCCAGCACCTGGTGGTGGCAATCAACAAGATGGACCTGGTCGACTACTCGGAGGAGCGTTACAACGAGATCGTCGAGCAGTATCAGGACATCGCCCAGAAGCTGAACGCCCCGGACATCCACTTCGTGCCGATGTCGGCGCTGAAGGGCGACAACGTGGTCAACAAGAGCGAGGCGATGTCCTGGTATGACGGGCCGGCGATGCTCGAGCTGCTCGAGAACGTCGAGATTCGTCACGACCAGAACCTGCGCGACCTGCGTCTGCCGGTGCAGTACGTCAACCGTCCCAACCTGGATTTCCGGGGCTACTGCGGCACCCTGGCCGCCGGGGTGCTGCAACCCGGTCAGGCCATCCGGGCCTTGCCTTCCGGCAAGACCTCCAAGGTCGAGCGTATCGTCACCTGGGACGGCGATCTCGATGTCGCCTACCCGGGGCAGGCGATCACCGTGACCCTGGAAGACGAGATCGACATCTCGCGTGGCGACTGGATCGTCGCCGAGGACGCCCAGGTGCCGCTGGCGACCAGCTTCGAGGCGGATATCGTCTGGATGCACGAAAAGGCGCTCGAGCCCGGCAAGCTGTACGATCTCAAGCTGGCGACTCGCGACATGGCCGGCAAGGTAACGGCCATCGACTATCAGGTCGATGTCAATACCCTGGAACAGCGCCACGCCGATCATCTCGACCTCAACGCCATCGCGCGCTGTCAGGTGGAGCTGACCGCGCCGGTACCGGTGGACGACTATCGTACCAGCCCGGGTACCGGTAACTTCATCATCATCGACCGACTCACCAACATCACCGTGGGTGTCGGCATGATTCACCAGCCGCTGGATAGCGAGCTGCCCTACGAGTTCCGCGAGCACGACAGCAAGGCCAACGTGGTGTGGAACCGTACCAGCGTCACCCAGGCCATGCGTGAGCAGATCAATGGCCATGCTGGCAAGTGCATCTGGTTCACCGGCTACTCTGGTTCCGGCAAGTCGACCCTGGCCAATGCGCTGGAAGTCGAGCTCAACCGCCGCGGCTATCACACCATGCTGCTCGATGGCGACAATATCCGTCATGGTCTGTGCAAGGACCTGGGAATGGACGAGGCCGACCGCGCCGAGAACATCCGTCGGGTGGGTGAGGTCGCGCGCCTGTTCGCCGAAGCCGGCGTGATCGTGATCACCGCCTTCATTTCGCCGTTCCGCTCCAATCGCGATGCGGCCCGCGAGCTGTTCGACGAGGGCGATTTCATCGAAGTTCATGTCGACACTCCGCTGGACATTTGCGAGCAGCGCGATCCCAAGGGGCTTTACCAGAAGGCACGTGAAGGCAGGATCCATGACTTCACGGGTATCAACAGCCCCTATGAGACGCCGAGCAACGCTGAGGTGACGGTCAACACGGAAACCATGAGTCAGCAGGATATCCTGACCCGTCTCCTCAAGGAGCTTTGACGCATTACCTGTCGGGCAGATGTGCACGGCGTTCACCCTGGGGTGCAGCGCCGTGCACCGCATGCGGGTATGCGGTTGCCTGGTAGTCGCCGACCCTACATCATGAGACGCCGCCGCACGTGCCGAGCTCGTACGATTTCGGCTCATTCAGGGCGGCGACTGCCAGGCCGATATTGCAAGGGAAACCTATATGGAAAAACGACAATTCAGTGGCATGTTTCGCCAGGGGGCTAGATCGCGTCCCTGGGGCTGCCGCCAGGCATCTGTGGTGCTGGTGGCGTTCGCCGTGACGTTGTCGGGCTGTGCCATGCAGCAGAGCCAGAATCCCTCCGGCTCGGTCATTGACGGCCCAACGCAGGGCACCCAACTGGGCGCCAACCTGAACGGCTTTCTCAGCCAGGCCGGCCCCGGTGCCACGACCGTGTTGCAGGACAGTCCCTGGGGCGGCAACGTCGAGGTAATGGCGGATGCGAAGTATTACGCGGCGAGTGGGCGTGACTGCAGGCAACTGCAGATCATGCAGCTGCAAGGCGGCAATGTCCGCTCGGCAGTGGCCTGCAAGACGCTGGATGGCAGTTGGGTCTCGCAACGGCTGGTAACGCAAACCCAGGCAGGGAGAATGAGCCGGTGATCAATCGCGATACTTCGACGTTGAGTGCCCTGCTGGTAACGGGCTTGCTGCTGCTGCCCGGCTCGGCCAATGCCCAGAGCTTCCTGCAGTCGAGCATGGGGCTTTCGGAGCAGGAACAGAGCCAGTCCCGGCAGTCTCAGTCTGCGTCGGCACAAGCACAGAGTGGCGGTCAGAGCAGCAATGTCGACGCTTCTCCTCGCGCCAATTGGCAGAGCGCCAACTATGGCCCGGTGGTGAAGCCCAACAACTATGGAATGGAGGCCAAGCCACCCAAGGCCGAAATGGACAAGCTGGAGCCATTCGGGGCCAATCTCTTCGAAGGGGGCTTCCGTGGCACCATGGCAGATGGCCTCAATGCCAGTTACAAGATCAAGCCCGGTGACCAGGTGACGCTACGCGCCTGGGGCGCCGTGGAACTCGACCAGACCATACCGGTGGATGCCCAGGGCAATGTTTACATTCCCTCTATCGGGCCGGTGCAGGTACAGGGGATGAACAGTCAGCAACTGGATGCCACTGTTCGCTCCGCGATCCAGAACGTCTATCCCCAGGACGTGCAGGTATACACCAACCTGCAAGGGGTCCAGCCGGTCGGCGTATTCGTGACCGGTTATGTCGAAAGTCCGGGGCGTTACGCTGGAACACCCTCCGACTCGGTACTCTACTTCCTCGATCAGGCGGGGGGCATCGACAAGGATCTCGGCAGCTACCGCCAGATTCGGGTGGAGCGTGACGGCCGTACCGTCGCTAGCGTCGACCTGTACGATTTCCTGCTCGACGGTGACATCCAGCGCCCGCAATTCAAGGACGGCGATACCATCGTGGTCGAGGAACGCGGTCCGGCGATCGCCGTGACGGGGGATGTGAAACGCGAATATCGCTATGAGCTGCAAGGCTCGCAGCTCAGTGGCGCCGATGTGCAGCGACTCGCCCGTCTGAACAGCGGCGTTTCGCACGTGCTGCTGCGTGGTGACCGCAGTGATGGTCCGATGGCCGAATACTTCCCGCTCGACGAGTTTGCCAGCCAGACCGTGCAGAGCGGCGACGAAGTCCTGTTCAGCTCCGATCAGCGTGCCGAGACCATCGTGGTCGAAGTCGAGGGCAGCTTCTATGGCCCGTCCCGCTACGCTCTGCCGCGTAACGCACGGCTTGGCGAGTTCCTTGACGCCATCGGCGTACCCAAGGAGATGACCAGCGTTCAGGATATCTCGATCCTGCGCGAGAGCGTCGCCAAGCAGCAGGAAGAGGCACTCGACAAGAGCCTGCAGCGTTTGCAGACGACCTACCTCGGTTATCCGGCCCGTACCGCGGAAGAAGGCAAGATTCAGGTGCAACAGGCCGAGCTGATCGAGCGTTTCGTGCAGAAGGCCTCGAAGGTCGAGCCCACCGGCCAGCTGGTCGTGGCTCGCGGGAACAGCGGAATCGCTGATGTGCGCCTGCAGGATGGCGACGTGGTCAAGATTCCCGAGACCAACGATGCTGTCCTGCTCAGTGGCGAGGTCACCATGCCGCAGGCAGTGGTCTACACACCGGGCATGTCCGTCGAGGATTACATCGAACAGGCCGGTGGCTTCACGCCACGCGCCAACGACGATGGAATCCTGGTGGCGCATCGCAATGGTGCCGTTATCCCGGCCGACGATGCGAAGCTGCGTGCCGGCGACGAAATCATCGTGTTGCCGAGGGCGCCGACCAGCAATCTCGAGCTGGCCAAGTCGATCACGCAGATCCTCTATCAGGTTGCCGTGGCCACCAAGGTCGCGCTCGATCTCTGACCTGAGCATGGAGTGGTGGGGTAAAGGAACATTGCTCCACCGCTCGCTCGCAAGGAAGGTTTTATGCTGAGCATATTTACTCGCGGGCCTAATGAAGGGCGCTCTCCATGGAACGTGACGCGCAGTGTCTGGTATGCCATGTTCATGCGCGAGGCTATTTCGCGAACTATGGCGGATCGACTCGGCTGGTTCTGGATGATCGCCGAGCCGGCGGCGATGACACTAATCATGGTGGCAATTCGTAGTCAGATAAAGGGAGGGAGCCTGATTCCTGGTGCGGAATTTGTTCCTTGGTTGATCACTGGTTTGATGGGTTTTTATCTGGTGCGGGAAGGACTGATGCGTGGCTTGGGGGCAGTGGATTCCAACCAGGCATTGTTTGCTTACCGCCAGGTACAACCGGTTGATCCGGTACTGACGCGCAATTTTCTTGAGGGCATGCTACGTACCTTCATCTTCCTGCTGTTTATCGTAGGTTGCTTGATGCTGGGCCTCGATATGATGCCGGACGATGCTCTGCTTGCCATGTTTGGCTGGTTCTCGCTTTGGTGTCTGGGGCTGGGGGCTGGCCTGGTCGTTTCGGTATTGGGGTCTCTAGTGGAAGAGATCGGCAAGATTGTGAAGATGCTCAGTTTGCCTCTCTTGATTCTTTCGGGGGTGATCTTTCCCATCAATCATCTGCCACACAATATTCTCAAGTATCTGATGTATAACCCCATCATTCATGGTCTCGAGACACTGCGCTACGGTTTCTTTAATAGCTACCATGTTGTGCATGGCACTAGTATATTATATCTCTGGTTTTTTACTTTTAGCTTGCTTGCCTTGGGGCTCTTGCTTCATGTTGCTTTTAAGGAAAAGCTCAAAGCAAAATAAGCTTTATTTGATGGGGTGTTATGGGGAAACTGAGAAAAATTCTTCCTATTGCGTGTCGAGTAAATCGTGATTGAAATTCGAAATCTATACAAGCGCTACCATAATCACCATGGTAGCGACTGGGTGCTCAGGAATATTAATCTTACCATTCCTATGGGCGTCAGTGTCGGGCTGGTAGGGAGAAATGGTGCTGGAAAGTCTACTTTGTTGCGCCTGATCGCTGGTATGGATGTACCTGAACGAGGTAGTATCCATCGTGGCTGCCGGGTTTCCTGGCCCATCGGGCTTTCCGGTGGTTTCCAGGGCTCGATGACTGGTCGTCAGAATGTCAAATTCGTGGCTCGAGTACACGGTGGCAGGCAGAACGTGGAAGATATTATCGAGCGCGTTCGGGACTTTGCCGAGATTGGTGAAGCCTTTGATGAACCCATCAAGACCTACTCCTCAGGCATGCGTGCCCGTCTGAACTTTGGCCTCTCCCTGGCTTTCGATTTCGATGTTTACCTTTCTGACGAGGCGACCTCAGTGGGGGACCGCGCCTTCAAGGCCAAGGCCTCCAAGGCCTTCAAAGACAAGGTAGGGAAGGCCAGCTTGATCATGGTTTCCCATGGTGAGGGTATGCTGAAGGAGCTCTGTCAGGCGGGAGTTTATCTGCAGAATGGGCGAGCTACCTGGTATGACGATATCAAGGATGCCATTGCCGCTTATCATGCCGAGGCGGATGAGGTTCGCAAGCAACGAGGTGAGAAGGTCGGCCAAGCAACATCGGGGAAGCCCCAACAACGCCCTGGAGCGTCTCAAGAAGAGCAGCACTCACAACAGAGCAAGACCAAGAAACAATTGGAAGCTCAGCAGGCACAGGCTGATTCATCAATGCAAGAAGGTGAAACACAAGAGGAGCTCGAGAGTCTCGTTGCCAGGCGTCGTGCCGATTTGGAAGTTGCCAAGGCGGCTTTTGAGCATGCTAAAGCTATGCAGTTAGTAGAAGTGGATCTCAAGCCTTACCAGCGTCGTTTTCGTAAAGCAAACAAGCAACTCCAACAGGCCGAGGAACGTCTGAGTAGCCATTCCGGGCCCAGGGATGCTGGAGCTGACTCACAACCTGGAGTGAATCAAGACTGACTCGTTGAAAGAGACAGTCTTGTAGTCATTCAAGCCACACAATGGATGTACCTTTTTCATGACCCGGTTTATAAAATCACAGCCCCATTGGGCGCTTACCCTGTTCGCCATCCTTCTGGTGGCTTTCTACTGGTTCGCATGGGCGGAGGATCGTTACGTTTCGCGCGCCACGGTTGTGCTGGAAAGTCCTCAGATTGCTCCTCCTGATATCAGCTTCTCGTCCATCTTGAGTGGAGGGGGGGGGGATAGCGATCTCTTGTTGTTGCGTGAATATCTATTGTCGGTAGATATGCTCAAGCAAGTGGATGAACAGCTCGCCTTTCGCCAACATTATAGTCAGAATGGTGACTTCTTTGCTCGGCTCAGGGATCGCGATGCGCCGATAGAAACATTGCATGAATATTACCTGAAACGCGTCAACATCGAGATGGATGAATACTCAGGTGTGCTCGACATAGAGGTGCAAGCCTATACACCGGAATTTGCGCATGACATGACACAATTGCTGCTAGCCGCCGGTGAAAAGCACATGAACGAGATGGGTAACCGTTTGGCCGAAGAACAAGTTGGCTTTCTTGAGCAGCAGGTGGACCGGCTCAGCGAGCGAATGGAGGATGCCCGTTCCGACTTGCTCGCCTATCAGAACGAAAAGGGGCTGATCTCGCCGACCCATACCGTGGAGAGCTTGAATCAGGTGGTGGCAAGCCTGGAAGGTGATCTGGCCCGTCTGCAGGCCAAGCAGCAAGCACTCGCGAGCTATCAGAGCGCCCGATCCTCCGAGATGCAGCGTATAAAGAGTGAAATCAATGCATTGCGTGAGCAGATCGGCAAGGAGAGGGACCGCCTGGCACAGGCGACCGGGGATTCGCTCAATCGGGTGTCCTCGGAATATCAAACATTGGAGTTGCAGGCAAAGTTTGCCCAGGAGACCTACTCCAGTGCCCTTTCCGCATTGGAAAATACAAGGATCGAGGCCGCGCGTAAGCTCAAGCAGGTGAGTGTGCTGCAAAGCCCGCTCATGCCGGAATATTCCACCAAACCTGACCGGTTGTACAACAGTACTGTCTTTGCCCTTATTGCTATCTTTCTGGCCTTTATCTTCAGTATGCTGATCCTGATCATCAAGGAGCACAGGGATTGATGGCTTGACATAGCCATACCAACCATGAGCAGTGCTCTGGATGGAGGCATATAAGGAACTGGATAGCGCCTGTTGCGTAGGCTATACCTATTCGATGTGCGCTAACGTTCGCTATGGACCGACATGGACGGGAATATAGTGAAGGATGCCGTATCAATGGAACATGAGCAGTGCATAGCCGCATCTGTCATTGTTCCTCTTCGGGCCAAGGAGATCGAGCAGCGGGAAATACTGCGCTTGACCCGGCTGCTGGAGACAATTCCCAGTGGATTTGAAGTCATCATCGTGGATGATGGCTCGGAGCCGGTGGTGCGGCGGCATATTCGCCACATCGTGGAGCAGAGAACGCTGCGAGGGCAGGTCGTCAGGGGCGTCTATCTGCGTACTCGGCATCGACGTTTTTCCTTGGCTAGAGCCCGAAATCGGGGGGCTCTAGCTGCCAGGTCCCCTGTAGTCATCTTTCATGATGTCGACTTTCTGGCCTTGACTGAAGTATATCGGCGACTACTGGAACATATACATAGAGTGGAATTGGCCACTCGTCCAGAACACTTTTTTTGCGTGCCTGTTGCCTTTCTGACGCAGGATGGGACGGAGCATTTTCTTGAGCACTTTGAAGACAGCAAGGAGGCCTGGTGCTTTCGAAATCGCGACAACCATCCTCATGAGCGAATGAATTTCCTGGTTCAAGGCAGTTCTTGCATTGTAACCAACCGTGCCGATCTGCTTGCCATGGGGGGGCATGATGAAGGCTTCAAGGGGCATGGTGCGGAGGACTTCGAACTATTACATCGGCTCTCCAGCCTGTACCCGATAGCACCGCGCCCGCCGGAGTATACACGTAATATGGGGAGTGGCCCGATTACCGAATATCGTGGCTTTCGTGCCTACTTCGCACTTTATGGTGAGGAGTGCCGCCAGCAAGGCTGTACTCTGGTGCATCTCTGGCATCCGAAGCGTACCGAGAAGGGATACTATCGACATAAGCAGAATTTCAAACGCTTGCAGGCATTGATGGACAAGGATGTGGGAAGAGTATGTTCGTTGACATATAGCGATAGACCGCAAATTGATCCCAGAAGGTTGCTGGAAGTCAACTGATGGCCGGTAATTCCCTTGTCACGATAACCTTTATCGTCCTTTGTCACGATAGCGCTGAACGTGTCATTGATCTGGTCAGACAATTACTGACAGAAGATCCTGAATGCCAGGTGATTATTCATCTGGACAAGAAGTCGCCGAAAACGATTTTCCAGAAGCTCGCCCTTGCATTGGACGGCGAGCCGCGCTGTCATCTGATGCGAAATCGAGTGCGTTGCGGGTGGGGACAATGGGGGCTGGTGGAAGCTCCCTTGCGTGCCTTACGGTATGCCCTCGAACAAACAGATGTATCAGATTATTTTTACCTCATAAGCGAATATTGTCGCCCTGTACGTCCGTTAAGTGAACTCAGAGAGTTTTTGACAGCCTATCAGGGAACAGATTTCATCGAGTGTGAGACCAGTGATTGGATTAAAGGTGGTATTCGAGAAGATCGTTATCTGTATCGACATTACCTTGATAAAAGAAAGTATCCAAAACTACATCGTTGGATGTACCGAGCTCAAAAATATTTGAAACTTAAAAGGCCGATGCCCAAAGATTTTGAAGTTCGTTTTGGTAGTCAGTGGTGGTGTTTGTCCAAGGATACAGTTTTTAAGCTTTTCGATGATTGTAAGAGAGAGAGAAGATATAAAAGATTAAGAACGGCCTGGGTTCCCGATGAGTGTTATTTTCAGACTATAGTTTATCATGAGTTCTCGGAGACTGTATCAGATAGAAGCTTGACGTACGTAAGGTTTGATCGGGAAGGTAGAGCTTCAAACCTGAATTATCAAGATTTCGTCCCTGACGGGTGTTTTTTTGCAAGAAAATACTATCTGACGCCAGGAGGCCTCAGGGATACGCACAAGGAGATGATATGAAGTTTTTAGTAACAGGTGGGGCAGGGTTCATTGGTTCTGCTGTGGTGCGTGAGCTTATCAATGAAACTGATCATGAAGTGGTTAATGTTGATAAACTGACTTACGCAGGGAATTTGGAATCTCTGGATAGTGTGTCGAACAATATTCGTTATAACTTTGTGCAGGCAGATATATGTGATGCTCCCGCGATAAATAAGTTATTTGAAAAGCATCAGCCGGATGTGGTGATGCACTTGGCTGCCGAAAGTCATGTGGATCGCTCTATTGATGGACCTGCAGAGTTTGTTCAGACTAATGTAGTGGGCACTACTGTGCTATTGGAGGCAGCGCGAAATTACTGGAAAGAGCTTAAAAAAAGCGATCCCGAAAAGGCCCGGGGCTTTCGTTTCCATCATGTATCAACTGATGAAGTCTATGGTGACTTGGACGAAACGAAGGCTTTGTTTACAGAAGATACTCCATACGCCCCCAGCTCACCTTATTCGGCCAGTAAGGCAGGTTCTGATCACCTAGTGAGATCATGGTACAGGACGTTTGGCATGCCGACCCTAGTTACTAATTGCTCCAATAATTACGGGCCTTATCATTTCCCCGAAAAATTGATTCCTTTGATGATCTTGAATGCTCTGGCAGGTAAACCTCTACCTGTATATGGTGATGGTAAGCAAGTACGTGATTGGCTATATGTGGAGGATCATGCTAGAGCCTTAGTCAAGGTGGCGGTGGAGGGTGAAGTCGGGGAAACTTATAATATTGGCGGTCATAATGAAAAAACCAACCTTGAGGTAGTGGAAACACTCTGTAGTTTACTTCAAGAGCTGGTGCCAAATGATAACTTATATCGAGATTTGATTACTTTTGTCACTGATCGACCCGGCCATGATCTGCGGTATGCCATCGATGCTGGAAAGATCGAAAGAGAGCTGGGCTGGACTCCTCGAGAAACTTTCGAGACTGGGCTGCGCAAGACTGTATACTGGTATCTCGAAAATACGGATTGGTGGAAACGGGTACAGAATGGAAGCTATAAGGGGGAACGTTTGGGAATTGAAGCTTAGGGATTGAGCTAGACTTTCACATAGATGATATCAAAAGGGGAAAAGTGATGGCAGCAAGAAAGCGAAAGGGAATTGTGCTTGCTGGAGGGAGCGGAACTCGACTCTATCCGATAACAAAGGGTGTTTCTAAACAGCTTCTGCCCATCTATGATAAACCCATGGTGTATTATCCCTTGTCAGTACTGATGCTGGCTGGGATCCATGAAATTTTGATTATCACAACACCTGATGATCTGACTGGATTTCAGAGATTGCTGGGAGATGGTAGCCAGTTTGGAGTGAAGCTTAGTTATGCAACCCAGCCTAGTCCTGATGGACTAGCTCAGGCTTTCATTATCGGTGAAGAGTTTATAGGGGATGATGATGTTTGCCTGGTGCTAGGTGATAATATTTATTATGGTCAAGGTTTTACACCTAAGCTTGCACAAGCGATGGCTCGCTCTCAGGGGGCTACGGTATTCGGTTATCAAGTCAAGGACCCCGAGCGCTTTGGAGTCGTTGAGTTTGATGAAAGTAAGCGGGCAATTTCTATCGAAGAAAAACCTGAGACCCCGAAGTCTAAGTACGCTGTTACCGGCCTCTATTTCTATGACAATGATGTGGTGAATATCGCGCGTGACGTAAAGCCGTCAGACCGTGGTGAACTAGAGATTACTAGCATCAACCAGGTCTATCTCGAACGGGATGAACTCAATGTAGAGCTTTTGGGGCGTGGCTTCGCATGGTTGGATACCGGTACTCATGATAGTTTGCTTGAAGCAGCTCAGTTTGTTGAAACGATTGAAAGGCGCCAGGGATATAAAATTGCTTGTTTAGAAGAAATTGCATGGCGAAATGGTTGGATGACAACAGAAGAATTGATTACCGTAGGTGATAAGTTGTCAAAAAACGGCTATGGGAAATACTTGCTAGAGCTTTCCGATGAAGATAAATCTTCTTGAAGACGCTATCTAGTTAGGTAGTATATTAACTTTCCAGCCTATTGAGCGAATGGCATATGATTCCCGTAACCAAACCTTATCTGCCGGATCGAAATAAATTAGATAAATATATTGATGGGATATATCAGAGAGAATGGCTGACCAACAACGGTCCGTTGGTGCAAGAATTAACCCATAGATTGGAAGGTTATCTAGGCGTAAAAAATCTTCTTTTAGTAGGAAATGGAACATTAGCCTTGCAAGTTGCTTACCGAGCACTGGGCATCAGCGGTGTTTGTGATAGAGAAATTACGGAAGCAATCACAACACCATTCAGTTTTGTAGCGACGACAAGCTCTCTTAAATGGGAAGGAATTGAACCTCGATTTGTAGATATTGATCGGAAAAGCTGGTGTCTTGATCCTCTAGCTATTGAACAAGCTATTACTGATCGAACAAAGGGGATCGTTCCTGTGCATGTGTTTGGTAATGCTTGCGATGTAGATAGTATTGATGAAATAGCAAATAAGCACAATCTACCTGTAATTTATGATGCTGCCCATGCCTTTGGTGTTATATATCAAGGGAAAAGTTTGCTAACGTATGGCGATGCAGCGACGCTGAGTTTTCATGCTACCAAGTTGTTTCACTCTATCGAGGGGGGGGGTGTTATCTTCCGCCGTAAGGAAGATTTCGATAAGGCTAAGGAAATCATAAACTTTGGTATTTCTAGTTCTGGAAACATCGAAAGAACTGGGATTAATGCTAAGATGAGTGAGTTCCAAGCTGCTATGGGGTTAAGTGTTCTAGATGATATCGATCTTATCCTAGAGAAGCGTAGAGAGATTTGGGAAGCTTATCATTTTGTACTACGTGACTGCTATGTGACACAGGTTCCAAGCCTTGGAGAAGTTCAGAATTATTCTTACTTTCCAGTGGTTTTAAATTCAGAAAAAGAAGTTGAAATAGTAGTCAAAAGACTTCATGAAAAGGGGGTTATGGCACGTAGGTACTTCTTCCCACCGCTTAATTCGCTTCCCTACGTTGATGATACATCTAATGTCAGTAATGCAGCTGATATATCAAGAAGAATAATTTGTCTTCCGGTATATCATGGTCTCTCAAAGGATATGGTGGCCGATATTGCGAAAATAGTTAGGAGAGATATGGTATGACAAAGCTAGCTGTGATGCAGCCCTATTTGTTTCCATATGTTGGCTATTTTCAGTTGATGTATGCTTCTGATAAGTTTGTTATATATGATGATGTTAATTATATAAAACAAGGGTATATAAATAGAAATACTGTTTTGTCACAAGGACAGCCTCAGCGATTCACAGTACCTGTGCCTGGAGCGTCTTCTAACAAGAAAATAAAAGATCTATACTACTCTTCTGATGTCAAGAAGACACTTTCCCTTCTAGAACAATCGTATAGCAAGTCACCTTATTTTAACGAAATATACCCTATCGTGCATGAAGTGCTTGTCTCACCAAATCGCTCTATAGCTTCTCTTTGTGAAAAATCGTACCAATTGATATTTGAATATTTAGGCCTTGAGCTTCAGACGTATAAATCCAGTGACCTTGATTATGAAAGACTGGGTGGCAGGGTTGAACGCTTAGTAAGTCTATGCAAGTGTTTGGAAAGTGAGGTTTATATTAATTCTCCTGGTGGCAGACAGTTGTATGCTAAGGGTGAGTTTCTGGAGAAAAATATTGAGCTTAAGTTTATTAAAAACAATCAAGCTCCATATTATCAAGGTCAAGAAACGTTTTTCCCATACATGTCAATAATAGATGTTATGATGTGGTGCTCACCAGAGCAGGTTGTAGAGAAGTTTGAAATGTACGAGGTGGATTGAATGAGTTCAAAGGATAGAAAAAAAGAATTTAGTCGCAACACTTCACTCGAAACATTTCTTCCCAATCTTAATGATTTGCTCTCCGGAGCTAACAATGACTTGGTGAGTGATGTTCAGGAAAAGCTTCCAAAAATTTTTATAGTAGGCCCCCTGCGTTCTGGTACCACTCTCTTTACTCAATGGTTGGCTTCGACAGGGCTCGTTGGTTACCCAACGAACCTTCTTTCAAGATTCTACGCTGCTCCACTAGTCGGTTTGCAGATTCAGAAACTACTCACCGACCCTGTGTATAATTTCCGGGATGAAATTCTAGACTTTAAATCCGATATCAACTTTAGTTCTGATAATGGTAAAACTAAAGGTGCGCTAGCTCCCAATGAGTTCTGGTACTTCTGGAGACGTTTTTTACCATACAGAGAGTTCGACTATGCTCCTCCTGAAGTTATGAGAAGAGAAGGAAGTCTCGATGGTCTTAGAGATGAGTTGAATGGTTTGGCAAATAATTTAGAAAAACCGTTCATGCTTAAAGCAATGATTATGAATCAAAATTTGCTTGAGTTAAATGATCTTTTCGATAAATGTATATTCGTTTGGTTGAAGAGGGATCCATTGGCCAATATTGAGTCGGCATTAAAGGCTCGTGAGCGGCAGTATGGCGATATTGAAAAATGGTACTCATTTAAAATAAAAGAATATCTGGATCTTATTGAACTTGATCCTATAAAGCAGGTGGCAGGGCAGATCCACCATACTAACCAATCTTTGGAGGAGGGGTTTAATAAGCTAGAAGATCATAAGAAGTTAATCGTAAAGTATGAAGATTTTTGTAGTGATCCAAAATATTTTTATGACACTTTATCGAAAATGATAGAGTACCATGGTGGTGCCTCTTTTCCAGAGTATAGCTTTGAGAATAGATTTGAGGTTACTCGACCTCACGTAACAGATCCTGCTCTTGTTGATGCGCTGCGTTACTTCCAAGGCATATAGGAGATAATGCTCTCTTTTTCAGCCAGCTTTATTTCAGTTTAAATTTATTTTAACTTGGTCTGACTGTTATGGACAATAAAGATTCGTTAAGCCTCTATTTGTTGATGCTACATGCCCTCGTACATGCTCTTGGGGAGAAAGTCTCTGTGCCTCCCTTGAAATTCCCAGGGAAATATATTGTTAGTGCACTTTCAATTATTACTTTGAAGTCAGACCTTCCAACACAAAGGAGAGTGATTAGTTCTTTTCGATTTTTAAGTCGGGAACATGAAAAACTTCCTTTGTGGGTAAATAAAAATATATCGGTTATTGACGATTTTGAAGATATAGCTGATATAAAAAAATTGAGTCTTAAGGTTGAGCTTGAGTCATTTGAAAAGACTCCTAAATGGTTTGATGAATACTATGAGAAAATTTCTCTATCGAATGATATACACTTTCTAAGTAATGTGTATAGCTTTGCGACACGCTATGTTAAGTCAAAGAGGTACTTTGCTATCTTGAGCGATAATTTTACCGCTCGGGTTAGGTTTTTAAGGAAGCTTTCCTTGCATGCTAAAAGCCAATTAAATAAATGCCTAGAAGCAGAGACTTTTGTGCTTAATAATGTAAAAAAAAGTGGAGTAACGAAAGTTGTTTTTATAATTGGGGCGATGCCTGCTAGTGTTGAGGCTACACATCTTAACTTAATTACATCTGTAGCCAAAACAATAAAGCAGGCATGTCGAGAGTGCAAGGTATATTTGGCTATTACTGGAGAAGGATTTTTAGATGCTCCACACGGGGATATACGCTATACTGATCAAGTCAAGGATGGCTTTAGGAAGCATTGGGAGAGCTTAAACCCTGAAGAAGAATCGGTATATACCAGCAGTTGCTTGGATTTAGAAACATTTAAAAGTTGGATCACTTGTATCTCCCCCGACCTTGTAATATCTGTAGGTGGGTCATATCAATCTGAAGTTTGTTCTACTTTAGCTTCGAAAAAGTTTCCTGTTATATTTTTACCAGCAAGTAATTCTAAATCAAACTCTATAGCTTTTCCTGTCAATGCAGTTATTGCAAGGAACAAAGAGATACAATCAGCATTTCAGGAAGAGTTGGGGGAGGAGAATTGTTTTTATCTTGAGCCAATAACTAATGTGATTCTCAATGATGATCCATATTTAGGGCCTGAGCTTAAGAAAGGTAATGATTTTTTGGCAGCTGTTGTTCTTAATGCAAATAGGGTTTCTGAATGGTTTGAAGGTCTAAGTACGAAAGAAATAAATAGTTTTGTTGAGATCTTTCATAAAGCTAGTTGTCTTAGGGTTCTCATTGTGGGTGAAACAAAGCCAGAAAAAATTGTGGGGGTTGATAAAAAGATAAAAAAATTAGTAGAAGAGGAAAGGTTGGTTATTATGGGAGGTTCTAATACACTCCGCGGAATTTATAAGCATATTGATTTAATCTTCACTCTTCCAGGAGTATATGGTGGAGGAGGAGCTGTTACAGCGGCCATTCACGATCGTGTTCCTGCCATCTGTTGGAAGATGGCTGATGTTTCATGGAATATTCCAGAGAGTTATCATTATTCGGATTCAATAGGGCTTTTCGAAAACTTGTGTTTTTTTGCAAAAAATGAAATGGCTTGTAAAAAAAATATAGAGGACTGCCAAGAACACCTTTCGTCTAGAGAGGAAGGCGGGAATCTTGAACAGTGGCGAAAGGCAATTGATTGTTGGTTGTGTTATTAGTTATGTATCAAGAATAAGATGTTCTTTATGCACGTGTGAAGTATTTTTCGAGGTGCTCGAATTACTAGCGTTTAGATACAAATAGCATTAGAACCATAATGGTTATGGCGCAGTCAGCGTTCAACTTAAATTAGCCCACTGACCCTTATCCAAAAAGGTTTCGATAGGTCGTTCTATGATGGTAAGTCTGCAGAAAAAAATAGCTTTTCTTTCTATGCCTAAGTGTGCTTCTACATCTATAGAAAAAGCTTTGATGCCTTATAGTCAAATAATATTTACAGGAAACCCCAAGATAAAGCATATGAATTATAGGGGGTATGTTAAGAAGGTGGAGCCTATTATTATCTCTGCAGGCGTTAATGATGTCACTACATTTTGTCTGTTCAGAGAGCCATTGGAATGGCTGCAGAGCTGGTATCGGTATAGGGCAAGAAAAGCGTTGGCGGATCCAAAGGCACCGCGTCATAGAAACTATACTGGAGATGTTAGCTTCCAAGAATTTGTTTTGGCTTATATAAATAATCATGATGTTTCTTGGAACAAGGTGGGCAGGCAAAGCCGTTTTGTTTCAGATAAAGAAGGACGTGTGGCTGTTGATAAAGTTTTCCGGCTAGATAAGCAAAAGCCGTTATATGATTTTCTACAAGAACGCATTGGTATGAATCTGGAAATTCCACAGAAAAACATCTCTCCGCATGAGCTGGATTATACATTGGATGATTCTGTTAAGAGAGAAGCCATGGATTTTTTATCAGAAGAGTATGAGATTTACGAAACTCTCTGAGCATTAATCCCAATAGTTAGAGATTTTTGAGGAGACCTCGTGAAACGCCTCCATATCCACTTTGGCATCCATCGTACAGGTACAACATCGATACACTATAATTTATTAGGTAATGCTCAAGAGCTTGAGCGCCAAGGGTATATCTATCCCGATCTAGGAGTAGGTCATCGTCATGTTAAGACCGCTTGGGGGATTATTAGTGGGAAGCTAAAGCCTAATGAATTAGTAAATAAAATTCATGCTGAAAGTTCTGATCCAGATAAGTTAATTGTTTTGTCGTCGGAGGATTTTTGTCAGCTTCGCGATGCGAAATGGTTGAAGATATTAAGTGAAGAATTTGATTTATCAGCCTCGTTATATGTAAAGCGCCAAGACCTTTGGTTAGAGTCATGGTATAACCAGCATATAAAATGGCCTTGGTCAAAAAAGTTTTCTTCCTCTTCTCCTGAGTTTTTTATAAAAAATATAAAAGATTTTTACTGGATTAATTATGACTGGCTAGTGCCGCGTATATGTGAATTTGTTGATAAGGATAGGTTACATATCGGCGTGATGGAGAAGGCTTCTGTAAGTAATACTACACAAGATTTCTTCCGGTTTTTGGGGGTTGATGAGTCTTCTTTAGTTAATGAGGAGCCAAAGAATGAGTCTTTGACTAAAGGACAGCTAGATATAGCGAGAAGAGTAGGGCTGTTGGCCTTGAAGCCAAAGGGCCGTCAAAAGGTTTTGTCTTCTATCAAAAAAATAAATATTGACGAAGATGATGGAAGTAAAATTGTGTTTACTCCAGAGCAGAGGGAAGGAATACTGGAATCTTTTCAAGATGGAAACAAAAAGTTGGCTAACGATTTTCTGGGTAAGAGAAAGCTGTTTGAGGAGGAGGTGGTTTTTTCAGACCCCGTTCTTGTTCCAGAGAAGAAGATTTATGAAGTCTATATGCCTGAATTGTTGAAGCTTGTTGTAGAGAGTTGAGTCTATGAAAAAATTGATACTCCATCTTGGCGTCCATAAGACGGCTACGACTTATGTACAGTCTAGAATTTATAATTCGAAAGATTCGCTTTCTGAAGCTGGAGTTGGTTGCTTTAGCTTAGACGAAACTCGTAGTTCCTTTACGTCGCAGATAAAGAAGAATATGAGCTTGTCTAGGGAAACAAAAAAATTCTTGGACGCTCACGATACAATATTGTTGTCCGATGAAAATATATTGGGCGGAACTGATAAGCCAACAAGTCAGCTAGTGTATCCCAAGGGACCCACTAGATTGCAGTTCCTTTTGGATGCTTTGTCACCAGAGTCTCTGGAGGCACATATTACGATCCGGGATCCTGAAAGCTACTTAGTTTCTCGTTACTGTGAGTACTTGCGTCATTATCCTTTTTTAGATGTTTGCCAGTACTTTGATGAGTTTTTTGTTAAGGAGTTTTCTTGGCTACCTCTTGTTGAAGCTTTGGAAGATGTTGCTGGTAAAAAGATAACAGTAACTGCATTTGAGAATATTTTTAATGACGAAGATGCATACTTTTATCAGCTTGTCGGAGACAAAGTGGATCTAATGCCAGCAGCAGACAACCCCTCCATAAGAAGATCTAAGATATCTTATGAGGCTTATGATATGTTGCTGATGATGTCCAAGCATTTTCCCGGCCATATGGTTAGACGTGCAATGGGGATGATAGAGAGTAACAAGCAGTTGACTAAAAAAACTCCTTTGAAGCCTTTTAGCAAAGGTTTGACAAAAAAGCTTAAAGAAAATTACGAAGCAGATAAAAGTGAATTGGGATTGATTTAACTTGACTTAGGGAGTTACCATGTTACAGGGAGTTTCTAGCTGGATAAGGCACAAGTATAGGTGGGGCGCAGAGCTTTATCCGTTCTTTCGATCTGCTTTCCATTACGGAAGGCGTATGTCGCTGGAACAGGATAATACTTCGTCAATCCAAAAAGGAGAAATCCTTCTTTTCTCGACCATGAAAAATGAAGGCCATCGGCTGGAGTTTTTTTTGGATTATTATAGAAAAATGGGGGTTTCGCATTTCTTTCTGGTAGACAATAATTCGGATGATGATACTGCTGAGATATTATCTCGGCACAGCGACGTTACCAGGTTTCTGGCAAAAGATGGTTACAAGGAAACCAATTTCGGGATGCACTGGCTTAACTACTTGCTATTCAAGTATGGCCGTGGCCATTGGTGCATGACATGTGATCCCGATGAGTTTCTCGTATATCCTCATTGTAATACTCGTGACCTCAAGGATCTTACGTCCTATCTGGAGTCAATTCGGCAAGATTCCTTCTTCACGGTCATGATTGATATGTACGGAGAAGGTCCGGTATCCGAGACTTGGTATGAGCCTGGATCAGATCCCCTGGGGGCATGCCCTTACTTTGATCAGTCCGGCTATAGCAAGCAGTACAACCATGATATGAGGAATTTATTCGTTCAGGGTGGGGTTCGTCGCCGCGTTTTTGCCAAGGAAGCGCCTGCAAGCGCACCTGCCTTGAACAAGGTTCCTTTGGTCAAGTGGAAGTGGAACTACGCATATGTTTCCTCAATGCATATGGCATTGCCTCGGCGTCTCAATCAATGCATTGATGAGCGAAAGGTGACTGGTGGAATTCTTCACTTTAAGTTTATTAGTCAGCTTAATGATAAAGTGAAGCAGGAAATGGTCGCCAAGCAGCATTATAATGATTCGGCCGAGTATAAGCAGTATGGTCGAGTTATTGATAACCGCGACCTTCTCTTCCATCCTCAGGTTTCCACTCGTTATGAAAGCTGGGAAACCCTGGAGCATTTGGGACTCATCAATAAAGGGGAGTGGTAAACCAATGAAGATTGGATTCGTTATCCTGGCGCATGAATCGCCTGATAAGCTAAAGCCTCTGCTGGAGGGGTTGTTGGCCTCGGGGCGTAATGTGTTCCTGCATCATGATGCTGGGACAGGTATGGACACCACCGAAATTCTATCTTCTTTGGACCTACCTTCCGGGGCCGGGAATCTATATCTGGCGGACCGCGTCAAGGTTGAGTGGGGTGAGTGGTCGATTGTCAAGGCAACACTGAATTGCCTGAGAAAAGCCGCCGAGAATCAGGATGACAGTGATTATTACTTTCTCCTTTCTGGTTCCTGCATGCCAGTCAAACCTGTTCGGTTTCTGGAAGAGAGTCTCGGTGGAGAAGATGTAGATTATATCGAAGCCGTCAATGCCGAAGAGAATCAGTGGATTACCCAAGGAATACAAGAAGAGCGTTGGGAAAAGTTTCATTTCTTCAATTGGCGCTCCCAACAGTGGCGATTTGATAATTCACTGAAGCTTCAGGAGAAGCTAGGAATTAAGCGCAAGTTGCCCCTTTCTCATATTGCACACATGGGATCACAATGGTGGTGTCTCCGTCGCTCCACGGTCGAAAAGATACTTGGCTTGCTTGATAAACACCCAAAGATGGAGAATTTCTATAAGCGAACTTGGGTTCCTGACGAGCTTTTCTTCCAGACTATGGTTGGCAATTTGATTTCTAAAAGGGAAATTGTTGCCAAGCCGTTGACTCGCTATTCTTTCAATTCCTGGGGTATTCCAAGGGTTTATTATAACGACGACTATCCGGAGTTATTGTCCGAGAATCGCTTTTTTGTTCGAAAGGTCAGCCATAGAGCGGTAGATCTCAAGAATAAGTTGAGTCGACTGGCTCCCATGACGGTTGATCAGTACAGGGAGCTTCTCAAGAATAGCGATACGGAACTGGATGAGCTAAGGAATAATATAAAGAAAGCTAAAGAGTTGGAGGAGTCCAGCTGGCATCACCTATGCACGAGTATGGAAAATCATTATGACTTTGTTAAGTCGATTCCTGCTCGAATGATTGTTGTATGTGGGCTCGAATCGACGCGCAAATCTCAAGTCCTGGCTGAGTTTGATAAGCTCAATGATACGGCCGTGTACGGTGACCTTTTCGATTCCGAGGAGGTCGGGAAGGGGTATGCAGGAAAATCCTGGATGCCCATCAACCGTGAGGATGTCACTCTTGCCCAGCATACTTGGCATAAATTGCTTGGCGATATTGCATTCCATGAGCCGGGTAAGACTATCGTTTTCTCTCTGGGAAAAAATGCGCTGCATTATCTTGAGGTCTTGCGTTGGAAGCATGATGTCAATATCGTGCTGGTCGATGATGACAAGAGGGATGGTCTGGATAAGCCGATTCTCAAGGAGTTTTATTTCAAGAGTAAAGTCTTGCATTTGATCCAGAATCGATTGTGCGAATTTTCTAGGGTCGAACTTGAGAATCTGAGGTATTGGGTCGAAGAAGCAATTAATAAGCGGCTTGATGTAACCTATATTGTCGAAAATCTTCATAGAACCCAGGAGTTGGTCCAGTGGCCGAGCCTTCTGTCGGATACTCATGACCATTGGGAACTCCTGAAAGCCATTGATAGCAAGTTGGTTATCTTTGTTGCAGAAAATAATAATGGTCTGGACAAAGCTAAAGAGGCAATGAAGTCATGGCTTAGTTCAGGCGTTCATTCAGGGATTTTTGATGTCATCCCGAAAAGAGATAATACGCTGGATTGGCATTATTGTCTCGCCGATGTCGCCCATGTTAATCGTGGCCAGTCACGCCACAATGCCTTGTTTGCGCATATGTCGGGTGGCCAGGTCGAACTGCTTGATACCTTGAGGTGGAAGCATGATCTCATGGTGGTGTACTTGGGTAGCGACGACGAGCAGGGACGGCTTGATGAGCTTTCCTTTGAGTTGGAAGGAAGCCTGGATAAGGCGAAGGAAATCATTTCTGGTGAGGATCCGATCAAGGATCGACTGGATGAGTTGATGCAAGAACGCCATTGTTCATACCTTACCGTGAGTGGGCAGAGTCTCGGATCCATCAAGCATGATGTACTTGAGTTCGTCGATGTTCTTCCGGAGATGGAATCCACTTGACTGGTGGCCCTCGGTGAGCGTTGTTATTGGCATTCTTGTTTTACAGTGAGGTTGGATAAATGAGTAACACGATTCTCGTGGTTGGCGGTTGCGGCTATATTGGCTCGCACATGGTGAAACAACTGGCCAGGGCGGGTAACAAGGTCGTGGTCCTGGACAATCTTTCCACGGGATTCCGTGAGCTGGCCAAGTATGGCCAGTTGGTCGTGGGAGATCTCGGTGATGTTGATCTGTTGGAGCGGCTGTTCCGAGAGCACTCTTTCGATGGTGTGATGCACTTTGCTGCCAATAGTTTGGTTGGGGAATCGGTGACCGAGCCCTCGAAATACTATCGCAACAATGTGGGCAACACTTTGGGATTGCTCGATGTCATGGTGCGCCACGATGTTCGCCATTTCATCTTTTCATCCACTGCGGCCACCTTTGGTGAGCCCGAGCGTAGCCCGATCGATGAGCGGCATCCACAAGCGCCGATCAATCCTTATGGTGCCAGCAAGCTGATGGTGGAGCAGGTTCTATCCGACTACGCTCATGCGTATGGGTTGAATTCCGTCAGCCTGCGTTACTTCAATGCTTGTGGTGCCGATCCCGAGGGAGAACTGGGGGAGTGCCATGATCCGGAAACCCATCTCATTCCCTTGATTCTCCAGGCAGCTTCAGGGCGCCGAGAGTCGATTACCGTGTTCGGACGGGATTACGCCACCGAGGATGGTACCTGTGTGCGCGACTACATCCATATCGAGGATTTGTGCAGTGCCCACGCGCTGGCATTGTCGATGATCCTCGAAAATCGCCGGAGTGGAGCCCTGGCATATAACCTGGGCAATGGTCAGGGCTTCTCCGTGCAACAAGTGATTGATGTGGTCAAGAGCGTAGTGGCTCGGGATGGCTGTTCGCTCAAGGTGGAAGAAGGTGACAGGAGGCCTGGCGATCCTGCTGTACTCGTCGCGGATGCCGCTCGGGCCAAGGAGGAACTTGGCTGGCGACCTGCTTTTGCCGATCTGGAGAAGATCGTGACCCATGCCTGGCAGTGGGAAAAGCAGTTGGCCTCGATGTAAATGCCGGTAATCGGAACGACCTCCCGAGACCTGCTTCGTCATCCCACATTGCCCCGCTTGCTGGGCGGGGCATTGACCCGGGTTTCGACGATGGCTCAATGCCAGAATCTGGATGCCCTGGCGTATTGGGGAACACCAGCCTGCAGAAGGCGTGCTATGGATTTGGCCGAGCGAACGGGAGTTCCGCTGTTTTCGCTTGAGGAAGGCTTTCTTAGAGCCTATGCCGAGCATGAGGGGTTGCCGTCGCTTTCCTTGATCGTGGATGACTTGGGTACGTATGGCGATGCCTTGTCTCCTCCTCGCCTGGAGGCATTGTTGAATGAGGAGGCGTCACCGCTCAAGGGCATCGAATCGAAGGCCGATAAGGCCATGCATCTTCTGATGTCCGAGCGCTTGAGTCGCTACAATGATGCCCCCGATCTGGATGCATCGCTTCTGTCATGTGATGCTCGGGAACGGGTATTGGTAGTCGATCAGGCATGGGATGAGCTCGGGGGGAAGGCAGGCCAGCATGCTCCCAGTTTTCAAGATATGTTGGCGGCAGCCCTGGCGGAGAATCCTGACGCCACGATTTGTGCGTATACGCCTCATGCTGGTCGGTCCTCTCGGGACCATGAGTCTGGGGCTCTGACGGAACATGATGGCGGGGAGCGAGTTGTCGTGCTCCACAAGCAGGTTAACCCCTGGAGCCTGCTCGAGAGCATGAGCCGTGTCTATACGGTGGGTGCGCATATCGGCTTCGAAGCGCTGATGGCCGGCTTGCCGGTAAGTGTTTTCGGAATGCCCTGGTATGCAGGCTGGGGAGCGACGGACGATCGTTTGGCGTGTGCTCATCGTGTGCGCTCGCGAAGCGTTGGAGAGCTTTTCGCGGCAGCCTATATTCGGTGCAGTCGTTACCTGAATCCCGTGACACTGGAGCCGGGTGATATCTTCGATGTCATACGTTGGCTGGCTCGCCAGCGTCGGGTCGAGGGGCGCATCGAGGGTCGCCGGATCATGGTGGGATTTCGTTGCTGGAAAGCTGCCAACCTGGGAGCGAGGTTGTCGCTGTTGCCGACTCGACTGGCCCGTGTAGCAGACGCAAGAAAAGCGGAGCGCCTCGGTTTGGGGCCTCGGGACGCTCTTGTGCTATGGGGCCGCGATACGCCGCCGGAAATCTCGTCTCTGGCAGTTCGTACTGGAGCCCGATTGCTGCATATGGAAGATGGCTTTGTCCGCTCGGTAGGACTGGGGTCCGAGATGGTGCCTCCTCGCTCCATTGTGCTGGATGAGCGGGGGATCTATTTCGATCCTGGCCAGGCTTCAGATCTCGAATATCTGTTGAATACACACCGGTTCACCGATGACGAGCTGGAGCGTGCCGAGCGTGTTCGGAGCTGGATCGTGCAGCACCGGATCACCAAGTATAATGTCGAGCCTCATTGTGTTCCGGATTGGGACACACAAGGGCGAGAGGTCGTACTGGTTCCTGGGCAGGTCGAAGATGATGCCTCGATTCGTTACGGAACCAATGCGGTGCGTACCAATCTCGGACTGCTCGAAGCTGCCCGGACTGCCCATCCTGAAGCGTTTCTGGTTTACAAGCCTCACCCCGACGTGATCCGGGGAGGGCGCCAGGGCCATGTCGTGTTCTCCGAGACTTTCGATCTAGTCGATCACGTCGAGACCGAATTGTCGGTGATCAGTTGCATCGAAGCTTGTGATACGGTGCATACCATGACCTCCCTGACTGGCTTCGATGCCTTGCTGCGCGGCAAGCGTGTCGTCACCTATGGGGAACCCTTCTACGCCGGGTGGGGGTTGACCGATGACAGAGCGGCGGATGCGAAAGCCCTGGCTCGTCGTTCTCGGCGTCTCAACCTGGCGGAACTGGTGGCGGGTACTCTTCTGCTTTATCCGCTGTATTGGGATCCCGTGCTCCATGGTTATACCAGCTGCGAAGCCGTATTGCGCCGAATCATCCAGGAGCGCGATGCCTTGATGGCACGAACCGGCCTGGTTCATAAGCGTCTGGGCTATTGCCGGCGTCAGTGGCGAAAGCTGAAAATCATTCATCGGTCTTTCGTTTGGGGAAAACGCTTTTCCCGATGATCGTTGCCTGCATTGCGTGAGGCCCGGAAGCTTTGTGGTGCAGGATACTCAGGAGTGGCGGATCATGATGCTGAAGCGGGTCGCGCGGTTACCCTTGTGGCTGGCGGAGCTGTTTAGCGGCACCAAGTCGTTCGTGGCCAATCCGCTGATTGGCAGCCGGCGGTTGAATCGGTGGGGGCTGCATGTCGGACGAGTCGCGTTGGCGCATGGGGTGATGCGACTGCGCATGGCGATGCTGAGTTGGCGGGTGCCATCTGAGGATCGCCGACAGTTCATCGAGCAGGGCTTCGTGCTCAAGCGGAATTACTTGCCGGAAGACGAGTATCGTGCCCTGGTCGAGGAAGTGCGTCAGGGGCAGGGGGAGGTGCGCCAGTGTATTCAAGGGGATGCCCGGACTCGTCGGATGCTGCTTGCCCCTGAGGTACTCGAGAAGATGCCGAGAACGCGGGCGTTGCTGCGGGATCCGGTGTTTCGCCGCTTGATGCGCTTCTGTGCCGGTCATCTGCGCATGCCGATCTGTCATGCAGAGCGGGTGATGAATGGTGTCAACGAGGCGCCTCCGGATCCGCAAACCAATCTGCACGTCGACACCTTCCAGCCGACCATGAAATTCTGGCTCTATCTGGAGGATGTGTCGGACCTTAATGGTCCCTTCGTCTTTGTGCCGGGGTCGACTCGATTGAGCCGTGAACGGCTGTCCTGGGAATATCGGATGAGCCTGCAGGCCCGGGAGCATGCTGATCGCTACACGGCACGCGGTTCTTTTCGTGTTGAGCCGGAAGCGGCGGCCCGGCTTGGCAATGCACCGCCGCAAAGTTTCAAGGTTCCGGGCAATACCTTGTTGATTGCCAATACTTTCGGTGTGCACGCCCGGGGACACGCCCAGCCGGGGACATCGCGCCTGGCTCTGTGGGGCATGAGCCGTACCAACCCATTCATTCCCTTGCCGGGGCTGGGTTTCGAGAGCCTGAACCGTCTGCAGTATCGTGTATTGCAACGGATGCGTCGTCGAGAGGATGAGCGGGCTGCTGCACGGGGCGCGCAGGCGTCCTGGCATCGTGTCGAGGGCAGGGATGCCTGGCAACAATAACCATCATCGCAAGACGTCTCTTATTATTCGACAAGGATTCGCGATTATGTACAAGATCGAACAAGTATCTGGTGCCGGAATATCGTCGTCTTTTCGTGCTCTCGGCACGGGGCTGATTTTAGCACTGGGCACCAGTCTCTCGAGCGGGGCGCTGGCTGATGGGGTGAGTGTCACGCCTTGGGAACAGGGGTGGGCGCTGGGCGGCCATGCTGGCCAGGCGGTGCATGAAACGGTCAAGAGTGGCGAGGCCTTCAACCCCTTCGTCTGGGACTTTCAGAACTACTATATCGTCAGCTCCGGCCTGCAAAAGGAGCTAGTGGATTTCTGGGGTTACTCCAAGCTGTATACCGAAGCCAATGTGTCTTACATCTTCGGTGATGAGCACTATTTCGAAACCTTTCTGACGCCATCGATCAGTTGGGAACCCTTCCCCTGGGACCATGTGCTCGATACCACGGCCTATCTTGGTGTCGGAATTTCCTATACGTCGGAAACGTCGAGGCTGGATCATTCCGGCGAGCATTTGATGGCATCGATGATCTTCGAACTGGAAGTGCAGCCCGAGAGCTGGGGGGCATGGTCGCTCTATGGGCGTATCCACCATCGCTCGAGTGCTTATGGCACCTTTGGCGATGATGGTGGTGGCAGCAACATTCCCTCACTGGGCGTGCGTTACCATTTTGGCCAGTGACTCTGAACGCTGAAGAGTGTCCATGAGGATATATGGAAAGGTGTAGAGGGTAGATAAGGAATAGGTAGTGGTCACTAAAACGGCCACCGGCTCAAGCAGTCGGTGGCCGTTTTGATTTTGAGGCACATGCCTATTCGCTGGGAGCCGACGAGCTTGCCATGAAGAACGGCGCCATATCCACTCCAGTGGTGGTGGTGGCATTCCAGTGCCGCTTGGTTTTCTTGTGCGGGAGCTGGATATGCACTTGCACCTGTCTGCGCAGCATATAGCTGGGCAGGATGGTGACGCGCTCGGCGGGAGAGGCCGGTGTAGCGTGGACCAGATAGCTGGCCACCGCTCGGGTCAGCAGACCCGGTCCCGTCTTGCCCCAGGTATTATCGTTATCACGCGACAGCAGGGCTTCTGCAGCCATTTCGGAGGCGAGCACTATGGCCGGATGCTCCGGCACTGCAGCGATGACATTGTTGGCCAGGATATCGAAGGGCTCCCGGAAACATACCATGCCCGCTCCGGCAGGAAGGAGTGCATCCAGTTGGCCATATAACCGATCATCCGCATCGGCATAGACTCCCCCGTAGTGACGCAGATAGCAGAGACGGAAAAAGTCAGCGCCTTCCGCGATGTTGTTTGCCTGCCTGAATGCCCGCTCATAGTCAGCCCCGAAGGTACGTCTCAGGAAGGAGCGCGCCGACTGGGTGTTGAAACGCTGATATTCGATGCCCGGCAAGCTGGACCAGGAATGCATGATATCCGTTACGCTCTGGGGAGGCTTGGGGTCGTTCCAGTATTGCACTACCCGACGTGGGATAAGCCGTTGGGTATCTTGAGCGGGCGCCACTGGTTGTTCGAAGTGACGTCTGACCACAGCACTGGCGGCATGAACATAGTGGGCGGCCAGGTAGCCCTCATGGTCTCCGTGAGGCAAAGTGGACTGTTCGCGGTGAAACAGCGCCAAGTCGTTCATCAGGTTGCCAATAAGGGATATCGAGAAGTGGCCCGATGCGATGCGGTTGTTCATTCCGCGTCGTTGTGCTTCCTGGATGAGCTCGGTTGCCTCGCTTTCGAGCCCAAGCATGATCAAGACCCGCAGGCGCAAGTCGAGAATGCCATTGGCGGCGTTATAGGTACTGGCCTTGTCCAGTTCCTCCTTGGCGGCATCTACCTGGCCCATCTCCAGCAAGTTATGAGCCCGAATGCGTGCACAGGGAATGCGTTTGGTGGTGGGGATGGGGGCATCCAGCGTCTCGAGAGCCGTTTCCGGATACCCGGCATCCATCATTAACCTGGCATGTTGCAGCCGCAGTTCTGCCTCGTCCGGCCAGCGCCGGCGGCAGAAGCGTAGATAGCGAAGCCCCAGGGCATAGTCGTTGCCGGCCCGCAGGAAGCGAACGAGGTTATACACCTCGGGCAGGGAACGGCGTTGACGACGATCCTGGCGTAACCGTTCAAGAGCGCTTTGCGGCCCCTCGATTCGCAAGGCGAATTCCGCTGCCAGGGGGGCTTGTTTGGCCTTAGGAATGTGTCGCAGCAGATGCGAAATGACGGCATCGGCTTGGTGGGGCTCGACTGTGGCCATGGCCTTCTGAAAGAGAGTTCGAGCGACAGGAGGTGTGCGTGGCCCGCTGTCGAGTATTCTGGTTAGGGCTCGGTGGGCGGCTTTAGCCTGGCCAAATCGTTCAGCCTGGTTGAACAGTGCCAGCTTGTCCTGTTCCGTTAACTGGTCGACCATGCCGTCCAGGAACTCGATCGCCTCATGGCAGGTGTTGACGAGTTCCGTCGTTGTGGCCAGTTTCACTGCCTGAAGTATCTCTGCGGCATCGGCGGAGGAGACCTCGGGATTGCGTTGGGCTTCGGCCAGCAAGTCGGGAAGCGATGATGGTGTGTCGTGATCATGGGAGCCGGGACTGGCCAGGTTCTGCCGCATGACACGGGCCTGACGATGTTTGGGGTGGTGCTCCAGCAGGTGGTCCAACACCGTTCTGGTCGCACGGAAACGGCCATGGGCACGGTAGAACTGGGCGACAGCTATCAAGACTTCGGGATTTCGGGGCCAACGGCGGCGCAACTGACGCAGAACATGCAGGGCGGGGCGCGTACGTCCGAGGTCCCGTAAAAGCTGAAGCTTCACCAGTCGCAGTCGGGGGCTGTTGGGCCAGCGCGGGATGGCCTGGTTGACGCGGTGCAGTGCACGGCGCGGCTTGCCGGCGGCGGCCTGTATACGTACGTCGAGGGCTCGGAGTTGAGGATCGTTGGGTTGTGCCTCAAGTGCCTTTTTCGAGCGCTCCAGGGCACTATCGATATGCCCTTGGCGGAAAGCTATGCGTACCCAGAGGCGCCGTTCGCCGGGATGAGGATCACCCGACTGCACGGCATGCTCGACCAGCGCTTCCACGCGTTCCAGATCGCCCTCGGCCATGGCGCGCTGCGCCTGCTGAAGGGCACTCTTCGGTTCGCCGACTTCGTTCGTATCATTGCCGAGTCGGTTTTGCACGATGTCATCCATGAAGGGAAGTTTACACTCTCTTTATCTTCAGCCATGAAGGGAGATTTCCACTCTAGATGTCTTCAGTCATGAAGGGAAGCCTATATTTCATGCATCTTTGGATGTTCCTGTTTGAAGAAGAAGCCTTACTTTCGATGTGGGGTTTTGGGAGAGGCCTGACATCGTGAGCAAAAAAACGGCCGGACAGAAGTCCGGCCGATATCTTGAGACATATGGTGTCTTCAGGTGGCTCAGGCTGTCCTGGAAACCGGGGTCATGTCCTGAATGCCCAGGCGCTCGCGCAGGGCCAGGGGCAGCAAGCGACGAGACGAGATACGGTGGCGGGGCATCTCGACGACGCGTGTCTCGATACCGTATAGCGCCACGTATTCGGCGTAGTTGTCGAAAGCCTGACGATCGACATAGTCGATGTAGGTTTCGGCTTCGGTGCCATTGGCGATGACTACCTCATGAGTGTCCGTCTCGATGTGGTAATAGGTGATCGCTTCGGGCATTTCAGTCCACGGCAGGTAATCGATGGTGTCGTGGTTGATCAGCGCGCCGGCGTTGATCACCAGGCCATCGACGAGGACGCCGTGGTTGGCAGTGAGGACGAGGTCCTGGTTGGGTACGCCAGGCTCCAAAGCGCCTTCACTGATCCGCACGGGGGCATGACCGGCGGAGAAGAGGCGATGGACAGACTGGCGACCGATCCACTTCACCGGAACCTGCTCACCGCTGGCGGTCAGCACCAGATCACCGATCGACAGTGACTCCACGGGAACCTCGCCATCGGGAGTGGCGATCATCGTGCCCGCGGCGAAGCAGTTATGAGTATAGGTACCTCCGGAAAGGTAAGTATCCTGGTTGGCGGCGAACTCGTCATACTCCGCCTGAGTCATCTCGATGCTGGCATTCACCTGAGTGCCTATAGCAGCGTTACCCTGGGTCAGGTGCAAGGCGCCATCCCGATAGGCGTCTTGAGGGTTCAGGATGGAGCCCTCATCCAAACTCCAGTTTTCACCGCCGAGGTTGAGTTCATCGCCGGCTTCCATGCCAGTGACGTTGAAGTTGTAAGTGTCGAGCAGGCCCACATCGGGCTTGTTGAAGGTGAAAGAACCGGTTTCCGCGCCCGAGAAGTTGACGTTGTACCCATTCAAGCCACTCAGCGTGCTGACGCTTGAGGCGTCGAGCGTGATGTCACTGTTGCCATCAATGCCAAAGGACAGGTCGTTAAGGGCACTCAGATCCAGAAGCCCTTGATCCATCGTCAGGCTGCCGCCATTGGTGGCTGTGAAGGTAGGCGTAGAACCAGCTTCAATGTTGGCGATATCCTGTATGCTGACACTAACGCCATCAACGATCAGTTCCGATGACCCCAGTGCAGTGATGTTAAGAGTATCACCGTCCGACGCATCCTGATCCGAAATGGTGCGTGTCTCGGATCCCCCAAGATTTACATCGAGAATAGCCATCCTTTCATTCCCCCTGACTTGGTGCTTAGTAGAGTTTTAAGCGCTCCTCCGACACAGTCACACGAAGTTTTAAGTCCGCATGGCGGTGCGAAAGAGAGTATGGGCGGCTTTGCCAATCTTTATGCAGTAGTTGAATGGGTTTGTTTTGCACAAAGAATTGATTTTGTTGCTCCACCTAGGTGCTTGGAGCATTCCTGCTACAAGTCGACCTTTCCCTCACCAAGAAAGCTATAGCCAAGGGTATACTGCGTCAAACTAGAGTTGTTTGTTTATGTATCTTGATTGTTAAAATATTTTATATTTGATTCTTTTTGTTTCAGGGGATAATCGTGAGGCCGGTGTTTGCCGGGCTTTTATATGTGAGTATTTGTTTTCTTTTTGTAAATATTGTTTCTTTTGGTTGCTTTGTGAGGTGGAAGGAGACGGTGAGTGAGTGTTTTTCTTGGGATATGAAGGAAGGGAGGGGAAGGATGGACGTGAGGTAACTTTATGAATATGAAAAATAATTAACTAAAAAAGTTAGAATGCAGCCGTCGGTCAGATGAGAGCTGGCCTGAACAGAGTATTACTGTCTTGATCAATGCATCGTTACCGTAACGGCGGGAAGATTGGCTCAAAACCTCTGTCTGCATTGACGTTCTGTTACATTTTTCTCCTGGGAAGGGAGAAGACCCGGCGTCAGAGGGGGGGGGGTTGGGATAGCAACGGTCCCTGAGCGAGCGACTCGGTCACCAGGGGCAAGGGGGGCCGAGTGCTGTGTTGAGTGCCGTTTGGTAAGGTGGGAGACGGAAGCGGAAGACGTCGTGGCAACCGGAACCTGAGGGGGAACGACCTTATGCGTATGATCCTGTGTGCAATGGTGGCGATGCTGGGGGGGGCTATCGCCGGCTGCAGCTACGAGCCGGCCCGAATCTCCACGGAGCCTGCAGTCATCATCGACGATGGTGGACATGGTGGTGGAGGCGATTTCTGCCCGCCGGGGCAGGCCAAGAAAGGGCGCTGCTGACCGAGCAACCCCGGGCTTTACACCGCATTGCCACGGGGTGTCGCGATTCTGCCACAGGGCAGGCGGCATATGGCTTGCTAGCATGGGATCAACTGTTCAAGCGGGAGATTCCCCATGCGTGTATTTTCGCTGTTACTAGGCGCTCTGGTTATGGCGGGGCTGGCAGGCTGTAGTTATCACCCAGCCCGCATCGATCCCGCTCCTGCCATCGTTATCGATGATGACGGGCGCTACCATGACCGCGCCTGGGATCGCGACCGGTATCATCGTGATCATCGCCACCGGGATTACCGGCATCGTGACTACCGCCACCGTGATCGCGATTACCGGCACCATGATCGGGGTCGATTCTGTCCGCCTGGGCAGGCCAAGAAAGGACATTGCTAGGCCAGCAATCCCAGGTGATCGACCAGGATCGCGACGCCGATGCCGCAGAGGGCGAGGCCGCCGAGGATCTCCGCCCGCTTGCCGATCATCGTGTTGATCACACGTCCGAGCATGACGCCGAGAGTGGTCATCAGCAGGGTGGCGGTTCCTATCGCGAGCGACGTCCAGAGGATGTTGGCGTCCATGAAGGCCAGAGTGATGCCGATCACCAGGGCGTCGATGCTGGTTGCCAGGGCCGTCATCACCAGACGAAGGAACGAGGGGGCCGAACGTCGTGGGGTGGCGTCGGCCTCCTCGTTTTGCAGCCCCTCGTGAATCATGTGCGCGCCCAGCAACGAAAGCAGCCCAAAGGCGATCCAGTGATCCCAGGCGGCGACGTACTGCGCCATCGACAGGCCCAGTGTCCAGCCGAGAAGGGGCGTCAGGGTTTCGATGATGCCGAAGACGAGGCCGGTGCGCAGGGCCTGGCGCAGGCTGGGGCGTGCCGGCAGGGCCGCTCCCTTGCTCAACGAAGCCACGAAGGCATCGCTGGACATGGAGAAGGCGAGAAAAATCGTCGAGAAGAGGGACATGCTGTGATCGGCTCCCGGGGTGAAAGGCCATGACGACGTGCGCTGTCGGTACAGCGCGGTGACATCATTGGTCTCGCCAACCTTTCGGCCTCCCGTGCCACGGCTTGATCGCCGAGTGTGTTGACACGGGGACTTCCCACGCTGACAGCGCTGGAAGCAGGCTACTCCCCAAGAACGAGCATGAGCTTACATGAGCGAATGGAGAATGTCATGCGCGCATGCCTTCTTTAAAGGCGAGCCAGCCAGCGCTGGAAGGTGCGACTGGCCTGGGTGAGATGGCGATGCTGGGGGATGAGCAACGAGAGCTTGCCGAGGCTGGGCAAGGCCTGGGGCAAGGCTCGCAGCAGGTGACCCTGGCGCAACTCGTCGGCGAGGAGTTGTTCCCAGCCCAGGATGATGCCCTGGCCGGCGAGGGTGGCGTTCAGCAGGACCTGATAACTGTTCGCGCGCAGGCAGTGGGTCGGCTCATGCCAGGTCAGTTCCAGGGCCTTGAACCAGTCCTGCCAGGTCAACCAGTCGTTGAAGTGGTCCTCGAGCACCAGCAGGGTGTGCTGCCGCAGCAGCGCCTCGGGCGTTCCGACCTCGCCGTGGTGCCGGGTGTAGTGAGGGCTGCAGACGGCGATGACATTTTCCTCGTCAAACACCGTCTCGGCCATCAGGCCGGGCGGATCGACCTGCCCCTCGAGGTGATAGTAGAGCCCCAGGTCGAACTCGGTGAGATCGAGCCGGTAGGGATCCTCCATGGTCAGCAGCCGGATTTCGATGTGTGGATGCTGCCGCTGGAATTCGGGCAAGTGCCGGGATAGCCAGATGGAGGCGATGGTAGGGCTGGTGGCCAGGGTCAGTTGGTGGTCGTCGCCATGGCGACGCAGGCGGGCCGTCTCGTCGGCCAGGTCGCGCAGCAGGCGACGCACGACCCGGTAATAGTGATCCGCGGCCGGCGTCGGGCGCAGACCGTCGGGAACACGCTCGAAAAGCGGACGGCCCAGGTCTTCCTCCAGGCGCTTGATCTGGCGACTGACGGCGCTCTGGGTCAGGTTGAGCTCGCGGCCGGCCTGGGTGAAGCTGCAATGCCTGGCGGTGGCCTCGAAGGCCTTAAGGCACTGCAGCGGGGGCAAGGCGTCGCGTCCGCTCATGGAAATCCTCGGCGATGGGAAACTCGTCGTGGCGCCGAGGATATCATGTCCGCCTGGGGGCATCGTCAGATCGCCCGGCGCGGCACTTCCGTCCGCCAGTGCTTGCGGTGTACTTCCTCGCCGTCATCGTGGGCGATCTGTTCGGCCTCGATGAAGAAGGTCGTCTCGTCGCAGGTCAGCCGGTAGCGGCTTTCCACGCTGACATCGAAGCGACCGGGACCTTCGTCGCGGCCGGCCCGGTAGTGCCAGACGATGTCCGCACGGGCCTGGCTCGGATCCTCCGGATGGGCGGTATAGCGCTCCTGGCATGACTGCGCCACCCGATAGCCGTGGTCGTTCAGCGTCATGGCCCCCAGGTCGTCCTCGACGATCACCGTGACTTCGCCGCTGGCCACGTCCTCCTGGATGGTACGTCGTGGCGCCGGGCTGCGCTGGGTATCGACATCGGCGGGACGGGCGCTCTCCGGGGCCTCGAAGGGGTCGTCGGTGGTCTCGCCCTGATAGGTGGGCAGCTCGAGACGTTGCAGGCCGGGCTGCAGGGTGAGCGCGGCGCGCCTGGGAGTCGGCCACAGCAGCGGGAAGTTGGCCGAAGCGATCGCCACGCGCAGGCGGTGCCCGGCGGGCAGGCGATAGCCGATCATGTCGAGTTCGAGATCCACGTCCATGGGCTCGCCCGGAACCGGCGGTTCCAGGTGGTCATGATCGCGCAGCGACAGGTTGAGCACACCATAGGTGATGCGGGCCACCTGGCCGTCGGGGCGTACGTCGCTCAAGCGCACGGTGAGTTGGCCACAGGGCTGATCGCTGGCCAGTCGCAGGCGCAGTCGTGGCTTGCCGAGGATGTCGAGCGGTGCCTCGAGCGGTTGGCTGTCGAAGCACAGAGCCAGGGCGTCGTCCTGGCGCTGGTCGCCCGGCAAGTCGGGACCGAACCAGATGGCGCAGTATTCGCCCTGGTGACTGCCGGCGGTGAGCGGCGAGTCGACGGTGCGGGCCTCCGACAGGGGCTCGTCGCCGGCGACCAGGCCGGTTTCGGTCAGCGCGTAGGGGCGGTGCTCGACATTCTCCGAGGGCCAGCCCTCGGTACGCACCCAGGCGCCCGGGCGCTCGGCGTACATGGGCTTGGGCGGCAGGGCATCCTGGAGATAGAAGGTGCCGGCCGGCTCGTCCATGATTCCGGTATCGATGTCCTTCAGCCAGTGGTCCCACCAGCGCAGCGCTTCCTGGAGGAAGCCGATCGCCGGGTCGGGTACGGCGAAGTGCGGATATTTGTGAATCCAGGGGCCGATCAGTCCCTTCTTCGGCCCCTGGAGGTGTTCCAGCAGGCGCGGCACGCTGTTCTTGTAGCCGTCTCCCCAGCCGCCGACGGCATAGACGGCGGCCTCGATGTCGGTGTAGTTCTGGTTGACCGAGCCATGCTTCCAGTAGGCGTCTCGGGTCTGGTGGCTCATCCAGGTCTCGGCCAGCAGCGGCATGTTGTCGAGACGCTGCTTCCAGCGTTCGCGCCACACCTCGCCGACCAGGGCCGGGTCGGGCGGCGCCGCCGAGAAACTGAGCATGGTGGCCGACCAGCCCAGGTTTTCGTGCAGCAGGTTGCCACCCTTGTAGTGGATGTCGTCGGTGTAGCGGTCGTCGGTGGAGCACAGGGTGATGATGGCCTTGAGCGGTTCGGGCTTCAGCGCTGCCAACTGCAGCGAATTGAAGCCGCCCCAGGAGATGCCCATCATGCCGAGCTTGCCGTTGCACCAGGGCTGGCGGGTCAGCCAGTCGATCACTTCGAGGCCGTCGGCCTGTTCCTGAGGCAGGTACTCATCGGCCATCAACCCCTCGGATTCGCCGTTGCCCCGCATGTCGACCCGCACCGCAGCATAGCCGTGACCGGCGAAGTAGGGATGCGTCAGCTCATCGCGCACCGCCGTGCCGTCGCGTTTTCGGTAGGGCAGGTATTCGAGGATGGCGGGTACCGGATGTTCCTCGGCCCCTTCCGGCAGCCAGATGCGGGCAGCGAGTCGGGTGCCGTCCGAGAGCGGAATCTCCAGGTGCTCGATCTCGCGGATACGATGCGGGAAGTCGGTCTTCACGTTCATTGCGGCTGGCCTTGTGCGTCGAGCTGTTCGTGATTGGTTGAGGTGTCGGGGCATTCGAGGGCGCTGGGGTCGCGTAACCAGTGCCAGAGGGAACCGCTGGCAAGCAGGATGATCACCAGGGCGGGCAGGCCGCCGAGATTGGAAAGCATCTTGACGCCATCGATGCCGACGAAACTGGTCATGACCCAGGCGATGATGCCGACCACCACGCCCCAGATGATCTTCATGGGAATACCGGCGCTGAAATCGGAGTCGGCGGTCAGGCCACGGGTGCAGAGGTTGCCGATGGCGTCGGTGTTGGAGTCCGCCGCGGTGACATAGGAAATGAAGGCAATGAACAGCAGCAGCGGCACCCAAAGGCCGGACAGCGGCAGCTCGCCGAAGAGTCGATAGAGAACGTGTTCCACGCCCTGGTCGTCGAGCACGCTGTGCAGGTCGATTCCGGTGCGCATCTGGAAATAGAGGGTGGCGCCGGAGAAGATGACGATCCACACGGCGGCGAACAACGACGGGTAGAGCAGGTTGATGCGCAGGAAGTCGCGTACGCTGTAGCCGCGCGAGATGCGCCCCAGGAAGAGCGATGCCACGGGCGCCCAGGCAAACCAGATGGCCCAGTAGAAGATCGACCACCAGTGCGGCCATTGGTCGTTGCCGGCGGCGCCGGTGAACAGGCTGCGGGTGAAGAAATTGTCGAGGTAGACGCCGAACGACTCCACGCCGATCTGCAGCATGAACGCCGTGGGGCCGAACACGAAGACGAACAGGCCGAGCACCAGCAGCAGCCAGGCGTTGAGTGCCGAGAGCCGGGCGATGCCCTTCTTCAAGCCGCTGGCGGCCGAGAGCACGAAGGTGACCACGATCACCGCGATGATCAGGCCCAGGCGCAGTGGGTTGGTATCACCCTCGATGTACTGACCGAGGCCGCCGGCCAGGGTGATGGCGCCGGTGCCGAGAGTCGCGGCCATGCCGGCTACCAGGGAATACAGTGCCAGGGCATCGATCAATCCCGAGTAGCGGGTGATGCGAGGGCCGAAGACCGGCTCAAGCATGCTGCTGATGGAGAACTTCTGCCGGCGGTTGTAGAACGCCAGGGCGAAGATCAACGCCGGGACCGCGTAGATGGCGTAGGGCGTGAAGGTCCAGTGCAGGAACATGGTCGACATGGCGAACAGCGCCGCCTCGGTGGAGCCGGCTTCCATGCCCAGCGATGCGGGAGGCCCCATCAGGTGGTAGAGCGGCTCGGCGGTGGTCCAGAACAGCACGCCGACCGCCAGGGTGGTGCACAGCGTGATGGAGAACCAGCGGGTCTTCGACAGCAGCGGTTCGGCATTCTCGCCGCCGATGCGGATGCGTCCGAGCGGCGAGACATACACCGCAATGGCGAGCACCAGCAGGTAAAGGCTGCCCAGGCTGAACAGCCAGGAGAAGCGTTCCAGGATGGCGTCGTTGAGCTGGCTGGTGAAGCCGAGAAAGGCCTCCAGATCGACCAGGCTGCCGATCACGGCGGTGAGCAGGATGAGAAAGGTCGGCCAGAAAACCAGGGGCCGCATGTGATGGATCATGGGCATCTCTCCACTTATTGTGTTGTCACCGGAATGTCCCCGGCGCATGGCTGGATACCTTAACGGCCCGCACCATGGGGATGACAGCGAAGGGTCTGCATGGGGGTATGACATCCGCGCATGCCCTGGCAAGCGATGAACGGACTTTCTGCATGCAACGACAAGGCCCGGCGTGAGCCGGGCCTGCGGGAATCGACGGTCTGGCTGTCAGCGGGTCACTGCAACCGGGCGAGTTCCTCGTTCAGGGCATCCAGGGTTCGGTCGACCTGCTGTTCGGTGTGTTCGCAGGAGAGGAAGAAGCGCAGGCGGGCGCTCTTTTCGGGCACGGCGGGGTGCAGGATCGGCTGGACGTTGATGCCGCGCTCGAACAAGGTATGGGAAAGCGCGGCGGCGTGTGCCGAACTGCCGATGATGACCGGCACCACGGCGGCGCCGATGCTGTCGCCGGTATCCAGTCCCAGGCCGCGGGCCTGCTCCAGGAAATAGCGTGAAATGGCCTGGAGCCGATGGGTGCGCTGCGGTTCCTCGCGCATCAGTTCCAGCACCTTGAGCGAAGGGGCCGCGACCTGGGCGGGCATGCCGACGCTGTAGAGAAAGCCCGGCGCCAGGTGGCGCAGGGTGTCCACCAGGGGCTGGCAGCCGGCGATGTAACCGCCGCAACCGGCCAGCGTCTTGCTCATGGTGCCCATCCAGATGTCCACCGCTTCGGGCGGTACCTCGAAGTGCTCGCGCAGCCCGAGCCCGTGCTCGCCCAGCACGCCGAAGGAGTGCGCCTCGTCGACCATCAGCCAGGCCTGGTGGCGACGCTTGATCTCGACGAAGCGCGGCAGGTCGGGCAGGTCGCCGTCCATGCTGTAGAGCCCCTCGATGACGATCACGACACGCTCGAACTGGGCGCGGTGGCGGCGCAACAGGTCTTCCAGGGCATCGGCGTCGTTGTGCGCGAAGCCCATGCGCCGGGCGCCCGAGAGCTGGGCGCCGACCAGCGCGCTGTTGTGGATGTACTCGTCGTGGAGGATCAGGTCGCCGGGCCCCAGCAGATAGCCCAGAGTGGAGACATTGGTGGCATGGCCGCTGACGAAGACCACGGCATCGTCGACCTGGTAGGTGTCGGCGATGGCGCGCTCGAGTTCGCCATGAATGGGGCGCTCACCGGAGACGATGCGACTGGCCGACACCGAACTGCCGTAGTGCTGCACGGCATCGATGGCGGCCTGATTGACCCGCGGGTCGCCGGAGAAACCCAGGTAGTTGTAGCTGGCGAAATTGATGACGTCCCGGTCGTCGATACGACTGGTGGCGCCGGCGTTGCCCTGGTGGCAGCGGAAGAAGGGGTCCGTCAGGCCGAGGCGCCGGGCCGCCTCGCGCATCATGGTCAGTTGCTGATAGCCGGGATGGGCGTCGAAGCGGGTCAGCCGCTCCGACACCTGGCCGGCGGAGGCCCCGGGGGCACTGTCGCGATCCGGCGCAGGACGCGAACGCTTGCGCTTACGCGCCCCGTCGAGGAGTTGACGCTTGAGATCGTGGCGAGACGTGTCCTGACTCATCGGGCGGATGCCTCCTGTGCGACCTCAGGCACGGCCTCGGTGCCGTGGCGGGCGGCCAGCGAAGCCAGTTCGGCATCGTCGTCGGCTTCCTCATCGTCGCCGCGCGTCAGGCGCTCGATCAACACGCCGCTGAGCTTGTCGAGGGTCGAGGCCTCGCTGAGCACCATGACCGGCACGCGAACGCCGAGGCGGGATTCGATGGCGGTCATCAGTTCCACGCCCATCAGCGAGTCGAAGCCCATGTCATAGACCGAGCGGTGTACGTCGATCTTGTCTTCCTCCACCAGCAGGATGCTGGCGAGTTCCGACTTGAGCAGCTCGGTGACGGTGGCGTGGAGCTCCTCGGGCGACAGCTCGTCGAGCAGGCGGGCCAGGTCCTGGTCGGCATCGTCCTGCTGGCCTTCGTCGCCGGCGGTACGGGCGATCTCGGAGAAGCGCGGCGTCTCGGCGGTGGGCAGCGAGCGAGCCAACGCCGACCAGTCCAGCTCCAGCACGCCGAGGCTCGGGCTGGGGGCGGCGAGCATGCGACCCAGCACCTCGAGGGCGTCGTCGGCACGCAGTGCCGAGCCGCCGAGGCGCTCCTGCAGGGCGTCGCGGGTGCGGGTGTTGCGGGCCAGGAAGCCGGCGTCCTCGATGGCGCCCCAGCGTACGCAGGTAGCCGGCAGTCCCGCGGCGCGGCGGCTGGCCGCCAGGGCTTCGAGCCAGTGGTTGGCGGCCACGTAGCTGGCCTGGCCGGGGTTGCCGAACAGGGTGGTCGCCGAGGAGTAGAGCACGAAGAAATCCAGCTCGTCGTTCCGGGTCAGCGCATCCAGGTGGCGGGCGCCTTCGATTTTCGGCGTCAGTACCCGGGCGATGCGCTCGTCGTCGAGATTGCGGATCAGACCATCCTCGATCACCGCTGCGGCATGGATGATGCCCTTGAGCGGTGGATGTTCGGCGCGGCAGCGTTCGAGCAGTGCGGCCAGGGCGTCGCGATCGGCAACGTCACAGGCGGCGGCCTCGACCGTCACGCCCATGGCTTCGAGCCTGGCGATGCCTTCGTCGGCCTCCGGTGAGGCGGCGCCGCGTCGACCGACCAGCACCAGGTGGCGGGCACCGCGTTCGGCCAGCCATTGGGCGCTGCGCAGGCCGAAGCCGCCGAGGCCGCCGGTGACCAGATAGGTGGCATCGGCCGGCAGCTCCGGCGCGGCAAGCATCTCGGTTTCCGTGGCCTCGGCGCGCAGGGGCTGGTCCTGGGTGACCACCACCTTGCCGATCTGGCGGGCCTGTTGCATGTAGCGGAAGGCCTCGACCACCTGGCGATTGCCGAAGGCGGTGTAGGGCAGCGGTGTGAAGGTGCCGTCCTCGAACAGCGCCATCATCTCGCTGAACAGCGACTGGGTGAGTTCCGGGCACGCCTTCATCAACTGGTCGGAGTCGATGCCGAAATAGCTGAGGTTGTTGCGGAAGGGCCGCAGGCCGATGTGGGTGTTCTCGTAGAAGTCGCGCTTGCCGAGTTCCAGGAAGCGGCCGAAGGGACGCAGCACGCGCAGGTTCTGGTTGATCGCTTCGCCGGCCAGGGAGTTGAGCACCACATCGACGCCGCGCCCATTGGTGTCGGCGAGGATCTCCTCGGCGAAGGTCAGCGAACGCGAGTCATAGAGGCGCTCGATGCCGCTGAGGCGCAGGAAGTCGCCTTTTTCCTCGGCACCCACGGTGGCGTGGATCTCGGCACCCAGCCAGCGCGCCACCTGGATGGCGGCGAGCCCGACGCCGCCGGCGGCACCGTGGATCAGCACGTGCTCGCCGGGTGACAGGCGGGCCAGATGCTTCAGCGCGTAGTAGACGGTGAAGAAGGTCGTCGGGATCGTCGCCGCGGCGGCGAAGTCGATGTTGTCGGGCAGCGGGGCGATGGCGTGCTGGCTGGCGATCAGCCGGTCGCTGAAGCTGGCCGGGCCGAAGCCGAGCACTGCGTCGCCCGGCGCGACGCCTTCGACGCCGGGGCCGAGCCGTTTGACCACGCCGGCGAATTCCAGACCGAGGGTCGGGCCGGCGAAGCCGTTCTCGATGGCCTCGTCGGAGAGCAGTCCCAGGGTGTACATGACATCGCGGAAGTTGAGGCCGGTGGCCTCGACGCGAATCTCCACCTCGCCCTCGCCGGGTTCCGGCAGGGCGGTCGGCTGCCAGGCCAGGTGGCGCAATTGGCCGGGCAGCGGGAAGCCGAGTGTCATGGCGTTGCGCGGCGCTTCCGGCGCAGCCGTCGAGGTGCCTGGCGCGGGCAGGATGCGCAGTCGGGTGGCGAAACGGGTGCCGTGGGCGTCGATGGCCACTTCGGTCTCGTCGTCGGGCGCGGCGAGTTCTGCGCCCAGCGCCTCGAAGGCGCTCTCCTCAAGATCGCCGCCGGGCAAGTCGAGCAGACGGACCCGGAAACCCTGGGCTTCGTTGGCCAGGGAACGGCCGAAGCCCCAAAGGGCGGCGTCGTCGCTGGCGCCCGGGCGGCTCGCCGGCTCTGAGGCATCGCCCCAGATGGCGGCCACGTCGCGGGTGACCAGCCACAGGTTCGGTGCCGCGTCGTGGCCTTCGGCGCTGGCTTCGACGAGGCTCGCCCAGCGTGCCGCCTGCTGGCAGCGCTCGAGGCCGGTGTCGCGCAGGTCGACGATGTGCGTGGCCCGCGCCGCGGCGCTTTCGTCACCGAGTGCGGCGCGATGGCCGCGGCGTTCCAGGTCGGCGGCGAGGCGTTCGGCGAGCGCCTGGTTCGCGCCATCGGCGACCAGCAGGTAGTCGGCCGGGGAGGCGGTGACGTCTTCGCTGGCGTCGAGAGTGTCGGGAAGACGGGCATGGACGAGATAAGCGCCAGCGTCGTCTTCCAGGGGCAATGGTTGAACCTGCTCGGCACCGAGGCGGGTGAGCAGCTCGGTGACATCATCGAGCTCGCAGGCAGCGGGAGCAGCGTGCTCGTCATCGAGGCCGGGCGTGACCAGCAGGGTGTCGAGCCAGGCGGAGGGCGCGACGCCAAGTAGCAGGACTCGGGCACCGGGCGCCAGCCGTTGCGGCAGCGCCTCGATCAGGCGGCGGCTGAGGTCGCGGTTGGTGACATCCAGCGAGACCAGGGCCAGTTGGGCCTGTCCCGTTGCGCCCTGCGGCGGTTGTTCGGCCGGCGCTTCCAGTGACTCCACCTCGATCAGCGGCTGGCGTTCGCGCAGTTGCTCGGCGTGTTGCCAGGCAAGCTCGCCGGCGGTCAGGATGCGGTAGTCGCAGCGATCGGGATCGACCAGGTCGGCGAGCCGCTCGCCCAGTGCCGGGGCGCTGACACCGGCCTCGAGCAGGGTCAGGCGCTGCCCCTCGGCCAGGTGCGCCAGGGTGTCGGCCAATGCCTCGCCGAGGGGCGTGGCGATGGCCCGCCAGCCGTCGTGACCGATCAACTGGCGATTGAGGCGCGTCAGGCGGTCGCGGTCGAGGCCGATGTCGCCGGCATCGCGATGGCCGGCCAGCAGGTCGCGCAGGTTGAGGCCGAAGCGACCGAGCCGGTGGATGGGACCGATATGGCCCGGATAATCCTGGGCCAGCAGTCGCCAGATGGTGGTGGCGTCGATCTCGTCGTCGCCCGCGACTCGCGTCCAGCCATTCTCGCCGCGCTCGAGACGACCGGCGTCCTCGAGCAGGCGCAGCAACTGGTCCAGCAGGGGGCGGGCCTGAGGATGGGCGTCGGCGAGTGCCTGATAGCGGGAGTGGCCGAGTACGCCGTCATGCAGTTCGTCGTCCAGCGCCTCGGCGGCGAAGGCCTCGGCCAGCCGGTCGAGCAAGGGCGCGACCTCGCTGGCATAGCGCTGCCCGGTGGCCTCGACGTAGCCGTCGACCAGTCGGGGCATGGCGGCCTCGAGCGCGGTGAGATCCGCCGGTTGCCGATTCCATGGGCGCGGCGCCGGCGTCAGGCGCACATCGAGATGGCTCAGTGACTGCTTGGCGGACTGGGTCAGGCGTACTGCCTTGAAGCGGGTCTCGCTGACCACCGCCACGGCCCGGCCCTGTTCGTCGAAGAGCTCGAAGTCGGCAGTGAAGGAGTAGGGCGCACGCTTGAGCAGGCGGGCCCGGGCCAGGGTCGGGCGTCCGGCTTCCGGCGTCCACTGGATGCGCCCGACGCGAACCGGTACGAAGGCCATGCCGCGCGCTTCCAGGCCGTCGCGGGCCAGCAGCGGCAGGAACAGCTGGAAGGCGCTGTCGAGGATGCCGGGGTGCAGGTGCTGCAGTGCCAGTTGTTCCTCGATGGCTGGCGTGGGGCGTACACGGCCGATGACGCTGTCGCCCTCGACCCAGGCACGGTCGATGGCCTGGAAGGCCGGGCCGTAGTCCAGCCCCAGACGACTGGCCATGGCCAGGTGCTCGTCCAGTTCCAGGTCCGGCGCTCGCTCGGGCAGGGCCGGCGCAGCGTGCTCCAGCAACAGGCCACGGCTCTGGGCCATGATGCGGGCGGTGGCGTGCAGTTGCCATTCCACGCCGACGGCCGGTTCCCGCGAGTGGATGGTGACGCGGCCGTCCTCGGGGGCGATGGCCAGCCGGGTGAGCCGGCCGTGCTGCCCATCGAGCATCATCGGGGCCTGGATCTCGAGTTCTTCGACGTCGAGCGGCGTGGCTTCGCGCCAGCGCGCGGCGGCGGCCAGGGCCAGTTCGATGAAGCCGGCGCCGGGGAAGATGGCGGCGTCGCCCACCACATGGTCGGCCAGCCAGGGCTGGCGGCCGGTGTCGAGCTGGCTTTCCCAGGTCAGGGTGTGCTGCGCCAGGCGGTAGCCCAGCAGGGGATGCTCGTAGTGGCGCGACAGCAGTCCCAGGGCTTCCGAGGTGGTCGGCATCCAGTGGGGCTCGCGCTGCCAGGGATAGCGGGGCAGTTCGGCGAGGCACCCGGTCACCGGGAACCAGTGGTCGATGTCGGTCTCGAGCCCGGAGAGCAGCGTCTGGCCGATGGCACGGTCGAGACAGACCGGCCCCGGCACGTCGCGTTCCAGGGTGCCGATGACCAGGCCGTCGAGCTCCGCCTCGCGCAGCGCTTCGCTCAGGTAGCGCTTGAGGATCGGGTGGGCGCCGATCTCGACCAGCACGTTAGTGCCGTCGGCGGTGATCGTTCGGGCGGCGTCGTCGAAGCGCACGGGCTGGCGGATGTTGTGCCACCAGTAGTCGGCGTCGAGCCGTTCGCCGTCGAGCTCCTCGCCGGTCACCGTCGAGATGTAGGGAATGCGTGCCTGCCGGGGATGCAGCCCAGCCAGCGCGGCGATCAGGTCATCGCGGATGGGGTCCATGGCCGGGCTGTGGAAGGCGTAGTCCAGCGGTAGGCGCTTGGCGAAGTGGCGTTGGCCGCTCAGCTCGGCTTCCAGCCGGCTCAGCGCCTCGGCGGGGCCGGCCAGGGTCACACCCTGGGCGCTGTTGGTGCCGGCCAGATGGATGTCGCAGTACTCGGGGCGTTCCAGATAGGCGGCGATGGCCTCGGCGCCGAGGCCCACGGCGGTCATCTCGCCCTGCCCACGGGTCAGCCCCTGGAAGTGGCTGCGCAGGTGGATCACGCGTACAGCGTCTTCCAGCGACAGGGCGCCGCAGGCCCAGGCGGCGGCCACTTCACCGACGCTGTGGCCGGTGACGGCGATGGGCTCGATACCCTGGGCGGCGAGCATCCGGGTGATGCCGACCTGCAAGGCGAACAGCGCCGGTTGGGCGATCTCGGTGTGCACGAAGCGCTCGCTGCCGTTGTCGCCTGCGAGTTCGGCGCGCAGCGAGAAGTCGGCGTGACGCTGGAAGAGGGCGTCGACCTCGTCGATGGCGGCGGCGAAGACCTTGGAGTCGGCGAGCAGGTCGCGGCCCATGGTTTCCCACTGGCAGCCGTTGCCGGCGTAGACGAAGGCGGGGCCCTGGGCGGCGTCGAGACGTCGACCCTGGATCACCGGGCGTTTGCCTGGGTTCCGCTCGGGGTCGGCGAAGGCGGCCAGGCGCTCGGCGGCGTCCTGCTTGTCGGCGGCGAACAGCAGGGCGCCATCGGTATGGTGATCGCGGCGCTGGTAGAGCGTGTCGGCGACATCGTAGAGGGCGGTGTCGGTATCGCGCAGCCAATCGGCCAGTCGGCCGGCCATGGCCCGCAGGGCAGGCTCGCTGCGTGCGGAGAGCTTCAGCGGCAATGGCTCGTCGGAGACCGGGGGAGAGGCCGGCGAAGGCGTCTCGGGCGGGCTCTCGAGGATGACATGGGCATTGGCGCCGCCGAAGCCGAAGGAGTTGACGCCGATGATCAGGCGGCCTTCCTGCTTCAGCGGGCGAGCCTGGGTGACGACCTCAAGATTCCAGTCGTCGAATTGAATCTTCGGGTTGAGGCGACGGATGCCGATGGTCGCCGGCACTTCGCGGTGACGCAGGCTGTAGAGCGCCTTGGCCAGACCGGCGATACCCGAGGCGGTTTCCAGGTGACCGAGGTTGCTCTTCACCGAGCCGATGGGCAACGGCGACTGCCGGCGCTTGGCCAGTGCCTCGCCGATGGCTCGGGTCTCGATGGGGTCGCCGACGGCGGTGCCGGTGCCATGGGCCTCGAGATAGTCGATCTCGTTCGGGTCGATGCCGGCCCGCTCGTAGACCTGGCGCATCAGGGCGACCTGGGCCTCGGTATTGGGGACGGTGAGCCCTTGCTTGTGACCGTCGGTATTGACGGTCGAGCCGGCGACCACGGCGAGGATGGTGTCTCCGTCGGCCACGGCCTGGTCATAGTCCTTGAGCAGGAACATGCCGGCGCCTTCCGAGCGCACATAGCCGTCGCCGTCGGCATCGAACACCCGGCAGCGCCCCGAGGGCGAGAGCATGCTGGCCTTGGAGAAGATGACGAAGCCATAAGGGTGCAGGTGCAGGCTGATACCGCCGGCCAGCGCCATGCTCGTCTCGCCGGCACGGATCGCCTGGCACGCCTGGTGGAAGGCGACCATCGACGATGAGCAGGCGGTGTCCACCGACATGCTGGGGCCGTGCAGGTCGAACAGGTAGGAGAGCCGGTTCGAGGCGATGCTCGAGGTGTTGCCGGTGGCGGTGGAGGCGTCGATGGCCGCCATGTCCCCGGTGTAGCGGTACGAATAGTCCAGCGCCGCGACGCCCAGGAAGACGCCGCACTGGCTGCCGCGTAGCTGCGAGGGCGGTATGCCGGCGCTTTCCATGCTCTCCCAGGTCAATTCCAGGAGCATGCGCTGCTGGGGGTCCATGTTCGCCGCTTCGCGGGGCGAGATGCCGAAGAAGTCGGCGTCGAAGCCACTGATGTCGCCCAGGCTGCCGGCGGCGAAGGTCACGCTGGTGCCGGGGTTGCGCTTGTCGGGGTGCTGGAAGACCTCATGGCTCCAACGGTCGGCCGCGACCTGGGTCACCAGGTCCTTTTCGGCTCGCAGGTCCTGCCAGAAGTCTTCCGGGGTGGTTCCCGGCATCCGGTGGGCGACACCGATGATGGCCACGCGTCTTGTCATGCTTGCTCCCGATGATCCTGGTTGCTGCCGTCATGGGCGTGCTGCGCCTGATCGATGACGGCTTGCCATATCCGTTGACTCAATTGTTCTGCCGCAAGCGGCGTAAACGCCTGGGGCCGGCTTCCCCGACCGTGGCTCGACCACAACAGATAGGGCGTGTCACCGTCCGGTTCGCCATAATGCCGATAGACCTCGGGCATGATCGGCACATGGTCGCCATACCAGCACAGTAGCCCGCCCCGGGGCGTCGCCTCCAGTTGCCGACGCAGGCAGGCGGCCATGCGATCGGCATTGCGCAGGTGGGCCAGATAGCTGGCCAGCTCCCCGCAGTCGTCCGGCAAGGGTGGCGCGTCCGCGCTCAGCAGGTCGCGGGCCGCGTCCTCCGCCCGGTCGTCGAATTGCAGCGGGCCGTGATTCTCCATGGTGATCACGAACACGAACAGCGGCTCATTATCCGGTTCATTGAGCAGACTGCCAACCTTGTCGGCCAGTGCCAGGTCACCGACGTACTGGCCACAGTAGTCGGCGGCCGTGAAGGCGCGTATGTCGATGAAGTCGTCGAAACCGAGCTGCGGCATGACCTGGTCGCGCTGATAGAAGCTCGCGGCATAGGGATGCAGGCAGACGGTTCGATAGCCGAGTCGTTTCAGTTCGCCGGCCAGGCTCGGCACGCGGTGGCGCGCCAACTGGTGATAAGGGTTGAAGCGATGAACGCCCAGAGTGTCTCGGTCGAGGCCGGTCAGTACGGCCGTTTCGGTGCGTACCGTGTTGGCGCCCCAGGCCGGCACCCTGAGGCTGCCGTGCATCAACGATGTTTCGGTCAGGGCATCCAGGTTCGCCAGCAGGTCGTCACGCAGGCCGCCGTGCCAGGGGCGAGGGTCGAAGAAGGATTCGCTCTGCACGACGACCAGATGGGGCAGGCGCTCCCTGGAAGGGGCCGGCTCGGGAGCGGGCGTGTAGGGCGAGTCGCTTGCCTCGAGGGGGTGTCGTGCCAGCAGGCCGTAGGCCCAGAGTGCGCTGATCAGCCCGAGTCGATGGGTGTCGTCGACGGGATCGAGTCGGCAGGCCGGCAGGCAGCGGAGTCCGACGACCAGAGGCAGGGCCGACAGCGCGATGACGAGGAGCGTTCCGATGAGGAAGTCGAAGGTGCCATGACGGGACAGCAGTGACGGCTCGAGGACCATGAAGCCGACGATGGTCGCCAGGCCGGCGAGGCTGGCGCCGATGGCCAGCCCGATGCCGAAGAAGGGAATGTACAGGCGCGGGTGACGGATGGCGTCGAGAAAGTACTCGAAGTCCTGGCACAGGAAGGGTTCGCGCAGGGTCTTCGACTTGGCGTTGCTGGATTGCACCACGACGAGCTGCAGGGCGAGGAAGAGCACCATCGCGAACCAGGGGCGCTGCAGCACCAGCGTGAAGCATCCATAGAGCACGCCCCAGCTGCCCAGGTGGACGGCCAGGGTCGCCACCGGGCGACGCCAGGGTGGCGCGGTGGTCGGTCGCAAGGCGGCCTCGGCGATGAAGCTGCCGAGCAGGCCCAGGCACCAGGGCAACAGTAGCGCCCGCGTCATGAAGGCCTCCCGTAACCCATCAGGCCGAGCAGGCGCTGGGAAAGCGCGGCCGGCAGTACCGCCAGGCTCCAGCACCCCAGGTTGAGCGGAAAGGGGAAGCTGACGCGCGCCCGGTTGCGCTCGATGCCCCTGGCGATATGGCGGGCGGCACGCGTGGGGTCGATTTCCCAGGGCTTGGGGCCGGGCATGGACTCGCACATCGGCGAGCTGACATAACCGGGCATGACCACGGTCACGCCCACGCCGCGCGGTGCCAGCCAGCCGCGCAGGGCTTCGCCGTAGGCTTTGATGCCGGCCTTGCTGGCGCTGTAGCTGGGCGTCAGCGGCAGGCCGTGCCAGGCGGCCAGGGAACTGAGAAAGACGATCCGGCCATGGCCGCGCTCGGCCATGCGCGGCGCCAGTCGCTCGGCCATGGCCATGGGCGTGCGTAGATTGATGGCCAGCAGTTGGCTGGTGGCCGACCAGTCTTCCATCTCCCGCCCCGGTTCGGCATGGGTATTCTGGCCGGCGTTGGCGATGACCACGTCGGGCAGCGTCAGTTGTTCCAGCCAGTCGCTCAGGGCAACGTCATCGGTCAGGTCCACCCGGCTTGTCTCGACCTCGGCACCAGCCTGTCGGCACTCGTCGGCCAGGGCGTCGAGTGGTTCCCGGCGGCGACCGTGGAGGATCAGGCGCACGCCGGGCGAGGCGTAATGCCTGGCCAGGGCGCTGCCGATGGCGCCGGTGGCACCAGTGATCAACAAGCTGCGGGGTGCGGTCATAGCAGGGCCTCGAGCGGAGAAATGGTGGCTTCGAGCCTGGCCGCGACGTTGTCGATGGCGAGCTCGATGCCGGTGTCGCAGTAATAGCCTCCGTTGAGTTGCACGGTGTGCATGACCGTACGATGAAAACAGCGGAACAGTTCCTCGTCGGGCGGTTGCCCATGGTGCCAGAAGTCGTTCAGCCCGCCGTCGAACGTCAGGCCGTCGAGCCGGTAGATCGGCTGGCTCAGGGCGATGGTCGGACAACGATGTTCCAACGCCACGATACCCGAGGTGCTGTTGACCGTCACGGTACCGGTGGCGGCCTTGAACAATGCGTTGAGATCGCCGGACTCGAGATAGACGACGCGTCCGGCGATGTCATAGCGCTTCTCGAGGCGTGCAATGAGGCCGGCGTAGTCGATGAGGCCCATGTCCAGCGGGTGGTTCTTGATGCACAGCAGGCTGTCCGACGGCGCATGGCGGGCGAAGGAGGCCATGGTGTACTCGATCACTTCCGGCATGTCGGCGAAAGCCGAGTGATTGCGGATCTGGGCATCGCCATTGAGCTGCAGGGGCAGCACGAAATAGGGCTGCTTGCCTTCGGCCAGGGCGCGAATGCGTTCGGCATCGTGCGGCTTCCACCAGTGCAACTGGGTGAAGCGCTTGATATAGCCGGCGTATTCGACGGGCGCAGTGACCGGCGCATGGTTGCGATAGCGGGGAAACAGCGCGGGATTGGCGAGCCCGGCCAGATGGTAGAGCACATCGTGGGTGGCGCGGCGCTTGAACGATGTCTGGAAACGCTTGGCCGGCGGAGGATCGGGCAGTTGGCGGCCGACCTCCAGATACCAGTCGGCCTCCTGGGGCAGCAGCGAATAACCGTTGACGCCTTCGCGCTCCAGGGTGATCCAGTGGGGGCGGAAGTAGCCCTCTTCGAGTACCTGGTTGCGAATGCCCACCTTCCTGGCGGCCTTGGCGGCGGCCAGGTGAATGGGGCGCTGGTCGCCGAACAGCAACTGGTCGGTGGTGCCATGCCGCTCCCAGAGATCGGCCAGGAAATCCGGGAGTTCCTCCAGCTTGCCGCGAAAGGCATGACTCGGGCCGGCGTGGCGCGACCAGTAGGCGATGTCGCCACCGGCGAAATGGACCTTGGCGACATGATGGCCATCGGCCCTCAGTCGCTTCGCCAGGCGGGGGAAGAATGGCGAGCAGACACCCTGGAGGAACAAGAATGAGCGTTTCGGCGAATTCACGTTAATGCTTTCCGATGAAGATATTGCGATACCAGCGATACAGGTGCGTTCGCCACGCGGGTTGATGATGGTCGGCTCGGCGCTGTTCCAGCAGGGCCACGACGGTTTCGGCGTTGCAGAGTCGTCGACTGCCCGGATCGACATACAACGGGTAGAGGATCAGGGTGGCCGCGACCAGGGCGTCCAGTTCGAGAGACCGGCGACGTCTCGGGCAGGCATGACGATCCTCGGTCAGCCCCCAGCCCGCATAGAACGGCATGCCGTAGGTGACGACACGACGTCCCCGGAGCAATGCCTCGAATCCCGCCAAGGAGCACATGGTATGGACCTCGTCGACCATGTCCAGCAAATCGACGATATCGACGTCGCCGACCTCGAGGTCGTAGAGCCGTTCGTCGCCCGGGCTCAGGGCGCCGACCCGGGCACCAGTCGTCACGTCGGGATGCGGCTTGTAGAGGATGCGGGCCTCGGGATTGGCCTGGCGCACGGCGGCAAGCAGATCGCCGTTGGTGCGAATGTCGAAGGTGCCGTGGGCTATGGAGGCGTCGGTTTCCACCTGGCCGGGTACCAGTAGCAGGCGACCACCCTCGGGGCGCTGGAGGCGGCGTGCACCGGGGACGTTGTACTTGGAGAGTCGCAGCGCGACCAGCCGCTCGCGCAGTCGGGCGGCACGCTGCAATAGAGCGGGCGGGAAGCTGGCCTCGTTGAGGGTGCGTTCCAGTTCGCTTTCGCGGTTGGCGTCGTAATGGATGCCGAGTGAATCGACGACCAGGGAGAGCGGGCGGGCCAGGTCGACGCCCAGGCCGATGGAGCGCAGAAAGCCATCCTCCATGCGCCATAGGACATGGTCCCGCTCGCGACACCGCTGCTCGGCGGCGCTGTCCAGTTGCGATGCCCAGCACAGCAGGCGCTCGCCGCGTTCGGCGCCTTCCGGGGGCTTGTTATGGCGCAGGTGACGAATGGCGGTGCCATCGCCCAGAAAGTCGCCGACGAAACCGCGCTTCCATGACGACAGCCCGTAGGTGACCCAGCGCCCCGCCAGACGGCGCTGCTGGCGAGTCTGGTCGCCGATCAGCTCCAGGGTCTGCTCGAAGTCGCCGGCCTGGCCGGTGTAGGGGTTGGCGTAGCGGGCATAGCCGAAATAGGCCGCCGCAAAGACCTGTGCCAGCGAGCGGGGGACGCCGCGCCGCGGGCAGTGCCGGCGGTCGTCGGTAAGCCCCCAGCCGGCATAGAAGGGCACGCCGTGGCAGACGACGCGCTTGTCGGCCAGCAGGGCTTCGAAGCCCAACTGGCTGCTGACCACATGCACGCAATGCACCGCATCGAGCAGCGACCAGGGGCTCAGGGTCTCGCCGATCAGGCGGCAGCCGGGGAGCTGGCCGGCCGCCAGGAGATGCCCCTCTTTCTTGCCGGCGATGACGTCGGGATGGACCTTGACCAGGATCTCCGACTCGGGGTGCTCGGCTCGGGCGCTCTCCAGCATCCGCTGGAAGTCGTCGGCTTCGGCCAGGCCGCCGGGGATCGAGGCATCGCCGGCAGTCTGGTCGACGACCAGCACGCGCGGCCGGTCGTCGTCGAACAGCGGGCGATCCGGAGCATGGTTGTACTTGGAGAGCCGCAGTTCGCGCAGCTGTTGCATGCCGCTTCTGGCACGCGCGAGCTCCGCCTCGGACGTGTGCTCGGCGGCCAGGATCAGGTTTTCCAGTGCCGAGGGCCGGCTGGCGTCGTAATAGATGCCCAGCGGGTCGACGACGAGGCTATGGGGCGGGTGCCCCTCCACGCCAAGCCCCCATGAGCGCAAAAAGCCATCTTCGATGGCGATATAGGGCAGCCGATGGCGATCGGCATGCTCGCGGGCCTTGCGTGTGCTGGGCTTGAGGCCCCATCCGGCCACGGCGCCGGCATGACGCGCGCGTGGAGAACCGAGATGACAGAGCCGTTGGAACTCGGGCAGACAGGCGCGCAGCGTGGGCAGGGCGAGCATGCGCCGGGTCGCGACGGCGAGGGTTCCTGAGGCTGTCGTGGCCAAAAAGACAATCCTTTGTAGCTTGGGCGTTATTCGATGCTTGACCTTTTCGCGTTGTGCATCCGCTGCACCGTGATCGATCTCGCTGCCTGGAGTGGGCAATCTCCCTATCGCTTGTGGCTCCCGGCCGGCAATCTTCGTCGCGGTCCGGCTGACCGGGGCCGAGAATGCCATTTGCCATGAATATTGCATGCCAGCACGGCAGATCCTGCCTGCCCGGCAGCATGTGAACGTGTATGAACACGGCCAAAATGGCCAGTGTATCAGGCCGATAGCGATTTGGCTCGACGTCCTAGGTGAACAAGAGTGGATTTACCGGAGTTCTTGAAGGGGTGTCGGGGGAGTGGTATAAATCTGTTTTGATAATCGTTATCATTAGCAAAAGGGATCTTGTCTCATGAATGCTCGGGGGAAGTCCCCATCCACGCCTGAACGCCGCGAAGAGGATGCCAAGGCCATCGATAGCGAGACCCTGCTGGGGCGGGATGGCCGCTTGATCATCCATCACGAAGGGCGGCGTTATGTCCTGAGGCGGACGCGGTTGGGCAAGCTGATCCTGACGGCTTGAGTGAACGAGACCCGAAGCTCGCGCCCTTCATTCTCAACAATGCCAGCCAGGTGCGGTGCCACCGCTCCCAGCCAGCCATCCGAACCACGGAAACTGTCCGGGAGCCCTGGCATATGAAATCCAGCCATTCCCTCGCCACTGCCATGGTGTGGAGCCTGCCTCTTCTTGCCACCCAGCTTGTGACTCAGGCCGCCATGGCCGAGTCGAGCGAAAACGCCTCGGCGGAGGAACTGAGCTCGATGACCGTCACCGGCACGCGTCTGCCCGGTGACCCATTCCGCGCACCCCTTATCCTGGATGTCATCGAGCGGGACGATCCGGCGCTTTCCACGGCATCGAGCGTTGAAGATGTGCTCTCTCGGCAGCCCGGATTGCATATTGCAGGGAGCGGACGCCGCAATGGCCAGACCCTGAGCCTGCGCGGCTTCGACTCCAACGGGGTGCAGGTTCGTCTCGACGGTGTCCGTCAGGACATCGGCACCGGCCATCTCGGCACCTTCTATATCGATCCCTGGCTGATACGCGAGGTCCAGATCGCCCGAGGGGCCCTGTCGAGCCTGTATGGAAGCAATGCCATGGGTGGGGTGGTGAGCTTCGAGACGGTGGAGGCGACGGATCTGCTGCAGCCGGGCGAACGGGGTGGCATGCGGCTGTCGCTGGGTGGGAGCACGGCCCGCGACGAGCTGGGCGGTGCCTTCAGTGCCTTCGGCAGGCAGGACACGGCCAAGGGTCGTGTCGACGGCCTGCTGTCCGTGGGACGTCGCGAATCGGGCGACATTCGGCGTGCCGGCGGACAGCAAGCGCCGGAGGATGCCGAACTCGATAGTCTGCTGTTCAAGGGCGGTTGGGAGCCCGATGAGCGGAACCGGCTCTTCGCCCAGTGGCAGCGCTATGACGAGACGGCCACGCAACCGGCCAATCCGCAGCAGCTCGGTGACGAGGGCGAGCATCGGCGACGCCAGGTGACCAGCGACAACGTGCAGCTGGGCCACCGCTGGCGTCCCGCCAACGCCAGCGAGGTGACCTCGCGGCTGAGTCTCAGCCGGCAGGAGATCGACGAGAGCGAGGCCAATCGCACCCTGGAGCGCTGGGGGCTGCAGAGCGATGGTTATCACCGTATCGAGCATGGCTGGCTGACCCAGACCCTGGTGTTCGGCGCTGAGGTGGATCGTGCCAGCCAGCGTCCCGGCGGTGGGGCGTCGGGCTTCCCCGATGCCGATATCGATACCCAGGCCCTGTATCTCGAGGACACCCTGACGGCGGGTCGTCATCTTGCCGAGGGCGGCCTCGGTGTCTTCGATCTGGGACTGGGCGCGCGTTATGACCGCTACGATGCCGAGGGCGCCGACGGGCGCAGCACCGAGGAGACGCAATGGTCGCCGAGGCTACGCCTGTCCTGGCGCCCCGCTCAGGGGCTGATGGTCTACAGCGGCTATGCCGAAGCCTTCCGCGCGCCGAGTCTTTCCGAACTTTACGCCGATGAACGTCATTTTGCCGGCTTCTGCCCCGCGCCGGGATTCTGCTTTCCCGACAACTATTGGGTGCCCAACCCCGACCTGAAGCCGGAAACCAGTCGCACCTGGGAGAGTGGCTTCGCCTGGGAGCGGGGGGACTGGAAACTGCGTGCCAGCTATTTCGATACCCGTGCCGATGACTTCATCGACAGTGAAGTGGATATCGCTGCCGGCACGACACAAGCCGTTAACGTCCAGCGTGCCAGACTCTGGGGCTTCGATGCCCGGCTGGCCTGGGAGCCCGAGGCGTGGCCCGAATTCCGGGCCATCGCCGGACTCTCCGAGGTGTCGGGCAAGGATCGCGACAGCGGTGAGTCGCTGGGCAGCGAGACGCCTCTGGAAGCCACGCTGGGCGCCGACCTGGACCTGCTCGACCAGGCGCTCACGCTGGGTTGGAGAGGGCGCTTCGCCGACTCATACGAGCGGCCGGACGACGAGGGCAGCCTGCCCGGTTACGGCCTGCACGATCTGCAACTGGCCTGGCGGGTCACGCCGGCCTTCAGCACGTCGCTGCGCCTGAGCAATCTCGGCGACAAGGTTTGGTACCGGCCCAGTGGCGCACTCGGTGACGGGCGCAGCCTGTTTGCTTCCTTCAATTTGCAGTGGTGAAAGCGGAGGTCACGATCATGAACATTTCTCGAATCTCCAGCACGGCGCGCCGCCGCGCCATCCTCGATGCCTTCGATGCGGTGCGTGAAACGTCGCCGACCCAACCCGTCGAGCGCATCGCGCGGCGCCTGGACATCAGCGAGGGCGAGCTTCAGGCGGCGCGCCTCGGTCGCGACACCTGGACGCTGTCGCTGGCGCCTCGCGAACTGGCCAGGCGTTTCGAGGCGCTCGGCCAGGTCGAGGCCCGGACCCGTTCGACGGCGGCGACCCTGATCCAGCGCGGGCGTTATCCGCGCCTGGCCGGCGGCGATGCGGCCGGCTTGCTGCTGGCACCGGGCGGGCTGGACCTGCGATTGCTGTTCTCCCATTGGCACTGGGCATGCCTGGTGCGGGAGCGGCCGCGTTGCGGCTCGGTGGACTGGCGTGTGCAGGTCTTCGATCAGCACGGGCGCGCATTGCATAGTTGCCGGGCCTTGGACACGGCACTCAGCGAAGGCTGGACGGCCCTGTTCGAGGTGGCCACCGAGGATGAACCGGCCTTTACCCAGGAAATGCCGCGGCCGACCAGGGCCCTGTCCGATATCGAGGGGCTGGCCGAGGAATGGCAGGCCATGCGCGATGTGCACCAGTTCTTCACCTTGCTGCGTCGCCATGGCCTGGAACGTCACGAGGCCAATGCCCTGATGGAGGGTCGCTTCACCGAGGCGCTGGCACCGACGGCGGTGGAGAACGTGCTGCGGCGGGCCAGTGAGCAACGCCTGCCGCTGATGTGCTTCGTCGCGAGCCCGGGCTGCGTGCAGATTCGCACCGGTGACGTGCCGCTGCCCAGATGGTGCGACGGCCGCCTGACGCTGTCCGATCCGAGTTTTGCGTTGCGTCTCGATGACGACGCCATCGCGCGCGTATGGCGGGTGCACAAGCCCAATGCCGATGGTGGGGTGACCAGCCTCGAGGCCTTCGACGATCAGGGTCGGCTGATTCTGCAGCTCTATGCCGAGCGCCGCGAAGGGCAGGCGGAGCGTGCCGAATGGCGGCGCCTGCTGGAGGCCTTTCCGCGCTGGGAGGCGGTGGCATGACAACGCTACTTGGCTGGCGGGCCTGCCTCATGGGGCTGTTGTTGTGCATGACGCTGCCGGCACTGGCCGACGATGAGCGCTGGGTGGTGCTGGGTGGCGACATTGCCGAGACAGTGGCGGCGCTCGGCGCGGTCGATCGCCTGGTCGGTCGGGACGACACCAGCCTGTACCCCGAGGCGGTGGCAAGCTTGCCCACCGTGGGCTATCTGCGGCGCCTCTCGGCGGAGAGCGTGTTGTCGCTGAAGCCGGACCGCATCCTGGCCAGCGACGACGCCGGGCCGGCGGAGACCCTCGAGCAGCTCGAGGCCGCCGGGGTAACGGTCGAAGTGATCGATAGCCCCGACAGGCTGGCATCGATTCCCGACAAGGTCCGCTCCGTCGCCGAGACGCTGGGCCTCGAAGCGCAGGGGCGTGAACTGGTCGAGTCGCTGCGTGATGAACTCGATGCCCTGGCGACATTGCCCGAACGTCCGAGCCTGCGGGCCATGTTCATTCTCAGCCATGGCGGCATGACGCCGATGGTGGCCGGCCGGCACACCGCGGCTCAGGAGATGCTGGAAACGCTGGGGCTCGACAACGCCTTTGCGGCGATGGAGGGCTACAAGCCGGTCGGTGCCGAAGCGCTGGCCCGCCAGTCGCCCGAGGTGGTGTTGATATCGCGCCGCGGGCTGGAGGCCCTGGGCGGCGAAGAGGCGCTGTGGGCGATGCCGGGGCTCGACATGACGCCGGCCGGACGCGACGAGAGACTGCTGGTGGTCGACGATCAGGGGCTGCTCGGATTCGGGCCGCGTACGCCTGCGCTGCTGCTGGACCTGCGTGAGCGTCTCGACGCCTTGCTGATGGAGGATGACAGCGCCCTGGTCGAACAGGAGGTGCCGCCATGGACATGAGCCTGCCGCGTATCGGGGCAGGCGAAGGGTCGCGGCGTCGCCTCTCGCGTCGGTTCGGCGTGCTGGGTGGCTTGTCGCTGGCCTTGCTGCTGGCCCTGGCCTGGGCCGCTGCCTCCGGTTCGCTCGGTGTCTCGCCGGTCGAGTTCGTGGCGGGCGAGATGACAGCGATGGATTGGCAGGTCTGGTGGCAGTTGCGCCTGCCACGCTTGCTGCTGGGTGTGTTGGTCGGCGCGATGCTGGCAGGCAGCGGTGCCGCCATGCAGGGGCTGTTCCGCAATCCACTGGCCGACCCGACCCTGCTGGGCCTGGCCAGCGGCGCCGGACTGTGTGTGGCGGTCTGGGTAGTGTTGTTCCCCGGCAGTGACGCCTTCGGGCTCTATGGCCAGTTCGTGGCCGGTTTCCTGGGGGCGCTCGGCGTCTGCCTGCTGGTCTTCGGGCTGGCGCGCCGGCGTTCGGGCAACGGTGCCGTGCTCACCTTGCTGCTGGCGGGCTTGGCGATCAATACCCTGGCCGGTGCCGGTGGTGGCCTGCTGGCCTTCCTGGCCAGTGACGAACAGCTCCGGCAGCTCAGCCTGTGGGGCATGGGCAGCCTGGCGCATTCGCTGTGGGGCGCGACCCTGGTGGCACTGGTGCTGGTGCCGCCGGCGCTGATCGCGCTGCTGTACCGGGCTCGGGATCTCGATCTGCTGCAGCTCGGCGAGGCGACGGCCCATGCCGCGGGGCTGGATGGCCAGAGGCTGCGGCGCCGTGTGGTGATGGCGACGTCATTGGGTGTCGGTGTCTGTGTGGCGGTGAGCGGCATCATCGGCTTTCTCGGCCTGCTGGTACCGCATTGCCTGCGCTTGTGGCTGGGACCGGGGCATCGCCTGTTGCTGCCGGCCTCCATGTTGGGTGGTGCCTTGCTGCTGGTGGTGGCCGATGGCCTGGCCCGCATGCTGGCGATGCCGGCGGAAATGCCCGTGGGACTGCTGACAAGCCTGCTGGGCGGTCCTTATTTCCTGTACCTGCTGCTGCGGAGGCAGGGATGCTGAGCCTTCATCACGCAGGCCTGATCGATGCGCCCAGCCTTTCGCCGTTGCACGGCGAGGTGACGCCGGGCGAGGTGCTGGCCATCGTCGGTCCCAACGGAGCCGGCAAGACGACACTGCTGACGATGCTGTCCGGGTTTCGCCAGTCGCAACTGGGGTCGATCACCCTGGATGGCTGGTCCCTGGACGCCTGGACACCGGCGGCATTGGCTGGGCGTCGGGCGCTGGTCGCCCAGTTCGAACCGGCGGGATTCGACTGGCGGGTACGCGACCTGGTGGTGCTGAGCGGCGATCCGGGGGAGGCGGCGGTCGCGGAGATAATGGGGCAACTGGAGATCGCCTGCCTGGCCGAGCGGGGCGTGTCGAGCCTTTCCGGTGGGGAGCGTCAGCGCGTCATGGTGGCCAGGGCGCTGTGTCAGTTGGCCGCGGCACGTCGCGACCATGATCGGGATGGTGGCCTGTTGTTGCTGGACGAACCGACCAGCGCCCTGGATCTCGGTCAGCAGCAACGCATGATGCGCCTGTTGCGGCGGCTGGCGGTGGAACGCCGCATGGCAGTGGTCTGTGTACTGCATGATCTCAACCTGGCCGCGACCTATGCCGATCGGGTCTGGCTGATGGCGGCGGGCAAGCGAGTGGCGCATGGCACGCCGCGTCAGGTGCTCGAGACCGAGCGCCTGGCCCTGACCTATCGCGCCGATCTGATGGCGCTGGACCGGGAGGGTGAGTCTCCCTGGTTGGCCTTGAGGCCTTAAAGCCTTCAACGGATATGTCACAGAAGTGGTGAGGCTGGCATACTGAGCCTTCATGGAAGGGGCGTGGCCGACGTTACAATTGGTTTCTCTCAAGGCTGGCCAGGGGAGGTCGTTGACGTGTCCATCTCGCGTATACTGTGGTGCCTTTTGCTTGTTGCCATCGTGGTGCAGGCATTGAGTGGCTGCTCGCCCATTCCGGATGCGCCAGGGCCGATCGGCATTCCAGGCTTGTGATCTGCGGGGAAACAGGAAGCAGTTAACCGTCACCATCATGGAGTCGATGACATGACAAGGCAGGCGTCCAGCACCGGCGCGTCGTTATCGAGACTTTTCGTTGGCCGTCTGATCAAGCTGACGGGCAATGTCTTCAAGTTGCTGAGCTATCCATTCCATTGGGTGCTGCCCGACAAGCGCTTCACCCTGCCGTCGCATGCCGCGCCCCTGATCCGGCCGCGTCGGCCGTCGGCCATACCGAGAACCCTGTGGCAGACGAACTTCACCGATCGAGTGACGCTGCCCGTCTATCTGAACTATCTCTGCAATCGCCTGATGGCGCCGACCTTCGAATATCGTTTCGTCTCGACCCAGGGGCGCGCCGATTTCATCGAGGCGAACTATCCGGCCGAGGTGTCGCGGAGCTATTCGCGATTGCAGATCGGTGCCGCCCAGGCGGATTTCTGGCGGGTGCTGGTGCTGCATGCCCATGGTGGTGTCTACATGGACATCGATGCCCATCTGATCTGGCCGCTGGAGCGGATCCTGGGGACCGAGCGGGAAGCCCTGTTCGTTCGCTCCCGAAAGGGCGGGCTGACCAATTACTTCATTGCCAGTCGGCCTGGTCTGGCCGAAATACAGGCAGTGTGCGAGGCCATCGGTAACAATATCGCCGAGAACCGCCAGTGTGGCGTCTTCGACATGACCGGGCCCGGTGTGTTCGATGAGGTGATCGACGTCGACTCGGTGGAGAGCGAGTCCTATCGTTTCCTCTGCCTGCAGGGCAGCTTCACCAATGAACGCTTCCAGTACGTCGACAAGCCCCAGGGCAAGTGGACGCAGGAGCAGAAGTCCATCGGGGTGCTGCGCCGGGAGGACGACGAGACGCCAGAGGCCGCCGAGAGGCGCTGAGATCGTACAGTGAGCGGCGCGCCGGTCGCTCCTGCCAGGGGAACGGGCGCGTCGAGTGGATCATCGCCTCATTAGCGTTCCAGATCGATCGTCTGGATGCGCCAGTGCCGTGCCTGCTCGCTGCATCCCGGCACATCGTTGCAGCGCTTCAGCGTCATCGTTCCTTCATGCGAGAACGGTTCGCCGCGGCGCGTGCCCGACACCCGGATTGGAACCTCGGCGTACAGCGTGCCTGCGGCGCCTTCCGTCCGGGCATCTCCTGTCGCCTCTCCATCGAAGGCCTGATAGGCGAGCATGGATTTCTCGAAGAGATCGGGCCCGCCCTCGTGGGTCGAACTCGCCGGCGCCCACATGGCGTAGGCCTGGTCGAAGTCTCCGGCCTCGAGCCGTTGAAAGTAACGCCGGGCGACCGACACCGGGTCATATGCCGAAGTGTCGGCACGGGTATCGGTCGCGGCGGTTGGCGCTGGCTGCCGCTCCGGCGTTGTCGTCTCCGGGGCGCAGGCGACGAGCGATCCGCATAGCGGGAGCAGGACAAAGGTCAGCAGCCTCGTTTTCCGGGAGGGGCGGTGCATCGGCGTCTCCTGTCGCGGGAATGGCGTTGGCAATCTGAGGCAGCGTAGCACCAGACCGGGCTTGCCGGTACAATCGGCGCATTCCCCATCCATACTCGCCCGGTTGCGTTCGGACTTGAGTGCAAGGGCAAGTGCAAAGTAGAGCCATGCTGTAATGACAGACGCCAAGCAAGCCCATGAAACCGGGCTTCGACGCACTTTTGCTATCATATCCCACCCCGACGCGGGCAAGACCACCATCACCGAGAAGATGCTGCTGTTCGGCAACGCCATCCAGCTGGCGGGGTCGGTGAAGAGCAAGCGGGATGATCGTCACGCCACCTCCGACTGGATGAAGATGGAGCAGGAGCGTGGTATCTCCGTGACCACCTCGGTGATGCAGTTCCCCTATGGCGGACGCATCGTCAACCTGCTCGACACGCCGGGGCACGAGGACTTCTCGGAGGACACCTACCGCACCCTGACGGCGGTGGATTCGGCACTGATGGTGATCGATGGTGCCAAGGGCGTCGAGGACCGCACCATCAAGCTGATGGACGTCTGCCGGCTGCGCACCACGCCGATCCTGACCTTCGTCAACAAGATGGACCGCGACATCCGCGATCCCATCGAGGTGATGGACGAGGTCGAGGACGTACTGAAGATCCAGTGCGCGCCCATGACCTGGCCGATCGGCATGGGGCGTCACTTCAAGGGCGTCTATCACCTCTACAATGATGTGATCCATCTCTATACCCAAGGGCAGGGCAACCGCATCTCCGAGGACAAGCGGATCGAGGGGCTCGACAACCCCGAGGTCGACGAAGTGCTCGGCGAGGATGCCGCCGAGGAACTGCGCATGGAGGTCGAACTGGTGCGCGGGGCGTCTCACGCCTTCGACCACGATGCCTATCTACGCGGCGAGCTGACGCCGGTCTACTTCGGTACCGCCATGGGCAACTTCGGCGTGCGCGAGATGCTCGACGGCTTCGTCGAGTATGCACCCTCCCCGCAGCCCCGCGAGACCGACCAGCGGATCGTCGAGGCCGAGGACGGCAGCTTCAGCGGCTTCGTCTTCAAGATCCAGGCCAACATGGATCCCAACCATCGCGACCGCGTCGCCTTCCTGCGGGTCTGTTCCGGCAAGTACGAAAGGAACATGAAGATGCGGCACGTGCGCATCGGCAAGGACGTGAAGATCGCCGATGCCCTGACCTTCATGGCCTCGGATCGTGCCCATGTGGAAGAGGCCTGGCCAGGGGACATCATCGGCCTGCACAACCACGGCACCATCCAGATCGGCGACACCTTCACCCAGGGCGAGAACATGCGCTTCACCGGCATTCCCCACTTCGCCCCGGAGCTGTTCAAGCGCGTGCGCCTCACCGATCCGCTGCGAATGAAGGCTCTGCAGAAAGGGCTCCAGCAGCTCTCCGAGGAGGGCGCGACCCAGGTGTTCATGCCGCTGGACAACAACGACCTGATCCTCGGCGCGGTGGGTACCCTGCAGTTCGACGTGGTCGCCCACCGGCTCAAGCAGGAGTACAAGGTCGACTGCATCTACGAAGGCGTCAACGTGCAGACCGCACGCTGGATCGAATGCGACGACCCCAAGATGCTGGAAGACTTCAAGCGCAAGGCCAGTGCCAACCTGGCCATCGACGGCGGCGGCCACCTCACCTACATCGCCCCGACCCGGGTCAACCTGCAGATGACCCAGGAACGCTGGCCGGACATCCGCTTCAATCATACGAGGGAGCACTGACCAGGCTGTGCCCGGGCCACGCCCGGGCACAGCCTGGAGCCGTAAGCTCTAAGCTGTAAGCGTTAAGAAAAGCTTTCCGTCGGCCTGCTGGATGGCAATGTTCTAGCTTACGGCTTACGGCTTACGGCTTACGGCTTACGGCTTCAGAGCCCCAACTCATGCACGGCTTCTTCGCGCATCTTGAATTTCTGGATCTTGCCGGTGACGGTCATCGGGAATTCGTCGACGAATTTCACGTAGCGAGGCACCTTGAAGTGGGCGATGCGCCCCTCGCAGAATGCCTTTAGACCTTCCTCGTCGAGGTCTTCTCCTTCGCTCAGCTTGACCCAGGCCATGATCTCCTCGCCGTATTTTTCATCGGGCACGCCGATGATCTGGACATCGGAGATGGCGGGGTGGGTGTAGAGGAAGTCCTCGATTTCGCGGGGATAGATGTTCTCGCCGCCGCGGATGATCATGTCCTTGATGCGACCCACGATGGCCACGTAGCCCTCGTCGTCCATGGTGGCGAGATCGCCGGTATGCATCCAGCCGGCCGCGTCGATGGCGTCCGCGGTGGCCTCGTCGTTGTTCCAGTAGCCGAGCATCACGCTGTAGCCCCGGGTGCAGAGTTCGCCGGGTTCGCCGCGCGGCACTGCGGCGCCATCGTCTGGACTGACCAGCTTCACCTCGAGATGGGGATGAATGGTGCCCACCGTGGTCACGCGCTTGTCGAGCGGCGCATCGGTCTGGGTCTGGAAGCTCACCGGGCTGGTCTCGGTCATGCCGTAGCAGATGGTGACCTCCTGCATGTTCATCCGCTCGATGACGCGTCGCATCACCTCGATGGGGCAGATGGAGCCGGCCATGATGCCGGTGCGCAGGGAAGAGAGATCGAAGCGCTCGAATTCGGGATGCTCCAGTTCGGCGATGAACATGGTCGGCACGCCGTACAGCGCGGTGGCCCTTTCCTCGCTGACGGCCTCGAGCGTGGCCAGGGGATCGAAACCGTCGCCCGGATAGATCATGGCGGTGCCGTGGGTCACGCAGCCGAGATTGCCCATGACCATGCCGAAGCAGTGATAGAGCGGCACCGGGATCACCATGCGGTCGGTCTCGTCGAGCTTCATGGTGCGGGCCACGAAGAAACCGTTGTTGAGGATGTTGTGGTGGGAAAGGGTGGCGCCCTTGGGCGCGCCGGTGGTGCCGGAGGTGTACTGGATGTTGATCGGTTCGTCGAAGTCCAGGCCGGCCTGGACTTCGGCCAGGCGTTCGACGGATACCTCGTCGGCGCGCTGGAGCATGGCCGACCAGCGCCACATGCCGGGCAGGGCGCGGGCATCGTCCAGGCAGATGACCCGTTTCAGGTCGGGAATCCGCTCCGAACGCAGCGTTGCGGCACTCTCGGCGTCCCGTAGTTCCGGCACCAGTTCGGCCAGGGTCGCGACATAGTCCGAGCTCTTGAAGGCGCCCTGCAGGACCAGCGTCGAGGTGCCGGACTGGCGAAGGGCATATTCCAGCTCATGGGTGCGATAGCTCGGGTTGATGTTGACCAGGATGGCGCCGAGCTTGGCGGTGGCGAACTGGGTGATCGCCCATTCGGCGCAATTGGGCGACCAGATGCCGACCCTATCGCCTTTCGTCACCCCCAGGGCCATCAGTGCCCGGGCGGCACGATCGACGGCCTCGCGCAGACTCCGCCAACTGTAGCGCAGATCCTGATGACGGCAGATCAGGGCATCCCGCTCGGGAAAGCGGGCCACGGTCTCGTCGAAGCAATCCCCGATGGTCTGCCCCTTCAAGGGAGTGTCGCTGATACCGCTGACGTAACTGATAGGGCGTGACATGGCGGCTCCTTTTTGTTGTTCACCCGGGCTTCGCCCGGAGCCGTAAGCTCTAAGCTGTAAGCTTTAAGAAAAAACCTTCTCGTTGGCCTGTTTGATTTAGTGGCAGCATGCTGGCTTACGGCTTACGGCTTACGGCTTACGGCTTACGGCTTACGGCTTACGGCTTACGGCTTACGGCTTACGGCTTACGGCTTACGGCTTTCTTCTTCCTTTCCCAACTGTCGCAGAACGTCCCGGGCGCGCTGGTCCACGTCGTCGATCTCCAGGCGCATCAGTCGTATGTCTTCCATCTGGCGATCGAGGTTGGCGCGCTTCTCATCGAGTATCTCGATCAGTCGCTTGAGCTGGCGGGCGTTACCGTCGGGCATGGCGTCGTACATCATCACCACCTCGCGGATCTCGGCCAGCGAGAAGCCCAGGCGCTTGCCCCTCAGAGTCAGCTTGAGCCGGACCCGGTCCTTTTCGCGGTAGATGCGTTTCTGGCCTTGTCGTGAAGGGGCCAGCAGGCCTTCCTGCTCGTAGAAGCGAATGGTTCGAGGGGTCACCTCGAACATTCTGGCCAATTCACCGATGCTGTAAGTACGCTGCTGCCGGGGCAGGGCCTCGGCACTTTCATCGGGGGCCTGGGATGGTGATCGACTCATGACGTTGTTTCCTGTGGCCGGGTGGTTCACCGGCGGTTTCCACCTCGTCAGGCAACCCTAGACGAGGTTTACGTTAACGTAAAGTGCTTGTTCGACCATGGGGTGATATGGGATAAACCCTAGCAAGTGCTAGGTTGATGCCTCGCCAGGCCGGAAACCCGGTGCCTCGGCACGGCGGGTCATCCATCACCGTTCGACGAGAGGTTTTCCATGGATTTTGCGCTGACCGAAGACCAGAAGGCGTTGGCCGACGCCGCCGCCGATTTCGCCCGGGCCGAGCTGGCCGAGCATGCCGCGCAGTGGGATGCAGACTCGCACTTCCCGGTGGAGGTGATCCGCCGGGCCGGCGAGGCGGGCTTCCTCGGCATCTATACCCCTGAGGAACATGGCGGGCTCGGCCTGTCGCGGCTCGAGGCGTCCCTGATCTTCGAGCAACTCGCCCAGGGCTGCGTATCCACCACGGCTTATCTGACCATTCACAACATGGTGACCTGGATGGTCGCCAGCTGGGGCGACCAGGCCCTGCGAGAGCGCTATGTGCCGGCCATGATAGCCGGTGAGGCGCTGGGCTCATACTGCCTGACCGAGCCCGGTGCCGGTTCGGATGCCGCCAGCCTGAGGACACGGGCGGTCAGGGATGGCGATGATTATGTCATCAACGGCTCGAAGATGTTCATCTCCGGTGCCGGAGCCACTGAGGTGCTGGTGGTGATGGCCCGCACCGGCGAGCCGGACAGCGGGGCGGGTGGTGTCTCGGCCCTGCTGGTGCCGGCGGATGCCGAGGGCATCGAATACGGCAAGAACGAGCAGAAGATGGGCTGGAAGAGCCAGCCCACGCGGCTGGTCAGCTTCGACGACGTGCGAGTACCGGTCGGCAACCGGCTGGGCAACGAGGGCGAGGGATTCAAGTTCGCCATGAAGGGGCTGGATGGCGGTCGGCTCAATATCGCCAGTTGCTCGTTGGGTGCTGCCCAGCATGCCCTGACGTTGTCGCGGGACTACCTGGCCGAGCGCAAGCAGTTCGGACGCGAGCTGTCCTCCTTCCAGGCGCTGCAGTTCAAGATCGCCGACATGGCAAGCGAGCTCACCGCGGCTCGGCTGATGGTCCGTCATGCCGCCTGGCGACTCGATCAACAGGACCCGGAGGCCACCGCGCATTGCGCCATGGCCAAGCGCTTCGCCACCGATGTTGGCTTCAATGTCTGCAACGAGGCCCTGCAGCTGCATGGCGGCTATGGTTACATCCGGGAGTATCCCCTGGAACGCCTGGTGCGCGACACCCGCGTGCACCAGATCCTCGAGGGAACCAACGAGATCATGCGCTTGATCGCCGCCCGTCGGCTGCTGGCCGATGGCGTCATCGAGTCGCTTCAATAACCGGACACCAGGAGAACAGCGATGACGGACCTCGCGGTTTGCTTCGATGAACTGCCCACGCGCGGCGGCGGACGTATCGGTGTGGCCAGGCTCAACGCCCCCAAGGCCCTGAACGCCTTGTCGCTGGAGATGATCCAGCTAGTGGCCGACAAGCTCGATGCCTGGGCGGTGGATCCCGGGGTGGTGGCCGTCTGGCTCGAGGGCAGTGGCGACAAGGCCTTCTGCGCCGGGGGCGATGTGGTGGCCCTGTATCGCGCCCTTCAGGAAACGAGCCAGTCGGATTTCCCCGCGACCTATTTCACTGCCGAGTACCGCCTCGACCACCGTATCCATACTTATCCCAAGCCCCTGCTGGTGTGGGGTGACGGCATCGTCATGGGCGGCGGCCTCGGCCTGATGGCCGGCGGCTTCCAGCGGCTGGTCACCGAGACCACGCTGATCGCCATGCCCGAGATCACCATCGGCCTGTACCCCGATATCGGCGCCAGCTGGTTCCTGGGGCGCATGCCGAAGGGCATCGGTGCCTATCTTGGCCTGACCGGCGCCCAGCTCAATGCCCGCGACGCCCTGGATCTGGGGCTGGGGGACCGCTTCGTGCCACGCGAGCGTCGCGACGACCTGCTCGGAGCCCTGGCCGAGGCCGATTACGGCGAGCGTGCGGTGTCGACCTGCCGTAGCGTCGTGATGCGGGTAATCGATCGCTTCGAGGACCGCCAGCAGGCGCCCGAGGGGCGGGTGTGGCGGCATCGCGACCATCTGCAGGCCATGGTCGATCGCAGCGAAGTGACCGAGGCGGTGGCCCGACTGCTGGCCGATGACAGCGACGACCCCTGGCTGGCCGCCAACCGGGCCAGGCTGGAAACCGGCTGTCCGCTGACCGCGCATCTGGTATGGCGCATGCTGGAACGCCATCGTCACGGCAGCCTGGCCGATGCCTTCCGCGACGAACTGGCGCTGTCGGTGCAATGTTGCCATCGCGGCGATCTCGCCGAGGGGGTGAGGGCGCTGTTGATCGACAAGGACAAGCAGCCCCGCTGGTCCCATCATGATGTGGCCAGTGTGCCGGAGGCGGATGTGCAGGCACTCATGAGGTCGCCCTGGGATGACGAGAATCATCCCCTGAGGGATCTGGGAGTCGGGCAGAGAATCCAATAAGAGAGCATTTCAAACGCTCAACGGTAGTCGCTGACTTTTAAGGCAGCGCTTCCGTCGCCTTTTAAGACAGTGCTTTGGAACTGGCGAGCGAATCCAATAAAAGACTCACCAACGATCGAGGAGCAGTGCCATGAAAATCGCCTTCATCGGACTCGGTAACATGGGCACGCCCATGGCCACCAACCTGGTCGGGGTCGGCCACGAGGTCGTGGTCTTCGATCTCGTCGAGAGCGCCATGGCGGCGCTGGAGAAAGAGGGCGCACGGCGCGCCGAGAGTGCCGAGGCGGCCTGCGCGGAAGCCGAGGTGGTCATCTCCATGCTGCCCGCCGGCGTGCACGTTCGAGGGCTCTATCTGGGCGCCGACGGCCAGGGCCTGCTCGATTCTCTCGACCACAAGCCGTTGATCATCGATGCCTCGACCATCTCGCCCGACGATGCCCGGATCGTCGGCGAAGCCGCCGCCGAACGCGGCCTGACCTACCTGGATGCGCCGGTGTCCGGCGGTATCGGCGGCGCCAAGGCCGGCACGTTGACCTTCATCGTCGGCGGTGACGAGGCGGGCTTCGAACAGGCCAAACCCGTGCTCGAGTGCATGGGGCGCAACATCTTTCATGCCGGTCGCATCGGTGACGGCCAGGTGGCCAAGATCTGCAACAACATGCTGCTCGGCATCCTGATGAGCGGTACCGCCGAGGCGCTCGCGCTCGGCGTGAAGAACGGCCTGGATCCGGCGGTGCTCTCCGAGATCATGAAGCAGAGCAGCGGCGGCAACTGGGCGCTCAACGTCTACAACCCCTGGCCGGGGGTGATGGAGGGCTCGGCTGCTTCCCGGGATTACCAGGGCGGCTTTCTCACCGACCTCATGGCCAAGGACCTGGGACTGGCCTGGGAACTGGCGCTCAAGACCCGTGCCGGCGTGCCCATGGGCTCCCAGGCGCGCAACCTCTTTGCCCTGCACAGTGCCCAGGGCAATGGCGGGCTGGATTTCTCCAGCATCCAGAAACTCTACCGGGCCGGTGAGGACGACGCCTGATCGCGTCGCCACGCGGAAAGGGGCGTTCCGGGGTTGGCAGCGGCGACATTTGAGTCTACATTATATAAAAATGTAGATATTTTTGGAGCGCCCTATGAGCCAGATCACCCCCGTCACCTGGGACGACCCCTTCCGCCTGATCGACCAGCTCGACGGGGAGGAGCGACTGGTCCAGCAGACGGCCCGCGATTATTGCCAGGACAAGTTGCTGCCTCGGGTGCTGGAGGCCAACCGGCACGAGCGCTTCGACCGCGAGATCATGACCGAGATGGGCGAGCTGGGCCTGCTGGGCGCCACCATCGACGGCTATGGCTGCGCGGGCATGAACTACGTCAGCTATGGCCTGATCGCCCGCGAAGTTGAGCGGGTCGATTCCGGCTATCGCAGCGCCATGAGCGTGCAGTCCAGCCTGGTGATGTACCCCATCCATGCCTTCGGCAGCGAGGCCCAGAAGGACCGCTACCTGCCTCGACTGGCAAGCGGCGAGTGGGTGGGTGCCTTCGGCCTCACCGAGCCGGATCATGGTTCGGATCCCGGCAGCATGTCCACGCGGGCCACACGCACCGAGAACGGCTGGCGGCTCAATGGCACCAAGACATGGATCACCAACTCGCCGATCGCCGATGTCTTCGTGATCTGGGCGCGGGACGACGAGGGCCTGGTGCGCGGTTTCATCCTCGAACGAGGCATGGACGGTCTGTCAGCGCCCAAGATCGAGGGCAAGTTCAGCCTGCGTGCCTCGGTGACTGGCCAGATCGCCATGCAGGACGTCGAGGTCGATGACGCTCAGCGACTGCCGGATGTGACCGGCCTCAAGGGGCCGTTCTCCTGCCTCAACCGTGCCCGCTACGGTATCGCCTGGGGCAGCATGGGTGCGGCCGAGGCCTGCTGGCACGCAGCGCGCGACTACACCCTGGAGCGCAAGCAGTTCGGTCGCCCGCTGGCCGCCAACCAGCTGATCCAGAAGAAACTCGCCGACATGCAGACCGAGATCGCCCTGGGGCTTCAGGCCGCCTTGAGGGCCGGGCGCATGATCGACGAAGGCCAACTGGTGCCCGAGGTCATCTCGCTGATCAAGCGCAACAACTGCGGCAAGGCGCTGGACATCGCCCGCCAGGCCCGGGACATGCACGGCGGCAACGGCATCAGCGACGAATATCACGTGATCCGCCATGTGATGAACCTCGAGGCGGTGAATACCTACGAAGGCACCCACGATGTGCATGCGTTGATTCTGGGCAGGGCCCAGACCGGCCTGCAGGCTTTCACCGGTTAGGAAGTCGCAGCGCCGAGACCTCAGGACTCTGCACATTCTGCAAGGAACCAACATGAGCGGACCGCTGGAAGGCGTTGTGGTGCTGGACATGTCACGGGTGCTGGCCGGCCCCTGGGCAGGCCAGTTGCTCGCCGACATGGGCGCCCGGGTCATCAAGATCGAGCATCCCGAACGCGGCGATGATACCCGTGGCTGGGGGCCGCCCTGGTGGGAAGGCGAAGCGGATGCCGAGCGGCTGGCTGCCTATTACCTGTGTGCCAATCGCGGCAAGCGCTCGCTGGCCGTGGATATCGCCACCGAGGGTGGCCAGGCGCTGGTTCGCGAACTGGCCGCCGGTGCCGATGTGCTGCTCGAGAACTTCAAGGTCGGCGGTCTCGCCAAGTACGGGCTGGACCCGGCAAGCCTGCGCGAGCGCAATCCACGCCTGATCGCCTGCTCGATCACCGGGTTCGGGCAGGACGGCCCCTACGCCGGACGGGCCGGCTACGATTTCATGATCCAGGCCATGGGCGGGCTGATGAGCCTGACTGGCGAGCCCGACGGCATGCCGATGAAGACGGGCGTGGCCATCACCGATGTGATGACCGGCCTCTATGCCACTATCGGGGTGCTGGCGGCACTCCACGAGCGTCGCTCGACGGGTGTCGGGCGACACATCGACGTGGCGCTGCTCGACGTCCAGTTGGCGACTCTGGCCAATCAGGCCTTGAACGCCCTGGTGACGGGAGAAGACCCCGATCGCCACGGCAATGCCCATCCCAATATCGTGCCCTACCAGGCCTTTGCCTGTGCCGATGGTTATCTGGTCCTGACCGTGGGCAACGACGCCCAGTTCGCCCGGCTGGCGAGCCTGCTGGGCCATCCGGAATGGGCCGAGGATGCGGCCTTTGCCACCAACGCCGCCCGGGTGGCGCATCGCGATGCTCTGGTGCCGAAGATCGCCTCGGTCTTCCTGACGCGAGGGCGCGATGCCTGGCTCGCCGAACTGGAGGCACTGGGCATCCCGGCCGGTCCCATCAATACGCTTAGCGAGGTCTTTGCCGATCCGCAGGTGCGCCACCGTGGCCTGTATCGGGAGCTCTCGCGACAGGGCCAGAGCCTGCCCCAGGTGGCCAACCCGTTGCGCTTCGATGGCAGAAGCGCCACCAGCGACACGCCGCCGCCGGCACTCGGCCAGGATAGCGATGCCGTACTGGCCGAGATGGGGCTTTCCGTCGAGGAGATCGACGAGCTGAGGCGGCGCGGTATCGTGCGGTGACACCTGCCTGGCGCGAGGGCGTCGGGCGTCGATCAGGTCAGGTGGTTGTCCCAGCGGAGGGCCGGCGACTCGAGTTGCTGCGGTGCGCTGCCGTCGCCGCCGACCCGGTAGAGGCCGCCGCGACCGGAGGAGACCAGAAAGCCGCCCCGGCCGTCGCAGCGGGCGCCGGCCGCATCGGGAAGAGGATGGCTGGCCAGCAGCCGGCCATCCCGACTGTCGATCAATAGCACACGGTGGCCGCGCGGGGCGGTGATCAGCGCACGGGGTCTGCCCCGGGCGATGGCGACGCTGGCCGTGTACTGGCGCAGTTCGTCGGTGAGCGGGCCAGGCAGGGCGATCTCGGAAAACTCGCCCTGCGGGGAGAGTCGGGCGATCAGGGGGCGTCGTTCCCACTCCGGCCCCTGATACTGGTAGCCGGCGAGCACGGTGCCGTCGGCGCCCACATCGAGATGCCGGCAACTGAGCTGGTGATGGCTGGGGGCGTGGCGGGCCGATATCTCGCCGCTCTCGCGGTCCATCAGCACGAGTGCCGGGGCCATGTCGTCGAGGTTGAGCTTGGCGCGTCCGTAGTCGGGATGCGTACGGATGCCGCCGAGGCCGATCGCCAGGGTTCGGCCATCCGGCATCAGGCGCAGTTCGTGGGGGCCGATGCCATCCAGGGGCAGGTCATGGCGATGCGCATAGTCCCGCTCGGCGTCGTAGACGCGTACCAGGCCGGCGGCGTCCTCGATGCGGTTGGCGGTGACGTAGAGGTAGCGTCCGCTCGGCTCGAAGACGCCATGGCCATAGAAGTGATGCCCGGGGCCGGCATCGACCCGGGTGATCTCGGCCCGGGCATCGCCGTCGATGACATGCAACGAACGACCGGGGCGCCGGGCGAAGAGCACCGCCTGGGCGCTGTCGGGACGCAGACAGCCGCCATGGCAGCGCTCTGAGACCGCGATGCGAAAGGAGCGGCCATCCTCGGGCGAGATGGCCTGAATGCAGTGACGCCCCTCGGCATCGTCCACGGCACTGAACAACCAGTGCGCCTGCTGGCGGCCCGGCAGGGCCCAGCCAAGGCTGGGCAGTCCCAGCGCCCCGAGTCCGACGAGTCCCGTCTTGAGTAGATCCCGCCTGTGCATGGCTTCAGTCTCCGTCGCTGGAGTTGAAGCCTCGTACCAGTCCCAGGGTTCCGCCGATCTCTTCGAGCTGGCGGCGCAACTGGCCGACCTGGACGTAGAGACCCTGCAGGTCGCTGAAGGCGACGGAATCATCGAGGGCCGGGGCGAGGCCGGGTGACATCTCGGCGGCGCGATGGCGCGTGCGGTCCAGCAATTCCCGGAAGTCGTCGGCCAGCTCGGCCTGGCCGCGGCTGGCGAGCAGCGTCTTGAGCCCCGGCAGGAAGGTGTCTTCGAGCCCGTGCAGGGTGCCCTCGATCAGGCGAATCGAGCGGCCGCTACGCCAGGCCTCGGCCAGGTAGCCATTGGCAGCGCCGCCGGTCAGCCCCATGGGATCACCCAGGCGCTTGTCTTCCAGAGTTTCCAGGGCACGCAGGGCGCCATGCAGGGTGGCATCGGTGTAACTCCGGGTGGTGCGATAGTGTTCCGCGAAGCGTTGCCAGTCGCTGCGCAGGGCGCTGGTGCCATCCGCCAGGTGATTGGCGATGGCCTTCATCAGGCCGCAGGCGACGGGCTGCGACAGGGTCTTGGTTTCCATGTGCTCATCGAAGAGCAGGTATTCGAGGGCCGGAAACCCCTGGGTGGCGACACTGTCGCCGGCGATCTGTTCGGCGGTGGGGGGCTGATCGGCCGCGAGCCAGGCCTGCATCTTGCGCCCGACCAGGTTCTTGCGGTCGGGCCAGAACTGGAGCTGCCAGGCTCGGCTCTGCTGCTCGATGGGCCCGAAGTCGACGAAGCGCACGGCTTGCCAGGCCTGGTAGGCATCCATCCAGTCCTGGCTCAGGCGTTTGCGATGCGGTGTGTCGGGCTGCTGGCAGAAGCGGATCGCGCTGGCTTCCAGGCGTTCGCTGGCATCGCTCAGCACGCCGTAGCGTTGATCAATGGCCTGGTGCCAGCGCTCCCGGGCCTGAGGAGTGTCCTCATTGGCCATCAGCGGGGCGGTGGCCAGGGTGAGGGCGGCAAGGCCGATTCGACCCAGTCGTTTGAACACGTCAGTCACCTCTACAAGGATTCGAGAAAGCGGATCAGTTCGTGGCGACGCTCGGCCGGCAGGGCGCGGTAGGCGGCGGTGCTGGTGTCGGACTCGCCGCCATGCCAGAGGATGGCCTCTTCCAGGGTGCGAGCGCGGCCGTCATGGAGAAAGCCCGCACGCGGGTTCACTGCCTGGGCCAGGCCGATGCCCCAAAGTGGGGAGGTGCGCCATTCACGGCCGCTGGCCTCGAACTCGGGACGGCCATCGGCCAATGCCTCGCCCATGTCGTGCAGCAGCAGGTCGCTGTAGGGCCAGATCGTCTGGCCGGCCAGGGCGGCGCGTTCGGTATCTTGCGGCGTCTGCTGGCGTGGTGTGTGACAGGCGGCGCAGCCGATCTCGTTGAAGGTCTCGGCGCCGGCCCGGACTTGAGGGTCGTCCATGTCGCGGCGGGCCGGAACGGCCAGGCTGCCGGCGTAGAAGGTCACGAAGCGCGCGATCTTGTCGCTGACCTCGGGCGTGCCGCCGTCGGGATAGCGGTCGCATGCCTGGCTCGGTGTGCAGTCGGTGCCGGGGACCAGGTTCGAAGTCAGCCCCATGTCGCCGGCGAAGGCTTCCAGGCTCTGTTGCTCGATGCTCGGTTCGCCCGCCTTCCAGCCGAAACGCCCGATGACGGTTTCGCCGCGTCGCATGTCCCAGACCCGGTTGACCCGCCCCGAGATACCATCGCCATCGGCATCGTCGGGATCGGCGGCGGCTTCGAGGGCTTCGGCGGGCAGGGTCTCGAGCAGCCCCAGGCCGATCATCGGCGGCGCCACGCGAGGCGATGTCTGCAGGTCTTCCGGCAGCGGGCCGTAGGCGGGAGCGCCAATGGCGTAATGCGGCTCGCGCAGGGTGACGACCTCGCCATCATCGAGGTGAACGTCGCGCTCGGTGTAGCGCAACTGCATCTCGCCCTCGGGCTCGGCGCCGGAAATGGCGGCGGTCTGCAATTGGCGGCCGTAGCCGGGGACGGGGTGTACACCCAGGCGTGTCAGGGTATCGTCATCGGCTCCTTCGTCGGGCAACGAGAGACGCAGGAAGAGCGACACGGCGCGCTCGTCGCCGCTCGGCGGATGGCCACGGCCATCCTTGATGTGGCATCCCTGGCAGCTATTGGTGTTGATCAGGGGGCCCAGTCCGTCCCGTGCCTCGGTGCTGGACGGTGCCTCCACCCAGGGGTTGCGGAAGAAGCTGTTGCCGACGCTGAAATCGAGACGCTGGGTCATGGCCATGTTGTCGAGCGGCAGCGAATAGGCGTTGTGATCGAATTGCTGAACCGTGCCGTCGCCGCCTGTCATGGGCGTTTCCTGAATGGGCGGTGGAGCGGCGTTGGCCGGGCCGGAGCCGGCCAGGATCAGCAAGGCGAGCAGTGGGCGTGCGGAGGAGGGCAAAGGTGTCATCTTCGGGCCTTGCAGTCACGACACCGGCCGCCACCAGTGGGACTGGCGGCGGCCGGGCGAGACACACGATGTTGGGGGTCTTCGGGCACGATTCTACTCGGAAGGCGTGTCAGAAAGTGTGTCCGGCATCGTCTGACTGCAGCGAGTTCACGCCGAGTTCGCCTGCTGCCTTCTCGATGGAACCGGTCTGGGTGACCAGCGCCAGGATAGCGTTGTTGACCAGCTCGGCGCCCTGTTCGTTCCCGGGGGCGATCATCATGTCGAAGGCCATGGGATCCTGCTCGGCTTCGGCGGCCTGTTTGAGGGCTTCGAGCGCGTCCATGCTGCTGGTGAGCTGGGCCTTCAGGGTGTCGTCGAGGGTGTTGTCCCGGGTGGCGACCAGGTCGGACAGCGAAGGACCTTCCAGGGTAGAGCCGTCGAGGCGCTGGTAGCTGCCGGTGTAGACGTTCTGGATGCCCTGGCCGTTGTAGTAGTGGGAGTTGTGGGTGTTGTCGCTGAAGCAGTCGTGCTCGTCCTCGACGGAGTTGGCTTCCAGGGCGACCTTCATGCGTTCGCCGGCCAGCTCGCCCAGCGATAGCGAACCCATGCCGAACAGCATGCGTCGCAGGCCTTCCTTAGGGGATTCGGCCAGCAGGGCCCGGCGGTAATTGTCGTCCTCGTCGGGTGCCCATTGGGCGACCATCCATTCGAGATCGCTGACCAGCAGGTCGGAGGTGGCGTCGAGGTAGGCGCTGCGGCGGTCGCAATGGCCGTGCGTGCAGGCTTCGCCGCTCATGTAATCGCTGGCGGGGCGCTCGCCGTTGCCGGCCTCGAAGCCGTGGAGATCCTGGCCCCAGAGCAGAAATTCGATGGCGTGATAGCCGGTGGCGACATTGGCTTCGGAGCCGCCGATCTCGTTGAGTTCGGCCAGCAGCTCGGGCGTCAGTTCGCTGACGTCGACGATCTCGCCACCGACCTGGATGCTCTGGTTGGCGATGATGTTGGCGGTGGCGCCGGCATTGCCCAGCTCATGTTGATAGTCGTCGCTGGCGACGTAATCGATCATCCCCTCGTCCAGCGGCCAGGCATTGAGCTGCCCTTCCCAGTCGTCGACCACCGCATTGCCGAAGCGAAAGACCTCGCTCTGCTGATAGGGAACGCGCGCCTCGAGCCAGGCCTGGCGGGCCGCCGCCAGGGTCTCGTCGTTCGGGTCGGCGAGCAGGGCGTCGATGCGTTCGTCGAGGGTGCGGGCGGCAACCAGGGCATCCTGGTAGTTGGCGTGTGCCAGGTCGGCGTAGTGGTCGACGACCTGTTCGGCGGTGACCTCGCTGTCGGCGGCCATGGCGGTGACCGGCAAGAGGGCCGCCAGAGCGACGGCGTGGCGCAACGGGCGTGGGGTGAAGAGGGTCGGCATTAGGGCATCCTTGTTCGTATTCGGGGTATAAACGAGCGGGGTATGAACGAGATAGGCAAGTGCAATGACGTCAATATAGAGGAACGATAACCAATCTCGCCAATGGATGCGAATGCGATTTCCTATTATTTATGTGAGCTACGAGCTACGAGCTACGAGCTACGAGCTACGAGCTACGAGCTACGAGCTACGAGCTACGAGATGCGGCCCCCTTGCCTGGGAGTAGTGAGGCTAAGGGGCTTGGGCCTGCCATCTTGCTGCCAGCCGCTCGCGGCTCGCTTCTCGAGCCTAACGGGGCGAGAAGCGTCGATTGATGCCCGTCTCGGCGATCATGCGGGTGGAGATCTCTTCCACCGAGAAGCGCGTGGTGTCGATGAAGGGAATGTGCATGCGGCGGTAGAGCGCCTCGGCCTGGGTCACTTCCTGCACGCACTGATCCATCGAGCTGTAGCGACTGTTGGGGCGGCGTTCGTGGCGGATCGCCGCCAGACGGCGCGGGTCGATGGTCAGGCCGAACAGCTTGTGGCGATGCGGCTCGAGCACCGGAGGAAGCTTGAGCTTGCCGGTCTCGTCGAGGTCATCTTCGGTGAGCGGGTAGTTGGCGGCGCGAATGCCGAACTGCAGGGCCAGGTAGAGCGAAGAGGGCGTCTTGCCGCAGCGCGAGACGCCGACCAGGATGATGTCGGCCTGGTCGTACTGGTGGGTACGGGCGCCGTCGTCATTATCCAGTGCGAAGTGCACCGACTGGATGCGGTCCATGTAGACGTCGTCGCTGCCGATGGCATGGGTGCGGCCCACGCTGTAGGACGAGTGGGTCGCCAGTTCCTGCTCCAGCGGCTCCAGGAAGGTGGAAAATATGTCGACCTTGAAGCCGGGGGCTTCGCGGATCACGTCGCGGATCTCGCTGTCGACGATGGTGTCGATGATGATCGGTTGCTCGCCGTCCTTGACGGCCGTGGACTCGATGATCGAGGCCAGCTGGTGCGCCTTCTCCACACTGTCGATATAGGGCTTGGTGATCATGCGGATTTCGACGTTCTCGAATTGCGCGAGCAGGCTGCGGCCAAGGCTCTCGGCGGTGATGCCGGTGCCGTCGGAAATGAAGAAGGCGGTGCGTGTCATGGTCGGCTCGGTTGGTTGGTCGATGCGGTCCATTGTCGGGGTACCCGGGATGGCGCACAAGCCACCCGACTACAGGAATGCCGTCGGAAGGGGATATGTTGTAAAAAACCTCCAATGACTTCGATGTTAGACCAATGGCGAATATGGAAGGCCGCTGGTAGAGTCGCCAGCATCCATTCATGACGGCGTGTCATGGGCTATCAGGCGTCGACATCCAAGGGGGTTGCGTGGACGATTACATTCTGTGGTTCGATCATTTGGGTATGGACGATGTCGAGCGGGTGGGGGGCAAGAATGCCTCGCTGGGCGAGATGATCTCCAATCTGGCCGGGGCCGGTGTCACCGTGCCCGGCGGTTTTGCCACCACGGCCCACGCCTATCGCGAATTCCTTTCCCATGAAGGGCTCAACGAGCGCATCAATCAGCGTCTGTCCACACTGGATGTCGATGACGTCACGGCGCTGGCCGAGGCCGGGGCGGAGATCCGCCAGTGGGTCATCGACACGCCGCTGCCTCCGGCCTTCGAACAGGCGCTGCGCGACAGCTACGAGCAGTTGCTGGCCCGACATCCCAACCTGAAGGTGGCGGTGCGCAGCTCGGCCACCGCCGAGGACCTGCCCGATGCCTCCTTCGCCGGTCAGCAGGAAACCTTCCTCAACATCGAAGGCTTCGACAACATCAAGCGGGCGGTCCACGAAGTGTTCGCCTCGCTGTTCAATGACCGGGCCATCTCCTACCGGGTGCACCGCGGCTATCCCCACGAGAACGTGGCGCTGTCCGCCGGCATCCAGAAGATGGTGCGTTCCGAGACCGGCGCCTCGGGAGTGATGTTCACCCTGGACACTGAATCCGGCTATCGCGATGCGGTCTTCGTCACCGCCTCCTGGGGGCTCGGCGAGACGGTGGTGCAGGGGGCGGTCAATCCCGACGAGTTCTACGTCCACAAGCCGACGCTGGCCTCCGGCCGGCCCGCCGTACTGCGTCGCAACCTCGGCTCCAAGCTGATCAAGATGATCTACACCGGCGATGCCAGTGCCGGCAAGTCGGTAGAGACCGTCGATGTGCCTCTGGCCGACCGGGGACGTTTCTGCATCGATGACGATGAGGTCATGGCGCTGGCCCGCCAGGCGATGATCATCGAGCGCCACTACGGCCGCCCGATGGACATCGAGTGGGCGCTGGACGGTGACGACGGTGCGCTCTATATCGTCCAGGCGCGCCCGGAGACCGTGGTGTCCCAGCAGGAGGGCGGCAAGCTCGAGCGCTTCCAGCTCAAGGAGAAGGGCCGCACCCTGGTGACCGGTCGAGCCATCGGTCAGCGCATCGGGCGTGGCGCGGTCAAGGTCGTCGCCACACCGGACGACATGGACAAGGTGCACGCCGGCGATGTCCTGGTCACCGACATGACCGATCCCGACTGGGAGCCGATCATGAAACGGGCCTCGGCCATCGTCACCAATCGGGGCGGGCGCACCTGCCACGCGGCGATCATCGCCCGCGAACTGGGCATTCCTGCCGTGGTGGGCTGCGGCGACGCCACCGAGGCGCTGGCCGACGGGCGTGAAGTCACCGTTTCCTGTGCCGAGGGCGATGCCGGGCATGTCTACGATGGCCTGCTGGAGTTCGACCGCAACGTGACCAGCGTCGATGCCATGCCCGAGATTCCATTCAAGATCATGATGAACGTGGGCAATCCCGATCGCGCCTTCAGTTTCGCCAGCCTGCCCAATGCCGGGGTCGGCCTGGCTCGCCTGGAGTTCATCATCAATCGCATGATCGGGGTGCATCCCAAGGCGCTGCTCGAATACGACACCCTGCCCACCGACCTGCAGCAGACCATCGACCTGCGCACCGCCGGCTATGACGATCCGGTGAGCTTCTATGTCGACAAGCTCGTCGAGGGGATCTCCACCCTGGCGGCGTCCTTCTACCCGGAGCGGGTCATCGTGCGGCTGTCGGACTTCAAGTCCAACGAGTACGAGAACCTGATCGGCGGCAAGCATTATGAGCCCGGCGAGGAAAACCCGATGCTCGGCTTCCGGGGTGCGTCCCGCTATCTCTCGGAGGCCTTCCGTCCCTGCTTCGAGCTGGAATGCCGGGCGCTGAAGCGGGTGCGCGACGAGATGGGCCTCGACAACATCGAGATCATGGTGCCCTTCGTGCGGACCACCGAGGAGGCCCGCGGCGTGGTGGACCTGCTGGCCGCCAATGGGCTGAAGCGGGGTCAAGACGGGCTCAAGGTCATCATGATGTGCGAGCTGCCGGCCAATGCGCTGCAGGCCGAGGAGTTTCTCGAGTACTTCGATGGCTTCTCCATCGGCTCCAACGACCTGACCCAGCTGACCCTGGGGCTGGATCGCGATTCCGGTATCGTGGCGCATCTCTTCGAGGAGCGTAATCCGGCGGTGAAGAAGCTGCTGGCCATGGCCATCGCGGCCTGCAAGGCCCAGGGCAAGTACGTGGGCATCTGCGGGCAGGGGCCATCGGATCACCCGGATCTCGCCAAGTGGCTGATGGAGCAGGGCATCGATTCCGTCTCGCTGAACCCCGATGCGGTGCTGGAGACCTGGTTCATGCTGGCCGGCGAGACGCTCGGTTAAGCAGGCACTGTCGTCAACAGCATCTCTGCACCCCCATGACACCCGGCCTGGTCCGGGTGTCATGCATTTCGGCATTCACCATGTCGATATCCACATCGGCGCGGCTTTTTGGCACCATTGCCCGTCAATCGTAACGAAGGATCCGCCCGATGGCGTATTTTCTGGTGATGGGGGGACTGGCCCTGTCACTCTGTCTGTTGGTCGGCTGGTCCCTGTGGCGGGTATTGCGCTGGCTGGTCAGGCGACTCGGCGCCTCCGGCAAGGGCCGCAAGACCGCACGCGCCAAGCGTCCCGCCAAGTCTCGAGCCGAGACCCGCTCAATGAAGAAGGACGAGACGTCAGCGCGTACGACGACGTCGAAAGCCCGCCAGGCAACGCCGCGAGGCCCATGGCGGTTGACCCGGGCCCTGGCGCCGCTCGCCTCGGCGTGGCCGCTGGCGCTGGTGGCGGGACTGCTGTATGGCGGCACTCGACTGGCCGAGTACGGCATGGGAGCGCGTCCCCACACGGCGCCTGCTGCCTATCATCGACTCGTCGAGGCCCTGGGCTGGGGGGCGATCGGCCTGATCGTCGTGGCGGTCGTTGGGCTGGTGGCGAGCTGGCGCTGCCGGTAGGGAACTCCTGAGAGGCCAGGGGTGCGGGCGCCTTCCCCGGCGCCCATCCATTGGGTTCTGAACATCCATTGGGTTCTGAACATCCATTGGGTTCTGAACATCCATTGGGTTCTGAAAGGGAGTCCTGTCAGTCGCGCAGCCAATTGCGCAGCTTGACCAGCATCAGGGCGCCGTCGCTCATCTTGTTGCGTTCATCGAGCAGGCTGGCCAGGATATCCGGCCGGTCGGTGATGATGCCGTCCACTCCCAGATCGATCAGGCGCGACATGCGGGCCGGGTCGTTGACGGTCCAGGCCAGCAGTCGATAGCCATGGTGACGTGCACGCTGCACTTCTTCGAAGGTGATGCGGTTGTGGCGCAGGGCCAGCGTATCGAAGCCATCGCGAGGCAGGGTACCGTGCATCACCAGCTGTGCCAGCAGCGTCGTGTGGGCTTCGGGCAGGCGATGCTCGACCTCGCTCAGCAGGGCGTAGGACAGGGCGGCGATGCTGACCGCTTGCCAGGGATCGGCAGGGCCGCAGAGCGAGGGCTCCTCCGCCTGGCGGCGGCATGACAGTCTCTCTTGCCGTTCGTTCTCCAGCACCTGTTCCACGGCGCCGACCAGCTCCGATCCCCGGCGGGCGGTGGGTTTGAGCTCGATCATCAGGCGCGCGCGACCGCGTACGCGCTCCAGGACTTCGTCGAGCCCGGCGATGCGCGTGTCCACGAAGGGGTCGCCGAACCAGCTTCCCACATCGACCGTCTCGAGCTCGCTGCTGTCGAGTTCGTCGATCAGGCGGTCGTCGCCGGCAAGCCGCGACAGGCTCGAGTCATGGTGCAATACCACCTTGCCGTCCCGCGTCAGCCGCACGTCGATCTCGATCGTATCGGCGCCGTCGGCCATGGCCTGGTCGATGGCCGGGATGGTGTTTTCCGGTGCCTTGGCCGAGCTTCCGCGGTGGGCGACGATCTCGACATCCTCGTGGATCTCGAAGCGATTGAGGATCAGCCAGGCCTGGCTCAGGGCGAAGGCCACCACGGCGATCTCGACCGCCCAGGCCAGGCGCCCCGGATGGCCGGTATCGGCGCGGGATGCCGGGCGCGACTCCTGGTGGGCCAGGCGCAGATAGAGACAAGTGGCCAGCAGCGCATTGAGCGCGATGCCGAGAAAGGTGATGGCCAGGGTGATCAGCATATAGGCGCCGACATAGCCCAGCATGGCCGGCAGCAGGACGGCCTGGCGTTCCGGCAGATGCCCGAGCAGCGGGGTGAAGAGGGCATCGAAGAGTGCCGTGGCGATGAAGGGCGACACCAGGATTGCCAGCAACAGCAGCAGGATGGCGCCGACGATGTGTCGACTCTGGCCCCGGGTCAGTCGGGCGCTGCGGCCCAGGGCGCGATGCGGGGCGATGTCCTCGAGCACCAGGATCGGCAGCGCCAGGTGCCAGCGAGCATAGAGCGTGGCGGCGATGACCATCCAGACCAGCACGATGGGCAGGGCGCTGGCCAACAGCCACCAGAAAGCGGGTGGCCTGGCCTGCAGCACATAGTAGGGATCCAGGCCGCCGATGAAGTGCCCATACAGGCCCGTCAATGCCAGGACGACCGGCAGGACGAGCAGCAAGTGGGCGCCGACCTGTAGTACCACGAGACCGGCCAGGCCGGGCAGGCGTTTGAGGCAGGCCAGCAGGGTCTCGAAGGCCTGCCGGTAATGGTTGGTCCGGGGACGAACGGCCACCAGGGTCATGCCGGCCTGCTGCAGGTAGAGCACCAGGAAGGTCAGGCCGATGGCGGCCAGCAGCCAGGCCAGGCCTTCGGGTGCGAACAGCGCTGCCAGCAGGCCGGTGTTGGAGATCAGCGGGCGGCCGAGATGGCCGATCATCCAGGCCAGCGTCCAACCGGCCGCCGGCAGCAGCAGGCTGGACGCGAGCAGGGTGAAGAAGAGGTGATAGGCGATGAGCGGACGCAGATGATCGCGCAGCGTACGCAGCACATCGCCGCTGAGCGGCATCAAGGAGCGCATGGCGAATATCGAAGAAGGCTCATGTTCTTTAGCCTGGCAGCTCGCGAATCAGTATGGCAACTCGGGACATTCAACCGAGCGGCAACTGGCGTTCGGCGATCAACACGCCATTGTTGTCGGCGTAGAGCCATTGTCCGGGCGAGATGGTGACGCCGGCGAAGGTGACTGGAATGTCCCGTTGCCCCTCGCCGCGCTTCTCGCTCCTGCGGGGATGGGCGGCCAGGGCCTGGATGCCCAGTTCGGTCTCGGCCAGCTCGTCGACGTCGCGCACGCAACCGTACATGATCACCCCGGCCCAACCGTTGCCCGCGGCCTTTTCGGCCAGCATGTCACCGAGCATCGCGCAGCGTGTCGAGCCGCCGGCATCGACCACCAGCACGGCGCCGTCGCCGGGTTCATCCACGGCCTGCTTGACCAGGGAATTGTCCTCGAAGCACTTCACGGTGCGTACCGGGCCATGGAAGGCTTCCAGGCCGCCGAAATTGACCAGCAACGGCTCGAGGATCTCGACATCCGGGTAGTCGTCGCAAATGTCGGGCGTGGGGATGTTCGTCATGGTGGGCAGCCTCCTCTGGGTGAGTGAAGCCTCGATGATGCCATAGTCGGTGCTGAGGAAAATGCCTCCTTGGTGGTGTGGCCTGTTGCGAGGTGCCGGGAGAAAGGCATGACCGTTGCCGGATGCCGGCCTTTTCGACTGGGCACAAAAAAGCGCCCCGTGGGGCGCTTCGGTCATCGGCTCCGGCCGCGCCGCCTGGGCGGCGGGCCTTCGATGGTGCGAGCATCGGAGTCGAAAAGGTGATCCGGTCAGGCTTCCTGGGCGACCGGAATCACGTTCGAGGCGGCGTTCTGGAATTCCTCGATCTCATGGAAGTTCATGTAACGATAGATCTCGCCGGCCATGGCGTCGAATTCGCTCATGTAGCGACGGTACTCGTTGACGCTGGGCAGGCGACCTTCCACTGCCGCCACCGCCGCCAGTTCGGCGGAGGCCAGGAAGACGTCGGCGCCGTCGCCCAGGCGGTTGGGGAAGTTGCGCGTGGAGGTGGACACCACGGTGCTCTTGGCCGCCACGCGGGCCTGGTTGCCCATGCACAGCGAGCAGCCGGGCATTTCCATGCGCGCCCCGGCACGACCGTAGATGCCGTAGTAGCCTTCCTCGGTCAACTGGTGCTGGTCCATCTTGGTCGGCGGCGCCAGCCACAGCTTGGTCTTCAGGCTGCCGGCGGGCTGCTTCTCGAGCAGCTTGCCGGCGGCGCGGAAGTGGCCGATGTTGGTCATGCACGAGCCGATGAACACCTCGTCGATCTTCTGGCCGGCCACGTCGGAGAGCAGGCGGGCATCGTCGGGGTCGTTGGGCGCGCACAGCACCGGCTGATCGAGCTGGTCGAGATCGATCTCGATGACCTCGGCGTACTCGGCGTCCTTGTCGGCGCGCATCAGGCTCGGGTTCTCCAGCCACTCTTCCATGGCCAGGATGCGGCGCTCGATGGTGCGCCTGTCGCCGTAGCCGTTGGCGATCATCCACTTGAGCAGGGTGATGTTGGACTTCAGGTACTCGCTGACGCTGTCCTCGGAGAGCGTGATGGTGCAGCCTGCGGCACTACGCTCGGCGGAGGCGTCGGAGAGCTCGAAGGCCTGCTCGACGGTGAGATCCTCGAGGCCCTCGATTTCCAGGATGCGGCCGGAGAAGGCGTTCTTCTTGCCGGACTTCTCGACGGTCAGCAGCCCCTTCTGGATGGCGTAGTAGGGAATGGCGTGGACCAGGTCACGCAGGGTGACGCCCGGCTGACGCTCGCCCTTGAAGCGCACCAGTACCGATTCCGGCATGTCCAGCGGCATCACGCCGGTGGCGGCGGCAAAGGCCACCAGGCCGGAGCCGGCCGGGAAGGAGATGCCCATCGGGAAGCGGGTGTGGGAGTCGCCGCCGGTGCCCACGGTGTCGGGCAGCAGCATGCGGTTCAGCCAGCTGTGGATGATACCGTCGCCCGGGCGCAGCGAAACGCCGCCGCGGTTCATGATGAAGTCGGGCAGGGTGTGGTGCGTTTCCACGTCGACCGGCTTGGGATAGGCGCTGGTGTGGCAGAACGACTGCATCACCAGGTCGGCCTGGAAGCCCAGGCAGGCCAGGTCCTTGAGCTCGTCACGGGTCATCGGACCGGTGGTGTCCTGGGAGCCCACGGTGGTCATCTTCGGCTCGCAGTACATGCCCGGGCGCACGCCGTCCATGCCGCAGGCCTTGCCGACCATCTTCTGGGCCAGGGTGTAGCCGCTGTTGCTGGCGGCCGGCTGCTCCGGCTTGCGGAACACATCGGAAGGCTCGAGCCCCAGGGATTCGCGGGCCTTGGCGGTCAGGCCACGACCGATGATCAGCGGGATACGGCCACCGGCGCGCACTTCGTCGAGCAGCAGCTGGGTCTTGAGCTCGAAGGTGGTCAGCACCTCGTCGGTGCCGTGCCGGCAGACCTTGCCTTCATAGGGATAGACGTCGATGACGTCGCCCATCTCGAGCTTCTCGACATCCATTTCGACGGGCAGGGCGCCGGAGTCTTCCATGGTGTTGAAGAAGATCGGGGCGATCTTGCCGCCGAAGCAGAAGCCGCCGGCGCGCTTGTTCGGCACATTGGGGATGTCGTCGCCGAAGAACCACAGCACGGAGTTGGTGGCAGACTTGCGCGAGGAGCCGGTGCCGACCACGTCGCCCACGTAAGCGACCGGGTGGCCCTTGGCGCGGACTTCCTCGATCTGCTTGAGCGGACCGATGCTGCCGGGCTCGACCGGCTCGATGCCGTCACGCTCGTTCTTGAGCATGGCGTTGGCATGCAGCGGGATGTCGGGGCGCGACCAGGCGTCCGGCGCCGGCGAGAGGTCGTCGGTGTTGGTTTCGCCGGGGACCTTGAACACGCTGAGGGTGATCTTGTCTTCCAGGGCCGGCTTGGACAGGAACCACTCGGCCTCGGCCCAGGAGCGGATGATGTCCTTGGCCACCTCGTTGCCCGCCTTGGCACGCTCTTCCACGTCGTGGAAGGCATCGAACATCAGCAGGGTGTGCTTGAGCTGTTCACCGACCTCGGCGGCCAGGGTCTCGTCGTCGAGCAGCTCGACCAGCGAGACGATGTTGTAGCCGCCCTGCATGGTGCCCAGCAGCTTGACCGCATGGATCTTGTCGACCAGCGGAGACTCGGCCTCGCCCTTGGCGATGGCGGTGAGGAAGGCGGCCTTGACGTAAGCGGCTTCGTCGACGCCGGGCGGAATGCGGTTGGTCAGCAGATCGAGGATGAATTCCTCTTCGCCGGCCGGCGGTGTCTTCAGCAGCTCGACCAGGGCAGCCGTTTGCTCGGCATTCAGCGGCTTCGGCGGGATGCCGTCCTGGGCTCGCTCCTCGACATGTTGGCGATAGGCTTCAAGCACGTGGTGGCCCTCATTGGTTGTGGTGTCCGAGGTCTCGACCCCGTCGGCAGCATGGCCAGGCAGGGGGACATCGGCACGTGAAACAACGCTGTCAGCGGTGGCGCAATTCTAAAAGAAACTGTCGACAATGTTAAGAAGCCCCGTGGTGGCGGGCTTTGAACTTTGGTCGTCGGTGCTTTTTCTGCGGCTCGTCCGGGGTGCCAGGATGGCGACGCCGCGTTACCATGTCGCCGAATCGAAAGGAGAGGGAGCGTTCGATGGCGGGACGCGTGGTATCCCCCTGTGTGGGATTGTGCTCGACGACGGTGGGCGACCGGGTCTGCCGGGGCTGCCAGCGCATCGATGACGAAATTCGCGACTGGCCCGGCTTCGACGCCGACGAGCGCCAGCGCCGGATGGACGAACTGGATGCGCTGCGGGTGAGCGTGGCCGGTCGTCACCTGAGTGTGGTGGATGGCGAAGCGCTGCAGGCGCAGCTCGAGCGCCACCGCATACGCTTTCGCGAGGATCAGCCGGCGCTGTCCCGGGCGGTGGAACTGCTGCGGGTCGGGCGCGGGCGTATCCGCGACCTGTCGCGCTATGGCCTCGAGCCCCGCGTAGCGCTGGATGCGGCGACGCTCCACGAGCGGATCGCCAGTGAACTGATGAGCGCCGCCGAAGCACGCCGGCTGTCCGACGCCGACCTCGACCCCTCTCGTCCCTAGCAATCACCGGAATTCTCATGTCTGCCACCGTCACACACGACCCCCGACTGCCCGATGCCATCCTCGACTTCCTCGCCTGCCCGACGCCCGCCAGTTGGGTCGACTGGGCGCTGGACAATCCCGAGACACTGCTCATCGATCATGCCCAGTGCGAGAAGAAGGCGGCTTCCACGGCGATGAGCCTGCTGTATCGCTATGTCGATGACGCCGAACTGCTGACCAAGATGGCCCGTCTGGCGCGGGAAGAACTGTTGCATTTCGAGCAGGTGGTCAAGCTGATGGAAGGGCGGGGCATCGCCTATCGTCCCATCGGTGCTGCCCGCTATGCCGAAGGGCTGCGTCGCCATGTGCGTGGCGGCGAGCCGCACCGATTGATCGATGTGCTGATCGTCGGGGCCATCATCGAGGCGCGTAGCTGCGAGCGGTTCGCCCGATTGATTCCTTTCCTGGACGAGGAGCTTGCCAAGTTCTATCGCGGTCTGGTTAAGTCGGAAGGGCGCCACTACGAGGATTACCTGATGCTGGCGCGGCGGCTCTCTCCAGAGTCGCTCGACGAGCGTATCGCCTTTTTCCTCGAGCGCGAGGCCGAACTGATCACCATGCCGGATACGGCATTTCGTTTTCACAGCGGTGTGCCGGCCTGAAACCGTTATCGCCGCCTAGCAGGACAGACCCAACATGCGGGATGTTTCCGACGCCGTGACTCATGACGAGCAGGATCGCCTGGCCCTTTTCGGTCACTTCTCGCTGACCCTGGGCGATGATGTCTTGACCCAGTTCAGCTATGACAAGGTCAAGGCGCTGCTGGTCTATCTGTTGCTGCATGACCAGCCGGTCAACAGGGCGACCCTGGCCGAGTTGCTCTGGCCCGATCAGGGGCTGTCGTCGGGTCGCACCAACCTGCGTCACGCCTTGCACTGCCTGCGTCAGTCGCTAGGCGAGGATGCCGAGCGCGTCCTGATCGTCTCGCGCCAGACCATCGCCTTTCGCCTGCCGGAAAGCTGGTGTTTCGACCTTCACGAGCTGCAGGCCCTGCTCGATGGGCCGGCCAGTATCGAGACCCTGGAAGAGGCGCTGTCGTACTATCAGGGCGATCTGGTCGAGGAGCTGCAACTGGCCGCCTGCTCCGAGTTCCAGCGTTGGCTGGTGCAGGTGCGCAACGAATGGCGCCAGCGGGTGATCCGTTTTGCCGAGGCCGTGCTGGAACAGCACGACCCCTTGCCGGACGAGGTGCTGCAGTCCCTGGTCAGTCGCTTCTCCGGCTATGGTCCCTTCCACGAGCGGCTGGTTCGCCAGTTGGCCGAGCACGGCCAGTTGGCCGCCGCCCACGAGCAATACAATGCCTATCTGCAACTGCTGGCCCTGACCGGTCAGCAGCCCGACCCCGGCTTCCTGCAGTTGGCCCGCTACTGGTCCGATGGGACACCGGATCCGAACAGCGGGCCGAGCGGCGCCTTTTCCCGCACTCTGTCCGCGGACAGCATGCCGCTGCGCGAAGACGAGATCGAGCAGCGCCAGTTGTCGGTGATGGCCATTCGCCTGCGACTCGATGCGGATCTGTCTTCCCGGGCCGAGGCATGTGCCTGCCTGGGGCTGCAGATCGAGCTGATGCGCTGGCTCGAGCAGCAATGTCATCATCTCGGCGGCTTCTGGCTGCCCGGGGCCACCGGCGGCCTGGGGCTGGCGTGCTTCGGCACCCATGGGCCGGCCCACCAGCTCGCCGAACTGGTGGCGCTCTACGAACACTGCCGTCGCGTGCTCCCCGAGGAGTGCCGTCGCCACTGGAGCGGCGAAGGCGAGCCGCCGCGCTTCGAATTCGCCGCCGGGCTGAACAGCGGTCGGGTCGTCTACCTGCCCGAGCGTCACCTGGTGGACCCGCTGGGACAGGTCACCCAGGATTCGCTGGCCTTGATGAATGCCGCCGAAGGCAGCGAGCTGGTCATCTCCCAGGAGGCCAGCCAGCACATGCCGCCGGCGCTCGACCTGCAGCCGCGCCTGTCGTCGCGTCTGGTGGCCAGCGATGGCCGGGTGCGCTTGCGGGCGCTGGTACTGGGCACCAACGAGGGCGGTCGCGAAGCACTGCCGCCCAGCCTGGTGGGCCGGGAAGCGGCGCTTCGTACCCTGCGCGACGCCCTGGCCAGGGCCGGCATTGGGCTGCGTCAGAGCGTGCTGGTACGCGGGCCCTCCGGGCTCGGCAAGTCGGCTCTGCTGGTTGGCTTTCGCCAGCTCGAACAGAGTCGCGAGGCGGCGATCTGCTGGCAGCCGACCACGCGCTTGTCGGTTCAGGAGCCGTATGGCGTGGCGCGCCAGTTGCTGCGCTGGCACCTGGATGGCGACATCGACGAGGAGGCGTTCGATGGCCGTCTCGGCGGGCTGATGGCCGAGGAACTGAACGACGACCAGCGGCTCCTGCTCAAGGAGGCGCTGGGTGTGTGCGAGCCGCGCGAGCTGGCGGCGCTGGCACAGAGCGGCGAGGCCGTCGAGCTGGTGGTGACGCTGCTGCATCGCCTGATCGGTGAACTGACCGCGTCCCGTACCCTGGTGCTGATGATCGACGACCTGCAATGGCTCGACGAGCCGTCCTTCAAGGTGCTGGCCGCGCTTCAGGCCCGTCTGCCGATCAACTGCCCCTTCCTGCTGGTGGCCAGTCACCACGGTCGCGAGGCGCTGCCGGCGCGACTCGACTGGGATCAGCAGATCACCCTCGGGCGCCTCGACGCGCGGCAGTCATCGCGCCTGCTGTCGCAACTGGCGCGCCGTTATCGCCTGCATCTCAGCCCGCGCCTGCGGGGGCAGATCATCGAGCGTTGCGATGGCGTGCCGCTCTACCTGCAAGAGCTCTGTCGCCGGGTCGACATGGACCGCCGCGAAGGCCGCAGCATCCAGCTCGACGAATTGCCCCGCGGGCTGCTCGGCCTGCTGGCCAGTCGTATCGACCAGCTTGATGCCGATCGCGAAGTGGCGCACGTGGCGGCGGTGCTGGGGCGGCGTTTTCGTCTCGACTTCCTGGCCGAATGCAGTGGCTGGGAGATGCCGCGTCTGATGTCGGCGCTGGAGCAGATGAATCGGCTGGAGATCATCGAGCCCGTCGAGGACGAGACAGAGGGCCGCGAATACCAGTTCACCCACCAGTTGTTGCAGGAGGCGGCCTACCTGTCGTGTCCCCGCGATATCCGGGTCGACCTGCATCGCCAGGTCGTGAGCCTGATCGAGGAGCACTTTCCGATCTGGATCAGCCGCCATCCCGGGGATTTCGCCACGCACCTGCGTCGCAGCGGGCAATATGCCCGCGGTGCCCGCTACTTCGAGCTGGCGGCCAGGGAGGCGCTCAAGGTCAGCGCCAATCGCACGGCACTGAAAATGGCCGATTTCGGGCTGGCCAGCCTGCGTCATGTGGAAGGCCAGGTGGAGCGTGAAATCAGTCTGCACACGGTGCGCGGCCAGGCCGCCTTTGCCCTGGAAGGCCAGGGCTCGCCCACCGCCCACGACAGTTTCGTCCGCGCGCGGGAACTCCTGTCCAGCGCCGAGCATCCGCCCGAGGATAGCGAGGATCTCGAGCAGGCCTTCCTGGTCAAGTGGGGGCTCTGGGTGGGGTGCAGCCAGCGCAACGCTCATGCCGATGCCTTCATGCTCGCCTCGCGGCTGGCCGACCTGGCGGGCCAACTGGAGGATCCGCGTTATCGTCGCCTGGCCGATTTCGCCCGGGCCTGCTGTGAATACTGGGCAGGGCGCATCGAGCAGGCTTACGAACATCTCGAGGAGATCGATCCGCTCAACTCCCCCATGATGATCGAGTGGCTACCGTTCTCCGATCATCCTCAGGTGGCCGCGGCCTGCTTCCAGGGCTGGGCATTGTGCCTGCGAGGGGATTATCAGCGCGCCGAGCGACAGGTCGAATCGGCCATTCGACTGGCCGAGCAGTTCAATCATCCGGGCAGTCTGGCCATGGCGCTGATGTATGCCGCGGCGCTGTATCGCCAGGTAGGCCATGTGCATCTGGCCGCCAGTCGCGCCGAGCGCGCCTACGAGATCACCGGTTCCCCGGACCTGCATCTCTGGCAGGTTGCCGCACGCAGCGTGCTGGGCTGGCAGCGGGCCCTGGCCGGCGATCGCGAGGGACTGACGATTCTCGAGGGCACCCTGGAGGAACTGGCCGAGATCACTGGCCGCGACCCCTATCAGCGTCCGGCGCTGTGGTTCGTGGATGCCTGCATGTCGATGAACGAACTGGCCCAGGCCGAGGACTATCTCGACCAGTCACTGCTGATCGCCCGGGAACGCACGACCCTGTTCGTGCCGGAACTGGCGATCCAGCTGGCGCGGGTGCGCCAGCGGCTCGGTCATCCCGCCGAGGAGGTTCGCTCGCTGGCCGAACAGGCGCTCACCCAGGCCAGGGAAGACGGCAATCTGCACCAGGAGCTGTGCGCCCTGGAGCTCTGGTTGACCCTGGTCGATCCCGAGGATGCGAACGCGCGGGAGGACTTCCGCCGCCTGCTCGGCGAGGTCAGCCACAGCGACGCCCCGGTGCTGGTGCGCTGGCGGACGTTGCTGGATAGGCGGTTGGCGCACACGGTTGATGCCTGAGAGGGTGTTTATAAATTACTGCGCTCGCCCATACGGCGTTGAAACTTCGGCGCGAAGTGCTCATTTAGTGTGCCTAAACTCCGCATTCTTGCCGAATTTCGCCTTGTCTGGCCGTCGCTCGTGACTTTTATAAACACCCTCTGCGTAGAGTGTTGCCTCAGGTGCCGCTGGCGGTCTCCAGTGCGGCGATCAAGGTCAGTGCCTGTTCACGGTGATCGCCGCACAACTCCCGGTCGAAGTCGAAACGCTCGCACACGGCGGGGCGTCTAGGATCGCCGAACAGCCGGCAGAGGTTATCCTCGGTGAGTTGCGCGCAACGCACACCCGCCGGCTTGCCATCGGGCATGCCGGGAATGGGGGAGCTGATCGAGGGCGCGATGCAGCAGGCACCGCACCCCGGACGGCAGCCCTGTTCCGTGCCGGTCATGGCCGGGCCTCCGCGATGGCCCCCTTGTCGATGCCTTCGAACGCCTGGACACGAGTGGCCCGGCCGGTTTCCCGGCTGATCTCTTTCGCCAGCCAGGCGGCGATGTGCTCCACGGTGGTGGAGGTGGGCATGACGACACAGCGCTCGCGAGGCAGGCTCAACACGAAATGGCCCTGCTCGGCCCGATAGCTGGTGACCAGGCGGCCGAGGAAGGAGGCTTCCAGGCCGTCGTCGACGTCGGCCTCGTCCACCAGGTAGCGATCGTCGAGGCGTGACGCCCAGTCGGCTTCCAGCGAAGGGCAGCGTTGCCCGTTCTGCCAGATGTGCAGGCGCGAGCGATGGCCATGGGCGATGCGCTGGCAGTTGCCGGCGTGCCGCTTGAGACCGTGGCTGTAGCTATAGCCGGCGCCTTCGATGGGTTCGTCGCCGAGCGTGAGGCGGATGGCCTCGACGCGCTCGGGCGGCTGACGCATCAGCCCCTGGCCAAGATATTCGCCCAGTCGCTGTGCGGTGATTTCCGGCCAGGGCAGCAGGCTGAATGCCTGGCGCGGGCCGCGCACCTCCAGGGCATAGGGCGTTTCGGTGCGCACGCGAAGCCCTTCATAACATTCCTGAACGCTGACCCCCGGCGCTTCGGTGGGCACCAGCAGGGTGTGGTCGACACCCCGGTCGAGGCGCGACTTGATCCAGGGCTTTACCTCGCCGAAGTCGAACAGCATGCCGTCGTCGCCGAGTTCGCCGTCCAGCTCGGCGTCGACGCGCCAGCTGGCACCGATCAAGCCGCGCTCCGGGCACCACAGCGACGCATCCAGGTGAGTCAGTCGGTTGACGAAGAGCGTCATCAGTCGATCCCCGCGATCTTGTGAGTCTGTAGCGACAGGCGCCAGCGTGGGTTGGCCAGGCAGTAGGCCACGGTGGCGGCCATGGTGTCGCGCGTCTCGCCGAGCGGCGAGGTGTCCATGGGCTGCAGGAAGAAGTGCCGAAAGTCGAGCCCGGTGAAACGCTCCGGCGGTGCCTCCGGCTGGGGATGCACCAGCTTGAGCTCGTCGCCTCGGGTCTGGACCAGCGGCACATCACCCTTGGGACTGACGCATAGCCAGTCGATGCCGGCCGGCGCCGCCAGGGTGCCGTTGGTCTCCACGGCGACGTCGAATTCCCGGTCATGCATCGCCGCGATCAGGGCGTCGTCGAGCTGCAGCAGGGGCTCGCCCCCGGTGAAGATGACCTGGGGACGTGAGCCGTCCGGCGCGCCCTCCCACAGGCCAACGAGATGCTCGGCGAGCGTCTCGGCGTCGGCGAAGCGTCCGCCGTTCTGGCCATCGGTGCCCCGGAAATCGGTGTCGCAGAAACGGCAGGCGGCCGAGACGCGGTCGGCCTCGCGCCCGGACCACAGATTGCAGCCGGCAAAGCGACAGAAGACGCTGGCGCGGCCGGCCTGCCCACCTTCGCCCTGCAAGGAGTAGAAGGCTTCCTTGACGCTATACATCGTCCGACTCCCCGTCGGTTGCGGCGTCGGGCCGCTGAGCATAGCCGAGGGGATCGCTGACGCCATTGGCGGCGAAGGCCGCCAGGCGTTCCCGGCAACTGCCGCAGCGACCACAGGCGAGGGATTCGCCCAGATAGCAGGTCCAGGTGTCGGCGTAATCCAGGCCCATGGAAAGGCCATCGGCGAGGATGTCGGCCTTGGTATGACGCAGATAGGGCGTGTGGATCTCGACCGGCTCGAAATTGGCGATACCGGCAACGGCGTTCATCGCCTCCACGAACTCGGGGCGACAGTCCGGATACAGCACGTGGTCGCCGCCGTGGGCGCCGTAGTCGACGCGGCCGGCGCCGATGTTCACGGCCTTGGCGATGGCCATCGACAGCAGCATCATGTTGCGGTTGGGCACCACGGTGTCGGCGAGATTGTCGGCGTCATAGTCGCCATCGGGCATGACGCGCTCGGCGTCGGTGAGCGCTGAATTGTCGATCAGGCCATGGATGGCGCGGATATCGACCACCTGATGAGGCACTTCCAGATCGCGGCAGACGCGTCTGGCGACATCGAGCTCGCGGGAATGGCGCTGGCCATAGTCGAAGGAGAGGGCGTGGACGTCGCGACCTTCGCCCAGCGCCCGGTGCAATACCGTAAAGGAATCCATGCCACCGGAGTAGATCACCACGGTAGCGGAAGAAGCGGGGGCTTGAGACATGGTTGGCCTGTATGTCGGAGAATTTGATGGCCGGGATCCGGTCCGGCAGAGGCGCATAGTGTACGTTGCCGAAGGGACCGCCGCCAAGCCGGCCGCTCTTCGTGGTCAGGGTAATCGTCCTGGCTATATGGTTCTGCGTACGGCGCAGGTGCTGGTATAATCCGCGCCTCTTCACATTATGTGTCTTGGGGAAACGCTGAATAAATCGTCGAGTGGTATCAAGCACAAGGCGCACGGAGCACAAGAATCCGAGCCTATGAGCGATAGGTGAGGATTCCGAGCACCGCGCAACGCCGTGATTGAGCCACGCAGGCATTTATGCAGGGTTTCCTTCGAGCGCCATCGTCCTGACAACGGTGAACTATGAAAGCCCCAGAACTGCTGTCGCCCGCCGGCACCTTCAAGAACATGCGCTATGCCTTCGCCTATGGGGCGGATGCCGTCTACGCCGGCCAGCCGCGCTATTCGCTGCGCGTGCGCAACAACGACTTCAAGATCGATAACCTGCACAAGGGCATCGCCTACGCCCACGAGCGCGGCAAGCAGTTCTATGTGGCCTCGAACATCGCGCCGCACAACAGCAAGTTGAAGACCTATCTGCGCGACATGGAACCGGTGATCGAGGCCGGGCCAGACGCCCTGATCATGTCCGATCCCGGGCTGATCATGATGATTCGCGAGCGTTGGCCCGAGCAGGAGATCCATCTCTCGGTGCAGTCCAACGTGGTCAACCACGCGGCGGCCAAGTTCTGGCAGCGGCAGGGCATCAGCCGGATCATCCTGTCCCGGGAGCTGTCGCTGGAGGAGATCGCCGAGATACGTGCCGAGTGCCCGGATCTCGAGATCGAGACCTTCGTGCACGGTGCGCTGTGCATCGCCTATTCCGGTCGTTGCCTGCTGTCCGGCTATTTCAACCACCGCGATCCCAACCAGGGCACCTGCACCAATGCCTGCCGCTGGAAGTACAACACCGTGGCGGCCTCCGAGGACGAGACCGGCGACCTGGTGCCGGCCAACTCGGCCCGGGCCCACGATGCCAGCGGCATCTGGACCCCGGATCAGGGCAGCGGTCTGATCGCCAGCGGCGGCGGCAGCGCCGAGAGCACCGCCACCGCCGGCGGCGTGGAAGGCCAGGACGAGCTTTCGGCGCTGATCGAGGATCGCAGCCGCCCGGGCGAGCTGATGCCGGTGCACGAGGACGAGCACGGCACCTACATCATGAACTCCAAGGACCTGCGGGCGGTGCAGCACGTGCCGCGCCTGGCCGAGATGGGCGTGAGCTCATTGAAGATCGAGGGGCGCACCAAGTCGCACTACTATGTGGCGCGTACCGCTCAGGTCTATCGCCGGGCCATCGACGATGCCGTGGCCGGCCGTCCCTTCGACATGCGCCTGATGGACGAACTCGACAACCTGGCCAACCGCGGCTACACGGAAGGCTTCTATCGTCGCCATGTCCATGACGAGTACCAGAACTACGAGCGTGGCCACTCGATCGGCGTCCACCAGCAGTTCGTCGGCGAAGTACGGGATTACGACCCGGAGCGCGGCGTGCTGGAAATCGACGTCAAGAATCGCTTCGAGGTCGGTGACGGTGTGGAGCTCATGCTGCCCGGCGGCAACCGACGCTTCACGCTGGAACATATCGAGAACCGTCGCGGCGAATCGGTGAGCGCCGCCCCCGGTTCGGGCCATGTGGTGCGCATCCCGGTGCCGGGCGAGGCGATCCCCGAAGAGCGCATTGCGTATGCGTTGTTGATGCGGGACCTGCCCTGAGAGGGTGTCTACAAATTACTGCGCTCGCCCATACAGTGTTGGAATTCGGCTCGAAGTGCTCATTTAGTGCGGCTAAACTCCGCGTTCTCGCCGAATTCCGCCTTGTGACCCACATGGATGTGGGAAATGCGTTGGCCCGTCGGGAACGGGCCTAGCCCTGGCCATCGCTCGTGACTTTTGTAAACACCCTCTGAGAGAGTTTGGGGCAAATGGTGGCACGTCGCTTGTGAGCTTGTCGGTATTCTCTGAAGCGAGCCCGGCTTGTCCGCCTCGGGACTGGACAGTGCCGGGTTCGTCGGGGAAGCTGTGGCAGCATGAAGAGATTGGCAAGGGAGCGCCATTGCCCGGCGCGGTTCAGGGGCGGCCTCCATCATCTGCGTCATCCGCACACGGGAAAACGTCATGTCCACCATCGAGCACAGCGCCATTCTCGAAGCGCCGCCCGAGCGGGTCTTTGCCCTGCTCGAGCGGGTCGAGGATTTCGTCGATTATTCCGACCTGATCAAGGCCATCGATCGGTTGGGCGAAGACCGCTATCGGTGGCACGTCAAGGCGGTGGGCATGGACTGGACTTTTGATGTGGTGATTACCGAGTCGGTGGCCCCGGAGGTGCTGGCCTGGGAATCGGTGGATGGCGTGAGCAACCGCGGCCGCTATCATCTGACGCCCGTTCCCGAGGGCACCGAGGTCTCGCTCAGTCTCGAATACGAGATCAAGAACCGCCTGGTCGAAAAGGCCGTTCGCCGTGCGGCTTCGCCGCTGGTGAGTCGGGTGAGTCAACAGATACTTGATCGGGTCGCTGCTCGTCTCTGAGAAGGCGACGGCGAATGACTGCGAGGCCTTGCAGCTTGGTTGCTCTTATTGAATCCACTCATTTGCGCAGTGATGCATCCAAGTGGTCGACCACTTCGGCCCAGTCGGCATCCGCTTCGAGTGCTTCGCGAAGCAGTTCGGCCTGGCCCTCGTTCCAGCAGGGCGCATCGGGCAGGGCGATATCCTCGGGCAAGGGGGAGTGGCGTTCGATGAACCGCTTGATGGAAGCCGGGTCGGAGGCGAGACCGAGCTGCTCGAACAGCTCGGTGAAGGGGTGATCGGGATGCTCCATGGAAGCTTCCTCCTGGCGCTGGATGGATACCCCTCACTCTAGCCGGTGGTCGCGAAACTTGCTTGTCAATCCTGACGGATGGGCGGGGCTGTGCGCTCGCCGACCAGAGGCGTGAGAAAGCGGCGGCGCCGTTCGGCGTCATCCAGCGGTTGGGCCAGCAGGTGGACCAGCTTGGTGACGGCGGCTTCCGGGGTCATGTCGTCGCCGGACAGCACGCCGGCGTCGAGCAGGCCCTGGCCGGCGGCGTAGGCACCGATGCTGATGCTGCCATGGGGGCACTGGCTGATGGCGGCCAGCAGCTTGCCTTCTCCGCTGGCCCGCGCGAGCACGCCCATGATGGCCGGGTCCTCCGGCAGATTGCCGCCACCCCAGACTTCCAGCAGGGCGCCGCGAACGCGATCATCCAGCAACCAGGCCTCGAGCTGCCAGGCGGCGATGCCGGGCCAGAGGACCAGGCGTGGCACGCTGCCTTCGGCCAGGCCGCTGACGTCGGGCAGCTCGAAGCGAGGTGCGCCACGCTGGTGGCGTTCCAGGCCGCGGCCGGGGAAGAGCACGGCGTCGTCGTCGACGAACTCGCCGAGCGGGGGATGATTGGGGCTGGTGAAGGCATCGGCATGTCGGGCCTGCCATTTGCGGCTGCGTACGCCACGCAGCAGGCGACCGGCGAAGCACAGGGCGACTTCCTGCAGGCGAGCATCGGTGGCGAAGCGCATGGCTGCCTCGATATTGCCCAGAGCGTCGCTGCCCGTGCGCTCGAGCGGCTCCATGGCGCCGGTCAGGATCACCGGTCGGTCGATGCCCTGCAGTTGATAGGCGAGGCTCGAAGCCGTCCAGGCCAGGGTGTCGGTACCGTGCAGGATCACCACGCCGTCGTGGGCCGGGTAATGTTCGGCGACGAGCCCCGCCAGGTCGCGCCAGTCGCTGGGGGTGGCGGCGCTGGAATCGATGGGACGAGCGGTTGCCAGGAAGTGGAAGTCCGGCAGCGCGGCTCGCCGCGCCGGAGGCAGGGCGGCCAGAGCGTGGCGCAGCCGGGCCTCGAAATCGTGCCTCGGGATCAGCCCCTGGGGGCTGTCCACCATGCCAAGGGTGCCGCCGGTATAGATGACCAGCAGGGAAGCGCGAGTGGATGACATGCGGGCTCCTTCCTGATTGAACGCTGCTCGCGATTCACCGCGGTCAACGGTAGTCGCGGATGAGCAGCCGGCCTTCGGTGTCGGTTTCCAGGCGGCGATTGCGGCCGGCCAGCAGGGCGAAGATGGCGGCCACCATGACGATACCCAGCAGCAGCAGATTGATGGTGAGCAGTCCCAGCTCGAACTCCAGCATCATGCCCACGGCCAGGGGGCCCAGGGCCGCCAGGGTATAGCCGCCGCCCTGGGCGAGCCCCGATAGCTTGCCGGCAAGGCGCGAGTCGGCGGTGCGCAGCACGATCAGCGTCAACGCCAGGCTGAAGCTGCCGCCCTGACCGAGCCCCAGCAGGGTGACGCCGACCCAGCGCCAGTCTTCGGGGCCGAGCAGCAGCAGGGTGAGGCCCGAGGCCACCATCAGCAGCAACAGCAGCAGGGCCGGCCGTTGATCGCGGCCCAGACGGGCCAGCCAGGGGGCGGCCAGGGCCGAGATCAGTTGAACCATCACCGAGGCGGCCATCATCCAGCCGGCTTCGGCTTCGTCATACCCACGATCGATCAGCAGGGTGGGCAACCAGCCGAAGACGATATAGGCCAGCGAGGATTGCGAACCCATCAGTATCATGACCTGCCAAGCCAGCGGTTGGCGCAGCAGGTCCCGGGTGTTCCCGGTACGTGGCGGGCGAACCGCCGGACTGCCCGGCTGCGGCATCAGTACCAGCCAGGCGACCAGCGCCGCCAGGGCGAGCCCGGCCCAGGCCACCAGGGCCAAGGGCCAGCCGCCGAAGGTGTTGGCCAGCGGAATGCTCAGGCCGGCTCCCAGGGCGCCGCCGAGGCACAACGCCATGGTGTAGACGCCGGTCATCAGGTCGGCGCCTTTGGGCAGTTCACGCTTGACCAGGGCCGGCAACAGGCTGCCGGCCACGCCGATGCCGGCGCCGACCAGCAGGGTGCCGGCGAACAGCCAGCTCGGGGTCGCCAGGCCGCGCAGACCCAGCCCCAGCGCCAGGACCAGCAAGGCAAGCGACAGGGTGCGCTCCGGGCCGAGGCGGCGCGACAGCCAGGGCGCGAGAGGCGCGAACAGGCCGAGGCAGAGCACGGGCAGGGTGGTCAGAGCGCCGATGCCCGCCGCGGTCAGGTCGGTCTCGGCCTGGACGCGTGGCAGCAAGGGTGCCAATGACGAGAGAGCCGGCCTCAGGTTGAGGCCGACCAGGATCATCAGGAAGAAGAAGGCCGCTGGATGCAGGGTTCTTTCGGATGCGGCGCTGGCATGTGAGTTCGACATGGGCTTACTTGAGATGTGGACGCAGATCGCCTCGGGCGCTGTCGAGCAGGGTGATGAACTGGATGTCACCGCTGCTGTCGATGCGGTCGACCCTGGCCATGCTGGCCATTCCCTGATTCATCTTCAATTGCTCGAAGATTTCCAGGGTCAGTTTCTCGGCGGGGAGATCGCCGGGATTCAACAGGCCGTCTTCCAGGGTGAAGGTCGGCAGCAGGGTGGCGCGCACTCGTGTCATGCCGCCTTCCGCCAGTACCCGACGCACGAACAGCCAGCCTTCGCAGGTCAGGGCCTGCTCGTCGTGTTCGCGCAGAAAGAGCGTGCGGTAGCAGGCGCCTTCGCTGGCCGCCTTCTCGGCCATGCTGCGATAGGCCTCGGTCATGCGCGTCGCCGAGACCCGGGCCTTTTCGAGTTCGCGCAGGGCGGCGCTGTGTTCACGCTCGAGCTGGGCCTGACGCTGAAAGGTGAGCCAGCGGCGGTAGTCGCGGATCAGGTGTTGGGTGTCCATGGCGTTCCTTGCAAATCCAGGTATAGAGATGAGGGCTATGGCGGATCACCGTCGCACAAGTCGCAGTGTTCCGCCACACCGGCAGGTTGTCAGGCCTGCTCTCGCTTCTGGCCGCCGCGCCGCCGGCGCTTTCGACCGGTGGGGGCATCGCGATTGGCGGTGTTGTTACCGCCAGCGTTGCGGTTGCCACCGCCGTTACCGCCTCGACCGCGGCCGCGCCCGCCACGGCCGTTCTCGATCGGCTCCGGCTTGGCGTTGGGGTCCGGTTCGAAGCCCGGCTCGATGTGCTTGACCAGGTCGCGCTTGATCAGTTTCTCGATGTTCTTGAGCAGGCCGTGCTCGTCGACGCAGACCAGCGACACGGCCTGACCTTCGTTGCCGGCGCGTCCGGTGCGGCCGATGCGGTGGACGTAGTCCTCGGCGACGTTGGGCAGCTCGAAGTTGACCACGTGCGGCAGTTCGTCGATGTCGAGTCCGCGGGCGGCGATGTCGGTGGCCACCAGGACCTGCAGGTCGCCGGACTTGAAGGCCGACAATGCCTTGGTGCGGGCCGACTGGCTCTTGTTGCCGTGGATCGCCATGGCAGGGATGTCACGCTTGCCGAGATGCTCGGCCAGGCGGTTGGCCCCGTGCTTGGTGCGGGTGAAGACCAGCACCTGGAACCAGCGCTGCGATTGGATCAGGTGCGCCAGCAGGTCGCGCTTCTTCTCGCGGTCGACCCGGTAGACGGCCTGCTCGACGGTTTCGGCGGTGGTGTTGCGCCGTGCCACCTCGATCAGGGTCGGCCGGTCGAGCAACTGGTTGGCCAGCGTCTGGATCTCGTTGGAGAAGGTCGCCGAGAACAGCAGGTTCTGGCGCTTGGCGGGCAGCAGCTTGAGGACCTTGCGGATGTCGTGGATGAAGCCCATGTCGAGCATGCGGTCGGCTTCGTCCAGCACCAGGGTCTCGACGCCGGAGAGATCGACGTGGCCTTGTTGTTGCAGGTCGAGCAGGCGCCCCGGCGTGGCCACCAGGATGTCCAGTCCAGGGCGGATGGCATCCACCTGGGGCTGCTGGCCGACACCGCCGAAGATGACGTGCGATGTCAGCGACAGGTGCCGGCCGTAGTCGCGCACGCTTTCACCGACCTGGGCGGCGAGTTCGCGCGTGGGGGTCAGCACCAGGGCACGCACGCCGCGCTTGGCGGGGCGCTTGCCGTCGGCCAGGCGCTGGAGCATCGGCAGGGTGAAGCCGGCGGTCTTGCCGGTACCGGTCTGGGCGCTGGCCAGCAGGTCGCCGCCCTCGAGAACGGCGGGAATGGCCTGGCGCTGGATCGGGGTCGGCTCGGTATAGCCCTGGGCCTCGATAGCGCTCAGGAGTTCGGCCCGCAGGCCTAGGTCGGAAAAGCTCATGCAGTCTCCGCAGCAACGTCTCGATCCGTGCCAGCCGCCTCGGGCGACCGGCCAGTCCCGGATCAGGACGTGGGAATAGGGTCAGACGCGGCAGGAGGGACCAGCGATGCCGCGAGTGGCGGTATTATGCCATAGTCGTACGCTCAGCGCAGCCGTTCGATCGCCGTGGCCAGCCGGTCGGCGAGGCGGTCCAGATCCTGCCCGAGCGCCTGGACCAGAGCCGGATAGCCATCGGCCTCGAGTGGCGTGGTCAAGCTGAAGGGCGTCAATGCCAGCAGTTCACCACTGGCGTCGCGGAGCTGCCAGCGCCCCTCGGCCACGGCCATGCCGTCGTGGCGACCCTGGAAGCGGTCCATCTCGAGTCGCAGGCTCAGGGGAGCGTCGCCCCGGGCGGTGTCGCCGTCGAGCATGATCCGCGTGTCGGGCAGGCGGGTGGCCAGACGATCGCGCAGCCCGCGCTCGAGCTGGCGGCCCAGCGGCTCGGCCCATTGGTGCCCCTTGGCCTGCTGGACGGTGATGTCGTCGAGCTGGAAGACGATGCCTTCCACGTCGAGATAGCGTGCCAGCCGGATGGGGCGTATCACCAGCAGCCGCTCGGTCGAGGCATCGATGGCATCGTCGGCCAGCGGTGCGTCGGGCAGGGTGTAGTGGGTCGGCGGCGTGCCGCCGGTGGCGCAACCGCTCAGCCAGAGGGCCGCCAGGGAGGCGGCGAACAGGTTGGCAAGACGCATCATGGCTGGCTCCTTGTGTCGGGGGCGCGGGGCGTCGGGTCCTCGGCGTCGATGCTGTCGAACAGCAGGGCCCGGGGATCCTCGCTGATCTTGCGCGCCGCCGGTTGCAGGTCGCGCATCAGGCGCTCGACCTGATCCAGGGTGTCGGTCAGCTCGCGATAGGCCGGTGAGTCGGCAGACAGCCCTTCCAGGGTGCCCTGGAGTTCTTTCAGGGTAGCGTTGAGGCTTCCCGGCAGCTCCCGGGTGCCAGGGTCGTCGAGCAGGGATTGCATGCTGGCGGTCAGCTTGCGGACTTCCTCGAGCATGGCCTTCGATGTCGTCAGGTTGTCTTCCAGGCCGGTGAGGATCGGCGCGACCTCGAGGGCATTGAGCTTGTCGAGCAGGGCCGTGACCTGCGACTGAATCTGTGCCAGTCCCGTGGAGGTGGTGGGGAAGACCGTGCGTCCGGCGAAGGTTTCCGCCTTGTGTTCGCCGGCGCGTTGATCGTCGAAGGTCAGGTCGACGAACAGCGCGCCGGTCAGCAGGCTGCCGCTTTTCAGCGAAGCGCGCAGGCCCAGCCCGAACAGGCGGTCGAAGCGTTCCCGCCAGTCGTCGAGATCCAGTTTGTCGACGCCCAGTCGCTGTGGCTCGATGCGGATCAGTACCGGGATGGCCAGGCGGTCGCGGTCATCGGGCTGCGGGGCGGTGAAGTTCCAGGGCACGCTGGCGACCGTGCCGAGGCGCACGCCGCGGAACTCGACCGGGGCGCCCTTGGAGAGTCCCCTGACGGTATTCTCGACCAGCAGTACATATTCGAGATATTCGTCGAAAGTGCCTTCGCGGGCGCTCTGCTCGTCGGGATGCAGGGTGAAGGTGGTATCCGGCGACACCGGCTGACCCGGTGGCAGGTCTTCCGGCACGCCGAAGGTGACCCCGCCGCCGAGCAGGGCTTCGACCGACTCGACCTGCAGGTTGATGCCCTGGGAGTTCAGGCTGAAATCGATGCCGCTGGTGGACCAGAAGCGGGTGTTGTGGGTGATCAACTGGTTATAGGGGCTTTCGATGAAGATCCGATGGTGCATCTGCTGGGTGTCGACATCGAAATCGGCCTTTTCCACGCGACCGACCGGAAAGCCCTGGAAGGTGATGGGGTCGCCCACGCTGAGGGCGTTGCCGACCTGGCTGGTCAGATTGATGCGGATGCCTTCGGCGCCGGGTGGTGCCACGGGAGGCTGGTCACTGACCTCGAAGGTTCGTGCTTCCTTGTCGCTCTGGCCGGGTTCGAGCTGCAGGTAGGCACCGGACAATACGGTGTTGAGGCCGCTGATGCCCTCGCGTCCGATGCGTGGCTTGACGACCCAGAAGCTGCTGTCCTCGACCAGCATGGGTTCGGCCTGCGATTTCATGCGGGCCTTGATGATGACGCGCGACTGGTCGTCGGAGAGCGATACCGACTCGACCTGGCCGATTTCGACGTTGCGCGTCTTGATCAGGGTGCTGCCGGCCTCGATGCCATCGGCACTGTCCATGGTCAGGGTGATCAGCGGCCCGCGGCTGGCGTAGTTGTCGTACACCAGCCAGGCGCCGATCAGCAGTGCCACGATGGGGACGATCCAGATCGGCGACAGCCGGGCCTGGCGCGAGGTATGGGCGCGGTGTTCGTCATCCCGATCAGTGTCGCGGGCAGTATCGTTCATGAAGCGCTTCCTTGTTTCATGTGAGGCGTTTCCTGTGAGGCACGACCGGATCGTCCCAGATCAGCCTGGGATCGAAGCTCATGGCAGCCAGCATGGTGATCACCACCACGCCGCCGAAGGCCAGGGCGGCGGGGCCGGGGGTGATCGACATCAGGTTGCCGGCGCGAATCAGGGCCACCAGGATCGCCACCACGAAGATATCGACCATCGACCAGCGACCGATGAACTCGGTGAGGCGATACAGTCGGGTGCGGGCCAGGGCATTCATGCGGTGGGCGCGCGGCGCCACCAGGCACAACCAGGAAAGGGCGATCAACTTGCCGAGGGGCACGATCACGCTGGCCACCAGGATCACCATGGCCACCGGCCAGGACCCCATCTCCAGCAACTGGACCACGCCGCCGATGATGGTGGAAGGATTGGGCCGACCGAGACTGGTAGTGGTCATGATCGGGTAGACGTTGGCCGGGATGTAGAGCACGGCGGCGGCGGCCAGCAGGGCCCAGGTGCGTTGCAGGCTATGGGGCTGGCGTGCATGCAGGGGTTCACCGCAGCGCTGGCAGCGTCCCTTGCCCCGGGCGTCCAGGCGATTGACGAGCCCGCAGGTGGCGCAGCCGGTGAGCCCCTGGCCGGCGGCGGTTTCCCCGGTACGACTGCCTTCGGGAGCGCTGGGCTCGCCGGCCAGGGCGAACCATAGCCAGTCCCGGTCCACGGACTGGGTGGTGGCGACCAGCAGGACCACGAAAACGCCGAAGGCCCAGAATCCGGGGCCGAGCTCGATCTGGGCGAGTCCGGCGATCTTGATCAGGCTGACCAGGGTGCCGATGAGGAAGACATCGGCCATCATCCAAGGTTGCAAGTGTGCCAGCGAGCGGGCTATACCTCGGCTGGCCAGCAGGGGAGCGCCGCGTAGCAGTCCTGCCTGCAACCAGACCACGCCGATGAGGTAGAGGGTGGGCAGCACCAGGATGGTCAGCAGCACGGCGATGGCCACCAGTGGCTCGTGGTAGCCGATCAGTTGGGTGGCCGACTGGGTCAGTTCGATACGGTTGCCTACGCCGCGGACGCTGAAGCCGAGGAAAGGATAGGTCACCGCCAGGGCGAGCGTTATCAGCGAGGCCAGGGCCAGCGCCATGCTGCGCTGGGCGGGATAGCGATGGCGACGTACCTCGGCATGGCCGCAGCGCGGACAGGTCGCCTGTTCGCCAGAGCGCAGAGGGGGCAGGGCCATCAGCCAGTCGCACTGGTGACAGGCACGCAGGCGCCGCCGCGAATGCCGCGTCTCGGGCGGGGCCTGATCGACGAGAGGGGCCTCTCTGAGCATGGTGATGGGTCGCGAAGCCGGCCTTGGCACTAGGCGGTCATCCTCCTGGCACCGGATTGAGTCCAATCCCAAGTGTGTCACGTTGACGCCGGAGGGGCCATAGTCAAACATACAAACCCGAATGTTCCGATGGAGATACCATGATACTTCCCGTTCTGGCGGTGGTGGCGGGACTGGTCCTGCTGATGTGGAGTGCCGAGCGCTTCGTCGATGGCGCGGCGTCGACCTCATCGCACCTCGGGCTTTCGCCCCTGTTGATCGGGATGCTGGTAATCGGCTTTGGCACCTCGGCGCCCGAGCTGGTGGTCTCGGTCATCGCAGCGGCCCAGGACAATCCCGGTCTGGCGCTGGGCAATGCCTACGGCTCGAACATCGTCAACATCGGCCTGATTCTCGGCCTGGTGGCGTTGATTTCCCCATTGGCCGTGCACTCGAGCATGATCCGTCGCGAACTGCCGATCCTGGGGGGCGTGACCCTGCTCTCGGCATTGCTGCTGATGGGCGGTGTTCTGGGGCGCTTCGAGGGAGCCTTGCTGTTGCTGATTCTCGTGGGGTTCATGGGATTCAGCATATGGCAGGCCTTGAAAATGCCCGACGATGCGATGTCCGCGGATACTGAACAGGATATTGCCTCCCATCCGATGTCGCTGCGTGCCGGGCTGGTCTGGACGCTGGTCGGTCTGTTGCTGCTGGTGGTCAGCTCGCGCCTGCTGGTTTGGGGGGCCGTGTCCATTGCCCAGAGCTTCGGGGTCAGTGACCTGATCATCGGGCTGACGGTGGTGGCCGTGGGGACTTCTCTGCCCGAGCTGGCCTCCTCGATCAGCGCTCTGCGCCGTGGAGAACACGACCTGGTGCTGGGCAATGTGGTGGGTTCCAACCTGTTCAATACCCTGGGTGTGGTGGGCCTTGCGTCGCTGATCACGCCGATCGAGGTGGCGAGCGAGGTGCTGTGGCGAGACTGGACGCTGATGACGGCCATGACGGCCCTGATGATGGTCTTCGCTCTGGGCTGGCGGGGGCGTGCGGGGCGTATCAACCGTCTCGAAGGCGGAGTGCTGCTGCTCATGTACCTGACCTATACCGGTTTCATGATCAGCCTGGTGGTGCAGGGTGGGGCTGCCTAGCCACCTGCGACAATAAGTTGATCAACTGCGACAACGCGACGCTCCGGAATTCCCGACTTTAGGGATAGCATGAACCTAGGCGAGCGAGGCCATGTAATGGGGGCTCGGGACAGGCCGTAACCCCAGGGTCGTTTCTATCGTCTAGGCTGTTGCATGAACGGAGGCTTAAACGCTTCTGTTTTGTCCTGAGTGAGGGAACCTGGAGTCTGCCATGGAACTTGATCCACTATTGCTGTCGCGATTGCAGTTCGCATTCGTGGTGTCCTTTCACGCCATCTTTCCCGTCTTCTCCATCGGGCTCGCGTCCTATCTCGCGGTGCTCAATGGGCTGTTCTACCGCACTGGCAACCCGGCCTGGGAGCGCCTGGCCATGTTCTGGGCCAAGGTCTTTGCGGTGGTCTTCGCGATGGGTGTGGTGTCGGGCATCGTCATGTCCTTCCAGTTCGGCACCAACTGGAGCAACTTCTCCTTTGCTGCCTCGAACTTCCTTGGACCCTTGCTCAGCTACGAGGTGGTCACGGCCTTCTTCCTCGAGGCGACCTTCCTCGGCGTGCTGTTGTTCGGACGCCACAAGGTGCCACAGGGGGTTCACCTGTTCGCTTCCATCATGGTGGCGGTGGGGACCTTCATTTCGGCATTCTGGATCCTTGCGGCCAATAGCTGGATGCAGACGCCGGTGGGTACGGAACTCATCGACGGTCGTTTCCATGTGACTTCCTGGTCGGAGGCGATCTTCAATCCCTCCTTCGGGTACCGCTTTGCTCACATGGTACTGGCGTCCTTCCTCACCGGCGGTTTCGTGGTAGCCGGGGTCAGTGCCTGGTACCTGCTGATCGGGCGCGATGCCGAGGCCAATCGCAAGGCCTTCTCGATGTGCCTGTGGCTGTTGCTGGTGCTGGCGCCGACCCAGGCGGTGGTGGGGGATTTCCATGGCCTCAATACCCTGGAGCATCAGCCGACCAAGGTGGCGGCCATGGAAGGCAACTGGGAGACACAGTCGCACACGCCGCTGCTGCTGTTCGCCTGGCCGGATCAGGATGCCCAGGGGAACCTCGTCGAGTTCGGCATCCCGGGCCTTGCGAGTCTGATCCTGACGCACCATGTCGGTGGTGAAGTGCCGGGCATCAGTGAGGTGCCGCCGTCGGAGCAGCCGCCCGTGTGGATGGTCTTCTGGTCCTTCCGCCTCATGGTCGCCCTGGGAGTGGCGATGATCGGTGTGGCATTGGCCGGGCTCTGGCTGCGCGTCAAGGGTCGCCTGTACGACCAGCGAGGCTTCCTGCAACTGATGCGGGTGATGAGTGTGTCGCCGTTCCTGGCGGTGCTGGCCGGTTGGTTCGTGACGGAAATCGGTCGCGCTCCCTGGCTGGTCTACGGAGTGATGGACCAGGCCGAGGCGCTCACGCCCTCGCTGAGTGGCTGGATGGCGTTGACGACCCTGGTGGGATACATCGCCGTCTATGCCATCGTGTTCTGGGCCGGTTTCTACTACCTCACCCGGGTGGTGCGCCAGGGCATGCTGCCGGACCTCGAACCCCACGACGACGAAGTTGAGCGGCCCGCGCGTCCGTTGTCTGCCGCCCACGTGCCCTTCGAGGACGCCTCCAATCAACCGGGCAGGAGCTGAGCCATGGAAATGTTCGATCTGTCATTGATCTGGGCCCTGATCATCGGCTTCGGGGTGATCATGTACGTGCTCATGGATGGTTTCGACCTGGGCGTGGGGATTCTCTTTCCCTTCGCGCCGGACGAGGCCGGGCGCGATGTGATGATGAACTCGGTGGCGCCGATCTGGGACGGCAACGAAACCTGGCTGGTCCTGGGAGGCGCCGGGTTGCTGGCGGCCTTCCCGCTGGTCTATTCGGTGTTCCTGCCGGCGCTGTACCTCGGGGTATTCCTGCTGCTGGCCGGGTTGATCTTCCGGGGCATCGCCTTCGAGTTCCGCTTCAAGTCGCATCGTAATCGCCACTGGTGGAATCGTGCCTTCTGCTGGGGCTCGGCGGTGGCGGCCTTCGCCCAGGGCGTGGTGGTCGGCGCCTATATCCAGGGCTTCGCCGTCGAGGACTTCGTCTATGTGGGCGGTCCGCTCGACTGGCTGACGCCCTTCACAGTGCTGACCGGCCTGGGCCTGATGGCGGGCTATGCGCTGCTCGGTGCCACCTGGTTGATCATGAAGACCGAAGGGCGGCTTCAGGATTGGGCCTACGGCCTGGCGCCCAAGCTGCTGATTGCGGTACTGGCGGTCTTCGCGATCATCAGTTTCTGGACGCCCTTCGTCGACGAGTCGGTGCGCGAGCGCTGGTTCGGCCACCTGGATCTGATCTGGATCTTCCCGGTGCTGGCGCTGGCCTGTGCGGCGCTGCTCTGGCGTGCCGTGCGTCAGCGTCGCGAGGGGCAGCCCTTCATCGCGACACTCGGCCTGTTCGTCTTCACCTACCTGGGCCTGGTGGTCAGCAAGTGGCCGGTGATCGTGCCGCCGGACTACACCATCTGGGATGCGGCCTCGGCGCCCGAGTCACAGCTCTTCCTGCTGATCGGCGTGCTGTTCGTGATTCCCCTCGTGCTGACTTACACCGCCTGGACCTACTGGGTGTTCCGCGGCAAGGTTCGGGAGGGTGACGGTTATCACCACTGAGTCCGGGCACGACATGAAAGGGGAATTGACACCCCGCGCCTGGCTGGCCGGACTGGCAAGGACCGAGCGTCGTCATCTGACACTGGCAGTGATCGCCGGCACCGTGGCGGGACTGCTGACCATCGCCCAGATGGCGACGCTGGCCTGGCTGGTGACGTCGATGCTGATCGAAGGAGCCGCACCGTCGTCGCTGGCCGCAGGATTTGCGGTGCTGGTGGCGATGATCGTGCTGCGAGCCCTGGCCCAATGGGGGCAGGAAAGCGCCGGCCTGACCGCCAGCCTGCGCGTGCGGGCACGGGCCCGTCGCGAGCTGCTCGATCATCTCGAACGCCTCGGTCCGGTCGGGCTGGCCGGCCACCACAGCGCCAGCCTCGCCAACCGGGTGGTCGATCAGGTCGAGGCGCTGGATGGTTACGTGGCACGCTTTCTGCCGCAATTGCGCCTGGCGGTGGCGATCCCTCTGCTCATCCTCGGCGTCGTGGTCTGGCTGGACTGGCTGGCGGCCCTGTTCCTGTTGCTGGCTGCGCCATTGATTCCCCTGTTCATGGCATTGGTGGGAATGGGCGCCGAACAACTCAACCGCGAGCAGTTCGATACCGTATCGCGGCTCTCCCGCCATTTCATCGACAGGGTGCGGGGCATCACCACACTGCAGCTCTTCGGGGCCGGTGAGCGAGCCACCCACGAAGTGCATGCCGCCGCCGACGACTATCGCCGGCGCAGCATGCGCACCCTGCGTCTGGCGTTTCTTTCCTCGGCGGTGCTGGAGTTCTTTGCCGCCGTGGCCATCGCCGTGGTGGCCATCTATGTCGGCTTCGGGCTGCTTGGCTATATCAGTTTCGGGCCGGCCGACCAACTGACCCTGTTCAGTGGCCTGCTGGTGTTGCTGCTGGCACCGGAGTTCTTTCAGCCGCTGCGCAACCTGTCGCAGCATTATCATGACCGCGCCGCTGCCCTGGGGGCCGCGGAGGGCATGGTGGCCCTGCTCGGTGAAACCCCGCCGCGCGGCGCCGAGGCGCTGCCTGAGTGCCGGACCGAGGCGCTGGTCGAGCTGGAAGCCGTGACGGTGTCGTATCCGGAACGGGGCCGGGTGCTAGGTCCCCTGGATCTGGCGCTGCAACCCGGCGAGATACTGGGTGTGAGCGGCCCGTCCGGCGTCGGCAAGTCGACCCTGTTGCAGCTTTTGGCCGGCTTTATCGCCCCGACGTCGGGGCGACAGCGCGCCGCCACTGGCCTGAAGGTGGCCTGGATGGATCAGCGGCCACTGCTGATCCATGGCAGCCTGGCCGACAATCTACGCCTGGCGGCCCCCGAGGCGGATGATCGGTCGCTGCATCTCGCCCTGGAGAAGGCCGGGCTCGGCGAGCTCATCGCGGCTTTGCCCGAGGGGCTGGAAACGCCGTTGGGCGAACGCGGTGTCGGGCTTTCAGGCGGCCAGGCCCAGCGCCTCGCCCTGGCGCGTATCTTTCTTTCTTCGGCGCCCCTGGTGCTGCTGGACGAACCCACGGCGAGCCTGGACGACGACAGCGAAGCCCGGGTGCTCGAGGCGTTTTCGGCGCTGGCGGAGCAGGGCCGGACCCTGGTGATCGCCAGCCATCGGATGGCGCCCCTGGCCCTGGCGACGCGCAGGCTTTCGCTGGTCCGGGAAGGGGCGCATGAGCAAGACATGCGCGAGGAGGCGATGCATGGCTGAGGCCACCCCGGGACTGTTCACCACGCTGCGCCCCTGGCTCGTGCATCTCGGCCGGCGTCGCCGGCGCCTGCTGGCGGGAGCGGCCTTGATGCTGCTGGCCCTGGCGGCAGCACTGGGTTTGCTGGCGCTGTCGGGCTGGTTCATTACCGCCACCGCGCTGGCCGGCCTGGTGCTGGCGGCAGGGGGCACGATAATGCTGGATGTCTACGTGCCTGGTGGCGGCATTCGCGCCTTCGCGGTGACGCGAACCGTAGCGCGCTATCTGGAGCGTCTGTACAACCACGACACCGTGCTGCGGCTGTTGGCCGACCTGCGTGGCCACATGTTCGCGGTTCTGGTCGATCTCGATGGCGCCAGCCTGAGCCGGCGGCGTGCCAGCGACTGGCTGAATCGGCTGACCGCCGACATCGATACCCTGGACAGCCTCTTCCTGCGTCTGCTGGCGCCGGCCCTGGTGGCTCTGCTGGCGATTCTCGGGCTGAGTGTCCTGCTGGCGGTATGGGCGCCGTCGGCGGGCCTGGCGGCGGGGCTCATCCTGGGGCTCGCCTGGTGCTGGCTGACGATCGGCCAGGCCCGCTGGGGGCTGGCCGCCAGCCGGCGGCGCGTGGCGGAGTTGGAAAGATTGCGCGGGCGCGTGATCGAGCACCTCTCGGGCATGGCGGAGCTGGAAACGCATGGGGCGCTGGCCGAGCAGCGTCGGCGCCTGGATGCCATCGAAACGCGGTTGCGCGACGATCAGTACCGGCTGGGAAGACTCTCGGCTCTGGGCTCGGCATTGGCCGGCCTGGCGGTCGGCCTGGCCTGGTTGCTGGCCTTGTGGCTCGGGGCGCGGTTATGGGCGGCCGAGGCCTTGTCCGGCCCCGTGATGGTGATGATGCCGCTGGCTGTCCTGGCGATGAACGAGGCTCTCATGGCGTTGCCCATGGCTTTTACCCAGTTCGGTGCCACCCAGGCCGCCGCCGAACGCCTCAATGCTCTGGAGGCCGCCCGTCGTCCGTCGGGAAGGCCCCACGAAGGGCCACTGCCGCCGCCAGGACCGCTGTCGGTGAGCCTGGAACGGGTCAGTCTGCGTTATCCCGGCGCCTTGACGGCCGTTCTCGATGACTTCTCGCTTCAAATCGCACCGGAAGAACGGCTGCTCCTGTGTGGTGCCTCGGGGATCGGCAAGTCGAGCGTGGCAGCCTTGATTGCCGGTCAGATCGTACCCGATAGCGGTCGAGTGTGCCTGGGTGGTGTCGATATCGAACATTTCCAGGCACGCGCCCTGCGTCGTCGCCTGGCCTTGTTGACCCAGGGTAGCGAGCTGTTCGACGACAGCCTGGCGGCGAACCTGCGCCTGGGCGATCCCGAGGCTTCCGACGAGCGCTTGTGGCATCTGCTCGATGCGGTCGAACTGGGCGAGTGGGCCAGGGAACTGCCGCATGGCCTCGCGACGCGAGTGGGCGAAGGCGGTCGCCGTCTCTCCGGCGGGCAAGCGCGACGGCTGGTACTGGCACGCCTGCTGCTGCGCGACCCGGAGCTGGTCATCCTCGATGAGCCCTTCACCGGTCTCGACGCGACGACCGCGCATCGGCTGGCCGAGCGTCTCGATGCCTGGCTGTCGGGGCGAACCGTCATCTATCTCGCGCATCGACACGATGACGCGGCCATGCCTCTGCCCGGAGTGACACGCACGATCGATCTGACAGCCCGCACCGGATCACCGCTTTGCGCAACCGGTCAGAATCTTTCAGGATAGGGCAAAGTATCGAACGAGGTGATTCATGCGGGACTTTCTCAAGCGCCTGCCCAAGGCCGAGCTTCATCTGCACATCGAGGGCACTCTGGAGCCCGAACTGATGATGGCGCTCGCCGAGCGAAACGGCGTGAGCCTGCCCTATGCCTCGGAGGACGAGGTGCGCGCCGCCTACGACTTCGAGGATCTGCAGTCCTTCCTGGACCTGTACTACCAGGGCATGAGCGTTCTACGCACCGAGCGCGACTTCCACGACCTGGCCATGGATTACTTCCAGCGCGCACATGCCGAGGGTGTGGTGCATGTCGAGTTGCATGTCGATCCCCAGGCTCACCTGGCGCGGGGCGTATGCCTGGAAACGGTGATGGAAGGACTCGGCCAGGCCCGTCGACGCGCCGAGCGCGAGCTCGACATGTCCACGGCGCTGATCATGGCCTTCCTGCGCGACCGGCCTGCCGAGGAGGCGATGCGATTGCTGGAACGTGCCGAACCCTACTGGGAGATCCTGGATGCCGTGGGGCTCGACAGCGCGGAACTCGGCCATCCGCCGGCCAAGTTCGCCGAGGTCTTCCAGCGAGCCCGGGCCCTCGGGCTGCCGCGGGTGGCTCATGCCGGCGAGGAAGGGCCGCCCGAGTACATTCGCGAGGCGCTGGATGTGCTGGATGTCTGCCGGGTGGATCACGGCGTGCGTTGTCTGGAAGACCCCGAGCTGGTCGCGCGCCTGCGCGAGCAGGGCACGGTGCTTACCGTCTGCCCGCTTTCCAATCTGCGCCTGAAGGTCGTCGAACGCCTCGACGACCATCCCTTGCCCGAACTCCTGAAATCGGGCCTGAACCTGACCCTGAATTCCGACGACCCGGCCTATTTCGGTGGCGGCATGCTGGAGAACTTCGAAGCCTGCCAGCGTGCCTTCGACTGGTCACGCGGCACCTTCATCGACCTGGCCCGCAATGCCATCGACGCCGCCTTCATGAGCGAGACGCGCCGCACTGAGCTGCTCGAACGCCTGAAGACCTGCGGCTAGACGTTGTGGGGAAGGGGCGTGCCATCAGGGCACTCTGCGCCGGGTGATGTCCGTTTCGGCTACGCCGGCGTCGCAATCGGAATGCTGTTCCCGCCCGAGGCGTTCCACGCTGCTTGAGAATACTCGGGTTCAGGACGGTGGCGCCACCGGGTGGCGCCTCGCAAGGGGGCGAGATGACCGACTATATGCCGTGGCACGACGACGAACCCCTGGCTGAAGAATCCCTGCCGCTGGAGACATCTTCCCCCGATTGGCCGCCTCCCGGCTCGCCGGATATCGTCATCGCCCGTGCGGTGACACCGCGGCCCATCACCGAGGTGGCCGCTCGGCTCGGCATCGCGCCCTCGGATCTGCTGCCCTATGGCCATACCAAGGCCAAGCTGCCTCACGCCTTCACCGACGACCTGGCCGAGCGCCCCCGGGGCAAGCTGGTGCTGGTCACGTCCATCACCCCGACGCCTGCCGGAGAAGGCAAGACCACCGCTACCGTCGGGCTCGGCGACGGCCTGAACCGGCTTGGTCATCGCGCCGCCATCTGCCTGCGTGAACCCTCTTTGGGCCCCTGTTTCGGCATGAAGGGCGGTGCCGCCGGCGGCGGTCGTTCGCAGGTGATTCCCATGGAGGATATCAACCTGCACTTCACCGGCGATTTCCACGCCATCACCAGCGCCCACAATCTGCTGGCCGCCCTGATCGACAACCACCTCCACTGGGGCAACGAGCTGAACCTGGATCCCGAGCGCATCACCTGGAAGCGGGCGATGGACATGAACGACCGGGCGCTGCGTCACCTGACCGTCGGCCAGGGCGGGCAAAGCGTGCCGCGCAGCGATGGTTTCGACATCACGGCGGCCTCCGAGATCATGGCGATCCTCTGCCTGGCGCATGATCTCGACGATTTGCAGCGGCGCCTCGGCGAGATCGTGGTGGCACGCACCCGCGACGGCGCGCCGGTCCTGGCCCGCGATCTCAAGGCCGACGGCGCCATGGCGGCACTGCTCCGGCAGGCTCTGGCGCCCAACCTGGTGCAGACTCTCGAGCACAACCCGGCCTTCGTCCATGGCGGGCCTTTCGCCAACATCGCCCACGGCTGCAATTCGGTGATGGCCACCCGCTCGGCGCTGGCCCTGGCCGACGTAGTGGTGACCGAGGCCGGTTTCGGAGCCGACCTGGGCGCCGAGAAGTTCTTCAACATCAAGTGTCGCCAGGCCGGCCTGGCGCCCAATGCCGTGGTGGTGGTGGCCACCCTGCGTGCCCTCAAGATGCACGGTGGCGTCGACAAGGAGGCGCTGGATCAGCCCGATCCGCAGGCGGTGCGTCGTGGCACCGCCAATCTGGCCCGTCACGTCGAGAATATTCGCAGCTTTGGCGTGCCGCTGGTCGTGGCGGTCAACCAGTACGATCAGGATTCGGACGAGGAGCACGCCGTGCTGCGCGAGGCCTGCGAGGCGATGGGGGTGGAAATGACGGTCAGCAGCCATTGGCGGGATGGCTCGGCCGGCAGCGAGGCGCTGGCCGAGCGGGTGGCTGCGTTGCTCGATGCGCCGACGACGGCGCCGACACTGACCTATGCGGACGAAACTTCCCTGGTGGACAAGGTGCGCAGCATTGCCACCCGGCTCTATGGGGCCGCGGACATCAGCCTGGAGGACCGGGCTCGCCGCCAGCTCGAGGAATACGAGGCGCTGGGCTACGGCCACCTGCCGGTATGCATCGCCAAGACGCAGTACAGCTTTGCCGCCGACCCCGAACTACGAGGTTTGGTCGAGGGACATGTGCTGCCGATCCGCGAGGCCGAACTGGCTGCCGGGGCCGGTTTCGTGGTGATACTGTGCGGGGCCATCATGCGTATGCCGGGCATGCCGCGCCACCCGGCCAGCGATGGCATGCGGCTGGACGAAGCCGGCGAGATCGAAGGACTTTCCTGATGCGTTCGGCGACTCGATCGCCTCGGGTCGCCGAACGCGCTACTCACCCCCAATGGGTCAGCACCACGCCGGCCAGGATCAACCCTCCGGCCAGCAGGCGTTCCCGGCGCAATGGCTCCTTGAGCCAGATCATTCCGATGGCAATGGCGAACAAAACGCTGGTCTCGCGCAGCGCGGCCACCAGCGCAATCGGCGCCTGGGTCATGGCCCAGATGGTGACGCCATAGGCGCCGAGGGAGAGGGCGCCTCCGATCAGCCCGACCCGCCAGTGGCGACCGAGTTGCGGCAGTGTTCGAGTGCCGTGAAGAGCGACCAGAACCAGCAGCATGCCAAAACCGTCGAGCAGGAACAGCCAGATGACATAGCCGGTAGCATCACCGTTGGCTCGCGCGCCACTGCCATCGGCCAGGGTATAGCCGGCGATGAATGCGGATGTGATCAAGGCATTGACCAGCGAGGCATGCTCGAGCCGGTAGCGGCGCCCTCCAGGGAATGCCATGCACAGGATGCCGAGCACCAGCAGGCCGATGCCGGCATAGCCAAGAGCGGAGGGCTGGTCGCTGAGCAGGCCGATGCCGATCAGCGTGACCAGCAGTGGCGCACAGCCGCGCGCGATGGGGTAGATCTGGCCCAGGTCGCCGACCCGGTAGGAACGGGCGAGAAAGATGTTGTAGCCGATATGCAGGATCACCGAGGCCAGCAGCCAGGGCCAGGCGGCGGCGTTGGGCAGCGGCACGAAGGCTACACCGAACAGCGCGATGATGCCGCAGCCGACCTGGATCAACGAGATGCTCAGCAGGCGGTCCAGCCCGACCTTGACCAATGCATTCCAGCTGGCATGCATCAAGGCGCTGGCCAGCACGGCGAGAAAGACGGGCGTCGTCAATGCATGTCCCTTGCGTCAATGAAGCGGTAATCCCTGGTGCCGGACAACGCGTGCGAAGACGCCATCATCCTTTGCCTCGTTCTACCATGTCACAGAGTCGACACAAAGGTCGATGTCACGCCCTGGATCATCGCGACGGCGAAGCCGCACGAGAGCGAAGGACGCCTGGGGCATCGACGCGCCCTGCAGGACCACCCCGATGTTTCGGGGTGGCTGCGAGTGGGTCAGCTGGCCACCGCTGCTGCCTGGCTGGCGGTGTCGCGTTGGTGAACGCATGCGCCGTTGGCCCAGGTGGCGTGAACGGCACGGTCGTCGCCCAGCATCATCAGTGCGAAGAGACGTTCGGCGAGCGTCCGGCAGCGGGCGGTACGCCGTGCCAGCAGCGGGGTGGCCTCGGGGTCGAGCACCACGATATCGGCTTCGCCGCCTTCGCGCAGCCGGCCGATGTGTTCGTCAAGGTGAAGGGCGCGGGCGTTGCCCAGGGTCAGTCGATAGAAACCCTGCCAGGCGGTCAGCGGTTGATCGAGCAACTGGCCGACCTGATAGGCGGCCTTGAGGGTGCCGAGACCCGAAAGATCGGTGCCGCCACCCACGTCGCTGGCCAGGCTGGTGGCCAGGCCGGCCTCCTGACAGGCCTGACGGTCGAAGAGACCGCTGCCCAGGAAGAGGTTGGAGGTGGGGCAGAAGGCGATATTGGCCCCGGCGTCGGCCAGTCGGCGACGCATCGGCTGGGTAAGGTGGATGCCATGGGCGAAGGTGCTGCGCGGCCCGACCAGGCCGAAACGTTCGTAGACGCCCAGGTAATCCTCACACTCGGGGAAGAGTTCGGCGACCCAGTCGATCTCGCCGAGATTCTCCGAGAGATGTGTCTGCAGGTGCAGGTCGGGGGCATTCCTCAGCACCGCGCCGGTGGCGTCGAGCTGTTCGCGGGTGGAGGTCGGGGCGAAGCGCGGCGTCAGGGTATAACCCAGCCGGTCCCGTCCGTGCCAGTCGGCGATCAGGCGCTCGCTGTCGGCGAGACCGCCGAGGGTATCGTCGAGCAGGCCGTCCGGTGCGTGGCGATCCATCAGCACTTTGCCGGCCAGCATGCGCAGGCCACGGCGACGGGCGGCATGGAAGAAGGCATCGACGGAGCCGGGGTGGGAGGTGCAGAACACCTGGGCGGTGGTGGTGCCGACCCGCAAGGATTCGTCGAGAAAGGCGTCGGCGACGCTCTCGGCGTGGGCGCGTTCGGCGAAGCGGCATTCTTCCGGGAAGGTGTATTCGTTGAGCCAGTCGAGCAGTTGCCGGCCGTAGGAGGCCATGATGTCGAGCTGGACGTAATGCACATGGGTGTCGATGAAGCCCGGCATCATCAGCTTGCCGCTATAGTCGACCACTTCGATGCCGGCGGGCAGTCGAGGGGCCAGCTCGGTGTAGTCGGCGACGGCGCGAATGCGGCCCTCGTCGAGCCAGAGGGCGCCGTCCTCGAGATAGCGTACGCTGCCGGACGCGGGACTGTCGCCATCGCCGGGATCGGCGTCGAAGCTCAGCAGGGGGCCGCGCAGAACGCGCATGGCGGGTCGGGGGTTGGTCATAGAATTCTCCAATCTTCTTGGCATCCGGCAAACGGGGTCTGGCCACCGTCGACAAGCTTTCGCGAGGGCGCTACATCCACCTTCATGGCGGATGAACTTCGCTTCACCTTGTCGCCGGGAAAGCTCATCTTCGCGGATCCGTCTGGGCAATCTGTCTAGTCGCGTGGTGGCGTAAAGGCATCACGCAGCACTTCGGGGGCCACGCCGAGCCGGTCCGGTCGCTGGGTATCCGGCTTGAGCGTGAGCAATTCGGTGGCGGTCGCCAGGGCGATCTCGTAGGGGCGCTTGCCCTTGGCGCCGGGAACGCCGATGGGACAGCGCACGGTGCCAAGGGCCGCGGCATCGTGGCCGGCGTCGGCCAGCCGTCGACGAAAGCTCGCCCACTTGGAGGCCGAGCCGATCAGGCCAAGCGAGGCGCAATCGCCGCGACGCAGCAGCGCATCGACCAGGGCGCGATCCTCGGCGTGATCATGGGTCATCACCAGGGCATGGCAGCCGGAGGGCAACGAGTCCACGGCGCTGGCCACGTCGGGGCCCTCGGAGCCGGCGGCGATGCGTCGGCAACTCAGGCGCTCATGGGACTCGACCCCGCTCGGGAAGGCATCGTCCCGGCTGTCGAACCACAGGACGCGCCAGGGCAGCGGGGCGAGTATCTCGACCAGCGCCCGGCCCACATGCCCGGCGCCGAACAGCGCCACTGTCATCTCGGCGCCGGTGAAGACCTCGATCAGCACGTGCACGTAGCCCCCGCAGCACTGGCCGGAGCGACCACCCAGCGGGAAAGCTTCGAGATGGCTGCCACCCTCGCCGGCGGCCAGGGCGGCGCGGGCGACATCGATCACCTGGAACTCGAAGCTGCCGCCGCCGAGGGTATCGTGGACGGCATCGGGGGTGATCACCATCTTGGCGCCGGGTTCCCGGGGCGTGGAGCCCGCCGTGCCCACCACGCTGGCCAGAGCGTGGGGGCGGGCCTGCCGCTGCAGCCGGTCGAGGGCCGAGTGCCAGGTTCCGGAGGCCTTGGTGTCATGCCGGGGCATGATCGGATCTCCTCGGGCTGGTGGCATCCTCGGCGTGCTGACGTCGCAGGGCCTCGGCGACCATCAGCACGCGCTCGGGCGTGGCCGGGGTGTCCAGCGCCGGGCTTTCACGGTAGTCGACCAGACTGGCCAGGGCGTCGCGCAGCGCCGACCAGACCGAGATGCCGAGCATGAAGGGTGGCTCGCCCACCGCCTTGGAACGATAGATGCTGGCCTGGGAATTGGGATGCCCCTGCAGCAGTTCGACGTTGAAGGTCGGCGGCAGGTCACCGAAGGCCGGGATCTTGTAGGTGGAAGGGCCGTCGGAGACCAGTCGTCCGGCGTCGTTCCACTTGAGCTCCTCGCTGGTCAGCCAACCCATGCCCTGGATGAAGGCGCCTTCGACCTGGCCGATGTCGATGGCCGGGTTAAGCGAGTCGCCGACGTCGTGGAGGATGTCGGCACGGCTCAGTCGATACTCGCCGGAGAGGGTGTCGACCTCGACCTCGGCCACGGCGGCACCATGGGCGAAGTAGTAGAAGGGGCGGCCACGGCCGCTGGCACGGTCATAGTGGATCAGTGGCGTGGCGTAGAAGCCCTTCTCGGAGAGCGAGACGCGGCCCATGTAGGCGGCCTGGATCAATTCGCCCCAGGGAATGCGCTGTTCGCTCTCGCCAATGCCGGCCACCAGGTGACCGTCCTCCAGGCGCATGGCCTCGCGGTCGAGGCCACCGTTTTCACGGTCGAAATGCTCGGCGGCGAAATCGAACAGTCGCTCGCGCAGCTTGCTCGCCGCATCGCGGGCGGCCTGGCCATTGAGATCGGCGCCGCTGGAGGCGGCGGTGGGCGAGGTATTGGGCACCTTGTCGGTGCGCGTGGCGCTGATGCGCACACGTTCCAGGTCGAGTCCGAGTTCCCGGGCCACCACCTGGCAGACCTTGGTGTGCAGGCCCTGGCCCATCTCGGTGCCACCATGGTTGATCATCACGCTGCCGTCGGTATAGACGAGCAACAGGGCACCGGCCTGGTTGAGATGCTGCACGGTGAAGGAGATGCCGAACTTCACCGGGGTCAGCGCCAGGCCTTTCTTGATGATCGGGCTGGTCGCATTGAAGGCGGTGATCTCGCGCCGGCGTTGCCAGTAGTCGCTGCTCGTTTCGAGCTGGTCGATGATGTCGTGCAGCAGGCTCAACTGCTCGACGCGTTGCCCGTAGTGGGTCACATCGCGGGCCGCTCCGCCGTCGTCCGCGGCGCGATAGAGATTGCGCTTGCGGATGGTCAGCGGGTCCTCGCCGAGGTGACGGGCGATGTCGTCCATGGCCCGCTCGATGATCATCATGCCCTGGGGACCACCGAACCCCCGGAAGGCGGTGTTGGAGGCGGTGTTGGTCCGCGCTCGGTGGCCCGTGACCCGGGCATCGCCCAGCGAGTAGGCGTTGTCGGCATGGAACATGGCACGGTCGACCACGGCATCCGAGAGATCCGGCGAATAACCGCAGTCGCCGATGACGGTGATCTCGCCGCCGGCCAGCACGCCACGTTCGTCGAAACCGAGGCGATAGCGGTTGTGAAAGGGGTGGCGCTTGCCGGTGGCGCGGGTGTCCTCGGCGCGAGGCAGGCGCAGTTTGGCGGCTCGTCCGGTGCGCCGGGCGATGATGGCGGCGATGCAGGCCCAGGGCGAGGCCTGGGTTTCCTTGCCGCCGAAGCCGCCGCCCATGCGACGCATCTCCATGGTGACGGCGTGGAAGGGGATGCCGAGCACCTCGGCGACCAGCTTCTGCGTCTCGCTGGGGTGCTGGTTGGAGGTGTAGACCATCACGCCTTCGTCTTCGCTTGGCACCACCAGGCAGGCCTGCCCCTCGAGATAGAAGTGCTCCTGTCCGCCGACGAACTGCTCGCCCTCGAGTCGGTGGGGCGCATCCGCCAGGGCATGCTGCCAGTCGCCGCGCTCCTGGACATGGGTGGGCCGCACGAATTCCTCGCGCTCGGTGGCCGCCACCGGGTCGAGGCAGGCCGGGCGCTCGTCGATCTCGACCACCGCCTCCTTGACGGCCAGTCGCGCGGCCTTGTGGCTCTCGGCGGCGACCGCGAACAGACACTGGCCGACATAGCTGATCTCGTCGCTGGCGAAGATCGGATCGCCAGGGAACACCGGGCCGATGTCGGTATGGCCGGGTACGTCCGCCAGGGTGATGACGTCGACCACGCCGGGAGCGGACCTGACCTTCTCCAGATCCAGGCGATTGAGCCAGCCATGGGCCACCGGCGACAGGCCGAGGGCAACGTGCAGGGTATCGGCCGGCGCCGGCTGGTCGTCGATATAGGCGGCCCGCCCGGTCACGTGCTTGATGGCGCTCTCATGGGCACGGGGCGCGCCGGCCGAGCCCTGGCGCTCGGTGGTGTCGGGTGAGGGGGAAAGCCTAGTGAGCGTACGCATCGAGAGTCACCTTGGTCGCAGGATTGTTGTTGTCACTGTCGTGGTTCGGTGTCGCCTCGGCGGCGTGCATGTCGGCCTCGATCATCAGGCGCAGGCGTTCGAGCATGTTGCCGGCGGCGGTGCGGCGGTATTCGGCACTGCCGCGTACATCGCTCATCGGTGTCAACTCCTCGCCCAGCACCGCGCGGGCGGCGGCGAAGACGGCGGGCTCGGGCGCTCGCCCTTCCAGGGCGGCCTCGGTCTCGGTGGCGCGTCGCGGGATGGCGGCCATGCCACCGAAACCCAGGCGGACGTCACGCATCACGCCATCCTCGAGCCGCCAGGCGAAGGCGGCGAGCACCGCCGAGATGTCGTCCTCTCGGCGTTTGGACAACTTCCATACCTTGAGATTCTGCGCCGGTGTCGGGCGCGGGAGGAAGATGGCGGCGATGAACTCGTTTTCGCCCAGGGCCGTCTTGCGGTAATCGAGGAAGAAATCCGACAGCGGCAGCTCGCGAGCGCCATCCGGGCCGTCCAGGCGCAGCCGGGCATCCAGGGCCAGCAGTACCGGCGGGGTGTCGCCGATGGGGGAGGCGTTGGCGATGTTGCCGCCCAGGGTGCCGCGGTTGCGGATCTGCGACGAGGCGAAGCGGTGCATCAAGTGCTCGAAGGCCGGATAGTGCTCGGCGAGCAGCGGGGTCATGTCGGCGAGGGTCACCGCCGCGCCGATCCACCAGCCGTCCGGGGTCTCGTCGATGGTGGTGAGTTCGGCCACCTGTCGCACATCGATGATGTCGTCGAGTGGCTTGAGCTGCTGCGTGGTTTCCAGCCACAGGTCGGTACCGCCGGCCACCAGGCGTGCCTTCGGGCGTCGACGCTTCAGGTCGCGCAGGGCGGCGATATCCTGGGGTGCGACGTAGTGACCGGCGGTGGTCGGCTCGCCGCCGTCGGGGCGGCGCAGCCAGGCGACATTGCTGCCCAGATGGGGCTCGTCGGCCCAGGCGGGGCGGACGTCGGGATAGTCGGCCATGCTGAGCGCGGCATCGCGGATCGGACGATAGCCGGTGCAGCGACACAGGTTGCCACCCAGCGCCGCCTCGAGGCGCTCCTGGGTCAGCGGGGCGGGGGCGCGGCGCTGTTCTTCATGCAGGGTGAACAGCGACATCACGATGCCCGGCGTGCAGAATCCGCACTGGCTGCCGTGGTGGTCGACCATGGCGGCCTGGGCCGGATGCAACTCGTCGCCTCGCGCCAGCCCTTCCACGGTGACCAGATGGCAGCCGTCGATCTGGTGGGCGGGCAGGATGCAGGCGTTGGCGTTGCGATAGACCAGCTCGCCCAGGGCGTCCGGCTCGCCGATGGCCACGGTGCAGGCGCCGCAGTCACCGGAGGCGCAGCCTTCCTTGGTCCCGGTTCGCCCGAGATGCACGCGCAGCAATTCGAGCAGGCTGGTGTCGGCGGCGACGTCGCTGCAGCGGCGTCGCTCGCCATTCAGGTAGAAGTCGATCATGGCCGGCTCCGTTTGTCGTTGTATCGGATAAAGCACGTGATACTTCAATTCTTGACCATGTGGTCAGCTTTGGCAAGTCCCAGTTCGCTTTTTTCGAGTCTCCCGTTGCGTTTTCCACCCAGGGCGAATTGCCTGCGCTGCGGCTGTCAGGCAAGCTCATGGCCCCAAACACCTGTCGTCGAGCTGATGAGACTTCATGGCCAAGGCAATGCAGTACAGCGAACAAGAGGGCGGCGCCATCCGCCAACGCAACGAGAAGGCGATCATGGCGGCGGCGGAACGCGTTTTCGCGCGGCATGGTTATCGCGGCGCCAGCCTGCAGGAAATCGCCGAGCAGGCCGAGCTTCCCAAGTCCAACGTCCTCTATTACATGGGCAGCAAGCGCAAGCTTTACGTGCGCCTGCTTGAACGCATGATGGCGCGCTGGAACGCCATGCTCGATGACATCTCGGCCGAGGACGATCCCGCCGAGGTGCTCTCTGCCTTCATTCGCTCCAAGATGCAGATGTCGCGGCGTCACCCGGAAGGGTCGCGGCTGTTCGCCAGCGAGATTCTCGGCGGCGCGCCTTTCCTCCAGGAGTACCTGCGTGGCGAGCTGCGCGAATGGGTGCAGAGCCGCGCGGCGGTGTTCCGGGAGTGGGCCGAGCGGGGCCTGATGGACCCGGTCGACCCGGTCTGGCTGATCTTCTTGATCTGGTCGTCCACCCAGCACTACGCGGACTTCGAGGCCCAGGTGCTTGGCATCACCGGGCGCGAGGCGCTGGGTGACGACGATCTCGAGGAGATCACGCGTTTTCTGACCCGGGTGGTTCTGAAGGGCTGTGGGGTGCGCCACCCTGAACCCGTCACTTAGAGGGTGTTTACAAATTACTGCGCTCGACCATACAGCGTTGAAATCCGGCTCGAAGTGCTCATTTAGTGCGGCTAAACTCCGCATTCTCGCCGAATTTCGCCTTGTGACCCACATGGATGTGGGAAATGCGTTGGCCCGCCGGGAGCGGGCCTAGCCCTGGCCATCGCTCGTGACTTTTGTAAACCCCTCTTCGTCAGATGGTTTCTTCGTTTACTGGGTGGTCAGCAGCATCAACACGGCCAGGGCCGCCGTGACCCACATGGCCGGCTTGATCTCGCGCACCTTGCCGGTCAGCGCCTTGATCAGCACGAAGCTCATGAAGCCGAAGGCGATACCCAGGGTGATCGAGTAGGTCAACGGCATCAGGATGATGGCCAGAAAGGCCGGGAAGGCCTGGTCGAAATGGCTCCAGTCGATCTTGCTGATCGGCGTCATCATGAATAGCCCGACCAGCACCAGTGCCGGGGCGGTGGCGATGCCGGGCACCAGCGACAGCAGCGGCGAGAGGAACAGGAAGGGCAGGAAGAGGATCGCGATCACCACCGCCACCAGGCCGGTGCGCCCGCCCTGGGCGACCCCCGCGCCGGATTCGATGAAGGTCTGGGCGGCGCTGGTACCGAGCGGTGCCGCGATCATCGAGGCGAAGGCATCCACGGTCATCGAGCGCTTGAGATTGCGCGGGTTGCCTTCTTCGTCCTTGAGATCGGCGGATTCGGAAAGCGCCATGAAGCAGGACAGGGCATCGAAGAAGTTGGTGAACAGCATCACGAAGATAAACGGCAGGTAAGCGACCTTCAGTGCGCCGATGACGTCGACCTTGAGGACCGCGCCAAAGTCGGGCCAGGCGGCCAGGCCGTTCCAGGCCACCATCACCTCGTCGCCCCAGAACCGGCCCATGGGGGCGGCCATCAGGGTGGTCAGGGCGATGCCCATGATCAGGGCGCCGTTGAAGCGCAGGATCACGAAAATGGCCGTGGCCACCAGGCCGAGGAAGAAGGTGACCAGGCTGGCGTCGATGGTGCCAAGCGATACCAGGGTGGCATCGCTGCCGACGATGAAGCCGGCGTTCTTCAGCCCGATGAAGGTGATGAACAGGCCGATGCCGCAGGTGATGGCGTAACGCAGCGACAGCGGGATGGCCTCGATGACCGCCCGGCGCACGTTGAACAGTGCCAGAGTGGCGAACAGCACCCCGGACCAGAACACGCAGCCCAGCGCCACCTCCCAGGACAGGCCGGCGCCCATCACCAGCGTATAGGTGAACAGCGCATTCATGCCCATGCCCGGTGCCACCAGGATCGGGTTGCGCGCATAGAGGCCCATGGCCAGGCTGCTCATGAAGCTGATCAGCACTGTCGCCGAGAGGGCGGAGGCAAAGGGAATGCCGGCATCGGAAAGGATCGCCGGATTGACCACGATGATATACATGCCGGCCAGGAAGGTGGCGATGCCGGCGAGGATCTCGGTCTTCAGGTTGGAGCCTCGGCGGCTGACGCCGAACCAGCGGTCGAGGGGAGGCAGGTCCTCCCGGTGGGACACGGTCGAGCGCGAGCCCCCGATGGGGCGGGTGGTGGACTGTTGCATACCATTGAACCCTGTTTGTTGTTGTGGGCTGAATGCCAGACTGTCATTTCCTGACCTTTTGGTCAGGATGCCGACAGCCAAGCCTAGAACTGCTGACGCAGCTTGGCAAGTGTGCTTTGCTCGCTCGCCGATTCGTTCAGCGCATCCCAAGGACACGATATGCCGAACACGACGCGCAACGACGCCGACGAATCCACCGCGATGACGCTGCCCATCGAGGCACGGTTGGAAGCGATTCGTGAGGCGTTGCATGACCACCCGAGCGCCATGCTGGTGGCCGAGCCCGGTGCCGGCAAGACCACGCGAGTGCCGCTGGCATTGCTCGATGCAAAATGGTGTCGTGGACAGCGCCTGCTGCTGCTCGAGCCGCGTCGTGTCGCTGCGCGTCTGGCCGCTGCCCGCATGGCCGAGACCCTGTCCGAGCCGGTGGGGCAGACGGTGGGCGTGCGCATGCGCGGCGAATCACGGGTCAGCGAACGGACGCGACTCGAGGTGGTCACCCAGGGCGTGTTGACGCGCATGTTGCAGGAAGATCCGCTCCTGGAAGGTGTTGCAGGCATCATCTTCGACGAATTTCATGAGCGAAGTCTCGATGCCGACCTGGGATTGGCCCTGGCGCTGGATGCCCAGACCGTGCGCGATGACCTGCGCCTGCTGGTGATGTCGGCCACGCTTGACGTCGAGGCGCTGACGGCGGCCCTGGGGGCCGGGACACCGGTGATCGATTGCCCCGGACGCCAGTATCCGGTCGTCACGCGTTATCGGCCGCCCGGCGCCCGCCTCGAGGCGGAGCGTCATCAGGCGGCGGTCGTCGAGGAAGCCCTGGCCAGTGAGGACGGCGACATTCTGGTGATTCTGCCGGGCGTCGGCGAGATTCGGCGTCTGGGACGACGGCTCGCCGAACGCCTGGCGTCGTCGGTCGTGATCCACGAACTGCATGGCCGAATGCCGCTGGCGGCGCAGCGTCAGGCGCTGGTGCCGGATGCCGAAGGGCGTCGCCGGGTGGTGCTGGCCACCGCCATTGCCGAATCCAGCGTGACCGTCGACGGTGTGCGTCAGATCATCGATGCCGGTCGCGAGCGACTGCCGGTTCATCAAGTGCGTACTGGCCTCACGCGACTCGAGACGCGGCGGGTCAATCGAGCCAGCGCCGATCAACGCCGCGGTCGCGCCGGCCGCCAGGCTCCTGGCGTCTGCTATCGCCTGTGGTCGGAAGAACAGCCCCTGGCAGCGGATCGCGAGCCGGAGATTCGCCAGAGCGACCTGATGCCGCTGGCCTTCGAGCTGGCTCGCTGGGGCATCACCGAACCGGCGGCTCTGACCTGGGTGACACCGCCGGCCCCGGCGGCGTTGGCAGCGGGGCGCGCTGGCCTGGTACGGCTCGGCGTGCTGGATGACGCGCATCGCCTGACCCGCTTCGGCAACGCCTGCGCACGCTGGCCGGTGCATCCGCGCATGGCGGTGATGCTGGAAAGGGCCGGGCAACTCGAGGCCAGTGCCCTGGCCTGTGGCCTGGTGGCCCTGCTAGAGGGCGGCGCTGGCGACGACGAACGCGATCTCGGCGAGGCCCTGCAACGCCGCTTCGCCTCGTCGGGAGACCATCGCCGTTGGCGACGCGATGTCGAGCGGCTGGCAACCATCGCCAGGGTGGGCCTGGAGACGCCGGACATGGCAGCGCTCGGCGAGCTGCTGGCCCTGGCCTGGCCGGAACGTATCGCCCAGTGCATCGAACCGGGGCGCTTCCGGTTGGCATCGGGCGGTCAGGCGCGATTGCCCGAGACGCACGCCCTGGCCCACGCGCCGCTGCTGGTGGCGGCGGAACTCGACGGCGAGCAGGGCGGTGGCCGCATCTTCCGCGCCGCCGAGCTCTCGGTTGCCGGCCTCGAGTCGCTATACCCCGAGGCACGGCAATGGCGGGATCACCTGGAATGGTCCGATGCCCGGGGCGAACTCGTTGGAGAGCGTCGTCGCGGCCTGGGAGCCGTGATACTCGAGCGTGGTCCCCTGCATGACAAGCCGCCGGAGGCGGTGCGCCGTGCCTTGCTGGAGGCCCTGGCGCGGCGCGGCGAGCTGCCGTTCGGTGACGAGGCCGAACAGCTGCGCGGCCGGGTGGCGCTGCTGCGTCGTCATCTCGGCGATGCCTGGCCGGATTGGTCCGACGAGACTCTGCTGGCGACGCTGGATACCTGGCTCGGGCCTTACCTGGACGGCATCAAGCGGCTCGATGAGGTGGCGCGGCTGCCGTTCGAGCGGATCCTGCTGGATCGCCTCGACTGGTCGTTGCGGGCCCGGCTGGACGAACTGGCTCCCAGCCGGCTCGAGGTGCCCAGCGGATCACGGATTCGGCTGGATTATCGCGGCGAGACACCGGTTCTGGCGGTGAAGCTGCAGGAAGTGTTCGGCTGGCAGCAGACACCACGACTGGTGGAGGGCCGGGTCGCGCCACGTCTGCATCTGCTGTCGCCGGCGCGGCGTCCCCTGCAGGTGACCGAGGACCTGGCCAGCTTCTGGGCCAATGGTTACCCCGAGGTACGCAAGGAAATGCGCGGTCGCTATCCCAAGCATCCTTGGCCGGAGGATCCGCTGACATCACCCGCCACGGCGCGGACCAAGCGGCACGGCTCCGGACGGTGAGAAAATGAAGCTCGATGGGTATGATGACGCCCTCGATACGAACCGGGAGGCCCGACGATGAACGATTCCCGCTGTCCCTGCGGCACCGGCCGCGCGCTCGCCGAATGCTGCGGGCACTATCATGAGGGCGCTTTGGCGCCGACGCCGGAGGCGCTGATGCGCGCCCGGTTCAGCGCCTTCGCGCTGGGCCGCAACGACTACCTGCTGGCCACCTGGCACCCGGATTTTCGGCCGGCGAGCCTGCCCGATGAAGACCCGACTGAGTGGGTACGCCTGGAGATCGTCGACACCGCGACGCAGGACGATCAGGGGCGCGTGCACTTCCGCGCCACCTTCCGCGAAGGGCGCCGCTGGGGTGTGCTGCAGGAAGATTCCAATTTCAGCCGGCACGAAGGGCAGTGGTGCTATGTCGATGGTGAGCCACGCGTCATGCGTCTCAAACCCGGCCGCAACGATCCCTGTCCCTGTGGCAGCGGGAAGAAGGGCAAACAGTGCTGCATTCGGGGCTGAGTCAATCCGGTGGATGGCGCTTGAGCGGTTCTTCAAGGCGGTTTAGTATCCGCGCATGCCTTATCATCGTGGTTTGATCATCTGCCTTGGCGTTCCGATTGTTTTCCTGCTGCTCCTCGGCGGGCTGATTTTCGGAGGACAAGCCATCTCCGCCGTCAAGCTCGACGGCGAGATCCAGCGTGCGCTGTCGACGACGCTGCCCAACGCGGGGAGTGCGGGGGATATCGAGCTGAAGAACCTGCAAAGGGTCAATAATGGCTACGGCTATTGTGGCCTGTACAAGACCGCATCCTCAGAAAATGGCTACGCCTCGTTTTTCTATAACAAGATCAATGGGCGCGTGACGCTGGATATCGCTTCGGATCGCTATGAATCGAACTGCGGATTGTCGTCGTTCTGCTGATCCTGGCGTGCCTTTCCTTGTGATCCAACCTTCTGCGGAGCCCTTGCCTGGCTCTCATCTTCCCTGAGCAACCCTGCCTTTCCCGCCGCGCCGAGAGCGGACACATTGTCGCAGTGGGTAGGGCGAATGGCGGTGCGCAGGTATTTTGGACGGGTACCGGCTCGAGCGGACAGGGTGTTACCTGGGACATGGGCGTATTCTGGACGGGAGAAGGACTCATGACGAATATCAAGCGGGAACTCAAGCGCCGGATCTCGGCGGTATCGCTGGGCAGCCTTGCGGCATGCTTGCTGTTGGCTCCCTTGGGGGCAAGCGCCGAAGATCTGGAAGTCACGGATGCGCGAATGCGACTGCTGCCCGGGGACATGCCGGCGGCGGGATATTTTCGGCTGCACAATCGGAGCGAGCAGCCCGTGGTGCTGGTCGGAGCGCAGAGCGACGCCTTCGGCAGCATCGAGATGCATCGCAGCATGAATCACGATGGCATGGCCAGCATGGAGGCGGTCCCGCGGCTCGAGCTGTCGCCGGACGAGCACATCGAGTTCGCTCCCCAGGGGTATCATCTGATGCTCATGGATCAGGTGGGCTCGCTTTCCGTCGGCGATTCGGTCGATATCACTCTGGAATTCGAACAGCGAGACCCGCTCACCGTGGGCTTCAAGGCCGTGTCCCCGACCTCCATGTAGGAGGTCAGTCGTTGCAGGAGAGAAGCATGTTGCGCTGGATGTTCCCGCTGGCCCTGTCAGTGATGCTGGCAGGGTGTGTCGATCATAACTGGCAGACCAATGATATTACCGGTGTCATGCCGGCTCTCGAGTTCGACCTCGTCGACGAGAATGGCGAAGACGTGCAGGCCGAGGCGTTCATCGGCAAGCCGACATTGCTGTTCTTTGGCTTCACGCACTGCCCGGATGTTTGCCCGACGACGCTGGCCAAGCTCTCGGCGGCCATCAAGCAGCTCGATGAGTCCTGGCAGGACGACGTACAGGTGCTGTTCGTCTCGGTCGACCCCGCCCGTGATACCCCGGATGTGATGAAGCAATACACCGAGGCATTCGGGCCACAGTTCATCGGCCTGAGTGGCGATCTGGCGAAGATCGATGCCCTGACCAACCGCTACCGGGTGACCTACGAGTACGGGGAGAAAGACGCCCGAGGCCATTACAACGTCTCGCACTCGAGCAGTGTCTTCGCCTTCGACCGCCAGGGTGAGGCCCGTTTCATGTTCAGCGACATCAATTCCCTGGAAGCGCTCGTGGGTGATCTGTCGTATCTCATGGAACACGGCTAGCTGTCTGGCGGCTCCTGTCCATGCGCAGGGCTGAGGTAAACGTCCTGACGCACCTGACGCAAAAGCCCCGCTCGGCTCATCATGCCGGCGGGGCTTTTGTCTTTCACGGCGCGGTCGGCCGTCGGGCGGATCAGAGCGTCATGGCGGCGATCCAGCCGAATGCTACCAGCGGGATGTTGTAGTGCAGGAAGGTCGGCACCACGCTGTCCCAGATGTGGTCGTGCTGGCCGTCGGCATTGAGGCCGGCGGTGGGGCCGAGGGTCGAGTCGGAGGCCGGTGAGCCGGCATCCCCGAGGGCGGCCGCGGCACCCACCAGGGCGATGGTCGCCATGGGCGAGAAACCGAAGTTCAGCGCCAGGGGCACGTAGAGCGAGGCGATGATCGGAATGGTCGAGAACGACGAGCCGATCCCCATGGTGATGAACAGCCCCACCAGCAGCATGATCAGGGCGGCCAGGCCCTTGTTGTCGCCGATCATCTCGGTGGAACTGGTAACCAGCGCCTCGACTTCACCACTGGCCTGCATCACGCTGGCGAAGCCTGCCGCCGAGATCATGATGAAGCCGACCAGCGCCATCATGCGCATGCCTTCGGTGAAGATGTCGTCCTGTTCATGCCAGCGGAACACACCGCTCACCGAGAGCAGGGCGAAGCCGAAGAGCCCGCCGATCACCATCGAACCGGTGAACAGCTGGACCGTGACGGTACCCACCAGCGCCACTGCCAGAACCACCATCTGCCAGGGCTTGAGGTGCTGGGCGGCCTGGCTGGGCGTCTCGTCGCCATGGGCCAGGTCGATGTCCTGGTAGCTACGCTTGCGACGGTAGCTGAACAGCAAGGCGACCACGAGCCCCAGGGCCATGCCGCCGATGGGCACGATCATGGCCATCGGCACCATGCCGGCGGTCACGTCCAGGCCATTCTCGTTGAGGTTGGTCAGCAGGATGTCGTGAAGGAAGATCGAGCCGAACCCGACCGGCAGCAGCATATAGGGCGCGGTGATGCCGAAAGTGATTACGCAGGCAACGGCCCGGCGATCGAGCTGCAGGTGGTTCATCAGCTTGAGCAGCGGTGGCACCAGCACCGGGATGAAGGCGATATGCACCGGAATCAGGTTCTGGGAGCTCACTGCCGCGGCCAGCAGCACGCCGAGCAGGGTGAAGACGATCAACTGGCGGTTGGGAATCCCGTCGTCCAGTCCCAGCCTGGCGATGGCCTTGTTGGAGAGCAGCTGGGTGATGCCCGAACGTGACAGGGCCACGGCGAAGGCGCCCAGCACGGCGTAGGAGATGGCTACCTTGGCGCCGTTGCCCAGCCCGTCGTTGAAGGCGGAGAGGATCTCGCCCAGCGGCATTCCCGCGTAAAGACCGCCGACCAGGGCGGCGGCGATCAGCGCGAACACGACGGACACGCGCATCAGGCTGAGGGTGACCATGACCAGGATGGCCAGGACGACTGCGTTCATGTCTTGCCCCTTGTAGAAGGTCGATTGTTGTTGGTGTCGCCCCTGCTGGTTCGGGCCGGCAGGGGCGACGAGGTTGCGTTGCCTGGTCAGTTCACCTGGCTGGGCAACAGGTCGGCGGGCGCCAGACGACTGAGGTGGCGTTTCGAGAGGAGTTCGCTGGCGGCGTCGATGTCCGGCGCGAAGAAACGGTCCTTGTCGTAGTAGGCGACACGCTCGCGCAGTACCCGGCGAGCCTCTTCCAGGGTGTCGGTGGTCTTGAGGCCTTCGCGGAAATCCAGCCCCTGACAGGCAGCCAGCCACTCGATGGCGAGGATGCCTCGTACGTTATCGGCCATTTCCCATAGCCGCTTGCCGGCGGCCGGCGCCATGGAGACATGGTCCTCCTGGTTGGCCGAGGTCGGCAGGCTGTCGACGCTGTGCGGATGCGCGAGCGCCTTGTTCTCGCTGGCGAGCCCGGCCGCCGTCACCTGCGCGATCATGAAGCCCGAGTTGACGCCGCCATGCTCCACCAGGAAGGGCGGGAGCTGGGACATGTGCTTGTCCATCATCAAGGAAACGCGGCGCTCGGTGAGCGAGCCGATCTCGGCGATGGCCAGCGCCAGATTGTCGGCCGCCATGGCCACCGGCTCGGCATGGAAATTGCCGCCGGAGATGATATCACCCTGTTCGGCGAACACCAGGGGATTGTCCGAGACGGCATTGATCTCGATGCCCAGGACCTCGGCGGCCTGGCGAAGCTGGGTGAGGGCGGCGCCCATCACCTGGGGCTGGCAGCGCAGGGAATAGGGATCCTGGACCTTGCCGCAATCGACGTGGGAGTCGCTGATCTCGCTGCGCTCGCCGAGCAGGTGCCGATAGGCAGCGGCGGCATCGATCTGGCCACGCTGGCCGCGCACCTCATGGATGCGGGGATCGAAGGGGGAGCGCGAGCTCAGGGTGGCTTCCACGGTGAGCGAGCCGCAGACCGTGGCGGCGGCGAACAGGTCCTCGGCCTCGAACAGTCCCTTGAGGGCGTAGGCGGTGGAGACCTGGGTACCGTTGAGCAGGGCCAGGCCTTCCTTGGGTGCCAGAGAGAGCGGCTCGAGGCCGGCGATCTCGAGGGCCTTGGCGGCCGGCAGCCATTCGCCCCGGTAGCGGGCCTGGCCTTCGCCGAGCAGCACCACGCTCATGTGCGCCAGCGGGGCCAGGTCACCGGAGGCTCCCACCGAGCCCTTGAGCGGGATCTGCGGATAGACTTCGGCGTTGATCAGCGCCACCAGGGCATCCAGGACCTCGCGGCGAATGCCGGAATAGCCCCGGGCCAGGCTGTTGACCTTGAGCACCATGATCAGGCGTACCAGGGCGTCCTCCATGGCACCGCCGACGCCGGTGGCGTGGGACAGCACCAGGGAGCGCTGCAGGTCTTCGAGCTGGTCCTTCTCGATGCGGGTCTGGGCCAGCAGGCCGAAGCCGGTGTTGACGCCATAGACGGTACGATCTTCCTCGACCACGCGATTGACGCAGTCGACACCGGCACCGATATCGGCATCGGCGCTCGCCGGCAGAGTGACTTGCAGAGGGGCCTCGAAGACCCGGCGCGCCTGCGCCAGGCTCATCTTGCCGGGTTGGATTTCGAGATGGTTCATGAAATGGCTCTCCTGAGAGGGCGGCGAAGAGCGATGAGCTATCCCGGCGACAAGTCTCCACGAGGGCGCTGTGAACCCATCCCTGGGCGCTACCTTTGCCATTCATGGCAAAGGACCCTCGCTTCGACTTGTCCCCGGCGTACATCGCGCCGGACGTTTGTTGAGGCGTTCTACTCGTTAATCATCGGCAGGTCGAGGCCGTTCTCTCGGGCGCACTCCTTGGCGATGTCATAGCCGGCATCGGCATGGCGCATCACCCCGGTGCCCGGGTCGTTGCGCAGCACGCGTCCCAGACGCACATGGGCATCCTCGCTGCCGTCGCAGACGATCACCACGCCGGCGTGCTGGGAATAGCCCATGCCCACGCCGCCGCCATGGTGCAGCGAGACCCAGCTGGCACCGCCGGCGGTGTTGAGCAGGGCGTTGAGCAGCGGCCAGTCGGAAACGGCATCGGAGCCATCCATCATCGACTCGGTCTCGCGATTGGGGCTGGCCACCGAGCCGGAGTCCAGATGATCGCGACCGATGACCACCGGCGCCTTGAGTTCGCCGTTTCTGACCATCTCGTTGAAGGCCTGGCCGAGGCGGGCGCGGTCCTTGAGGCCGACCCAGCAGATGCGCGCCGGCAGGCCCTGGAAAGCGATACGTTCGCGGGCCATGTCCAGCCAGTTGTGCAGGTGCGGATCGTCCGGGATCAGTTCCTTGACCTTCTGGTCGGTCTTGTAGATGTCCTCGGGGTCGCCGGACAACGCCGCCCAGCGGAAGGGGCCGATGCCCTGGCAGAACAGCGGGCGGATATAGGCCGGCACGAAGCCAGGGAAGTCGAAGGCATTGTCGACGCCTTCTTCCTGGGCCATCTGGCGGATGTTGTTGCCGTAGTCGAAGGTCGGGATGCCTTGCTGCTGGAAGTCGAGCATGGCGCGCACGTGCACCGCCATGGACTGCTTGGCCGCCTTGACGACTGCCTCGGGCTCGGTCTTGCCACGTGCGACATACTTATCCCAGCTCCAGCCGGCCGGCAGGTAGCCATGCAACGGATCGTGGGCGCTGGTCTGGTCGGTGACCATGTCCGGGCGCACACCGCGCTCGACCAGTGCCGGCAGTACATCGGCGGCGTTGGCGCACAGGCCGATGGATACCGCCTTGCCTTCGCTGGTGTAACGTTCGATACGTGCCAGGGCGTCGTCCAGGTCCTCGGCCTGTTCGTCGAGGTAGCGCGTGCGCAGGCGGAAGTCGAGGCGCGACTGCTGGCATTCGATGTTGAGCGAGCAGGCGCCGGCCAGGGTGGCGGCCAGCGGCTGGGCTCCACCCATGCCGCCGAGGCCGGCGGTCAGGATCCAGCGTCCCTTGAGATCGCCGTCGTAGTGCTGGCGGCCGGCTTCGACGAAGGTTTCGTAGGTACCCTGGACGATGCCCTGGGAGCCGATGTAGATCCAGGACCCGGCGGTCATCTGGCCGTACATCATCAGGCCCTTCTTATCGAGCTCGTTGAAGTGCTCCCAGTTGGCCCAGGCCGGCACCAGGTTGGAGTTGGCGATCAGCACCCGGGGAGCGTCCTTGTGGGTCTCGAACACGCCGACCGGCTTGCCGGACTGGATCAGCAGCGACTGGTTGTCCTCCAGGCGCTGCAGGGTCTCGACGATCTTGTCGAAGCATTCCCAGTCGCGGGCGGCACGGCCGATACCGCCGTAGACCACCAGGTCCTCGGGGCGCTCGGCGACATCCGGGTGCAGGTTGTTCATCAGCATGCGCAGCGGTGCTTCGGTGAGCCAGCTCTTGCAGGTCAGCTCGGTACCGGTGGGGGCGCCGATACGGCGGCTGGGGTCGTGACGCTTGTCGGTCTGGGACATGGGGTACTTCCTCATGGTCAAGAGTCTGATGGCCGATGTGCGGGTCAGCCGTTCAGGGTCAGTAGATGGACGAGGCGCGCGGCCACTCGGGCGGTGCGGCCATCGATGTCATGGTCGGGGTTCAGCTCGGCGATATCGGCCAGGCACAGCTTGCCGCTGTCGCGTACCGCCTCGATCAAGGGCTCGAGCAGCGCCATGGGTACGCCGCGTGCCGCCGGTGCACTGACGCCGGGGGCCTCGGATGCCGGCAGCACGTCGAGATCGATGGTCAGGTAGAGCCGGTCGCAGCGGGCGATGAAGCGCTCGAGGTCACGCTGGACGCCATCGAGTTCCGTGTGCGTGATGTCGCGGTCCTCGCGGAACAGCACGCCGAGTTCGTTGGCACGTCGGAACAGGGCGCGGGTGTTGGCGGCACGGCTGACGCCAAGGCAGGCGTAGCGGAATGGCCAGCCCCGGGCGTGGCAGTCCTCGGCAATCTGTGCGAAGGGAGTACCGGAGGAGCGCACGTGACGCGGGTCGCGCAGGTCGAAATGGGCATCGAGGTTGATGATGCCGACGCGCGGTCGCGTCTCGCGAGGGGCGAGGTGGCGGGCGAGTCCGCACCAACTGGCGTAGGCGATCTCATGGCCGCCGCCGAGCACGATGGGCAGGTGGCCGGCGTCGAGCAACGGTGCCAGGCGCTCGGCCAGTGCCTGCTGGGCGGCTTCCAGGGCGTCTGCCTCGCAGGTCACGTCGCCGGCGTCGAAGGCGGGCGCCTCGCGGTGCCAGGCGAGCGGGGCGAGGGCACGTCGGATCGCTGCCGGGCCGGCCGCGGCACCGACCCGCCCCTGGTTGCGCGCCACGCCGGCATCGCTGGCGAAACCGAGCAGGGCGCACCCGGGCGGCGCTTTCTCGGAGAGGGGGGCGATGCGCTGGTGCCAGCGGTCGCTATCGGGTTCCGGGTCGCGGCGACCCTGCCAGAGGCGCATGTCGATCTCATTGGCCATGGGCGAGCTCCTCCACGGGTTGGCCGGCGACGACGCGTTGACGCAGCCGCCCGGGCTGGACGGCATAGGCGAGTTCCGCCGGGGAGTCGATGTTCCAGAGGCACAGGTCGGCGGGTGCGCCTTCATGCAGCCTGCCGAGTTCGGGCATTCCCAGAGCGCGTGCGCCATGTGCGGTCATTCCGGTCAGCGCCTCCCGAGGGGTGAGACGGAACAGGGTGCAGGCCAGATTGAGCATCAGGGTCGGCATGAACAGCGGCGAACTGCCGGGATTGGCGTCGGTGGCGACGGCCATCGGCACGCCGGCCTCGCGCAGCCCGGCGATGGGGGGGCGCTGTGTCTCGCGCAGCGTGTGGAAGGCGCCCGGCAGGATCACCGCCACGCTGCCGGCATCGCGCATGGCAGCGATTCCCGCGTCGTCGAGGTACTCGATATGGTCAGCCGACAAGGCGCCGTGGCGGGCGGCCATGGCAGAGCCCCCAAGATTGGAGAGCTGCTCGGCATGGGCCTTGATCGGCAGGCCGTGGGCCTGGGCCGCCTCGAAGACGCGTTCGCACTGGGCCACCGAGAAGGCGATCTTCTCGCAGAAGACGTCGACGGCGTCGGCCAGGCCCTCGGCGGCGGCAGCGGGGATCATCGCCTGACAGACCAGGTCGATGTAGCCATCGCTGTCGTCCCGGTATTCCGGCGGCAGGGCGTGGGCGCCAAGGAGGGACGTGACGACGCGCACCGGCCGGGCCTCGCCGAGGCGACGGGCGACACGCAGCATCTTGAGTTCGTTTTCCACGTCGAGGCCATAGCCTGACTTGATCTCGACGGTGGTCACGCCATCGGCGAGCAGGGCATCGAGACGCGGCAGGGCGGCGGCGAACAACTCCTCCTCGCTGGCTTCGCGTGTGTCGCGCACGGTGCTGATGATGCCACCACCACGGCGGGCGATCTCTTCGTAGCTTGCGCCTTCCAGGCGTGCCTCGAATTCGTCGGCGCGACCGCCCCCGAACACCAGATGGGTATGGCAATCGACCAGCCCGGGGGTCATCACCCCGCCGCTGCCCATGAGCCGGCAGGTCTCGGCATGCTCGGACGAGAGTTCCCGCATCGGTATCAGGGACTGGATGCGGTCGTCCTCGACGATCACCGCCATGGCGTCGGGCAGGGTCTCCTGGCCGTCGAAGACGGTAACGTCCTGCCAGAGTAGGCGAGTCCGGGGATGGGTCATGCTGACGCCTCCTGATATCTTTGTATATACAAATAAGTTAGCGCATTCCTGTGTTGCCGTCACCCCGTCGGTCGTGCCTTCGGCGAGGCCTTTATATTCGATCTCTGGCCCAGGGGATCTCTTATTTTGTGCTTATTTATTAAATAGATACTCTCGTATTTCTTTTGCTGACGAATAAGCTTGGATGAATGTTTTAGACCAAAGTATCAGAGGTGTGTCCGAGATGTGCGTGGCATGGATACTTTGCGTGTTGTATATACAAAGTGTGCTGTTTCCAGGGTGACGTACCGGCAACACCTTCGTAACGGCAATTCCATTCTCACAATGACAATCCAGGAGCCTCTCATGGCGAACTCCCCATCCGACGCGTCCCGACGTCGGGGGCCTTCGGCGACCACCGTATTCAAGCTATTCGTGCCCAGCCTCGTCGGGGTGTTGATCTTCTTCGTGCCCATTACCCTCGGTGGCAAGACGACCATACCGCTGGATCACATGGTGACCGCGGCCCGGAGCCTGCTGGGCGAGGGCAGTGGCTTTTATGCCCTGGCGTTGATCGTCGCCGGGGCGCTCTATCCCCTGGTCAGGGGGACCTGGCGGCGCAGCCTGACGGAGCGTGTGTTCAGCGTGCTCAAGCTGGCCGGTGTGGCGGCGGCGGTGATGGCGTTGACCGGCTGGGGGCCGGCCTTCCTGCATGAGCCGGACATGCTGCCCTTTCTGTTCGACAAGCTGGTGATTCCGGTAGGGCTGATCGTACCGATCGGGGCCATCTTCCTGGCACTGTTGATCAGCTTCGGCCTGCTCGAGCTGATCGGCGTGCTGGTTCAGCCGGTGATGCGGCCGGTGTGGCGTACGCCGGGGCGCAGCGCGATCGATGCCGTGGCGTCCTTCGTCGGCAGCTATTCCATCGGTTTGTTAATCACCAACCGGGTCTACCAGGCAGGGCAGTATTCGGCCCGGGAAGCGGCGATCATCGCCACCGGCTTCTCCACGGTGTCGGCGACCTTCATGATCATCGTCGCCAAGACACTGGAGCTGATGGCGTTCTGGAATCTCTATTTCTGGCTGACGCTGGTCATCACCTTCGTGGTGACGGCAATCACGGTGCGGATTCCGCCTCTGTCGAGCATGGATGACAGCAAGCGGGATGGTGAACCGGAGGCCGTACCGGGGCGCCGCCTGGCCACGGCCTGGCGTACCGGACTCGAGGTGGCGGAGCGGGCGCCGAGCCTGCCGTCCAGTGTGGCGCTGAATTTCCGCGAGGGATTGCTGATGGCGATCAGCATCCTGCCGTCGATCATGTCGGTCGGACTGGCCGGGTTGCTGCTGGCCAAGTACACGCCGCTGTTCGAATGGCTCGGTTGGGCCTTCTATCCCTTCGTGGCCGTCTGGGGACTGGACGAGGCCGCCGCTCTGGCCCAGGCCTCGGCAGCGGGGCTCGCCGAGATGTTCCTGCCGGCACTGCTGATGGGCGATGCCGGACTGGCGGCGCGCTTCGCCGCCGGGGTGGTGTCGGTCTCCGCAGTACTGTTCTTCTCGGCCTCGATTCCCTGCATCCTGTCGACCAGCATTCCGTTGTCGGTCGGACGCATCGTGGTCGTATGGTTCCTGCGGGTGGCCTTGAGCCTGCTGCTGGCGGTACCGGCGGGTTACCTGGTGCAAGCTCTGGCCGGTTGATCGGCGTCAGGGCCGCGTCAGTTGGTATGCAACGAGGAGCGTAGCTTGTAGCGGTCGCCGGGGTGGATCAGGCGGGCGTAGCTGATCAGGTGATCTCCCGACCAGGTGCGCCGGATCATTCGCAGGCAGGGTTCGTGGGGGGCGATGTCGAGGCGTTGCGCGGTGTCGGCGTCGACCAGCACGGCCTCGACCACGTGCTCCACGTCGTTGATCGGGCAGGCTGCCACCAGAACCTCGTTGGGCGTGTGCTGCGTGAAGTCCGTCTCGAGGTAGTGGGGTACCCGGCTGGGGTTGACGTAGCGATCCTCAAGCTGGATGGGCACGCCGTCTTCGCGATGCACGATCAGGGTGTGAAAGACCCGGGCACCGTTGCGGACCCCCAGATACACCGAGATCTCGTCGTCGGCTTCCAGCGCTTCGGCACGCAGGACTTCGCTGGTATAGGCGTGGTCACGGCTGCGGACTTCCTCGGCGATATTGTGCACCTCGATCAACGAGGACTCGGCCTTGCGGTCGGTGACGAAGGTGCCGACCCCCGGCTGGCGTGTCAGATACCCTTTCTGTACCAGGTCGCGGATGGCCTTGTTGGCGGTCATGCGGCTGACGCCGAACTCCTCGGCCAGACGTTCCTCGGGGGGAATCCGATATTGCGGTGGCCAGTCGCCGCCATGAATCTTCTCCAGCAGGTGCCGTTGTATCTTGAGGTAGAGAGGCAGGGAGCCGGCCATGCGTTATCCTGTGTGTCCATTCCGGTGGAAACGGGAAAACCAAGAGGGGGCGGCGACACCCGCCGACCCGCCGTTCCAGGCACTTTCGGACAATGCCCAGGAGACCATGATGTCACGAACCGATCACCGGGGCACATCCCCGGCGTGTCTCAAGAGCCCTGCTGCCGCGCGCAATCGCGAGCCGATCCTCGCGGTGCTCGAGGAGGTATTGCCGGCGCGAGCCCGGGTGCTCGAGCTGGCCAGCGGCAGTGGGGAGCATGCGCTCCACTTTGCCACGGCAATGCCGGGCTGGCAGTGGCAGCCAAGTGACGTCGATTCGCACTCCCTGGCGTCGATCGAGGCCTGGCGCGAGGCGTCGGGCCCGGACAATCTGCTGGCGCCGATACGTCTCGATGCCACGGCTGCCTGGCCTGACGGGACGTTCGATGCCATCGTTGCCATTAACCTGATACACATTTCGCCCTGGGAAGTGACCGAAGCGCTGATGGCCCTGGCCGGCGAGCGTCTGGCGGCCGGGGGAGTGCTTTATCTGTATGGCCCCTATCGGCGCGAGGGTCGACATACGGCGCCGAGCAACGCCGCCTTCGATGAGGACCTGAAGCGACGCGATGCACGCTGGGGCGTGCGCGACCTGGAAACGGTGGTCGAGGCGGCCAATTCCCGTGGGTTGGTGCTCGAGACGGTCGTCGAGATGCCGGCCAACAATCTCAGCGTGGTGCTGCGCCGCCAATGAACGGAGATTGTGCAACCCCGGCAGCCTTGCGATGATGCCGGGCATGTCGATCAGCCAGTGAGTCGAGAGAGTGGACAAGTTCGAGGTGAAACTGGACCAGGCGGCGCGGGCGGCCTGGCTCTCCCATGTCGGAGGCTGTACCCAGGACGAGATCGCCGCCCAGCTGGGGGTCTCCCGCCCCGGCGTGCAGCGCCTGCTGGCGCTGGCGCGCCAGGAGGGCCTGGTCAAGGTCCACATCGATCATCCCATCGCGCAGTGCACGGCGTTGTCCCAGGCGATTCGTGATGCCTTCGACCTGGCGTTCTGCGATGTGGTGCCGGCCGATGCCGAGGCAGGGGAGGACAGTGCCCACTATCTGGCGGTGGCCGGCGCCGAACGACTCGCGCGCCTGCTCGAACGTTCCGAACCGTTGACTCTGTCGCTAGGTACGGGACGCTCGGTGCGGGCCACGGTGGAGGCGCTGAGACGATTCGATCGTCCGCAGCATCGCATCGTCTCGCTGGTGGGCAATATTGCCCGGGATGGCTCTGCCAACCGTTATGACGGTGTCATGGTGCTCGCCGACAAGACCGGCAGTGAACGCTTCCTGCTGCCCGCGCCTGTGGTGGCGGGCTCGGTGTCCGAAAAGGAGGCGCTGCTGGGACAGCCCCTGTTCCAGGCCATTGCCGAGGTGGCGCGTCAGGCCCAGGCGGCGTTCATCGGTGTGGGGCGTATCGATCGCCAGGCGACCCTGTTTCGGGATCACTTCATCAGCGAAGCCGAGCTGGATGAGCTGCTGTCACGGGAGGCGGTCGGCGAGTTGCTCGGCTGGCCGATGAATGCCGAGGGCGAACTGATCGATTGCTCGACCAGCCGGCGCGTCACAAGCCTGCCGTTGTCGATGTTCCGCGACCAGGAAATGGTGGCCCTGGCCGGAGGGCGGGGCAAGGCGCCGGCGATTCTCGCGGCCTTGCGTGGAGGCTGGTTGAAGAGTCTGGTGACCGACGAACAAGCCGCAAAATATATCGTCGAACACTTGTAGAGTGGCGAGCTACGAGATGCGAAACCCAAGTCTGTCCTTGACCTGGATCTCCGGCTCGACGTCACACTCCCGCATCCCACTGACCTTCTCCCCAGAAACCGGTCCACCCCAATATCGCCATACCGAAGAGCAGATCCACTGCCAGACCGCACAGTTCGCTGAGCTATATTCCACCTATAGCGTATGCCGAGCAGTGCACATGGAAAAGCGGTGTCTCACATTGAAAACGGGTTTAAATCGAGGGGGAAGATCAACTCGAAGAGCCTTTTGGCAGTGATGAAAATGATCGTCCAATAAATGCTCTGGTGAGAGCAATAGGGTGCAATATATTGTTCTCTCTTGGAGAGGGCAGCTTAACCCCTGTAAATGATATACTGTATTATAAATGATCAGCTAGCCCATCATGCATCTCAAGAAGATGGAGGAATGCAATGGCAGGCCTGAAAGGTGAAATATGGGACGTAATGCGTGCAGCAAGTGCAACACACCATCATCTGAGGAGCCGGTTGATGGCGGTCATGCAGGCCACCATTGTTGTCGATATCGCTGCCAGCATTGCCTTCTTCTTTCTAGAAAGAAACATGCCTAACACAGGCATACATAGCTTATGGGATGCTTTTTACTGGACAACCTCTCAGCTTTTGACCATCTCATCCACCATGCCTAATCCGGTCACTACCACAGGTGAGATCATATGTTTGATACTGGACATATATGCCATTACAGTAGTGTCAACGCTAGCCGGAATGTTTAGTGCATTCTTCTACCGCAGAGGAGAAGAGAGAGACCCATTGCACAAGAAATAAATGTTTGACATTGGGCGGAAAGCGGGTCTCCCTCTACGTTAATGCCTCTTGATATCAATAATCATAGCCTTCATCCACGACATCATGGCTGTTAACACTAGGGCGATAACGTGACAAATGAACTTTCCGAGTTAATCTGATGACTGGGCGAATCATCATCTCAATGCTGCCGATCAAAAATAGCCATGTTGCTGTGAAAGTTAGGGAAGGGTAGAAGAAGAATATGCTGCCAATAATAAACCACGTCCCTATCAGGATGTCATTGGCAATGCTTAATACTTCATATCGCTGCCTTATTATCAGCTCATCATGACCAATGTGAAATATCGCGACATCCGACTTTTGTTTGGAATCTTGATTGATTTTGCTGCTCATAAACACCTCGTTATTTCATGTAATATGTAGTCTCAAGCATGATAGGATAAGGCTGAGATATCATGCTGGAGATTCCCCGGCACGACGTACTCGAACAGGAATTGATTTATAAGACGGTGTTCCGCTGTCCTTGTCAATATAGTCAAGTGGGACAAGTCTGTTAGCTTCTGGGTAATAAGCAGCAATTGTTCCAGGAGCAATGCTATATTCAATCGCTGTCAGCCCATCATAATGAAGGGCTTCCCCATCCGATACAGTTTCGATGTTAACTAGATCACCTTGCTGGAGCCCTCTGTCCTGCAAGTCACTTTTGCTCATGAACAATACATCTCGCCGTCCAAATACGCCTCTGTATCGATCATCCATCGCATATATGGTCGTGTTGTACTGATCATGACTACGTATCGTTACTAATCGAAGGACATCATCTCCATGAACCTTTTTGTCAGCTCGTAAGCCATCGAATACATAAAATTCGGCCTTTCCAGAAGGAGTCTCCCACTTACGTTCAGTAGGTGGTAGGGGCATACGAAATCCGCCGGGAACACGGATGCGATCATTGTAATCATCAAACCCTGGAATTGTCTTTTCAATCAGGTCACGAATGTTATCGTAATCCGCCACCAGATCATTCCAAGGAACGTTACTTTCCGGTAAGGCATTAGCTGCTATTCCGGCCACAATAGCGGGTTCCGATTTCAAGTGCTCTGATGCAGGCTGAAGTTTTCCCGCTGAGGCATGTACCATTGACATCGAGTCCTCAACAGTGACGGACTGCGGGCCGGATCTCTGAATATCCTGCTCCGTTCTCCCCAAGCAAGGGAAAAGGTATGTCTCTTTGCCCACTAACAAGTGAGAACGATTGAGTTTCGTCGCAACATGTACGCTCAGATCAAGCGCCCTCATAGCTTGATAACTTTGAGCGGGGTCTGGTAAAGCAACAGCGAAGTTTCCCCCTAAACAGAAAAGGGCTTTTGAGTCTCTACGCACCATAGACTGCATAGCCTGGACAGCATCATGGCCCTGTTTTTTGGGTGCTTCAAAACCAAAGACGTGCTCAAGATTTTCAAGAAAAGATGCATCGGGCCTTTCCGTAATGCCGACTGTTCTATTTCCCTGAACATTCGAGTGTCCACGTAAAGGACAAATGCCCGCACCGGGTTTTCCAAAATTTCCCCGCAACATCAGCAAATCACAAATCAATCTGACATTGGCAGTCCCTTGATTATGCTGTGTTACCCCCATACCATAGCTCACAATAGTAGCGGACGACTTGGCATAAGCGGCTGCTACCATCTCAAGATCACTGCGACCTATACCGCTGACCGCTTCAATGTCAGACCATTTGGTAGCAGCTAGGTCGTCAACCAGTTCATCGAAACCTACAGTATGCCTATTAATAAAGTCATGATCGAGAACATCACCAACGGACTCCTCCATCTCCAGAAGAGATTTCATGATACCTTTGATAGCCGCAGCGTCACCTCCCGCCTTTACCTGAAAGTATGATGACGCTATGCGGGTCGATCCGTATGTAGCCATCTCAATCATGTTTTGAGGATCGGCGAACCGCTCAAGTGCACGCTCTCGAAGCGGGTTAAAGACCATTATCGGAACTTTGCGTCTTGATGCTTCATGAAGAGTCCCCATCATTCGGGGATGATTGGTTCCAGGGTTGTGGCCTATGGCAATGATAAGTTCACACTCATCAAAGTCATCTAATGATACGGTCCCTTTACCTATACCAATAGAGCGAGGCAAGCCAACGCTGGTTGCTTCATGGCACATGTTGGAGCAATCAGGGAAGTTGTTTGTTCCGTATTCCCTGGCAAACAGTTGGTAGAGGAAGGCCGCCTCATTCGAGGCTCTGCCAGACGTATAAAACTCTACGGCATCGGGAGGAAGTTTACGAAGTATTTCCCCAATCCTGTGAAAAGCATCTTGCCATTCAATGGCACGAAAGGTATCCGTTTCTTTATCATAAGCTAATGGATGTGTGAGTCTCCCCAAGTTTTCAAGCTCATAGTCAGAATACTCTAAGAGAGAAGTCACTGTATGAGATTCAAAGAAGTCCGGGCGAACTCGTTTTGATGTCGCTTCCCAAGTAACTGCTTTTGCGCCATTCTCGCAAAATTGGAAGGTCGACCGATGCTCTTTATCTGGCCATGCGCAACCGGGACAATCAAATCCATCTGGCTGATTCGTGCGTAGCAAAGTTAGGGGAGGTTTAATGGTCTCCATTTGCTCACGAACTGCAGTTGCTGTAGCTTTTAGTGCCCCCCAGCCCCCGGCCGGCCCTCTATAGTTTTTAATTCCTGGAATTTTTCGCTTGCCAACCATGATTTCTCCTCCTATATAATTCTATATAGCACTAGCAGGCTTAGAATATATATCCGGCTGTCGGTCAGCATTTTTTCTTATATTGTCGCCTTCATAACCCCAGTGCATCATGCTTTCCTGGCGGTCTTTATACCCATCAGCCTGGATAAGGGTAGTTGCCTTATGCGATGGGGTTCGACGCATTTGTTTAACGACATATGAATATAGATTCATATTTTTGGCTTGGGTGTGCCTTTATCCCATTGATAAAATAGCAGGATCTCATGGAATTATAAATATGATTATATTTTCATATTTATAATATTTTTCTTTTTGTTATGAAATTACATCGAGTATTCAGTCAGTTGCATCCATTTTATGGAGTCATCTCCATTACCCGCTTTCCCCTATTCATTCCTATCGGAACCTTCACGCTCCGTGATCTTCTCCCCAGAAACCGGCCCACCCCAATATCGCCATACCGCAGAGCAGATCTACTGCCAGGCCGCACAGCTCGTTGGGCTATATGCCACCCTGTAGCGTATGCCGAGCAGGGCGCATGAAGCAGCGGTGGCTAAATTGATAACGGACCCAAATTAGGAAAAAATCCTCGCATCCCGCATCCCGCATCCCGCATCCCGCATCCCGCATCTCGCCTAAAGTCTAAGCCTCCAGGCTTTGCGTTTTTGTCGACGCTATCCGATCATTTGATCAGTCGTTGATTTCATTGATCGGCAGTAAGCGGAAGGGCATCGGGGCTTCCCGTCGCCCGGAGACAACAACAATTCCTCCCCCGGGAGGCATCAACGCAACAGGAGCACGCCATGCAGCGTCATCGTCTACTTCCCCTGGCCGCCGTCGCGGCGCTGGGTGCCACGGCAGCCCAGGCCGAGACCATCACGGTGGCCACCGTCAACAACAACGACATGGTCATCATGCAAGGGCTGACCGAGGCCTTCGAGAAGTCGCATCCCGATATCACCCTGGACTGGGTGGTGCTCGAAGAGAACGTGCTGCGTCAGCGCATGACCACCGATATCGCCACCAACGGCGGCCAGTTCGACGTCATGACCATCGGCAGCTACGAGGTACCGATCTGGGCCGAGCGCGGCTGGCTCGAGCCCCTCGATGATCTGCCCGAGTCCTACCATGCCGAAGACCTGCTCAAGCCGGTTCGCGATGGCCTCAGCCATGACGGTACTCTCCATGCGCTGCCGTTCTACGCCGAGAGCTCGATGATGTATTACCGCAAGGACCTGTTCGAGCAGGCCGGCATCGAGATGAGTGAGCAGCCGACCTGGAGCGAGGTGCGGGAATGGGCCGGCAAGCTCCATGATCCCGACAACGAAGTGGCCGGCATCTGCCTGCGCGGCAAGCCGGGGTGGGGCGAGAACATGGCTTTCGTCTCGACCCTGGTGAATACCTACGGGGGCCGTTGGTTCGACATGGACTGGAATCCCGAGATCGACAGCCAGGCCTGGCAGAAGGCGATCTCCTTCTACGTCGATCTGCTCAATGATTACGGCCCCTCCGGGGCGAGTTCCAACGGCTTCAACGAGAACCTTGCGCTCTTCTCGCGGGGCAACTGTGCCATGTGGGTCGATGCCACCTCGGCGGCCGGCAAGCTGTTCAATGCCGATGAGTCCCAAGTTGCCGACCAGCTCGGCTTCGCGCCTGCACCGGTGGCCGAGACGCCGAAGGGCTCGCATTGGCTGTGGTCCTGGGCGCTGGCGATTCCGAGCTCTTCCGAGTCTCCGGAAGCGGCCAAGACCTTCATTCAATGGGCGACCTCGCAGGAATACGTCGAGCTGGTCGGCGAGCGCGAAGGCTGGACCAGCGTACCGCCTGGCACTCGCGAATCCACCTATGCCGATGAACGCTACCAGCAGGCAGCGCCCTTCGCCGACTTCGTGGTCGATGCGATTCGCGACGCCGATCCCCTGGATTCCACCCTCGAACCCAATCCCTATGTGGGCGTGCAGTTCGTCGGCATTCCCGAGTTCCAGTCGATCGGCACCCAGGTTGGGCAGATGATTGCGTCGGCCCTGACCGGGGAAACCAGTGTCGAGCAGGCGCTTCAAGCCGCACAACGTGCCACCGAACGCACCATGCAGCGTTCCGGCTATCTCGACTGACGCACCGGCACCATCCATGGCGGCGCACTCGCGCCGCCTCGGTCCAGTGCCGTTTGCGGTGTTCCAACCGACGAGTGACGACCCATGAACAAGACCCGAGCCTCCGGCCGCACTGTCGGGGGGCTGCGCACGCTGTCGCTGCAGGCTCCCGCGGTGACCCTGCTGTTGCTGTGGATGCTGGTGCCGCTGGGCATGACCCTGTGGTTCTCCTTCCAGCGCTACAACCTGCTGATGCCTGGCATGAAAGGTTTTGCCGGCTTCGAGAATTACCAATATCTGCTGACCGATCCCGCCTTGTGGTCGGCCATGGGGACGACCTTGCTGCTGGTGGGCTGGGTCCTGGCGATCACCGTGGTAGGTGGCACCCTGCTGGCGGTGCTGTTCCAGCAGGATTTCTTCGGGCGCGGCATCGCCCGTGTGCTGGCCATCTCGCCGTTCTTCGTCATGCCCACGGTCAGCGCCCTGGTGTGGAAGAACATGATGATGCACCCGGCCAACGGCGTGCTGGCCTGGCTCGCTGAGTCCCTGGGCCTGCCGGCGCTGGACTGGTTCTCCAGCCTGCCCTTGACCTCGATCATCATCATCGTCTCCTGGCAGTGGCTGCCGTTCGCGCTGCTGATCCTGCTGACCGCCATGCAGTCGCTGGACGACGATCAGGTCGAGGCTGCGCGCATGGATGGGGCCGGGCCGGTGGCAATCTTCTTCTTCATCACGCTGCCGCACCTCAAGAGGGCGATCAGTGTGGTGATCATGATCGAGATGATCTTCCTGCTGACCGTCTTCGCCGAGATCTTCGTCACGACCTCCGGCGGGCCAGGGCTGGCCACTACCAACCTGGCTTACCTGATCTATATCCGTGCCCTGCTCGACTTCGATGTCGGCACGGCGTCCGCCGGCGGGGTGATCGCCATCATCCTGGCCAACATCGTTGCCATCTTCCTGGTCCGCATGGTGGCCAAGAACCTGGAAGAGTAAGCCAGGCACGCTGAGGAGACGATTCCCATGACGACGACTCTGTCGACCAAAGACACGCCGGTGACCTCGGCCCGGGGGGATGCCGCGGCCCGAGCCAGGCGACTGCGCGGCTTCGGCATGGCGGTGCTCGGCTGGACGGTGGCCCTGGTCATCTTCTTCCCGATCTTCTGGATGATCCTGACCGGCTTCAAGACCGAGGCCGAGGCCATTGCCGAGCCGAGCCTGATTTTCACGCCGACCCTGGACAGCTATGTCGAGGTGCAGAACCGGGCCGACTACTTCAAGTTTGCCTGGAACAGCGTGGTGGTCGCCTTCGGCTCGACCCTGCTGGCGCTGCTGATCGCCATTCCATCGGCCTATTCGATGGCGTTTCTGCCGACCAAGCGTACCAAGGGCACGCTGCTGTGGATGCTGTCGACCAAGATGCTGCCGCCGGTCGGCGTTCTGGTGCCGATCTATCTGCTGTTCCGCGACATGGGGCTGCTGGACACCCTGACCGGCCTGACCATCGTCTACATGCTGATGAACCTGCCGATCGTGGTGTGGATGCTCTACACCTTCTTCAAGGATCTGCCCCGGGACATTCTCGAGGCGGGGCGCATGGACGGGGCGAGCACCCTGCAGGAGATCGCTTACCTGCTGTTGCCGCTGACGTTGCCGGGGATCGCTTCCACCGGCTTGCTGTCGGTAATCCTGAGCTGGAACGAGTCCTTCTGGAGCCTCAACCTGACAACCTCCCAGGCGGCGCCGCTGACCGCCTACATTGCCTCCTTCTCGAGCCCCGAGGGCCTGTTCTGGGCCAAGCTGTCCGCCGCCTCGACCATGGCCATCGCGCCGATCCTGGTGTTCGGCTGGCTCACCCAAAAACAAATGGTTCGTGGCCTGACCTTCGGCGCCGTCAAATAAAGAGGACAACGACATGGCAACCCTGCAACTCAACAGCGTCGTCAAGCGCTTCGATGAAACCCAGGTCATCCAGGGCGTCGACCTGGAGGTCAAGGACCAGGAGTTCGTGGTCTTCGTCGGTCCGTCCGGCTGCGGCAAGTCGACCCTGCTGCGCATGATCGCCGGACTCGAGAGCACCACCTCCGGGGATATCGTCATCGAAGGCCAGCGGGTCAACGACCTGGGGCCGGCGGAACGCGGCCTGGCCATGGTGTTCCAGAGCTATGCCCTCTATCCGCACATGACGGTGGAGGACAACATGGGCTTCAGCCTGCGCCTGGCCGGCGTGGACAAGGAGCAACGGCACCAGAAAGTGCTCGAGGCGGCCCGTATCCTGCAACTGGAACCGCTGCTGGACCGCAAGCCGAAGGCCCTGTCCGGCGGCCAGCGCCAGCGGGTGGCGATCGGCCGGGCCATCGTGCGCAATCCCAGCATCTTCCTGTTCGATGAGCCGCTGTCGAACCTGGACGCGGCCCTGCGCGTGCAGATGCGCATCGAACTGGCGCGTCTGCACGAGGAACTCAAGGCGACCATGATCTATGTCACCCACGACCAGATCGAGGCCATGACCATGGCCGACAAGATCGTGGTACTGCAGGGCGGGGTGGTGGAGCAGGTCGGCTCGCCCATGGAGCTCTATCACCATCCCCGCAACCGCTTCGTGGCCGGTTTCATCGGCTCGCCGAAAATGAACTTCCTGCCGGTGAGCGTGGTATCGGCGGGCAGCGATGGCGTGGAAGTCCGCCTGCCCGGCGGTGACACCACCCGAGTGCCGGTCGATGGGCGGACCTGCGGAGCGGATCAGGCGCTGACGCTCGGGATTCGCCCGGAACACCTGACGCTGGATGAAACGGGGCCCCTGCGGGGGCGCATCCAGGTCATCGAGCGCCTCGGCGGACAGACCTCGCTCTACGTGGAAATGGGCGATGACCTTCTGACGCTGATGGTGGATGGCGACGTGACCCATGGCGTGGGCGATGAGATCCGCTTCAACTTCGAGCCGCGGCGAGGGCACCTGTTCACCGATGACGATCTCGCGCTCGAGAGTCTCGAGCGCCATCCGCTGGCCTATCTGACGCGCCGGGACAATCGCGCCGCCAGTGATGCCGAGGCTTGAGGAGAGGATATGGAACGACTGATCTTCGATTGCGACGGTGTGCTGGTCGACAGCGAGGCGATCGCCGAGGCGACGCTGGTCGAGCGGTTGTCGGCATGGCTGCCCGACATCGATATCCAGGCGCGGCTCAGTGAAGCCCTCGGCTTGACCACCGAGGCGATTCTCGAGCGTCTCGAAACGCTCAGTCGCCATGCGTTGCCGGGGGATGCCCTGGGAGCCATCGACCAGGAGATCGAGCGGCGTCTGGCGAAGGAACTGCATGCCATCGATGGCGTCGCCGAGGTCATCGAGCGGTTGGGCATGCCGATGGCGGTGGTATCCAACAGTCACCGCGGGCGGGTACGTGACTCGCTGGCACATACCGGGCTGGATGCCCTGCTGGACGGGGCGCCGATCTTCTGTGCCGAGCAGGTGGCGCACCCCAAGCCGGATCCGGCCATCTATCGACTGGCCGCCGAGACGCTGGAGGCTTCAGCGGAGCACTGCCTGGTGGTGGAGGACAGTGTGGCCGGTGCCAGTGCCGCTCGGGCGGCGGGCATGACCGTGATCGGCTTCACCGGCGCCAGTCATGTGCCACCGGGCCAGGCCAAGCGTCTGCTCGACGCCGGTGCCTGGCGCGTGATGGGGCATATGCATGAATTGCCGTCGCTGGTGACGGCCTGGCGCAAGCAACGCCTTTCCGGTTGAACGAACACAAGGAGACAGCGTGATGAAGCTCGCCGACAAAGTGGCGGTGGTGACCGGTGGGGCGCGAGGCATTGGCCTGGCGATCGCCCGGCGTTACGTGGAGGAAGGTGCTCGGGTTGTAGTTGCCGATGTCGATGACAAGGCCATCGACGCAGGGCTGGCATCGCTGGATGCCGGGGAAAGGACCATCGGGCTGCGGCTGGATGTACGCGACAGGGCATCGATCGATGCCATGGTCGCGACGGTCATGGAGCGCTTCGGTGGCATCGACATCCTGGTCAACAACGCCGCGGTCTTCGATATGGCGCCGGTGCTGGAGGTGACCGAGGAAAGCTTCGACCGGCAGTTCGAGGTCAACGTCAAGGGGCTTTTCTTCACGCTCCAGGCGGTGGCGGCGGCGATGGTCGAACAGGGCCGGGGCGAAGCCATCATCAACATGACCTCCCAGGCCGGTCGACGTGGCGAGGCGCTTGTCAGTACCTACTGTGCCACCAAGGCGGCGGTGATCAGCCTGACGCAATCCTGCGGGCTGGATCTGGTCCGGTACGGCATTCGGGTCAACGCCATCGCTCCGGGGGTGGTCGATACGCCGATGTGGGAAGAAGTGGATGCCTTGTTCGCGCGTTACGAAGGACGGCCGCTCGGCGAGAAGAAACGGCTGGTCGGCGAGGCGGTGCCGATGGGGCGCATGGGCCGCCCGGAGGACTATGCCGGGGCGGCGGTCTTTCTGGCCAGTGAGGATAGCGATTATGTCCTGGCTCAGACGTTGAATGTGGATGGCGGTAACTGGATGAGCTGAAGACTTACCCGAAAACTGGCTGCGCTTGTCCATACGGCGTTAAAAATCGACTCAAACTGCTCATTTACAACACGTAAACTCCGCTTTTTCGTCGATTTTTGCCTTGTCTGGCCATCGCTCGCCGAGTTTTCGGACAAGTCTTGCTACTAGCTACACGAAGGTAGGTAGGAGACAAGCCGAAATGACTCCCAACATCCATGAGGTGACGACACGGGTGCTGGAGGCGGCGGGGGAGAGCCGGCGCTTCATCGTGGCCCTGGCGGGGCCGCCTGCCGCTGGAAAGTCCTTCCTGTCGGGCTGGCTGTGCCGCGAGCTGAATGCCCGTCAGGCGGGCTGTGCGGCGGTGGTGCCCATGGACGGTTATCACTACGACAACGCCGTGCTCGAGCCCCGGGGGCTGGTTCCCGTTAAAGGCGCGCCGGAGACCTTCGATTGCGCGGGGCTCAAGCACGATCTGCAGCGTATCCGTCGAACCGATGGCAGCGTCGCCGTGCCGGTGTTCGACCGTGCCCTGGACCTGGCGCGGGCCGGTGGTCGGTTGATCACGCTCGAGCACCGCATCGTCATCGTCGAGGGCAACTATCTGCTGCTCGACGAAGGTCCCTGGCCGGCGCTGCGTGATGACTTCGATTTCAGCCTGTTTCTCGAGGTGCCCGACGAGGTGCTAGAGGCCCGCCTGATCGAGCGCTGGCTGGGCATGGGGCAGGACCAGGCCGGTGCCGTCGAACGCGCGCGGCACAAGGACATGCTCAATGCCCATCTGATCAAGTCGCGCTCGGTGGCCGCCGATCTGCACTGGGCCGCGAGCGACTGAGCCCTCTTTTTTTACACGATGCCACCGTCAAGAGCGGCAGGAGACCCTTCATGACACGACTCAACAATGCCAACCTGGACCGGCTGGATGCCGGGATCGATATACCCGACTATGCGCGTGAGCGGGTCACGCCGGGTATCGTGCATATCGGCGTGGGGGGCTTTCATCGTGCCCATCAGGCGATGTATCTGGACGCCTTGATGCGGCGTGGCGAGGCGCTGGACTGGGGAATCATCGGCGTTGGCGTGATGCCCGGCGACCGCCGCATGCAGCAGGCGCTGGCCGCTCAGGATCATCTGTATACCCTGGTGGTGAAACATCCCGACGGTAGCCTCGAGCCGCGGGTTATCGGTTCGATGATCGATTATCGGTTCGCGCCGGAGGATCCGGCGGCAGTGGTCGAGGCCATGGCCGATCCGGCCATTCGCATCGTCTCGCTGACGGTGACCGAGGGCGGTTACAACGTCCATCCGGTGAGCGGCGATTTCGACCTCGATGATCCCGACGTACGCCATGACCTGGCCGAGCCCGAAGCGCCACGTACCGCCTTCGGCCTGGTGGTCGAGGCCCTCTATCGGCGTCGGCAGCGGGGCCTGGCGCCGTTCACGGTCATGTCCTGCGACAACATTCAGGGCAATGGCGATGTGGCACGGCGCATGTTCGGGGCCTTCGCGAAAGCTCGCGACCCCGGGCTGGGTGCCTGGGTCGAGGCCGAGGTGCCATTTCCCAACTCCATGGTCGATCGCATCACGCCGGTGACCACGCCGGCCGACATCGAGGAGTTGTCGAGCCGTTTCGCGCTCGAGGATGCCTGGCCGGTGGTCTGCGAGCCTTTCACCCAATGGGTGCTGGAGGATCGCTTCGCGGTGGGGCGGCCGAGTGTCGATCGGGTCGGTGTGCAACTGGTCGAAGATGTCGAGCCCTATGAGTTGATGAAGCTGCGCTTGCTCAACGCCAGCCATCAGGCGCTGTGCTACTTCGGCTATCTGGCCGGTTACCGCTATGCCCACGAGGTCTGCCGGGATCCGTTGTTCGTCGACTTCCTGCTGGATTACATGGTGAACGAGGCCACGCCGACACTGGCGCCATTGCCCGGCGTCGACCTGGAAACGTACCGGCGGACCCTGATCGAGCGTTTTGCCAATCCCGAGATCAAGGACACCCTGGCACGCCTGTGCGCCGAGAGCTCCGATCGCATTCCCAAATGGCTGTTGCCGGTCATTCGCGAACAGCTGGATCGGGGTGGTGACGTGCATCGGGCAGCGGCGGTCGTCGCCAGCTGGGCACGTTATGCCGAGGGGGTGGACGAGAGCGGCGAACCCATCGAGGTGGTGGATCGTCTCAAGGACTCTCTGATGGCAGTGGCCGAGGCGAATCGCGAATGCCCGACGGCCTTTATCGAACAGCGCGAGCTGTTCGGCGAGCTGGCCGATCAGCCACGCTTTCGTGATGCCTATCGGCGAGCGCTCGAGAGTCTGCACGAGCGGGGCGCACGCGCTACCCTTGAGGCGCTGGTTCGAGCTTGAGGGAGAACGGGATGTACATCGGCGTGGATTGCGGTACCCAGAGTACCAAGGTAGTGGTGGTGGACGTGGAGGCCGGGCGCCTGCTCGGCGAGGCGAGTCGTCCCCATCGACTCGACGAGGGCGAGAACGGTCGCCGTGAGCAGCGCCCCGAAGACTGGATCGCCGCTTTCCGCGGTGCCTTCCAGGCCGCCGTGGCCGAGGCGCGCATCGACCCCCGTGACGTTCGCGCCATCGGTGTTTCCGGACAGCAGCACGGCATGGTGGCGCTGGACGATACCGGCGAGCCGCTGTACCCGGCCAAACTGTGGTGCGACACCGAAACCGCCGCTCAGAATGATGCCCTGATCGAGCGGCTCGGCGGCGAGGCCGGTTGCCTGGACAAGCTCGGTCTGGTGCTGCAGACCGGCTATACCGCCTCCAAGGTGGCCTGGCTGCGTGAAACCCGGCCGGAGGTCTACCGTCGTATTGCCACCCTGTTGTTGCCCCATGACTATCTCAACTTCTGGCTCACCGGTGAACGGGTGGCCGAAGCAGGAGATGCCTCGGGGACCGGCTATTTCGATACTCACCGCCGGTGCTGGCGACATGACGTCTTCGCCGAGATCGCCCCGGAGCTCGATGCCGAGCGAGTGCTGCCGCGGCTGATCGAGTCCGACGAACCGGCCGGCGTGGTGCGACCGGCATTGGCCCGTGAGCTGGGGCTTTCCGAGGGTGTGCTGGTAGCCAGTGGGGGAGGCGACAACATGCTCGGCGCCATCGGCACCGGCAATATCGCCCCGGGCCTGGTGACCCTGAGCCTGGGCACGTCCGGTACGGTATGCGCCTATTCGGATGAACCCGTGCCCGTGGAAGATGCCATGGTGGCCAACTTCTGTGCCAGCAGCGGTGGCTGGTTGCCGTTGATCTGCACCATGAACGTGACCTCGGCGACCAATCGGGTGCGCGAACTCTTCGGGCTCGATCTGGTGGGGTTCAATGACCAGCTCCATCGGGCGCCGATCGGCGCCGAAGGCGTGACGACCCTGCCGTTCTTCAACGGCGAACGGGTGCCGCCGTTGCCCCAGGCGTCGGCCAGTTTCCTGGGGTTGACCAGCGTCAATACCACGCCGGCCAACCTCTGTCGGGCAGTGGTCGAGAGCGCCACCTTCGGTATGCGCTATGGCCTCGAGCGGCTCGGCAAGCTGGCGGCGGGGGCCAGTCAGATCCGCCTGATCGGCGGTGGCGCACGGAGCCCCGTGTGGCGACAGATCGTCGCCGATGTGACGGGCACGCCGGTGGTCTGTCCGCAGGTGACCGACGCGGCGGCGCTGGGGGCGGCATTGCAGGCGGCCTGGTGCGACCGACGGCAGACGACCAGTCTCGCCTCCCTGTGCGAGCGGCTGGTGCACCTCGATCAGGCGGCGGCCGCCGAGCCGCGGCCGGCGAACGTCGAGGCCTATCATCAGGCGTATGGTCGCTACCGCGAGGCCCTGCAGCGGCACCACGGCATTCCCGCTACTCCCTGATTCCCGATATCTCATGAGGAGAAACGACATGACCTCGCGACTCGATGCCCTGAAAGAACACTCCCTGGTGGTGGCCGATACCGGCGACCTCGAGGCGATTCGTCGCTATCGCCCTCAGGATGCGACCACCAATCCCTCACTGTTGCTCAAGGCGTTCGACATGGACGCCTACCAGTCGTTGATCGATGAGGAGCTGGCTGCCATCGAGGGCCGCGACGACGCGGCCGTGGCGCGGGCGGTGGATCGGCTCGCCGTGGCCAAGGGCTGCGAGATCGCCAGACTGATTCCGGGGCGCGTTTCCACCGAGGTGCCGGCGTCCTTGTCCTTCGATACCGAGGCCAGCGTGCGCAAGGCGCATGAGCTGATCGAGGCCTACGACGCGCGTGGAGTGGGTCGCGAACGCATCCTCATCAAGCTGGCCTCGACCTGGGAAGGCATTCGTGCCGCCGAGCGCCTGGAGCGGGAGGGCATCAACTGCAACCTGACCCTGCTGTTCAGCGATGCCCAGGCGCGGGCCTGCTTCGATGCCGGCGTGACGCTGGTCTCGCCCTTCGTGGGGCGCGTCACCGACTGGTACAAGCAGGCGACCGGTCGCGATTATGGGCCCGAGGAAGATCCCGGCGTGCGATTCGTGCGCGGTGTCTGTCGCCGCGTGGTGGAAGGCGGCTTCGATACCGTGGTGATGGGGGCGAGTTTCCGCACCGTCGACCAGGTGCTGGCACTGGCCGGTTGCCCGCGTCTGACCATCTCGCCGGCATTGCTCGAGGAACTGGCATCGAGCGAGGGCGAGGTGGAACCGGCGGTCACGATGGATGGCGAGGCCGGTGCTCGCCCGACGCCGATCGACGAACCGAGGTTCCGCTGGGAACACAACGCCGACGCCATGGCCAACGACAAGCTGGCCGAGGGCATCCGCCGTTTCGCCGAGGACCACGATGCCCTGGCGAAGCGTATCGCCGAGCGGCTTAACGCTGCGTGACATCCTGTCGAGCCGGAGAGCTCCGGCTCCCTCATCTCAATCCCGACGGTCTTCGGGCACCTCGCCGGGTACGCGATAGCGCGGCCCTTCCTGCTGGCGTTCCTGTTCGGTCTTGGTTTCGTCCTCGGCGGGCACGCCCCACACCGTTTCGCGGCTGCCGTCCGGCCAGGAATAGGTAGTGCAGCCGCTCACCAGCACGGTTGCCAGCATGAGCGAGGCGAGCAGTGAGGATTTCGCGAGTTTCATGGGAGTCTCCTGAAGACGGCCCCGGAGGGGCGAGACAAGGCGTATATCGTCGATCTTAAAGGACACTAACGCTGGCGAATACTGTTCCGCGATGATATCGATGGCAAAGATGTTTTTAGCAGGCTAATAAATCTGCTAGCATTACCGCCCTTTAAAACGCCGGTGGTTCTGACCGACCGGGGTAGCTAGTGCTTACAGGAATCCATTGATGTCTCCAGATCAGCGTTTTGCACGCTGGGTCCGCGCCGCGGTCGTGGCCTTTTGCGTGCTGTTCGTCTATTTCGTGCTCGCCGACACCTACATGCCGATGACCCCTGAAGCGCGGGTGTTGCGTCCGGTGGTGCAGGTCGCTCCCGAGGTTGGAGGTCGCGTTCAAGCCGTGGCCGTGGAGAACAACCAGCGTGTCGAACAGGGCGATGTGCTGTTCGGAATCGATCGCGATCCTTATGAGCTGGCGCTGCATGAGGCGCGCCTGGCGCGGGAAGCGGCCAGGCGCGACAATGCCTTGATCGAGGCCGATCTGGCTGAGGCCCGGGCCAACCTCGAGTCGGCCCAGTCGACCGCCGAGGAATTGACTTCCGAACGCAAGCGAGCCGAGTCGCTGCTCGAGCGACATGGCATTTCGCGCCAGGAGTTCGATCGTATCGCCGCCGATGAGCGCGAAGCCCGGGCCTCGGTGAAGGCGGCACAGGCCCGTATCCGTTATCTGACGGTGCAGCTCGGTGATCGTGGCGCGGGGAACCTGCAACTGCGCCAGGCGGATAATGCCATCGAGCAGGCCGAACTCGACTTGTCGCGTACCCTGGTGCGTGCCGAAAGAGGTGGGGTGGTGTCCAACCTGCAGTTGCGCGAAGGCGACTATGCCACTCAGGGGCAGCCGGCGCTGGCGCTGGTGGGGGAGCAGCTCGACCTGGTCGCCGATCTCCGCGAGAAGAGCCTGCGCCATGTGCGGGAAGGTGAGCCGGCGCGGGTGGTGTTCGATGCCTTGCCGGGCAAAGTCTTCAAGGCGCGGGTGGCGTCCAGGGATGCGGGGGTGAAAGCAGGGCAGCTCGCGGCTGACGGCAGCCTGGCGGATATGCCGGCCACGGATCGCTGGGTGCGTGATGCCCAACGGGTGCGCCTGCACCTGGAGGTCGAAGACCCGCCCGAGCCCCTGCCGGTCAGCGGCGCCCGGGCCACGGTGCAGCTGTTGCCTGAGGCCAACCCCCTGGCGGGCCTGCTCGGCGGGTTGCAGATTCGTCTGATGTCCTGGTTGCATCATGTCTACTGAGCCGCGGCCAGGCACGACCCTCGCAGGGCTCGGCCATGGCGTGCGTCGCCTGTTGGCTCGCTCGGTGGGACTGGTGATGCCGCATCGCGGCGATGGGCCGGGCCTTGAGCAGGGGGAATCGCGCTTCAGCGCCAATGATCTGCGTCAATGCCTGCGCATCGCCTGCGGCGGGGCCATCGGCTTTGTGATCAGCCATCTGATGGACTGGAACTACGGGGTCTTCTTCACCGTCTTTCCGATGTTCATGCTGGGCATCATTCCGGCGTTCAATGCGCATGTCGTGCGTCAGTTCCTCGGCAATGCCTGTCTCAACGTGGTCGAAGTGAGCCTGGTGGTCGGGCTGACGCAGCATATGCCCGTGGTCATGACGGGGATCGTGTTCCTGCTGTTCTATGCGCGTTTCCGGCTGATGGCCAAGGGGCCGCTGTTCGTGTTCGGCGCCAACGGCGTTCTGACCCTGAGCGTGCTGATGCACTTCGCCAGCTATCCGACGCTCGATCTTGCCGATCTGCTGGCCAGCAATCTGGTGGCCAGCGTGCTGGCCGTGCTGATTGCCGCCGTGATGTACTGGGTGTTTCCCGACGTCGCGCCGCGCCAACGGCCAACGGCGGTCGAGAAGTCGGCGGCTCTGGTGCGCCACCAGACGTTGATCGGTGCGATCACGGCAACGCTTTCCTTCGTGGTATTCCAGACGTTCGATCTGCGCGACTCCCTGTCGGCGCAGATGGCAACCATCCTGATCCTGTTCTCGCTGGGCTATCACGGTGCGCGGGTGTCCGCCGTCAAGCGCGCCGTGGGCACCCTGCTGGGCTGCAACATGGCGATCATCCTGCAACTGGTGCTGTTCACCCAGAGCGATCATCTGCTGCTGGTGCTGGTCAGTTACTGGATCGGCCTGATGCTTTTCGCCCGGGTGCACCTGCTCGAGGGCGGAGGTTCCGGGGTAGGCTTCGGCGGCCTGACGACGCTGGGCATTCTCTATGGCCAATACCTGGGACCCAACCAGGACTTTTTCTACGATGCCCTGTACCGCTTCAGTTCGATGAGCGTGGCACTGGTCGCCACCCTGGTGGTAATGGCGGCGCTGCATCGCCTGCTGAATGCGTCGTCACTGACCCGGGCGCACTGAGCGTCAGCCGGATACGGCCAGCCAGAGCGGCACATGGACCACCATAGACGGCTCGATGAGAATGGCGAGTGGGACGGACGCGGGCCATCGCGGGCTTATCCTTCATCATGTCCTGGAATGGCCCGGGATCATGGAATGACAGAAGGAATCATGGAATGGATATGACGCTCGTCGAGCACATGTGGATCGCCGTCGTCGTACAGCTTGGGCTGGCGTTTTTTCTAGGGCTTAGAGGGGCGGGAGTGGCGGCCGTGATGGTGTTTCTCGGCAGGGAAATCGCCCAGAACGAATATGAGGCCTTGCGGCTTCCCGAGTTCGCCGACATGAACCTGGCCACTCTGCCCTGGTGGGCGGGACTACGGCATGGCTGGGGGCTGGGATCGGTGCTGGACGTCGCCGCCCCGGCGCTGGCCTGTAGCCTGGTGCTCGTTCTGTGGCGTGCATGGCGGAAGTGGCGCTAGGTGGCGCTCGGAGGGGCCTTCCTACGACGGATATTCCACGACTTTGTCACCAGGTGTCGCTATCTTGCCACAGGGCACGGGCCTTTCGACTTGCTACCATGGGGGCATCATCCTCTGTTGGAGACCCCTTATGCGCGCATTGTCACTGTTATTCGGCGCTATCGTCATCGCCGGCCTGGCGGGTTGTAGTTATCAGCCCGCCCGCCTTACCCCGGAACCCCTGATAGAGATTGGGGATGGCGGCCACCACCATGGTGGCCATGGTCGAGGTTTCTGTCCTCCTGGCCAGGCCAAGAAAGGACGTTGCTGACACGCCAGGGCGCCAAGCACGATACGATCGATTTACCCTTGAGCCAGGCCCAGCGAGTCGCAGACTTGCTGGGCAAGCATGTCAGGTTCCTGTATAGACTCGATTGCTAGAACTGGACATGAGCGTTCGGCCAGCCAGGCGTTGTGCCGAGCCAGGCTCCTGCCCTCCATTCCACCGTCATCATACTGGGCGGCCCATTCGAGAAATGCTGGATCGACAGCTCCGAATTGCTGGATGTCCCGGTGCTTGATGCGCTCCAGACGTGTCCGGGCAGGAGCGGTGAGAAAGACGATCGCATCAAAGGCGTCCTCGATGTCTTCTCCCCAGGACATGACCGATCCTGCAACGACGAGAAAATTGGCATCGCGGATAGTCTCGCTCATCATTTCCCGACGTTTTTCCTCCGAGCGCTTTTTTTGAAAAGGGGGAGTCGTGTCGAGCCAGTAGATGTCGTCGGCTTCCTGAAACACAGCGCCAAGTCGGGTCGCGAGCAATCTTCCCAGTGTCGAAGTTCCGGACCCGGCGGCACCGGTCACGAGTATCCTCATGGCTATTGCCCTATAACGTGGTCAAGATGTGGCCTTTCTGGCGCCAGTCCCGAGACAGCATTCGAGTGATGCACTCATCAATATGCCGGGTCTATACGATTCCGGCCGGGAATCTATCGGGAGAGTCGCCAGGTTGTATGGATGAGTTTTATTCGGCGAGATCCAGCGTCATGGTGACCATGGGGGGATCGCTGGAGTTGTCCTTTGGCTCGATCGCAAAGCCCAGCTCCTCGGCCATTTTGACCATCCGGTGATTTTCACGCAGCACATCGGCAAAGACATGCCGGATACCTGTACTGCGGGCATAGTCAAGGATCTTCTCCATCAGGCAATAGCCCAGACCACTCCCTTTCATGTCACTGCGCACCATAATGGCCAACTCGGCATCTTCCTTGTCGGGGGTGGCTAACAGGCGAACGACTCCGACGATACTTGCTTCACCGGGTGGCATCGCGACAAAAGCCATCTCTCTGTCATAGTCGATCTGGGTCAGGCGGGCCGCAAAGGCATGGTCGAAGTTCTGGATGGTGTTGAAGAAGCGTAGTCGTACATCCTCCTTGGATGATCGACGAAGCATATCGACCAGAGCGTTTTCATCCTCGGGCCGAATAGGCCGCAAGTCGTAGCGCCCGCCATGCTGGGTCTCGATTTCTTGTTCCAGCTGATATGGGTAGGGGCGAATGGCAAGTGGGCGTCGATGGGCGCGCTCGGCCCGCACGACAATACGGGCATCCAGGGCAATGACCCCAGAGGGATCGGCGAGAAGCGGATTGATGTCCAGTTCGACGACCCGTTCTAGCCCACATACCAGATGAGACAGCTTGATGAGCGTCAGTGTGATCGCCTCGAGGTCGGCCGCCGGACGATCCCGATAGCCACGCAGCAGGCGTGAGATCCGCGATTCCTGGATCATCTCGCGCGCCAGCAGTTGGTTGAGCGGTGGCAGGCCGACAACGCGATCACCGATGACCTCGACAGCCGTGCCACCTTGCCCGAACAGGATGAGCGGCCCGAACACACTGTCTTCGGCGACGCCCACGATCAGTTCATGCGCGTCCGGACGGTGAATCATCGACTGTACGTTGAAGCCATCGATGCGCGCTTTGGGGGCGATGCTCTGGATGCTGGCGAGCATATCCTCGGCTGCCTGGAGCACGGCACCGGGGGAGGCCAGATTCAACTGCACTCCGCCCACATCGGACTTGTGGGAAATATCGCGGGACAGGATCTTCACCACGACCGGAAAGCCCAATTGCTGCGCCGCCTGGCTGGCTTCTTCTGGTGTCCGTGCCGTAATGGCCGGGGCTGTCGGGATGTCGTAAGCGGCGAGTATCGCGGTGGCCTCGGGTTCCGTCAGGACGCTGCGCCCATCTTCCAGGACTCCGTCGATGATCGACTCCGCCTTGGCCTGATCGATCGTGATGGCATCGGAAACCGCCGGCGGTGTTTCCATCAACGACTGTTGATTTCGCCAATAACTGGATAAGTGTCGAAGGGCCCGGATGGCCTGTTCCGGGGTCTCGTAGGTTGGAATTCGCCGGGAGGCAAACAAACGACGCGCCTCGGTAGGCGACTTTTCACCCAGCCAGCAAGTCAGCACGGGAGGTCGTCGCGAACCGAGGGTTTCGACGACAGCCTGGGCGGCATCCAGACTGTCGGCGACCGCCACGGGACAGTTCATGACAAAGATGGCGTCGATATCGGGTTCATCGAGCAGTGCATCGAGTGCTCCCGCGTAACGTTGTCCCGGCGCATCACCGAGGATGTCCACGGGGTTCGCGTGTGACCAGTCCTTCGGCAGCAAGGCATCCAGGCGCTTCAACGTCGCCTCGGAAAGCTCGGCTAATTGACCGTGCATGTCGGCCAGCTCATCGACAGCGAGAACGCCGACTCCTCCACCGTTGGTGAGGATGGCGAGTCGATCCCCCTTGACGCGAATGCCGGTCGCCAGTGTTCCTGCCGCTTGAAAGAGCTCATCGAGTGTGCGGACTCGCAACATCCCCGCGCGACGGAAGGCTGCGTCGTAGACGGCATCGGCGCCGGCAAGCGCTCCGGTATGCGACAGCGCAGCTTTGGCACCGGCAGTGCTGCGTCCCGCCTTGACGACCACGACAGGCTTGTTGCGTGACGCCATCCGGGCTGCCGAGAGAAACTTGCGTGCTTCAGTAACAGCTTCGGCGTAGAGCAGAATGGAATGTGTCTTGGGATCGAGCGCCAGATAATCGAGCATATCGCCGAAGTCGACATCGCTCATGGAGCCGAGAGAGGCGACATGAGAGAAGCCGATACCTCGGGCCGAGGCCCAATCGAGGATCGATGTCGCCACCGCACCCGATTGGGTGACGAAAGCGATATCGCCCTTCGCTGGGGTGAGGTGCGCAAAGCTGGCATTGATGCCCACGTGTGGTGACAGAATGCCCAGACAATTGGGACCGACAATTCTCATTAGAAAAGGCTTGGCGGCCTCCAGCATTGCTTTCTTCAGTGCATCGCCATCTTCATTCTCGCCCTCGCCAAAGCCAGCCGAGATCACGACCGCGGCGCGACAGCCTCGCGTACCGAGCTCATGAATCAACTCCGGCACGGTAGCGGCAGGGGTGGCAATGATCGCCAGGTCGGGGGCTAGCGGTAGTTCGCTTATTGTTTGGTAGTTCAGGGTCGAGCGGATAGCTCGTTCCCTGGGGTTTACGGTGAGAATCGGACCGGCGAAGCCTGCTCCGTAGAGATTTCTGGCCAGCACTGCCCCCACCGATCCAGGGCGATTGCTGGCACCGATCAGGGCAATCGTGGAGGGTGAGAACAATGCATCAAGATTGCGAATCGACATCAATGCCCTCCAAAAGCATTGCCGCCTTGAGTTGTCCCGTCAGAGCCCCTGCAACCTGCTGTCATCATACGTCTAAATGGACGGGTCGGGCATTACCTTCTGCCATCAGGGTCTTGACCTTGATCATGTTGCAGGTTCAGGCATCTGCTATGCTGCTTTTGCCTATCATGAGGCGTAGCTGCGAGAAGAGGCTTCTCGGTCGGCCGGGCTAAGCATAGCAGCTAATTTAGTATGGTCCCGTGGGTAGTGACTCTCGTGGAGTACGACAACGATGAAAGCGCTTGTATATGAAGGGGTGGGTCAACGTGCCTGGAAAGACAAGCCGAAGCCGGCGATCGAGGCCCCTACTGATGCTGTGGTAAGGATTACCCATACCACGATCTGCGGTACAGACCTGCATATCCTGAAAGGGGATGTCCCTGCTGTGGAGTCCGGCAGGACCCTGGGGCACGAAGGCATAGGCGTCGTCGAAGAAATAGGCGAGGGCGTGGCCAATCTGAAGAAAGGCGATCAGGTTCTCATTTCCTGTATCACGTCCTGCGGTCGTTGCGATTACTGCAAACAGGCAATGTATTCCCACTGTCGTGATGGAGGCTGGATCCTCGGCCATTTGATCGATGGTACGCAGGCCGAATATGTCCGCATTCCACATGCCGACAATAGTCTCTATCGCTTACCGTCCGGACTCGAGCCTGCGGCGGCGCTCATGCTGAGTGATATCCTGCCTACCGGACATGAAATCGGTGCGCTCAATGGCGAGGTCCACCTGGGGGATACCATCGCTATCATTGGGGCTGGCCCCATAGGCCTGGCTGCCTTGCTGACGTCTCGCTTCTATTCGCCGGCACGCATCATCGTGATCGATCCCGACGAGAACCGCCTGGCCGTGGCACGCCAGTTCGGAGCTACCGATACCATTGCCGTTGACCCCGTGGAAACCGTATTGAAGATGACCGACGGCGAGGGTGTGGATGTCGCCATGGAAGCGGTGGGTATCCCGGAGACCTTCGATGTGTGTCAGCGAATCCTGCGCCCCGGCGGCCGCCTCGCCAACATGGGGGTCCACGGCCACAGTGTCGAGTTTCATCTCGAGGATCTTTGGATAAAGAACGTCACCATCCGTACGGGACTGGTGAATACCAATACCATCCCTGTGCTGATGCGTTTCCTGGAATCCGGCGGCATCGATGCCGAAGGCTTGGTCACCCACCGGTTTGCGCTCGACGACATCGAGCAGGCCTATGACGTGTTCTCGCGAGCGGCGTCTGAAAAAGCCATCAAGATGCTGCTCACCGCCGAATAGGGGGCCTCGGCGCGCGGGTTCTGACGTGATGTTGGCATTTTTTTAACGCAACGAAAAACCGTCACCCGGCATGACCCGTGAGTGGCGGTTTCTCTGATGTTTCTGGTCGGAGCGACTGGATTCGAACCAGCGACCTTTGCAACCCCATTGCAACGCGCTACCAAGCTGCGCCACGCTCCGACTCCATTCCCTGGTCGACCCTTGTGCGTCTTAGGCCTCCCCGAGAACGAGGCGTATACTAGCGCGTTCGTGAGCAAATGAAAAGCCCCTTTTGCGCTTTTGTTTCAATTGCTTGGCCAATGAAGCCAGTGATGGTGTCCGGCTGCCGGGCTTTGCCACAATACCGCATGTCGAAAAGGGCGATGAGATGAACGGGGGGCGAGATGCCATTGATCATGGGGATGAGCATGCTGCTGGCATGCCAGATGCTGGGCGAGCTGGTGACACGGGGGCTGACGTTGCCGGTACCTGGGCCGGTGATCGGCATGGTGATCCTGCTGGCGGCCTTGATAGTGCGGGGCAAGGTGCCGTCGAGCCTCAGGATGACCGGTGAGGGGCTGCTGCGTTACTTGACGTTGCTGTTTGTGCCGGCGGGTGTCGGCTTGATGGTCCATGGTGCCCTGATCGGTGCCGATCTGCTGTCGATCGCCGTGACGCTGGTGGGCTCCACGGCCATGACCCTGGCGGTGACCGCTTGGGTGTTGTCATATCTGCAACGACGAGGCGAGGGCAAGGCTGACGGCGAGGATGGCGCATGAATGTAGCGGCTCTTGATCAGTTGTGGGTCTATCTTTCCGGTAACCCATTGCTGTCGTTGTTGGTGACACTGCTGGCCTTCATGATCGCGGTACGCCTCAATCGCGCCCTGGGCGGTACGCCGCTGCTGCACCCGGTCACCCTGTCCATCGCCATCCTGATCGGCTTCCTGCTGCTGGTCGACATGGATTACGCCACCTATTTCGAAGGGGCGCAGTTCATCCACTTCCTGCTGGGACCGGCCACGGTCGCCCTGGCGATTCCCCTATATGACCATCGCGAGCGCGTCCGGCGCCTGCTGGGGCCGCTGCTGTTGGCCTGTATCGCGGGCATCCTGACCGCGGTGACCAGCACCGTCGGCCTGGCGCTGCTGTTCGGGGTGCGCCAGGAAACCTTGCTGTCGTTGGCGCCGCGCTCGGTCACCTCGCCCATTGCCATGGGCATCGCCGAGCAGATCGGGGGGATTCCCTCGCTGGCGGCGGGGCTGGTGCTGCTGACGGGTTCCATCGGCTGTGCCCTCGGTCCTGCCATCTTCCGCCTGCTGAAGATCACCGATCCGGCGGTACAAGGCTTCACCATGGGGCTGTCGGCCCATGGGTTCGGTACGGCTCATTCCTTCGCTCGCCTGGGGGCAGTGGCGGGGGCCTTTTCGGGCCTTTCGATGGGGCTGACGGGCCTGCTGACCGCCTTCCTCCTGCCGCTGATCACGCGGCTTCTTGGCCTGAGTTGACGCCTGCCGCTTTGACATCATCGGGGCTTCGGCGCGTGCATGGTCTAGGTTCAAGGAACAGGATGCGTCGAAGGAGCATGGCAATGTGGCGAGTGATCAAGTCGGTTCTGGCGGCCTTCTTCGGGGTGCAGAAGGAGAGCCGTCGACACGAGGATTTTTCTCGCGGGCGGGCTTCGCACTTCATCATTGCCGGCATCCTGATGGGGGCAGGGCTGGTGCTGTTGATTGCTTTGGTCGCCTCGTTGGCCGCGCGTTAGTGCCGATCGTTGAGAGTGGCGTTTATGAACCTGCGGCCGGTCAGGCCGTGACGAATGGCGAGGCTCTTCTATACTCGATCAAGTAGCGGCTAATACAACAACAATGTTCAGGAGGAGGCGATGCGCAAACGGCTCGTGCGGACAGCGGGATTGGTCGCCTGCTCGGGGCTGTCGGGAAGTGCGCTGGCCAATGGCTGGAACATGCCGGTCGGTGTCACCGATGTCAGTCGCGAGATCCATTCCCTGCACATGATCATCTTCTGGATATGCGTGGCCATCGGCGTCGTCGTCTTCGGCGTGATGTTCTACTCGCTGTTCCGCTATCGCCGTTCGCGTGGCGCCAAGGCCGCCAACTTCCATGAACACACCGCCGTGGAAGTCATTTGGACCCTGATCCCGCTCCTGATTCTGGTCGCCATGGCGATCCCCGCCACCGCAACGCTCAAGACGATGTACGACGCCTCCGAGGCCGACCTGGATGTCATGATCACCGGTCAGCAGTGGCGCTGGCGCTATTCCTATCTCGGCGAGGAGGTGGCTTTCACCTCCAACCTGGCGACATCGCGTTCCCAGGTCAGCGGGGAGAGCGAGAAAGGCGAGAACTACCTGCTCGAGGTCGATGAACCCCTGGTGTTGCCGGTGGATCGCAAGGTACGCCTGCTGATGACTTCGGACGACGTCATTCACTCCTGGTGGGTGCCGGACCTGGCCGTCAAGCAGGATGCCGTGCCGGGCTTCGTCAACGAGAACTGGGTGCGCATCAACGAGCCGGGGATCTATCGCGGTCAGTGCGCCGAGCTGTGCGGGCGTGATCATGCCTTCATGCCGGTGGTGGTGAAGGCCGTGGAACCCGAACGATTCGATGCCTGGCTGGCCGAGCGCAAGGAAGCCGCCGCCCAGGAAGCGCTGGGCGTGGACCGCGAGTGGGAGCTGGGCGAATTGATGGAGCGCGGCGAGCAGGTCTACGGCAGTATCTGCGCTTCCTGCCACCAGCCCGATGGTTCGGGCAGTCCGCCGGCCTTCCCGGCATTGGCCGGCAATCAAAAGATACTGGACGATCCCGACTATCACATCGACACCGTGGTCAACGGCGTGTCCGGCACGGCGATGCCGGCCTTCCGCAGTACGCTGAATCCTGTGGAGCTGGCCGCGGTGATCACCTATGAGCGCAATGCCTGGGGCAACGAGACCGGCGATGCCGTACAGCCGGCCGATATTGCCGAGCTACTGGACGAGTAGGACACAGCGCTTTTCGACGACGGATACCGAGGGGGATAGATCATGGCTTCGCACCTGCCTCCCAGACCCACCGCCCAGCAGAGTCAGGCCGACGCCGGCGGCATGGCGGCGGACGAGCACCATCATTATGGGCCGCGGGGCCTTAAGCGCTGGTTGCTGACCACCAATCACAAGGAGATCGGTACCCTGTATCTGATCTTCTCGCTGACGATGTTCTTCATTGGCGGCATCTTCGCCATGGTGGTCCGGGCGGAACTGTTCCAGCCGGGCCTGCAACTGGTCCAGCCCGAATTCTTCAATCAGATGACCACCATGCATGGCCTGATCATGGTGTTCGGGGCGGTCATGCCGGCTTTCGTCGGTCTGGCCAACTGGATGGTGCCGCTGCAGATCGGTGCCCCCGACATGGCGCTGCCGCGCCTCAACAACTTCAGTTTCTGGCTGCTGCCGGTGGCCTTCGCCTTGCTGCTTTCCACCCTGGTGATGCCGGGGGGCGCGCCCAATTTCGGCTGGACCTTCTATGCGCCGCTCTCGACCACCTATGCACCGCCTTCCACGACCTTTTTCATCTTCTCGCTGCACCTGGCGGGCATCAGTTCGATCCTCGGCGCGATCAACATCATCGCAACCATCCTCAACCTGCGGACACCGGGCATGCGCCTGATGGACATGTCGCTGTTCGTCTGGACCTGGTTGATCACCGCCTTCCTGCTGATTGCCGTGATGCCGGTACTGGCCGGGGTGATCACCATGATGCTGCTGGACATCAACTTCGGTACCAGTTTCTTCAATGCCGCCGGTGGCGGGGATCCCGTGCTTTTCCAGCACCTGTTCTGGTTCTTCGGGCATCCCGAGGTCTACATCATGATCCTGCCGGCCTTCGGCATCGTCTCGGTGATCATTCCGACCTTCGCCCGCAAGCGCCTGTTCGGCTATGCCTCCATGGTGTATGCCACGGCATCCATCGCGATCCTCTCGTTTCTGGTCTGGGCTCACCACATGTTCGTCGTCGGCCTGCCGTTGGTGGCGGAGCTGTTCTTCATGTACAGCACCATGCTGATCGCGGTGCCCACCGGGGTGAAGGTCTTCAACTGGATCACCACTCTATTCCGCGGTTCTCTCACCTTCGAACCGCCGATGCTGTTTGCCCTGGCCTTCGTGGTGCTGTTCACCATCGGGGGCTTCTCGGGCCTGATGCTGGCCATCTCGCCGGCTGACTTTCAGTACCACGATACCTATTTCGTGGTCGCGCATTTCCACTATGTGCTGGTGCCCGGGGCGGTGTTCGCCATCATGGCGGCCGTCTACTACTGGTTGCCCAAGTGGACCGGCCACTACCCGCATACACGGCTTTCACAGTGGCATTTCTGGCTGTCGGTGATCGGGGTGAACCTGACCTTCTTCCCCATGCACTTTGCCGGGCTGGCCGGCATGCCGAGGCGGATTCCGGATTACGCCCTGCAGTTCGCCGACTTCAACATGGTCACCAGCATCGGGGCGTTCATGTTCGGCGCCTCGCAGTTGCTCTTCGTGGCCGTGGTGGTGCTCTGTGTGCGCGGCGGCGAGAAGGCGCCGGCCAAGGCCTGGGATGGTGCCGAGGATCTCGAGTGGACGGTTCCCAGCCCGGCGCCGCTGCACACCTTCGAGACACCACCGCACTTCGAGCCGCATCGGCATTGATGGCGAAGCCGGGAGGCAGGCATGACAGAGCGGCATACCGACGACACACGCAGGGGCGTCAGACGTACCGTGGCCAGGACCCTGGTGGCGCTGGCCGGGATGTTCGTCTTCGCTTTCGCCCTGGTGCCGCTGTACGACGTGTTCTGTCAGGTCACCGGGCTCAACGGCAAGACCTCTAACCAGGCTCAGGCCTTGGTTCACGAGGACGCCGACGAAGGCCGGGTGGTGACCATGCAGTTCATCACCCGGGGCAGCCCCGGCTTGCCCTGGTCGCTGGAAGCGCATACCCGGCAGGTTCGCGTGCATCCAGGGCAGAGCGCCGAGGTCGAGTTTACCTTCGAGAACATGGGTGATGAGGTCAGCGTGGCCCGGGCCGTACCCAGCGTGACGCCTTCGCAGGCCTCGCTGCATCTTCGCAAGCTGGCATGTTTCTGCTTTCAGAATCAACGCCTGGCGCCGGGCGAGCGTTTCGAGGCCCCCCTGGTCTTTCAGTTGACGCGCGACCTGCCGGAGGACATCCAGACGGTCACGCTGGTTTATACCCTGTACCGGCAGGACGCGGCACCGTCCCCGGGGAGCGGGGATCAGGTGCGAGGAGGTGACGCATGAGTGGTGGCAGCTATTACGTACCCGCATCGAGCAAGTGGCCGGCGCTGGGATCCCTGGCACTGGGGATCATGATGGTCGGTACCGGCATGGTGCTGGTGCACGGCAATTCGGGCGCGCCGATCATGGTGATAGGTCTGGTCGGGATACTGGCGGTGATGGCGTTGTGGTTCCGCGATGTCATCCATGAGTCCCGCAAGGGGCTCTACGATGACCAGATGGACCGCTCCTTCCGCTGGGGGATGGGCTGGTTCATCTTCTCCGAGGTCATGTTCTTCGCCGCCTTCTTCGGTGCACTGTTCTATATCCGCACCTTCGCGCTGCCGTGGCTGGATGGTGAAGGCGCCAAGGGCGTGGCCGCGCTGCTGTGGCCCGACTTCACGGCTTCCTGGCCGTTGCTGGAACCGCCGGATGCGGCCATTCAGGGGCCGCATCAGACCTTCAGCCCCTGGCACTTGCCGCTGGTCAACACCCTGATCCTGGTGGGCTCGAGCATCACGCTGACGGTGGCGCACGAGGGCCTGAAGGAAGGGCGGCGCACCACGGCGCGCCACTGGTTGACGCTTACCGTGCTGCTGGGGCTGTGCTTCATCGCGATTCAGGGTATCGAGTATCGGGAGGCCTATGTCCATTACGGCATCACCCTGCAGGCGGGTATCTACGGTGCGACCTTCTTCCTGTTGACGGGCTTTCACGGCGCCCATGTGATCGTCGGCACCCTGATCCTGATCGCCATCCTGGCGCGGGTCTGGAAAGGGCATTTCTCCGCAGACGATCATTTTGGATTCGAGGCGGCGGCCTGGTACTGGCACTTCGTCGACGTGGTGTGGATCGGGCTTTTCACCTTCGTCTATGTCTTCTGAGCCAGATGGAGCTCGTTCGGCCTCAGCCGCCGAGGCCGCCGGCATAAAAGCCGTACAGGAGCAGTATCAGCAGCAGGGCGGCCAGGCAGACGCGCAGCTTGAGGGAAATGAGCACACGTCGCGAGCGGCCGCCATCCTTGAGCAAAAAGCCGGCGCCAGCGGCGAGGCTTGCGACCATGGCAATGAAGACGAGGGCAATCAGGACCTTGAGAAGCATGTCGGACTCCATGACGAGGTTTGCCACACGGATGCGGTCCAGCCGTCGCCTGATGCTGTGGTTCGGGTTCTGGGCCTGCCTGGTGGTTCTCGGACTCGGACTTGGACTATGGCAGTGGGAACGTGCCGCCGACAAGCGCGAGTTGCTGGCGCGTTACGACTCAGCTCCTCGGCTGGTGGCCCCCGAGTCCGCACCGCCCGACGGCGCGCGGATCAGCGTGTCGGGAGAGTTCCTGGCGAAAGAAACCCTGTTTCTCGACAACCGCATTCATGGAGAGCGGCTCGGCGTGGCGGCCCTGACCCCGCTGCGTGGTGATGACGGTCGTCTGTGGCTGGTGGAACGGGGGTTCCTGCCCACCGGACCGAGCCGAGACACGCCGCGGGTGTCGACGCCGGAGGGCCGGGTGAGCGTGGCGGGACGTTGGCAGGTGGCCGGAGACTCGGCACCACTCTTCGGCCCCAATCGCGAAGGCAAGCGCCTGCAGCACATCGCGCTCGACGCCTGGGAGGGCCTGGGGGGATTCGCCCATGCTGGCTGGTTGCACCAGGAGGAAGGGGGCGGCCACTTGGCTTCCTGGTGGCAGCCCAATGTGTTGCCGCCGTCGCGTCATCTCGGCTATGCCGCCCAGTGGTGGGGACTGGCGCTGACGGCGCTGGTGGTGATGATTGTCGGTGCCCGCCGCCTGAGCCGTGATCGATCTCGGCATACGCCCAATGACAAGGAGACACGTCCATGACCGATGCCCGTATCGCCCGTTCGCGGTTCAAGCTGCTGGCGTTGTTCGCCGTGTTCGCCCTGCCCATGGTGATGGCCTGGGGCATGGTCGAGTGGCGATTGGGCATTCCCGATGAGCGTACCGCCCATGGCACGCTGGAACCCGAGCTTCCGCAGCTGGCCGACTGGCCGCTGGGCGAGGTGTCCAAGGAGGGGGCCGACGATTGGCTGATGGCCTTCGACTGCACGGATGACTGTGCCGAGTCGGCGGACCGCTGGTGGCGGGTGCACCGTGCCCTGGGACGTGACGCCCACCGGGTCAGCAGGCTGCGCATCGGCGGGACGCAGAGCGAGGCTCTGCCCGGCGAAGCGGTCGTGACATGGCAAGGTGCGCCGGAGTGGCGGGAACCCGGCACTCTCTGGATCATCGACCCCGAGGGGCGGGCGGTGCTGAGCTACGGCGAGGGCGTCGAAGCGTCGAACGTGCTGGAGGACATCGAACGCTTGCTGGAGCTGAATCCCGAGCCACCTCTGGCGCGCCTGCACGACGAGTGATGGGAGGGCTGGCGGATGCATATGCGAGATCGGCAATACCGGGCCAGGTTGAACGGACTGCGCTGGTTGAGTCTGCTGGGGGGGCTGCTTGCCGCTCTGGTGGTGCTGGCCGGTGCCTGGACCCGGCTGGTGGATGCCGGCCTGGGATGCCCGGACTGGCCCGGGTGCTATGGGCAATGGGTGGTGCCGGACTCGACCCGCGCCCTGATGCATTCGCCTGATGTGCCACTCGATGCATCCAAGGCGTGGATGGAAATGCTGCATCGCTATCTGGCCTCGTCACTGGGATTGCTGGCCATTGCCGTGGTGGTGCTGGGCCGACGTCTTAGGCACCACGAAGGGTACCCATGGCGATTCTCCCTGGGACTGCTGACGCTGATCCTGGTACAGGGCGCCTTCGGTGCCTTCACCGTGACGCTGCGTCTATGGCCTCAGGTGGTGACCCTGCATCTGCTGGGTGGCATGGCCGTGATGGGTAGCTTCCTGTGGTTGTATCTACGATTCCGGCGCCTGGCGGTGCCGGGAGTGGCGCGCCGGCGGCCGCGCCGTTTGACACCGCTATGGGGACTGGCGCTGGTCCTGCTGGTGCTGCAGCTGGGGCTGGGGGGCTGGACCTCGAGCAATTATGCCGGCCTCGCCTGTCAGGGATTTCCCACCTGCAATGCCCAGTGGTGGCCGAACATGGATTGGGGGGAAGGCTTCCACCTGACCCAGACGGTGGGGCCCAACTATCTGCATGGGCAACTGCACGGCGAGGCGCGCAGTGCAATCCAGATGGGGCATCGTCTGGGTGGGGTAGCACTGTTCCTGTGCCTGCTGGGACTCGGTCTGCGTCATCGTCGGGATCGCGGCGTGTCGCCCTGGCTCGGAGCGATGGGGGGCGCCTGCCTGCTGCAGGCGGCTCTGGGTATTGCCAATGTCCTGTTCTGGCTGCCGCTCTGGCTGGCCTTGTTGCATACGGCGGGCGCGGCCGTACTGGTGACGGCGACGCTGCTGGCGGTCTGGCACTGGCGATGGGGAGACACTGTGGCCCGCTCATCGCCATCGGTGGCGGCAAGGGAGTTGATGCATGCATGATGCTCGGTCGATGGCTCAGCAAGCCGTCATGCCGCTATGGCGCGATCTCGTGACCCTCGGCAAGCCGCGGGTGGTGGCAGTGATGCTGGTCTGCAGCCTGGTGGGTATGCTGCTGGCCCGGCCGGTACCACCGTTCGACAAGCTGGTGCTGGGGCTGGTGGGCATCGGGCTGGCCGCCAGCGGAGCCGCGGCGTTCAATCATGTCGTGGATCGTCGGCTGGATGCGATGATGCTGCGCACGGCGTCGCGCCCCCTGGCGACGAGGCGACTGTCGATACCGCTGGCCCTGGGCTGGGCAAGCCTGTTGTCGGTGATGGGAATCGGCCTGTTGTACGTTGGGGTCAACGCCTTGACGGCCTGGCTCACCTTCGGCTCGCTGATCGGCTATGCCCTGATCTACACCGCCTTTCTCAAGCGAGCCACACCCCAGAACATCGTGATCGGCGGTGTGGCTGGCGCCGCTCCGCCACTGCTGGGCTGGACGTCGGTGAGTGACCAGCTCGGGCCCGAGCCGTTGCTGTTGGTGTTGATCGTCTTCGCCTGGACGCCGCCGCATTTCTGGGCCCTGGCGATCCACAAGCGCGAGGAATACGAACGGGCTGAAGTCCCGATGCTGCCGGTGACCCACGGCGAAGCCTTCACGCGCCTGCAGGTATGGCTCTATGGCTGGTTGACGGTTGCGGTGACGCTGCTGCCCTTTGTCATCGGCATGAGCGGCTGGCTCTACCTGGCGGGCGTGACGGCGCTGAACGTACGCTTCATGTGGTGGAACGGGAAGGTCTGGCGGGGGCGGGACCCGAAGGCGCCGCTTGCGGCCTTCTGGTTTTCCATTCGTTATATTCTGGGTGTTTTCGTCGTCCTGCTGCTGGACAGCTATGCCACGCTCTGGTGGTCTTGAGTGGCGGCGGTGGCATCCCATTACCACCGCCGCCCGGGATCACCAGAACAGCATCAGCAGCGGATAGGCCAGCAGCGTGACCAGCACGGTGCTGATCAGGTTGAGCACGAAGCCGGCGCGGATCATAGACTGGATCTTCATGTGTCCGGTGGCGAACACGATGGCATTGGGCGGCGTGGCGACCGGCATCATGAAGGCACAGCTCGCGGCGATGGCCGCCGGTACGGTGACCAACAGCGGCGAGATGTCCAGAGACAGCGCCAGGGCGCCGAGCAGTGGCAGGAAAGCAGCGGCCGTGGCGGTGTTGGAGGTCACCTCGGTGAGGAAGATGATCACCAGGACCACGACGCCGATCAGCGCCAGCACCGGGAAGGCGCCGAAGATACCGAGGTGTTGGGCGATCCACTCGGCGAGGCCCGAGCGGCTGATGCCGCCGGCCAGCGCCAGGCCGCCTCCGAACAACAGCAGAATGCCCCATGGCAGGTTCTGGGCATCCTCCCAGCGCATCAGGCGCTGGCCCCGTTCGTTACCGGAGGGGAGCAGGAACAGGAGGATGCCGGCGGCGATGGCGATGCCCGTATCCGACAGCCAGTCGAGTCCGTGCTGGTTGAGCAACGGGCGAACGACCCAGGCCAGGGCGGCCAGCAGGAATATCACGCCGACCCGGCGTTCGGCGGACGACATCGTGCCGAGCCGAGCTAATTCGCGATCGACCATGGCAGCGCCATCCTCGCCGGTATCGAGGGCGAAGCCACGGCGCGTCAACCACCACCAGGCGCAGACCATCATGGCGAGACTGATCGGCAAGCCCACCAGCATCCATTGCGCGAAGCCGAGGTCAATGCCACGACTGTCGGCCAGGTAGCCGGCCAACAGGGCGTTGGGAGGCGTGCCGATCAAGGTGGCAACGCCACCGATGCTGGCGGAATAGGCGATGGCCAGCAGCAGGGCGGTCGCGTAGCGACGTAATTCCTCGGGATCGCTGTCGTCGAGCAGGCTGACCACCGACATGCCGATGGGGAGCATCATGATGGCGGTGGCGGTATTCGACACCCACATGCTGAGAAAACCGGTGGCGATCATGAAGCCACCGATCTGTCGCCGCGGACGCTGGCCGACGACCTTCAGGACATGCAGGGCGATGCGTCGGTGCAGATTCCACCGCTGCATGGCGATGCCCAGCAGAAAGCCGCCCAGGAAGAGATAGATGATGGGATTGGCGTAGCTCACCGCGGTATCGCCCATGCCTTCGATACCAAGTGCCGGCATCAGCACCAGCGGTAACAGGGACGTGGCGGGAATGGGAATGGCCTCGGTCGACCACCAGGTGGCCATCAGCAACGCCAGCCCGACGCAGGCCCAGGCGGATTCCGGCATGCCGGCCGGAGCGGGCGACAGCCAGGTCAAGACCAGCCAGAGTGGCCCGAGCCACAAGCCGATACGTGCAGCGAGAGCAGGAGGTGGGGAGGCAGGGCTCGAAGACATGATCTCTCCTTGGACATCGTGACAGGTGTCGAATGATGCGACGTTCGGAGGGGGATTCTATCCGAGCGAGCGCCAGCGTGCAGCGAGAGCTAATACTTGTTCTCGTGTCCCGCTGGCGGAGATCGATGACTTGGGCCGGCCACCTTGACCGGTATAGAATGCAGCCCGCTCCAAGTCACTCGTCGACAGGAATCCAGATTGATGTCCACCACTATCGCCTTGATCCTGCTGGGCCTTGGCCTGGCCATCGTGGCAGGCCTCGGCGTTTATGCCTATGTGTTATGGCGGGAAGTCCGTCGTCGGCAGGCATTTCGCGAGGAGGAATTACGTCGGGCACACGATAACTGCCTGGAGAATCTCGAGCTGGTGGCCAATGCCTTGCAGCAGGGGCAAGTCGATATTACCGAAGGCGCCTGGCGCTGCAAGACGCTTCTGGACATCCTCGATCCATCATTGGTTTCGCGGCCGGAATTCCTCGCATTTGCCGAGGTTCATGAGCGAACTCGTCATCTGCATACGCATTCGGCGCGGCAGGCTCTGACCCCCAGGGCGCGCTTCCAGGAGGATCGTGAACGCTTGAAAGTAGAGGACGAATGGCGTGACGAGGTCATCAAAGCAGCCTCGCATGCCCTGGTGTTTCGACGCGGCTGGCCGGATTCTTTGCATTGATTTGAATGACCTAAACAAAACAATGTATTACACTTTTCAGTGCGTTTTTCGATTGAAAGGTGACTCAGTCTCCGGCAAGCTGCTAATCGCGACGTAGATGACTGATAAGTGGATGGAGTCCCGGTCATTACGTGCCGTTGATTGGCCGAGATCGCGATTTCGTGCTTTCTTGGTCGGTGTGGGCGGACAAGATCCGTCTCCGGTTGGCCATACCATCGGACTCGCTGGATGGCTAAGCCCTATGCTGGCCCCGCTAGATTTGTGTCAAGAAGGAGTCTTACATGAAAAAATCAACGACTGGCTTGTTGCTCGGTTCCGCGCTGGTGGTCGGTCTTTCCGGCTGCGCCAGTTCGGCGTCTCAATCCTCCGGCATGGGCGACAGCTCGACGTCTGATCGTGCCTGGTACAAGCATCCTGCTGTGTGCAGCGTTGCAGGCGGCCTGATCGGTGCCGGTATCGGCTACGGTGTCTCCGATGACGACGACGAGGACACTGGCGCCTATGTCGGCGGTACTGTCGGTGCCACGGCGGCCGCGCTGCTGTGCGCCGAGCCGAACAAGGGTCCGGCCCCTGTCGGCGACAGCGATGGCGATGGCGTGCCGGACGACAAGGACCAGTGCCCGGGTACCCCGGCCGGTGTCGCCGTTGACGCCGTCGGCTGCCCGCTGGATTCCGATGGTGACGGCGTGCCGGACTATCAGGACCAGTGCCCGGGTACCCCGGCCGGTGCCGAGGTCAATGCCCTGGGTTGTGTCGAGGACCTGGTGCTGCAGGACGTCAACTTCGAGTTTGACTCCGCTCAGCTGACTATGGGCGCCGAGTCCGTGCTGACTGATGTGGCTTCCAAGCTGCGCGCCAACGAGAACGTCCGTGTGCGTATCGAAGGTCACACCGACTCCGTCGGTCCGGCCCAGTACAACAAGGACCTGTCTCAGCGTCGTGCCGATTCCGTGGCAAGCTTCCTGGCCAGCCAGGGCATTGCCGCCAATCGCATGACCACCATCGGTTATGGCGAAGAGCAGCCGGTGGCCAGCAACGACACCAAGGCGGGTCGTGCCGAGAACCGTCGTGTCGAGCTTGGCGAGTGGGAGTGATCCTCTCCTGAGTCGACCTCACAGCGCCCCGGCCTTGCGTCGGGGCGCCGAATAGAGTCGGAAAGGCGCCTTCGGGCGCCTTTTTCATTGTTGATTCGGCCTGACCATGGCGCTGTCGGTAGGGCGTCTGGTAGGCTAATGCCGCTCAAGGCAACCCATCTTCTCGCGACATGTGATCCTTGGTATGGATCACCACTGTGCACAAGGAATCGCTTCATCATGCCCATCGTGACCCTGCCGGACGGCAGTCAGAGATCCTTCGACGAGCCCCTCTCCATCATGCAACTGGCCGAGAGCATCGGTACCGGCCTGGCCAAGGCCTGTGTGGCCGGTCGTATCGATGGCGAGCTGGTGGACGCAGCGGACATCATCGATCATGACGCCGAAGTGGCGATCATCACTGCCCGTGACCCCGAGGGGCTGGACATCATTCGTCACTCCTGCGCCCACTTGATCGGTCATGCGGTCAAGCAACTCTACCCGGATGCCAAGATGGCCATTGGCCCGGTGATCGAAGACGGGTTCTACTACGATATCGACTTCGGTCGCTCGATCACTCCCGAGGATCTCGAGGCGATCGAAGCACGCATGAAGTCGCTGATCGAGACCGGTTACGATGTCGTGCGCGAATACGTCGACCGCGACCGCGCCATGCTGACCTTCCTGCATCGCGACGAGCCCTACAAGCAGGAGATCGTGCGCGAGATCCCCGAAGGGGAGACGATCCGCCTCTATCATCACCAGGAATACACCGACATGTGTCGGGGGCCTCACGTCCCCAATACCCGTCATCTCAAGGCCTTCAAGCTGACCAAGCTGGCCGGCGCCTACTGGCGCGGGGATGCCGAACGGCCCATGCTGACGCGCATCTACGGCACCGCCTGGGGCGACAAGAAGCAGCTCAAGGCCTACCTCAAGCGTCTCGAGGAGGCCGAGAAGCGGGACCATCGCAAACTGGCGCGCAAGCTCGATCTCTTCCATATGCAGGAGGAAGCGCCGGGCATGGTGTTCTGGCATCCGCGTGGCTGGACACTGTGGCAGGTTGTCGAGCAGTACATGCGCCAAGTGTACAAGGATGGCGGTTATCAGGAGATCCGCTGTCCGCAGGTGATGGATGTGTCGCTGTGGAAGAAATCAGGTCACTGGGACAACTATGCCGACGGCATGTTCTTCACCGAGTCGGAGAAGCGTGAATACGCGCTCAAGCCGATGAACTGCCCGGGGCACGTGCAGGTCTTCAACTCGGGCCTGCGCAGCTACCGCGAACTGCCGGTGCGTTATGGCGAGTTCGGCGGCTGCCACCGCAACGAGCCTTCCGGTGCCCTGCATGGCATCATGCGCGTGCGTGCCTTTACCCAGGACGACGGCCACGTCTTCTGCACTGAAGAGCAGATCGAGCCCGAGGTCACCAGCTTTCACCGCCAGGCCCTGCAGGTCTATCGTGACTTCGGCTTCGAGGACATTGCCGTCAAGATCGCCCTGCGTCCTGAAAAGCGCCTCGGCGACGACGCCGTCTGGGACCGTGCCGAAGAAGCGCTGCGTGGCGCTCTGCGGACCTGCGACGTCGACTGGGATGAATTGCCGGGCGAGGGCGCCTTCTATGGTCCCAAGATCGAATACCATATGAAGGACTGCCTGGGCCGCGAGTGGCAGGTGGGCACCATGCAGGTCGACTTCATGATGCCGGTGCGCCTCGGCGCCCAGTATGTGGCCGAGGACGGGGAGCGACGCTCGCCGGTGATGCTGCACCGGGCCATCGTCGGCTCGATGGAACGCTTCATCGGTATCCTCATCGAGCACTATGCCGGCGCCATGCCGCTGTGGCTGGCACCGCAGCAGGCTGTGGTGTTGACGATCACCGATGCACAGCGCGATTATGCCACTTACCTCGAGCAGCGCTTGCAGAAAAAGGGCTTGCGAGTCAAGGCGGACTTGAGGAATGAGAAGATCGGCTTTAAAATCCGCGAGCATACGTTGCAGAAGGTCCCCTATCTCCTGGTGGTGGGAGATAAGGAAGTCGAAGCCGACTCGGTGGCCGTGCGCTCGCGCAGTGGCGAGGATCTCGGCACCATGACGGTGGATGCCTTCATTGACCGGATTCAGGCCGAGCGGCGCTAGCGACATCTTCCAAGACTAAAGTGGAGACGGAACCATCAAGAGAAGCAACCCCAGAGGACGCCCGCAGGAAAAGCGTCCCCCGATGAACGAGAGAATCACCGACGAGCAGGTGCGCCTGATCGATAGCGACGGCGAGCAGCTGGGCATCATGCCCACTCGCGATGCGCTGGAGCGCGCCGAGGCGGCGGGGATGGATCTCGTGCAGATTTCCAATGCCGATCCGATCGTCTGCAAGATCATGGATTACGGCAAGTTCGTCTTCGAGCAGAAGAAGCAGAAGGCGGCACAGAAGAAAAAGCAGAAGCAGATCCAGGTCAAGGAAGTCAAGTTCCGGCCTGGCACTGACGAGGGCGACTATCAGGTCAAGATGAAGAACCTGACGCGCTTCCTCGAAAGTGGCGACAAGGGCAAGGTCACGTTGCGTTTCCGCGGTCGCGAGATGGCCCACCAGGACATCGGCCGCAAGCTGATGGAGCGCATCGCCGCCGATCTCGAAGAGATCGGTACTGTCGAGTCCTTCCCCAAGATGGAAGGTCGTCAGATGATCATGATCATTGCCCCCAAGAAGAAGTGATCCGGCGGCCAGTCAAACGGGTGGCGGGTGTGATGCCCGCCATCGGCCCCGGGTTTTCTCAAAAACCTCGAGCGGAGTTCAACTCATGCCGAAAATCAAGAGCAACAGCGGCGCTGCCAAGCGCTTCAAGAAGACGGCCAACGGCTTCAAGCACAAGCAGTCGTTTCGTAGCCACATCCTGACCAAGAAGTCCACCAAGCGTAAGCGTCACCTGCGTGGTATGAAGCAGATTCACGACGCCGACAAGCCGCTCGTGCAGCGTATGCTGCCGAACCTGTAACCCTTGGTTGTCATTCTTCAACGTCAGGAGTAAGCCATGACTCGTGTCAAGCGTGGTGTCGTCGCACGTCGTCGTCACAAGAAAATCCTCAAGCAGGCCAAGGGTTACTACGGTGCCCGTTCGCGCGTCTTTCGCGTGGCCAAGCAGGCTGTCATCAAGGCCGGTCAGTATGCCTATCGTGACCGTCGCCAGCGTAAGCGCCAGTTCCGCGCCCTGTGGATCCAGCGCATCAACGCCGGTGCCCGTCAGCACGGCCTGTCCTACAGCCGCTTCGTCGGTGGCCTGAAGAAGGCCGGGATCGAGATCGACCGCAAGGTGCTGGCCGACCTGGCCGTCAACGAGAAGGCAGCGTTTGCCGCTATCGTCGAGAAGGCCAAGGCTGCCCAGTAACGGGGATCGAGAGGGTGCGGTGCCCGCCGAGCGCGAAGCGCCGCCCCGATGATCGTCACAGGGGAAGAGCAGCCGCTCTTCCCCTGTTTTTTTTGCATGCGACACCCGATCGCGTCGACGAAAACCGCCTGGCGGAATATCGATCGGCGATGACCGGACCAAGAATTCGGAGCATCAACGGATGGACCACCTTCCCACTCTGGTCGCCGAGGCCCGCGATGCCATCCAGGCCGCTGAAAGCATGGCCGCATTGGATGAGCTGCGCGTGCGCTACCTCGGCAAGAAGGGCGAGATCACCGCGCTGCTCAAGGGCCTGGGCCAGCTACCGGCGGAAGAGCGTCCGGCCGCAGGGGAGCGAATCAACCAGGCCAAGCAGGCGTTGTCCGCCGATCTCGAAGAGCGCAAGCAGGCGCTCGAGAAGGCCGACCTCGAAGCGCGGCTGGCCGCCGAAACACTGGATGTGACACTGCCGGGGCGCGGCCAGCCCAGCGGCGGCCTGCATCCGGTGACCCGGACCCTGGAGCGCATCGAGGGGCTGTTCACCCATGTCGGGTTCGACGTGGCGGTCGGGCCCGAGATCGAGGACGACTACCATAACTTCGAGGCCCTCAACATTCCCGCTCATCATCCGGCGCGGGGCATGGCCGACACCTTTTACTTCGACGCCACCCGGCTGCTGCGTACCCACACCTCGCCGGTACAGGTGCGCACCATGAAGAGCACCGAGCCGCCGATCCGCATCGTCTGCCCGGGGCGTGTCTACCGTAGCGATTCCGACCTGACGCATACACCGATGTTCCACCAGGTGGAAGGGCTGCTGGTTGACGAGGACGTGCGCTTCTCCGACCTGAAGGGCACCATTCAGGACTTCCTGCATGCCTTCTTCGAGCGGGACGATCTGGCCGTGCGCTTTCGTCCCTCCTATTTCCCCTTCACCGAGCCCTCGGCGGAGGTCGATATCCAGTGCGTGATGTGCGACGGGGCAGGGTGCCGGGTCTGCTCACACAGCGGTTGGCTGGAAGTCATGGGCTGCGGCATGGTGCATCCGGAAGTATTCCGCCACTCGGGTATCGACAGCGAGCGCTATACCGGCTTCGCTTTCGGCATGGGGGCCGAGCGGTTGGCCATGCTGCGTTATGGCGTCAACGACCTGCGGCTGTTCTTCGATAATGACCTGCGCTTCCTGCAGCAGTTTGCCTGATTGTCACCAGTACACAGCCAGGGAGTATTGTCGTCAGGCTTGATGCACGGGGCGGGGGCAGGTAGCGCCCGGGGAAGGGGCTCAGCGCTTCCTCGTAGACCTGTCGACGACCCGTCTCCGTGTCGCCGACTGCGATACTCCTAGAGAGCACAGCGATAGGATTTGTCATGAAATTTTCCGAACAGTGGCTGCGTGAATGGGTCTCTCCGGCGTTGGCGACTCAGGCGCTGGCCGATCAGATCACCATGGCCGGCCTCGAGGTGGATGGCATCGAGCCCGTGGCCGCGGCCTTCGATGGCGTGGTAGTGGCCGAGGTGATCGAGCGGGCGCCGCATCCCGATGCCGACAAGCTCAACGTCTGCCAGGTCGACGACGGTGTCGAGCGGCTGCAGGTCGTCTGCGGTGCCCCCAATGTCGCCGAGGGCCAGAAAGTGGCCTTCGCCCGGGTCGGTGCCGTGCTGCCCGGTGACTTCAAGATCAAGAAGGCCAAGCTGCGCGGCGTCGAATCCCGCGGCATGATCTGCTCCGCCTCCGAGCTGGGGCTGGAAGAGGAAACCTCCGCCGGTATCCTCGAGCTGCCGTCGGCGGCGCCGGTCGGCGAGGACTTCCGCACCTACATGACCCTCGACGACAGCACCATCGAGGTGGACCTGACGCCCAACCGGGGCGACTGCCTGAGCATCAAGGGCATGGCGCGCGAGGTCGGCGTGCTCAATCGCCTGCCCGTCGAGGGGCCGAGTGTTGCCCCGGTGGCATCCGTGCACGAGGAAACCTTCCCGGTGCGGGTCGAGGACACCGAGGGCTGTCCGCGCTACCTGGGGCGGGTGATCAAGGGCGTCGACGTGACGGCCGAGACGCCGCTGTGGATGGTCGAGCGCCTGCGCCGCAGTGGCATTCGCTCCATCGATCCGGTAGTCGATATCACCAACTACGTGATGCTCGAACTCGGCCAGCCCCTGCACGCCTTCGATCGGGCCAATCTCGACGGTGCCGTGGTAGTGCGTCGGGCCCGCCAGGGCGAACAGCTGGTGCTGCTCGATGGCCAGACCATCACGCTGAACGGCGATACCCTGATCATCGCCGACGAGCGTGGTCCTCTGGCCATCGGCGGTGTCATGGGGGGAGAGCACTCGGGAGTGAGTGTCGACACCCGCGACATCTTCCTCGAAGCCGCGCACTTCTCGCCGCTGGCCGTGGCCGGCCAGGCTCGCGCCTACGGCCTGCACACCGATGCGTCGCACCGTTTCGAGCGTGGCGTCGACCCGCGGCTCGCCCGGGAGGCCGCTGAGCGTGCCACCGCCTTGCTGCTGGAGATCACCGGCGGCGAAGCCGGTCCGCTGATCGAAGCGGCCGACGAATCTAAGCTGCCCGACGACCGTGAGGTGGTGCTGCGGCGCACGCGGCTCGACCAGGCCCTGGACAAGGTGTTGCCTGACGACGAGGTCGGCGAGATTCTCGAACGCCTGGGCATGAGTGTCGAGCGCGTCGATGAAGGCTGGCGGGCCAGGGTGCCGAGCTGGCGGTTCGATATCGCCATCGAGGAAGACCTGATCGAGGAAGTGGCGCGCATCCACGGCTACAACCAGTTGCCGGCGCGTCATCCTCGGGCTCTTCTTGGTCCGCGTCCGGATAACGAAGCGCGCACGCCGCTTTCCGCCCTGCGTCAGCGCATGGTCTCGCGGGGTTACTTCGAAGCGGTGACCTACAGCTTCGTGGCGCCTGACCTGCAGGAGACGTTGCTGCCCGAAGCCGTGTCGCCGGTGCTGGCCAACCCCATTTCCAGCGATCTGTCGGTGATGCGTGCCAGTCTTTTCCCCGGCCTGGTGCGGGCGCTCGAGCACAACCTCAACCGTCAGCAGAATCGCGTCCGGCTGTTCGAGACAGGCCTGGTATTCCGCGGCGAGCTCGACGATCTCGACCAGGTGCCGATGCTCGGCGCGCTGATCTGTGGCAGTCGCGAGCCGGAGGGCTGGAGCGGCGGCAAGGAGCAGGTCGACTTCTTCGATCTCAAGGGCGATCTCGAGAGCCTGATCGAGATGGGCGGCGAGGCCGAGGCCTGGCGCTTCGAGCCTGGTGCACATCCTGCCTTGCATCCCGGGCAGTGCGCGCGGGTGATGTATCGTGGTCAGGAAGCCGGCTGGATCGGCACCCTGCATCCGGCGGTACGTGCCCGGCTGGGCCTCAAGACCGACGCCTTGCTCTTCGAGGTTCGCCTGGATGCTCTGACCCATGGCCGGGTGCCGGCGTTCAAGCCCTTGTCGCGTTATCCGGAGGTGCGACGCGACCTGGCCTTCCTGGTCGACGCGGAACAACCGGTGCAGGCCCTGCTGGATACCCTGAGAGCCCAGGCCGGTGAATGGCTGGTCGAGGCGCACCTGTTCGATGTCTATCAAGGCAAGGGCGTACCGGAAGGGCGAAAGAGCGTAGCCTTGGGCTTGACCTGGCAGCATCCTTCGCGCACGCTAAATGACGATGAAATCAATCAGTTGGTCGATGCCATCGTCGAGGAATCGCGTTTGCACCTGGGTGCCGAGTTGCGCGCATGAAGCCCTCGGGACGGCTCTGGAGGCAAGAATTGGCTCGACCACCACAGCGTGAGGAAAGCGACATGGGGGCGTTGACCAAGGCCGAGCTGGCCGAACACCTGCACGCCGAGCTTGGCCTCTCCAAGCGCGAGGCCAAGTCCATGGTGGAGTCCTTCTTCGAGGAGATCCGGGGCTGCCTGCGCGAGAACGAGCAGGTCAAGCTGTCTGGATTCGGCAATTTCGACCTGCGCGACAAGCGTGAGCGACCGGGGCGCAACCCCAAGACGGGTGAGGAGATTCCGATTTCCGCCCGTCGGGTCGTGACCTTTCGTCCTGGCCAGAAGCTCAAGTCGCAGGTCGAGGCATACACCGGCGACCAGAGCTGAATCTCCACCACGCCGCATCGAGCCACGAGACAGGCGCCGCCATTTCCCCGGGAAGTGGCGGCGTCGTCGTATTCGAGACTCAGAGTACGCCGTGCTCCAGTGACCAGCCGATCACGACCTTGATCAGGTAGGCCAGCATGCCGGCGCCAAGCACCACGAACAGCATGACGGTGCCGAAGCGTCCCGCGCCGGACTTGCGTGCCAGGTCCCAGATGATGAACCCCATGAACAGCATCAAGCCGCCGATCATGAAAGGGGTGATCCAGGTGTCGATGGCGTCTTGCATGTCTCCTCCTTTGAGTCGCGGGCCCGGTGCATCTCGGTGATCCCCGGGCGCCGGGATGTGCGGCGGCGGGGCGCACGTGTTAATATCCGACTGAATTTCTCAGGCAATATCCGCGACATGCCCATGCTCAAGATCTTCGTAGGAACCGTATATGGCGGTGCCCTTGATGTGGCCGAACAGGTTGCGCCACTGTTCGAACAGGCCGGTTACGAGGTATCGATCTTCGATCAGCCGACGCTGGATGACCTGATCGGCTCGCCGACCGATCTGGCCTTATTTTGCACCTCGACCACCGGCAGTGGCGACTATCCCGGCAATCTCGTTGCTTTCGTGCGCGAGCTGGAAGCGAAGAGCCCGGGGCTCGTCGGCCTGAAGTACGGCCTGATCGCCATGGGCGACAGCTCCTACGTGGATTCCTTCTGTGGCGCCGGTCGCAGCCTCGACGAGGTGTTGCAGGGGCAGGGGGCCGAGCGTCTCGGCGAGCGCCTCGAGGTGGACGCCATGGAAACCTTCATGGCCGACGATGCAGCCTTGCCCTGGGTCGACGACTGGATCGAGTCCCAGCAGCTCAAGGTGGCCTGAGCGTGGCCGCCTCATCTGAGCGTTGCAGCCTGCTGGCCGGGCTGTTGATTCTGATGGCGGCCAGCGTGCCGCGTTACCTGGCCGGTGGCCATGATACCCATCTGGCCCTGCTGGCGATTGCCGGCGTGGCCGTGGCGGCGCTCGCCGTTTTCCAGTGGTGGCTGTTGCCCGTTGCGTCGCGTGCCGCGCTGCCTGCCCTGATGCGCCGTCTCGTCGCTTGCCTGGTGATCGGGCTGCTGGCCACGGGGATCTGGCATGCACTGTTCGGTGCCTGGAGTGGCTGGCCGCTGCTGGTGTCGCATGGTGCAGCCCTGGGGTTGCTGTTGCACGCCCTGGGCTTGTGGTGGAAACCCGCCGCGAAGAAGGGCAAGGAATAACACCTGAGGCTCCAGGCCAGACCCTGGAGCCAGCTTGTCTTTCCTTCCCTTTCCCCCTCGTTTCTTTCCTCTTGTTCCTTCTTATTCCAAGGTGTAACAGGGCTCGTATTTGCCGGTGAGCTTCATGCGGCCCTGGGCGACGAAGGAATTCAGCAAGTCATCGAGACGGGCCATCAGCTCGGGTTCCGCATTGAGGCGGAAGGGGCCGTTGGCTTCGATGAGGCGGATGCCGCGTTCCTTGACGTTGCCGGCGACGATGCCGGAAAAGGCTCGTCGAAGGTTGGCCGCCAGTTCATGCACCGGCTGGTGTCGGTGCAGGGCCAGGGCCGCCATGGCTTCGTGAGTGGGATCGAAGGGTTCCTGGAAATCCCGGGCCACGGTGAGCCGCCAGTTGAAATAGAAGGCATCCTGCCGCGCACGACGATACTCGCCGACATTGTCGATGCCCTTGCGCATGACCCGGGCGACCTCGACGGGGTCGTCGATGATGATGCGGTAGAGCTGCCGTACCGATTCGCCGAGGGTATAGACCAGAAATTCGTCGATGCGCTTGAAGTAGTCGGCAGAGTCGGCGGGGCCGGTGAGGATGACCGGCAGCTCCATGTCGTCATTGTCCGGGTGCAGCAGGATGCCGAGCAGATAGAGGATCTCCTCGGCGGTGCCGACGCCGCCGGGGAAGACGATGATGCCGTGTCCCAGGCGGACGAAGGCCTCCAGACGCTTCTCGATGTCGGGCATCACCACCAGTTCGTTGACGATCGGATTGGGCGCTTCGGCGGCGATGATACCGGGCTCGGAAATGCCGAGATAGCGGCCCTCGCTGCGACGCTGCTTGGCGTGGGCGACGTTGGCGCCCTTCATCGGCCCCTTCATGGCGCCCGGACCGCAGCCGGTGCAGATATCGAGTTCACGCAGCCCCAGGTGGTAGCCCACGTGCTTGGTGTAGTCGTACTCCTCGCGCGAAATCGAGTGGCCGCCCCAGCAGACCACGATGCTCGGATCGCGGCTGGGCTTGAGAGTGCCGGCCTTGCGCAGAATGTGGAAGACGGCGTTGGTGGTGCCGTCGGCGCTGTCCAGATCGAAGCGCCGGCGCGTCTGGATTTCGTTGTAGACATAGACGATGTCGCGCAGCACCGAGGAAAGGTGCTCGCGAATGCCGCGAATCATGCGGCCATCGACGAAGGCCTCGGCGGGCGCATTGGTCAATTTCAGGCGTACGCCGCGATCCTGCTGGATGACTTCGATATCGAAATCCGGATAGGTTTCCATCAACGCCAGGCCGTCGTCGGTGGGATTGCCGGAGTTGAGGACGGCCAGCGCACAGCTGCGCAACAGCTCGTGCAGTCCGCTGCGCGAGGTGTCGTGCAGGCGGTTGACTTCCTGCTGGGAGAGGATTTCCAGGCTGCCTTCCGGCGAGATGGTGCTGGAGATGGTATCGGCCATTCGGAGCGTCCGTGTCGCGGAGATGAAAGAGGGAGTCTGCCGGGGCATCTCCCCGGCTTCGCCGGTCGTGGCGAAGCCAGACTGCATGCCATGGATGCTACCACGGCCGTGCGGGATGCGCAGCGCTGCGGGCATGTCCGCCAACTGGTAGAATGGGCTCGCCGGTTCCCTGTACAGCGATGCGACGCGCCATGTTCAACGCCCAATATTTCCGCACCTTCATCACCTTGGTCGAGACGGGCAGTTTCACGCGGACGGCGCGTCGCCTGGAAATGACCCAGCCTGGGGTCAGCCAGCATGTACGCAAGCTCGAGCAGTACCTGGGACGCTCCCTGCTCGAGCGCCAGGGGCGACGTTTCGCGCTGACCGAGGCCGGTCGGCGAGCCTATGACTATGCCCTCAAGCTGTTTGCCGAGCACGAGCAGTTCCGCCACTCCCTGGACGACGAGAGCCTCGACAGCGGCGAGTGCCGACTGGCTTCGCCCGGCAGCGTCGGTTTGATGCTCTATCCCTTCATCCTCGGCCAGCAGCAGATGCACACGGGATTGACGGTCAGCTACAGCTTCGCCTTCAACCACGAGATCGTCAGTGACGTACTCGCCGGGCGTCACGACCTCGGAATCGTCACCGAGGCGGTGCGCCACCCCGAGGTGGACTGCGAGGTCTGGCATCAGGAACCGTTGTGCCTGGTGGTGCCGGCGGATTTCGCCGGTACCGGCCTGGCGGATCTGATGGGCATCGGCTTCATCAGCTATTCGGACGGCGTCAACCACGCCGACACTCTGCTGCGCTGCAACTTCCCGCAGGAATTCCGCTCCATGAGCCACTTCCCGCGTCAGGGCTTCACCAATGAGGTGAGCATGGTGTTGGATGCCGTGGCACGTGGCCTGGGCTTCACCGTGGTGTCGCGGCTGGTACTCGAGACGTCGCCCTGGCAGCGCCAGGTCAAGGAGCTGTCGTTGCCGCAGCCGGTTCACGAGACCCTGCATCTGGTGACCCGGCGGGGGAGCCGCATGCCGCGGCGTTATGCCCGGCTGCTGGATGCTTTCCGCGAACATCGCCGCCATGAGCGCTACGGGCATGGCGAGCCGTCGATGGAGAGCGTCGGTGCCGTGGAAAGCGGCGAAGGAACGAGCTGAGCGGGAGCGATGCCCGGAAGCCCTCCTGACACTGTCCTGCTGAAACGACAACGCCCCGCACATGGCGGGGCGTCGTGTTGCAGGCCTTCTCAATCCCGGTAGGCGTCGATGCTCGGACAGGAGCAGATCAACTGACGGTCGCCCTGGACATTGTCGACCCGGTTGACGGCGGGCCAGTACTTGGCTGCCTTGACTGCCTGGGTGGGGAAGGCGCCGGTTTCTCGGGAATAGGGGCGCTCCCAGGCGTCATCCATCAGGTCGGCCATGGTGTGCGGCGCTCTGACCAGAGGGTTGTTGTCCGCCGGCCATTCGCCGGACTCGACCCGGGCGATCTCTTCACGAATGCTGATCATGGCATCGCAGAACCGGTCCAGCTCATAGAGGGATTCCGACTCGGTGGGTTCGATCATCAGGGTGCCGGGCACCGGGAACGACATGGTCGGCGCATGGAAGCCGTAGTCCATCAGTCGCTTGGCGATGTCCTCTTCGCTGATGCCCGAGTCGGCCTTGAGCGAGCGGATATCGATGATGCATTCGTGGGCCACGGTGCCGTTGGCGCCCTTGTAGAGCACCGGATAATGCTCGCCCAGTCGATGGGCGATGTAGTTGGCGCCGAGGATGGCCAGCTCGGTGGCCTCGCGCAGTCCCCGGGCGCCCATCATCTTGATGTAGGCCCAGGAGATCGGCAGGATCGAGGCGCTGCCGAAGGGGGCCGCCGCCACTGCACCGGAGTCGGCCTCGACGCCTTCCAGAGTGCGCACGCTGTGATTGGGAACGTGGGGCGCCAGGTGGGCCTTGACGCCGATCGGTCCCATGCCGGGGCCGCCCCCGCCGTGCGGGATGCAGAAGGTCTTGTGCAGGTTGAGGTGGGAGACGTCGCCGCCGAAATCGCCGGGGCGCGCCAGGCCCACCTGGGCGTTCATGTTGGCGCCGTCGATATAGACCTGGCCGCCATGCTCATGAACGATGTCGCAGGCTTCGCGCACTCCTTCCTCGAAGACCCCGTGGGTGGAAGGGTAGGTGAGCATGATCGCCGACAGCTTGTCGCGGTGTTGCTCGGCCTTGGCGCGCAGATCGGCCAGGTCGATGTTGCCGTTGGCGTCGCACTCGACCACCACGACCTTCATGTGGGCCATGGCCGCCGAGGCTGGGTTGGTGCCGTGGGCCGAACTGGGAATCAGACAGACATCACGATGTCCCTCGCCCTGGGTCGCCTGATAGCGGCGGATGGCCACCAGGCCGGCATATTCGCCCTGGGCGCCGGAATTGGGCTGCATGGCGATGTGGTCGTAGCCGGTGATCTCTTCCAGAAAGGCGGCCAGCTCGTCGATGATCTGCTTGTAGCCGGCCACCTGATCCTTGGGCGCGAAGGGGTGGATGCGCGCCAGCTCGGGCCAGGTGATGGGTATCATCTCGGCGGTGGCGTTGAGCTTCATGGTGCACGAGCCGAGCGGAATCATGGCATGTGCCAGCGACAGGTCCTTGTTTTCCAGGCGCTTGAGATAGCGCAGCATCTCGGTTTCGCTGTGATAGCGCTGGAAGGTCGGATGCGTGAGGAAGTCGGACTCGCGCTGGCAGCCTTGGGGAATACCGCTGGTGCCCGCTGAGACGATCTCGGCATCCAGAACCGATACGGACAGGCCGTGTTCCTCGCCGAGCAGCACATCGAAGAGCAGTGCCACGTCATGGGCGGTGGTGGTCTGGTCGAGGCTCAGGCCGACGTCGCCGTTCGCGAAGTAGCGCAGGTTGACGTCATGGGCCATGGCGCGGCCGTGAATCTTGCCGGCATCCACGCCGGTCAGACGCAGGGTATCGAACCAGCTGTCGTGGGCCAGGCTGATGCCCGCGCGGCGCAGTCCCTCGGCGAGGATGGTGGTCAGGCGGTGGATGCGGCCGGCGATGGTGCGCAATCCTTCGGCGCCGTGATAGACGGCATAGAAGCCGGCGATGTTGGCCAGCAGTGCCTGAGCGGTGCAGATGTTGGAAGTGGCCTTCTCGCGGCGGATGTGCTGCTCGCGGGTCTGCATGGCCATGCGCAGGGCGGTGTGCCCGCGCTCGTCCCGGGAAACGCCGATGATGCGACCGGGGATCGAGCGCTTGAGCTTGTCCGAGGTGGCGAAGAAGGCGGCATGGGGGCCGCCGAAGCCCATGGGCACGCCGAAGCGCTGGGCGGAGCCGACCACCATGTCGGCCCCCAGTGCCCCCGGCTCCTTGAGCAGCACCAGCGACATGATATCGGCGGCCACGCAGGTCATGATGCCCTTTTTCCGGGCGCTGGCCAGCAGGGGAGCGAGGTCGCGGACCTGGCCGCTGTCGCCGGGATATTGCAGCAAGGCGCCGAAGACATCGTGCTCGGCCAGTTGCTCGGCGGGGGCGACGATCAATTCGAAGTCGAAGTAGTGCGCCCGTGTACGGACGACATCCAGCGTCTGCGGGAAGACATCCTCGGCGACGAAGAAGGCGTTGGTCTTGGCCTTCTTGTTGGCGCGCCGACACAGCGCCATGGCTTCGGCGGCGGCGGTGGCCTCGTCGAGCAGCGAGGCGTTGGCCAGGCTCATGCCGGTGAGGTCCATGACCATCTGCTGGAAATTCAGCAGGCCTTCCAGGCGACCCTGGGATATCTCGGGCTGATAGGGCGTGTAGGCGGTGTACCAGCCGGGATTCTCGAGCACGTTGCGCTGGATCACTGCCGGCAGCAGGGTGTCGTAATAGCCTTGTCCGATATAGCTCTTGGCGACGCGGTTCTGGCGCGCCAGTCGATAGAGGTAGTCCAGGGCTTCGGCTTCGCTGCGCGGTGGATCCAGTTCCAGTTCGCGTCCGAGGCGAATGCCCGCCGGGACGGTGCGATCGATGAGACTGCCCATGCTGTCGATATCCAGTGTCTCCAGCATGGCGGCCACATCCTCGGCATTGGGGCCATTGTGGCGCTGGAGGAAGGCATCGTGGTTGGCCAGCTCGGCCAGGCGGCGATTGTCGAAAGCCATGACATACCTATTGGTGAGGTGGTGGCACTCGGGTGCCGGATACGCAGGAAAGGAGCGGGGTGTGTCCGAAACGTGCCTGCACTCATCGACTCTTCGGACAAGGCCCGGCCGCAGTCGGCCGGGCCGACGAGATCACTCCTCGGCGTCGGCGATGGCCTGGTAGGCATCGGCGTCGAGCAGGTCCTCCAGATCGCTGCCGTCCTCGAGGCGTACCTTCATGATCCAGGCATCCTCGTAGGGCGATTCGTTGATGGACTCGGGAGCGTCTTCCAGGGACTCGTTGACTTCGACCACTTCCCCGGAGACCGGAGCGTACAGATCCGAGGCGGCCTTGACCGATTCGACCACGCCGAACTCGTCGCCCTTGGCGAGTGACGCTCCGACTTCGGGCAATTCGACGAACACCACGTCACCCAGGGACTGCTGGGCATGGTCGGTGATGCCGATGGTCACCGTTCCGTCACCATTGTCCTGAATCCACTCGTGGCTCTCGGCGTAGCGCAGATTGGGAGGAATAGAGCTCATGATGTTTTTCCTATAAGAAAAGTTTTTCTGAGTTGGGGAGAATCCTAACGCCATCGAAGTCGTTTGGCGAGCCCCGAAGGGGTAGATCTCCACCGTGCGTGGGATACGCCCATCCCCATCTTAGAAAACCCCCGGACAAATGCCCATGAACGTCAGCATTTCATGGTCATGCTCGTCATTGCGTCCGGCGCTGCGGGAGCGGCGTGGCCCTGACGGTTCGTTGGTTCGGGAGCGAGTGGGGGCCGAAGTGGGCGGCAATATGGGCGTGGCCTGCTTGTTCGAACCGGTCGCTACCGCTAGAGTGTTGGAATGTTTCTTATGGGAAACATGTTTCTCGTGCCGAGCAATGAGCGAATTCGATCGGCCACTGAAGGCGGCTTGCCGCGGGGGACCCCGAACGCGAGATCTGCCGGGCCGATGACTATACTTTGTTCTGTGCGGGGGAGAAATCCCGAGATTTTCCAATAGGAGACTGGAGCACCAACGGAAGGATTCGCTATGGTACGCCTGTTCGTATCATCGCGGTCCAGGCTGCCCATGAAAGCCATGCACGCTGGTGCATAACAAGAAATCCTAGGGAGACGAAACGTGGAAACCTTGACCAATATATTGACGACAATCGAAGGCGTCGTCTGGGGCCCGCTGATGCTGTTGCTGCTGCTGGGCGTCGGCCTCTACCTGCAACTTGGCCTCAAACTGTTGCCCATCCGCAAGCTGGGGATGGGCTTCAAGCTGCTGTGGGGCGGTCGCAGCACGACCTCAGGCGATGAGAAGGAAGGCGAGGTGTCGCCCTTCAACGCGCTGATGACCTCGCTGTCGGCGACCATCGGGACCGGTAACATCGCCGGGGTGGCGACAGCCATCTTCCTGGGTGGTCCCGGTGCGGTCTTCTGGATGTGGATCACCGCCCTGGTCGGCATGGCGACCAAGTTTTCCGAGGCGGTGCTGGCGGTGCGTTATCGCCAGGTCGACGAGGCCGGCGAGCATGTCGGCGGCCCCATGTACTATATCCGCAATGGCCTCGGCAAGAAGTGGGCCTGGCTGGGCGGGCTCTTCGCCCTGTTCGGCGCCGTGGCGGCCTTCGGCATCGGCAACACCGTGCAGTCCAACTCTGTGGCCGATGGCCTCGGCGAGTCGATCGGCCTGCCGCACTGGGTTACCGGCCTGGTGATCATGGTGCTGGCCGGCGCGGTCATCCTCGGCGGCATCAAGCGTATCGCCAAGGTGGCGGGCAAGCTGGTGCCGGTGATGGCGGTGGCCTACATCATCTGCGGCCTGCTGGTGCTGATCATCAACGCCGATCAGATCGGCTCGGCACTGGGCATGATCTTCGGTCACGCCTTCACGCCGATCTCCGCGGCAGGGGGCTTTGCCGGCGCGGCGGTGGCCAAGGCCATCCAGTTCGGTGTGGCGCGCGGGGTGTTCTCCAACGAAGCGGGGCTCGGTAGTGCGCCCATCGCCCATGCCGCTGCGCAGACCAAGAACCCGGTGCGCCAGGGCCTGATCGCCATGCTGGGTACCTTCATCGACACCATCGTAGTGTGCTCCATCACTGCCCTGGCGATCCTGACCACTGCCTGGACCTCCGGCGAGACCGGGGCGGCGTTGACCTCCCTGGCGTTCGAGGCCGCCCTGCCGGGAATCGGGCAATACGTGGTGTCCTTCGCCCTGGCGGTGTTCGCCTTCACGACCACCCTGGGCTGGGCGTTCTACGGCGAGAAGTGCTTCGAGTACCTGTTCGGTGTGGGCGCCATCAAGTTCTACCGGGTGATCTACATCCTGGCGATCTTCGCCGGGGCCGTGTTGCCGCTGAACTTCGTGTGGCTGCTGGCCAGCGTCTTCAACGCCATGATGGCGATCCCCAACCTGATCGCCCTGGCGCTGCTGTCGCCGGTGGTCTTCAAGCTGACGAAGGACTATTTCGACGGCAAGGAAGTGCTGCCAGGCGAAGATCTCGACAAGTAAGCGGTGATGGAATGGCCGGCCGTGTGCCGGCCATTCGGGTAATGCGGAATAAATACCTGAGCTTCACGACGCTCGGCAATTTATTCGGTGTTTCCTGAACTCGATTTTCATGGGAAAGGTTAGCGAACCGATGAACGAACAACGCAAGACGCCGCTCTTCGACCTGCATGTGGAACTGGGGGCACGGATGGTGCCCTTTGCGGGCTATTCGATGCCCGTGCAATACGAGCTGGGCGTCAAGAAGGAACACGAGCATACCCGTCGTGCCTGCGGGCTGTTCGACGTCTCCCACATGGGGCAGGTGCTGTTGCGCGGGCCGAATCCGGCCGAAGCGCTGGAGACACTGGTGCCGGCGGATCTTGTCGGCCTGCCGGAAGGCCGGCAGCGTTATGGCCTGTTCACTGCCGAGGATGGCGGCATTCTCGATGACCTGATGATCGTCAATGCCGGCGATCATCTCTATCTGGTGGTGAATGCTGCCTGCAAGGAACAGGACATCGCGCACCTGCGTCGTGGCTTGCCCGATCATGAACTCGAGGTGCTGGATCGCGGCCTGCTGGCGTTGCAGGGGCCTGAAGCCGCGACGGTGATGCAACGGCTGTGTCCCGAGGCTTGCGAGATGGTGTTCATGCAGCATGGTCGCTTCACCATCGAAGGCATTGAGGTGTGGATCAGCCGCAGCGGTTATACCGGCGAGGACGGTTTCGAGATTTCCGTGCCCGCCGAGCAGACCGAAGCTCTGGCACGACGCCTGCTGGCCGAGGAAGAAGTCGAGGCAATCGGCCTGGGCGCCCGGGACTCCCTGCGTCTCGAGGCCGGTCTGTGCCTCTACGGTCACGATATCGACACCACGACGACCCCGGTGGAGGCTGGTCTGATCTGGGCCATCGGCAAGCCGCGTCGTCGTGATGGCGAGCGTCCCGGAGGATTCCCCGGCGCCGATCTCATTCTCCATCAGGTTGCCGAGAAGGATCACCAGCGCAAGCGGGTGGGACTACTGGGCGAGGGCCGTGCGCCGGTCAGAGAGGGCGTCGAGCTGTATGATGGCGACGGCAATGCGATCGGAGCCGTGTGTTCCGGTGGCTTCGGCCCCAGCGTGGGACGTCCGGTGGCCATGGGCTACGTATCCATCGACCAGGCAGCCATCGACACCGTGGTCTACGCGGAGGTGCGCGGCAAGCGCCTGCCGATGACGGTGACGAAGATGCCCTTCGTACAGCCGGGCTATCATCGCGGTTGATCTTATACCGTTATCTTGCTTGTCTGGCATATGAGAACGGCCACCTTCGAGGGTGGCCGTTTTTTTGTGCCCGAAATGTTCTCAGTCAGTCGCCAGTGGGGTGATCCAGCGGAAGGTCAGGCTGATCCGCAGGCCCTGGCGTTGCCGTGAGGGCAGGCTGTGCTCGAGTCGTGCCTGCACGCCGGCGCCCATCAGCAGCAGGCTGTCGTGGGGCTGATCGACGTTGAAGGCCGGGGCGTGGCGATCCTTCCAGCGGAAGCGCAGGGGGCGGTCGTTGCCCAGGCTCACGGCAGCGATCAAGGGTGAATCGCCGAGCTCGGGTTCATCATCGCTGTGCCAGCCCATGCGATCCCGGCCATCGGCGTAACGGTTGAGCAGCACGCTGTTGAAGCGTGTCCCGACACCGCTGTCGGCCAGGCGACGCTGTACGGCGTCGCGAATCGCCAGGACACAGGGATGCCAGGGATCCGGCGCGAAGCGCCGGCCCGAGTAACGGTAGCCGACGTCGCCCATCCAGACCTGCTGACGCGGTATCGGATGCTCGCGTCCATACAGCCGCAGGCTGGGACGCTGCCAATCGAGTTCGGCGTCGAGGCGATCCAGGATGGCCGTGGCTTCGGTGTTGCCCAGCAGTGCGGAATAGCGGATCAGCGGCGGCGAAGCCAGCAGGACCTCGCCGCCGTCGTCGTGGGTGAAGAGTGACATGCGCTCAGCATGCCATGCCGTGTCCTAGCCGGCCAGATACAGGCTGCCCAGTGCAAAGACGTAGCCGATGGCTGCACCCGCGATGACATCGCTGATGTAGTGCAGGCCGAGCCCGACGCGCGAAATGGCGATCAGGATGACCGCCGGCAGCAGCCAGGGGGCGAGCCAGGGTGCATGCACGAGGGTCAGCGTCAGAAACATCACCGCGTGCATGGTGTGGCCGCTGGGAAAGCTGTAGCGGTCCCGGGCCGGCTCATTGCAGATGATGGTGTGGAAGGTGATGAACGGGCGCTCCCGGCATAGCCGGGTCTTGACCAGCCGATAGAAGGCGATGGCCACCAGGGCCGTGATGGCGTATTGCACCATCAGGCGCCAGCCCGTCGCCGTATCGTGGAGCAGGGGTTGTAGCAGGATCAGCCCCACCCAGAGGGGCCAGTCCCCGGCGCGGCTGGCCAGGCGCAGGGTGGCCAGCCAGCGGCGATAGATGCTGAAGCCGGCCATCCATTGGCAGAGCTGCCATTCCAGCAGGTCGAGTCGTTCAAACACGGCAGGGACGCGTGGTTTCATCGGACACCTCCTGAGCGAGGTTCAGGGCAGCGAGGAAGTCGTCGGTGATGGCGGGCCAACGGTACTGCAGTGCCCGCTCGCGGGCTGCTCGGCCCAGCCGGCCGTAGCGCGCCGGCTGCTGGCTGAGGGCCACAGCGGCGTCGCGGAAACCGTCCTCGTCGCCGACGGCCAGGCTGACGCCGTTGATGTCGTTGTCGATCAGTTCGGCCCCGGCGGCATGGCGAAAGGCGACGACGGCCAGGCCGCTGGCCATGGCCTCGAGCACTACATTGCCCCAGGTCTCGGAAATCGACGGAAAGATGAAAAGATCGGCGCTGGCATAGTGTCTAGCCAGGCTTTGCGGGTCGACGAAGCCGGTGAAACGGACATCCGGCAAGGCCTTTTCCAGGCTGCTGCGGCCCGGGCCGTCGCCGACCACCACGATGCTCATTTCGGGGCGAGCCGCCAGCATGGCGGAGAAGGTATCGCGCAGCAGGTCGAGGTTCTTCTCCGGTGCCAGCCGGCCGACGTAGAGCGCCACGGGGCGGTGTTCGTCGCTGTCCCAGCTTTCGCGCAACTCGGGACTGCGATGTGCCGGTGAAAAGGCATCGCCATCGATGCCGCGGGCCATGACGCGCACCTTCTTGAAGCCCTTGGCCGTCAGTTCCTCGGCCTGCTGGCGGGTGGGCACCAGGGTCCCGGCACAGCGATTATGGAAGTGGCGCAGGCGTTGGGTGACCAGCGGAGTGAGCCAGCCGATGCCGTAGTCGCGGCAGTAATGATCGAAATTGGTATGCCAGCCGCTGACCACCGGAATCCCGAGTTTCTCGGCGACGCGCAACGCCGACCAACCCAGGGGCCCTTCGGTGGCCACATAGATGGCATCGGGACGCTCTTCCGACCAGAGGCGTTTAAGGCGACGACCCGCCGGCAGGCCAAGGCGAACTTCGCGGTAACCGGGCATCGAGAACCCCCTGACCTGCAGCTCGGCGCTCATGCCGTCGGCCCGATGCGCCTGGCCGGCGGGGCGCGGGCGCACCAGCTGCAGGGTCGAGTTTCGCCGCAACAGCTCGCTGCTAAGCTGCTTCAGGGTATGGGCGACACCGTTGATATCCGGTGACCAGGTTTCGCTGACCAGGCAGATGCGCATGTCGATCCTCGTGTCGGCCGGCGCCGGAATGACGCCTTTTGACACTGACCATGCCCGGCATCGATGACAGCGGGACGACAGCGCGATGAAGAGCCGATGACGTAACGGCCTTCAGCGCAACACGGTCAGAGGATCCATCGGCTTGCCGCCATGACGCATGTCGAACAACAGCTCGTGGCGGCCATTCGACGCCGTCCCCACGACACACAGCGGCGTGCCGCGCTCGACACGTTGGCCGCTGTCGACCAGCAGGCGTGCGCAGCGGGCGTAGACGCTCTGCAGATTGTCCGGGTGGTGGACGATGACGACCTGGCCGAGCTGGCGCATGCTGTCGGCGAAACGCACCTGGCCGCCGGCCACGGCCTTGGCGCGCGCTCCCTTGCCGGTGGTGAGCAGCATGGGCTGCAGGGTGCCATGGGCATCCTTGCCGAAACGCCTGGCCACGTCATAGTCGTCGAGCGGCCAGGGCCATCCCTTGGCATCGCCGGGTAGCGTGCCGGGATCGGGCAGGCGGGTCGGGCGCGGGGTTGAGCCGCTCGAGGCCGTACTGCTGCCCGAGGAAGCACTGCCGCCGAGGGGGACCTTGATCAGTTGACCGACCTTGAGGTCGGTCGCCGTGACACCGGGGTTCGCCGCGACCACTCGGCTCGGGTCGGCGCCGAAGCGACGGGCCACCGAAGTGAAGGTGTCGCCGGGGCGTATCTGATAGCGGTAGGGTCCCCCGGAGGGCGCACGTTCCTGTTGGCTGGGCACCAGGACACGCTGGCCGACGGCGAGCCCGCGGGGCTCGATGCCGGGGTTGAAGCGCTGCAGTCGGATCAAGGGGACGTTCGCGCGGTGGGCGATGTCACCAAGGGTGTCGCCACGGCGAATGGACACCCAACTGCCGGAGGTGCCGGCAGCCGCGTCAGAGGAGCCGTTCGGTGTCGAAGGCTGGCCGGCGCAACCGGTCAGCAGGGCGAGCAGCAGTATCAGCGCGAGTCGAGGGCAGCGTCCTTTGCCTGCCACAGGGCGTTCAGCCATGAATGGAAGCGTTCCTTGTAGTTCGGGTCTTGATGGTAATCGCCGGCTCGCATCCAGTCGGGCACTGGCAGATGACGTGCCCGGAGGTGGATGACCCCCTCCTGGCCGCAGAGGAATCGCCAGAAATGCGGGGCGGGGGTGTCGTAGCTCAAGGTCACGTCGAGGATGCCGCCGAGCCGGTCGCCGAGCAAGCCGACGACCTGGGCGATGCCGCCCGCCCGGGGCGGCAGCAGGTGTCGGTAGGGGCTTTGGCGGGCGGCGTGCTTGGCGGGCGTGAACCGGGTGCCTTCGACGAAGTTGTAGATGGCGATGGGACGCTCCCGGGCATGGCGGCACATGCGTTCGGTAGCCTCGCGATCACGGCGTGCCAGGTGGGGGTGTCGCTCGCGTTGTTCGCGGGTCAGGCGTCTGAGCATGGGGAATTCCAGGGCCCAGAAGGCCAGCCCGACGACCGGAATCCAGATCAACTGGCGCTTGACGAAGAAATGGGGCATGGGAATACGGCGGTGCAACACCAGCAGCAGCACGAAGATATCGGTCCAGCTGCGATGGTTGGAGAGCACCAGCCACCAGTCATCGCGACTCAGGCCATCGGGCAGTTCCAGGTCGAGTCGCGGTGACAGCCAATGACGCATCCACCAGAGGTTGATGTCCAGCCACCAGCGGGCAATGGCGTTGAGTCCCGTGAGCACCCGGCGGCGCAGGGGGCGCCCGGGGGTGACGAGCTTGAGCAGGGTGAGCGCGATCAGCGGCACTGCCCAGAACAGGGTGTTGAGAGTCAGCAACAGCAGGCTGACGAGCCCCTTCAGGGTCGACATGCCGGCCTCCTTGATGATCGTGATGAGCCGCAATGCTAATGGAGAATGTGCCTGGTCGCCAGACGACATTCTCCGCATGCAGTGAAGCCGGGCTCAGTCACGCAATTCGGGCAGGTCCTCGAACAGCGACAGCGCCTCGGGGTTGGCCAGGGCCTCGCGGTTCTTCACCGGCTGGCCATGCACCACGTTGCGCACCGCCAGCTCGACGAGCTTGCCCGAAAGGGTGCGCGGTAGATCCTTGACCTGGAGGATGCGGGCCGGCACATGGCGCGGGGTGGTGTTGGCGCGAATGGTGGCCTTGATCTCGTCGCGCAGGGCGTCGTCGAGAACGCGGCCGTCCTTCAGGCGAACGAACAGGACCACGCGCACGTCGTCGCCCCATTCCTGGCCGATGCACAGTGACTCCAGAACGCCCTCGACCTTCTCGACCTGGCGATAGATCTCGGCGGTACCGATTCTGACCCCGCCGGGGTTGAGCACGGCATCGGAGCGGCCGTGGATGATCAGGCCATCCTCGGGGGTGATCTCGGCATAATCGCCATGGGCCCAGATGCCGGGGAAGGTGGCGAAGTAGGCGTCGTGGTAGCGCTCACTGTCGGGATCGTTCCAGAAGCCGATCGGCATCGAGGGGAAGGGGCGGGTGCAGACGAGTTCGCCTTTCTCGCCGCGCAGCGGCCGGCCATCGTCGTCGAAGACATCCACGGCCATGCCCAGGCCGCGGCATTGCAACTGGCCGCGATAGACGGGGCGGATCGGGCACCCCAGGGCGAAGCAGGAGACGATATCGGTGCCCCCGGAAATGGAAGCCAGCAGCAGGTCGTCCTTGATGTCGCGGTAGACATAGTCGAAGGATTCGTGGGACAGCGCCGAGCCGGTGGAGAGGACGGCACGCAGTGGTGTCAGGTCGTGATCTCGTCCGGGGACGAGCCCTTCCTTTTCACAGGCGGCCAGGTAGCGGGCGCTGGTGCCGAACACCGTGATGCCCTCGCGTTCGGCGATGCGCCAGAGCACGCTGGAGTCGGGGGCGAAGGCGGCGCCGTCGAACAGCACCAGGGTCGCGCCGCTGGCCAGGCCGGAAACCAGCCAGTTCCACATCATCCAGCCGCAGGTGGTGTAGTAGAAGAGGGTGTCCACGGCGGAGAGGTCGGTGTGCAGACGGTGCTCCTTGAGGTGCTGGAGCAGGGTGCCGCCGGCACTGTGGACGATGCACTTGGGCGTGCCGGTGGTGCCCGATGAATAGAGGATGTAGAGCGGATGGTCGAAGGGCTGGGGACGGAAGTCGATGTCCTCGGCCGGGTTGTCGAGGTAGTCGTCCCAGGCCACCGCGCCGGGAATCTCGTCCAGTGATGGTGCGTCGTCGAGGAAGGGGAACACCACCAGAGTCTCGAGCCCATCGAGAGCGCGGGCGATCTCGGCCAGCCGGGAGCGAGTGTCGATGGGCTTGCCGTTCCAGGTGTAGCCGTCGGCGGCGATCAGCACCTTGGGCGTGATCTGGCCGAAACGGTCGAGGACGCCCTGGAAGCCGAAGTCCGGTGAGCAGGAGGACCAGACGGCGCCGAGACTCGCCGTTGCCAGCATGGCGATCACTGCATGCTCGCTGTTGGGAACGAAGCCGGCGACCCGGTCGCCCGCTTCGACGCCATCGTCGCGCAGTGCGCGGGACAGCCTGGCGACGCGCCGATACAGTTCGGCGTGGCTGAGTTCGCGCCGGCGTCCGCGTTCGTCGTGGGCGATCAGGGCCGGTGCCGCGTCGCGGCGGCGCAGCAGGTTGGCGGCAAAGTTGAGCCGAGCCTCGGGGAACCAACGCGCTCCCGGCATGGCGTCGGGCGCTTCGAGCACCGGCCCGCCGCGCTGTTCGGCGACGATCTCGAAGTCGTCCCAGAGCAGAGACCAGAAGCGCTCGGGATTGTCGACGCTCCAGGCATGCAGGTCAGCGTAATCGTGCAGCTGCGCGCCATGCTCGGCCTCGATGCGACGCATCAGCGACGCCATCTGCGTGGCGGCAATGGTCTCGGGGGAAGGTTGCCAGAGTGGAGCGGTCATGTCGTTCCTCTCATCGGGTCTCGGTCGGGGTATTGCGGGCGGCAGGCACCCATTTACAGCCTAGCATCGGAAGGTGCCAATGCGGGCGGCGCAACGCCGTCGCGCAGCACGTCACGCAGTGCCTGGGCGGCCATCGAGAGTTCGCCGGTTCCGGGCGAGAGCACGCCGACCGTGCGTTCGATGATCGGCGAATGCAGCGGCAGGCAGCGTGCGCCGAGTTCGTGCATCTGCTCGATGCACAGCGACGGCACGGCACTCACGCCCAGGCCGTCGGCGACCATGCGTCCCACCGTGGTCAACTGATGGCTCTCGAAGGCCACTGCCAGCGAAATGCCGGCATCGCCGAGGCGTCGTTCGAGCATTCGCCGCACCGTGGAGGGACGTTGCAGGGTGATGAAATCCTGCGTCAATAGCCGGGGCCAGTCGAGGTCCCGGTAGTCGGCAAGCTCGGAATCGGCGGGCACCACGGCGACGAAGCGGTCCATGAACAGTGGGTCGACCTGCAGCGTTTCGCTGGCTTCGGGTTCGAAGGCGATGCCCAGTTCGACGCGCCCCTGGCGCACCATGTCGATGACCTCCTCGTTGATGACATCGTGCACGGTGACATTGATGCCGGGATGGCGTCGCCGAAAGCTGGCCAGCAGGGAGGGTAGCTGGTTGCCGGCGAAGGAGGGCATGGCGGCCACGGCAACGCTGCCGAGTTGCAGCGTGAAGCGCTGGCGCAGCATTTCTTCGGTGTTGTCCCAGTCGGCCAGCAGGCGCTTGGCCAGCGGTAACAGGGACTCGCCTTCCGGAGTCAGGCGAACGCTGCGCGTGCTGCGATTGAGCAAGCGTCCGCCGAGGGCTTCTTCGAGCCCCTTGATGGTCAGGCTGAGCGCCGGCTGAGAGAGGTGCAGCCGTTCGCAGGCCTGGGTGAAGCTGAGGGTCTGGGCAACGGCGAGAAAGGCCCGAAGCTGCTTGACGGTCATGCTGGGCGTCTCATGGCGACTAGATTTATTTGTTTTTACAAAAAAACGATAAGAAAAACAAACTTAACAAATAGATGGTCGGGCCATGACACTGCAGGACAAGCTCCCGCGATGGTGGAGCGCCGACAACAATTTCCTGGCAATCATTGAGGCACCAGTATGGCCGGATTCGACAAGCGAGTGGATTCCTATGAGGCGGCGATGGCCGGCCTCGAGAGCGGCATGACGATCATTGCCGGTGGCTTCGGGCTGTGTGGCATCCCGGAGAACCTGATCGGCGAGATCAAGCGGCGCGGGGTCAAGGACCTGACCATCTATTCCAACAATTGTGGCGTCGACGGTTTCGGTCTCGGTGTCTTGCTCGAGGATCGGCAGATCCGTGCCATCCATGCGTCCTACGTGGGCGAGAACGCGCTCTTCGAACAGCAGATGCTGGAAGGCGAGATCGAGGTGGTGCTCACGCCCCAGGGGACCCTGGCCGAGAAGATGCGTGCCGGGGGAGCGGGGATTCCCGCCTTCTACACCGCCACCGGCTATGGCACGCCCATCGGCGAGGGCAAGGAGGTCCGCGAGTTCAACGGGCGCTCCTACATTCTCGAGGAATCCGTGGTCGGCGACTTCGCCATCGTCAAGGGCTGGAAGGCCGATCGATACGGCAATGTCGTCTACCGCGACACCGCCCAGAACTTCAACCCGCTGGCCGCCACCGCCGGTCGTGTCACCGTGGTCGAGGTGGAAGAAATCGTCGAGCCCGGCGAGTTGCGTCCCGATCAGATTCACACGCCGGGGATCTATGTCGACCGGATCATCCAGGGCACCTTCGAGAAGCGCATCGAAAAGCGCACCGTGCACGAGGGCTAAGAGCTCCTTCGACCGATCAAGAATGAGCTTTTCCGGCGACAAGCCTTCGCGAGGGCGCTGTAAACCCATCCTTGGGCGCTACTTTTGCCATCCATGGCAAAAGACCCCTCGCTCCGCCTTGTCCCCGGCGCTCATCCAGCCCGAGGCCGAGGAACTCCCTCATCCCTGACAAGATACAAGAGGCATCAAGATGGCACTGACTCGCGAACAGATGGCAATGCGCGTGGCGCGCGAACTCGAGGACGGTTTCTACGTCAACCTGGGCATCGGCATCCCGACCCTGGTGGCCAACTATGTCCCCGACGATATCGATGTGATGCTGCAGTCCGAGAACGGTCTGCTCGGCATGGGGCGCTTCCCCACCGAGGACGAACTCGACCCGGACATGATCAATGCCGGCAAGCAGACCGTCACGGCGCGATCCGGCGCGGCGATCTTCTCCTCGGCGGAGTCCTTCGCGATGATTCGCGGCGGCCACGTCGATCTCACCGTACTCGGCGCCTTCGAGATCGACCAGCACGGCAACATCGCCTCCTGGATGATTCCCGGCAAGCTGATCAAGGGCATGGGCGGGGCCATGGACCTGGTGGCCGGGGCCGAGAACATCATCTGTACCATGACCCATGCGTCCAAGCATGGTGAATCGAAACTGCTCGAGCAGTGCAACCTGCCGCTGACCGGTGCCGGCTGCATCAATCGCGTGCTCACCGACCTGGCGTATCTGGAGATCGAGGATGGTGCCTTCGTGCTCAAGGAGCGCGCCCCGGGGGTCAGCGTCGAGGAGATCAAGGCAAAGACGGCCGGTCGCCTGGTGGTGCCCGAGCACGTGCCGGAGATGACCTTCGCCCCTTGAGCGGGCCGTCGGCCTGTCGAAAATCTGACCATTTCGTGTCAGGGGGCATTGGCTAGCCGCTTGCGCGCGGTTCTACCGAGCCGATTCACAGCGTTATCCACAGAAACTGTGGATGGTCATGATGCATTGCATCGAATGCCGGTCGGCTCGGCTCTCAACCCAGCTCGCAACGGGTATGGTGGGGAAGCAGCAGCTCGACACAGCGTTCCTGGTTGGCACTGACCTGCTTCTGGACCAGCGCCAGGCCGCCGAGGGGAACGCGATGCAGGTCGCCGTCGGCGAAGGGCAGGCGCTGCGAATGGGTGGCGTAGAAGCGATAATCGAGCAACGGCGAGATGGGAAAGACCCCGCGATGGCGATCGGCGTCGCCGGCAAAGCCGGCCTGGTGCAAGCGCTCGTCGAGGTGCCCGATGTCGTCGCCGAGATGGCCGCAATCGAATCCCGCATGATGGACACGTGTGCCCATCACCGCCAGCCAGCCTGCCAGGGGATGAGCTTCCGCCAGGGTTCGGTAGTCGTCCCAGCTCGGCATGGGCCAGGGGCGCCCTCCGCAGGGCAGCGAGGCGGGGCTGGTGTCGGCGCTATCGACGAGCCGCCGCAGCCGATCCCGGGGCCGGCGCTGCAGGGTTCCGAGCTGCAACTCGGCGAGTACCAGCCAGGGTGCGTCATGGTCGTCCGTGGCCAGCAGGGTGACCAGCAGGCCACGATCGGCCATGGCATAACGATGGCGAGGCTGGTAGCCGCATTGTGCGAGCAGCGGCAACAGCGCATCCATCGCCCAGGGGCCATGATTGAGCGTGAGCAGTGTCAGGTACTCCGCTCTTGCCGTTACCGGCCACAGGCGCAGCCCGCCGATATCCGGTTGATGGTGGATGTAATCCAGCCACAATTGCTGGATAAACGCTTCCCGTTGCATCCTTGATCCTTCTGCCGATCCGACGACGTCCAATGCCATTGCGAAAGCGCCGCGGCCCGCTATCGAATGTTCGTAAACACCAGGGCGCTTTCTCGTACTCGATCATGAGGATTGTAAACGGCCTGGGTGTGGGCAGATTCAACGAGGGCGCAAGCGAGGCATTCGGGCGGGGTTCGGCGAGGGAGTCAACGAAAAAAAACCGCCTGTCGGCGGCTTTTTGGGGCGTCAGCAAAGCGCTGAATGAGTCGTTCACTGAGCCGTGGTGGCCAACAGCCCTTGCTCGGTGACCCACTGGTCGAATTCGGTGAAACCACCGATGTGCGTCTGGTCGGCGAAGATCTGCGGCACGGTTTGCACCGGCTTGCCGATGGTCTTCTCCAGGTCGGCCTTGGTGATGCCTTCTTCGTGGATGTCCACGTAGCGGAAGCCTTCGATGGCGCCGGCGCTTTCCAGCTTCTCGGCGAGCGCCTGGGCACGAACGCAGAACGGGCAGGCGGGGCGGCCGAATATGACGACGAACATCAGCTGTCTCCTTGTATTTCGGAATGCATGAATGGCCAGGGTCTGTACGAAAAGGGCCTTCGCTCGTCGACTGTTCGCACAAGACCCGGGAAATGGCGCGATATTGTGACCGAGCGGCTGGCGTTTGGCCAATAGGCGCCGCCCAAAGGCCATCATTGTGTCAGCCTATCAGGCGTCACCAGGAAGAGATTTCGCTGGCGTCGGCGCGTCGCAGCAGGTCTCCCAGTTCGTCATGCAGGCCGGGACTACTGACCAGCAGGTTTTCGCCGTAAAGGTCCTCGGGGATACCGCCCGGACCGGGGTAGAGGTGGCCGGTACGGGCGCCGGCTTCCCGGGCGATCAGCAGCCCGGCGGCGAAGTCCCAGGGCGAGACGCTTTCGTAATAGGCGTCCAGTCGACCACAGGCGACATCGCAGAGATCCAGGGCGGCCGAGCCGTTGCGGCGAATATCCTGGCAATGGGTCAGGATGGCCATCAGCCGGCGCATCAGGGGAGGGCGGCTGTCACGCCGGTAGGGGAAACCGGTACCCACCAGGGCGCGCTCGAGTTGCGGTGCCGGGCTGGTCTGGATCGGTTCGCCGTTGCACCAGGCGCCATGGCCGGCCAGCGCCGTGTAGGTCTCGTCGAGGAAGGGAGCGTGCACCACACCGAGGCGCAGATGCCCTTCGCTGGCCCAACCGATGGAAACGGCCACATGGCGAAGCCCATGGGCGAAATTCACGGTACCGTCGATGGGGTCGACGATCCATAGCGCCTTGGGAGTTTCCAGGGCTTCTCGGTCCGGCGCCAGTTCCTCGCTGAGGCGTTGCTCGTCGGGGAAGTCCGTCTGCAGCCGTTCGCTGATGTAGGTGTCGACCTCGACATCGGCGTCGGTCACCAATTCCTGCCCGTCCTTGTAGCGCTGGCCGAAATCCTGGCCCGTACGTGCGTCGCGGATCATGCGGCCGGCCTGCCGGGCGATGTCCTCGGCGATTTCCAGTCGTTGCTCGGGGGTCATGGTGGCTGGCTCCTCGGCGTTGGGGTCTCGTTGCAAGCAGTGTCCTGTATCACGATCCGGCTGTCGAATGTGGTGGCCGTGGGCATAGGCAACGCAATGGGCTTTACCCTATGCTGATGACGTCGCCAGGCCATGCCACCGCGCTTTTGCAAAGCTTTCAAAACATTTTTTTACGGTTCTTGTTGGCCGTCCTTCTTACAGTTCTCCGAGGAGTCGTTCATGAATGCCAATGCCGCCAAGCCCCGTGTCGCCCTGGTCACCGGCACCAGCAGTGGTATCGGTGAGGCCGTGGTCCGCCACTTCTGCGAGCAGGGACACCAGGTCCTGGCCGTGGACTTCAACCCGGCCGGGGAGGAGGTCGCCGAACGTGCCGGCGCCGCCTTCCATCAGGCCGATCTCACCAATGGCGATGCCTGCCGGGCGGCGGTGCAGGATGCGCTCCAGCGTTTCGGACATCTCGATATCCTGGTCAACAACGCCGGCATCCAGCATGTCTCGCCGATCGAGACCTTTCCCGAGGAAAAGTGGCGCCACATCATCGACCTGATGCTGACGGCTCCCTTCCTGCTGACCCAGGCGGCCTGGCCCTCCATGCGTGAAAATGGCTGGGGGCGTATCGTCAACATCGCCTCGGTGCACGCCCAGGTCGCTTCGCCCGGCAAGGCGGCCTATGTCAGCGCCAAGCACGGCATGATCGGCCTGACCAAGACGGCTGCACTCGAGGGAGGCGATCAGGGCATCACGGCGAATGCCCTGTGCCCGGCCTACGTCAAGACGCCGCTGGTCGACAATCAGATCGCCGATCAGGCCCGGATGCACGGCATGGACGAGCAGGAGGTCATCGAGCAGGTCATGCTCAAGAACGCCGCCGTGAAGCGGCTGATCGACCCCGACGAAGTGGCCGCGCTGGTCGGCTATCTGGCATCCGATGCCGCCGGTGCCGTTACCGGCGCCAGTTGGAACATCGACCTGGGCTGGACGGCCCAGTAGTTGCCGATGCTCGTCGACGCGCATTGTCATCTGGATTTCCCCGACTTTTCCGCCGACCGGGAACGGGTGTTGGCCCGGGCCCGGGCGGCGGGTGTCGAACGCTTTGTGGTGCCGGCCACGACCCGGGAGCGATGGGGCGAGGTGCTGGCGCTGGGCGAGTGCCAGGGGATTGCAGTATGTCTCGGGCTGCATCCCTGCTTTCTCGACCGGCATGGCGACGAGGACATCGAGGCACTGGAGGAAGCGCTCGATGCCAATCCTGGCGTCGTCGCGGTGGGCGAGTGCGGTATCGATGCGCGCTTTGCCGATTCGCTGGAAGCGCAGTGGCGGCTGTTCGATGCCCAGGTACGACTGGCGCGACGGCACAATCTGCCTCTGGTCGTGCACTGCGTGCGAGCCAACGACCAGGTGGCCAAGCGGCTGCGCCAACTGGCGCCACCGGCCGGCGGGCTGATCCATGCCTTTGCCGGTTCTCCCGAACAGGCGGAAGCCTTTCGCCGACTGGGGTTCGTGGTGGGCCTGGGAGGTGCCGTGACGCATGAGCGCGCCAAGCGACTGCAGCGTGCCGTGGCGGCCTTGCCCGATGACGGCTATGTGCTGGAGACCGACAGCCCCGACATGCCGCTTGCCGGCCACCAGGGCGAGCGCAACGAGCCGGCGCGGGTAGCGGAGGTGTGTCGGGTGGTGGCCGAGCTGCGCGGCCAGTCATTCGACCGGGTGGCGGCGGACAGCTCGGCGACGGCGAACCGGCTATTCGGTTCGACCTGAGAATGTCCGCCCGGGTCAGTGTTTCTCCGCTAACTGCTCCGGATCCAGACGCTCAAGAGGATAAGGAAGCTTGAGCAGCTTGAGCTTCTGCCCGGCCACGCTCAATGGCTCCTTGGGCTCCCGCGTACTCATCACCGCCAGGATCTCGGCCTGCCCATAGGCGTCGAGTTCGGCGCTGAGAACCTCACCGAGGCGCTTGTCGGCGGCGTCGAGGACGGCGCTGCCCGGCTCGGGCAATTGCTCGCCCTCGAGCTGGGCGCGCATCAGGCGCTTCTTGACCTGGCCACGGAAGTGCGCCCGGGCAACGACTTCCTGGCCGGTGTAGCAGCCCTTCTTGAAGCTGATGCCGCCCAACGCCTCCCAGTTGATCATCTGCGGCAGATAGCTGTCGCGCTGGCTGGCGTCGAGCCAGACCAGCCCGGCCTGGATGTCGTGCAGGCGCCATGTGGCGCTGTCGACCGGCGTGACCTGGGCGGCCAGGCGCGACCAGGTGGCTTCGGCGTCCGCTGTCGGCAGGCAGAGCAGCATCCGGGTGACCGGGCCGGGATGCCCCACGACCTGGAGGGCCTCCCGCTCGACCTGCCGCCAGGCACCGGGGGGCTCCACGTCGAGCAGGGCCTCGGCCACGGCGGGGGCCTCATGGCCGAACAGGCCGATCAGGGCGAGATCGTCGCGCGGCGTCAGCTCGACCCGATAGAAGGGCGCAAACTTGGCCAGATGCTCGGCGAGGGAGGCGACCAGCTCGTGGTGCGTCAGCAAGCGGTAGTGATTCGGCGCCACGCGCCACAACTGGACGTTGGCGAGAACGCGGCCCTTGGGCGTGCAGAAGCAACCCAGCGGTGCGAACTCACCGTCGACCAGCGAGAGCTGGGCGCTGGTCTGGCCCTGGAGGAAACGTTCGGCACCATCGCCCACGACATCGAGGATGCCGAGGTGGACGAGCGGGGACATCACCGGCCCCTCCAGGGCCCGGCGAGCGGGTTCGGGAGTGTCGAAGACGACACGCGCGCCGTCTTCGAGGCGACCGCCGATTCGCGCGATCCAGTCGTTCATGTCGGGATCCTTGTCATCTGCCTTGGCGGAATGTGGAAGCAACATGCGGGCGAGGCGGCGGGAATGCAAGTGTCGCGGGCCAGTCGAGCGGGCGTCGTGCTAGACTCGAGGATCCGATGTTCGCTGCCGAATGGAGCTGCCTGCATGGCGCAATTGTCTCTACAGTTCAAGGGCGTCGAGGACGCCGATCAGGTCAATCGCATCACCACCGCCTTGATGATGCTGGATGGTGTCGAGAGTGTCGAGGTGGGACGCCATGGCGCCGATGTGGATGGTAACGTGCGTCGCCAGGCGCTGATAAAGGCGGTCCAGGCGCTCGGTCTGGGTATCGAGGTATCCTGAATGAGTATTCGGCTGCGCAGCGAACGCAACGGCCGGTTGCGTGAACGGGCCACCATCGACGGCTTCGAGGATCTGCTCGTCGACGTGCCCGAGGAATACGGGGGCGATGGCCTGGCGCCGGACCCGCATGACTACTTCGATCTCTCGCTGGGCGCCTGCAAGGCGATCACCGCCCGGATGTACGCGCGTCGCAAGGGCTGGCCCCTGGAGAGCGTCGAGGTGACGGTCAATCGCGATGAACGCGACGAGGCGCGGGGTGTCTATCGCCTCGAGGTGATCATGCAGTTTCATGGCGACCTGGACGAGACGCAGCGGGCGCGGCTCGAGGAGATCAGCGACAAGTGTCCCATCCACCGCCTGATGACGACATCCGAGGTCGAGATCACCACGCGCCGGTCGACATAGCCGCATGTCGCGACAGCAGGGAGAACCGATGAGCAAGCCGTTTCGTCTGGAATCGAAGTTCAAGCCCGCCGGGGATCAGCCCTCGGCCATCGAGGGGCTGGTGAAGGGGCTCGAAGCCGGCCTGGCCCACCAGACGCTGCTGGGGGTGACCGGCTCGGGCAAGACCTTCACCATGGCCAACGTCGTCGAGCGCCTGCAGCGTCCGACCATCGTCATGGCGCCGAACAAGACCCTGGCCGCCCAGCTCTATGGCGAGTTCAAGTCGTTCTTCCCCGAAAATGCCGTCGAGTACTTCGTTTCCTACTACGACTATTATCAGCCCGAGGCCTATGTGCCTTCCTCGGACACCTTCATCGAGAAGGACGCCTCGATCAACGATCACATCGAGCAGATGCGGCTGTCCGCCACCAAGGCGCTGCTCGAGCGTCGCGATGCGCTGATCGTGGTCTCGGTGTCGGCGATCTACGGTCTCGGCGATCCGGACCTCTACCTGAAGATGCGCCTGCACTTCAATCGTGGCGAGCTCATCGACCAGCGCGCCTTCCTGCGACGCCTGGCCGAGTTGCAGTACACCCGCAACGACATGGACTTCAAGCGCGGGACCTACCGGGTACGCGGCGATGTCATCGATATCTTCCCGGCCGACGCCGAGGACGAGGCCGTGCGCGTCGAGCTGTTCGACGACGAGATCGACCAGATCAGCCTGTTCGATCCGCTGACCGGCGAAGTGCGGGGCAAGGTGCCGCGCATGACCATCTATCCCAAGACGCACTATGTGACGCCGCGGGAAACCATCATGGGCGCCATCGACTCGATCAAGGAAGAGCTGGCGGAGCGGCTGGCCTGGATGCGCCAGCACGACAAGCTGGTCGAGGCGCAGCGGCTGGAGCAGCGTTCGCTCTACGACATCGAGATGATGCTGGAACTCGGCTACTGCAACGGCATCGAGAACTATTCCCGCTACCTCTCGGGGCGGGCGCCCGGCGAGCCGCCGCCCACCTTTTTCGATTACCTGCCGGCGGATGCCCTGCTGTTCATCGACGAGTCCCACGTCAGCGTTCCCCAGGTCGGGGGCATGTACAAGGGTGACCGTTCGCGCAAGGAGACGCTGGTGGAATACGGCTTCCGGCTGCCCTCGGCACTGGACAACCGCCCCATGACGTTCCAGGAATGGGAGCGCATCTGCCCTCAGGCGGTGTTCGTCTCGGCGACGCCCGGCCCCTATGAAGCCGAGCACGCCGGGCAGGTGGTGGAGCAGGTGGTGCGTCCCACCGGCCTGCTCGATCCCGAGATCGAGGTGCGCCCGGCCTCCACCCAGGTCGACGATCTGTTGTCGGAAGTCCGTGCACGCAGCGCGGTGGACGAGCGCGTGCTGGTCACCACCCTGACCAAGCGCATGGCCGAGGACCTGACCGAGTACCTGGATGAGCACGACGTCAGGGTGCGATACCTGCACTCCGACATCGATACCGTCGAGCGCGTGGAGATCATCCGTGATCTTCGACTCGGCAAGTTCGATGTCCTGGTGGGCATCAACCTGCTGCGCGAGGGCCTGGACATTCCCGAGGTTTCGCTGGTGGCGATCCTCGATGCCGACAAGGAAGGCTTCCTGCGCAACGAGCGCTCGCTGATTCAGACCATCGGCCGGGCGGCGCGCAATGCCCATGGCAAGGCAGTGCTCTATGGCGATCGGGTCACCGATTCCATGCGCCGTGCCATCGACGAGACCGAACGTCGACGCGCCAAGCAGATCGCTCATAACGAGGAGCATGGCATCACGCCCGAAACCGTGTCCCGTTCGGTGGCGGATATCCTCGAGTCGGCCGAGACCCCGGGACGCAAGGGCAAGGGGCGCAAGAGCGAACGCAAGGTGGCCGAGGGCGCGGCGATCTACGATCCCGATTCCCTGTCGCCGGCGGAGATACAGAAGGAGCTGACGCGGCTCGAGGATGCCATGGTCGAGGCGGCGCAGAATCTCGAGTTCGAGGAAGCCGCGCGACTGCGGGATCGCCTGCATGAGCTCAAGGAGCGCCAACTGGCGGTGGGCTGAACCGGTGGCTTGAGCCGATGATTCCTGCGGTGTCAAGCTGCCGGAAGGCAAGCGATTACGGTATGATAACCGCTCCTTGAAGCCCGCCGCCGGCGTTTCGGGTCGGTACAGAAGCGGGCGCGTCGACCCACAAAGGAGCGACTTGCTCATGACCGTGATCCGCCAGGACGACCTCATCCAGAGTGTCGCCGACGCCCTGCAGTATATCTCCTACTATCATCCCAAGGACTTCATCGATGCCATGGCGGAGGCCTACGAGCGGGAGGAGAATCCTGCCGCCAGGGACGCCATCGCCCAGATCCTGATCAATTCCCGGATGTGTGCCACCGGTCATCGCCCGATCTGTCAGGATACCGGCATCGTCACCGTCTTCGTGCACGTCGGCATGAACGTGCGCTTCGAGACGGACATGAGCCTGGATGACATGATCAACGAGGGGGTGCGTCGGGCCTATCTGCTGCCCGATAACGTGCTGCGTGCCTCGGTGCTGGCCGACCCGGACGGCAAGCGTGCCAATACCCGTGACAACACGCCGGCGGTGATTCACCACAAGCTGGTGCCCGGCGACACCGTCGAGGTGCATGTGGCCGCCAAGGGCGGCGGCAGCGAGGCCAAGTCGAAGTTCGCCATGCTCAATCCCTCCGATAGCGTGGTCGACTGGGTGCTCGAGCAATTGCCGAAGATGGGCGCCGGCTGGTGCCCGCCGGGGATGCTCGGCATCGGCATCGGCGGTACCGCCGAGAAAGCCATGGAGCTGGCCAAGGAATCGTTGCTCGATCCCATCGACATCCAGGAACTCCAGGCTCGCGGGGCTTCGAACCGCGCCGAGGAGCTGCGTCTCGAGCTCTACGACAAGGTCAATCGGACCGGCATCGGTGCCCAGGGCCTGGGCGGGTTGACCACGGTGCTCGACATCAAGGTCAAGGACTATCCGACCCATGCTGCCAACAAGCCGGTGGCGATCATTCCCAACTGCGCGGCGACGCGTCACGCCCACTTCACCCTGGACGGTTCCGGCGCGGCCGCGCTGCCGGCGCCCAAGCTCGAGGACTGGCCGGAGATCACCCGCGAGGCCGGCGACAACGTCAAGCGCGTCGATCTCGATGCGATCACCGCCGAGGAGATTCGCACCTGGCAGCCCGGGGACACCCTGCTGCTCAATGGCAAGCTGCTCACCGGCCGTGACGCCGCCCACAAGCGCATGGTCGACATGATCGCCAAGGGCGAGCCGCTGCCCGTGGACCTGAAGGGGCGCTTCATCTACTACGTGGGCCCGGTGGATCCGGTCGGTGACGAAGTGGTGGGGCCGGCCGGTCCGACCACGGCGACCCGGATGGACAAGTTCACGCGGACCATGCTGGAGCAGACCGGCCTGTTGGGCATGGTCGGCAAGGCCGAGCGTGGCGAAGCGGCCATCGAGGCGATTCGCGACAATCAGGCCGTCTACCTGATGGCGGTCGGCGGCTCCGCCTACCTGGTGGCCCAGGCAATCAAGCAGGCGCGAGTGGTCGGCTTCGAGGACCTGGGCATGGAAGCGATCTATGAGTTCGAGGTCGAGGACATGCCGGTGACCGTGGCGGTGGACAGCGCGGGCACTTCGGTACATCAGACCGGGCCGGCAAAGTGGAAGGAGATCATCGCCGAGCGCGCCTGATCCGTTACAGAGTAGCGTCCGCGACTGCGCATGACGGCCCCGTCGACTGGCGGGGCCGTCGTCGTTGCGCGTATGCTATGGCCCGTCGATCATCGACGACCCGCGTCTTTATCCCACGGAAAGGGTGTGAGCATGGCTTCCTGGTTGTTCGGCGTGCTGATTCCGACGATTCATCTGCTCGGCATTCTGTCGGCGGTACAGGCCTTGATGTCCAGCCGTACGTCCCAGGGGGCTATCGCCTGGATCATCTCGCTGGTGACCGTTCCTTATCTGGCGGTGCCGGCCTACTGGGTGTTCGGCAGGCCGAGATTCTATGGCTATGTATCGGCGCGCGGCGAGCGCGATTCCGTGCTGCGTCGGGTGCTGGCGCGCTACCGCAACCTGGTCGAGCCTTACCTGGCCGGCGCCAAGGAAGCCGACGTGCTGGCCGTGGAAAAGCTGGCGATGATGCCGCTGACCAGTGGCAACCGCGCGGAGCTGCTGGTGGATGGCGAAGCGACCTTCGAAAGCCTGTTTGCGGGCATCGACCGTGCCGAGCAGTATGTTCTGGTGCAGTTCTTCATCGTGCGCGACGACGCCCTCGGCCACGAGCTCAAGCAGCGCCTGAAGAATGCTGTCGCGAGAGATGTACGCGTCTATTTCCTCTATGACGAGATCGGCTGTCACAAGCTGCCGGAGCGTTACCTGCGCGATCTGCGTGGGGCCGGCGTGGCGGTCAGCGCCTTTCACTCCTCCCGCGGCGTGAGACACCGCTTCCAGCTCAACTTCCGCAATCACCGCAAGATCCTGGTGGTCGACGGTCGCGAAGGCTGGGTTGGCGGGTTCAATGTCGGCGTCGAGTATCTGGGCCAGAACCCCAAGCATGGCCATTGGCGCGATACCCATCTGCGCCTGGCGGGCCCCAGCGTGCTCGGCCTCCAGGAAGCCTTCTGGGAGGACTGGCACTGGGCGACGGGTGAGGTGGCCAGCCTGACCTGGACGCCACAGGTCACCTGCGAGGAAAGCCAGAATGTGGTGATCGTGCCCTCGGGACCGGCGGATCCGCAGGAAACCGCCAGCCTGCTGGTGCAACATGCCATCCACAGTGCCCACGAGCGCCTCTGGGTGACCAGCCCCTATTTCGTGCCGGACCACAGTGTCCAGGATGCCCTGAGACTGGCCGCCATGCGCGGGGTGGACGTGCGTATCATGATGCCGGAGCGCCCGGATCATCTGCTGGTCTTCCTCTCGGCCTTTTCCTTCTTGCCCGACATGCTGCGTGCCGGCGTGAGGGTGTATCGCTACCAGCCGGGCTTTCTGCACCAGAAGGTCATCCTGATCGATGACGTGGCGGCCAGCGTCGGCACCGTGAATCTCGACAATCGCTCCTTCCGGCTCAATTTCGAGATCACGGCGGTGGTGCCGGACCGGCGTTTCGCCGCCGAGGTGCACGAAATGCTCGTGCACGATTTCACTGCCTGTCGGGAAGTCACGCTCGAGGAGATCCAGTCCCGGGCGCTGTGGCGCAAGTTGTTGTCCCGTGCTGCCTATCTGCTCTCTCCGGTGCAGTGATTCGCTTGGGATGGGCGAGCGGCTGAGGTAAATTACGCTCACGCCGAGCATACCGACCGACTCCGGAAGAGTCGTCCATGTATCAGTGATCGGGAGTCGTGGTGAACCTCGAGACCAAGTGGCTGGAAGATTTCGTCGCCCTGGCCAACACGCGTAGTTTTTCTGGATCGGCGCGACAGCGCCACGTCACTCAACCGGCCTTCAGCCGGCGCATCCGTTCGCTGGAGCAGGCGGTGGGCGTCACCCTGGTCGATCGCTCCACCACGCCGGTGGATCTCACCCCGGAAGGGCAGTTGTTCCTGGTGACCGCGCGCAGCATGGTCGAGCAGCTCAACGAGAGCCTTGGCCACTTGCGGGGGCTTTCCATGGCCAACGAAGCCCTGGACATCGTGGCCGCGCACTCCCTGGCATTGAGCTTCTATCCGCAGTGGATCTCCCGCCTGCAGAAGGGCGTCGGCGAATTGCCGACCCGCCTGGTGGCCATGAACGTGGGCGATGCCATTCATGTGCTGCGCGAAGGCAACTGCGACCTGATGCTGGCGTACTATGATCCCTATGCCAGCATGCAGCTCGACGCCGAGGTCTTTCCCTCCTTTTCCATCGGCCAGGTCAAGATGCTGCCGGTCTGTCTGCCGGATACCCGGGGGCGGCCGCGTTTCTCGCTGGACAGCGGCGAGGCGATTCCCTATCTCTCCTACACCCAGGGGGCCTTCCTGGGGCGCAGCGTGCGCATGCTGCTGAAGAATGACCCGCTGCGCATGCGCCTGCGGACCGTCTACGAGACCGCCATGGCCGAAGGGCTCAAGGGCATGGTCATGCAGGGTGTGGGCATGGCCTGGATCCCGGACTTCTGCATCCGCCAGGAACTCAACGATGGCCGGCTGGTGCGGGCGGGCGGCGAGCAGAACGATGTGCCGCTGGAGATCCGCCTGTATCGTTGCTCGCTGGTGCACAAGCCTGGCGTGGAGAAACTCTGGCGGCAGATGATGAAGCTGCCGAGGGATTTCCTCCAGGCCTGAACATAGCGTGATTGCCTGCTGTGCCCGACACGGAAATTCCTGTCCCCTGGGCCGGACCCTTCCCGTCAGGGACTGCTGAAGTCGGCGGGCAGGCCCAGAAAGTTCTGGATGATAAAGAAGTGGTCTTCGAACAGGGTATCCGGCTCGAGGTCGGCCAGCGGGACCCAGCGCGCATGGTCGCCACCCTTGACCGGCTTCAGGCGGGGTAGCTGCTGGTCCGGACGCAGGGCGAAGTAGAAGGCCTCGGCCAGGGTTCGGCCACGCCAGCTTCGGTGCGGCTCGTCGAAAAGCCGCTGGCCGCGCAACGAGCCCTTGAGCACGGGTTCCGGCACCTTGAGGCGTACCCGTTCGCGAAGTTCACGCAGGCAGGCATCCAGCAGGCGTTCCTGCGGATTGATGAAGCCTCCGGGCAGGGCAAGGAGCCCCTTGCCCGGTGCCGCGGTGCGCTTGACCAGCAGGATGTGGCCGGATTGCACTACCACCGCGCTGACGGTGACGAAGATCGGCGGGTAGGGCGCCTGTGCCCAGGCACGCCGGTATTGATCCAGCAGGCCCTGCTCCTCGACCAGCTGTTGATAGGCCTCGGTCTCGAGGAATTGCTTGATGCCGTCGATCACGCCGGGCGGGAGCTCATGGGAGGCGCCGGCGCTGGCGTAATCGGCGGCGGCGATCGGTGAGCGGAACAGCCGCTCGCGGATCTGGCTGGCCGAGATGCCCTCGACCATCGGCACGCTGACCGACTCCCATTGGGGGAAGAGCGAAAGATAGTAGCTCGATTGGCCGCGACTGGCGCCGATCAGGCCGATGCGCGGCAGTCGGGCATGGCTGGGAGAGGCGATGTCGCGCACCTTGCGCTGCACATCACGAACCCAGACATCGTTGTTGTAGAGGGCGTCAAGCAGCGGCACGATCTCGAGGCGTTCGTTGTCCTCGTCGTCGAAGGCGCTGCGCAGCATGCGGCGGCGTTCGTCGAAGCGCCAGGGGTTGCGCAGCGAGCGGGCCTGCCAGGCGGAGCCGATCAGCACGATGACCTGGCGGGCACGCTTGAGGGCCTGGTGGATGACCGCCAGATGGCCGAGATGCGTGGGCTGGAAACGGCCGATGAAGACCAGACAGTCGAAATCGTATTCGTGGGGTTCGGCGTCTGGCGTCGCGGTCATGGCATCGCTCCAGGCAGGCAAAGGCCCATTATGGTGACCCGTCTTTGAGCACGCAATTCTCTGTCCGTGCCGCGGCTTGCCCCTGCACCTCGGTGACAGGCTTCGGTATGCTGTCAGGTCTGCAAGGGAATGTGAGGAACTGTCGTGATCAAGCAAAGCGTGATGACTGTCTGGACCCTGGTTCGCGATTTCGTCCTGTTCTGGTGGACGGTGGTACGTGATGCGGTAAAGCTCTGGCTGGAGCGCAATGCCTTCAGCTATGCCGGCTCGCTGGCGTTCTATACGCTGTTCTCGCTGGCGCCGACGGTCATCATCGCGGTGACCGTGATCGGCCTGGTGCTGGGCGAGGACGCGGCCCAGGGGCAGATCGTCGCCCAGCTCGAGGGCACCATGGGAGCGAGCGCCGCCGAGCTGGTGCAGAACGCCGTGGCCCAGTCGCGCATCCAGGAATCCGGACTGATGCCGACCCTGCTCGGCCTGGGCGCCCTGGTGGTCGGTGCGACCACGGTGTTCGGCCAGATGCAGTTCTCGTTGAATACGCTATGGGGCGTCACTGCGCGCCCGAGCAGCAACAGCCTGTGGATCTTCATCAAGAACCGGACCCTGTCGCTGACCGTGGTGCTGTCGATCGGCTTCATACTGCTGGTGTCGCTGGCGCTCGGGGTGATGGTCAAGGCGATGCTCAAGGCCGCCGATGGGCTGCTGCCGTTCGTCGGTTTCCTGACCAATGGCGCGGAATTCCTGGTGTCGCTGGCCCTGGTCTCGGCGCTGTTCGCGACCATCTTCAAGGTCCTGCCTGATGTGGTGCTGCGCTGGCGCGATGTACTGGTGGGCGCGGTCGTCACCGCCTTGCTGTTCGCCGTGGGGCGTACAGCTATCTCCGTCTATCTGGCCTACACGGCCACGGCTTCCGCATATGGCGCTGCCGGCTCGGTGGTGGTGGTGTTGCTGTGGGTCTATTACTCCTCGCTGATCCTGTTGTTCGGCGCGGCCTTCACCAAGTGTCATCTGGTGGCCAAGGGGCAGGAGGTGATACCGCGCAACAGTGCCGTGCTGGTCAAGCGCGAACTGCTCGATGAAGCGCGTGAAGAGCGGGGCAAGCGCCTGAAGATGCCTTCCTGGCCAGGCAGGCGCAGGAAAGCGAGCGAAGCGTCTGCAACCGATGACGCTCAGCGCCCGGCTCAGGACGAAGCCTCGCCCGAGTCGACGGCCCGGAATTCAGACTGACGCCCGGGCCGTCGGCTGCCGTCAGCCGCGGAAGCGTTCCCGGGCCAGGGCATCGGCCACGCTGTTGGGGTCGCTGTCTTCCCGGCGGGCGCGCTCGAAGATTTCGTCCAGGGTGGTCTCGATACCGGCAATATGCGCCATGACGGCGTCCCGTCGATAATCGTGGCGTCGCTGCCAGGCGATCTCGATCACGCCGCCGGCATTGGCGACATAATCCGGGGTGTAGAGAATGCCGCGAGCCTTCAACAGGTCGGCGATGTCCGGACTGGCCAACTGATTGTTGGCCGCACCGCACACCACCCGGGCCTTGAGCCGCTCGACCACGGAAGCTGAAAGGGCGGCGCCCATGGCGCAGGGCGCGAAGACGTCGACATCCGCTTCGGCGATGGCCTCGGGCGTGGTGATGTCCGCCTCTAGGGACGCAGCGAGCTGGCCCAGGGCATCACGGTCGACGTCGGTGAGGATCAGGCGAGCCCCGGCCTCGTGGAGCTGTCGCGCCAGTTGGGCGCCGACATGGCCGACGCCCTGAATGCCCACGCGTAGTCCATCGAAATCATCGCGACCCAGGCCGTGGCGCACGGCGCTGCGCATGGCGCAGAAGACGCCCTTGGCGGTGAAGGGCGAAGGGTCGCCGGAAACGCCATCGTGGCCGAGGCCGCCGACATGCTCGGTGGTTTCCGCAATCACCCGCATATCGGCCTCGCTCGAACCGGAATCCTCGGCGGTGATGTAGTCGCCGTTCAGCGAATCGACCAGGCGGCCCATGGCGCGCAGCAGTTCCGGGGTCTTGTCGCGACGCGGGTCGGCGATGATCACGGCCTTGCCACCGCCCAGGGGCAGATCGGCCAGTGCCGACTTGTAGGTCATGCCGCGTGACAGGCGCAGCACATCGGTCAGTGCCTCATCGTCGCTGGCGTAGGGGTAGATGCGCAGGCCGCCCAGTGCAGGGCCTCGCCGGGTATTGTGGATGGCGATGATGGCACGCAGACCGCTCGCGGCATCGGCGCCGAAGACGATACGCTGGTGATGGTCGAAGTCGGGGTGAGAGAAGACCGTCATGATGAAGACTCCCTTTTGAGGATGATTGTTGTGGGCTCGCCGTCCGGGTAGGACGAGCGCGGCATCGCGGTGGCTTTTGGCCGGGCGATGTCCTTGTGTCATCTTAAAGACTAGTCTCTCGAATCAGTAGCGGATTATTCGACGCGGGAGGAGACAGCATGGAAAGGCGCTGCGTGAAGGCCCTGGTGACCGGCAAGGTCCAGGGTGTCTGGTACCGACGCGCGACCCAGGAGAAGGCGCTGCAGCTCGGCGTGACCGGTCATGCGCGCAATCTGCCCGATGGGCGTGTCGAGGTGCTGATGTGTGGTCGTGCCGAGGCAGTGCGCGAGCTTGGCGAATGGCTCTGGACGGGGCCACCCGATGCCCGGGTGACCCATGTCGAACTGGAAGGGGTGGAAGCGCATGAGCCGGATACCTTCACGACCGGCTGACCTCCATCAGGCGAGGGTTTCGGTGATCCACTCGACGACGGCGGCGCCGTCGACACCGAGACAGACATCGGCCAGCGGGGTCTGCGACCAGCGCGGTTCGATGTAGCCGCGATTTTCCGGCGCGAAGATGGTCTGGCCCTCGGCCTCGCCTTCGGTGGCCACGTTGAGATGGCCGCGATGGGTGGTGAACAGCTCCGGTCGTACCAGCCAGGCCAGGGCACAGCTGTCGTGAGGGCAGCAGCCGTCGATGCCCAGCATCTCCTGGTAGAAGTCGCGATAGAAGGCATAGCTGCCGGCCAGCACCTTGCCGAGCTTGCCTTGGCCGGCCTCGATGCGTGCCATGTGAGAAGGCGAGAGCACGCAGCGGTGGGTCACGTCGAGGCCCACCATGACCAGCGGCCAGCCGGCGGTCAGCACCCGGGCGGCGGCATGAGGGTCGTTGAAGATATTGGCTTCGGCCACGGGCGTGACATTACCGCCTTCCCTGATCGAGCCGCCCATCACCACCACCTGCTTGACCTTGTCGACCAGCATGGGGTCGAGCTGCAGGGCAGCGGCCAGATTGCCGAGCGGGCCGACGGCGACCAGCGAGACTTCGCCAGGGCGCGCGTTGACGGTGTCGACGATGAACTGGGCGGCACTGCGCGATTCGGCCTGCCCCTGCAGGCTCGGCAGCTCGATGTCGCCGAGGCCATTGGCACCGTGGATGTGGGCCGGCGCCGGGTGGCGGGGCTTGACCAGCGGTGCTGCCGCCCCCTGGGCCACCGGAATCGACTTGTCGGCCAGTTGAGCCAGCAGCAGGGCGTTGTGGGTCGCGGTGCTGACATCCACGTTGCCATAGGTCGTGGTCATGCCCAGCAGTTCGATCTCCGGATGCGCCAGGGCGATGGCGATCGCCTGGGCGTCGTCCACGCCCGGATCGGTATCGAAGATGATCGGATGTGTCATGGTGGCTCCTTGTCCGGGTTGAGGAGACTTTCAAAACCCAATGGGGCTTTTCGGCGACAAGCCCCGAAGTGTCGGGCCATCGCTAGGGCGCTGTGAACCCTTCCCTGGGCGAGAACCTTCGCTTCGTCTTATCCCCGTCGCCCACTGTCATTGAAAGCCTGGAAATGCGCTCTAAGTGTCCTGTTCAAGCAGGGCTTCGACATCGGCAAGCTCAGGGATGCTCTCGGTGGCGCCGAGGCGCTGGACGCCGATGGCGGCAGCAGTGGCGGCGCGCGCGAGGCAGGTTTCGACCGGCAACTCGGCCTGCCGGGCGGCGAGATAATAACCGATGAAGGTATCGCCGGCGGCCGTGGTGTCGCGCGGCGTGACCGGCAGGGGCGGCTGGAAGAGTCGCGTCTCGCCATGCTGATACCAGGCGCCTTCACCGCCCAGGGTCAGCACCGTTTCCGTGTCCGGCAGACGCTCGGTCAGGGCGTCGAGCAGCTCGCTCGCCGCAGCCCCTTCCGGCAGTCCGGTAAGTTCCTCGGCTTCGCCGCGATTGACGAACAGCAGCCGACACAGTTCCAGCGGCAGGGCGGCCACATCCTCGGTCATCGGAGCCGGGTTGAAGGCGATGTTCAAGCCTCTGGCGTGGGCGAGTTCCAGTGCCTTGGCCAGCGCATTGCATTCGTTCTGGGCGAGCAGCCAGTCGCCCGGATCGGCGGCTTCGATCAGCTCGCTCAGCCCCGCTTCGCTGAAGCCATGGTTGGCGCCGGGGAAGAGCAGAATGGCGTTCTCGCCATGGTCGTCGACCTGGATGATGGCATGGCCGCCGGGTTCGTCGACGAGCGCAATGCTGTCGGTGTCCACTCCCGCCTGCTCCAGCAGTTCCTTGGCCCAGGCATCATGTCGGCCGAGGCGCCCCCAGTGCCGCACCTTCCCTCCGGCGCGGGCCATGGCCAGCGACTGGTTGGCTCCCTTGCCGCCGAGGCCGACGCGGTAGTCGTGCCCGGCAAGGGTTTCCCCCGGACGAACCAGATGAGGGACACGATAGAAGTGGTCGAGGTTGATCGAGCCGAAATTATGCAGCATGCCGACGTCCGAATGTGATGTCAGGAATTTGAGGGGAGGCGTTCATGGGACACGAGTATCCAAGCCCGAAAGGAGGGGCGCAAGTTGTACACTCTTCCCGTATCGATTTTATACCGTTATCCTCCTTCAAGATCACAGCTCGACTCCCTGCCGTGAAGAAACCAGGGCCGGGAGCGAAGCAGCCTCCGTCTCTCAAGAGATCAGGCCGGATCCACAAGATTCTGCGCTGTCAGTTCTACGATGCGCTGACGGGCCTCGGGGGTGATCCAGGCGTTGTGGGGTGTCACGATCAAATTCAGCGGTTCGGCGAGGGCGTCCAGCAGGGGATGGCCGTCCCGGGGCGGCTCCTCGGGCAGCACATCGACTCCAAGGCCTCCCAAGCGGCCTTCGCGGAGCGCGGCCAGGGCGGCGTCCTCATCGATGATACCGCCGCGGGCACAGTTGATCAGCAGTGCGGAGGACTTGAAGCGGTCGAGCATGGTCGCGTCGATCAAGTGACGGGTGGCCTCGGTAAGCGGGCAGTGAAGGCTGACCACATCGGCCGATGGCACCAGGTCGGCAAGGCCTGGGCGGTGATCGTCCTCGGCACCCGGTCGTGCGGCGAAGCTCACCTGCATGCCCAGCCCCTCGGCCAGCTTGGCCACCCGGTTGCCGAGTTCTCCCTGGCCGACGATCACCAGATGCTTGCCTTCGAGTTGCAGGGTTCGGTGCTCCAGCAGGCAGAAGAAGGGGCTCGTGTTCCAGCGCCCGCGGACGACATCGTCCTGATAGCGTGGCAACTGAGCGGCGAGGGCGAGGATCATCATCAGGCTGTGCTGGGCCACGCTGGCCGTGCCATAGGCGGTGACGTTGCGTACCGGGATACCCAGGCGCTCGGCGGCACTCATGTCGATGTTGTTGGTGCCAGTGGCCAGCACGCAGATCAGGCGCAGCCGGGGCAGGGCCTTTAGGGTCTCGGCGTCGAGCTTCACCTTGTTGACGATGGCGACATCGGCCTCGGCGAGCCGTTCGGCGGCCTCGTCGGCGGATGTGAAGTCGTGGCGCGTCAGGCGGCTGACCCGGTTCTCGATAGGCGAGAGGTCGACGTCCGGTCCGAGACTGGCGGCATCGAGAATGACTGCGTGCATGGCGTGATCCTTGTGTCGACGACAGTGGCGGGGCGCTTCCCGGGGCTGGGCCTCGGGGCGTCCAACGGGCTATAATGTTCGGCCTTCGCGTCAGGCTTGGATTATCCGCGGGCCGACCCTATATCGCACAACGATGCATAACGCGCATCGCGACCGCGCACCGTCGCGGCGCTCATGGGACATCGTTACCGGGAGAATCATGACCATGCCCATCTACGAATATGAGTGCAAGGCCTGCGGCCATCGTCTGGAAAAGTTGCAGAAGCTCAGTGCCGCTCCGCTGACCGACTGTCCGGCCTGCGAGCGGGCCGAACTGGGTCGGCTGGTATCCGCCGCAGGCTTCCGTCTGGCCGGCGGTGGCTGGTACGAGACCGATTTCAAGACCGGCAGCAAGAAGAATCTGGCCGGTGGCAACGAGAGCGGCAAGACCGCCGAGACATCGAGCAAGGACGGTACGGCGGCCTGAGCCGTGCCGATTTGCCGTTTCACTCTACTCACGGAACACGAAAAACAGGATACGACATGCGCAGCCATTATTGCGGCCAGTTGAACGAGACCATGGTGGACCAGACGGTCACCCTGTGCGGTTGGGTGCATCGCCGCCGTGACCACGGTGGAGTGATCTTCCTCGACATGCGCGACCGTGACGGTATCGCCCAGGTCGTGGTCGATCCCGATACCGCCGAGGCCTTTGCCAACGCCGACCGTGCTCGCAACGAATATGTGCTGCGCATCGTCGGTCGAATCCGCCTGCGCCCGGAAGGTACCCAGAACCCCAACATGCCGACGGGCATGATCGAGGTGCTGGCCAAGGACGTCGAGGTGCTCAACACGGCGGCGACGCCTCCCTTCCAGCTCGACGAGCACGGCAAGGTCGGCGAGGAGATTCGCCTCAAGCACCGCTACATCGACCTGCGCCGCCCCGAGATGATCGACAAGCTGCGCCTGCGCTCGCGGATCTCGCACACCGTGCGGGCCTATCTCGAGAACCAGGGATTCCTGGATATCGAGACGCCGATCCTGACCCGGGCGACCCCGGAAGGCGCGCGGGACTACCTGGTGCCCAGCCGCACCCATGCGGGCAGCTTCTTCGCGCTGCCGCAATCGCCGCAGCTTTTCAAGCAGCTGCTGATGGTGTCCGGCTTCGACCGCTACTACCAGATCGCCAAGTGCTTCCGGGACGAGGACCTGCGCGCCGATCGTCAGCCGGAATTCACCCAGATCGACATCGAGGCTTCCTTCGTCGAGGAAGACGACATCATGGCCATCACCGAAGGGATGATTCGCCAGTTGTTCCAGGAAGTGCTGGATGTCGAATTGCCCGAGTTCCCGCGCATGCCCTATGCGGAGGCCATGCAGCGCTTCGGTTCCGACAAGCCGGACCTGCGCATCCCGCTGGAACTTGTCGATGTCGATGACCTGATGAAGGATGTCGACTTCAAGGTGTTCTCCGGCCCGGCCAACGCCGATGACGGTCGCGTCGCGGCGCTCAAGGTCAAGGGTGGCGCTTCGCTGTCGCGCAAGGAGATCGACGACTACACCAACTTCGTCGGCATCTATGGGGCTCGCGGCCTGGCCTGGATCAAGGTCAACGATCGGGCCAGCGGCATCGAAGGGCTGCAGTCGCCCATCGTCAAGTTCATGGACGGCGTGATCGAGCCGCTGCTGGATCGGGTCGGTGCCGAGGACGGCGACATCATCTTCTTCGGCGCCGACAAGGCACGCATCGTCAACGAGGCGCTGGGCGCGCTGCGCGTGCGTCTGGGCGAGGATCTCGACCTCTACACCGCCGAGTGGTCGCCGCTCTGGGTGGTCGATTTCCCGATGTTCGAAGAAGACGACAACGGCCGCCTGCAGGCACTGCACCATCCGTTCACCGCGCCGTCCTGCGATGTCGAGACGCTCAAGCAGCGGCCCGCCGAGGCGCTGTCCCGCGCCTATGACATGGTGCTCAACGGCACCGAGCTCGGCGGCGGTTCGATCCGTATCCACGATCAGACGATGCAGCAGGCCGTGTTGGCATCCCTGGGTATCGGCGAAGAAGAGGCCCGGGAGAAGTTCGGCTTCCTGCTCGACGCCCTGCAGTACGGCGCACCGCCCCATGGCGGCCTGGCATTCGGCCTGGACCGCCTGGTCATGCTGATGGGCGGGGCGCGCACGATTCGTGAAGTGATCGCCTTCCCGAAGACCCAGAGCGCCGCCTGCCTGATGACCGACGCACCGGGCGAGGTCAGCGGCCAGCAGCTCAAGGAGCTGAACATTCGCCTGCGGCAGAAGGCCAAGACGGAGAATGCCGGCGACTGACGGCGCCGAGACTTTCATCGTCATCATGCGAACCGGCGCCCCAGAGGCGCCGGTGTCGTATGCAAGTGACGTGAATTCACCATCTTGAATGAGGGAGTTCCATGGCAGGTCACAGCAAGTGGGCCAACATCAAGCATCGCAAGGCCGCCCAGGATGCCAAGCGGGGCAAGATCTTCACCAAGTTGATCCGTGAGCTGACCGTGGCCGCGCGTCATGGCGGTGGAGAGCCGAACGACAACCCCCGTCTGCGTGCCGCCATCGACAAGGCCCTGGCCAACAACATGACCAAGGACACCATCCAGCGCGCGGTGGATCGGGGGGCCGGCAACAGCGAAGGCGACGACATGGAAGAAGTCGTCTACGAGGGCTATGGTCCCGAGGGCGTCGCCGTGATGGTCGAGGCGATGACCGATAACCGTAACCGGACCGTCTCCGAGGTGCGACATGCCTTCAACAAGCAGGGTGGCAATCTCGGCACTACTGGTTCGGTGGCCTTCATGTTCCATCGGCAGGGCCGTCTGACGTTGCCTGAGGGCGCAACCGAGGAGGCCGCCATGGAGGCGACACTGGAGGCCGAGCCCGAGGAAATCGAAACCCTCGAGGACGGTCGCCTGGAGGTGGTGACCTCGCCGGACAGCTTCGGTGCGGTCAAGGATGCCCTGGTCGAGGCGGGACTCGAGCCGACGGCCAGTGATGTCGGCCTGTATCCGGATAACTACGCCAGAATCGAGGATGTCGAGCTGGGCCAGCGCATCATCAAGCTGGTGGATCGGCTCGAGGACCTGGATGATGTGCAGAATGTTTACACCAATGCCGACTTTGCCGATGCCATCATGGATGAGTTGCAGGATTGAAACCGTGCGCCAGGGCGCTCTCGATGCATCGATGATGCACGCCTCGAGTCCGAGTCACTGCATGAGGAGTAAAGAGTGAACATGAGGAATCGTGGCTCGGTGGTGCATGCCGTCGACAGGATGTCGCGAGGGCGCTGTCGCCTCATTCAGCCGGGAGGTCGACGATGCTGATCCTGGGGATCGATCCGGGATCGCGGATCACCGGTTACGGCGTGCTGGATGTCACCACCCCCACGCCGCGTTACGTGGCCAGTGGTTGCATTCGCACCCGGGGCGATGACCTGGCACAGCGCCTGGCGCAGGTCTATGCCGGTATCAGCGAGTTGATCGGCATGCATGGTCCCGGCGAGTTCGCCATTGAGCAGGTGTTCATGGCCAAGAACGCCGATTCCGCCCTCAAGCTCGGCCAGGCCAGGGGCACCGCCATCGTCTGTGCGGCCAATCATGGCCTGCCGGTCAGCGAGTACGGGCCGCGCCAGATCAAGCAGGCCGTGACCGGCGGCGGCGGGGCGGACAAGCGCCAGGTTCAGCATATGGTGACGGCTGTCCTGGGACTGGACGGCTCGCCCCAGGCCGATGCGGCGGATGCCCTGGCGATTGCCTTGACCCATGCCCACGCGCGCCTGGGGCTGATCAATCGAGGCAGTTACGGCGGTGGCCGCCGCCGGGGAAAGGGGACGTCATGGCGGGATTTTCGTCCCTCCTGATGTCGCCGCATGGCGACGTTCGGAAGGATTATCGAACGCCGTTCAAGCGGGCTGGCAAGCCGGCTGGGGGACCAGTATAGTGGTCGCGGCGCGCGCCGCCACGACGGATTCATGACCAAGGATTGTGACACACCATGATCGGACGCCTGAGAGGCACACTGCTGGAAAAACAGCCGCCCTGGCTGGTGGTGGACGTGGCCGGAGTCGGCTACGAACTCGAAGCCTCGATGACCACACTGGTGGCACTACCCGGCTGCGGGGAAGACGTGTCGCTGTACACCCATCTCAGCGTTCGTGACGATGCCCATCTATTGTACGGTTTCGCCCGTGAGCAGGAACGTTCCCTGTTCCGCGCCCTGATCAAGGTCAACGGCATCGGGCCCAAGCTGGCCCTGGCGATTCTGTCCGGCATGGATGAGGACGCTTTCATCCGCTGCGTGATGGATGACGATATCAAGGCCCTGACCCGCTTGCCGGGCGTCGGCAAGAAGACCGCCGAGCGGCTGGTCATCGAAATGCGGGATCGTTTCCCGCATTGGCAGGACAGTACGCAAGTGTCCGCCGGCGATGCCGGGATGGGAGCCACGACGCCGTCCCCCAAGGATCCGCTGGCCGATGCCGAGGCCGCGCTGGTCAGCCTTGGCTACAAGCCGTCGGAGGCCACGCGCATGCTGTCCGGCCTCGAGGATGAGGGCAGCACGGAGGCCATGATCAAGGCGGCGCTCGCGCGTCGCATGGCGGGCTGACCATGAGGGTTGCCGCTCGCCGGGGCCATGACGCCATATCGGCGCTCACGCCGTGTTCGCCCAAGGGAGGATTCGCATGCTGGAAACCGACCGACTGATCGGCGCCGAGACCCGGGACGGCGAAGGGCGGCTCGATCACGCCATCCGTCCTCGGCATCTGAGCGATTACATCGGTCAGACGCGGGTCCGCGAACAGCTCGATATCTTCATCAGCGCCGCCCGGGGGCGGGGCGAGAGCCTGGACCACACCCTGGTGTTCGGCCCGCCCGGGCTCGGCAAGACGACGCTTGCCAACATCATCGCCACCGAGATGGACGTGGGCCTCAAGGCCACCTCGGGACCGGTGCTGGAAAAGGCCGGCGACCTGGCGGCGATGCTCACCAACCTGCAGCCCGGCGACGTGCTGTTCATCGACGAGATTCATCGGCTCTCCGCGGTGGTGGAAGAGGTCCTGTATCCCGCCATGGAGGACTTCCAGCTCGACATCGTCATCGGTGAGGGACCGGCGGCCCGCTCGATCAAGCTTGATCTGCCGCCCTTCACCCTGGTCGGCGCCACGACCCGGGCAGGGCTTCTGACTTCACCGCTGCGCGATCGCTTCGGCATCGTCCAGCGCCTTGAGTTCTATTCCGTCGAGGAACTCACCGAGATCGTCACCCGTTCGGCGGGCCTGCTGGGCGTGGACAGCGATGCCGGCGGTGCCACCGAAGTGGCGAGGCGCGCACGTGGCACGCCGCGCATCGCCAACCGCTTGCTGCGGCGGGTGCGTGACTTCGCCGAGGTACGCGGCAGCGGACACATCGATGCCGAGATCGCCGACCAGGCATTGAACATGCTGCATGTGGACCATCATGGTCTGGACCACATGGATCGGCGCCTGCTGCTGGCGATGATCGAGAAGTTCGATGGCGGGCCGGTGGGCGTCGACTCGCTGGCCGCGGCCATCGGCGAGGAACGCGACACCATCGAAGACGTCATTGAACCTTACCTGATCCAACAGGGACTGATGATGCGTACCGCGCGTGGACGTGTGGTGACCCGGCAGGCCTGGCAGCACTTCGGCCTGGCTCCGGACGACCAGGCGCCGCGCCACGACTGATCAGCCAAGACCGACGAGGATTCCCGTGAACGACGCCATGTCCATTCCCCACCTGATCATGAACGCCAGCGGCGTGGTCCAGGCCGTGATGCTGTTGCTGCTGATCGGCTCTCTGCTGTCCTGGGTGGTGATCTTCCAGCGTACCTTCGTGATGCGCCGTGCACGCAAGGCGCATCGTGAATTCGAGGACCGCTTCTGGTCCGGGGTCGATCTCAACGAACTGTACCGGGAAACGCCGGCGGAGCAGGATACCCTGGGCACCGAGCACATCTTCCGGGCCGGTTTCCGCGAGTTCAATCGCCTGCTGCCCAAGACCCGCAGCCCCCAGGCGATTCTCGATGGTGTACAGCGCAGCATGCGCGTGGCCTGGTCGCGGGAGGAGGACCGCCTCAACCTGCACCTGGTGTTCCTGGCCACCGTGGCTTCGTCGAGCCCCTACATCGGCCTGTTCGGCACCGTCTGGGGCATCATGGGCTCCTTCCAGTCACTGTCCATGGCCCAGCAGGCCACCCTGGCCACGGTTGCGCCCTGGATCGCCGAGGCGCTGATCGCCACGGCCATGGGGCTGTTCGCGGCCATTCCTGCGGTGATCTTCTACAACCGCCTGTCCGCCGAGTCGTCCCGCCTGCTGGGCAAGTACGAGGATTTCGCCGAGGAATTCCATTCCATCCTGCACCGCAACCTGCAGGGTCGCGGCGAAACGACCGAAGGCTGAGGGAGAGACGTCATGCACGGACCCTTCAACCGCATGGGTCGGCGCAAGCCGATGAACGAGATCAACGTGGTGCCGTTCATCGACGTCATGCTGGTGCTGCTGGTGATCTTCATGATCACCGCGCCGATGCTGACCCAGGGCGTCGAGGTGGACTTGCCGCAGACCGCGTCGCAGCCCATCGAGGACGACGAGGACCGCGATCCGATCATCGTCTCGGTGGACCGCGAGGGGGAATACTTCGTCAGCCTGGGTGGCGACGAGACCCAAGTGAGCCTCGATGAACTCAGTGAAAGGGTGATCATCCTGCTGGAGCGTCATCCCACCACCCGAGTCCTGGTGCGCGGTGACCGAAATGTGTCCTACGGCCAGGTGGTGACCCTGATGAGCACCCTGCAGACCGCCGGCGTGTCCAATGTCGGGTTGATCTCCGAGCCACCCCCCGGGGAATCCTGAGGAACGATCATGGCCAGACAGCATCGACGCGTGGGCTATGGCCTGCCGACCCTGCTTGCCGTCGCCTTGCACCTCGGCATCCTGGTGATCAGCGTGATTCGCTTCCCGACGGCCGAGAGTGAACCGCCGAGCCAATCCATCGTGCAGGCCACTCTCGTCAGTACCGAGACGACCACGAATCAGGCTCAGCGAGCCACCGAGCCCCAGGCGTCGGCAGAGGCCGACGAGACCTCGGAAGACGAGGCGACTCGTCAGGCCGAGGAAGAAGAGGCGCGTCGCCAGCGCGAGGCCGAAGAACAGCGTCAACGTGAAGCGGAAGCCGAGCAGGAACGGGCCGAGGCACTCGAGGCTGCCCAGGCTGCTGCGGCGGAAGCCGAGCGTCGAGCCGAGGAAGCCAAGGCCGAGGCAGAACGTCGCGAACAACAGGAAGCCGAACGCCAGCGCCAGGCCGAGGAAGAGGCCAAGCGCAAGGCTGAGGAAGAAGCCAAACGCAAGGCCGAGGAAGAAGCCAAGCGCAAGGCTGAGGAAGAAGCCAAACGCAAGGCCGAGGAAGAAGCCAAACGCAAGGCCGAGGAAGAGGCCAAGCGCAAGGCTGAGGAAGAGGCCAAACGCAAGGCCGAGGAAGAAGCCAAGCGCAAGGCTGAGGAAGAGGCCAAACGCAAGGCCGAGGAAGAGGCCAAACGCAAGGCTGAGGAAGAGGCCAAACGCAAGGCTGAGGAAGAGGCCAAACGCAAGGCCGAGGAAGAAGCCAGGCGCAAGGCCGAGGAAGAGGCCAGGCGCAAGGCTGAAGCAGCCGCCCAGAACAGTCTCGATCGTGCCATCGCCGGCGAGGCGGAGGCGGCGGCCAACGCCGAGCAAGCCCAGCAAGCGGCCAACGGTTTCATTAACCTCGTGCGGCAGGCCGTCGAGCAGGCCTGGGTGATCCCGCCCAATGTGGGAAATAACGCCAATGCGCTGGTGGCGATTCGGCTGGGGCCTTCCGGGGAAGTCTTCTCCGCCAGCATTGCGCGCAGCAGTGGCAACAGTGCTTTTGATCGCGCGGCGATCCAGGCGGTGGAGTCCGCCGCACCATTTTCCGAGTTGCGTGAATTGCCCGCATCGGTTCAGCGGGACTATCGTGAGTTCAACCTCAACTTCCGTCCGGGGGACATTCGCTGATGAGAGCCTTGATGACCACCTGGCTGGCGGCCTTGCTGCTATTTTGCACGCCGCTTGCCCAGGCCGAACTGACCATCGACATCACCCGTGGCAACGAGCAGGCCACGCCCATCGCAGTGGTGCCGTTCGCCGACGAAGGGGCCAGCCTGCCCGTAGATCTGGCCCAGATCGTCGCCGACGACCTGGAACGCAGTGGCTATTTCGCGCCTCTCGAGCGTGGAGCGATGTTCGAGAAGCCCTCCAGCAGCGACGAGGTGCGTTTCGGCGATTGGAAGGCCCTGGATACACGCTACATGGTGGTGGGTCGCGTCTCCCGTGAAGGCGAGGGTGTACGCGTGCGCTACGAGCTGATGGATGTCAGTGGTGAGTCGCGCATGCTGGGCGAGACCGTCACGGCGAGTTCCGGCCAGCTGCGTGCCGCCGCGCACCGCATCAGCGACCAGGTCTTCGAGGCGATTACCGGCATTCGCGGCGCCTTTTCCACGCGTATCGCCTATGTCACTTCCGAAGGCGTCGGCGACAACATGTCGTTCAGGCTTTTCGTCGCCGATGCCGACGGCCACAACAGCCAGCAGGCGCTGAGCTCGGACGAGCCGATCATGTCGCCGTCCTGGTCACCGGACGGTCGCAAGCTGGCCTATGTCTCGTTCGAGGGCGAGCGCCCGGCCATCTATGTGCAGGAGGTCAGCAGCGGCCGGCGTGTGAAGCTGACTTCCTTCGAGGGCCTGAACAGCGCACCGAGCTGGTCGCCGGATGGCCGCAAGCTGGCCGTGGCGCTGTCCCGTGACGGACAGCCGGAAATCTACACCATCGATATCGGCTCGCGGGACCTGCAACGGATCACCAACAGCCCGAGCATCGAGACCGAGCCGGCCTGGTCGCCGGATGGCCGCAGCCTGATCTATACCTCGGATCGTAGCGGCGGGCCGCAGATCTATCGCCAGGCGCTGGGCGGCGGCGAGCCGGAGCGTCTGACCTACACCGGCAACTACAATGCCCGGGCGCGTTTCGCACCGGACGGCGAGGCGATATTCCTGATCCACAAGGGTAACAATGGCTATCAGGTTGCCCGGCAGGATCTGGACAACGGGCGACTGGTCGAGATCAGCGACGCTCAGCAGGCTGAGTCGCCCAGTGTCGCGCCGAATGGCACCATGGTAATCTTCGCCACCCAGCAGGGAAGTCGTGGTGTGCTGGGGGCCGTATCCGCGGACGGACGTGCCTCGTTCCGACTGCCCGCGGCCCAGGGTGACGTACGCGAACCGGCGTGGTCACCGTTTCTGAACTGATCGATCCAGTAGTGCAAGGAGTCCTATGATGCAATTCAAGCCCTATGCCCGGTCCCTGGCCGTTGCCTTCTCTCTGGCCCTGGTGGCCGGTTGCTCGAGCACCGGTGGCACCCAGGACGGCTCCATGTCCGGAAGTGGTACGACCAGCGGCTCCGGGGCGGGTGCCAGCGGCGCCGGAACCGGCCAGGTCAGCGGTAGTGGCCTGGGCGATGGTTCCGGCCAGATGGCCGATTCCCGCATTCCCGAGGTTCGCACCATCTATTTCGCCTTCGACAGCGATGCGATTCGTCCCGAGTTCCAGTCGGTGCTGAATGCGCATGCCCGCTTCCTGCGCAACAATCCCAATGCCAATGTGGTTCTGCAGGGGCATACCGACGAGCGTGGCACCCGTGAATACAACCTCGCCCTCGGCGAGCGTCGTGCCGGTGCCGTCGAGGAATTCCTGAGCGTGCAAGGGGTTTCCCCGTCGCAGGTGGAAGTCGTGAGCTACGGTGAAGAGCGTCCTGCCGCCCGTGGCAGCAACGAGGAAGCCTACGCCCAGAACCGTCGGGTCGTCTTCGCCTACTGAGTCGATTCTGAAAAAGCGCGGTGAGAAGCGCGCAAGCGCTTCCCCGCGTGGGCGCCGAGTCGGCGTCGACATCCGCGACGAGGGAATACGCGATGAGACAGGGTCTCAAACGACTGTGCACGCTGGGTCTCCTCGGATTGCCGCTGGCCGTGACATTGCCGGCCGTGGCCCAGCAACCGGTGGTCAGGGACCTGTCCGCCGGTGACAGTACTTTCTACGATCAGGCCGCCACGCGTGAGGAAGCGGGCGGCAGTCTGGTGCTCTTCAACCGCGTGCAGCGCAATCAGGAGGAGCTGCGCCGCCTGCGTGGCCAGGTCGAGGAATTGCGTTATCAGCTGGAGCAGCTGCGCAAGCAGACGCGTCAGCAGTACATGGACATCGAGGATCGCCTGTCTACGGCCGGGGGGAGCGCATCGGCTCCCTCCAGCCAGGCGCCGTCGTCGTCCAGTGCATCAAGCGAGGGAGATTCGGCAGCGTCCGGCCCCTCATCTGCACCAGACCAGGGTGCCTCGGGCGGAGACTCCGCGGGACGCGAGGCATATCAGGCAGCCTTCGCCAAGGTGCAGGCCCGGGATTTCGGAGCCGCCAAGCAAGCCTTCCAGTCCTTCATCGACGACTATCCGCAGAGCGGCCTGACCGCCAATGCCTATTATTGGCTCGGCGAGCTGCACTCCGCGGAGTCCGAACTGGATGCAGCAGCGGACGCCTTCAATCGGGTCATCGAGTCCTATCCTGATAGCAACAAGGTACCGGACGCCCTCTACAAGCTGGGACTGCTCAAGGCGCGTCAGGGTGATCCCGAGGCCAGTCGCGAGCTGCTCGAGCGGGTGCAGAATGACTACCCCGACAGCAGTGCCGCCAATCTCGCCGATGACTTCCTGAGGCAATCGGGCAACTGACCCGAGCGAGGTGAGCCATGATGCCCTGCAAGATCGACTATGAACCTGCTGATGACCTGCTCGCCGATCGCATCATTCTCGTGACCGGTGCCGGCGACGGAATCGGTCGTGCCGCTGCCCTGAGCTATGCCCGCCATGGCGCCACCGTGATCCTGCTCGGCCGGACCATCGCCAAGCTGGAGAAGGTCTACGACGAGATCGAGGCGGCGGGGTGTCCTCAGCCGGCGATCTTCCCGCTCAACTTCGAGGGGGCGACGCTCAAGGACTTCCATGACATGGCCGAGACGCTCGACGGGGAGTTCGGTCGCCTGGATGGCATCCTGCATAATGCGGGGCTGCTGGGTCGCATCACGCCCTTCGAGCAGTACGATCCCGCCCTGTGGGAGCAGGTCATGCAGGTCAATGTCAATGGCCCGCTATGGATGACCCAGGCGCTGCTGCCGCTGTTGCGGGCTTCGCAGGATGCCTCGGTGATCTTCACCTCATCGAGCGTGGGGCGGAAGGGCCGTGCCTATTGGGGAGCCTACTCGGTGTCGAAGTTTGCCACCGAAGGATTCGTGGAAGTGCTGGCCGAAGAGGTCGAGCATCTCGGCAGCCTGCGCATCAACAGCCTCAATCCGGGCGCGACCCGCACCGCCATGCGCAAGGCCGCCTATCCGGGGGAAGATCCCATGACCCTGAGGTCGCCCGAGGACATCATGCCCACCTATCTGTGGCTGATGGGGCCGGACAGTCGGGGCCACAACGGCGAAAAGTTCGACGCCCAGCCACCTCGCGCCTGATGGACCCGGGGACATGCCGCCATCGGGCAGGCCGCAGCATGGCGGCTGCCCGTGGTGGAGATCAGTCGCCGGAGAGCAGGGCCTGCGTCAGTTCCTCGGCGGTGTCGACGCATAGATCCGCCGACCAGTCGCGGTGATCGTTTTCCACTTCCATGTAGCCGTATCCCACCGCCACGGCGGTCATGCCGGCGGCGTGCGCGGCCTCGATGTCACGCCGATGGTCGCCGACATACCAGCAATGCTCGGGGGCGACGCCGAGGCGCCGCGCCGCTTCGAGCAGGGGGGTCGGATCCGGCTTCTTGACCGGCAGATCGTCGGCACACAGCAGGACATCGGGGCGCAGGCCGAGTTCGGCCACCAGGGGGGCTGCATAGGCCCTGGGCTTGTTGGTGACAATCCCCCAGGGACGCCTCGCTTCCTGCCAGCTTTCCAGCAGTCGATCCAGAGGCGGGAAGACGACACTCTCGACGGCCACCGCCTCGCCATAGCGGGCCAGCAGGAAGTCTCTGGCCGCCGCGTGGTCGGGATGGTCCTTGTCGAGGCCAAGCGCCAGAGCCACCAGGGCACTGCCGCCATTGGACACCTGGGTACGGATCGTCGGATAGGGCAGGGCCGGCATCCCGTGATGCGCCCGTAGGGCATTGGTGGCACGCGCCAGGTCCGGCGCGGTATCCACCAGGGTGCCGTCCAGGTCGAAGAGCAGTGCCTCGAGCGTCGGCAGGCTGGAAGTCAAGGCGCCTCCCGTCGGCAGTGCATGAGATAGTTGACCGAGACATCGTTGGCCGACAAGCGATAGCGGCGCGTCAGTGGCTGGTAGGTGAGCCCACTCTGCTCGCGGACCTCGAGTCCGGCATCCCGTGCCCAGGTGGCAAGTTCCGAAGGACGGATGAACCTGGCGTAGTCGTGGGTACCTCGCGGCAGCATGCGCAACAGGTACTCGGCGCCGATGACCGCCAGTGCATAGGCCTTGGGGTGACGGTTGAGTGTCGAGAAGACGAGATGACCGCCGGGCTTGGCCAGCCGGGCGCAAGCCCGTACGACGGACGCCGGGTCGGGAACGTGCTCGAGCATTTCCAGGCAGGTAACAACGTCGAATTCCCCGGGGTGCTGCTCGGCCATTTCCTCGACGCTGATGCAGCGATAATCGATATCGAGCCCGGACTGTTCGGCATGACGCCTGGCCACGGCCAGCGGCGCCTCGCCCAGATCAATACCGGTGACGATGCCGCCCCGATGGGCCATGGACTCGGAAAGGATGCCGCCGCCACAGCCCACGTCGATCACTCGTCGCTCGGCCAGTCCCGCCCGGGCATCGATGAAATCCAGGCGCAGCGGATTGATGTCATGCAGGGGCTTGAATTCGCCGCTGGGGTCCCACCAGCGGTCTGCCAGGGCCTCGAACTTGGCGATCTCCGCCGCGTCGACGTTGCCCATCTGGGACTGGCTTGCCGTCATCGTCCTCTCCGTTTGGGGTGTCGCCGGCTCGCCACGGTGGCGAACGCGGTCTCATTCGGTATCATGGTGCATGATACCCGTTCCGGGGAGCGCATTCCCATGCCGCTTCCCGATTTCATTCGCCCGTGACATGACAGGGACCGATTCATGATCCGCAAGGCTGTTCTACCCGTTGCCGGTTTTGGCACCCGCTGCCTGCCCGCCTCCAAGGCGATTCCCAAGGAAATGATCACCATCGTCGATCGCCCAGTGATCCAGTACGTGGTCCAGGAAGCAGTGGACGCGGGTATTCGCGACATCGTGCTGGTAACGCATGGCAGCAAGAGTGCCATCGAGAACCACTTCGACAAGCACTTCGAACTCGAGGCGAGCCTCGAGGCCAAGGGCAAATGGGAGCTGCTGGAAGAGCTGCGTGCCATCGTGCCTTCCGATGTCAACATCATCAGCGTACGCCAGTCCGAACCGCTGGGACTCGGCCATGCGGTGCTCTGTGCCCGTCCGGTGATCGGCGACGATGAGCCCTTTGCCGTGCTGCTGCCGGATGTTCTGGTCGATGACAGCGATTTGAACGGCAACAATGATCTGGCCGGGATGGTGGCATCCTTCGAGAGTCGTGGTCGTAGCCAGCTGATGGTCGAGGAAGTACCCCACGACATGGTGCACAAGTATGGCATCGTGGCGCCCGAGGGCGAAGCACCGGCGGCCGGAGAGGCCTGTTCTCTGGCCGGAGTTGTCGAGAAGCCGACACAGGACGAAGCACCTTCAGATCTGGCCGTGATCGGTCGTTATGTCCTGCCGGGGCGGATCTTTCCGCTGCTGGCCGAGACGCCGCCCGGCGCCGGCGACGAGATCCAGCTTACCGATGCCATCGAGACGCTGCGCCGCGAGGAGGGAGTGGATGCCTGGCGGATGCGCGGGCGTACCTATGACTGCGGCCACCAGCTCGGCTACCTGGAGGCCATCCTGGCCTACGGGCGTCGTCATCCCAGTTACGGTGAAGGCTTCCGTGACCTGCTCACTCGTTACACTGGCGAGGAGTAAGGGATGCGCGTCGTCGTCATCGGCAGTGAGCTGGCCGCCGCCACGGCGGCGGCCGCTCTTTCCTGGGTGGGGCATGACGTGGTGTGGCGCCCTCACTCTTCCTCGGATTGGAATGCGCTCGCGGCCAGTGCCTGGCTGGCCAGCGAGCCGGAACTGCGAGCCAGTCTCGAGGAAGGGCTCCGACACGGCAAGCTTCATATCCTTCAGCCCGAGGAGGCGATTCCGAACACGGAGCCGCGCGATGTGCTGTGGCTGGCCCTTTCTCCCGAGCAGCGTGGCGATGCCGGCGATCTGGTTGGTGCCGTCGCTCCCTGCCTGTCGGAATCGGCAGTACTGATCAACAACTCCACCTTCCCGGTGGGCGAAACCGAAGCGCTGGAAGACCGGCTCGGCGATGCACGACGCTCTGCCGTGGCCTTGGCTGACCTGCTCGAGGAAGGCCGTGCCTGGGAGGCGTTCACGCGACCTTCGCGTTGGTTGCTGGGCTGCGATGACGATCGCGCCGAGCATCAGGTGCGCGAGCTGTTGCGCGCCTTCAATCGGCGGCGCGATGTCTTCCAGCGCATGCCCCGGCGGGCCGCCGAACTGAGCAAGCTGGCCATCAACGGGATGCTTGCCACACGCATCAGCTACATGAACGAGATCGCCGGTCTGGCCGACAGCCTGGGTGTCGACGTCGAGTATGTACGGCAAGGCATGGGCGCCGATACGCGCATCGGTTATGAATATCTCTATCCGGGCTGCGGTTTCGGAGGCCCCAGCTTCTCCCGCGACCTGATGCGCCTTGCCGATGTGCAGTCGGCCAGTGGCCGCCACTCGCTATTGCTGGATCAAGTGCTCGACATCAATGAGCACAAGAAGGAGACGTTGTTCCGCAAACTGTGGGCTCACTACCATGGTTGCCTGGAAGGCAGGACCGTGGCCATCTGGGGGGCGGCCTTCAAGCCGGGCACGGCGCGTATCGACCATGCGCCGGTGCTGACGCTGTTGCGCGCACTCTGGGCGCAGGGCGTGCACGTTCGCCTGCACGATCCGGCGGCCATCGCGGCACTGCGCGACAAGGTCGGCGAACATCCGCTGTTGAGTTGCTTCGACGGGGATCCCGATGAGGCCACCGAAGGGGCCGATGCCTTGATGCTGGTCACCGAATGGAAGGCGTACTGGAACCCGGACTGGCAGCAACTGGCCTCCCAGCTTGCCGGACGTCTGTTGCTGGATGGCCGCAATATCTATGATCCCCGCTATGTGGCCTCCATGGGACTGCATTATCGGGGAATCGGGAGAAGCGCCGATCCATGAGTCAGCACGATTTGCTGCTGCGCTCGCGACGTAAATCGAAGCCGACTTTCTAGATGAAAGCCCCAAAACGGCCCCGCCATATGGCGGGGCCGTTGTCGTTCGCGAGGCCGCGTCGGATCAGGCGAAGTTCTGGGCCACGAACTCCCAGTTCAACACCTTCCAGATGTTTTCCAGGTACTTGCGACGCGCGTTGCGGTAGTCGATGTAGTAGGCATGTTCCCAGACATCGATGGTCAGCAGGGGAGTACGACCGTGGGCGATGGGGCAGTCGGCATCGTCGCTGTTGATGATCTCCACGCCGCCGTCATCGGTCTTGACCAGCCAGGTCCAGCCGGAGCCGAAGTTGTCCATGGCCTTGTCGTTGAAGGCTTCCTTGAACCTCTCGAAGGAACCGTATCCGGCCTCGATGGCCTTTCCCAGTGCGCCGCCGGGGGCGCCGCCACCTTTGGGAGACAGGCAGTGCCAGTAGAAGGTATGGTTCCAGACTTGGGCCGCCTGGTTGAACAAAGGGCCGGAGGATGAGGCGATGATCTCTTCCAGAGACTTGTCGGCGTCCGCCGTGCCTTCGATCATCTGGTTGAGCCTGGTGACGTAGGCCTGATGGTGCTTGCCGTAGTGGTATTCGAGGGTCTCGGCGGAGAGCTGCGGTTCCAGCGCATTCTTCTCGTAGGGCAGTGCCGGCAGTTCGAAGGCCATGGTCGGATGTCTCCTCGTCGTCGCGGTGATCGGGGCCGGGTCTCGGGAGCGGGGCGATGCCACCGGGAACGAGGTCATATCATCGTTTGTTGATGTTTTCCCGTTCGCTCCGCCGACAAAAAACTTTACACTATTCAGCGTGCTGTGCCTGTCCGTCCGGCGGCATCATATCACCCGCCTCCGAGCGGCCCAATTCCGGTGGCGGGGAACACAGGCCCCGGGTTCGTACCGGCACAGCCGCACTCATCCGTCTTACCGCCCAAGGAGATCGTCATGGCAGAGCGCCCGGAAGATAGCCGGTTCAACCGACCGATCGTTCCGGACCCGGATGCCAGCCTGGCCGGCCATCGTGCGCATTCCTACCGCAGGGTTCGCCTATGGCCGCTGTGGTGCCTGATCCTGCTGTTGGTGCTGATGCTGGCTGGCCTGGCCGCTGCCGGCTGGCTGTTTCATCAGGATGTCCAGCAGCGACTGACCCGCCTTGGCGGTGAGCTGTCCAATGTGCATGCGCGCTTCGATGCCGAGCAGGGGCGGGGTGAGGCGCTGGCCTCGCTCGAGGAACGCCTGGAGACGCTCGAGACGCGCCAGGCCTCGGTCGAGTCCAGTATCGAGGAACGGCTGACCCGTTGGGAGGACGAGATGCTGGCTCCCATCGACACCCGCCTGGAAGAACTTTCGGGGCACGTGGCGACCCTGTCGGAAGAGGCCGAAGTGCGCGACAAGACGCTGTCGGCGGTGCGCAACTCGCTCGATGCCCTCGAGCGTGCCGGTGAAGAGGGGCGCGGCACCCTGCAGGAGCATCTCGCCACGCTGGAGGACGCTCTCGAAGCCAACGAATCGCGCCTCACCGAGCAGGTCCAGCGTTCCGACGAACGCTTTTCGAGCCTGAATGCCGACCTGCAGGCATTGGACGAACGGCTGTCTGGCCTGGAAGGCGACATTGAAGCCTTGTCCGGTTCGCGAGAAGATGCGCGTAGCCAGGTGGCGACGCTATCGTCACGTCTGGAGGAAATGCAGACGGAGCTGCGTGATCTGCGTCAGACGCAACTGGCGTTGAGTGCCCAGCTGGAAGCCCTGCGGTAGTCACGAGACGTCAGGAAGACTTCGCTATCATGGATAATCGCGTGTTCATACGCCTCGGGGCCGGGGTCCTGAGCCTTGTCGTGGCAATGCCGGCCCTGGCGCTGGATGCCTCGATCAAAGGCGTCAAGGGAAAGCTGGCCGACAACATCGAAATCTATCTCGATGGTCTGGACGAGACCCAGTACCAGGCCGAACGCCTCGAGGCCGAGGTCCGTCGCCTCGTCTCCGAGGCGTTGCGCCCCTTCGGCTACTACGACCCCAGTCTGACCGTGCGTTTCGACGATCCCGAGTCGCCTTCCCATGTCGACCTGGAAATCGACAGGGGCGAGCCGGTGCGCATCGAACAACTGAATTTCGCGGTGGAAGGCGCGGCCGCCGAGGACCCTCCCTTTGCCAAGGCCATCGAGGCCTATCCGCAGAAGGAAGGGGACGTGCTGCGTCACGCGCCCTACGATGCCCTGCGCAGCGAACTCTCCGGACTGGCCCTGCAACGCGGTTATTTCGACTGGCGTTTCACCCAGCGGCGCCTGGAGGTGCGGCCCTGGGATCACAGCGCCCGCTTGTCATTGGGACTCGATAGCGGCCAGCGCTATCATTTCGGCAAGGTCTATTTCCGCGGGCAGCATATAGAACCCGAGCGGTTGCAGAACCTGGTGCCCTTCGAAGAGGGAGCCCCTTATCTCGCCGGACGGGTGGCGCGTCTCAACCAGAATCTTGGCCAGACGGCATGGTTCGGCTCGGTCAGTGTGCGGCCGCGGCTCGACCAGGGGCCGGAGGCACTGGCCCTACCACCTCATGAGGCCGGCTGGTGGCACTCGCTGGATGTGGCGGACATCCCTCCGGCGCCGCCGGCTCCGCCGCGTATCAGCCCGCAGGCTCTGGGCGCCGCCGCCGAGTTGCAGGCACCCGAGACGCCTCGAGTGCCCATCGATGTGCTGGTCACGCCGGCCGATCGCCACCAGTTCGAGACCGGTATCGGCTATGCCACCGACGTCGGCCCCCGGGCCCGGCTCACCTGGAACCAGCCCTGGGTCAATCGTTATGGCCACAGCTGGAATCACGACCTTTACGTCTCCGGCCCCGAGCAGAAATTCAGCGGCAGCTATACCATGCCGCTCGAGGATCCGCTGCGCGACAGCTACGAACTGCAGTACGGGATTCGCAACAAGGACAGCGATGATACCGAGTCCCTGGAAGCCAGCGTCGAGTTCGGGCGCCGCTGGAAGTTCGACAACGGCTGGGAACAGTACCTCTACGTGCGCAGTACCTATGAAGACTTCACCCAGGCGGGCGAGTCCAACCAGGTCCTGCTGCTGTATCCCGGGGTACGCTGGTCGCGGACGCGAACCCACAATCCGACCTTCCCGACCTGGGGCGATCGCCAGCAGCTCACCGTCCAGTACTCCAACGAAGCCTGGGGCTCGGATGCCGAGTTCCTGAGGATCAACGGCGACACCCAATGGATCCGCATGCTCGGCGATGCCAACCGCTTCGTCGGCCGCCTCGGCGCCGGCAGCATAAGCACCAGCGATTTCGCCGATGTGCCGCCGTCGCTGCGCTTCTTCACCGGTGGTGACAACAGCGTGCGTGGCTATTCCTACGAAAGCCTGTCCCCGGAAGACGACGAGGGGCGCCTGATCGGTGGCAAGCAGCGCTTCGTGGCCAGCGTCGAAGCGCAGCGCCGCATCGCCGACAAATGGTGGCTGGCTTCCTTCGTGGATACTGGTGATGCCTTCACCGACTGGTGGCCGGAGCAGCTCAAGACCGGGGCCGGACTGGGGGTTCGATGGATCTCGCCGGTGGGGCCGATTCGCTTCGATGTCGCCCATCCCTTCGATGACGATGATGCCTATCGCATCCACTTTTCCATCGGACCGGAATTCTGAGAGGCCCTCACGTGAGAGTACGTCGTCTGACCTGGGCTCTGGCCCGTCTAGTGATCCTGATACCGCTCTGGCTCATCGGCCTGTTGTCGCTGTTGCTGGGTCTGGCCCTTTCCCCCTGGGGCACCGGGTTGTTGCTCGAGCAGGGCAAGCGCATGGGCTTCTACGAATTTTCCCGTGCCGAAGGGGCCCCGCTGGATACCTTCATTCTCGAGGATCTGAGTCTCGACGCCGGTCCAGCCAGCGTGGCGATACAACGGCTGGAACTGGCCTGGGCCGATGATTGCCTGCTCGATGGTCGCCTGTGCCTGGATCGTTTCGTTGTCGAGGGGGCTCGCGTGCGGCTCGCCTCGAGCGAAGAACCGTCCCCGGCAGCGGACGAAGCGAGCGAGGGCGGTGGCCTGCCCGATCCGATCGAATTGCCGTTCCCCATCGAGCTGCGTGAGCTGGCCCTGAACGATGTGGAGGTGCGCCTGGCCGACGGCACCCAGTTGCGCTGGGACGAGTTCGAGACTGGCGCGACGGCCGAATCCGACACCCTGCGGTTGCTGCCGACCCGGCTGGAAGGCGCGCGCCTGACCCTGCCGCTTTCGGCGGGTAATCAACTGGCATTGAGCGAAAGCGAGCATGACGGGCCGATCCTGACGGCAGCGGCCATCGATGCCTCGATTGCCACCCATTCCCCCTTGCCTGCCAGTGCCGCCCCGGAGGCCGCCGGCATGGCCAGCCAGTCGCTGGAAGACAAACCGCGCATCGAGCTGCCGGAGATTCATCTGCCACTGGCCGTCGAGGTGCCGGAACTGACGATCACGGATGCCGCGGTAGAAGGCGCCTTTGCCTATCAGCTCGAAGAACTGGCGCTGAGCGTCACGGCACGCGACCAGGAGATCAGCATCGAGCCGTTGTCGGTGGCCAGCCCGGAAGCCGATGCCAGCCTCAAGGCCCGGATGACCCTGAGTGGCAACTATCCCCTTGAAGCGCAGTTGAACGCCGATCTCTATCTCCCCGAACGCATGCCGGCCCTGGAAGGCGAACGCATCGAGCTCGGTTTGAATGGCGATCTTGCCGACCTGCAGGTGGATCTGACCACCACGGGGCCGGTCGAGACGCGTCTTTCCGCCAGGCTCGACGCCCTGGCGCCGACATTGCCCTTTACCGCCAGCTTCCAGAGCCCCGCCCTGCAATGGCCGCTGCCGGGCGCCGAGAGCGCCAGCCAGCCAGCCACGCCAGAGGAGGGCCAGGATGCCGGAGAGGGTGATGGCGAACCGCCGGCTCCCTGGCGGGCCGAGGATCTGTCGCTCGAAGCCGAGGGCAAGCTGACCGATTACCGCGTCCAGCTTTCCCTGGCCGCCCAGGGGCCGCAGCTACCGCGTACCCAGCTCGATCTCAGCGGGCGCGGGGACCTGGCCCACTTCATCTGGGAGCCCCTGGCTCTCGAGATGGACGAGGCCAGCGTGACCACCCAGGGGCGGGTCGACTGGGCCGATGGCCTGGCCGTCGCGGCCAGCCTGGCCCTGCAAAACGTGAATCCCGAGCCCTTCGTCGAGGGGCTGGCGGGCCAGCTCGACGGCGATGCGGAAGTCTCCTTCACCCAGGATGCCGATGGCTGGCGGGTCGAGGTGCCGTCGTTGAGCGTGAATGGCACCCTGGCCGATTATCCGCTGAGGCTCGATGCACAACTGGCCGGCGACAGCCGCATGAACTGGGACATCCGGACCCTCGAATTCCGCCAGGGCGACAATCAGCTCAGCGCCAGCGGTCAGGTGTCCCCCGAGCAACTCGATGTGAGCGCGGATCTGGACATGCCGGCGCTGAAAAGCCTGTATCCGGCACTCGCCGGGGCTCTCTCGGGGAGCATCGATGCCTCGGGCAGCCTCGAGGCTCCGCAACTGGACCTGGACCTGAACGGCAATGGCCTGGCCTTCGCCGAGAATCGCGTGAACTCCCTGAACCTGACGGGCGAGGTCGCCGGCCTCGAGGATCCGAGTCTCGACCTCGCGCTGAATGCCAAGGGCGTCGAGGCCGGTGGTCAGGCCTTCGATGACATCGACCTGAACCTCGATGGGCGCCTCTCGGAGCACCGCTTGACGCTTGACGTTGCCGGGCCGGCGGATGGTCTGCTGTCGTCGTTGAGCCTGGCCCTGGATGGCGCCATGGATCGCGAGCGCCAACACTACAGCGGTCGCCTGACGCCGCTCGAGGCCGAGACCGAGTACGGTCGTCTGGCCCTCGACGACGCCCTGGTCTTCGATGCCGATCTCGCCTCGAGCGCGGTGGACGTGCAGCCGTTCTGCCTGCGACGCGAGGAGGGTGGCGGCCTGTGTCTCGAGGAAGCACTGTCGGCATCGCCCGATGCCGGCCGGGCGGTACTGGCCATCCGCGAACTGCCCATGGACCTGATCAACGATGCCATGCCGCCCGGTTGGCGCATCGACGGCAGTACCGAAGGCGGTCTGGTCGCCGAGTGGTCACGCGGTGGCGCGGCCTGGAAGGCCGATGCGCAACTCGCCAGCGAGGTCGAGATCGCCGGACAGGACGCCTACGGCAACCCCTGGACGGTCCCCGGTACGGGCCTCAATCTCGACCTGCAGGCCAACCAGGCGCGTGCCGATGTCAATCTGGCATTGACCCTGGGCGACAGCGGGGCGGTACGGCTGGACCTGGGCGTCGACGATCCGATGGGCGTCGGCCGCCTGGATGGCAGCCTGCGCGTCGATGACCTGCGCCTGAGTCCCTATCGTCCGCTGGTGACCGACGTGAAGAAACTGGAAGGCGGTTTCGGGGGCAATGTCGAGATCTCCGGCACTCGCGAACAGCCGCGCCTCGACGGGACTCTCGAGCTGGCCGGCCTGCAGGCGGCGGGGCTGGGACTGCCGCTGACGGTGCAGGATGGGCGCCTGACAGTGAACCTGCAAGGCGACAGGGCCGATCTCGATGGTTTCCTGGCGAGCGAACGCGGACGCCTGGAGATCGATGGCGATGCCAGTTGGCCCTCGACGAGTGACTGGCAGGTCGCCCTCAACCTGCAGGGGCAGGACGAACCCCTGCAGGCGTCCCTGTCGGGCTTCGGGCGTTTGCGTCTGGCGCCGGACCTGAACATCCGGGCCACCCCCGATCGGCTGCGAGTGCGTGGCGAGGTTCGCATCCCCTGGGCGCGGCTGGAAGTCGGCCAGGTACCGGCGTCCGCGCAGTCGGTGAGCCCGGATGAGGTGATCGTCACTCGCGAGGAAGCCGAGGCCCAGGAAGCCGCCCAGGCTGCGGGCGAATCCACCGCCGAGGCCATGGCCGAGGCCGGCATGGCCATGGACGTACGCGTCACCCTGGCGCTCGGCCCCGACATGCGGCTTTCGGCCTACGGCCTGGAGACCGGGCTGGCCGGCAACCTGGAGGTGCGCCAGGATGGCGGCCCCGTGCAGATCTTCGGGGACGTCAATCTCGAGGATGGACGCTTCCGCGCCTTCGCCCAGGACCTGGTCATCCGCGAAGGGATCCTGTATTTCAGCGGCCCGCCCGGCGAGCCTCTGCTGGACTTCGAAGCCATCCGCAATCCCGACAGTACCGAAGACGATGTCATTGCCGGCATCCAGGTCTCCGGACCGGCCTCGAGCCCGAGCCTGAAGATCTTCTCCGAGCCGGCCATGGACGAGTCCCGGGCGCTGTCCTACGTGCTGCGCGGCCGCGCACCGGATGCCAGCGGCGGCGCCGATGGCGCCCTGACCTCGGCGCTGATCGGCCTGAGCCTGGGGCAGGCCGGCGGTACCGTGGGGGCGCTGGGCGAGGCCTTCGGCATTCAGGACCTGCGGCTGGATTCCGCCGGCAGTGGCGAGGACAGCCAGGTGGTGGTGACCGGCAACCTGACCGACCGTTTGAGTGTCGGATATGGTGTCGGGGTCTTCTCGCCCATCGCCGAACTGACCCTGCGCTACAAGCTGTGGCGCAACCTCTACCTGGAAGCCGTCTCCGGCGCTTCCCAGGCAGTGGATCTGATCTATACCTTCAGCCTGCCGGGTGACCCACCGTCGCTCGAGTGACGACCCGGCAACCGATGAGGAATGCAATATGAGCGCACCAACCGCGGACGCACCAGTGGGACGCGACGCCCCGATGGAAATTACCGCCGTGCATACGGTCAACGGGCAGCGCATGACGCCGCCCTGGCCCGAGGGCATGCAGGAAATCGTGCTGGGTCTGGGTTGTTTCTGGGGCGCCGAACGGCTGTTCTGGCAATTGCCCGGCGTGCATGTCACCGCCGTGGGCTACGCTGGCGGTGTCACGCCCAACCCGACCTATAAGGAAACCTGTACCGGTCGCACCGGCCATGCCGAGGTGGTTCGGGTCGTCTTCGACCCGGCCGTGATCGAACTCGACAGCCTGTTGCGTCACTTCTGGGAAGCCCACGACCCCACCCAGGGGAATCGTCAGGGCAACGACATCGGCCCCCAGTACCGCTCGATCATCCTGACCGTCGACGATGAGCAGCGTGCGACGGCCGAGCGTAGCCGCGACGCCTACGGCAAGGCCCTGGAGGCACAGGGCAAGGGGCCGATCACCACCGAGATCATGCCGCTCGAGGCGTTCTACTACGCCGAGGAATATCACCAGCAGTATCTCGACAAGAATCCCGGCGGCTACTGTGGCCTCAAGGGCACCGGCGTCAGTTGCCCGATCGGCTGACGCCGGATGTCGATGCCCGGGAATGCCAGGCATCGAGCTGTCGACCGACCCGCCGGGCGAGCCAGCTGGCGGGTCGGCCTTCCTGCCATTCGACGTAGCCGACATGGCCACCATGGCGTGCGGTCTCCAGGCGAATGCCGGGACCGAGCGTCAGGCCGTCATACAGCCCCGGCGGCATGAAGGGATCGTCGTCGGCATGCAGGATCAGAGTCGGCAGGGCGATGGCCTCCAGCAGCGGACCGGCGGCGGCGCGGCGATAGTAGTCGGCCGCATCCCTGAAGCCGTGCAGCGGAGCGGTAATGGCATCGTCGTAGGCACGCAGCGTGGTAAAACGCGCCAGTTCATCGCGGCTCAGCGTCAATGGCAACTCCCGGCGCGCCAGGCGAGGCGCTACCTTGGCCTTGAGGGCACCGAGCAGGTGACGTTGATAGAGTCGCGCCATGCCTCGCTCCAGGGTGTCGGCACAGGCCGCCAGATCCACCGGGGGCGCCACGGCAATGGCACCGGTCAGTCCCAGCGCATTGCCGGTATCCTCGGCGACCAGCTTGAGCAGCATGTTGGCCCCCAGTGAAACGCCAAGGGCAACCCGCGGTGCCGCCGGATAGCGCCGGGCCAGGGTCTCCAGGCACCAGCGGGCATCGGCGGTGTCGCCGCTGTGATAGGCGCGAGGCAGGCGATTGGGAAGAGTGCCGCAACCGCGGAAGTGCATCAGTACCGCCCGCCATCCCCGATGCTCGGCGGCATCCAGCAGATGACGCGCATAGGGCGAATCCACCGATCCTTCCAGACCATGGAACAGCACCAGCAGGGGCGCCTCGTCGGCAAGGGCAGGGGCATCGACCCAGGCCAGCTCGACGAAATCGCCATCGGGCAACTCGAGCCGTTCCTCGATGAGTTGTGGAGCGGGTCGGGGCAGGGCCCGTGGCAGCAGGGTCTGCAGGTGGCGATTGGCAAGCCCGGGCGGCGGCTGGAAGTCGGCCGGGTGGCGTCCGCTGATCATGCTTTGTCTTCCGTGGCAACGGAATCACCGTCCAGCGCCTGCCAGAGCGCGTCCACGGCCTGGTGCTCGACATGGCGATGGCGGAACAGGCGAATCTCCAGTGGTACTTCCCAGCGCTCGCCACCCGCAGGCACCAATTGTCCGGCGGCCAGGGCCGTTGCCACGCTGCGCTGCGGCAGCCAGCCGAGTCCATAGCCGAGGCCGACCAGTTCGCGGATGTTGCCGCTCTGGATGCTCTCGTTGAGCACGCTGAAGGTCGGCGCATCGGACAAGGCTTCGAGGTGGTGGCGGATGGTTGTGTCGATCAAGCCCCGGGGATGGTAGGCGATCAGGGGCAACGAACGCCGGCCGGGACTTTCCAGATCGAAGCGGGGCCGTCCATCGGCCTCCGGCAGCGAGACGGGAATGAGGCGTTCCTGGCCGAGCCATCGATACTCGAAGGCCTCGGTCTCGCATTCCAGGGCACAGTCATTGGCCGGCCAGTAGCACAGCACCAGGTCGCATTCGTCACGCCCCAGCGCCTGGAAGTAGTCGTTCACCAGCCAGGCGGTGGCACGCAGGTAGGGCTTGACCGGCGGTGGCGTCGACCAGCTGGCGAGCCACTCCGGCAGGAAATTGGCCAGCAGGCTCTGCGGTGCGGCCAGGCGGATCTTGCCGGCCTGGCTTTCGGCGAGATGTCCCAGGCGCTGCCGGGTGTTGGCCACGCGCCGCGTTACATCCTGGCACAGTGTCAGAAACTCCTCGCCTTCGGGTGTCAACGACAATGGCAGTGTCTGCCGGTTGATCAGGGTTGCCCCCATTTCCTCCTCGAGCAGCTTGATGCGCCGCGAAAAGGTCGGCTGGGTGACATTCTGCTCGTCGGCCGCCCGAGAGAAATGTCGGGTACGCGCCAGGGCGATGAAATCTTCCAACCAGCGTATTTCCATATCAGCCCTCAAGCCGTCGACCGGTCGGCGGGATTGCCATCGACCGGTCACGGCGTTTAGGGAAATACTATGTAGTCAGTATTTCCTTAGACGTTTCAAATGCGTCTCGTAAAGCCGGGAGCGCCCGGATCATCGGGCCCTCGCCGGGATTCGAACGCTCGTATTATGCCAGAAACGCCAAGGACATCAGATACGCCCCTCTTCCACGGCATGACACGCCACCTGACCGCCATCGTCGGTGACGATCAGAGCAGGCACTTCCTCGCGGCAGCGGGTGTCGGCGTGGGGACAACGGCCATGGAAGACACATCCCGAGGGCAGATGGACCGGTGTCGGCACTTCGCCTTCCAGACGAATGTGCTGCGGACGATCGTCCTCGAGCCGCGGAATGGCCGACATCAGGGCCTGGGTGTAGGGATGGCGGGGACGGGCGAAGAGCGTGGCGGTGGGCGCCACTTCACAGACCCGGCCGAGATACATCACTGCCACGCGGGTACCGAAGTGCTCGACCACGGCGAGATCGTGGGTGATGAACAGGTAGGTGAGGTTGTGGCGCTGCTGGGCTTCCATCAGCAGGTTGAGCACCTGGGCCTGAATGGACACATCCAGCGCCGAGATCGGCTCGTCGGCGACGATGAATTCGGGGTCGACCGCCAGGGCACGGGCAATGGCGATGCGCTGGCGTTGGCCACCCGAGAATTCATGGCCGTAACGCGGGCCCCAGTCCGGATCGATGCCGACCGACTGCATGACCTCGTTGACCTTGTCCTTGACCCGTTGGGCCGTCCAGTCGGGGTGATGCAGGCGGATCGGCTCCTCCAGGGTCTGCTGAATCGTCATGCGCGGATTCAGCGACGCATACGGATTCTGGAAGATCATCTGCATGCGTCGACGATAGGGCAGCAACTGCTTGGTAGAGAGATCGTCGATACGCTGGCCGGCGTAGTGGACCTCGCCGGCAGACGGCGTGATCAGGCCCATCACGGTGCGTGCCACGGTGGACTTGCCGCAGCCCGACTCGCCGACCACGCACAGCGCCTCGCCGCGCTGGATTTCCAGGTCGACGCCGTTGATGGCGTGCACGTGTTCCTGATGGCGGACCAGCTTGCCGCCCTTGAATTTAAGTTGCTCGAGAAAGTCGCCGGACAGCGAGAAACGCTTTTCCAGGCCGCGTAGCGCCAGCAGGGGCTGCGTCGCTTCCGGAACGGGGGATGTGGCGGTCGAATTCATCAATCTTGCTCCTCGGCCGGAATGCGTTCGCTTGCGATCATTTCGGCGACCATGTGACAGGCAGCCTGGCAATTGCCGGACGTCACGAACTCGGGCACCTGATCATGGCAGGCCTGGCGACGGCTGCCGTCGGCGCGCTCGACGAAGCTGCAGCGCGGATGGAAGGCACAGCCGCTCGGCAGGTTGGACAGCGATGGCATGCTGCCGGGGATCTGATTGAGCCGCGAACCGGGCGTGGCCATCTGCGGCAGGGCATTGATCAGCCCCTGGGTGTAGGGATGCTGCGGATCATTGATGATCTCCCGGGTCGGGCCCTGTTCGATGACGCGACCGGCGTACATGACGAGCATGCGCTGGGTGACCTGACTGACCACGCCGAGATCGTGGGTGATCAGGATCAGGCCGACATTGTGCTTCTCGCACAGCTCGAGCAGCAGCGCCATGATCTCGGCCTGGATGGTCACATCGAGTGCCGTGGTGGGCTCGTCGGCGATGATGATGTCGGGGTCGAGCAGCAGGGCAATGGCGATGATCACGCGCTGCCGCATGCCGCCCGAGAGCTCGTGGGGATACTGATCGAGCCTGGCCTCGGGCGAGGGAATCTGCACCTGCTGCAACTTGTTCAGCGAGATGCCGCGCGCTTCCCGCGTGCTGATCCGGCGGTGGGCCTTGAGGCATTCGACCATCTGCTCGCCGATGGTCAGCACCGGATTGAGCGTCATCATCGGATCCTGGAAGATCATCGACATGCGATGGCCGCGCACCTTGCGCAGCGCCCGGTCGCTCAGGGTCGTGAGTTCCTGTCCGTCGAAACGGATACTGCCGCCGGCGATGTAGCCCGGTTTGGCGATCAGATTGAGCAGACTGAAGGCGGCCACCGACTTGCCGGCGCCGGATTCGCCCACGATACCCAGGCGCTCGCCGCGATCCAGGCTGAAGCAGACGTCGCGCAGAGCCCGGACATCGCCGCCACGCAGCGCAAAGCGCACGTCGAGGTGGTTAACGTCGAGTAGAGACATGAGATTCAGCCCTTGTAGAGTCGCGGGTTCAGCACGTCGCGCAGCCAGTCGCCGAGCAGGTTGATCACCAGCACCAGCACTACCAGCACCAGGCCGGGAATCAGGGTGATCCACCAGGAGCCGGACTGCAGGTAATCGAAGCCGGATTTGATCAGTGAGCCCAGCGAGGGCTGGGTCTCGGGCATGCCGAGGCCGAGGAAGGACAGTGCCGCCTCCGAGATGATGGCGTTGGCCACCTGAACGGTGGAAATGACGAAGATCGGCGACAGGGTGTTGGGCAGGATATGCCGGAACATGATGCGACGGCTGGGAAGACCCATCACCCGCGCGGCATCGACGTATTCCTTGCCTTTCTCGGCAAGCACCGAGGCGCGCACGGTTCGTGCATATTGCGGCCATTCGGCCAGGCCGATGATCAGCACCAGCAGCAGGACCGCATAGTCGCTGAAGGTGCTGCCGCCGAAGATGGCCTTGAACAGGGCACCGACCACGATGGCCACCATCAGGGTCGAGAAGGAGAGCTGGATATCGGCCAGGCGCATCAGGAAAGCATCGACGCGTCCCCCCAGATAGCCGGCCAGCAGGCCGAAGCACACCCCCAGGGTTGCCTGCATGGCCACGGCGCCGAAGCCGATGATCAGCGATACACGCGCACCATAGAGGATGGTCGAGAGCAGATCGCGCCCCTGGGCGTCGGTACCCATGAGGTAGGCTGGATCGCTGCCATCCACCCAGAAGGGCGGCAACTCGGAAGCCAGGATATCGATCTGCGCCAGATCGTAGGGATTCATCGGTGCCAGCCAGGGAGCCAGGACGGCGGCGGCGACCAGGGCGATGAATACCAGCAGGCTGATCTGGGCAATCAGATCGCGTTTGAAACTGTAGAGCAGGAAGGAATCGCGGAAGCGTTCCCAACGGCTCGTGGGTCGGGTCGTCAGCGTGGTCATGCGGGTTTCCCTGTCAGCTTGACGGTGGGATTGATCAGGCCATAGATCAGATCGACCAGGGTGTTGGTGATCACGAAGATCAGCCCCACGATCATCAGGTAGGTGACGATCAAGGGTATGTCGGAGCGCTCGATGGCATCGAGGAACATCAGTCCCATGCCGGGCCACTGGAACACTGTCTCGGTGAGGATGGTGTAGGCCACCAGGGTGCCGATCTGCACGCCGCCCACGGTGATCACCGGCAGCATGGTGTTCTTCAACGCATGCAGGAAGTAGATGCGACGCGGCGAGATGCCCTTGGCGCGGGCGAACTTCACGTAGTCGGACTGCAGCACCTCGAGCATTTCGGCGCGGATCAGGCGGATGAACAGCGGCAGCATGATCGAGGCCAGCGAAACGGCCGGCAGGACCAGATAGGTCAGCCCCTTGAGTGAGGCGAAGTTGGTCTCCCAGGTGCCGAAGACGGGCACCGGATCACCGCGTCCATAGGCCGGCATGCCACCCTCGGTGCTGACCAGGTCGTTGAGCCAGGCACCCCAGCCGGTGTCGGAAGGGAAGGGCGACCAACTGACGCCGATGGCGAACAACTGGATCAGTACGATGGCGGTGAGGAACACCGGAATCGAGATGCCGACGATCGACACCCCCATGAAGAAGCGCGACAGCCAGGCGCGAGGCTTGATGGCGCTATAGACGCCGATGGGCACCGACAGCGCGATGATCAGGAAAGTGGAGGCGGCCACCAGCTCCAGGGTCGCCGGCAGATGGCGCAGCACGACTTCAGTGGTCGGCTGGTTGAAGACGTAGGAATAGCCGAAGTCGAAATGCGCGGCGTTGACGGCGAAGCGCAGGTACTGCACCAGGAAGGGATCGTTGAGGCCGAGCTCCTCGCGCAGGGCCTCGCGCTCGCTTTCCGGCACCGACTGACCGACCATCTGCTGGATGGGGTCGCCCAGGTTATCTTGTATGGCGAAGGCGATCACGCTGATGACGAACATCACCAGCAGCGCATGAAAGAGGCGCTTGATCAGAAAAGCGATCATGAGTGGCGTTCCATTATCGAAAAGGCTCGGTCCGGCCGGGAGCCGAGCACGCCGTGACGCGTCCCCTCGGCGGGGGCGCGTCACGGCATCGGAGTGTCGAACCGCCGGCCCTGGCTCAATGCTGCCCAGGTACCGGCTGGAAGGTGGTTAGTCTTCTTCCTCGACGACGAGATCCCCGAGGTAGGGGAAGTTCATCACGTTGACGATCGGCTCGAGGTCGACGTTGGTATCGGCAGCCCAGGCCAGATCCTGCCAGTGCAACGGGATGAAGGCGGCCTCGTCATACAGCGTCTGTTCCATCTGCTGCAGCATCTCGGCCCGCTTCTGCTGATCGAGTTCGAGGTTGGCCTCGGAGACCAGCTTGTCGACCTCGGGATTGCAGTAGTTGCCGGCGTTGTACTGACCAGCACCGGAATCGAGATCCGGGCAGGCGGTAAGATACTCGTGGAAATTGGCCGAGTCCTCGGTGTCGGCATGCCAACCGATCATCATCATGTCGGCGACACGGTCATCGTACTCGCCCCAGTACTGGGCCTTGGGCAGGGTCTTGAGATCCACCTTGACGTTGATACGCGCCAGCATGGCGGCAACCGCCTGGGCAATCTTGGCATCGTTCACGTAGCGGTTGTTGGGCGCCATCATGGTGATCTCGAAGCCATCCTCATAACCGGCCTCGGCCATCAGTTGCTTGGCCTTCTCCAGGTCGTAGCGAGGCTCCAGACCATCATTGTGTCCTGCATAGCCCTCGGGCGAGAGCTGGGCCGCCGGGGTGGCGAAGCCCTTCATCAGGCGGTCGGCGATGCCTTCCTGGTTGATGGCATAGGCGAAGGCCTGACGAACGCGGGGATCCTGGAAAGCCTCGACACGTTCCTGGTTCATGTGGAAGAGGATGATCCGCGTACCGGACATGGTGACCAGCTTGGCATTGTCGTCCTCGCGGACGCGTTCCAGGTCGTTGGGCGGCACCGGCGCGATGAAGTCGACATCGCCGGAGAGCAGGGCGGCCACACGGGTGGCGTTCTCGCTGATCGGCTTCAGCACGATCTTGTCGACGTTACCCGGGGACTGCTCGTCCCAGTAGTCGTCGTTGCGCTCGAAAGCGACGCGCACGCCTTGCTGCCTGTCGGTGACCTCATACGGGCCGGTACCGGAAAGGTGACGTGAGGCGTAGGAGTTGCCGTTCTTGACGATCTCGTCCTTGGGATCCCCGTCGCTGTCCTCACCGGAGTAGAACTGGCTATCCATCGGGAAGATGTAGGTCGCCAGGTTGAGCAGCAGCGGGTAGGGCTTCTTGGTCTTGATCTCGACGGTATGCTCGTCGACCGCCGAGGCGCCTTCGATGGGCTCGAAGATAGCCTTGAAGTCGGGGCTGCGCTTGAGACGCTCGATGGTCCAGACCACGTCTTCGGCGGTGAAGGCATTGCCGCTGTGGAATTCGACGCCCTCGCGCAGGTTCATGCGCAGTGTGGTGTCGTCGACCCTTTCCCAGTCGGTCGCCAGGCGCGGCTCGATCTCGAGATCCTTGGTCCAGCGCACCAGCGGGTCGAAGGTCATGTGCGACAGTTGCAGGATGCCGCCGGAGAGTTGCTCGTGGATGTCCAGCGATACCGGGTCGGCGTCGTAGGCCATGCGCAGGGTGGTTTCGGCCTGGGCGGCCGGGGCTAGTGCAGCGGAAGTCATGGCGGCGCCGATGACGCTAGCCAGCAGAGTCTTCTTGATTGTCATGTGTCGTTCCATGCCGGATGGATTGTTATCGGTATCACGACCGGCGGTCGTGATGACCATTATGGTCCATTCATCAACATAGAGAGCTTTAGGGGAAGCACACAATCGAAATTGTGACAGGCTCCATGCGTCCGACGAATAACGATGGCCGGACGCATGGCGGGCAGGACAGGGCGATCAGTCCTCGCCGGCGGGCGTGACGCGGTCGATGCGATACAGCTGAGCGACCTGGTCAAGGCCGTGAACGCTGCATTCCAGGTCGGTGACGCGCCCGTCGCTCAGGCCATAGACCCAGCCATGCACCGAGAGCGACTGGCCACGCTGCCAGGCGCGTTGAATGATCTTGGTACGGCACAGATTCTTGACCTGGGCCTCGACGTTGAGTTCACACATGCGATCGACCTGCTCGTCCTGAGACAGTGAGGACAGCGAGGCACGATGCTGGCTGTAGAGGTCGCGTACCGAATGCAGCCAGTAATCGACGATGCCGCACTCGCCCCCGGTGACCGCCGCCCGAATACCGCCGCAACCATAGTGGCCGACGATCATGATGTGCTTGACCTTGAGCACATCCACGGCGAACTGCACCACCGAGAGGGCGTTCATGTCGTTGTGGTGCAGCAGGTTGGCGACGTTGCGGTGGACGAACACTTCGCCGGGAGGCAGGTCGATGATCTGATTGGCCGGCACGCGACTGTCGGAGCAGCCGATCCACAGGTACTCCGGGGTCTGCTGCCGTGCCAGGCGAGCGAAGAAGTCAGGGTCGTCACGACACATCTGCTCTGCCCAGGCGCGGTTATTTTCCAGCAGGGTATCGATATCGTTGCTCATGTCGGGCTCCGCAGAATGTTACAAAAGATGCAGGGAGCCTTCTTTTACCGTCACCCGGGGGGCGGGTCAACCGCTCTCCCGGCCTTGCTTCTTGGCTGGTATGATCGCGCCATTGTTCACCGGGCCCGACGCGGTCCGATCGTTACAGGAGAATCGCGTGTCAGATTTCGACTACGATCTGTTCGTCATCGGGGCAGGGTCCGGCGGAGTGCGTGCCGCTCGCACCGCTGCTGCCACGGGGGCCCGGGTCGCCGTGGCCGAGGACCGCTACCTTGGCGGCACCTGCGTCAATGTCGGCTGCGTGCCCAAGAAGCTGTATTCCTATGCGGCTCATTTCCATGAAGCCTTCGAGGACTCCGGTGGCTTCGGCTGGCAATTGGCCGAAGAACCGTCATTCGACTGGGCGACCCTGCGCGACAACAAGATCGGCGAGATCAAGCGCCTCAATGGCATCTATGGCCGGCTGCTGGACAACGCCGACGTACGCTTGATCAATGGTCGCGCCAGCGTGGTCGACGCGCATCACGTCGAGGTCGGCGGCGAGACGGTCAGCGCCGAGAAGATCCTGGTGGCCGTGGGCGGCTGGCCCTGGGTGCCGGATTTCCCGGGCAATGAGCTGACCCTGAACTCCAATCAGATCTTCGATCTCGATGACTTCCCGCAGCGCTTCCTGGTCCTTGGCGGCGGCTACATCGCCGTGGAGTTCGCCAGCATCTTCAATGGCTTGGGCAGCGAATCCCATCTCGTCTATCGCGGCGAGCTGTTCCTGCGCGGGTTCGACAACGAGGTGCGCGAATTCACCCGCGACGAGATGGCCAAGAAGGGCGTCAACCTGCACTTCAACACCAACATCGAAGCCATCGAGAAGGTGGAGACCGGGCTCAAGGTCACGCTCACCGACGGCCGCACGCTGGAGGTGGACGCAGTGCTCGCCGCCACCGGGCGTCGTCCCCACCTGGCCGGACTCGGCCTCGACCGGCTCGACGTTGCCACCAACGACGATGGCTCCCTCAAGGTCAACGAGCGTTTCGAGACCTCGATGCCCTCGATCCTGGCACTCGGCGATGTCACCGGCGGTCCCGAACTGACGCCAGTGGCGCTGGAAGAGGCCATGAAACTGGTCGAGCACCACTTCGGCGACACCGTGCCCGAACCGCTGGATTACGAGCGCGTGGCGACCGCCGTGTTCTGTCATCCGAACATCGGCACCGTTGGTCTATCGGAAGAGGCGGCCCGCGAGCGCTTCGAGGCGATCCGCGTCTACAGTGCCGACTTCCGCCCCATGAAGCACACGCTCTCCGGCAGCAGCGAACGCAGCCTGATGAAGCTGATCGTCGACGATGCCAGCGACGTGGTGGTCGGCGCTCACATGGTGGGCGAGGAGGCCGGCGAGATCATCCAGGGCATCGCCATTGCCGTACGGGCCGGGCTGACCAAGGCACAGTTCGACCAGACGGTGGGCATTCATCCCACCGGCGCCGAAGAATTCGTGACCATGCGTACTCCGACACGCCGCTGACGACCTTCGGGCAATCCTGTCACGGCGATGTCATTCGGACGGGCCACCCTCGAGGTGGCCCGTTGCGTTATGCGTATGGCCCGAATGAATGTGGACTAAACTGGGTCTGTGCGAACGTCCTGCATTCGATGCCTTTTCGTACAAGACCTGCCGGGGGACATCAGCCGGTACGAGCGCCGGTGGTCGATGTCGCAAGAATGGGGAGAGCCGCTACATACGCGGCCTGGGGAGTGGGCTATAATTTTCTATTATGGAATTCAGCAAGCAAGATAACCTGGTTTTTGAAATGACCATAAGCGGCTGTTATGATGCCGATCAAATTCGCTACAGCGAACCACGACAATGAACGCAACCACAGAGCCCTTTACACCCTCCGCCGACCTGGCCAAGCCCAGCGTGGCCGATGCCGTGGTCGGCCATGAGGCCTCACCGCTCTTCATCCGCAAGCCAAGCCCCGATGACGGCTGGGGCATCTACGAGCTGGTCAAGTCCTGTCCGCCTCTCGACGTCAATTCCGCCTACGCCTATCTGTTGCTGGCCACCCAGTTCCGCGATAGCTGCGCCGTGGCGACCAACGAAGAGGGCGAGATCGTCGGCTTCGTTTCCGGCTACGTGAAGAGCAACGCCCCCGATACCTATTTCCTCTGGCAGGTTGCCGTGGGCGAGAAGGCACGTGGCACCGGCCTGGCCCGTCGTCTGGTGGAAGCCGTGATGACACGCCCGGAAATGGCCGAGGTCCACCATCTCGAGACCACTATCACGCCCGACAACCAGGCGTCCTGGGGCTTGTTCCGCCGTCTCGCCGATCGCTGGCAGGCGCCGTTGAACAGCCGCGAATACTTCTCCACCGATCAACTCGGCGGTGAGCATGACCCGGAAAACCTCGTTCGCATCGGCCCGTTCCAGACCGACCAGATCTGAGCCGGGACGCCGCCTGGCCGGCCCGGTACGGGCCGGCAACCCGTCTTTTCGTTTTATCACTTTCCCCCCACAGGAGGTCGCAATGCAGACCCAGATTCTCGAACGCATGGAGTCCGACGTTCGGACCTACTCCCGCTCCTTCCCGGTCGTCTTCACCAAGGCGCGCAATGCCCGCCTGACCGACGAGGAAGGGCGCGAGTACATCGACTTCCTGGCCGGTGCCGGCACCCTGAACTACGGCCACAACAACCCGCACCTCAAGCAGGCGCTGCTCGACTATATCGACAGCGACGGCATCGTCCACGGCCTGGACTTCTGGACTGCGGCCAAGCGCGACTATCTGGAAACCCTGGAAGAGGTGATCCTCAAGCCGCGCGGTCTCGACTACAAGGTGCATCTGCCCGGACCGACTGGCACCAACGCCGTCGAGGCGGCCATTCGCCTGGCCCGGGTCGCCAAGGGGCGCCACAATATCGTCTCCTTCACCAACGGCTTTCATGGCGTCACCATGGGCGCGCTGGCGACCACCGGTAACCGCAAGTTCCGCGAGGCCACCGGTGGCGTGCCGACCCAGGCTGCTTCCTTCATGCCGTTCGATGGCTACCTCGGCAGCAGCACCGACACCCTCGACTACTTCGAGAAGCTGCTCGGCGACAAGTCCGGCGGCCTGGACGTGCCCGCGGCGGTGATCGTCGAGACAGTGCAGGGCGAGGGCGGTATCAATGTCGCCGGCCTGGAGTGGCTCAAGCGCCTCGAGAGCATCTGCCGCGCCAATGACATCCTGCTGATCATCGACGACATCCAGGCGGGCTGCGGCCGGACCGGCAAGTTCTTCAGCTTCGAGCATGCCGGCATCACGCCGGATATCGTGACCAACTCCAAGTCGCTGTCCGGTTACGGCCTGCCGTTCGCTCACGTCCTGATGCGCCCCGAGCTCGACAAGTGGAAGCCCGGTCAGTACAACGGCACCTTCCGCGGCTTCAACCTGGCTTTCGCCACTGCTGCTGCCGCCATGCGCAAGTACTGGAGCGACGACACCTTCGAGCGTGACGTGCAGCGCAAGGCTCGCATCGTCGAGGAACGCTTCGGCAAGATCGCCGCCTGGCTGAGCGAGAACGGCATCGAGGCCTCCGAGCGCGGCCGCGGGCTGATGCGGGGCATCGACGTGGGTTCCGGCGATATCGCCGACAAGATCACCCACCAAGCCTTCGAGAACGGGTTGATCATCGAAACCAGCGGTCAGGACGGCGAAGTGGTCAAGTGCCTGTGCCCGCTGACCATTCCCGACGAAGACCTGGTCGAGGGACTCGACATCCTCGAGACCAGCACCAAGCAGGCCTTTAGCTGATCGCCTGAGGTGCGCCATCGGGCCTGTCCATGGCATCCTGTATCGGTCGGCCGTGCGCGGCCGGCCAGTCATTGATTCACTGGAGAATCGACATGATCGTTCGCAATCTCGAAGAAGCGCGCCAGACCGACCGTCTGGTCACCGCCGAAAACGGCAACTGGGACAGCACCCGCCTGTCGCTGGCCGAAGATGGTGGCAACTGCTCCTTCCACATCACCCGCATCTTCGAGGGTACCGAGACCCACATCCACTATAAGCATCACTTCGAGGCTGTTTATTGCATCGAAGGCGAGGGCGAAGTGGAAACCCTGGCCGATGGCAAGATCTGGCCCATCAAGCCGGGTGACATCTACATCCTCGACCAGCACGACGAGCACCTGCTGCGCGCCAGCAAGACCATGCACCTGGCCTGCGTGTTCACGCCGGGCCTGACCGGCAACGAAGTGCACCGCGAAGACGGTTCCTACGCACCTGCCGACGAAGCCGACGACCAGAAGCCGCTGTAACCCGGCGCAGTATTCTGCCGTCTCGCACGAAGAGCCCCCGGTCACGATCGGGGGCTCTTTCGTTGTTCGCAGCGGCACGGGTGCCAGTAGCTGGACGCCTCGGACGTTTCATGCCTACTATTGCGTCATGATTGATTCATCGTCCAGAAACCGTCAGCCCGTCGAGGAAGGGGCATTGCCCAACGACCTGGTCAGCGAACTGCTGCTCGGCATGCGTCTAAGCGGCATCCAGTATCGCCGCATACAGGCGGTTCCTCCCTTCGGCATCGGGGGCTTCGGTGCCAGCCCGGGGTGGGCCCACTTTCACTTCATCGCGCGAGGGCCAGTATATCTGCGCAGTCCCGGCGGGGCCGTGCACCGGCTCGAGGTCGGTGACGCAGTGCTTCTGCCGCGCGGCGGACCGCATGAGCTGCTGTCGTCGCCGGAGCAATCCGCCAGTCGTGATATCGCCAGCTTCACGACCGCTCCGCTCTGCAAGGCCGTCAGTGCGGTGCGCAACGGTTCCCCAGAAGTTTGCCAGGAGAGTGGGGCCGTCATCTTCAGCGGCTGCATGGAGTTCGATCTCGGCGGCATGCATCCGCTCGTCGGCTTGATGCCCGAAGTGATGCGTGTCGATACGCTTCAGGATCGCCACCCGGAGATACTGCCGATCCTCCAGGCGATGGAACGCGAAGCGCAGGCCGAGCGGGCGGGCTTCGCCAGCATTCTGTCGCGACTCGCCGATGTCGTTTCCGCCTGCATCGTGCGTGGCTGGGTCGAGTGCGGCTGTGGCGACGCTTCCGGTTGGGTCGAGGCCTTGCGTGACCCACGGCTGGGACGTGTCATCGCCGCCATGCATCGGGAGCCCGGCCGTCATTGGACGGTCGCTGAACTGGCGAAACAGATGGGGAGCTCGCGCTCGGTCTTCGCCGAGCGCTTCCTGACAGTCACCGGACTGACTCCGCATCGTTACATGACCGAGTTGCGCATGCGGCTGGCCACCCAGTGGATCGGACGGGACAGGCAGCCCATCGATGCCGTCGCCCAACGCCTTGGTTATGGTTCCCAGGCCGCCTTCAGCCGTGCCTACAAGCGTGTGACCGGCCGTTCGCCCGGTGCGGTGCGTGCCGAAGCGAGTCGCGAGGGACTTCGGGCATGAGGACCTGAGCCCATTCAGCAGACGTGATATCCGCCCACAATGGAAAAAGGAGAGGTGCCGTTGCATGGAATAGCTCCCTCGACAATGCACCATGCCCAGATGCTCTGGGACTTCATGAGTCTCCGGCAGCCTTGCACAGCGGCGGACGCCATTCTTTGCCTGGGCAGCAACGACATTCAAGTGCCGCGAGTTGGGGCACGCCTATGGCGGGAGAAGTGGGCACCTTATCTGATCATGAGCGGAGGGTTGGCCCACCAGCATGACCTGGCAGCTACCGGCTGGTCGCAACCTGAGGCCGATGTATTTTCCCGAGAAGCCCGCCATGCGGGCGTTCCCCGGGATGCCATATTATGTGAGCGTGCCGCGCGTCATACCGGCGACAATTTCCGCCTGACACGATGTCTGGCGGAGGAGAGCGGTATCATGGTCTCAGGTCGACTCATCATCGTTGCCAAGCCTTATATGACACGTCGTGCTCAGGCTACGGCAGAGATGGCCTGGCCTGAAGTCGAAACCATCGTCCAATGCGAGGACGTCGAACTGATAAGCTATCTGCATCGTTGGCAGGACCCGCAGCGCATCCTGCACCTCATGGTCGGCGACATGCAGAGAATCATGGTCTATCCCGAACGTGGTTTTCAGCGTCGGCAGCCTATACCGGAAGACGTGCGTCTTGCCCAGGAGGCATTGATTGCACAGGGCTTCGACAGGCACTTGCCATGAAGCCGTTGCGGCAGGAAGGATTAGCCACGTTTAGGACACCCGTATTGCCAAGGACCGATGATGACTGCACAACAGCGTCTTACTCTGAGCCTCGCGGATGCCCGGCGCCTGCTGGTGCGCCATCATGGCCGTCCGGGGTCGCTGACGAGCGTGATTCGTCGCCTTGGCACCATCCAGTTCGATCCACTCGCGCCACTCGGCACCAATCCCGATCTGGTCCTGCAAGCGCGGGTGCCGGGTTATCGGCAGGGCGGCTGGCAGGATGCGGCCTATCGGCAGCGACTGCTGGTTGATGGGTGGGACAAGCAGGCCAGCCTGATTCCGCCCGAGCATTGGTGGGCTCAAGCCCCTTTTCATCACTGGTTCGCTCGGCGTTGGCAACAGCGGGGCATCGACATCGACTCGCCGGAAGCCCGGGACATTCTCGATCAGGTAGGGCAGCGGGGCCCCTCGACCAGTCTCGAACTGGGCGATCAGCGATCCGATCCGGCCTTGCGTGGTAGCTGGTATGGTCCCAAGCGTTCACGCCATCTGCTCAAGGCGCTGTGGGATTCGGGACGATTGATGACCCACCATCGCGTCAACGGTCGCCATGCCTATGATCTGCCGGAACGCGTCTTGCCGAATGGGGCGCGCGAAGCGGATGTCGATGAAGATGACGCGCTGCAGCATCTGGTCGTGCGTCGCGTCCAGGCTGCTGGCCTGTTGCGACCGGCAGCCGATGCCGCCGTCTGGCTACTGCCTTGCCGACGTGCCGAGCGCGATCGTATCGCGTCGCGAGCTCTCGACCAGGGGCGCCTGATCGAGCTGGTCGTGGACGGCGAACGCTACTGGGCCACGCCCGAAGCCGTTTCGCTCCTGGATGACAATTCAGCATCGTTCGGCGACGCGGAGCGCAGCATGCGCTTTCTCGCGCCTCTCGATCCGCTGATGTGGGACCGGCGCGGCATTTCCCGTGTCTTTGGTTTCGACTATGTGTGGGAGGTCTACAAGCCTCGTGAGCAGCGTCGCTGGGGCTATTATGTCCTGCCGGTCCTGTGGGGGGATCGCTTCATCGCGCGTTTCGACGCTCAATGCCGGGAAGGCACCCTGACCATTCACGCCTGGCACTGGGAAGCCGATATCATGCCGTCCCGGCTTCCCGAAGGCGCTCCCGAGGCACTGCAGCGGGCTGCCCGCGATTTTCTCGGCTATCTGGGCGCCGATCGGGTCGTGTTGCCCAGAGGGCTGGGTCGCGAAGCCCGATATGCATGGCAAAGGGCGGCCAAATGACATATCGTCCCTTATACTTTCGTAGGTAAATGGATAGGACACATGACCATGAAACGGACCTTCTTCCGCGTCATCCCCGCGATGGTGCTTGTTGCCATGCCAATCGTCTTCAGCCAGCCGGTTCTGGCCGCCGAGACGGTGGACTCGCTCTGTAAAACCAAGGCCGAGCACATCCAGAAGCAGCTTCGTATCGCCAAGGAGTACGGCAATGAGCATCGCGTGCGCGGTTTGGAAAAGTCCCTGGAAGGCGTGCGGCAGCATTGCAGCAACGAGCGCGTCATAGAAGACGCCGAGGAAGATGTCAGCGAGAGCATGGAAGAGGTTCGTGAGCGCCAGGCAGAACTGGCCGAAGCGCAGCAGGAAGGCGACATGGACGATATACGCAAGCGCAGCGAAAAGCTCGAAGAGGCCGTCATGGAGCTCAAAGAACACCAGAACGAACTGGAATCGCTTCAGAACAAGCAATAACGACTGAGACGGTAGAAAAATGGCAGGACAGGGGTGGTCATGACGCTGATCCAGCGGGATTGTCCATGCAGACGGCATGGCCACCTTCCCACCCACTATTTAACATAATATACATTCTGCGAAATAAAGGCTGGCCTGGATCCGAAGCAGACATTACATCGCTCATCCAGACTAACGATCAAAAATTCGATACATCCTGGTATATACCGTCCGGAAATGGCGCTCTATCCTTCCGAGCCAACGACGTCATTTCCCAAGGACACAGGAGCTATCGATGAACGACATCTCGCCACGGGCTGCGCCGGCATGGAGCGCGGTCTTCTCGATGACGCTGGGTGTTTTCGGATTGGTCACGGCGGAGTTTCTGCCGGTGAGCCTGTTGACGCCCATGGCATCGGATCTCGATATCAGCGAAGGCATGGCCGGCCAAACGGTAACGGCAACGGCCGCGATCGCTCTGGTAACCAGCCTGCTGATCACGGCGGCAACCCGGAGGATCGACCGCCGGTATGTTCTGCTGGGATTCTCGACGTTGCTGATAGTCTCGAATCTCCTGGTGGCACTGGCGCCGAACATGCCGCTTCTGTTGCTTGGTCGCGTGCTGCTGGGCATCGCCCTGGGCGGTTTCTGGACCATGTCGGCGGCCACGGTGATGCGGCTGGTGCCCGAGGAAAGCGTGCCACGCGCGCTCTCGATGATTTTCAGCGGTGTGTCGGTGGCCACTATCGTCGCTGCGCCCATGGGCAGCTTCTTCGGCGATATCATAGGCTGGCGAAATGTCTTTCTGATTGCCGCACTGTTTGGCGTGCTGGCCTTGCTGGTGCAATTTGCCACCTTGCCACGCATGGCTCCGAATGCCCAGACGCGCCTGAAAACCCTGGTCGAGGTGCTGCGGCGCCCGATGGTTGGGCTCGGCATTCTGGCCGCCGCCATGATCTTTGCGGGCCATTTCGCCTTCTTTACCTATATTCGTCCCTTCCTCGAAACCGTCACTCGCGTCGACGTGAATGGTATATCCAGTATTTTGCTGGGATTTGGCCTGGCCAACTTCCTGGGAACTTTCCTGGGAGGCTTCATGCTCGAACGCAATATGCGTTTCACGCAGATCGTCATGCCGGCGACGATGGGAATCCTTGGCCTGGGACTATCGGGCGTCGGCGGCATTCCCATGGCCGATGCACTGATGGTGGCGCTCTGGGGCATGGCATTCGGCACCGTTCCTGTCGCGTGGTCCACCTGGCTGACCCGCACGGTGCCTGATGAAGCTGAAAGCGCTGGCGGTCTGCTGGTGGCAGCGATCCAGTTCGCGATCGCCAGTGGCGCGGCCGTCGGCGGCCTGGTCTTCGATACCAGTGGTGCCATCGGAGTCTTTGCGGTGAGTGGCGTCGTGCTGCTGATGGCAGCACTGCTCATCCTGTTCGGTGTCAGGGCCCAGGCAGCCATTCCGACCTGATCGATACCATCAATGCGTGTCTGGGGGCGCCATCATGGCGCCCTTCTTTTGTTTGTCATCAAGTTCTTCTTGTTCACATTTTCTGATCGTCCAGCCCCTGGACATGCCTCGTCGGGCTGATCCTGTTCGGGGGATAGTTCCCTCTATCATGCTGGTTCGGGCCATCATCGTGGACAGCGGGAAGCCGGCTCCTTATCATCCCAGCAGCTCATCATCTCGTTCACGTCAGTTCAAAGGACACCCACGATATGCCGAATCGCCCAATGTTGATGTTATCGCTCTTCGGGTCAATGGCATTACTCGGGGGCTGCGCCCAACTGTCTTCACAGCAGCAGGAGCCGCCGCCGCCAGTGACGGCAGCACAGTTCGAGTCAGGGATCCAGCGTCTGGAGAGCAATCTTGCCGCCCGTTGCGAGAACCAGTCGCAGCTGCTGTCGATGCAGCGTATGGAACAGCGGACGCTGACTGCCGATGTGCGCGAGGTGGGCAGCTTGTTGCGAGGCCTGCGCGGCGATATCGCGGCCCTTGATGACAACGATGACAAGCAGGCGACCCAGGTCGTCACCGAGTGCCTGGCAGCCGATGACAGGCTGGCCAACAAGGAACTCCTGGGCCGCAGCGAATGGATCGGGCTGCCGAACGTCGGCACCTACTTGCAGGCACGGGTGGATTCCGGTGCGGATACCTCATCGCTCAGCGCCAGGGAAATCACCAGCTTCGAACGGGATGGCGAAGACTGGGTACGCTTCAAGCTTGGCCTCGATGACGATGACAGCGCCGTCGACACAATTCGCGACAGCTGGGTCGAGGCGCCGGTGGAGCGTCGTGTGCGAATCGAGCAGGCAACCGGGGAGGAATCCCGCCCGGTCATCAAGCTGCTGATGACCCTGGGCCCGATCCGTGAAACAGTTGAGTTCACGCTGACGGATCGCGCTCATCTCGATTATCCGGTTCTGCTCGGGCGTCATTTCCTGATGGACATTGCCATCATCGATGTTGCCGAAGACTTTCTCCATGGGCGGCCCGATTTCCCCCGTGGATCCGAGTCGTCGGACGACGCCGACCAGACAGAAGACGAAACACCCTGATATACGGATGTATTTCACCCTGATTCTCCAAGGAAGTTGAGATGTCCCGACTGCCCTTCTATCTGATCGTTGCCCTGTTGCTGGTCGCCGGCATCGGCTTGAGCATTCACCGCCATGTCCAGTTCGAGGTGCCCTGGACGCCGGGCGAGCAGCGGCAAGTCTGGGAAATCGAGGCTCAGGTCAACTTCCTTGCCGATGGTGGTCCCGCCAAGGTGGAAATGGCACTGCCCTCCACTCAGCAAGGCTTCCGTGTGCTGACCGAACACACGGCGTCACCGGGCTATGGTCTTTCCTTTCTCGAGGAGAACGGCAGCCGTCGCGCCCTCTGGTCTATCCGCGATGCTACCGGCAATCAGCAACTCTATTACAGCAGCCGCATCCAGGTAGCTCCCCAGGCTCGCGCATCCGAGACGCCGCCTCCTTCACCGAAACCCGATGTCGTCTGGGAGCGCCCCTACGATACGGCGGCCTCCCAGGTCATCGACCGTGCCTGGTCGCGCAGTGCCGACCCCTTCACCTTCACCCGCGAGCTGATTCGCGAGTTCAGCGAACAGCGTCAGGGCGAGAACGCCCGCTTGTTGCTGACCCAGTTCGATCGCGTGCCACTGGTGGTTCGGCTGCTCAATCAGGCCGGTATCGCAGCACGCGAGGTCAGCGGCTTGATGCTCGAGGATGGGCGACGCCGACAGAGCCTGACCCCCTGGATCCAGGTCTACGACGGAGATGAGCAGTCGCTCTTCAACCCGACCACCGGCGAACAGGGACGCCCCGAGAATCTTCTGCTATGGGAGAACGCCGGCAAGTCGGTGCTCGAGGTTCAGGGCGGCACCAACTCCCAGGTCTACTTTTCCATGCTGTCGCGCAACCAGCCCGCCGGGGCCGCCGTGCGCAGCCGCATGGCCGAGGCATCCGACACCATCCTCAACTTCTCGATCCACAGCCTGCCTCTCGAGGAACAGGCGCTGTTCCAGACGATTCTGCTGATTCCCATCGGCGCGCTGGTCGTGGTCCTGCTGCGAGTGCTGGTCGGCATCAAGACCTCGGGGACCTTCATGCCGGTGCTGATCGCCCTGGCCTTCATCCAGACCACCCTGGCCACCGGCCTGATCGGCTTTTTGCTGGTGGTGGCCGTGGGCCTGGTGATCCGCAATTACCTGTCCTACCTTAACTTGCTGCTGGTGGCGAGGGTCACGGCGGTCATCATCACGGTGATCGCCATCATCTCGCTGTTCTCGGTACTGTCCTATCGCATCGGTCTCAACGCTGGCCTGACCATCACCTTCTTCCCGATGATCATCCTCTCCTGGACCATCGAGCGCATGTCGATCCTCTGGGAAGAGGAAGGCCCCAAGGAGGTCCTGATCCAGGGCGGCGGCAGCCTGCTGACCGCGGTACTGGCCTATCTGGCCATGAACAATCCCTGGATTCGCCATATCACCTTCAACTTCCTCGGCGTGCAGCTGATCCTGATGGCGTTGATCCTGATGCTCGGCAACTACACCGGCTATCGTCTGCTGGAGCTGCGTCGTTTCAAGCCGGTCACGGAGGACTGAGTCGATGTGGACGACCCCCGGCAAGCTGCGCGCCAAGGGCATCATCGGCATGAACCGGCGCAACATTCGCTATATCGGCCGCTACAACGACCGGCGGCTCTATCCGCTGGTCGATGACAAGCTCCAGACCAAGCTGCTCGCCCAGCGCTACGACATCACCACCCCTGCCCTGATCGGCACGGTGTCGACCCAGTTCGGCGTCAAGCATATCCGCGACATGCTCGACGGCCACAGCGGGTTCGTCATCAAGCCGGCCAAGGGCAGTGGCGGCAAGGGCATCCTGGTCATCGAGCGCGTCGAGGGCCAGCATTACATCAAGCCCAGTGGCGCCCACCTGACGCTCAAGGATGTCGAGCGACATGTCTCCAACATCCTCTCCGGACTCTACTCGCTGGGTGGGTCCCCGGATGTGGCGATCATCGAAGGGCTGATCAACTTCGACGAGACCTTCAACGAGTACACTTACGAAGGTGTGCCGGATATTCGTGTCATCGTCTTCAAGGGCTATCCGGTCATGGCCATGATGCGGCTTTCCACTGCCGCCTCGGATGGCAAGGCCAACCTGCACCAGGGGGCGGTGGGCGTCGGCATCGACATCGCTTCAGGCCAGGCGATACGCGGCGTGCAATTCGACCGCTCGCGTCACGACCATCCCGATACCGGACATGAACTGGCCAGCCTGAGGATCGCCAACTGGCACACCTTGCTGAAGCTGGCGGCAAGTTGCTATGAAATGACGTCGCTGGGATATCTCGGTACCGACATGGTGCTGGATCGCGATCATGGCCCCATGTTGCTGGAGCTCAACGCGCGCCCCGGCCTGGCCATCCAGATGGCCAACGGTGAAGGCCTGCGCAACCGCTTGGATCTCATCGAGCAGCAGCCCGGCGGGCTCGACGTCGAACAACGGGTGGACTTTGCCCAGCAGCACTTTGCCCGACGCAGCGAGCTCGACGCCGTCCGCGCGGCGGCATCGGCACAAACGGCGTCGGCGTGACGCGGCTTCGCGGGATGCCTGGCGATGGCGGTGTGCGGCGCGTAGAATGGGCCATCCACCCCGAAACCGCATGGCCAGCATGACCGATTCACGAGCCTTGATGGACCAGGCAGAGCGACAATGCCGTCGCCGCGGCGTCCGCTTCACGCCCATTCGCCAGCGAGTGCTGCAGATGATCGCCGACACGCGTGGCGGGCTGAAGGCCTATGATCTTCTCGATCGCCTCGCCACCGAGCATGCCTCGGCCAGGCCGCCCACGGTATATCGCGCTCTGGAGTTCCTCATCGATCAGGGCCTGGTGCATCGCATCGAGTCGCTCAATGCCTATGTGGCCTGCCCGTGTCCCGAGCATGCCCACGGCTTCCAACTGCTGATCTGTCGCGACTGCGGCCGGGTCGAGGAACTGCACCTCGACGATATCAATGAGCAGTTGGGACAGCGCGCCCACGAACTGGGATTCACGGTACAGCGCCAGACCATCGAACTGCTGGGCCGTTGCGAGGCCTGCCACGCGGTCCCCCAGACGTCCTGAGCCAGCCGGAGCCCCCATGTCAGATGTCTTGAAAGCGCTGGAAGGCGCCGCCCTCGATACACGTCGCCCGCTCGACGAAATCCTCGATGCCGTCCGCTTCAACGAGGCCGGCCTGATACCCGCCATCGCCCAGCAGCATGATTCCGGCGAGGTGCTGATGATGGCCTGGATGAATCGCGAGACGCTGGAAGAAACCCTGCGGACTGGGCGCGTCTGCTACTGGTCGCGCTCACGGGGCAAACCCTGGCGCAAGGGGGAATCCTCCGGGCAACAGCAGCATCTGCAAGCGGCAAGCCTCGATTGCGACGGCGACACCCTGCTGCTGCAGGTCGACCAGACCGGGCCGGCCTGCCACACCGGGCGGCGTAGCTGCTTCTACGTGACGCTCGACGCAGACGAGGCCCGTATCACCAGCGAGCCGATGATCGACCCACGAACCCTGTATGGCGACAAGACGCCCCACTGAGGCCATGCGCGCCCTCGCCCGCGGCCTGCGTGCCGGCCTCGCCTTCATCATGATCGGCCTGGTGCGTCTCTATCAGTGGCTGATCAGCCCCCTGCTCGGCCCGCGTTGCCGTTACTGGCCAAGCTGCTCCCAGTACACCGTCGAGGCGCTGCGCGTCCATGGCCCACTGCGCGGCGGCTGGTTGGCGACTCGGCGCATTCTGCGTTGCCATCCGGGCGCTGCGGGCGGCATCGACCCGGTCCCCGGCGGCCCCAGCGAGCGGCTGTGTCAGGAAGATCCCGAGCTGGATGACGACTTCCACTGCCGATAGTGGAAGCCCTCTGCTGCCTGCGCTTGAGCCGCCAAATGATTATCGCGTCAAGAAAATGATGATAGGCGCAGGCTTTTCTTCAAAAACGCTTGAGTCACGCGACTTCCTGCTCGGCGACGCGATAGATGCGTTCGAGCATGGCATTCAGGCCGTTGCTGCGGGTCGGTGACAGATGCTTGTCGAGGCCGAGGTCCTTGAGGAAATGCGGGCTGGTGGCCCGGATGTCTGCCGGATGACGATCGTTGTAGATGCGCATCAGCACCGCGATCAGCCCCGAGACGATGGCGGCATCCGATACGGCATCGAAATGCAGCGCCTCGCCGTCGCGGCGATGGTGCATCCAGACATTCGACTGGCAGCCCTGGATCTTGAGCTCCTCGACCTTCCACTCTTCAGGAAAAGCCGGTAACTGCTTGCCCATGTCGATGATGTACTGGTAGCGATCCATCCAGTTGTCGAACATCTCGAACTCTTCCAGCAATTCCTGCTGGGCCTGTTCGGCGGTGATCTCTGTGCTCATGAGGACTCCTGATAGCTTCTGGGCGTATTATACCGGTTGCTCCCCTGCGTCGTCCGCCCCCTCTTCGTCTCGCGGCGTCAGACCGTGCAAGGCCTGCTGTCGATGCCATTCCTCGGCTTCGGCATGCAAGTAGCGGGCCGTGGTATCGAGCCGGGAGTGGCGCGCCGTCTCGGCGAGATAACGCAGCTCGATACCGGCCTGGGCCTGATGCGTCAGTGCCGTGTGCCGCAACCAGTGCGGCGTGGCGCGCCGCAACTGTGCCACCTCGCGCTCGGCTTCGCTGCCGAGTTGGCGTTCCAGGGCGATGGCCGCTTGCTCGAAGGTGGCCCGAATCAAGCGGTACAGGTGGTTGTCGCCCACACTGCGCCGTCCATCTAGCCCCCGCAGCAAAGGCGTCGGCTCCTCGGGTGACGGCTCCGGTGGAAGTCCCAGGGTGGCACGCCAATCGGCCAGTAATCGCATCATGTCCGGCGGCACGGGAATACGTGCGGTCTTGGCGCCCTTCCCCGTCACTCGCCACCACCAGCGGCCCTCGCGTCGTTCGAAGTCGTCCATCCGGGCGGCAGTCATCTCGCCGATTCGTGGTGCCAATAGATAGGCGAAGCCAAAGATCAGCCGCCGACGCGCCCAGATGAAACGCTCACGTTCGGAAGCCCGCTCCACCGGCGGCCGGTTCAGCCATTGCCAGAGCCAGTCCCACAGCGGTCGCTCCAGATAGCGCTCGATCGCGGTTTGCCGATTGTCCAGCCGTCGCCGCTTGTCACGCATCAGGCGAAACGGATTGTGGTCGAGCCATCCCGCCTCGACCAGCCAGGCACAGAGCCCCTGCAGAATAACCAGGCTCTGGCGCCGGCTCGCCGGTGACAAGGGGCCGCGGAATGGCCGCCAGCGCGGGTCCTGGCGCGATCGGGTCGGCCCGACCCAGCGTTCTCTCGGCATCGGGTCGCCGAGAAAGGCCTCGAAGGCATCGAGATGGTCGCGCCGCAACTCGGCCAGCGACATGCCCCGCTCGTCCAGCCACAGCAACAGGCGTTCGGCCTCGCGCCGATAGGCTCTCCGGGTATTCGGGCTGGCGCGATACTCCTCCAGCCACAGCGCCACCGCCTGAACATCGCTGGTAGCCGCGATGCGCCCTGCCCCGCTGGTCAGGCTGCCGGCCGAGGCCATGACACCAGATTCGTAAAGAACCGCCCCGATCTCCGAGGCCACGGGATAGGCCGCTTGCGGCCGTTCTTCTTCCATCTGGACTCCTTCGTGTCATCCGTGGCGCCTTGCTTGGCCACCGGGTCCCAGTGTCGCTCTGTAAGCCTATATAATCAAGATAAGCCGCGTAATCTTGATTATAGGGTGAATAAAATAAATAAAATTACATTATCCATAATACGTAATAAGCTTTATCTTCGCTCCGGAAGGCGCTACCCTGCGCTCATTGATCGGGCTGGCATGCCGCACCGATACCCCTGTGACGAGGAGAACCCCATGGCACGCACCGGTGTGCGATACGAAGATGTACAGCGCGCCATCGACTCCCTGATGGCCAAGGGCGAAGCCCCCAGCGTGCACAAGATCCGTGAGACGCTCGGTACGGGCAGTTTCACTACCATCAGTGAGCACTTGCGCGAATGGCGCCGCCTGCGCGAGGAAAATCGTGACGTCCCGCCACCCCAGGGCATGCCCGCCGAGCTGCAGGAGCTTGCCGAGGCGCTCTGGACGCAAGCGCAGGAAGCAGCCAATCAGGCACTGGCGCACTATCGTCAGGAAGCCGATTCGCGCGTCGACGATGCCCGCCAGCAGGCTGCCGAGGCTGAACGTCGCGCCGAAGATGCCGAACAGCGCGAAACCGCCCTGTCAGCACACCTGACCCAGATCGATCAGCGTCTCGAGCAGCGCACCTCGGAACTGGCTCAGTTGCGCACCGAGCACGAGGCCCTTCAGGAACGGGAAGCCCGATCGCGGGATCGTCTCGATGAGCTGGTGCGGCGCCTGGAAGCGGCCGAGGAGGAAGCACGACGCCGCGAACAGGCTCATCGACAGGCATTGGAGGAACAGGCCGAGACGCACCGTGAGCGTCTGGCGCAGGAGGAAGAACGCAATGAAACCGCCGAGGCGCGCCTGATGGGACTGCTCGATCAGGAGCGCCAGGAACGCCAGGCGGCCGAAAAGGCCCATGCCGGCCGGGAGCAGCGCCTGACGCAGCGCCTTGAAACCCTCCAGGAACAGCAGAGTGCCCTGCAGACAGATCTCGCTGCTGCCCGCCAGGCACAGCACGACGCCGAACAGGCCCGGGACAATGCCGAGCAACGCGAGGCTGCCTTGCGCGACCAGCACGAACAGCTCAATGCGCGTTTCGAGGAGCAGGAACGGCGCATAGCAGAACAGACGGAACAGTGGCGCGAACGTGAGCGCCACTTCGAGCAGCGACTATGGGCCTCGCTCGAAGCCATGCGCGAAGAGTGGCGAAGCGAAAGGACCGCCTCGCCCGGGGACGAAAACGACACCCCAGACGCAACGAACCCCGCTTGAGCGGGGTTCGAGGAGAAGAAGAGCCCCGGATAGCACCAGGGCATGGGGGCGCCGTGTTACACAGACTTAAAGGAGCGCTGATTTATGTCGAGCGCAGCAATAAATCAGTGTCTCCTTAGCGGTAATAGGCGTTGGTGGTATCGGTATGGTCGGTGACGTCGCGGATGCCGGAAAGCTCCGGGATGCGCTCCATCAGCGTCCGCTCGACCCCTTCCTTGAGCGTCAGGTCGACGGCGGCGCAGCCCTGGCAGCCGCCACCGAAGGCCAGCACGGCGACCTGTTCCTCGGTCAACTGCACCAGCTTGATCTCGCCGCCGTGGGCGGCCAGCCCGGGGTTGATCTCGCTGTAGAGCACGTAGTTCACGCGGTCCTCGAGGGGACTGTCGGCGTTGACCTTGGGCATCTTGGCGTTGGGCGCCTTGATGGTGAGCTGCCCGCCCATGCGGTCGGCATTGAAGTCGACCACGGCTTCCTCGAGGAAGGGTACGCTGTTCTTGTCCAGGTAGACGACGATCTTCTCCAGCTCGAGACGCTCGTCGCTGGGCTCTTCCTCGCCGGGCCGGCAGTAGGCCAGACAGGTCTCGGCGTAGGGCGTTCCCGGCTGGGTGATGAAGATACGCACGGCGATCCCCTCGACGTTCTGCTTGGCCAGCAGTTCGGCGAGGTAATCCTGGGCACTATCGGTGATCTGGATGCTGTCGCTCATGATGCTCTCACTGGTCTGGCCCGACCGGGGATGAGGATAACGGACGTGGCCGGAATAATCGGTGTTTTCCCTAATGGTAAGCGAGCGATGGCGTCGAGACAATCCCGAGTGATTTGCTGGGTCTTTGATGCCCTGCCGCCGGGTCGCACCATTTGCTACCATGGGCGCCTATCCGGCGCGGCGCGCCGAACAAGAAACGCCCACACATGCGACGCGGCATCGCGTGGGCCCCGAAAGCACGTCCAACTTCATACGCTGGAGATCACTCCGACCCATGGCCGACGTCCCCGTATCCTCGCTTGCGACACTCACCGACAGCCTTGCCGAACGCATCCTGATGCTGGATGGCGGCATGGGCACCATGCTGCAGAACGCCGGCCTCTCCGAAGAGGAGTTCCGTGGCGAGCGGTTCGTGGATTGGCCGACGGACCTCAAGGGCAACAACGACCTGCTGGCGCTGACCTGCCCGGATCTGGTGACGCGCATTCACCGTGACTATCTCGAGGCCGGCGCGGACATCGTCGAGACCAACACTTTCAACAGCACCCGGCTGTCCCAGGCCGACTACGGCATGGAAGCCCTGGTGCCGGAACTGAATCGCGAGTCTGCGCGTCTGGCCCGCGCCATCTGCGATGCCGTGGCCCGGGAAACCGGCGTTCCGCGTTACGTGGCGGGCGTGCTGGGGCCGACCTCGCGCACCGCCTCGCTGTCCCCGGACGTCAACGACCCGGCGATGCGTAACGTCACCTTCGACGAATTGCGCGACAACTATCGCGAGGCCGCCGAGGCGCTCATCGAGGGCGGCAGCGACCTGATCCTGATCGAGACGATCTTCGACACCTTGAACGCCAAGGCGGCCATCTATGCCCTCGAGGAATTGTTCGAGGCGCGCGGCGAGCGCCTGCCGGTGATGATTTCCGGGACCATCACCGATGCCTCCGGACGAACGCTGTCGGGCCAGACCACCGAGGCCTTCTGGAACTCGGTGCGCCATACCCGGCCGCTGTCGGTGGGCCTCAACTGTGCCCTGGGGGCCGAGGAACTGCGCCCCTACGTCGAGGAGCTCGCCAAAAAGGCCGATACCTTCGTCTCCGCCCACCCCAACGCCGGGTTGCCCAACGAATTCGGCGAGTACGACCAGACACCCGAGGAAATGGCGGCCATCGTCGCCGAGTTCGCCGAAAGCGGGCTGGTCAACATCATCGGTGGCTGCTGCGGCTCGACACCCGAACACATCGCCGCCATCCATCGAGCGATCCGCGATACGGCACCACGCCGGATTCCCGAACGCGCCCTGGCCTGCCGACTCTCCGGTCTCGAGCCCTTCAACATCGAGCACGACTCGCTGTTCGTCAACGTCGGCGAACGCACCAACGTCACCGGCTCGGCGCGCTTCAAGCGCCTGATCAAGGAAGAGGACTACACCACCGCCCTGGAGGTGGCCCTGGAGCAGGTCGAGAACGGCGCCCAGGTCATCGACATCAACATGGACGAGGGCATGCTGGAGTCTCAGGATGCCATGGTGCGCTTTCTCAACCTGATCGCCGGCGAACCCGACATCGCCCGGGTGCCGATCATGGTCGACTCCTCCAAGTGGGAGATCATCGAGGCCGGCCTGAAGTGCATCCAGGGCAAGGCGGTGGTCAACTCCATCTCGTTGAAGGAAGGCGAGGATGCCTTCCGCGAGCAGGCGACCAAGTGCCGCCGCTACGGTGCCGCGATCGTGGTCATGGCCTTCGACGAACAGGGCCAGGCCGACACCTTCGCCCGCAAGGCCGAGATCTGCCAGCGGGCCTACCGCTTGCTGGTCGACGAGATCGACTTCCCGGCCGAGGACATCATCTTCGACCCCAACATCTTCGCCATTGCCACCGGCATCGAGGAACACAATAACTACGCCGTGGACTTCATCGAGGCGACTCGCTGGATCCGCGAGCACCTGCCCCACGCCATGGTGTCCGGCGGCGTGTCCAACGTTTCCTTCTCGTTCCGTGGCAACAACGCGGTGCGCGAGGCGATCCACTCGGTGTTTCTCTACCATGCCATCCGTGCCGGCATGACCATGGGGATCGTCAATGCCGGCCAGTTGGCGGTCTACGACGATCTCCCCGAGGAATTGCGCGAAGGTGTCGAGGATGTGGTGCTCAACCGCCGCGACGATGCCACTGAACGGCTGCTTGACCTTGCTGACAAGTACAAGGACGACGGCAGCGGCGCCTCCCGCAAGGAGGACCTGGAATGGCGCAGTTGGGAGGTCGAGAAACGCATCGAGCACGCCCTGGTCAAGGGCATCACGGCCTATATCGAGGATGACACCGAACTGGCCCGACAGCGCGCCACGCGCCCCATCGAGGTCATCGAAGGCCCCCTGATGGATGGCATGAACGTGGTCGGCGACCTGTTCGGGGCCGGCAAGATGTTCCTGCCCCAGGTGGTCAAGTCGGCCCGTGTGATGAAACAGGCCGTGGCCTATCTGATTCCCTATATCGAGGCCGAGAAGAGCGAACTCTCTACAGAAGATCAGCAGGCCAAGGGCAAGATCGTCATGGCGACGGTCAAGGGCGACGTCCACGACATCGGCAAGAACATCGTCGGCGTGGTCCTGCAGTGCAACAACTACGAGGTCATCGATCTCGGCGTGATGGTGCCGGCGGAGAAGATTCTGCAGACCGCCCGCGAGGAGAATGCCGACATCATCGGCCTGTCGGGCCTGATCACCCCGTCGCTGGACGAAATGGTCCACGTCGCCAAGGAGATGCAGCGCCAGAACTTCGATATTCCGCTGTTGATCGGCGGTGCCACCACCTCCAAGGCGCACACCGCGGTCAAGATCGAGCCCGGCTACGAGCACCCGGTGATCTATGTCACCGATGCGTCCCGCGCTGTGGGCGTGGCCGGCAAGCTGCTCTCGCCCGGGCTCAAGGAAGCCTATGTCACCGAGATCCGCGAGGAATACGAGAAGGTTCGCGAGCGTAACGCCAAGCGTCGCCCCAAGGCCGCCGAGATCAGCTATGCCGAGGCCTGCCGGCACAAGCCTGCCATCGACTGGCAGGACTATACGCCGCCCCGCCCGGCACTGGCCGGCCTCGAGGTCTTCGAGAACCAGGACCTGGCGCCGCTGGTCGAACGCATCGACTGGACGCCCTTCTTCATGAGCTGGCAGCTGGCCGGCAAGTACCCGCGCATCCTCGATGACGAGAAGGTCGGCGAAGCCGCGCGTAATCTCTTCGACGATGCCCAGGCCATGCTCAAGCGGCTGATCGACGAGCGCCTGATTCAAGCCCGGGGCGTGATCGGCATGTGGCCGGCCAACACCGTCGACGACGACATCATCGAGGTCTATGCCGACGAGTCGCGCAGCGAGGTGATCGAGCGGCTGCATCATATTCGCCAGCAGACCACCAAGAATCGCGAAGGCGCGTGCTATAGCCTGGCCGATTTCGTCGCTCCCAAGGAAAGCGGCAAGCCTGACTGGATCGGCGGTTTCGCCGTGACCACCGGGCATGGTGTCGAAGCGTTGACCGAACGCTACAAGGCCGCCGGCGACGACTACAACGCCATCATGGTCCAGGCCCTGGCCGATCGCCTTGCCGAGGCCTTCGCCGAGTACATGCATGAGCGCGTGCGCAAGCAGTACTGGGGCTACGCGCCCGACGAGGCGCTGGACAACGAAGCGCTGATCGCCGAGAAGTATCGCGGCATCCGCCCGGCCCCCGGCTATCCGGCCTGCCCCGATCACACCGAGAAGGCCACCTTGTTCCGCCTGCTCGAGGCCGAGACGCATAGCGGCCTCTCGCTGACCGAGAGCTTCGCCATGTGGCCGGCGGCGGCAGTGGCCGGCTGGTACTTCGCGCATCCGCAGTCGAAGTACTTCTCCACCGGCAAGATCACTCGCGACCAGGTCGAGATGCTGGCCGAGCGTAAGGGCATGTCACTGGCCGAGCTGGAACGCTGGCTCATGCCGGTACTGTCCTACGACAGCTGACATGTCGGAGCGTACCAGCCGACCTGCATGCTCCGGTGCCGAGACCGCCGCATCGCTGTCCGGCGGCGGTGACAGGCGTCGCGTCATTTTGCGTCTCGCCCTGCCGATCATCGGCGGCATGCTCAGCCAGAGCCTGCTGAACCTGATCGACGCTGCGATGGTCGGCGCCCTGGGCGAGATCCCGCTGGCCGGTGTCGGCATCGGTGGCTATGCGATCTTTCTGATCACCGCCGTGGTGTTCGGACTTTCCTCCGGGGTGCAGGCGCAAACCGCTCGGCGGCACGGCGAGCAGGCATGGGACCAGCGAGCCCAGGCCCTGAACGCGGGGCTCGTCATTTCCCTGGCCGTTGCTGTGCCCTTGACCCTGCTCTGCCTGTGGCAGGCACCACGGCTGATGGCCTGGATCAACCAGGACCCGGCGGTGAATGCCGAAGCCGTGGTCTACTTCCGCTGGCGCGTGGTGTCGCTGGTTCCCGTGGCCATGATCTTCTGCTTTCGCGGTTACTGGAACGGCATCCAGCGCACCGGACTCTACCTGCGCATCATGCTGGCCATGCACCTGGTCAACGGCCTGGCCAGCGTCGGCCTGATCTTCGGCCTCGCCGGGCTGCCCGCCATGGGGGCCGCCGGCGCCGGCGCCGGCACCACACTCTCGCTTTATGTCGGACTGGCGATCTGGGCTTTCTATAGCCTGCGCCATGCCATGGCCAGTGGCTTTCTCGCTGCACGCCCGCGACTCGAGACACTGCTGACTACCCTGAGGCTGGCTATTCCCCACTCCTTCCAGCAGATCTGGTTTGCCGCCGGTTACGCCATGCTGTTCTGGATTCTCGGCCATATCGGTACCGCCAGCGTGGCGGTGGGCCATGTGCTGGTGAATCTCTCGCTGCTGCTGATACTGCCCGGCGTCGGGCTGGGCATGGCGGCGATGAGCCTGGTGGGACAGTCCCTGGGGCGCCAGGATCATCGCGATGCCCGCCGCTGGGGCTGGGATGTGGTATCCGTTGCCCTGCCATGCCTGCTGCTGCTGGCATTGCCCTTGCTGGCCTTCCCCGAGGCAGTATTGGGGCTATTCCTGCACGACGCCGAGCTCATTGCACTGGGACGCCAGCCCCTGCAACTCACAGCGCTGATGATCGTGATGGATGCTGCAGCCCTGGTATTTGCCCAGGCCCTGCTCGGCGCCGGCGCCAACCGCACCGTGATGACCACCACCCTGACCCTGCAATGGCTGGTCTTTCTGCCACTTGCCTGGTGGGTCGGCGTTCATCTGGCCTTCGGTCTGGTCGGCATCTGGTGGGTACAGCTCGGCTATCGCTGCCTGAATTCCGCCTGGTTCGCGGTCATCTGGCAACGCGGCCGTTGGGCGGCACTCAGCGTGTAATGGAACGGGGAACGTCGTCCTGGAGAGTGGACACGCTATCCCTCATTCCATTTCGAATATAAACTATGCACATTTATTCTTTTCTCGTATAAAGATCACCCGGTAAGCTATCCGCAACCGTGCCACTTCCCTATCGTAGGAAGGCGTCGAATGTATCGTTACGACAACCATGACCAGACCCTGGTGGACGAGCGCGTCGCCCAGTTTCGCGACCAGATGCGCCGTTACCTGGAGGGCAAGATCAGTGATGAGGAGTTTCTGCCGCTGCGCGTGCAGAATGGCCTCTATATCCAGCGCTACGCACCCATGCTGCGTATCGCCATCCCCTACGGCATGCTGGCCTCCTATCAGCTGCGCAAGCTCGGTGAGATCGCCGCGCGTTACGACCGTGGCTACGGCCACTTCACCACGCGCACCAATCTGCAGCTGAACTGGCCGAAGCTCGAGGACGTGCCGGACATCCTGGCCGATCTGGCCAGCGTGCAGATGCACGCCATCCAGACCAGCGGCAACGATATCCGCAACACCACCACCGACCAGTTCTCCGGCATCGCCGCCGATGAGGACGTCGATCCGCGCCCCTGGTGCGAGCTGGTCCGTCAGTGGTCGACCTTCCACCCGGAGTTCGCCTACCTGCCGCGCAAGTTCAAGATCGCCGTGACCGGTGCCGAGGAAGACCGCGCGGCTATCCAGGTTCACGACGTGGGCCTGCGGCTGTGGCGTGACGACGACGGCGAAGTGCGCGTCAAGGTGCTCGCCGGTGGCGGCCTGGGCCGCACGCCGATGATCGGCGGCGTCATGTGCGAGGACCTGCCCTGGCGTCACCTGCTCACCTATCTGGAAGCTCTGGTGCGGGTGTACAACCAGTTCGGGCGTCGCGACAACAAGTTCAAGGCGCGCATCAAGATCCTGGTCAAGGCACTGGGCATCGACGAATTCCGGCGTCGTGTCGAGGAAGAATGGGCCCACCTCAAGGATGGCCCCCAGACCCTGACCGAGGAAGCGGTGTCCAGCGTGGCCGAGCACTTCGTCGATCCGCCCCGCCGCGAGGTCGCCGAGGACGCCATCGAGGCCTACGAGCGTCTGCGCGAGGAAAACCGGGCTTTCGCACGCTTCGTGACCAACAACGTCACCGACCACAAGGTGTCCGGCTACAAGGCCGTGACCCTGTCGCTCAAGCGTCATGACCATTCGCCCGGCGACGTGACCTCCGAGGACATGGCCGCGGTGGCGGACCTGGCCGATGAATTCGGCTATGGCGAGCTGCGCGTCACCCACGAGCAGAACCTGGTGCTGACCGACGTGCCGGTGGATCGCATGGAGGAGCTCTGGCAGCGTCTCGATGCGCTCGGCATGGCCAATCCGACCGTGGGCACTCTCACCGACCTGATCTGCTGCCCCGGCGGCGATTATTGCTCGCTGGCCAACGCCAAGTCGATTCCGGTCGCCCAGTCGATCCAGGAGCGCTTCGAGGACCTGGACTTCCTCTACGACCTGGGTCCGCTGGAGCTCAACATCTCCGGCTGCATGAATGCCTGCGGCCACCACCACGTGGGCCATATCGGCATTCTCGGCGTCGACAAGAAAGGCGAGGAGTACTACCAGATCTCGCTCGGCGGCAGCCAGGGCAACGAGTCTTCACTGGGCAAGATCCTCGGCCCCTCCTTCTACCGCGAAGATGTGACGGATGTGATCGACAAGCTGCTGAAGGTCTACATCGGGGAACGCAACCCCGACGAAACCTTCCTCGATACCTATCGTCGCATCGGCCTGAAACCCTTCAAGGAGCAAGTCTATGCCTGAACAGCAGCGTACTCTGATCGCCGATCGTCGCGTCCAGGATGACGACTGGGTGCTCCTCGAGGAAGGCGCGGAGCGTCCCGCGGAGGCGCGTGTCATCGTGCCCGTGGCGGAGTGGCTGGATGCCCCGGGCGAGAACGCCGCCCCGCTGCTGGCCAGCGACACCGAGCTCACGCCCGAGCTCGCCGGGCAACTGCTCGAGGCCCCGCTGATCGCCATCGACTTTCCCAAGTTCACCGATGGCCGCGGCTACAGCATGGCCCGCCTGCTGCGCGAGCGTTACGGCTATACCGGCCAGATCCGTGCCGTGGGTGACGTGCTCATCGATCAGTTGTTCTACATGTCGCGGTGCGGCTTCAACGCCTTCCTGCTGCGTGAGGACCAGATCGTCGAGGATGCCCTGAACGCGCTGGACACCTTCAGCCTGAGCTATCAGCCCGGCACCGACACCGAGGAGCCGCTGTTCCGGCGCCGGATGCGCGAGGCGCGGCGCGAACAAGCCGTTGCCTGACACGCGCCAAGGCCGCCTGCCTGGCGGCAAGACCTGAAGAAAGCCGGCCATCGTGGCCGGCTTTTTCACGTTCGAGGCCTATCAGCCACGACGTTTCTGTTGTCGTTCACGATTGGCCGCACGGGTGCGCTCGCTCTTGCGCAGCATGACCCAGGTAGCGCCGATGCCACCATCGCCTTGCCCCGCCGAGACAAATGCCTGGACCTCATCCACCGCGGCAAGCCACTTGGCGAGGTAGGAACGCAGCACATTGGACGGACTGTCGATCTCGCGGCCGCGACCGTGCACGATCAACACCGACCGCAGGTCATGTTCACGGGCCTCGCGGAGAAAATCGGGCAAGGCGCGCCGGCACTCTTCCAGCGGACGGCGTAACAGATGCAGGCTGGCCTGGGCCGGATAACCGCCATGGCGCAGGCGCTCCACGACGCCCCGCTGAATGCCGTCACGGCGAAACTCGAGCGGATCGAAGGGAGGTACGAGGTCGACGAAATCGTCCGACAGCCCCAGGCTCGACCCGCTTTCGGCCACGGCACTTTCCCGTCGTGCCAATTGAGCGTCGCTGGGATTGCGGCGTGGACGCCCCGGGTCGGCGCGGCCTGTTCCGCCACGCAGGGGACGTACCTCTCCCACCAGTGCCCGGAAATCCATCTCGTCATGTTGGGATCGTGTCATGGGGCACCTCCAGCTCGAATGGGGGGAGTCTTCCATCCTAGCGTTCCGCCGCCGGCTAGCAAAGGTGACTCTGCCCCTTGGCCATCAAGCGGCTGCTGTCGTTTCCCAGAGTTTTCATGCCGATACGAGAAACCTCGTCGAGCGAATGTTATCGTCGCCCGTGCGCCGGGCGATCCAAGCCCCATGGGATGAGACATTCATGCAACGAGACCGATGATGATGACCCCACGTCGCCTGGGCCTGTTGGGCTTGTGCCTCGCCCCTTTTGCCATCGCCGGCTGGTTCTGGCTGACCTGGCTCAGCCCCTGGACCTACGAACGCCCCGACTCGCTCCCGGAGGTGGCCAGTGGCGAACACCATCTCTTCGTTTACGGTACCCTGCGCTATGCTCCGATCCGCTGGCTCGTCTACGGGCGAACCGGGGATCCGCAACCAGTGGAACTGCACGGTTACCAACGCAAGGGGCTCGATCTCGTGCCGTCCGCGGGCGACAGCGTCGAAGGGCTCATGCTGACGGTCGACGGAGAGGAACTGGCACATCTCGACCGCTATGAACGCCTGGGCATTCGCTATTTCCGCCAGCAAGTCACGCTGTCCAACGGACAGGAGGCCTGGGTCTATCGACGTATCGAAGGCTAAGATCCTTTCGTGGATGGAGTTTTATGAGGAAGATAACGGTATAAAGAAAGAAATCCTTCTCAAGAATTCCCTGCGTGAACCACCCTTCATAAAGGACGCGCGGATTTTCGCGCCATGAGAGGAACCCTGAAAGGAGGACGTCATGGACGCAGAATTGACATTACTGGAAATGCTCACTCGCCTGGGAGCTGCCGCGGGTCTGGCCCTGGTACTCGGCATCGAACGTGAATTCCGCGGCAAACCCGCCGGCCTGCGTTCCCACATGCTGGTCGCCCTGGGTGCGGCCGCTTTCCTGCTGGTCGGCCTGGAAATTCTCTTTTCCACCGCTGGCAATGGCCCGACGGCACGCATCGATCCGACCCGCATCGTCGAGGGCGTCATCGGCGGCATCGGCTTTCTGGGCGCCGGCAGCATCATCCGCAGCGGCACCAGCGTACAGGGCATCACCACCGGCGCTTCGATCTGGCTGGCCGGTGCCATCGGCATTGCCGCAGGCGTTGGAGACATGGCGCTGGCGACCATGGTCACGCTGCTGGCCCTGATCATCATGACGGTGCTCGGTGCCATCGAGCGTGCCCTGCCCTGGCACAAGCGAGAGGAATGAAGCGAGCGAAGACCGATGTTGTGGGGCTCAGTGGCGACAGCCTACAATGGCTCGGCGCCATTCGACCCGACCATGAGGCCCCGCCATGCTGACCCTGCTGCACAATCCGCGCTGCTCGAAATCCCGTCAGGCCCTGGCACTGCTCGAGGAGCGCGGCGCCGACGTTCAGGTACGCCGGTACCTGGACGATCCGCTCGACGAGAAGGAGCTGCGCTCCTTGATGTCACGCCTGGATGCCGATGGCACTGCCCTGGTACGCACCAATGAAGCGGAATGGAAGGCACTGGACGCCGACATCGACGATCCCGACCAGGTCGTACGCGCCATTGTCGCCCACCCCAAGATCCTGCAGCGCCCGATCGCCGACGATGGCCAGCGCGCCGTGATCGGACGTCCGCCGGAAGACGTGCTCGTTCTGCTCGACTGACCCGCCCCCTTCTTTTCGACTCAGGAAACCGCATGTCCACCCAGCCCTATATCCTGATTCTCTACTATTCGCGCCAGGGCGCGACCCGGGCCATGGCCGAACGCCTGGCCGCCGGCGTCGAGTCGGTGCGCGGCATCGAGGCCCGCCTGCGTACCGTCCCTCCCGTTTCACCGACCTGCGAGGCAGTGGACCCGGAGATTCCCGCCGAAGGGGCGATCTATGCCGATCTCGATGATCTGCGCCATTGCGCCGGCCTGGCTCTCGGCAGCCCGACTCGCTTTGGCAACATGGCCGCTCCCTTGAAATATTTCATCGACACCACCAGCGAGCTCTGGCTGGGAGGCGCCCTGGTCGACCGCCCGGCCACGGCCTTCACTTCCACTTCCAGCCTGCATGGCGGCCAGGAGACAACCCTGATTTCCATGCTGCTGCCCCTGCTGCACCACGGCATGGTCTATGCGGGACTGCCCTACAGCGAGGTGGAATTGATGGAGACCCAGGCCGGCGGGACGCCCTACGGCGCCAGTCATGTGGCCGGCAAGCGCAGCGATCTCCCGCTGGACGATCATGAGCGTCGCCTGGCCTTCGCCCAGGGCAAGCGCTTGGCAAGGCTGGCATTGGCACTGGAACGCCACGAGGAGGATACATGAAGCGCTGGCTGGAAAATCTCGAGGCGCGCGAGGGATTGAGCGTTCTGGTGGCCCGCTGCCGACGCCTGGTCATCGGCAGCTATGCGATACTGATCCTGATGATGATCTACCGAGGCGTGGCGGTGGAAAGTGAAGCCAGCAGTATCGGTCCCATGGTGGCCTTCGTGCTGCCGCTGGTGCTCTTCCTGCCCTCCATCCTGGCCAGGCGCGCGCGCGGGCATGCATGGCTCGCCTTCGTCAGCCTGCTCTACTTCGCCCAGGGTGTCATGGTCGCGGGCCTGCCCGGACAGTTCGCGCGAGGCAGTCTGGAAGCGCTGGTCTCGCTGGCCCTGTTCGTCGGGTGCACGGGATACGCTCGCTTTCGCAGCCGCCAGGTCAAGGCTGAGGCATGATCCGACCCGTACCGACCGATGACATCGCTCCAATCATGCCTTGAGCTTGGTACGCCGAGCGGCGACCATGACGAAAAATTCTAGGAGAACGCCATGACACGAGATATTGCCGATATACGGCGCGACTATGAAGGCGGTCGGCTCGAAGAAGGCCAGGTGCCCGACCAGCCCTTGTCCCTGTTCGATGAGTGGCTGGCCCTGGCCCTGGAGTCCGAGGGGGACGACGGCAATGTCATGACCCTGGCCACTGCCGACAGTCAGGGCATGCCCCATGCCCGCGTGGTGTTGCTCAAGGATTTCAACGAGCAGGGGCTGGTCTTCTATACCAATTACCAGAGCCACAAGGGCAGCGAGCTGGCCAATGTGCCGCATGCCGCCCTGGTCTTCTGGTGGCCCTCCCTGGGCCGGCAGGTGCGCGTCGAGGGCCCTGTGGAACAGGTCAGCGATGCGGAATCCGATGCCTACTTCGCCAGCCGTCCCCGGGCCAGCCAACTGGGCGCCTGGGTCGCCACCCAGAGCGTGGTGATTCCGGGCCGCAACTGGCTCGAGGAACGCGAACAGCGCTTCCAGCGAGCCTATGAAGGCCAGGAGATCGAGCGGCCCGGCCATTGGGGCGGCTATCGTGTGGTGCCGGAAATGATCGAATTCTGGCAAGGACAGCCGAGCCGCCTGCACGACCGCATTCGCTACGAGCGACGCGCCAACACCTGGAGCCATTTCCGCCTGGCCCCCTGACGGCGGAGGCGCCGGTCAATCCGGCAGCGCCGTCTCGAGACGATGGCGCTGCCATTCGCTCTGCGGTTCGTTGAGGCGCAGTACGGCATCCACGACCTGTTCTTCCATGTTGTAGCGCTGACGAAAGCCGAGCTGCTTCATCAGTGCACGCATCGGATGGTTGTCGGCCATGATCTGGCCGACCATCTCCAGGGTGCCGACCCCCTTGCTATAGCGGATCATCCTTTCCATCAGCAGCTTGCCGATGCCCAATCCCTGCAGGTCGTCGCGGATGATGATCGAGAATTCGGTGCGAATATTGTCCGGGTCGTTCCAGACACGCACCACGCCCAGCATCTCCTTGGCCCCATCGTCGAGCAGGTGCTCGGCGATGAAGGCCATCTGGCGGTCATAATTGATATGCGAGAGCATCGACAGGTCCCGCTGTGACAAGTCCGCCTTGTGGTGGAAATAGCGGAACCGGATGCTCTGCTCGGAAAGCTGGGTATGAAAGCGTGTGATCAAGGGCGCATCCTCGGCACGAATCGGTCGCACCTCGACGTCCCAGCCATTGCCGAGCGTCACCCATTCGCGCAGCTCCTCGGGATAGGGCATGATCGCGAAACGTGCCGGCTCGCCGAGATCCATGGCGAAATCCACGGCGACCAGACCATCGCGATTGAGCAGCACCGGGTTGAGTTCGAGCCCGCTGAGCGTCGGCAGGTCGCTGGCCATCTGCGAGAGCTTGACCAGCAGCTCGCAGATGCGCTCGATGTCCCGTTCGGGATCGCTCGAATGCTCGCGAATCAAGCGCGCCGCATGGGTTCGTCCGACCACATCCGCCGCCAGGGACATGTTCAAGGGCGGCAAGGCCACTTGCCGATCGGCCAGGATATTGACCTTGTAGCCACCGATGCCGAACACGATCAACGGCCCGAACACCGGGTCCCGGGTGATGCCCGCGCATAGCTGCATGGAATGCTTGCCACGCTGCATCGCCTGGAGGCAATACTCGCGAATGGCGAGATCGGGAAACTTCTCGCGCACCTTGTCACCCAGCCGGATCACCCCTTCGGCCACCTGCTCGGATGTGGCCAGATCCTGCAACAGCCCCGCCGAGAGCTTGTGCGGATGGCGTCGATAACGGAAGGGGCGACAATTGCCATCGTGCACCACCTTGAGCGCCATGGGCCCATCGAAGCCTTGCGTTGCTTCGTCGGCCTGTTCGGGCGTCTGCAGATAGCGGCTCGGGGCGGGAGGAATGCCATAGGTCTCGAGCACCCGCGACACCTCGGAATGATCGAGACTCTGCCGTCCCTCGGACCGGGCGCTGTCGATCAGTTCGCGGCAATGGGCGCGGATTGCCGGTGTGGTGTCGAAGGAAAGACTGGGCGGCGTTTCCTGGAGCAGCGACTGCACCCGCTGATAATCGACCATGTGCATGAAGGCCTTGATGGCCTTCTCCGGCGAGATATAGGTGGGAATCCCTGCCTGGTTGCACTCGTGTCGGGCCGACAGGGCCTCTTCCAGCCCCATCCAGCTGGTCAGAAGGTTGCGCTTGAAACGCTTGCGGGCCTCGATGACGGCACGTGCCGTGTCCAGCGAAGGCGCCAGTCGGGTCGGTGCGTGGACCACCAGAACGGCATCGACACCGGGGTCGGCGGCGACCAGCTCGAGGGTCTCGACGAAATGCTCCGGCGTGGCAAGGCCGCCGAGATCCACCGGATTTTCGCCCGGCTTGCTGCGATCCCGGTGTTCCTGCCGAAGCCTGCGCTGCGTCGCCTCCTCGAAGGTCGCCAGGCGACCGCCGGCACTGATCAGCTTGTCGATGGCCAGCATCGCCGGCCCCAGGCCATTGGACACCACTGCCAGGCGATCGCCGCGCAGCGGCTTCATGCGCGACAGCGTTTCCAGGGCATCGAACAGCTCATCGGAGTCATCGACGCGCACCACACCGGCGCGTGCGAAGGCGGCATCGAAGACCTGGTCGCGATTGGCGATGCCCGGTGTCGGCGGCAGGTTCGAGATATCCGATTCCGCGGTTCGACCACTCTTGATGGCCAGCACCAGTCGATGACGCGACGCATCGCGCATCGCAGTCATCAAGTGCTGGGCGTCTAGGATGCGTTCCAGATGCAGCAGAATGGCCTGGGTCGGCGCGTACTGGTTGATGTAGTCGATCAGGTCCGGCAGCATCACGTCGACGCTGTCGCCCAGCGTCAGCAGATGCGAAAAACCGATGCCACGCCCCGCTGCCCAATCGATCATGGCATTGCCCAGCATGCCCGACTGTCCCAGGTAGGCTACGCGACCGCGCTTGACCGGTTGGCTGGCGTAGGAGGCATTGAGCTTGCGACCGGGTACGATCAATCCCATGCATTCTGGCCCGAGCACCCGAATGCCGGAGGCCCGCGCCGCGCTCAGCATGCGCGAACGCACCGATTCCGTCTCGCCGCATGGATCATCGAGATGCGCGCCCCCCGACAGCACCAGCGCCGCCCGTATCCCGAAGCGCCCCAGCCGCTCGATCATGGCCGGCACCGTTTCCACCGGCGAGCAGATCACCGCCAGGTCCGGCACCTCCGGCAGGCGGGAGACACGACTCACGCAGGGTTCGCCGAACACCTGCTCGTACCCCTTGGGATTGAGCGCCCAGATCGCGCCGGAAAAGCCTCCCTCGCGCAGGTTGCGCAGCACCAGCCCTCCCATGGAGTGAGGTTTCTCCGATGCGCCGACCACCACGATGCTGCCCGGCTCGAAGAAATGGGAAAGAAAGCGGGTGCTCATCGGATGCTCCATCGGCTGGATGTTACAAGGTTTTTCCCTATGTACGACTTATTGCCAGTGTCATGCAAGGACTCGCCACCCCTATGGTAGACGCATCCAGCGGAGAGCACGCATGATCACGGCCTACATCACCCACCCCGACCATCCCCGGCACTACATGGGACCTGAGCATCCCGAATCGCCCCAACGACTGGATGCCATCCGTGCTCGCCTGCTGCGCTCGGGCATTCTCCAGCAGACCATGCAGTCCGATGCCGTCGAGGCCAGCATGGCACAACTGCGGCGCGTCCACCCCGAGGCGCACCTGCGCCTGCTCGAACATCGCTTGCCGGAACAAGGCTTCACGACGATCGATGGCGATACTCTCATGACGCCCGACAGCCTGCGCATCGCAAGACTCGCCGCCGGCGCGGCGATCAAGGGTGTCGACCGGGTCTACCGCCATCAGGCCGACAATGCCTTCTGCGCCATGCGCCCGCCCGGCCACCATGCCGAGGCCAGCAACGCCATGGGCTTTTGCCTCTACAACAATGTCGCGGTGGCCGCCGCCCACGCCCGGAACCAATATGGCGCGCGCCGGGTGGCGATTCTCGATTTCGATGTCCATCAGTGCAACGGCACCATCGATATTTTCCAGAACGACCCGAACGTGCTGATCTGCACCAGTTTTCAGTATCCCTTCTATCCCTGGCGCTATCTCGACTGCCGGGCATCCAACATCGTCAATACACCGCTGCCGGCCGGCACCGACGGCCCTGCCTTCCGTCGCGCCATCGAGGCAAGCTGGCTGCCGGCCCTGCACGATTTCCGGCCCGACTTGGTGCTGGTCTCGGCAGGCTTCGATGCCCATCGCGAGGATCCGCTGGCCGAGCTCTGCCTGGGCGACGAAGACTTCTACTGGGTGAGCCGTCTGGCCGTCGAGATCGCCGAACGCTATGCCCAGCGGCGCCTGGTCACGGTTCTCGAGGGCGGCTACGCGGGCGATGCCCTGGGGCGCAGCACCGAAGCCTATCTCAAGGCCTTGCTCGGCCTGCCCTTCGATTGAACCGCGCCGTTTCCCGGCATCGAGAAACACGACCGACCATATCAGCCGCTAGCGAACATGTCGCCATCGGCCAGGTACGGGTCGTCGGGACTACCCGACGCCCCGGGTGGTTATGGTAATCTGATGGAAACTCCGTTTCCGATAGTGAATTCCGATGACCGCCAGCAACGATCAGGACGCCGCCCTGCGCATTGCCTCCGGGCGCAAGCCATTCGTCGAGCCTCTGCGGCTCGGCGAACGGCTCAAGGAGATCCGCCTGGCCAATGAATGGACCCTGGGCGATGTCAGCGAACGCACGGGGCTGGCACGTTCCACGCTTTCCAAGATCGAGAACGACCAGATCTCGCCGACCTTCACCGCGGTACAGAAGCTGATCAGCGGCCTGGATATCGATCTCCCGCAACTACTCAGCCAGCCGCAGACCAAGACGCGCACCATGGGCCGCCGGGACCTGACGCGCCGAGGGGAAGGTCAACAGCACCCCACCCCGACCTACGAGCACGAACTGCTCAGTTGCGAACTGGCCCAGAAGCGCATGATCCCCTTCAAGACCATCGTGCGCGCTCGCCGCTTCGAGGAATTCAGCGAATGGGTCCGTCACGACGGCGAGGAGTTCCTGATGATTCTCGAAGGCGAGATTCAGCTGTTCTCCGAGTTCTACGAACCGCTTCAACTGGCCAAGGGCGACAGTATCTACTTCGATAGTGACATGGGTCATGCCCTGGTCTCGGTCAGTGAGGAGGATGCCGTGGTATTGTCGGTGTGCACGCCGCGGGATGGTCTTTGACGGACAGCGCACCTCCTCCGGCAAGATATCGAACCGCTACCCAACGGAGTGACACCATGCAGGACTTCGACGACGCCACCCGTACCGAACTCGAGGCCGCCGCCTTTCGCCGCTTGCTGCGCCATCTCGACGAGAACAAGGACGTTCAGAACATCGATCTGATGATCCTTGCCGACTTCTGCCGCAATTGCCTCTCCAAGTGGCTGGTGGCCGAGGCCGAAGCGCGCGGTGAGTCGCTGGATTACGAAGCCGCCCGCGAGTATGTCTACGGCATGCCCTACAGCGAATGGAAGTCACGCTATCAGGCCGACGCCACGCCGGAACAACTGGCCGCCCTCGAGGCCCGCCAGGCCGCGAAGCGCGAGCGGGGCGACGACGAATGAGCGAGGCGATGATTCCCCTGTCCGTGGCGGTACTCACCGTCTCCGACACGCGTACCGAAGAGACCGACCGTAGCGGCCGGACCCTGGTGGAACGCCTCGAGGCCGCCGGCCACCGGCTGTACGACAAGCGCATCGTCGTCGACGATGTCTACCGCATTCGCGCCCAGGTGGCGGCCTGGATCGCCGAGCCTGAAGTGCAGGTCATCCTGACCACCGGCGGTACCGGCTTCACCGGGCGCGACTCCACCCCTGAGGCCGTCTCGGTGCTGCTCGACAAGCGGATCGAAGGCTTCGGCGAGCTCTTCCGCCACCTCTCCTGGCAGGAGATCGGCAGTTCCACCGTGCAGAGCCGCTGCCTCGGCGGTCTGGCCAACGCGACCGTCGTCTTTTGCCTGCCCGGCTCTACCGGCGCTTGCCGCACCGCCTGGGACGGCATCCTCGCTGAACAGCTCGACAGCCGCCACCAGCCCTGCAACTTCGCCAACCTGGTGATTCCGGAACGAGGCCAGCATGTCTGACACTGCATCTCTCCAGTCGGTGGAAGCCGGCCTAGAGTCCCTGCTCGAGGGCGTCCCGGTACTGCCGACGGAAACCCTGCCCTGCGAACGAGCGGCACGCCGCGTGCTTCCGGCCGATGTCACCGCCCGTCTCGATGTGCCGCCCTTCGACAACAGCGCCATGGACGGTTATGCCCTGCGCCATACCGATGCCGGACGCGTCCTGCCGGTTTCGCAGCGCATCGTCGCCGGCGCGAGCGCCGAGCCCCTGGCACCGGGTAGTTGTGCCCGCATTTTCACCGGCGGTGCGATGCCTCAAGGCGCCGATTGCGTCGTTCGGCAGGAAAACGCCGAGGTCACCGCCGACGGTATCCGGGTGCCCGACGACATCCCCGTCCATGACAATGTGCGTCATCGCGGCAGTGACGTGCGCGCGGGCACGCCATTGCTGAGCGCCGGCATGCGTCTCGATGCCGCCGCCCTCGGCCACCTCGCCGGACAGGGCATCACCGAGGTCGAGGTACGCCGCCGTCCGCGCGTCGCCCTGCTCTCCACCGGTGACGAAATCGTCGAACCCGGCCAGCCGCTGAAAGCCGGCCAGATCTACAACAGCAACCGGCCCATGCTGATCCAGCTGCTCGAAACCTTCGGGGCCGAGGTCACACGCCTGACCAGCGTGCCGGACGAGGCCGAGGGCACCCGCGCACTGCTCAGCGAAGCGGCTCAGGATGCCGATGTGGTCATCACCACCGGCGGGGTCAGTGTCGGCGAGGAAGATCACGTCAAGACGGCGCTCGAGTCACTGGGGCGGCTCGACCTGTGGAAGCTGGCCATGCGTCCGGGCAAACCGCTCGCCCTGGGTCGCCTCCCCGACGGCAATGGTGGCGAGACACGCTTCGTCGGACTGCCGGGAAACCCGGTCTCCAGCTTCGTGGCGGCCTGGCTGTTCCTGCGGCCTCTCATGGGCGCCCTGCTCGATTGCCCCGAGCTTGGCCAACTGCCAAGGCTCACCGCCCGAGCCGACTTCTCGGCACGCACGGGGCCACGCCGCCACTACATGCGCGTGACGCTGACGTTTTCTGCAGAGGGAATCGTTGCCCAGGCCTTTCCCGACCAGAATTCCGGCGTGCTGTCGTCCTGTGTCGGTGCCGACGCCCTGGCGATCATCGAGCCCGACTCGAACATCACCGCCGGCGATAGCATCGACTGCCTGTGGCTGCGCGGGGATTGAAGCTCAGGGAGCCACGCCCAGCTCCGCCTCTAGATCGTTCCAGAGCGACTCGAACTCCCTGGCCAGATGCCCATAGTCGCGCTCCATCCAGGGCACCAGCCGCGCCAGTTGATTGGGGCCGTCGATACGGCGGCCCACGCCAGCCACCGCCCGGCAGGTGAAGGAGAAATCGGCGTATCCCCTCAGCCAGTCCTGGCGTATCAGGGCCGGCATCATCGCTTCCAGGCGACGCGGTGCGACACGGCCGTCCAGTACCCGATAGCAACGCCCCACCAGGGCATCGCGTTCGCCGACCTCCAGGTGGCGGGCCAGGAAATGGTCCCACAGCAGATCGAGGGCGATGCCCGCATAACGGCGCTGCGGCGATGGCGCCCTCGCCCGTGCATCACGCACGACCGGATGCGCATCCACATAGGCATCCACGCGGCGGTGATGACGGATACCACGGGCGATCTCCGTCCCCCAGGCGTCGAGATCCGCGCCCTTGACGCCATCGGCAATGAGGTTGCCGTACAGGAAATCGTCCGTTCCGCCTCTTGCCAGCCAACCATGCGCCAGGAAATTCATGTCACAGACAATGGCTGGGTTTGGGCAACCCCGCCAGGCGGGCCGCCACCTTGGCGGGACTACCGGGGAAGAGTCGCATCAGATGGATCGAACGCCCCTTTTCCGGCCCCAGGGCACGCCCCACGGCCTTGACCAGGGGGCGCATGGCAGGCGCCATCTCGTAGCGTGCATAGAAGTCGCGCAGCACCTCGATCACCTCCCAGTGCGCCTCATCCAGCGCGATGCCCTCTTCTGCGGCCAGCGCCCTGGCGACATCCGGGGTCCATTGCTCTAGCTCGACGAGATAGCCTTCGGGATCGAGGGCCACGCTCGTGGTGTCAGAAACTGGAAGATAACGGTATATTTCCGTAGTTGCCATCAGTACCAACTCAAGGTTCGTTCAGCCTGCTCGGTCAAGGTCACAAAACCATCGACATCCACCACCTTCACCCTTTCATCGTGGCGGCCCATGAGACCTCGGGCCTCGAGATCCTCGCGCAAGGCGTAGAGTCGTCCCCCGATATTCGCGAATCCATCGACCAGGGACGGCAGTGCGCCCTGTACGCCATCTTCGATGAGCAGCAACCGATCTTCGGCCGTCATGGCCGAGAGCGCCTGTTCGACCGCCCGGCCGGCATCCGGCGCACGGTTCACGATATGCAGTTTCATAGATTCCTCGTCGACAGCCCCGCCCCTCTAGAACGTCAGCACCAGGGCGTGGCGCTCCACCAGCTCCGCGATGCTCGCATCGTCCAGGCGGTGGGTCGCCAGCAACAGATCCTGCTGTTCGAGACCATAGCGCTCCATGACCTGCCCCTCGACATACAAGGCCTCGATATCATACATCTCGAGCATCTCGAGCGTCGGACCCGTGCCTTTCTGCCCCAGCGCGCCCGGTCCCTGCCCCTCCAGCAAGGCCAGAACGCCCTCGCCCATGAAAAGCAGCGACACCTCCCGGCCGAAAGCGGCGCCCACCAGGGCAGCATCGAGGCCTTCCCGCAGCCAGCTCGAACCATGAGGGCCATGGCGAAGGATCACCAGCAGATCGCCATCGGGCATTTGCGAATCACGCATCATCATTCCTCTGGACGGAGCACTCTAGGAGGAGAAAGTCACCAGGCGATCACAGTTCAGCCCCAAGTCGACGAGCTGGCCGAGCCCCGTCAATTCGAAGGGAGCCTCCACACTGTATCCCGACTTGCCATGCCGGCTCGCTTCACGTTCGTCCAGCAGGCCACGTCGCAATGCCGCCGCGATGCAGACCTGCAAAGCCACGCCGTGTTCAGCATTCAAGGCCGTCCAGCCATCCACCAGATGGGGTTCGTCCTGAGGAGGAGCGGCAAGCCGGGAAGCGTTGTAGACGCCGTCATGGTAGAAGAAAACGGTTTCCAGCTGATGCCCCCGCGCCAGCACGGCACGAGCGAAGCGCAATGCCGAATGGCTGGCCTGATGGCTATAGGGCGCGCCCATCAACAGGATCGCATAGCGCATGATACATCTCTCTGAACGCGCTGGCCCCGCCGTAGCGGGGCCAGCATGGCAGTGGACATCCGCGGTGGATCAGTCCTGACTCATGATACCCAGAATGGAAAGCAGGCTGACGAACAGGTTATAGATGGAAACGTACAGGGTGATGGTGGCGAGGATGTAGTTGGTCTCGCCGGCGCGATGCACGATCTCGCTGGTCTGATAGAGGATGGCCGCAGCGGAGAAGAGCACGAAACCGGCGGAAACCATCAGCGAGAGGCCGGGAATCTGCAGGAAGATGCTGGCCAGCATGGCAAGCACCAGCACGATGGCCCCGGCAAGCAGGAAGTTGCTCAGGAAGCTGAAGTCCTTGCGGGTCACCAGCGCCACGGCGGAAAGGCCGAGGAAGGTAAGACCGGTCATGCCCAGTGCGGTCATGATCAGTTGCGCCCCATTGGGCAAGGTCAGGTAGGCACTGAGGAGTGGCCCGAGGGTAAAGCCCATGAAGCCGGTGAAAGCGAAAGTCGCCAGTAGACCGAAGGCAGAGTTGGCGGTCTTGTGGACCAGGAACATCAACCCATAGGCACCGATGAAGAACACCAGGATGTTCATCTGCTGAACGCCCAGCGCCACGGCGGCGCCAGCCGTCACGGCCGAGAACAGCAGCGTCATCGCCAACAGCCCGTAGGTATTGCGTAGCGTCTTGTTGGCACTGACGCTTCGTGACTGCTGATGCGTCACGTGAGTGTCTTGGTAAGCCATTGATCTAGAGCTCCCTGTTTTATGATGATCCAGGCAATCGACACAGAATGCCCCCTGAAGGTTCCCGACGCAAGCGCCCATCGAGCAGCCCCGCCGTTCCTCTCCAGGAGGGTTGGCGTCCCGTCGTCCGGCAGACGATGCAGGAGACGCGGCCCATGTAGTATACGTCACGCGCCTTCATTGCCCAGGTAACATCTTGATCGGCCAGGGCTCTTGACTCAACGAAAAATCTTGGTAGGATACACCGCCGTGAGCCGGAGGGATGGCAGAGCGGTTGAATGCACCGGTCTTGAAAACCGGCGAAGGCGCGAGTCTTCCCAGGGTTCGAATCCCTGTCCCTCCGCCACCTTCTTCAAGGGAATCAGCTACTTAGCTGGTTCCCTTTTTCGTTTTTGGCGATTAAAAACTGATCAAAAGTGCAACGGTGCAACGCCTACCCGTTGCACCATCCCACCTAGACCGGCAAGGAATAGACGAAAGTCTTAAAGATTGGCCGGAAAGACAACGTTCGACCCGCAAACCCGCCTCAAGTAAAAGCCTGTGAGCTCCCGACCAGGAGAACCACGACTAGGGGACTGAGTCCCAGGCCACTGTACCAGGTCGGCCTCCTATTATTATGCAGCGTGACCCGTACTGCACCTCTCTCGTTGCGCTCGATCATAGCCATTCCTTGGTCATGTCGAGAGAGGTGGTATCTCCTGCTGGGGGGCGCCCGCCGTTCGGGTTTTTGCTCAATTCTGAACATAAGTCCTAGTGCGACCTGATGCCCATGCTCTGACGCACAACACCTATACTTAAGAAGTGGCGAGAGCCGGCGCCAGGCGACGAGACCTAGCCCGCCTTGCTACCCTCCCTATCGAGCACTAGGCTTCCTCATTAGGCCGTGCTGCTCGCGTACAAGGCCACCTCTGCAACATCGTTTAACATGAGTTACACAACAATATACGAGAAAATGTCGTTATGAAGCGGGGTGCTAGATACCCTGTATAGGGTTCAGCACCCATCACTTCAAATAGGCGAGGGAGTATTTCGATCATGCAGAATACGATGCACAGAGCCGTTACAAGCGCACTGGTCGTTGCCGTCGGACTTGTTTCATTTCAAACGGCCGATGCCTGTACGCGCATACTCTGGAACGATAATGAGCTAGCGACAGTTGTTGGACGCACTATGGACTGGCCTGAATCCACAGAACCGGCACTGACTGTCATGCCACGCGGGATAGAGCGCAATGGAGGCATGACAGGGTCTGTCGTAACAGTCAAGGAGAACCCGGCCAAGTGGACCTCCGAGTACGCCAGCATGGTCACGACAGTCTATGGAATTGGTTCGGTAGACGGGTTCAATGAAAAAGGCTTGGCTGGTCATCTGCTATATTTGAATGACACGGATTTCGGAACCCGAGATGCGAGCAAACCAGGTGTTCAGGCGGGGCTGTGGCTCCAATTTGTCCTTGATAACGCAGCGACCGTGGACGAAGCCCTTGAATTGCTGGACACAGTCCAAGTCGTAATGACTGAGGCAAATGGCCACAAGTCCAATGTCCATCTGGCCATTGAAGACGGCAGTGGCGACTCAGCTATTATTGAGTATATTGATGGTGCGCCGGTGGTGCATCATAATCCCGAACATCAGGTCATGACCAATGACCCAACATATGACAAACAACTCGAACTGTTGGCACAGCAGGATTTTTCCAACCCCAGCAGCGATACCCCCCTTCCCGGCAATGTAAAGGCTACCGATCGTTTCCAGCGTGCCGCTTACTACCTGGCGATGCTGCCGGAGCCCAAGAACGAGCGTGAAGCGATTGCCGGTATCTTGGCTATTGCACGCAATGTCTCTGTTCCGTTCGGGGCACCTTACAAAGATTTCGGAGTCTACAATACCGAATACCGTACTGCGATGAACCTTAATGACAGGCGATACTACTTCGAGCTGACCACTAGCCCCAACGTAATTTGGACGGATCTTACTGAATTTGATCTAACTGATGGCGCCCCTGTGATGACGCTTGACCCGGACAACGTTGATCTCGCAGGCAATGTTACGGCCAGCTTCAAAGAAGCTGATGAAGCACCATTCTAGCTTCCGGTAGTTTCATGGCTGCCTCTTATCACCAAACAGGAGGTAGCCATGAAAGCACGTAATAACCTGCTTTTGGTAGCCAATACTGGCAAATAATCAAAACACCCCACTCGCTAGGCCCTCGCATTTCCCAACGGGAAGCACTAGCCTCGCGGTATGCCCCATCGTATTGCTTACATGCTCCACTTCAGTGATGAGGAAAGGCGGAAGATTCGACGCCTCCAATCCTTAGAGCACTACCGCAAGCCATGGGCGATCGCGGCAGGTATCGGTGCCGGCTTCCTGGTATTCGCCTCACAAGGCGTACTGTATGCCCAACCGCACTTCTACCACTTCATTGCCACCTACGGCTGCGTGCCAGTCGGAGCAATGGCTGGCATAGCAACCTACCGCCTGATTGCCCGTCATGTCGGTCGGCAGTTCAAACAACGATGGGACCCTCTTTACTGCCAACGGTCCGGCAGGTCGCCGACGACCATCGCACTCCAGCATGAGGAGCTCGAGGCCACCGACGAGCCTTGATCACTCGATCTCGTGATAGCGACGGTTGAAGTCATCGACCCAACGCTGCATCTGCTTTTCAAGCATGTTGATACGCCGCTTCTTGGCTTCATCTGGCAACGCTTCTGTCGCCTCGACGCGATCTCTCTGCTTACGGAGATCCCTCAACCGCTTCTCGATATGGGTTGCACGGTTGAATAGGCGAAGCTTCTTCTGGTTACCACGCCTGTAGTTCACTCGCTCCATACCTCGCAAGGACTCGGCCTCATTGGCAATCTGTCCCAGCTCATCACGGCGCTCGTAGAAACGTTGCATGTCGCCATACTCGTTGATACTGCCCATGAAGCGGCCGGCAAAAGGCACTCGGTACCGATCCACTTCTTCACCGATGGCCATACGCTTGGCGTAGTCTGCTGTTTTCTCCACGAAGCCCCAAGCCCCGCCACCGTAATAGTTCACAAGGTGCTGCATCACGTCAGGGCTGACGTCGATTTCCCCGCTGATGTTGTCCGTGCCGCCGGAGAACTCGTTCAGGAAGCTCGCGAACCCCTTATAGGCCTCGGGGGTTGAGCGGAACGAACGAGAGCTGTCTGGCGTCGGGGTACCGAACGGGAAGTCCTCACGGTAGATCGGTCGGCCCGAGAAGTTCTCGTTGACGCCGATCTGCGTGATCGAGCGGAAGATGGTCGGCGTCAGGTTCTTGAGGAACAGCGACTGTGCCTCGTCGGAATCCTCGAAGCCAATGGGCGAGAAGCTGCCAGCTACGGCTAGCACCAGGTTCTTGGCTGCTTCGGTGACCTCCTCGGAGCCAGCCGCCACCGCCTCGGCGTGGGTGCCCACCACCGAGAAGACGTTATAGCCGTAGGGCAACGGAATCTTAATGTAATCCCCGTCATCACCGCCCATCCAGCCGGTCATCAGGATCAGGCTTCGTTCCTTCTCGTAGTCGGGGATCTTGTCATAGAACAACACGCCATCATCGTCTTCCTCGGACAGCCAGCGATTCAGCATCCCCAGCATGAAGGAGCCGGTGGCCATACCCAGCCCCAGCTTTTGCGCCAGGTTCATGCGCGACCAGACGTTCATGGGGCTTTTGCCGTCCGGCGTGTCCTTGACCGTCACCATGGTGCGAGCGAAGTTCATCGTGCCCTGGATGGAGGCGTTGGCAAACATATAAGCCGCATTGAGGGCCGTGCCCGCTTCCCCCCGGCGGTTGAAGTTGACCGTCATGTTCTTGGCTAGACTCGCAGCCTGCTTCCTCGAGATCCCGGCACGACGCGCATTGGCATAAGCCGACAGTCGCACGGCGTTCTCGACGGTACCGTTCATGTTCTCCACGAAATCCGTGGTCTTCTTCCGTGCCTTGAGCATATGGGATAGCGCGGTGCCGTCAGCCCGGCGGACCATCGACTGGATCTCCTTGGCCTGGCCCTCGATGTCCTTCATGTCGAAGTAGCCTGTCTTGCCGCCGTCTTCCTGGAATTCCTCGAACCACTGGTTCCATTCACGTTGTTTGGCGTCCTTGCCCTCCTTTCCTTGGAGCCCCCGCCATGCGGCTTTCATGGCGGGCCCGATGTCGCGTGCCGTTTGACGAACGATCTGCTTTCCCTTGATCTTGCCATCATCCCGGGTCTGCTCGGCGCTCAGGTTGAGCAATGCTGTCTGCACGTCGCGGGAGAAGTTGGTCAGCATGAACTCGGGGTTGTAACTGGTCACTAGTGATGACATGGCACGTGTCACCGCGCCGGCAGCACGAATCAGGGTGTTGTTGTTCTCGGGCCCCACATTCCGCATGGCGTTCATGAGGCGCTCATCGTGGAGCTTGATATAGTAGGTTCGCCCGGCCCGTTTGGCCCTGAAATAGCGGTCGTTGCCGGCCATGTTGACCGCTCGCTCCTGCACCTCGATACGCGTCTGCCCCGTCTCAGGGTCAGTCACCCGCACCGGTGTCCGCTGGGTATCGGGACTGTCATCCGTAAACACCTCCCACAGGGACGGGTTCGGATGGTCCGTGACCATGGAGAGCAGCGACTGAGCCACTTCATTCTTGCGCCGCCGGATCAACGACTCGTTGACGTCCACGATCACTTGGGAGGATGGGGAATCGGCCAGAGACTTCCGGCCCCCGGCAATGCGTGACTCTCGTCCGCTGATTTCGAAGCCCTTGCCGGTGCGAGGACGGCCGGGTTCATCCGCCGCATTCCCCTTGAGTGGCACATAGTGCTGCCAGTGAGATTCCCAAGCATCGACGACGGTATCGTCTTCGAGGCCCCCTTCACGGATCGCCTCGCGTCGTAGCCGGGTCATGTCATAGACGATCTGCGCCAAGCGATCATACTCGGCTTGTTGGCCGGAATTGGCCACGCGCTCGATGACTTCGGCAGCCTCGGCATTGGTCATGCCCGAGCCACCGTCCTGCATGTCAGGATCGTCCGGATTACGCTCGGCAATGGTGGCGTTACGCTCCGGCGCGTGCCGCGCATAGAGGTAATCGTCGAGTTCGGCCTGGCTGATCCCGGCCTTGGCCAGCCCCTCGGCCAGCGGCTCCACGTACTGCTCCCGTAGCTGACGCAGGTCGTACTCCACCTTGCCGTGGAACAACTCCTCCGCCAGGTAGACGTCAGCCTCTTCTTCGATGTCCTGACCGGTACGCCGGATGGCATCTTCCAGGATCTTGAGCGGGCGCATCTTGTCAGCCATCTTGCGCAACGCGGCATCACGAAGCCCCTCATCCGGCATGGCAAAGCCGGTACTGTCGGTACGGCTGAACCTTCCGCCCGCCGTACCCGGCTGTTTTGTGATACTGAAACGAAGCTCCCCAGCGCCGAAATCAGGCTCGCGATACATCGCCTCGCTGATCTCGTAGTCCTTGTGGCGCCCTTTGTTCTCCACGAAGCCGAAGCGCTGATAGAACTCGCGCAAGCGCTTCGTGTTACCTCCGAAGTCACTGGATGGCGTCAGCGCCAAGGTGCGGCCAGAAGCATCGGCCCAGTCCGTCAGGCGCTGCATGACGGCGGAGCCGATACCCTGTCCACGTTCTGGTGCCACGACACGCGATACCGTCACCCTTTGGCCGCGCCCCATCAAATCGAGTTTGAGGCCTGGGAACTCCTCGCGCAGTCGGGCTGCCATGTCCTCGGGCGAACGGACCACCTGCTGCTGGATGAGACTGTAGCGGTTGTCTTGATTGCCAATATCATCTGGCGTAAGTATCTTCGTATCAGGGCCTTGGGCGACTCCCTCCTCCGGCAATTGTAGCTGGACCGATTGGAGCCACTCGGGGCCTTTCTTCGTTTGTAGGTACCGTACCCGCCCTTCCCCGAGTTGCCTATCGATGAAGTCTTGCGGCTTGTTGTCGCCACGACGCTGGGTATAACGCGTAATGGTCGGCGCGGCCTGATCGGCGGCACGCTGCGTCTGCTGCCGGCGCAACCATCGCCGCGACTGCTCCCCCAGGGCCAGGATGTCGGAAGTCCGCCACTCGATACCCGGAAACAGCTTACGCAACTGACGGCGTATCGCCGACATGACCCGCTCACGCAATTTGGGCCGTGCATCACTCTCGATCGTATGGGCGATCAGTTCTTCGGCGAGCTCGAGCCGACCTTCCCGTGTATGCGCCTTGTTGGCGATATGCGGGTACGCTGCTTTGATCTCCGCGATGTTGTGACGTCCAGCCTCGGACCGGGTGTAGCTTCGGAAGACCTGCTCCAACACAGGCTCAAGCTCTTTCCCCAACACGCCGCGGATGCCATAGTGGCCTACCGCTTCATGCACCCCCGCACGCACCGCATCCGCCTCATCGATCAGGTTGTCGGCCACGAGCATCGGTGAACCGGTTTTCGGGTTATAGATCCCACCAACGTCGTTTGGTCGAACCCCCTGCTTCAACATGCCCCACAGTACCGATTCAGGCAGCTCAGAAGCAGATTGCACCACCTCCACGTTGGACAGTTCCGGGTATTCCGACAGGCGGTCACGAATGGCATCGACCCTGGGGGCAGAAGCTTCTGTGGATTGATGCTCACCAGAGGGTGAAAACAGCAAGTCACTGCTGTCTTCCCCTTCAGGGTCAAACGCTGCCTGGGTAGACCGCACCTTGGTCGGGTCTAGCATTGCGACTTCGTAAGCGTCGCCATACTGGGTCACTACGCCGTCATAGCCTTGGCTTCGAGCCCATGCCGCAAACGCCTCAGACTCCGCCGGCCCCGCCGTAGAAAGCCGACGCTTGAACGTGGGAGGAACGCGCAGTAACGACTCGGGCCGGATGTGGAGCGACATAACCGCCGCCCCTTCCTGGTTACCCTGCCGCTGTGCTTTACGCTGCGCGTAATGCTCGGCTAATCGCCGGTCGGTGGTGAGGTAGACTCCCTGTCCGAGCCATCCACTGTCGAGTCGGTCTGGGTGCCCGGGAATAAAAGACTCAACATCTCCTGCTGTTCCGTGGTAGAAAGCCCGCGGTCGGAGTCCTCGAGGAGGGTCTTCATTACTTTCCCCATCTCTTCCGGGGTTTTGGCGCTGGAAATCATCTTCGCTCCCTCTTCGTCCGATATGCGCTGTGCCTGCCTGGCTTTCTCCTTCAGCACCTCCAGTCGCCTCTCGTCCTCGGTCAACTCGGGTGATTTGTCCGTCAACGTACTCCCCTTTGATCGCATCCTCGATGGCGGAAATGTAGCCCATATCATGGGCACGCTGCATCCGCCCCTCTTGGCTCATATCCAGGCCCTTGGCTTCTGCACGCTCCCATGCCGTGCCATTGCCTTCATTTCGCAAGCTGAACAGAGGATCTTGGCCATGACTGGCCGCAATATCTGCATCGCTGTCGCTCCCTGAAAGCCTAAAGTCATCGACCTCGGCATCAGCTTGAGCACGCTGCTCGTCCTCGCGACGGCGGTCGGCATCGGCTTGCTCGGCCTGTTGAATCTCGCGGTCTCGGGCAGCCAGACTCTCCTCGGTCTGCGTCTCCAACAACGACGTGCCGCTCCCGCTTTCATCAGCGACAAGGCGCTCTGCCACGGGGCCACCAACCTGGCGCGAAGCGTTCAGCCATTCCCCTCGTTCCAGAATCGTTGAGCTTCCCCGCTCCGCATTAGTCACATGGACACGACCATCACGCTGAACTTGGTTGACCCGATAGGTGCCGGGACTGGCGTAGCCAACGTCGGTATTCAGGCGAATGGTGTCACCTTGTTGGGCGCCGCCAAGCGCTTCACTGGCCTGTTGCTGGAGACGGTTCGGTTCTTCCCTGGACGCGCTTTGCTGGCGAGGGCGTGGCTCGGAGTGATCGGGGAAGCCTGCATCACCTATAGGTGGCGAAACGGACGGCTCATCGTTACTTTCGCGCCCCGAATTCTGGTTGAGGCCCCCAGCACGAACGTCAGATACCTGGGCATCGTTGCGGGACTTTTCCCCGCTCACACCATCAGCCGATAACTCGGGGATTGTGAAGCCCCAGCCTCCCTCGACCTCGACAGGCTTGGCACCTGGCGTGCCTCGAAAACGCTTGGACGCTTGAACCGCACGCCGTGTGGGGAACGGATTGCCATCCGCCTTGAAGCTTACTTCTTGGGTGGCGCTTCGCCCGGTTTCGACGGTTTTTGGCCGTTGTTCGCCTTCGCGTACAGATGCTGAAAGATCTGTTCCTCCGAGTACCCCTGATCCCGGAGATGCTCCTTCTCCTCCGTCCAGGCGTGGTTGGCTTGCACCCGTTGCTCGTGCGTTGTTTGTTTCAGGTGCTCCGCTACCTGGTCGTTCGAGTAGCCCTGCTGTCGCATCCTGTTCGCTGTCAGGTTCTGATGAACCAGATTGTTGCCCTCTGCCTGGCTCATTGCCATTGAGTAATACCTCTTTCAGTTCGCGCGCCGCATCAGCAACCGATTCACCTTCGTGGACACGCCGCGCGGCATCGTTGATCTGCTGATTGACGTCAGGTGTGGTGGTAGCACGCTCGAGGAGATCGATCGCGCGGGCTGACGCATCTTGAAACGCCTCATTCTGGTCAGTGGCGATGCGGTTACCCGCTTTCTGCGCCTTATCGGCATTGTTGTTCAGGGTAGCGAACAGGCGGCGGTCACGCGCCAGATCCTGGCGCAGCCAGTCCATGACCTTGACCCGCTCACCAATCAACGCCTCCACCGGGTCGTCGCCGAACAGTCCTCCCTGCTCACCCTGAGAGTCGGCAAAGCCAGCCTGACGGACTTCATTGGCCAGAAGCTGACGCTGGTTATCGTTCTGTGGCTTGATATCCCTGAAAGCATCGATAGCGGCCAACTGTTGGTCAGGATCGTCAAACGACCGACCAATCACCGCGCCGTCTTTTTCCGAGACCACGTTGTTGAGAACGGCGCCAAAGGCCTCATCGCTCAGTTTGGCCAGATCGGCCCCATCGCGCACGACTTGAGATCGGCGCGGCAGGTTCCGCTCGGTGATGATGTCAGCGGGGTCGCCTTCACTATTGCGGAATACTTTCGCCGCATCCGATGCGGTGGCATTGCCGTCCGCAATGTTGCTTTCAGCCGCACGCCGACGGGCATCGGCAACGCTGACTCCATCGCGCTCGCGCAGGATTTGGGCATTGACGTCCGGTTGCTTGAGGCGTCGGGCCAGATCGACGCGATGATGGCCATCAGCAGCATACAGACTGCCATCCTCGCGCTCATGAAGCAGCAAGTTGCCCGCTCTGACATCATCCCATTGGCCAATTCCATCCAGACGATCATCGACACCGTCATCATTGACCTCGGAGCGGAACTGGTACTCGCTGGGATCAACCTTGATCTGGTCCACCGGGACGCGCTGCGGAGTCACCCGACCAGGATCATCATTGGTTTGTGATGAAGTTGCGACATCTCCATCGACCTGGTCAGCAGAGCCCTCTTGCCCGGTGTGGTTCTGCGACATACCGAAGGGGGCATGCGTATCACCGTCACGAATCCAGGACTTGAGATCGTCTGTGGATACCTCGGAGATTTCCCCCAGTCCCTGCCAACCTTCCTCATAGTTCGCCAGGTAGCCTTCTCGCGCCTCATCGATAGAATCAAAACCGAGCATCACCTTGTGCTCGTCGAAGGCACCATCGTCATCCACCTGGTCGATGACAAAGGCCTTTCCATTTTCGGGGCGGTCGCCGACGAATACATCGAGGTTGTCACCATCAGCGCCGACAGTGCCCTTGATGTCGCCGTAGTGGTGCGCCATCGTGCTTTCCCATTGGCGCCCCTGGTCGTCAGTGCCCCGTCGCGTCGAACCCTTGGGGTTCTCGATAGCGATGTCCAGACCCTCGAGCTGAACTTTCCCTTTCCGGTAGTTGCCCGCTTCGGCCTGTGCGGGCGTGGGATCGGTATCGGTGCGCTTGGCCGCGTTCTCCACTTTCTCGCTTGTGGAGCGGCCTGCCTGAATCCGGTTCCATGCCTCCTGTGGGCGGAACTTGCGAATTTCCTCGTCACTGTGGCCAAAATCTCGGAGCTGTTGCCGCATCTTGTTGGTCATCATCGTCGGGACGGATGCGGTCTTCTGGCCAGAGTCGGCATCCTCGGGCATATTGAGCCCTGCCGAGGGCGCAGAAGGTTCTTCCTGGCCTCCTTTGCCCTGACTATTCAGCCGCTCCATAATGCTGGAGAAGCGCCGCGCTGTTTGATCCAGATTCTGGCGCATGGCATCAGTCGGCCCGTCTTCGCCACGGCTTCGAGATAACGTTTCTTCCTCCAGCGCCGAGGATACCTCTTCATTGATGGCGTCCAGCTCCACCACGGCCTCGGTATCACCTTGCTCCTCAGCGGCAGCACGCAACGCCTTGAAGGCATCACCATCCGTAATAGAGTCACGCGCTTCTCGCTCGGCTGACGATAGAGCAGAACGCGGCTGGCGGATGAGATCCGCAGCAGCGCGAACAGCATCTTTATCCGAGGATGGTGCCGAGGTGCTTTCTTCAACGGCGGCGGTTGCTTGGGCCGGCTCTTGGGAAGAAACTTGCTCGGAACCGGGTAAGGCATCTTGGCTTCTGCCAGATCGGTTGCCCACGGCCTCCGCCGTTGCCGTACCAAGTCGTACCGCACCACCCGTCGGCCCGCCCACAATGGCGCCGCCTGCGGCACGGCGAGCAGCCGTTTCCGGCTTCCAGCCCTGCTCGGTACCAACAGATTCACCGGCATACTCGATACCGCCTTCCTGAACAGCTTCTGTGCCAGCCTCAGTTGCGGTCGCACGGCCTACGGCTCCCGGTACCTGCTGCGCCTTGCTAACAGCCCCTTTGCCTCCGGGCAGCAGCTTCCCCAAGGCGAAACGGTCGAGCAGAACAGAAGCCGCGGCAGTGGGGCCAGATACAGCATAATCCGCCCACTCAGGCATGCCGTCTCGGCCATCGTTCTGGACACGACCCTCGCCAATTTCCTGGGTCCGGGCCGCCAGATAGGCCGGTGGATTCACCACGAGACCCGCCATATCGGCCAAGGCCGCCGGCCCTTGCTCGGCGGCAGCGCCGGCTAGGGTCTCCAGGCCAGGATCTTCGAGGGCCCGCTCGATGGTATAGTTCGGTTGATACCCAAGTTTCGTATCTTCCACGGCCTGTCCGGCGGTATTCAGCCCGGTCTTGGTGTCTTCCGGCTTGACCCGAGTAGTGAAGTCAAGCCCGTAGCCGCCCACCTCCAGGTCGGGCTCGTAACCGCTCTCACGCATGGCGGAAACCTCACCACCGACAACCCCGGGGTTGAGTCCCCCCAGGTGTTCGGCGATGAGTTGCTCGCCCTTCTCAGCCATGTTCCCAACAAACTGCAGAGCATTGCCGGTCAGGTCGAGCCCGCGCTCCGCAGCGTTGCGCAGCGCGTTGCTGGCCAGGTTCGGGCCATCGCCTGATGCCCCGTCACCATTGTCGTCAATGACAGCTTCCGGCTTTTCCCCGAACACATCGGCTTCGGTCTGAGTGAAGAACTTGCTCTGCACTTCTTCCAGAATGCCTTCCGGGGTATCCGGGCGAATGACTCGATCGAAGAATTTTCCCCGGACCTCTTGTCGCGTTGCCTTATCAGCGTTTTGGAAGGCCGGATCGTTGGCGATGTCCGACCACTTCGGGGTCTTCTTGGGTTGGTCAGCGGCGTTCACACGCGGCTCCTTCGAGAACTAGAGATACTTGTTCAGGATGTCGTCAGCGCTGGGCTGGCCATTCTTCTGGCGTGATTGATCGGTTTCCCCCTCTTCGGCAGCCGGCCCTGGACGTACGCCACGCTCACGCCGGCGAGGCTCCTCGGCTCCCCCTTGCTCAGCGCGGACTTGCTTCTCGGTGCGGGACAGTTTCGGGTCCTCGTCCGCAGGCACGCGGATGTCATAGGTCTGGTTTTCCTCCTGGCGGATCTGCTGCCGCAAACGCTCCAACTCTGCGCGTGCTTCCGTGATGTCCGCTTCACTGGACACCGTCGCCGATTCCCCCCGGACAACCTTCTCCAGGTGGTCGGCACGATCTTTTAAGGCTTCAATTCGATCTTCCGCACGGGAATAGGAGTTATCGCCACTCCCCTGCTGCAGCTTTTCCCACGCTTGCTGACGATCCTTGGCCAGGCCATTCGCCACCATGTACTCAATGTCTTTCTGAGTGGCAGTCGGGCGATTCCAGTAGTTCGTCCCCCGGTCCTCATAGGCACTGCCAGCACCGGGCTTGACGGGCTGAATCTCGCCGGTGGTGGTGTTCCGCTGGACCCAGCCCAATCGAGGATGCTCCTCGAGCTCCCAGCTCTCGCTCTCACCGCCACGGAGCAGATTTAGCACCTTACTGGCCTGCTGTTGCGCTTGCGGCGTCTGGAAGGCCTTGCGCAGCGTCTGCATCCCCTTGGTCTGTTGCACCAGGCGTTCAACAGGCACCTGCATCACGGTGTCCTCATCACCTCCTGGGGCCCGGCCTTCCGTCATCGGCGCGTTGTAGCGCTTACCGTCTTCCCCCATCACCTCAAGTTCCAGAGTGACGCTCTCGCCATCCGGGCCGGGCACCATGCCGACAACACGCTTCTCTCCACCCGGCCCCTTGTTGATCTCCGAACCGAATAGCTGATTAAGTGCCGCCAGGCTTTCGGGGTCGTTCGCATCAACCGAGGCCTCGGGATCGACCACGGCCTCGGCTTGCTGGAGAGAGCTATCGGTCGCCGGGTCAAGCGCCGGCCAGAACTTCGGGTTACGTTTGAGAACCTCCAGTTCCTCATCGGATACGTCCATCCCGGATGCGATCTTGCCGAGCGTGAATTGGACGTTTTGAAGGTCTTCCTGGCGTTGAGCCGCCTTGCGCTGGCGGTCAGCCTGATTACGCTGCATATCCAAGCGCTCGCGCTGCATGTCCATGCGCTGATCAGCCCGTTCCTGCTGCGCTTGGCCTCTTTGGTAGCGATCCATCAAGCTGAAGCCTTGGGCGAAACCATCGGCAAGGCCACGAGTATCCAGTCCAGCCATCATCAGCTCCTACATCAATTCGCTGGCCAGCAGGCCAACGCCTGCGCCAATCGCCATGCCAATGGGGCCGCCGGCAGAACCAGAAGCCATCGCGCCACCGACCATGCCGCCCATGCTTGCGCCCATGCCGATGTTCTGCATCTTCTGCTGCTTCTCAGCTTGCTCCATGCGTTCTTCGGCGCGCTTGTCCTGACGCTGCTGCTGGGCCAGATCCCCCAGCCCTTGCATCGCGTCACCCTGAAGGTCGTCTTTCAGACCAATGAGCCCATATGCCATGTGTCACCTCCCGGTGAGTTGGCGATTACTGTGATTCGAGGATCTTGTCGGGAATGCTGGACAGCCCCATGCCACCAGCGAGGATCTTGCTCTGACGATCCTGGGCGGACATACGAGCCTGGTTACCTGCCGAGACCATGCTGGCGGTTTTCTGCAACGCACGGCGCCGTTGGTCGGCCCCTCGCTGCGCTTGGGACACCTGAAGCCCCATGCCCTGTCGCTGCATGTCTTGAGCCTGGGCGCTGTTGTCATACGCCGTGTCCATCGACTCCTGGGCCATCGTCGCAGCGTCCTGGGCCGCCTCGTTCCGGGTCGCCGCATTGGCCAGCGAGTCGATATAGGGGCGAAATCGCGTCTTCCAGTCTTCCCACTGTGCCCGGCTCAGGCGCCCGATCGTGTCAGAGGCGCCCTGATCCCCCCGAAAGGCCGCCTGGGGATCGACATAGGTCTCAGCAGTCTGCGAAGCCGAGGGGCCTGGAAGATTGATGCCAAGCGTATTCTGATAGCTCGCCATGGCCCGTCTCCTCAGCCGCGGTTCAGTGCGATCGATGCGTCGATGGCATCCTGGTTCACGCCGGTATCCAGCCCGAGACCGGCAGCGCTATTGCCACCGATCTGGTCGAGCCCATAGCGCGTACCGGCTCCCGCCACCTGGCCGAGCAACTGAAGATTGGCACTGCGGCGATTGAAGCTCTGCACGGCATCGCTACGGGCATCCGACTGCGCATAGCTGGCTACCGTCGATAGACCGGCTTGCGCTTGCCCCGACTCGCCTTGCCCCATTGCCACAATGTTCTGGAGCCCTTGGACCTGTTGGTTCTCCTGCTCGAACTGACCACGGCCCATTTGGGAGCCACCCGCTTCTGCAGCATCCAGCGACAGGCCAGTCATGACTGACTGAGCCCGTCCGCTACTGGGATCGATACCGGCCTGGTTCAACTTCCCGGACGCCTCGCCCATGAGGTCATGGGTCGCCTGCATCTGGCCCTGGCTGGCCTGTCCTTCGATGTATCCCATGCGACTGGGCGTGGTCATCTGCCCCACGTCCTGCATGTACTCGTTCTCGAGGGGGGCGAGCTGTTCCTGGGCGTAGTTCCACTTCTCGGCCGCGACTTCAGCCATGTGGCGCTGCTCCGGGGTATCTTCAATGTCAGTGCTGCCGCCACCACCGCCGCTCATGCTTTATCCTCCTGGAGGCTTTCGCTGACATCCTCCGGATAGACATGATCAGTCTCGGGGGCGGGGGCTTGGTCATCGTCACCGTCCACCGGCCTTTCAAATCCTGCGACGTAGTCACTCAGCAGCTCATCGTGGAAGAATCGACGAACCGTCGGGCCAACCTGTCGCATGAGCTCATAGCCCCCGACCAGCCGGACACATTGCACGACAACACCGGATAGTTGGTCGCGAAGCACAAAGGCTAGGTGACGATCATGCTCATCGCCGGAACGCTCCAGGGTGACGCTATCGGTCCAATCCTGGAGCGCTGTGGCTAGTTGTGGTCGCAAAAAGGGTTCGTGCTGGCGGTAAAAGGGGTTATCAGGAAGGTCGATGAGAGCGCGCCAAAACGCGCGAATGACGGTGCCTTGATCCAGTTGGGCATCACCGTCGATCAGGTCGTCCAGTACCTGCGAGATCTCGAAGACCGTCTCGCAGAACGCAACCGCGGACGGGTTGTTGGGAAGGACTTGCTGCAGGAATTCACGTTCGCGTGACATAGCGCACCTCACGGTGGGCATTGTGGGAAAGGATCAGGCCTGAAGGTCGGCAGACAGCTGATTGACGATTCGCTTCTGTTCTGCCGCCGAGGCGGCAGCACGAATATCCGCCCTCGCCTTGATCCTGGCTGACTCGATTTTAGCGCATTTGGCGTCGTACTTCTTCCGCTGGTCGGCCACACGCGCGACGATGACCTCTACCGACTCGCCTAGCGCAGCCGCTTCGGCATCCAGCAAAGGACGCGGGCCTTCTGTGCGGAGCGCTTCTTCGGCTTTCGCCGCATGCAGTCCTCGCTTCATCGGCGATGACAGACGGCGAAGGGCCCTTTCAGCCACTTGATCGGCCTCATCAAGATGCCGGGACGTCGCGTCTTCCAGATCGACGAATGTGGTAACAGCTAGCTTACTCAACGGTCACCTCCACCGTCTCATCGAGGTACTGGTGATGTTGTAGTTCAACGGCATAGGTCCCGGGCACATCGAACTCAATGCGATCGTCACCGTCCGAGAGCATTTCATGCTCCTGAACCCGCACGATTGTCCCTTGCGGTAGGTTGCTGAACGTTACCGTTAGACCGTCGATCGAGTGTGAGGTATCAAACGTGTGACGTCTGCAGGCGAAATATATGGCCTGGGACATGTCGATGTAGTGTGTTTCATCGGAGACATTTTCCCCGACTTCTATCAAGCGGGACGTATCGATTGCACCTGGTTCACCCTCCACGATACAGAATATCTCGCCATTGTCTTCGTAATCAGCATACCGACTCACCGCTTCACCCCCAGAGCCTGCATGTAACAGTTCGCAATGGTTGAATTAATCGTCACCACTTCAATTTTTATCGACCTCGATCCGCTATAGGGAGGAAACCGATAGCCGATGACAGCGGTCCCCGCTGCCGTCACATAGGCATAGGCGTAAGAGTCATCGTTGGGGCGTGCACTAGCGCTGTCCGTCTGCCTGACATCGATCTCCCGCTTCACTCTGCCATCAATTGTAATGCGGACTTTGACCCCTACGGTCGCGGTAGCACCGGTACCACCGCTCGATGAGTCCGATCCCGAATAGGGGACCAGTGCCATAATGAAGATATCGGCATCATCTTGGTGGAAGTTGTGAAGGGCCATCCAGGGGCGCCAGTTCCAGCCCCCTTCACTATTGGCGTAATGCCAGCTCCCCTTCCTTCCTTTGTAGGTTGCTGCCGGAACGGTGATGGCATTGCCTTTGATCTGCAGCGTATCGACATAGGCATCACCGGTATAGATTTTGTTGCCATCGATCAGGGTCGAATTGGGGCGGGTCCAGTTATCGACCGACCGGCTCGCTCGGTCACTCGACGGGGTGACAGTGATGCGTTTTATACCTAGCCGCTTCCCGCTGTTATCGGTGGATGGCCAGATATAGACCATGTGGTCTGACTCGTCTTCTAGCTCCGGCACATCATACTCGAACGAATGAGTGTGCCATGTGCTGTGAGTCGAAGTCTCGAAACGGTGCCAGCCGCTATTCCCTGCGTGCTTGGTCGAGTAGGAAACAGCAAATTCACGGGACCAGTGATCAGAGTATCGCTGTTCCATGACGGATACAGTAATGCGCCGACCACTGAAGGCCCCTGCTACTTCATACGGAATGCGGAAGTGGATGCCATCGGCCCATGGCCTCGGGTCACCACTTCGGTCCATCCTGTTCCAGTCATACGCGATCCAGACGCCACCGCCCTGGTGTATACCCTCGTCATACTCGATATACCCGTGCTGGCCGCCGTTATGACCCAGCGGCGCGGTACCCGCCTTTGAGACGTCACAGCCGAAGCCTGTAATGCCGTTGCGGACAACATCGGCCGGCAGTCCATTGACATTGCTGGTGTCACGGGACGTATTGTCGCCGGTCACGTCCGCATTATCGTGGGGCTTATTGCTCCCGCTGACCTCATCCCACCAGGCGAAGTCACGGGTCGCGAACTTGCCTTGGCCTGCGATACGCTTCGCCTCATTCTCGGACGTCTTGTCGGCACCAGCCTGACGCGGGCCGTTCTTCGTTTCCAAGGCATCGACGTCGGCAGATGAGAAGATTTCCCGGCGCGTCCATGGCGACCAGTTCGGATACCTCGAGTGGTGGACTTCGCGAACCCACTCCTTGCCCCCGCCGTTCCCATACAGGATCTGCACGGCACGCCGGTTACTGGACCAGTGCGTGATGACCCCGCCATTGCTGACAGGCCAGCCACCTTGCCCATTGCTCACCTCAAAGATCAGCGTGCCCTTCTTGTGAGCCTCACTGTACTGGTCGGCGCTCTGGCTCTCGGAGTAGGCATTGACCCTGGCCCGTACAAACGGGGCATTCTCCAGATCCTTCTCGTAGTCCGCCTTGTTCTTGGTAGCCAGCAGCCCCTGGTTGACGATGCTCTTGGCTTCGTTATTGCCAGTCACGTCGGCCCCGGCCTCCTTGGGACCGTTTTTCGTTTGCAGAGCATCGACGTCAGCCGATGAGAACACCTCCTTTTGAACGAACTTCGACCAATTCGGGTACGTGGCAGGATGGATCTCTCGCACCCACTCCTTGTCACCACCATTGCCATAAAAGACCTGGACGGCCCGATTGTGGTTGGTCCAGTAGGTGATGACGCCACCATTGTCCTGTGGCCAGCCGCCGAAGCCGTTACTGACCTCGAAGATCAATGTGCCTTTCTTGTGGGCCTCGCTGTATTGGCTGGCATCCTTCCACTCTGGATAGGCATTGATGCCCAGACGGATGAAAGGCGCATTCTGGACGTCCTCGATGTAATCCGCCTTGTCCTTGGTCGCCAGTTTCCCCTGGTTCTTTATGCCCTTCGCGGTGTTGTCCGCCGTCCGGTCGGCGTTATCGGAGGGCCTATTCCCACCAGTGACCTCGCTCCACCAGACCGTGTCACGCCCTGCCAGCGTCCCCGCACCGCGGATGTTCTTGAACTCAACCGTGCCGTTGAACACGCCCTGGTTGAACTCGACATTGCCGTTCTGGAGGATCGCCCAGCCCTGGCTGCCGCTGCGGTAGTTGCCCGAGTAGACGTCACCGTAGAACTTGCCGGCCTCAGCGACGCGCAGGTTATCGACGTCGATGGCATCGGCCACGATCTTCCCGGCGACGTTGGTCAGCGGATCGCCATTGTTCTGCGTCAGCTTGCCGATGGTGATGGGGCCAAGCTGCCCTTCCTGGATGTCGCCCTGGCGAATGCGAGCGGTATCCAGGTACACAATGTCATCGTCCATGATGAACGGCTTGACCTTGTTCTTGTTGGTCCGGCCCAGCCAGAACCGGTCAACATCAAAGCCGGCTTCCACTGTCTCGCCATCGTTATAGATCCCGAAGCCGCCAATGAGGCCGTTTGCCTGGAGCTTGGCAACGTACATGGTTTCAAGGACCGGCAGATCATTCTCATCGGCCACGACCTCGATCCGCATGTTATCGATGAGGATGCCGTTACCTCTGTTCGATGTGTCGCCCCATACGCCGATAAAGTCGCGGCCACCATGGTTGGCTTCAGGCACGTCATAGAGGAAGCTGAACGGCTTCCATGAGCCGGAAGGCTTAAAGCGATGCCATCCGCTGTTGCCCACGTCACTGGTGCTGTACGCCACCGCGAACTCGGATGCCGTGCCGCTTGAAGGCTGCTTGGCATCCAGCGTGACACGGACGCGGCGCCCGGCGAACTGGATGGCGGTGCGCTCGGGGATCGCTTTGGCCGTGCCAGGCCGGCCACCACTGGAAGGACTGCCTGCCGACCAGGTAAACAGCGCCGATTGAGACCCGGTACTTGAATCAGACGCGGGACTGACCGATCCACCGCCGGACCAGCCCATGGAGCCATCACCCTCGAACGAGGTGCTCCAGTGCGCGATTCCCTCGATCCGGGTCTCCATCCGGGTTTCAACAGCGGCGACCTTGCCGTTGAGGGTCGATTGCGTAGTATCGACCTTCTTCGACGTCGAGGTGATGCGGTCATCCAGCCGCGCGACCTCGGTGCTGACCGTTTCCTTCACCCCGGCGATATTCTCCCCGAGCTGGGAGACGTCTTTGCTGAAACGGTTGGTGATGGCCTTGTCTTCCTCGACCCGCGCTTCGGCCTCCTCATTGACGGCTGCCGTGATGGCGGGCAGATCTTCCTCGGTCGTGGCGGGTCGAATCGTGATCAGATCGACCTCGACCCCTTTGCCCGAGTTGCTGGTATCCCCCCAGATACCGATGTAATCCACGGCATTGGAGCTATCGAGCGGCATGTCCCACATGAACTCGTGGGGCGCCCAGTTATCGCCTGGCTCGAAGCGATGCCATCCGCTATTGCCATTCGCCGCGGTCGAATACGCCACCGCGAACTCGCTGGCCGGGTTGTCCTGGGCCTTGCGGGCATAGATCTCGACCCGGATGCGCTTGCCCACGAAGCTCTTGGCCAGGGTCTCCGTGACCTCGGCGAAGACACTGTGCGTCGTGCCAGTGGAAGATGGCGAAGACCCGTTATACCGGATTACCGCCGCCTGGTTGCCCGCGAAGGCAGTACTCACCGCCTCGATGGAGCCCCCGCTGGCAGTCTTCCAACGATCAAAGTCGGCACCGGGCTCAAAGTTCGATGACCAGACCGGCGTCGCATTGAGCCGTGCCGTCATGCTCTCGAGTGACCGGGTCAGCGCCGACGTCTTGGATGCCAGCGATTTCTTCGTCTCGGAGATGTCCGCCGCGTTGTCTGCCGCCTTCGCTTGCGTGGTATCGATCCGAACCCCAAGGGCATCCGTCTTGGTGGTCCATGCGGTTCGCTCACTACGGAGAGCGGCCTGGAAGTCTTTCTCCACCTCGGAAAAGGCGGTTTCGATCTTCTGGGCCAGCGCCTCATCCTCTTTCGTGAGGACTTCCGTTTTACTGGCCAGGTCCGCGATCGACTCATCATACTTCGCTGTGACAGCGTCAATCGCCGCATTCCAGTCCTTCCGCTCCCGCTGGATGCTCTCCGCTCGCTCCCTTGCCTCACTGGCAACCGCTTGGCGACGCGCATCGGCTTCAGCCGCAAGACGGGCGTTCACCGACCCTTCGACATCCTCGGGGGCCACCACCAGGTTGATCTTGGAACGCAGAGTCGAGGCCAGCACCCCATCATCGATCTGCCCTGTGATCCGCTGCATGATGAAGCGGACGTCGGGGATGACCTCTGCATAGGTTCCGCCAGGAGCGTTGGGCGGCCCTTCGACGCCACTACTGCTGGTGAAGGTGATCCAGTAGTAGTACCCAACGCCGTCCTCGGCCACATCGCGCACCTGGTCGGTGTACGACATGCCCGAGTCCTTACCGATAATCACCGCATTGGCGAAGTTGTCTTCCTTGGCCCGGTAAATGCTCGTGAAGCTATGGTTGCCATAGAGATCACCGGGGATGTCCCAGGAAAGTGCCACATAGCCGAAGCTGCCATAGGCTTGGAAGCCCGTCGGCCGGGGCGGTACTGCCATGTCCTCAGCCGGATCGTTGTCGATGGCGTCACCCGGCAGCAGAACGCCACTGCTGCCACGGCCGGCACCGTGCAAACGGCCAATGCCGGAGTCCACTAGGTCGCGAACCGTCAGCTTGCGATCGAGAGGATCACCCCGCACGCCATCGCCGGTTTCCGTGATTTCCTTTACAGCTTCCAGGAAGGGACGCAGACGCCGGTCCGTCTGCGGGTCAATCGGGGGAAGCGCCCTGCGTCGGCGCGTTTTCTGAGCCATGCGTACCTCACGGTAGGCAATTGGGGGCAAACGTCAGTGCAGCTCGCCAGGGCTGCCAGCCAGTTGAATCGACACGACCTCGTTGTTGCCGGCGACCTCGACCTCCCACTCACGTGCAAGCGTATAGCCAGCGGGCAGGCGGAACATATCGGGGCCCGTTATCGCTTGATCCATGACGGTCTCCCCATCGGCGTATATGCGGAGCTTGACCGGATAACCGTGCGCCACGATGCGCCCACACGTCAGAGTGGCCCGGCCCGACGGGTAGTTCGTGATGGGCGACCGCCAGAGGATCGAGAACGGATTGCCGGCACCCCAAGCGGTGACAGCGCCATTTTGGAGCAAGTACAGCGTGTCTCGCTCGCTGTCGTAGTAGCCGCCCTCGGCATTGACGTCATAGCGATCGATCCCCTCGCCGGGTGTGAACGACATACAGCCATTGGTGTGGAACGCCATGTAGCGGCCATCGTAGCGATAGGCATGGATCGAGGATGGGTCGAGGGCTTTCCACTGGTCGCGCGAGAACACCTCTTTCGTCACCACTTCCGCCTGTTGGCCTCCCACGGCTACCAGGCCATCGGGTGAGGCATACAGCGCATACCCGCCCATTTCCACGATGCTGCGCTTGGACACACAGGACTGGTATACGTCGAGCTTCATCTGCGATATGGCCGCCGGACTGGAACCTGTCACTAATGATGGCTGCCCCGTTGTGAGCACCACCAGGCCCGCGCTCGTGGAGGCCAACCCGACAACCGGATCATCGAATGCCAGTTGATAGCTCACCGGCCAAGCGTGCGGATAATAGGCCTCGCAGAACGCCACGGTATTGCCGAAGAAACCGGCCAGGATGCCATTGGGGAGCGTCGTCAGCCCTTTCATCTTGGGGTCTGGCATATCCCACTCGGCTGACGGCAAGGCGATTCCGAGCTCAGCCGAGGACACGTCATCCTCGAATGTCCCGGTTCCCGCGGCAACGTCGGCCACGTACTGATACATGCCGCCCGATTCAGTGCGGTAGATCCGCATGGCCTGGATGTTGTTGCTGCTGCTGGGCATCGGCGGCAGGGTCACGATCACATGTCCGCCCTCAGGGAGGTCACTGGCATCATCCCAGCGCTCGACCAGCGGCGACGGCATGCTCGGCGCACTTTCCTCGCCGTAGCTGGAGACGCACGTCACCACATAGGCCGTCTCGACCGTCGTGGCAGGTGGCCAATCTACCGATCCATCATCCGGCGGTGTGCGGTTGTTGGGCTCCCTGACCTCGGGGGCCTGTTCAGGGGCAGGAACACCCAACTGGTACCAGCTCGAGGGATAGGGACCATCACCTTGGGTGATGACATCGATGCCGCCCATCTTGGGTGGTCCATCCCCTGTCCAATAGACTCGCTCGTACTGGTCATTGGCGATGGGCGACCGAGCAACATCGACATCCAGGCCCCGGCGCCAGGACAGCCAGAAGCTCGCCGCCCCATCGCCGGGCGTATAGCGAAACAGATTCGCGGGCCGGAATACCTGGGGCACGTCACTGACATGGGCCGGCTTCCGCTCCGGCTTGAGCGTGCCGCGCCTGCGATAGATGTTGCGCGAAACCTGGGCCGACTTCTCTGGCAGCAGCCGTGGGTCCAATAGCGGGCGCTCGCCCAGAAACCCGCCGGGGTACATGATCGTCATTGCAGGCCTTCCAATGCAGATTCAACGTCATCCAGCGTGGTGGCCGTGACCAGTGCATCTTTCGCTGACCAACTCTGCTGGTAGATGTCCTCGATGTGGGTCAACGCGGCCATCGTCATGTCGCGCATCTCTGTCGGCGTGAGCTGGTAGGTCGTGTTGGAGAGCCCTCGGAACGGCATCGGGGTGGTATCACCAGCCTCGACCCGCGCCGTTGCCTTCGTGTTCAGGGCCATGAGATTCAGTCGGTCGTCGGGCCGGGTCTGGATGGTGTCCTCCCTGCCATCGGGCATGGTGTATGGCACACCGTCGTTGAGCGATCGATCTCGCCACTGATTCACCTTCGCCCGGGCCTCATGGGCCCGGCGCTGGACGTCAGAAAGCGGTACATCATCGATCAATACCCACATCTGCCCCCGGAGCTGGGCCATCTGCCCGTTCGGCACCTCGGGCGGCGCGATGGTCGTGCAGCAGGCCGGACGCCCTTCCCCGGGCGCAATCTCGTGCGTGCCCCCGGTCCAGATCGACTGTTCATCGAGTTCGTAAACGATCATTGGGCCTTGATCCTCCATTCCAGCGACGGGTGGGGGGAACTCAACTCAGGGAGGTAGAACCAATCCGGCGATCTCGCCGTGACCGTCAGGTTAGGGGCGTTTAAATAGCCTGCGGCCAGGTAGTCGCCATCCGGGTGCCAGGCGACCGTCTCCCCGTAGTTGGGTAACGATGGCGTACCACCGATCTCTGTCCAGGTGGCAATGTCGATGACTATCAGGTGGGAGCCGCCATAATACCCAATGGCCAGGAAAGCGCCATCCGAGCTGAACTTCACGTCCGCAATGCTCGATTGGATTACAGGCGCGTCACTGACCACAGACCAGTCATCGTTCGGGTTGATAACAGTGAAGCGGGACTCCTCACTATTAAAATCCACTGGGTTGTGCGCGACCGCGATGATTCCGCTGATCGGGCTGATATCAATGGCCCTTCCCATACCGGGCAATGTCGGTGCGACATTGGCCACTGACCAGTCGGCAGCCGCGACAATGGTCAGGTAGGGAGACTCCCGATGCGCCACCGCCAAGTAGGTGCCACCGGGTTCGAACACAACATCCTCACCTCCCCCGGGCAGAGACGGCGTGCCACTGACCACAGACCAATCCGACGTATCAATGATGGTCAGATAAGGAGCGCCGTCATGCACGACGGCCAGGAAGGTGCCATTGGCATTGGAACCAAACGCGACCGCGTTCCCGGTGCCGGGCAATGACGGCGTGCCGCTGACAACCGACCAATCGGCGGTGTCGATAACCGTCAGGTAGGGGCTTCCCTCATGGACGATGGCCAGATAGGCCCCATCGGGTCTAAAAGCCGCCCCCCACCCAGACCTGGGCAGTGACGGCGTTCCACTGACCACGGACCAGTCTGACGTATCGATAATGGTCAAGTACGGAGAACCATTGTGCGCCATCGCCAGATAGGCTCCATCGGGGCTGAAAGCCGCCCCGCGCCCCATGTCGGGCAGCGACGGCGTGCCGCTGACGACTTCCTGGGCAGGCAATGTCTCCGGGAACATGGCGGCCAGCTCTGGGTAGTCCACTTTTCGATAGGCCAGCCCATCCATTCGCAAACGGTCATCGAGAGAGGCATTGGCCTTCACCAGGGACGTCTCCCCGATCCGCGACCGAATACGGTCCATCGTTCGCGCGGTCGCCCGAGCCTCGATACTCTCACCCGCACCATGTGAGACAGCGGTGCCCTCGAACCCACGCTCTACCGTCAACGTATTGTTTGAGATGCCGGTCACGCGCACGATCTCGATGTTCTCGCCGTACCTTGTGGTGTCGGCGAAAATCGTGAGCAGGAACCATTCATTCGCCCCCAATGAGGTCGGCAGGTTCACCGGGGCCGATACCTCGATGGTGGTAGTCACATCATCGATGGCCGAAGCCAGTGTCGCCCGGGCGTTGTTGAAGAAAAGCTGTGGCATGGGTTACATCTCCACCACGATGATCATGAAATCGACCTCTTTGGTACGGCTCTCGGTATAAATCAGCGGTGACAGCTTGTAGCTCTCTCCATCCGTCCCGCCCTTGATCCACAACTTCACGCGAGTGGGCTCGATTCCCACCTGTGTCACCTCCAGACCATCCGGGGCCGTAACCTCGACGTGCTCGATCTCATCGCCCTCGGCCATCCACTCGGAGAGATCAATGTCATAATCCAAATGGTCTCGGGGCTGCTTCTTGAATGTCTTCATGCGACTTGGTACTCCCTCACGGACGCAGGCACCGACATGACACGGGCACCGGGCATCAGGGTGATGGTCCGGCGGTCAGGTGCCGGCGAGTCGGGATTGATCAGGTACGAGACACGGCCTGTTTCGGCCCAGGATTCAGCGACGCGGGCAGGCTCGATGAAGGTGATGCGCAGCATTTCACCGCCGCTATCAGCGTCACCTCGGAAACGTATCTCGAAGAACCGCCAGACGTAGATCGTCACCGGAACCTGAGCCGAGGCACGGGCCTGGCCACTCGCGGGGCGGTAGCGGGCGAAATAGGCAGTGGGTTCTGCCCGCGAGATGCTCGTGCCCCTCATACGGCGGGTGAGATGGGGCATCCCCGTCGTCACGGAACGATTGATCGCAGGCTGCGGCGTCAGGTAGGCGAAGCGAGTGTAGCCAGCATGGGGTGACGCCGAAGCCAAGGCCGCCTCGTCGATATACCTGGCGGTCTTGCGGGCATCACCAGCTCCCTCAGCTCGAGCCACAAACGAGGTCGGTTCGACCTTGCGCACAAAGGCATTGAGGTCGTAGCCACCACCTGCCGATGAAATGGCCCAAGCCGGGTCATCGACAAAACGTGCCGTCTTGCGGGCCACACCGGCACTCTGGACTCTGGCACGGGCGCTTCGCGTGGTAGTGAATCGATAGGGCTGGTTCTCCCCACTCGATTCAGCCACGGCCACCGCCGAAGCCCGCATATACCGAGTGATATCAGGATCGCTGGCTAGGAACACAGCCTCATTGGGCTCGGGGGCGAGCACCGGGACAGCGAGCCGAACGGCGGCGCCCAGCCCTGTCGCGGTTGCCGCCTCTTGCCCACCATCCATCCAGGCAGTCTTATGGGCGGAAGCCTGCCCAGATGCGGTGCCACCCAGTGGCCGGATGTCCGGCCGTCGCAATCCATAGACGTTGGCCTGAGCGATCACCGTGGATATGGCGATCTCTTTCGCACGCGCTTTGGCCAGGCGGTGTACATCCGAGACCACCGATGACATACCAGCCATCGAGTCCCAGGTAGGTACCTGACGGTAGCACCATGCGGTTTGCTGCGACTCGCACGCCAGAGCATCCAGGCCTATGTAGCGCCCACGGAGCGTGTAGGCCGATTGCTCCGCCACCGCTTCACTCTTGCCCGTAGCGCGGACCCACGGATTGATACTGGTCAGGTGAACGGGTGGGACATCGCCGCCCGCCGACGCGATACCCGTAAACGCATGGATCTGGAAATACCGCCCTGCGGACTCGCTGACCGATGCGGCTTTCCCGCTTGCCTCGGTGATGCACAGCCCCGCCGCCACTTGGCGGGATAGCGCCAACGCACGCCCACTGACATAGCAATAGGTCGTGTTGCCAAGCGTGAGATCTGGTGCGATATGGGTCGTGGCCAGCCCGGTCGAGATGCTGCTGGCATGCCTGATTCGTCCCGGTACCGCCGAACTGGCGGCACTACTGGACGCCACACCATAGTGGTTCCGATACAGGCGCAGGGAGCCCGGGACATGGCGGGATTCCGACTCCAGCCATAGCGAACCACGACCAATCTTAGAGTTCGGTAGAGCCCGAGACCTGGCTCTCACTACCGTGCGGGCCTCAGCGAACCGCTGGCGAACGCGCAGTCTGTCGAGCCTGGATTCCGCCAGCCAGGTCAACGATGCCGTGCGCAGTGGGCGCAATGACGCCTGCCAGAACGTCTTGTAGTCGATGCTTGACGCCGCCTCGGCTACAGACTGGCCACCCATGATGTGGGTGATATGAGCATCGCAGTACAACGCCGCCGGAGCTTCGACCGTGCTCGGCGTCATCCAGGCAGTACGGTCAGCACTGACATCGAGGACGGCCAGAGAATCATCCAGGTTGATGTCGGGTGCCGGGGTAATCCGGTGAGCGTCCCCAGTCGCTACGGCTTCTGAGTGGCTCTCAGCATGCGACATTCGGGCATGGCGCACGCCGGCACCATCCATGGCGGCTTCGACATCCGTGATGCCACTCATTGGGCGATGCGCCCAGGACGCGAACGTTGTGTCGGCGATCGTGGCGGACTTGCCCGCCACGAATACCAACTCATGGCCCTCAGCGTCGGCGAACGCCGCAGCCGCCGCCGTCCCCCAGCCAGTCGCCAGTCGCTTGGATGCCCCTACTGAATCGGCTGACGCGGATAGAGAGCCGGTAGCATGCTTGATGCGCAGCGGTGTCGCCGTCGAATCCGCCACCGGCTCGAGAGACAGCACGCCGCCGTACAGCCACAGGCCATTTGCCCCGCCGCCATTCAGCGGGGCCCCGTTGAGGGGCCCAAACATACCCTACCCCTCTTAGCGGAGGATGACCTGAATGCCGCCGATGTCTACAGACAGCACGTCATTGATTTCCAGGGTCTTCGCAACGGTGAACTCACCGTGATAGAGCATGTTGCCGCCGGATTGGGCGTCATAGAGTGCGTAGTGCGTGACGGTCACGCTGCCATCGGCGATGGGCGGGAACTGGATCACCTTGGCATTGGAGCTGACTTTGCCGTCACCGGAGTCGGTCGGCGAGGTCCAGCCGCTAGAGATGGAGTCGCCTTTCGCGGCGTCTTGCCGGACATAAGCCGAGTCGGTGACTTCATCGCCGGTGTCGGCGTCGGTGGGATCGCTGGTGAACAGCGCCACATAGATGGAGGACGGCGTCGGGAGCGTGGTCCCGCGAAGGGTGTGCTCCAGGATGCCGGATTCGAGATAGTCGGAGAATGCTGCCATTGGGAGTTACCTCACGGTAAGTCGCAGAGTTGCGGTCAGATGAAGCGGCGGGCTTTCACACGCGCACCGCCCCGGGCGTGGCCAAGTCGAGAGTTCTGCCTGGCCGTGGCCACATCGGCCAGGTATTGCTGATGGTAGTAATTGGCGAGCTCGGGATTTCGCCAAGGCTGGGGAAGCATGAGCAAACGCCAGCGCGCACCGTTGGCAATCGCCATATCCCAGCGATCCACCACCTCAGAAGGCGGCATGTCGCCCATAGCGGGCCGGCACGCCAGGCGTCCGTAGAGCATCGAGGCGTTGGGACGCTGGTATAGCTCGATCGAGGTGGGCGTGGGCTGGTCGAACCCCTGGCCCTGGACGCACTCGCGGCCATCGATCTTGAGCGAGACGATGCGCAGTGGCTCGCCGCTGGATGCCACGATCTGAGGGTTAGCGGTATTGGCGGCCACCACTACCGGCTCTCCCTCCTGCACCCACACGTCAGCTTCGGTGCACAGCTCACGCGCCATCCGGGTGATGGCATCACGAATCGTCATCAGCGGCGCCTCGGGAACGTCCTGCACCACCTGGTGAACAAGGTCATCCAGCGTCATGGATCAGCCCCTTGTCCGTCCCACCGAGCCAGTCGGGTTGGACGAATTGTCGGGAGCGTTCGGCGAGATCGAACGATCCACCTCGACCTTCTGCCCCAGCGCGTTCATGTAGGCTTCCATGTGGAGCTGGGCGCGATTCAGGTTCTTGGCGTGCTCGGCATCCTTGGAGTAGGCGCGATACAGGATGTAATCCGTGATGACTGGCCCATAGCTGTCGTTCAGCTTGATCGCCTCGTTCGCCAGCCCCTCGAGCCCCTGGGAGACATCGTGCGGCGCTGGTACGGCCGAGTAGATGATCTCCACCTCGGCTCCCGTCGCGGCCGGCGGATAGGTATAGAAGCGCGTGGGGTCTTGGTCATCGAAGATGTACTGTTCGATGTCAATGCTGGGTGGATCAGCGTGCCAACCACGCCGCGTGGTATCCAGCGACTGACGGGACGCCACCATGATGCCCATCTTCTTGCTGCCGGAGGCCGTGTTGCGAACAACGTCGATCAGTCGGAGTCCATCCGCCGGGATCTGTTGTCGCGTGCCTTCGGCCAGCTCATGTGACGCATTTTCGGTCGAGGCATCCGGCTTGATCTGGACAATCGCCTGGTAGCTCTCATTCAGCCAGCCGATGAGCTCCTCGTTGGTCCAGCGGGTACCGGCCGACGTGACTTCCTGCAGCACCAGCTTGGCGTTGTTGATGACGGTTCCCACCGTGGTCAAAGCCATGGCTTACACCTCCTCCATATCGCGCTTTGCAGCCAGGGCAGCGCTATAGGTGAACACACGGCCGTTGCCGCGATGGCGGAGCAACCGAGGTTTCTCCTGGGCCGGTGCTGACTCACCCTGATCCGGCGTTTTCTCGGCGTCAGCCATCTTCGATGCCGGGGTGCCCTCTTGAGACGTGTCGGCGCTCTCCGGCGCGTCTTTATCGGGCGACTCCGCGTCGTTCTGGGCTGGCGTCTTGCCCTGTCCCTCAGACACTTGGTCTTCGGCAAGACTTTGGAGGTCAACACGGATGGTCTCGAGCCCCTTCCGCTTATCGACATCCACGCCCAGCTCATCCTTGCCGATCTTCTCCAACTCGTCCTTGGTCTCGGCATTCTCGATGCGTTCGCTCAGTGACATGGGATTGCCCTCTTGTCTGGAAACAGAAACGCCACCCCGGAGGGTGGCGCTTGCCCGGTTCACCCGGGATCAGGCGTTTCAGCCGCGCTGGGCGTAGAGATGGCCAGCAGCGTTCGGGTCGATCATCTCGTACCCGAAAACGTTGAGGCCGCGGACCAGCTTGCCGAAGTCCTGCGGGTTGGGCAGGTTTTCCATGTTGGTCATCTGAGAGGCGAAGGTGAGCGCCTTTTTGTGACCGAACAGGACGTTGGTGGCCTTCTTGCTGGTGGTCGCGTCGGTGACCGTGGACAGGTTGTTGCTGACGTACACGTCGAACCGATCCAGCATGCCCACCTTGCCGTTGCGGTAGACCGACGTGCTGTCGCCCATGGCGCTGGCATCGCGCAGATCGGACTTCTTCAGCATGCCGTTCATCCAGGCCGGTAGGATGATGTAGCGGCCCGTATCCGGGGCATTCTGCTCATCCAGGACAGAACCACAGTCCACGATGGTGTCGAGGATGTTGCTCTTGGTGATGGATACCGGGGCACCAGACTCGCCCATGTTGTAGGAACCGGACTTCACACCGGCATCTGGGCCGGCGTTCTCCGGTGCGGCGTCAGCGTACACGTCACCGAGGATGACCGTGTCGATGGCGATCTTCATCTGCTGACCGGCATCGTCCGACCAGTCGTCCATCAGCTTGATGTCGGACTGATAGGCATCGATGTCATTGACCTCGAAGGCAAAATACTTGGCCTTATCGATGTGCAGCTCGACCTTGTCACTGGTGGGTTTCTCATAGTTGAGACCACCACCAACGACATAGTCCTTGATCGTGATGGACGGGGTGGTGCGGATCTCCACCGTGTCGCCCTTGTTCTTGATTTCCGTGCTGTTTCCACCCTTTCGGGCTTCGTCCCGGCTCTTTATCCGGGCTCCTCACGGTTTCCCATGAGACCAGACTATATCTTCACTGCTTGCGCTTACGCGGCCGCTTGTCGGGGCCACGACCAACCTTGCCCGTATGGTGGAAACTGGTGTGCTCTCCCAGTTCCATTAAGCCAAGGTTCTCTGGGCGATTGTCGAGCTTGTCTTCATTGATATGGTGAACAACTTCACCCGGCTCTAAGTACCTACCCAGTTTGCGTTCCATCACCAGCCGATGTTCTCGGACGTACCCCTTGCTGTCAGCGTGGGGGTGCCCGTCGGGAGCCCTGACCATCCGGTACCCGTTATGGGTGATGATCTCGCCCCGATGCAGCGTGTCATTAAGCGGAAGGCCGAAGCGTCGAGCCGCACGATGCACAATAGGCTGGCTGAAGCCGGACCGTCTCGATATGTCGCTAGTCGTCATACCAGCCTCAAGCATGGGACGGATTATCTCGTCAGTTTCTGCCGCCGTCCTGCGCTTGATCTTCGGAATCCCGAACCGCTTCATGTATGTCATGACCAGCTTCTTCGAGACGCCGTGCTTTTCAGCAACCTTGAGGGTTGACCGAAGCTCGAGATAGTCCGCTTCCAGCTGTTCCTTGGTGATGAAAAATTTCTTGTCTGCCATGGGCTACTCCTGTTTATTTAAACAGTATCACCCATGTTTTTAATTTCGCAAGCAGTGCCCCGCACTCGTGGGCCTTCATCGTCCCGTCAGGACTGTGTGACCTAGTCGTTGAACCTTCCACCCGTTACCGGGAGGCTTGGCTGCTGATTGCCCAATCCCTGCACTTTTTGGGCCGTCACGTTTGCCGTTGCCGGCTGCGTTGTGGCGCTCAGGGCTCTAAGGGCTTCCCAGCAATTCACGGGGTTTAGTGAGAGCTGACTTCAACCCTCGTAGTTGGTATTGGCGATCTCACCGAAGCAGGTGGAGGCATAGAGCTTCTCCACCAGCTTCCCGCTCCACACCTGGGGAATAAACCCAGAGGAGGACGTGCTGGAATAATCGGGATGGCTCCCGTCGCGAGTCGGACCTGCCATGATGTGTTACCTCGTGTTGTCGCCTCTCGGCGAGAAATCGGTAACCGCCGACCGGGTGGTTACTGCTTCACCCGGCCATCTCGTTGGGCGGCGAAGATGTCGGCTTCCAGGCGTTGAGCCTCCTCGGCGCCGTAGCGTCCCGCTGTCTTGTCCCGGTAGAACTGGCTGATCTCCTGCCCGGTCCAAATCCGCTGCCCCTGCGGGGCCTCGGTGGCTCGGGTGGTGCGGGGCTCAACCTGGTCATCGGGCACGGAGCGCTTGGCGCCCTGCTCGGCCTGGTTCATGTAGAGCTGGAAAATGTCAGCTACTGCCTTGGCGTCCAGGGCCTGCTGGGCCTGATTCAGCGCTTCCTGGCGCTGCACGCCGGTGCTGGGATCGAACTGGGCCAGGAATTGGTGGAACTTCGGATCGGCGTTGACCTCCCGGAAGGTCGGCACAGCCTGCTCCAGGTTCATCCAGAAGCGGGCTTCCGCGTCCTGGTGCTTCTCGCTCTCGAGTCGCTCCAAGCGTTCGGTCAGCTCCTGGGTGTTTCCGGTATCGGCTGGCTTCCCGGACGGGGCGCGTTGGTCAACCATCCGCGTCACGAAGTCCACGAGATCCTCGCCATACGTGGCTTTGAACTGCTCGAGCTGCTCATCGCTGACACCGCTATCGGCGCCACCGGTGGGCTGCTGTTGTTCAAGCTCGGCGATTCGGCGATCTCGCTCGGCGATGGTGTTCTTGAGCTCGCTGTTTTCCTGACGCAGCGCCGGAATCTCGCTGTTGTACTTGCCCTGGAGAACGTTGAACCGGTGCTGCCAATAAAGAGCACCCTGGTCTTGTTCATCCTTGGGCTGTGCTTCAGCGCTGTCGGCGGGTTGCGTCGGGCTGGGCTCGTCGGCCTTGGCGGGCGCCGAGAACTCGTCCTGCGGGTTTCGCTGCCCTTCCTCGGGAGCCGAGCCAGCGGGACGCTGATCATCGGGATTCTCGGGTTGGGGTTCGAAGTGCTGACGGGCGGCTTCGGCTTGGGCCTGAACGGACCTGGGTAGTGACATTGTTGCTCCTGTGACGCCTCACGGCGTGACGGGTGAGCCGGCATTTGCCGGGGTTCACGACTCGGGTAACGGGTTCTGGCTGCAGTCCAGAGCGCTCCCACGACAATGCCGCCCAGGGCGGACCATGAGCGGCATTGCGGTGAGGCCGGGCCGGAGCCCGGCGGCTACTGAGTAAAGCGCTGGTTTACCACGTCGCGGGCTTGCTCGAGCTTCTCTATCAACTCGGCCACCGTTGACGCACGTCCTTGCAGTCGGGCGACTTCAGCGGGTTCGCGGCACTTTTCCAGGCTGTCGCGGCATTCCTCTCGCTCCGCCTTGAGCAGTGCCACCAGACGCCTCCCCTCCGGGGACTCGGCCAGCCTGGCCAGCGCCTTCCAGTCCTGTCCCTCCATCGTTGCGTCCTCGCGTCTCGGTAATCAGCTTGGCGATCTCGGCCAACAGGTGTTGCGCCTCGAGGGGCGCCATCTGCTGCGATTGTTGGGTTTCGGCCTCGGTCTGTGCGGCGTCGGCATTGGCCTCGCGCGCCCGTGCCTGTTTCTCGGCGGCCTCGGCTTCGGCCTTGGCTTGTTCCATCTGTAGCTGGGCCTGTTGGTCCTGCCGTTGCTGTGCCAGGTTCTTCTGCATCTCCTCCTCGGAGGGGATGAGACCCGGCAAATCGAGCTTCTCTGCGATGCTCTCGAGCAGCTTGCGGCGTCCATCGTGGCCGAGGATGCCCATGTCGTAGTCGTTGGCGGTGAGCTGGAGGAACTGCTGGCGTAGCTGGTTGGTCTGCTCGCGAATGAGCATGGCGCTCGATCCTCTGGCCACCACGCTGGCATCCCCCTTGATGCTGTTGTCGTCGCTGAACTGCATGTTGTGGAGCCAGAGCGCCTCGATGACCCGGCGAAGCACACCGCGATCAATGTGCCGTATCGCGTCCTTGATGCCCTTGTTCGCGGATTCCATGAGCATCGACAGGCCTGACGCGGTTTGCCCGGCGCCGCCCGCCTCATCACTGCCGTACATGTAGCGCGGGATGTTGGTGGACTCATCGGCCCGGTATTCGAACTGCTCGTAGACAGCCAGCAATTCACTGGCATTGCTCTGCGGCTGGAAGAAGCGCAAGGCAGGATTGTTGCCGGTCTCTATGCTTGCCTTGGTTCGCCAGATCTTCCACGGGTAGATATCGGTTGGGTCTTCCTGCGGTTGCAGGCGATCTTCATAGACCTCGACCTGGGGCCCGGAGCTGATCGCCAGGTTGTTGACCAGGCCCCGCGCCGTGGCATTGCACACGTCCTGGACATCCGCCATGAGCTCGGGGATGCCCTGCCCCCAGAACGACCCCGGCACCGGCTGGAAGCTGGACTTGTGATAGGGGCGACGTTCAAGCGGATCACGATTGATGCGCACCCGGATGACATGCTGGCCGATCAGGATGGCCTCAACTTCATACTCGGCCAGCGGGTCTTCGATCTCGTCGGGGCTGATACCCCACTGCAATAGCGTCACGCCCTGGGCGCCGCCGGAGTAGATCAACCCATCGATGGTCTCACCCGGCGTCAGCCACTCGTGGCCACGCCCCTCGAGCTCGGCACGCTCACCGTCACTCCAGAGCCAGTCGCGGAGCCCGCCCTGGCCATACTGGTGCAGCACCTGGCGAATTGCGTCCTCGCTGTAACTCGGCACGCCGATCAGTTGGTTGAGCTGCGATCGAGTGAAGCGAGCCCGCTCAATGATGAAGGCACCGTCATCAATGCTGGTGGCATCCGGGCTGGGGTACATGTCGAATGGCGAAACACGCTCGAACTCGGGCCGGATGGTCTCGCCCTTCACGGGACGCCAGCCCTCCAGCCATTGCAGCTCTGGCACGCGCCGGAAAATCGGGGCGCGGATGAAGGCCGCCGGGTATGTCACGAAGTCGTCGATGAACGCCTCGAATGCCTCATCCCAGTACCCTTCCGCGAGCTGGTCGCTGATGAGCTCCTCATGCCGCTCCGTCGCCTCTCGCGCGGCATCCTCGGCAGCCTGTCGCAGTTGCTCGCGGGCCTGCTCGGCCAGGGCGGCCATGTCCACCTGCTGGCCCTGCTGCTGCATCTCTACGGCCTGCTGGCGGATTTGGGATGCCAGAGGAGCCAGATAGGCATCGGGCACTTCCGCCACTGGTGTCGGCTCGAGTCCCCAAGGGCGCTCATTCGCCGGCATCATGATGTCGCGAATCCATGCCGCTGCCGCCCGACACTTGGTCGCTGTCAGCATCATGTAGATCTCGGCCCCGCCTTCCTTGCGGATCGCCTGGAGCTTCTCGGGTGAGTATTCGCCCTTGCGGCGCCGCAGGCAGTCGAGCATCCGATTATCCACCGACTGCCGGGCCATCTTGGCGCTTTCCCAGCACCGGCGGATATGCGCCCCCAGGGACGACTCGACCAGTTCCCGGCGGCGCTGTTCTTCCTCGGCGATGCGCTGGGCCTCGGCTTCCTCCTCAGCCCGCATCTCCGCCGCCGACCGATGTTGTAGCAGCCCCATACTGCTCATTGGCTGCCCCCGGTTGCGCGATAGATGGCCCGGTTCGCATCTTGCTTGTTCCGGCGTAGCCGCATGACGTTACGTCGCATTGGTGCCAACTGGGCGAACAGGTCGCGGATATATCCCGCCGGGTCGGCGGCGAACTCGAGCAGCTTGATGTTCAGCGTCACGCCCATGTCGCCCGCGACCTCGAACTGGAGCCGCATCCCGGGCTCGGGCCGCGTGACACGTTCCTCGATGACGATCATGTCGATCTGAACCGGCCCGACATCCGGGCGAAATCGCTCAGAGGCCGTCGGGATGCCCGCCTCGATGAGCTGTTCCGCAATCGTGCGCGCCGCGTCGCGCATCAACTCCGTCACCTCGGCGCGGGTCATTCCGTTGAGACGATAGGCGGTATTGCCAGCCCGGCGACTGATGTCGCCGTCCGGTGTGGTGATGATCTCCGGCATGGTGTCCTCTGCCTCGCGGCGGTGGTCAGGTATGCGCGGCCCAGCCCGAGCGTTCGCGTTTCTGAGGGCGCGGTGTGGGTGTGTTGGTTTGCTGAAAGATGGACGACCGGGCCAGCGTCTCGAGCGCCTTGGCCCCGTGAGATGCCCAGTCATGGCGCGGTGTGTCCTTGTAGACGCCCCGCTTGTCGTCCCACTCTTTCCGGTAGTTGTCGAGACACTTCACGCCTTCATCGCAGGCGTCCTCGTCTATCCAGCACATCGGCAGGAAGTTGCGGACCGCCTGGACGCCCTCGGCGTGGTTGCTGATACGTGGCACGACCTCGAACTTGATCCCGTATTGCTGGGCCACGTCGGCGCGACTCTTGCCGGTGCCCAGCTCACGGACGGCCAGGTCATGCGGCCCAAAGTGGCCACCGTATCGATAGCCCTTCTTGTTGAGCTCGTCGGCGTAATATTCGATGCCCTCGCCTTCGCCCTCGAGGTAGTCCACCAGGTGGATCTCGCGACCGACGATCTGCGCGAACCAGATCGCCATGGTGTCGTTCATGCCCAGGTCCCAGGCGGTGAAGACCGGCAGCGACGGGTTTACCTGCACCTCGGCGGTGATGCGCTTGTTCTTGCGCAGGAACCGCATCTGGCTGGCGTAGTAGGCGCCCTCGATGCTCTGCTCGAATGCCTCGGCCGGCGTGCTCGGATACTCCCGCTTCATGTCGTCCTGGAGCACTTCGGCTTTCTTGGCGTACCACGCCTGCTGTGCCGCATCGGTCGCGATGCCGTGCTTGTGCTCCAGGTCTTCGAAGTATTCCCGCAGCCATTGCGGTACCAACACTCCCTCGGGATCGAGTCGGTAGGCCGGTTCCTGCCACCACGGGAAGAAGTGGAACTGGAAGTCCATCAACGTCGGTGCTCGCCCAAGCTCCTGCAGGTGCTGGGCTGACTGGCAGTAGTCGAAGAAGTACCCTTCGCGACCCTCGGCGGTAGATTCGAGCGTTATCTGGTTGCCCAGGCCGACCGCCTCGAACGCGCCGGTGACGATTTCCTGTGCCTTGTGCGGATACTGCCGGCAGATCTTACCGAACTCCGAGATGTGGAGCCGCTGGAGCGTGCCGCCACGATACGAGGTGCTGACCTTGATGCTGGAGCCATTGTCGAAGACGTAGGCGCCGGAGCCGCTCTTATCGCTCACTGGTTGCGGGATGCGGATGCCCAGCATCTTGAAGATGCGATGCCAGGTGTCATCGATACTCTGGTACGCAAACGACACCTTGTTACGAAAGATGTCCTGTGCGTCATCGAGCTTGTGGCATATGCAGCCGGCGGCGAAGTTGTCGCGGAACAGGCAGTCGTCCAGGGCGTCGATCATCTCGAACGTGGTGAAACCAAGCTGCCGCGCCTTGAGGATGATGTCGCGGACGTGGCCCTTGATATAACGACGCCGCTGGGCCCGGTTGGGCCGGAAACGTCGCACCTTGCCTTGCTTGTCCTTGATCTTGTACAGCGCGTTGAGCCGAAACCACTTGAGCGACAATGCCTCGAGCAGATCGGCCTTCTCGGTCAGTCGCCCCTTGGCATGCGCACGTAGAAAGGCCTCGGCACGCTTGACCTCACGTTCCCGGTCACTCCGGTTCATCCGGCGCGACCTCGGCCATCAGTTCTTCGAAGGTCTTTTCCTGGTCGTTGGCATCATCCTGGTCCAGCCCGTAGCTCTGGCGCTCGAGCCGGATGACACGATCAAAGGCCTGCGTGCCGGCCCCCATCGCCTTGGCAATATAGTCCAGCGGGAGGTCGATCGAGGCGAGTTCTCCGCTCTTGAGCTGAACAGTGATTTCACCGGCTTCGAGCTGCTGGTCGAGCCTGTCGGCGAACCGGTCGGCGATACGACGCCAGCGTGATAGAGCGGCACGGTGGCCACGCACGATGGCGGCATTCTCGTCCGATGCTTGTTCGATGATGTCCGACTCGGGGACATCCGGCGCAGAAGCCTCTGGGCGACTCAGCTTCTCGCGGGTCCGCTGCTGCACCGCGCCGGTGAGATCCTTTTCCCAGCCTTCGGCGGCGGCCTTCTTGCTGATCTGCGATTTACTCGGGCCGTGGCGGTCGGACAGTTGCTGCAGGCTGAACCGTCCCGTCCGGTAATCCCGTTCAACGGCCTCCCAGTCGTGTCGCTTTGCCATATGCTGCTATGCGGCACCCTCACGGGTGGCGCCTCCATCATGTAGGGCCCGGGCGTCTCACGACGAGCCAGGCGTAGGTGGGCGACGCCTCACGGCGTGGCCCTATCCCATGGTGGGGAATTCGCATTGATGAGCGCCCCGGTACTCAGGGCTGTATTGAGACCGTAGGTGGTACATGCGGGGCGCTCACCGGTGCGTCACTTGCCCGCCACCCGGGTTTTGAGTGCATCCATAAATGTGAACGAACGTGAATCGATACCTTTGGCCGCCAAGCGTTCTTTGCCCACACGGTTGATGTCGATGCCTAGGACGGCGCCGAACACACCGAACATCATCACGGCCTGGCGCAGCAGTTCGATTCGGTCGGTAGTGCCGGCGAACATTTCGAAGATGATCGATGCCATGACGCCGCCCAGGGACAGGCCAAACATCCAGCCAGTGAATCCACGCCAGCCCCCTTTGAGCGTGCTGTCGCTATCGACCTCAGCCCGCATCGTTTGGTTGACCTGGCCCAGCCGTTTGGTGCGCGCCTCGATGCGAGCCTGTTCCAGCTCAGCCTCAACCTTCTTGATCTTGGCCGCTGCCTCGGGATCATCATTCATCACCTGGTTCACGGCCTCCGGCGTCGTTTCTACGCCCAGGACCTCAGCAACCATGCTGCCGACAGCACCACCAGCACGACCGTACAGTGCAGAGCCGACCATCGGCGCGGCTTCGCCCACGGTTTCAGCTACATCGCTCCAGTTCATCGCGATTGCTCCTCGAGCGTCGAGAGACGCTCACCCAGCGCATCGAGTCGGCTATTGACCTCCTCGGCGCGTTGCTCAGCTTCGGACTTACGGACGTACAGGTTGCTCCACTCGCGTATGTCCCGGCGAAGCGAGACAATCTGTTCGCCCTGATACGTGATACGTTCCTGCAGCGCCGCGTTCTCCTCGCCCAGAGAGACCAGCTTCAACCCTGCCCACGCCAACAGCCCTACAAGAACAAGCTGAATCCCGGTCTGAAAGTGCCGCTCGAACTCGAATGGCCGGCGATGGCGGTATTCTTGCTGACTATTCCCCTGCGTATTGCCCTGTGCCTGTGTCGTCATTGGCCTCTCCGCACCTTCACGACCCGGTCAAACCAGTCACTATCTTCACCGGAGAGCAGGCCGCCAGCTTCGACATACACGCGGGCGAGAGTTTCGTGCTCATGCTCAGGCTGGCCGTAGCCTGCACCGGGCAGGCTGGCCCAGATGTTCGACGCGGCGGCAATAGCGCGCTTGAAGTAGCCATCCAGGATGAGGGTCAACGCCCCCTGCTCTCGCAATTGCTGAATCGCGTAGCGATCCTGGCTCTCCGGGCTGAAGTCAGGGAGCCCGAGCTGACGCTTATAGTGCGGCCAGTACGTATTGAGGATCTGGTAGCGCCCAGCGGCGGTGCTGTAGACGCCGTCGGCGTACTCGATCGCCAGGTCATCTGTGGGCAGCGGATGATCGGCATAGCTCGCGAACAGGTGGACGTCGCCTGGTACTGAGCCGACAAGCACGTCATAGCCGTCGTCGCTTGCAGCGAGCAAGTCCGGCCCGATCTCGGCATACGCGAGCGTATCGAGTAGCGCGCAGACGTTGCCGCCTCCGGTCTCGTGAGTAATGCGTGGCATAAGGGCTCCGGCGCCTCACGGCGTGGGAGAAAAGGAGAAAACAGAAGCGGCTTAGGCCGCCAGGATCGAAAAGACCCCACCAGATTGGCAGGGGCCTAGGGGATAGTGGTCACTTGACCTTGAGCAGCTTTCGAGCCTCTTTCAAAGCTACTTTCTGGATTGCCTGCTGGGATGACGTAACCTGAGACCTCATTTCCAATAGCTTCTTTTTCGTACTCTGAACATCATCTTCAGACATGTTCGGAGCTACGCCCCTCAAAGACATCTCGGTGAACAGGGCAACGAAGCTCTTTCCAAAACGCTGGCGCAATTCATCATGCTCAGGGAGGTGTGCTTGCATTAAAAAATCCACCCTATCCATGAGCATATTGAGATCATGCACAGCAGGTCCGCTTGATTCTTGCCGATGCACCTGCCCTTCGTCGTCTACATAGAGAGAGCCAGCGAAGGCATCAACATACTGCTTGCATTCCTTCTCAAGCTCTCCGCTGCTAACGACAATCTCCTCAAGCTTTTCCTGCTTCAGGCGCGCTCGTTCATTCTTTCTGAGCATGCAGTAGGACAAGCACGCACCGAGCACGACCCCTAAAAGCGACGCTACAGGACTGAGCCAATCGCCCCACGAGGACTGAGCAGCCTCAACAACGATCGAGAACTGACCAAACGCCGGATACAGCTTGTCAGACACAGTGTGCTCCATGCGAAAGCGCCCCGGCTCGGAAGCCAGGGCGCAGTGATCGATAGTGGTGTCAGGATAGCGCTTCGGGGCACATACGACAAGGTCTACCCGTATAAAGGCTTCAACTCCACTGCTGCATCAAAGTCCGACTCATCATGGTGGCGGTGTATCACCCTGATCACTTCAAACAAGGCGCTCTTGATTGCCACATGCTCCCCAACACATGGGACCCGTGACAATTCAGTCGTCCCTTTATCCAAGCTGTCAATCGCCGAACTGTGCTCTTGATCAAGCTCTGCATCGCAGTAAGGAAAGATCGTCGCCAATTTAACCCCCCTTTTCCCTAGCGGATATGAATGATCCTAGAGCCTACCATGCACGCTTCCTAAGCCGCATATAACCTTAGAGCCGCCACCGGACCCAACGCCCTACTCTCCCAGTCATCGAGCGTCGTCAGCATCTGGCGCCATATGTCCGACCAGCTAAGTCGAGCAGCAGCACTCCAGCGCCTGACATCGATGGTGGTCCCTCGTTCGTCCTCGAGCCAGCGCTTGATCGCTCTCGGCCCGACCAGGCCCTGCCGGTTGTATGGATACGTCACCTCTCCATGATGATAGATCGCCGCCCAGGCCAGGGCCGTCAGCGTTCGCCATGCTTTCGCCGGCGGATGCGGTTTGTCGCCCTGGCCGGGCAATGGCCGGCCCATCATCGCGCGTAACAGCGACAGGTGCAGCCACTCCATGTCCTCGGTGAGCTCATCCCGGGTGAACGGCCCCCAGCAATAGCGGCACATGGCCTGTAGGTGTTGCGGCTGGCTCTCGACAGCGCTGATCACCGCCCCGGATTCCAGGCCATCCACGATGCGCCAGTCGTTGTTCTGCTTCTGCGTCTTCTGGATCTTGGCCTTGAGCGCGGCAACCTCGGAGGCCCCGGCCATCACGCTCCCTTGTTGCGCCCGATAGGCGTCGAACACCATCTGCCTCGCACTCAGGTACCGCATCACTGCCCCCGTTTCCTGCCGTTTCCCTTTTCGTTTCCGTTTCGTTTCCCCGTTTCGTGGCTCTCGGCCAAAGCCATCGCCTCCTTCGCTGTGTGCCGGATACCGATCCGTTCATTGCCATACCAGACAGTGAAAAGCTTGGTGCCACTGTGGTGCGTCCGGCAGATCGTGTACTCGCCACACTGGATGTGATACTTGCCGACACGATCCCAGTTCATACCTCGATGATCTCCACCCAGGTACCTGTCTCGGCTCTGCGATCTATCTCAGGTGGTTCCAGGATGACACGACGCACATACTGGCCACGGTCATCAGGAAGCACGCCGGCGGCAACCAGACCATCCTCCAGGTGTTTCATGTTCAGCGAATAGTTGCTGGTATCGCGGCGCCGGACCCTCCGCCCTAGGCGCGGTGTGAACACCAGATCTACCCGATTGGCGACACGCCCCAAGCCCTCGCACCGGACAGCATTGCGGACCAGCAGGTGGCAGGCGTCCACTTCACGCTTCCGCGCCCCCCAGTGCTGCCGGGTGCCCACGTTGGTGCTGGTAGCAAGATACGGGATGAATAGCCTCATCGGTCGTCTCGCTCCTCGCCCTGGTCGTCCATGTCTTTCGTCACCCACCACAGGTTGCCGAGCACCACGCCGAATACCGATACAGCAAACAGGACGGCCCACCCGATCCATGCCAATACGCTCATACCGCCCTCACCAGACCGCGGCGGGCCAGTTGATCCAGGGTGCGCACGATAGCCTCATTCATGCGGGCGCGGCGCTCGTCTCGATTCATATCTCTACCGTTGTCGATCTCTCCATGGCATTCCGGGCATAAGGCAGCCGTGAGGCAGTCGCTGGCCTTTTGGCTCATCCCCCGCTCCTGGTTGCTGTGCGCCGCCTGGATGCCCGACTTGCCACACAACACGCAGTTCTCGATCTCATGGACGTTCGCCAACCAGGTGCGGGAACGGTACGGCTTCAGTCGCGGGAACATCAGGCAGCCTCCGTTGGCATCAGCTCGATCATTTCCTCGACCTGCTCAGGCTCGAGGTGCGGCCAATACTCACTGGCGATGAAGCGGCACAGCGCTCGCATCAGCTTGTAGAACTCGGCCTGGTCCATTTCATCGAAGGCGATCGAGTACGGTGCCCGGTGCTCGAGGACACCAAATCCTGGTACTTCGGTACGGGTGATCTCGCAGCCCTCGCCGCTTTTCTCCTGCAGGCGCTTGATGGCCTGGTGATGGTCCAGTCCTTCAAACCCTTCGATGTTCTCGGCCACCAGTCCGCCCAGGGCGTGGGCGAGGCGATGGAATTCCGGGTTCCGGGGAAGAAACAGATCGGCGCGTAACAGTTCGCCATCCTTATACCCACGCCCCCGGACGATGCTCGCGTCAGCGGCGCCGGCCGGCATAAAGGCTCCCACCATCTGCCCGGTGGCTGGGTCGATCAGCTTGCGGGCCCGCATGTAGACCCGTGGCCGTTTGCTCTTGCCCATCAGGCCGCCCCCTTACCGCCGTCATCGTGTGGCGGGAACCACTTGTAGACATGGGCCTTGCTGCGTCCGCCGGGCACCTCATAGCTGGCGATGTTCACCCCATCCTCGCGGCGTATCTCGCGAATGCGGGCACTGATAGCCGGTTCGCTGTCCATCGTGCCGAAGCGCTCCAGGATGGCTTGGCGGATCTCGTGCAGGTGCAGCCAGGCATCGGAGTCCCGCAGGACCATGTAGGTCCTACCATGCTGGCAATTCGGGTTGGTCAGGCGGTTGCCGCGACGGTCGGCGATGCTGGTCACGTTGCTCATGGTCATGGCCTCCTCTATGTCCTCACGCGGCGTCCCGGTAGCTGGGCCAATCCAGCACCAGCGTCATGCCGCCGCCTTCCCGCATCCGGTCCACGATTCGCTCGCCCAGGTAGTCGGCCAGCCCACTGGCATCGATGTTGCTGACGATGATGGTGGGGAGCTGGGCCTTGTACCGCTCGTTGACGATCTTGAAGAGCATCAGGCGCTCCCATTCGGTCCCGAGCTGGGCGCCGACCTCATCCAGAATCAGCAGATCCAAGGGAGCGACGAACGCCTTGATGGCTTCTCGCTCGCTGGTGCCATCCTTGCGGTCGAAGGCCCGTTCTTTGATGAGATCGACCAGCTCGTAGACGTCGATGCCCATGACCCGGTAGCCCTGGTCCAGCAGTGCGTTGCCGATCCCATACGCCAGGTGGCTCTTGCCAGTGCCCACCGACCCGGTCAGCACCATGCCACCGCCCTGCTCAAGCCGATCACCGAAGCGCTCGACGTACTTCTGGCATGCGGCCAAAGCGAACGTCTTACGGTCATGGCCATCAGTCAGGAAGCCGGCCAGCGTGCGTCCCTGGAAACGCTTGGGGATCATCGAGCCCTCGCGCAGCTTCTCGAGCTGGGCATTGCGAGCATGAGCAGCCCGATTCTGGTGCTCGGTCTGACGCTGACGTTCGATGTCGTTATTGACGCATCCAGGGCAGTCCGACCACTTCCCGTTGGGCATCAGCGTTGCGGTAAAGTCGCCATGCACCAGGCAGCGCATCTCCCGGGTTTGGGCCTGGTTGGCCAGTGTCTGGCGAAGGTGCTGGCTCATGCGCTCATAGGCGCCGATGTCAGTCTGCTGTGCGCTGTCCATGATCAATCCCTCATCCAGTCCGGCAGGTTATCCATGTCGGTCGGCGTGTAGCTGCCCTGTGGCTGCGGTTGGGCCATGCCCAGGCGTCCGTCCTGGCGTGTCGCCGGCTTGCGCTGCCCGCGAACTTGCTTGGCCAGTTGGTCCCATTTGTCGCGGAGTTTCTTGGGCGAGAGCACCACGCTGGACCAGAAGTGATGCTCTGCGGTCCAGGTGATCAGGTATCGAATCTGCTCGACGGTGCGACCGTCGCGTTGCCGCATCAGACGAAACTCATTGGCCCAGCTGTCAGGGTTGTGTTTCACCGGCGCTTCCAGGTCAGCGCTCACAGCAGCAACCATCTCGTTCGTCAGCTCGTGGTCCACGGGCTCACCCCACTGTCGTCGCTGTCGCTTCGGCCTAGCCTGCTGTGCATCGACGCTCTCTCCGTCAGGAGAGAGAGGGGTTACCGGACTACCGGAAGTGGACCGCTCCTCCCGGCTCGCTCCTTGCTCGGTGTTTGCCTCGCCAGAGGCTCTAGAATGCGGGTTCTTTTGGCTCGCTCCTGTCGGCTCGCTCTCGGCTCGGTGTTCATCGAGGTCTGAACAGGCCAGTGGAAGCCGGAATTCCATGGCGGCTTTGACGCCCTTTCCCCGATGCAGACGCTCAATCAATCCGGCAGCCTCGAGCTTGTCGAGCATCCGGGTGATCTGTTGCCGCGAGTGAATTCGTGCCTTCTCGCGCGATCCGGCCGGGGGGTGGTAGTCCACGACCTCTCGGAACATGTCCATCGACACGCGACGCTTCCGCCCTGTAATGCCCGTGGCATAGTTCATGTGCTTGCGGATGCCATGCTGATAGAGGCGCTCCACTTCAGGCGGTAACTCGATCAGGGCTTCTTCTTCGATCTCGTTGATACGCCAGGACCTCACACGGGGCTGCCTCCTGGTCGATGCTGGAAATTGAAAAATCTCTGCTGTATCAGCCATAATCACTCCCGTGGCCTGTTCCTAGTGCTGCGTCCCTAGTCCCTGAAGCCCGGTATCGCCCTACACGATCCGGGCTTCATTCGTTTCGAGGCCTACCAGGGCCTTGCATCGAAAAGCCGGACTCACGCCCGGCCCCCTTCCACTACCCGCAGCTCTGGCCGACGACGACGCAGCGCATAAAGCTGGCCCTCGACATCTGCCAGGCACTTCTCGAGCACTACGTCCTCGACGCTCATGCCTCGAGCTGCCGACTCGCGGCGAGCAGCGCTCTGTGACTCAGGCGACATGCGTTCCAGCACCCGCCCCAGCGATTCGCGACTCAACATCGCGTCACCCCTTGGCCCTTTCAGGCCGTTTCAGATTGATCGATGCTGTTCCCAGCAAACTGGCGCTCAGCCATCTCAGCGAGCAGGTTTTCCAGCTCGTTCTGTTGGTCTGCTGCTGGCTCCTCACCATTGGCGAGCTTGGCGAGCAGCTCCCGTCGGCGCTTCTGTATGACCTCGATGCCGATCAGCGTCGCTTCATGGACCAACGGAGCCAGCCTGCCGCCATGGCGACGTGCCGCCTCGGCCTGGATGAGTTCGAATTCGGCGTCCGTGAATCGAGGCTTCACCAAATGCTCCAGGTGCTCGCCATCCGGCTTGCAGCGCCTGTCGGTCTCAAGGTGTGAAAGCATGGGCAAGATCCTTCTGGTAACCGCGGCCTTCACAGGCTGGCGATGGGTTTATGCAACCGCTGGTTGCTCGAAGAAATCAGGACGCAACTCGTACTCGGGACACTGGCCTTCAGTGGCCGTATGAATGGCCCGAGCCATGGGAATCGAAACGCTCGACCGGCCATGCAGCAGCTTCCAGACCATTGTCTGGGAGCAGCCGATAGCCGCAGCGAGAGCCGACTGGCTATTTCCATGCAGCTCTACGGCTTTTCGCAGAAGACGTTTCTGCGTCCGCATACTGGGATTAACAACACAAGTGGTCATGAAAAACCTCATAACAACGCAAGTTGTAATGTAAATACTCGCTAAGTGGTTTGTCAATCTACAACTACGGTTGTAACTTCATGCTTATGGATACGTTACGGAATCGACTCATAGAGACACGCCGCCGCATTGGCCTAACTCAGGCCCAGGTGGCGCGCCGATCAGGGATGTCTCAGGCGGCATATCAGAAGCTGGAAAGCGGCCGATCGCTCAGCTCTCGGAAATTGCCAAGTATCGCACGCACACTGAACGTGACAGCCGAGTGGCTCGAGGCAGGTGGCGATAACCCATCACAATCACAGGTGGATCGTACTGACGCCGGCAACGTTTCCCCCATCACCTCGGGGGGCCGATCCGTGCCAGAGATCAGTTGGGTCCAGGCTGGCGAATGGACGGAGGTAGAAAATGTCGAGGACATAAACCTCAGCGAGGTGCGCCATTGGCCCTGCCCAGTGAGCTGTAGTGCGCGAACGTTCGCCTTACGAGTGGAAGGCGACTCAATGGCCCCAACCTTCCCTCCCGGCAGCATCATCTTCGTTGATCCAGAGGTTCCTCCCATCAGCGGCAAGAAGGTGGTCGCCAAGCTGGTAGATGAGAGCAAGGCAACGTTCAAGCAATACATCGAGGACGGCGATAGCAAGCTCCTCAAGGCGATGAACCCTAACTGGCCGGAGCCCTACGTGCCGATCAACGGGAATTGCGTGATCATCGGTACCGTCGTTTTTGCAGGAACTGAAGTATAGTCATGTCATTGTTTTTAAAGTGGTTTGTTTTCCGGTGCTGTATCAGCCTAGTTAGTGCGCATGCCCAGGACTTCCGCGGAGCCTGGGAGTGGGTCCGTACTGTTCTTGGGCTAGCCGTCTATGCGGGGTTTGCCTTCACCGTCGCCTTCCTGGGGCGCATGGCCTGGGATGCTCACTGGGCCCGGCTCTTATCTGCCCTGGCTGTCATGTTCATGTCTTTCCTCGTCGCAGATCTCATTGTGAAAACCCTTCGAGACAACGCCGCCCTGCTCTCCCTACCTGCCGTGGCCATCGCCACCTGGATGGCGTTCCTCCTCTGGTAGCCATCTACCGAATTCCCTCCGCCCGCACCATGCCGCCCACCTGGGCGGCATTTTTTTGATCCCAACAAATCGCTTACAACCTATGTATTGACACAAAACAACTTGAGTTATACCTTTAATTACAACTTAGGTTGTTTTCAGCCTAACAGGACCCTTCCAGGGCCGTGCTCTTTAACAAGGTGATGAGCCCAGCCGCCTGTAGTGGTAACGCACGAGAGGTCGCTGGGAGTACGCCGCCCGGGGCTGTCGAAGTACCGGGACGCCATCCCACCAGGGCGTTATCTGGTGGGCATCGAGAAGCGTCTTGGCGCTGCAGGTCTCTGACCCTCCCGCCGTTGTGGCGTCAGGACGTTTCTCGATGTGGTGACCGCCAGGTCAGGTCGCTACATCACTCCCTCAGTTCCCCTGCGTATTGCCCGCCTCCCCGGCGGGCCTTTTTTCGAGTCTCTAGCAAATGCCTGGCCGTCGCTCAGGTATCCGCTAGGTACCTCGACCAGAGGAGATAACGACATGGAGCCGAAGACCAAACAGGACCGGCGCGACGAGATCGACCGCGCCGCATCGGAGCACAGCCGGATCATCGAGATTGACCGTTGGCACGAACGACAGCGGCTCAAGCGAGAGCTGCAGGAGGTATGGGATGAACCCGCTTAGAGACGCCGCTATCTGGGCAGTCGGGTTGCTGCCCACCTCCGCGCCGGAGTGGCTGGTCGGAACAACGGTATTCGTTGCCCTGATTGCCGCGTTGGCGGCCATCACCGTGCCGCCCTGTCTTGTCGTCGTCTATTGGATCAGCAGGAGGTCACGGTGACGTTTCATACCCACATTGCCGGCATCCCCTGCCTGTGTGAGGTCACGCACTACAGTGCCGCACGCCCGATGCGCATCACTGGTACAGGATTCGGAGACGCCGAGCCACCAGAGCCGGTGGAATTCGAGTTCCGCATCCTCGACCGCCGAGGGCGTTTGGCCGAATGGCTAGAAAGAAAAGTGACGCAGTCCGACGAGGCTCGCTTACTCGCCGAATACCGCGCCGAGGAAAGCGGAGCTGCATAAAGAGGCCCCGCCAGTTCGCACCTGACGGGGCCTGTTGCTGTGACCGAAAGCCGAAAATCAAATCACGAAAGGAGAATAGCACCATGACGATGACATTCGAAACCGCACGCCGGGAGCTGGAAGCCAATGGCCGAGTCGCCACGATCGATATGTCGGAGGACGTTTGGCTCGAGCTGCGCACACTAGGCATCGGCGCCAGTGAAGCCGCCGCGGCCGTCGGGGCCAGCGAACACCGCACCCCGTATGAGATCGCCGAACGGAAGCTTGGCATGGTGGACGACGAGCCGGAAGCTCGGTACCGGCGCCGGCAAAAAATGGAGATGGGCCACGTGATGGAGCCTGTCACCGCTGCGCGGTTTGCCGAGTTCACTGGCCTCAATGTCCAGAATCACAACTGGATGCAGGCTCATCCTGACCACCCATACATGCTGGCCAACATTGATCGCCGCATTGTCGGCGTTACCGATGCCCAAGCCGATTGGCTCGAGCTGCTCATGGGGCGCGCCGTTTCAGGGCCGGGCGTAGCGGAGCTCAAGAACGTGGAGTTCGCGAAAGGCTGGGGCAAGCCGGACAACGTGAACACCACGGGCGGACTCTGCACGTCTGGCGAGGTGCCGGAGGACTACTACATCCAGATCCAGCACCAACTGGCAGTCACCGGTTATGAATGGGCCTTTCTGGTCGTGACCATCGCCGGATGGGAAACCCGCTGGTACCCGATCCCGCGAGACGAGGAGCTAATCGACGACCTGATCGCTTTGGAGGGCGACCTGTGGGCCACCATCCAGCGCGGCGAGTTGCCCGAGATCGACGTCGGGCATCCCAAGGCCATCGACATTCTCAAACGTCGGTACCCAGGCACTGACGGCAGCATGGTCAATCTTGCCGAGCTCGATCACTGGCGCAAGGTGGAGCAAGAAGCCAAGGCCGAGATCAAGAAGCTGGAAACCACTGCCCGAGTAGCCCGTGCCCACCTCCTAGCAGGCATGGGCAACGCCGCCGTGGCCACCTTCGGCGACAACGAGGTCATGCGCCGCAAGGTCATCAAGCGAGATGCCTACACCGCCGAGGTGGCTGCCAGCGAATACGTGGATATTCGCTACGGGAAGATGAACAAGGCCGAAAAGGACCAGTTAGCCGCCCAGGACACGGAATCCATTTACCAGCAAGGAGAAGCCGCATGACTGCCGACACTCAAACCGCCGAAGCTGTGCAGCAGAACCTTCAAGAGCCTGACTTCCATGCTCCTGCCGAAGCTAGCTCCGATAATGGCGTCGAGTTGGCCACCAACGAAGTGCGCAACCAGTTCATGAAAGCCATGACACCGCGCAACTTCGATGATGTCTGGCGAATGTCCGACATGATCGCCCAGAGCGACCTGGCGCCGAAGGATTACAAGGGCAAGCCCGGTAACGTGATGATTGCCTGGCAGACCGGCGTTGAGCTGGGGATTACCAGCCCATTGCAGGCCATCCAGAACATCGCGGTCATCAATGGTCGTCCCACTATTTGGGGCGACATGATGCTCGCCATCTGCCGGGCGGCACCGGCCTGGTCCGAGGCCGACTTCAAGGAGTGGATTGAAGGCGAAGGCGCTCATGCTGTCGCGCATTGCACCGTACGGCGCCGCCCGAACGGCAATGTCGCCCACTACACCTTCAGCATGAAGGACGCTCAGGACGCCAGCCTCGTCGGTAAGCAAGGGCCCTGGCAGCAGTACCCGAAACGGATGATGCAGATGCGAGCCCGGGCCTTCGCGCTGCGCGACACCTTCACCCCGGAGCTGAAGGGCATTCGTATGGCTGAAGAGGAGCGCGACATCACCCCCGAGACCAACGCCCCCTCCGAGTCAGCTTCAAGCGGTGGCCAGCAGCAGCGTGCCCGTACCGCCAGCCGCGTTGGGAGCAAGCTGGCTCAGCGCCGCCAGAAGACTCAGCAACGCCAGCAAGCTCAAGAGGTCTACGAGGCACAACAGGAATCCGAGGCCCCAGCTCAGCCCCTCAACTGCGCCCAGGTCTGCGAGCAGATCAAGCAAGCGACCACCATGGCTGAGCTCAACGAAGCGGCAGACTTGGCGCAACAGCTCCCCGAAGACGACAAGGGCGTCGCACGCGATGCCTATGAGGTTCGCCGGTCCGAGATCCGTCAAGCCGCCCAGTAACCCAACCCGGGCCCGTTCGGGCCCTTCGCACCACCTGAAAGAGGTACCCGCATGTCACAACATCCAACTGACGTGACCAGGTTCTTCGAGGACCTGGACGGGGGCGTTTTGGCCGAACGATTGGGGGTCATCCTCAGCCATGCGGCATCCGCTGCTACGGACAACCCCAAGAAGAAAGCAAAGGTCACCGTTGACCTCGAAATATCCAACATCGGCAGCGGTAGTCAGGTGGGAATTGCGCACAAGCTCGCGTTCAAGATCCCGCACGCCCACGGCACCCAGGCCGAAGACCACACCACCGAGACCGTCATGTACGTCAACACCGGTGGCGAAATGACGCTCGAGCCCAAGAATCAGCTCGACATGATCGGCCATAGCCATCGCCAATCCACTCCCCAAAAGGAAGATGATCAATGAGCCTGACCAAAGAAGCCCTGCAACATATCGAAGAATCCCACAAGACCGGTACTGAAGCTGCCAACGGGGACGCGCTTCTTGTCGGTAGCGGGTTCGAGCTGATCGATCTGGAAAAATACCGAGACCTCCGCCGCCGGTTCCGGGGCACATTCAAAACCCAGGGACTGGAGGCGTTCACCGGGTACCTTGCCGAACGCGCCGCCGCCAACACTCCGGTGTTCATTGATCGCGAGCGCATGGCCGCAAAGTGCTACCTCGACATCGGCATTCAGGACGCTCCTGGGCACTGTGAGCACAGCGCAATCTTGAACTTGCCCGAGACACCTGAGTTCGAGGCCTTCCACCGGGCAAACGGCAGTACATTCGACCAGGACGGCATCGTCGAGCTGCTCGAGGACTGGGGCCACCTGATGGAATTCGCGAACAGCAAGGGGGAAAGTCTGGAGTACCGCACCGTGCTGCACGCCTTCCGTAATGTGTCGATCGACGACCTGACCAGCATCGACAGCGAGAAACAGGAACACAGCTCACAAGTCGGCGTCATGAACAAAGTTACGGTGAAGCACTCCGAGCGACTTCCGGCCACCATCACGTGGCGCTTTTCCCCCTACGAAGGGCTGATGAAGCGCGAGCTTTCGATGCGCGTGGCGACCATCACCAAGGGCGGACCGAGCTTTCGGCTGCGTGCCATGGCGCTGGAGGCTGTCGAAAAGGACATCGCCGAGGAATTCTCTAACGAGATCGTCGCCGACCTCGACAACTGCGAATGCCTGCTGGGCATCTTCAATCCCTGAACACTGCTAGGCCCTACAAGGCCTCACGAAGAATCCCTCCCCCTGACTGAACCGAGGCTGCTCGCCAGGACGGGCCAGTCAGAACAGTAGTATCCAATATCCACGAGCAGCGACGACGCGCCGAACTCCCCTGCACTACCCCGCTACCCGTCTGGCAATCCGGCCAGAGTGGTGGGATGGCGGTACCGCATGCGCGGTAGGCGCGGGCAATGCCGGCCGCCCCTCCGAGATGGGGATTAAATTTTCCTAGTTATATCGCTAATATCCCCCACATTTACAACAACAGGCTTCAAGTTGGTAAGTAACTCAGGAACCCACAACATCCTAAACTCTACTTGGTCTGCATAGCCATCTGGTTCCTTTACAAAAGCAATATGGCATGGGTCTTCCTCCAGAGAATATTGCACTCTTCTACGGTAAGAAACCGCCCCCATCATGGCATTGCGCAATTTAAATCGTTGGTTCAGCTCATGCCCAATAAGGTTCATAAGTTTTCTCGGACTCGAAAGCTTAACCCCGTAACCTCCAAGCTCGCCATCAGCAAAACCATCGCCACTATATAGGGTCCAGCACAACACGAAGGCGTCCGGAATTCTTGTATAAGACTGACACTCTGAAATGGTAATATCTCGACAACTTCTATCCACCGAAATCGATGATCTTTGGGCGACATACTGCAAAGCAGGGTCATCTCCATCACCTTGAACATGACCACTAAAGTATGTCCACGACCCCTCACCTTTATCTCCTCTCTTCGGGTTCTCATAGCCTCGACATGCTTCTAAAGTACTAATTCTTACTCGCCCAGATAAAAGCTCGGCCCGATAATAATCGGTATCTAAAAAGCGGTATACGCTTAGCATTAATAAGACTCCTGCGTGCCTGTAGGTTTTTATTCTGTATTTTTTATTTTGAGGTTTTTATGCCGTGCACTCAAGAGGTACGACACTTCCACCTATTTTGCGGTCTAGGCGGCGGTGCAGCTGGCTTCAACTGTGGTCACGCCCGAGTGGGCGCCATGGACGCGCAATTCCGTTGCATCGGCGGCGTTGATTCTGACCCGGCGGCTATCGCCGACTTCGGCCGGCTGGCCGGCACCCCTGGCACGGTGCTCGATATGTTCGACCGGGACCAGTACATCGCCTTTCATGATGCCGAACCGCCCGGTGACTGGCGGGAAGCCATGCCGGCCGACATCCAGGCTGCCGCCGGCGGCGAGCGGCCGCACATCGTGTTCCTGTCGGCACCGTGCAAGGGATTCAGTGGCCTGCTGTCTCAGAAGCGCAGCACGACCGACCGATACCAGGCATTGAACCGCCTCACCGTGCGCGGCATGTGGCTGGCCCTGGAAGCCTGGGCCGATGATCCACCCGAACTGTTTATCTTCGAGAACGTCCCACGGATCGCGAACCGTGGGCGACCACTACTCGACAGCATCACCGCGATGCTAGAGCGGTACGGCTACCACGTCGCGGAGACGACGCACGACTGCGGTGAAATCGGCGGTCTGGCTCAGTCCCGCAAGCGCTTCCTCCTGGTCGCCCGGCACGCCGAGAAAGTACCGCCTTTCTTGTATGAACCGGTGAAACGTCCGCTGCGCGCCGTCGGCCAGGTACTGGGCAACATGCCGCTGCCCGGCGACGAGTTGGCCGGACCGATGCACCGTGTACCGCGCCTGCAGTGGAAAACGTGGGTGAGGCTGGCATTCGTGGAGGCTGGCAGTGACTGGCGCAGCCTCAACCGGCTGGCGGTCGAGGATGGCCATCTGCGCGACTACCTCATCATGCCCGAGGGCCGAAATGGCTTCTTGGGGGTGAACGACTGGGAGGAGACGGTCGGCACTGTAGCTGGAGCTAGTCGCCCGGGGAACGGCAAGTTCTCCGTGGCGGACCCTCGTTTCAACCAGTCGGCCAAGTGGAAGGATGGTCAGGCCTACGGTGTCCGGCACTGGCACGGCACTGCCGGCGCTATCACCAGCCAGAAATCGCCAGGCCAGGGATCATTCGCTGTCGCGGACCCCCGCATAGATGGCGTTCGCCACAACAATGTCTTCCGCATCATGCCCTGGGCGGCGACCAGCCAGGCGGTCACCGCCGGAGGCGGACCTACTGCGGGTGGACTGGCAGTGGCCGACCCACGGGGCGCCACTGCCTTCGCCGGCAAGTACCAAGTGACAGGTTTCGACGAATCCGCCGGCACGGTCATCTCGGGCAGCACCACTGGCCAGGGCGCATTCGCTGTTGCCGATCCGCGGCCCGGACTCGTCCGCGGCAAGGGCAGCCACTACCTCACCGCCGGCCACTATGGCGTCGTGCCCTGGTCCTCAAGCTGCGGCGCCGTCTCGGCCTCGGCCCGGCAGGACAACGGTTCTTGGTCGGTGGCCGACCCGCGTCTTCCGGCAGCGACCGACAAGATGGTGGCCGTGATCCGGGCCCTGGACGGCACCTGGCATCGGCCGTTCACCACTCTGGAGCTGGCCGCCCTGCAGGGCCTGGTCGATCCCGCCGAACAGCTCGAACTCGACGGACTGAACGACAGCGCCTGGCGGGAACGCATCGGCAATGCCGTGCCCGCCCCGGCCGCCGAGGCCATCGCCGGCGTGATGGGCACCACACTGCTGCTGGCTTGGGCCGGCGAGACATTCGCCTTGGGTAGCACGCCGATATGGGTTCGCCAGGTCGCCGCCGGCCTGTCGCTCAATCAACCCGACACCCGGGCCGCCCACTAAGGCGGCCTCTTTATGCCAGGGAGAGACACATGATTCCACCAGTCCTGCGCTATCACGGCGGAAAGTGGAGGATGGCCGACTGGCTTCTATCGTACTTTCCTCCGAGCAGCGCCTACGACACCTACATTGAGGCATTCGCCGGTAGCGCCAGTGTCCTGATGCGAAAGGCGCCCAGCACATTCGAGATCTACAACGATCTGGATGGTGAGGTCGTCAACGTATTCCGCGTCTTGCGTGATCCTGAGCAGCGCGATCACCTGGCCGAACTACTGGCTCTCACACCGTATGCTCGCGACGAGTTCGAACTGGCCTATCAGGCCCATGACGATCCCGTTGAGCGGGCCCGCCGGACCATCTTCCGGGCTTTCGCGGGGTTCGGGTCTGCAGCCGTTACCAAGGGGCGAACAGGATTCCGCGGCTTCTCAGGTTCAAGTGGTCGTGGCGTCAACCCCGCCAATTATTGGAGCAGGTACCCGGCCAATCTGGCGGCGTTCGGTGAGCGCCTGAGTGGGGTTGTGATCGAGAACCGTCCGGCGCTGGACGTGATGCTCGAGCGAGACCATCCCCGCTCGCTTCACTACCTTGATCCGCCTTATCTGCACGCGACTCGAGCGATGGGACAGGACAAGTCCACCTACCGCCACGAACTAACCACATCCGAGCACGAGCACCTACTGCAGGAATGTCGTCAGCTCGAGGGTTTCGTCGTGTTGTCCGGCTATCCCTCAGATCTCTACCGAGACGTGCTGGCCGACTGGACGATGATCACCCGAGATTTCGCAGCCAGCGGCCAGAAAGGGACCGTGATCAGAACCGAGTGCATTTGGCTCTCCCCCCTCGTCGTGGAGCACCAACACCAAGGCGACATGTTCGCCATGGCCAACTGATCGATGGAGTTGCCCCATGCCCAAGCGAAACCGCAACCGCAAGCTCACTCAGCGCCAGAAGAACACCATGGCCGCTCGGTCGCAGCGGGCAGTGAGCGCCGTCTACATCTACCGACGCGGAAGCTGGGAACAAGGTGGCGATGACGACCCGGGTGACCGATACGGCTTCCTGGCCCCGGTCCACCCAAGTAAGCGCCCGACGGTATTGCGGATGGCCCACCTGGCCCCGCAGCACTGGGAAATTACCTGCATCGTCTACTGCCGAGCACAAGACGGTAGCGAGTATCGCGAGTTTGCCTCGACGCGGACCAGCCAGAGATTCGCCGCTTGGCTCGAGCGACGGGACGAGAACGGCAAAATCATTCATGACGATGATGGCCAGCCCATCTTCGACGACCAACTGACCCCCATCATTCGCGACACCTTGGAAGCCGCCGAAGCTGGCTGTAACCCGAACCACATCGTTGATCGGGGCGTCATCTTGCGACCCTGGTCGCGCAACTGGCCCAGCGTCATCCCGGTGCTCAAGCGCCTGCGTGATGAGCTGGATCTGACGGATAGCGAGATAGAGGAATTTCAGGAATGGGAAGCTGCATGAAAGATGACGCATACGAACAGCTCGCCCAGCGCTATGCCGAGCTCGAACAGGAAAAGGCCGAGTTGGCCGAGATCCTGGATCGAACTGAAACAGAGCGCGACGCGCTGGCGGCCAGATTGGATCGCGTGGGCAACCTCGTGACACAAGACTCCGAGAGCAAAGGCGATTTCATCAACCGCGTGAGGATGGCTTTAGAATACGCCACCGACACCAGCCTCGCCCGCCGAGATGCCGAGGTGATCGGCTCATTGCGGTTCCCGACCATGCTGCGTCGGATATGGTCCGGTGGTGATGTGCAGCGCTGGCTCAATGAACAGGCCGAAGAAAAGCTCCGCCAGGCCGAGAGAGGTGAATCATGATCAAGACCGCCATCGCCCATGCCGCCATCGCGGCTGTTATTCAGCTCGCGCTGGGGCAGCTCATTGGATATACCGCCGCCGGTGCCGTGGCGGTCGCGTTCTACGCCTCCAGAGAAATCACGCAGCACGAGTACAAATTGGGCATCCGCCGCGGCTGGGTGTGGGGTGACAAGCTACCCATCCAGCCCTGGGAGCCCTTGGTGAAAGGTTGGTCCCGTGACTCTGTCCTGGATGTCGTGGCGCCGGCAGTAGCCTGTGCCGTTATCGCGGCCATGCCAATCCCCACATTGATCGGCTGACCACCGAGGGCGGCGCTCCCGCCCCCTCACCACGTACTTCAACCGCCCACCCGAGGCGGTTTTCGCGTTTCTGGGGCCCTGTTCGGCCCTCGCAGGCTGTATCTGGAGGTATGACGATGAGGTTGTTCCTGACCAGCGAGGAACTAGAAGAACTGACCGGTCGCAAACGCCGGAAGGAACAAAGCGAAACCCTCACCGCTATGGGCATTCGCTGGAAGACGAACGCTGCAGGAGAGTTGATCGTCGGACGAAGCCACGTTGAGAAGGTTTTATGTGGCGACGAGCACTCTCAGCAGCGAGAACGGACACGTCCAAACCTGGAGGCACTCGGACAATGAAGGAGAGGATCGGCATCCCGCGAGTCTACTGGCGCAAAGGGGCCTGGCGCTATATGTGCAATGCCCGCCAGAAGTCACTCGTAGGCCGGAGTTGGATACGCCTTGGCACAACAAAGGCCGAGGCACTGGCCGAGTTCGAGGCGTGGGAGCCGAGACTTTTCCCCCAGGCTGGCATGGGCCGGCTGTTCGATCGCTATGAGGCAGAGATCATCCCAGCAAAACCGTCGCCCGAAACCCAGCGTGCGAACCGGCAGGAGTTGAAACGGCTACGAGCCGTTTTCAGCAATTGCGAGCCGGAAGATCTGACCGTACATGATATCTACTCGTTCATGGACAAGCGCGGCGCCCAATCAAAGACCCAGGCCAACCACGAGCTGGCCTTGCTCAAGCACGTATTCCGGTATGGCCAACGCTGGGGTGTCATCGAGCACAACCCCGCAGACCCGGTTACCAAGTTCAAGCTGCGGCCACGTGACCGATACGTCACCGACAACGAGTTCCGACGATTCCTTCGCCAGACCTCCCCCTGGGTCAGGCGCTATGCCCTGCTGAAGTACAAGACGGGCCTACGGCAGAAGGACATGCTGGGACTGCGCCTCGACCAGCTACAGTCTGACGGCATCCTGCTGAGAACCAGCAAGGCGAGCAAGCAGGCTGTCATCCCCTGGGATGATGAACTGAGACAACTGATAAGAGAGATTCAAGCCGATAACCTGGCACGAGGAAAGCAGGGCCCCACCCTGTTCTGCAAACGCAACGGCGAGCCCTACAACAAGGACCAGTTCCACAGCCGCTGGCAGTACGGTATGCGTCTTGCCATCCAAGAGGGTGGTGTCGAGCGATTCACTGAGCATGATCTTCGTGCCAAACACGCCACGGACGCACAAAGCCAAGGGCTCGACGTGCAAGCAAACCTACAGCACAGTGATAAGCGCACCACAGAAGTTTACCTACGCGCCAAGGAGGTGCTTCGGGTGTCCGCGCTAGGTCTGGATGAGTTCGTTGACGCCCCCGATGAGGGGTAACGCGAAACAGTCCAAACCGCTAGGGTAATGCGCAAAAACGAGCCGGGTGCAACGCATCACTGTTGCACCGCCCTGTAATAAAGGGCTGAATCTAAAGGAAAAACTGACCTTATCTAGCAGGTCTTGAAAACCGGCGAAGGTGCGAGCCTTCCCAGGGTTCGAATCCCTGTCCCTCCGCCACCTTCTTCAAGGGAATCAGCTAAATGGCTGGTTCCCTTTTTCGTTTCCGGCCCCCACAGAAGCAAGATTCTATAACGATGCCCGTTATAGAGAAGACGCTGGCCCGGTGCATAAACGACTGTTTTTCGACGAAAGTTTGAAAGATTGGCCGACAAGACAACATTCGGCCCGCACACTTAACCCGCCTCAAGCACAAGCCTGTGAACACCCGACCTGGTGAACCACGACATAGCCGGCAGGTCACATACATGTCGAGCAGATCGTCGGGTAGTAGTTCGTCTATATCCTCGTAAGGGACGATGCTCGCAAGATCATCTCGATGGCCGCAGCGTAGCGCGTCAGCATACCGAATGGCCTCAATCCTCAGCCCGAGCCCTGCACGCACATGTCCAGTATCGCCCGGTGCTCAGGATCCAGCTCTGTTGGAGGTATTGCAGGAAACGCGCGGCCGCATCGATATGATCTGCGATAGTGAGAAGGTCGCTCATGCCACGCCCCCTCTCCTGATTCCACATCCGCTGCAGTTTCGCCAGTCCCTCCCCGGTCGCCAGTGCCGTAATGTTTTCCTGGAGACCTGTTTCCAGGTGCTCCCACCAGCAGGCCAGCTTCGATTTTCGCCTGACTAATAGGGGCGTTGCGACTATCTATCCGACCATGGCGACGCAGGAATGAAAAAGCCAGTTCCGACCGATACCAATAGTCTTTGTCACCTGGCCGATGGTACTTACGTCTGGATTCACTTCTACTTGGTCGACGGAAGAAATGCTCGATACTGACATTTGAGGTGCATGCTGTGACCTCAACTAAAATGAAACAAAAAAAGAACCACGCCTTATGTATATAGAAAAATACCAACACAACTTGTAAGAAATTAGCGACAACCACTTATTATATAAATAATAAAAATAAAAACCAAGAAGACCATTCTTTATCAATATAAAATACTTGCCATCACTTACTTGACCATCTCTCTTTATAAAAACACCCTTTCTCATGACTGAAAACATGAGCCTAGGCGCACAACTTAACTGAGGATGGCAAAGTGATAAGCATTGACGACTTGAACCCCAGCAAACCTGGTAGCAAAAAAGCCTGGACAAACAAGATAAAAGAATTTGATGACGGAATTGATGGTCAAGACTACCAATCAGATTATAACAATACCATGCAACTATCACGACTCTACAGCAAATCTGGCGACATTAAAAATGCGAAGCGGGCCGCTAAAACTCAAGGAGAGATTGAAGAAACAGCCAGCAATCTTGCCGAACGCTCTAAAAACTGGAATTACGACAACCAAGAAGAGCAGTCTACTATTCAAGAAATGCTGGAAAAAATTTCGAGTGGCAAAATAGTCCACTGTTTTGCCGCCGGCACATTAGTTGCCACCCTTGAAGGTGAAGTCGCCGTTGAGACACTTCAGATCGGCGATAGTATTCTAACAGCCAACGGCGAAACCGCTTCTGTCAGGTGGGTGGGTCGCCATACGGTAAGTAATGCTTCTTCTGACCCCAATCGCCAGCCGGTACGTGTCCGTGCCGGTGCATTAGGTGATGGCAAGCCTTACCAAGACCTGGTGGTCACCGCTGGTCATGGCTTGGTCATCGATGGACTGGTGATTAACGCCGCTGTATTGGTTAACGGCAGCACCATCGACTATATGCCATGGGATGAGCTTAACGAACTCGTTACCTACTACCACATTGAGACGAAAAACCATGAAGTAATCTTGGCCAACGGCGTCGAAGCCGAGACTTATATCGACTATGTCGATCGCCAGACATTCGATAATTATACCGAGTATGTGGCGCTCTACGGTCACGAGACTCGCGTAGTTGAAATGCCACACCATCGAGTCTCTGCTCGTCGCCTGCTACCGCAGGCTATTTGCAAACGTCTGGGAATAGAAGAGAAGACCTTCAAGGTCGCGTAACTTGACTTCAAGACTAGAAAAGCCCGGCCTTCGTCAGGTCAACATCCAAGGGAATCAGCTACTTGACTGATTCCCTTCTTCGTTTCCGCCCTTTCGATGCTCCACCCTTCTCTCTGTGTCTGCTCAAGGACGCCGACGCAACCGGATATGCGATAGCCTGGTCGTGACCTTGCGCAGAAGGCGCCATACCCCGCTAAACAGCTTGGCAAACAGCGCGGCGCGTGACTGGGCGTTGCGTTGCTCTATCGCCCGCATCCTTGGATCCGGATTATGAAAGGCCATAAGCGATCCCCCTTCTCGTCTGCTCAGGCTACCACCCGCCAATCATCTACGTCAGCCAGGGCTCATCTCGATACCGCCAGTCACCAGCCCGTACACGCCGCCACTTGATCCCGCGCCTTGGCAGAAAGCGTCATGGAGTTGACGCGGGATAAGCTGCCGTACGGGATGCTTCCCTGGCATATTGCTTGAGCAGCTCATCGATGGAGTGACGGATTTTCCAATAGTTGTCACTCTCGAACTCGGCATAGTTGAGATTACGGAACAGGTCGGTAAGCCGGGTGAAGACATCTCGAATGTCTTGCTTGCCGCCGAAGGACAGCGGCGCATCGACGATCCGGGTCAACAATGCCATGGCAGCCTTCTGTCGGTTCAAGGAGGTTGAGGCATCCACCTTGTCGAAGGCGTCCTGCTGCAGATACACCATGTCCACCAGGGTGGCCTTCTGCTGAGAGAGGAAGTCGGCGTCGCTGATGCCTTCTTCCCCGGTCACCTGCATCATGCGTTCGATTTCGTCGCCCTCGTGAAGCAGGGCCTTGAGTCGGTCGACATCGGCTTGCCAATGCTCGCCCATGGTGCGTCGAAACCAGCCGGAGAGCTGTTCGGGGTAGCGCGACCAGGAGATCAGGGGGTCCACCGCCGGATAGAAGCGTTTGTAGGCACGGTCATAACTCAACCCCAGGAATGTCTTGACCGTGTTCAGGGTCCCCTGGGTCACCGGTTCCTCGAAGTTGCCACCCGCGGGCGATACCGTGCCGATCAGGGTCAGGCTGCCGCACTGCCCGCCGTGCATGTCGAGGATTCCCGCACGTTCGTAGAGCTTGCGAATCGACGATTCGAGATAGGCGGGAAAGGCTTCTTCACCGGGGATTTCCTCGAGTCGCCCCGAGGTTTCCCGCATGGCCTGCGCCCAGCGCGAGGTGGAGTCGGCGATCAGCAGCACATCGTAGCCCATCTGCCGATAGTACTCGCCCAGGGTGGTGCCGGTATGGATCGAGGCCTCCCGTGCCGCTACCGGCATCGAAGAGGTATTGCACACGATGATGGTGCGATCCATGAGCGAGCCGCCCGTGTGCGGATCGGCCAGTTGGGGAAATTCGGTGATGGTTTCCACCACCTCGCCGGCTCGCTCGCCACAGGCCACGATGATCACGATATCCACGTCGGAATACCGCGAGATCAGGTTCTGCAGCACGGTCTTGCCCGCCCCGAACGGCCCCGGGATGCAGGCCGTACCTCCCTTGGCAATAGGGAAGAAGGTATCGATCAGCCGAAGGGTGGTGGTCAACGGCGCCTCGGGATAGCGCCGCTCGGCACGTCCCAGGCTGACCAGCTCCTGACTGAGCGGATGGCGTACCGGCCAGCGCTGGGTCATGGTGATCGGATGCTCATTGCCGGCTTCATCGGTCAGGCGAGCCACCACGGTGTCGATGGTGAAGCTGCCGGCCTGAATCCACGCCACGCTGAACGTGCCCTGCAACGCAAACGGCACGAAGATGCGGTGGCTAAAGCGCCCTTCCTGGACGACACCGAGAGTGTCGCCGGGCATCACCTCATCGCCGCTGCGCACCCTGGCCTCGAATGACCACTCATGTCGGTCATCGAGGGCACGGACCTCGAGGCCCCGCTGCAGAAAGGTCCCCCCCGTCTCCAGCAGGCGGGGCAAGGGATTCTGCAAGCCGTCATAGACCTGCCCTAACAGTCCCGGCCCCAGCTCCACCGTCAGTTGCTGGCCGCTCTGGATGACCGGATCCCCTACGCCGACATTGCGCGTGTCCTCGTAGACCTGGGCCTCGGCCTCGTTACCTTTCACGCTGAGCACCTCGGCCTTGAGCAAGGTACGCGGCCGATCGACACTCGATGGCGGACAGATGTACACCACCTCGTTCTTGATCAGACAGCCCGTAGCGTCATCATCGAGCTCGATGGTGACCACATCCTCGTTGATCGCGACGACGCGCGCCGTCGCGGCCGGCATGGAGGCAACGGTATCCTGGGTCATGATTCTCTCGTCCATGGAACAAAGTCGGTCGACTGGGCGGGAATGGCGTCCACCCACTGCGTGAAGCGCTCGCGCGCCTCCCCGGCATTGCGGGGCATCGCACGCTCGAGAAGCCACCAGCGGTAGAGATAGAGCATGACATCCTCCAGGCCATAGGGATGTTCGGCCCGCTGACGGCTGAAATAGGCCCAGGCAATGTCGATCAAGGCGTGTTCCAGCACCTCGGCACGCTCCCTGCCGACCTGGGTGGCCAGAGTCTCCAGCCAGGGCAGACGACTCTCCAGGCGGAACAGCGGATGGGACCACTGGCGAATCAACTGGCGCCCCACTGCCGGCAGCTCGGCCAAGGTGCCCGGTGCGATTCCGCCACGCTGGCGCAGGCGCAGTGCCGCCGTCATGCCATTGAGCGTCATCCACCACTCCAGCCAGCGATGAGGTCGTCCGGAAGCATCGAGCCGGGCAAGCAGGCGTTGCGACTCTCTGAGCAGCGCGACATCGTCGCCGAACTGGCCCAGTCGATATGGCACGACGAGCCGCTCGAGCCGTTCGATCCAGCCCCGATCTTCTTCCGTGAGCAACCCGAGGCGCTGCTCGAGCCGAACCCGCGAGATCGGCAACCGCTGGTGCTGGAACGGTGCCGGCAGATGCGGCAGCGACGTCAGCAAGGTGGTATAGCGATAGGCCTTGAAGGTCATCAACTGACGACCCCTTCCAGCAGGGCACGAAAACGGGGCTGCAAGTGACGAAGCAGCATGTCGGCGATCGCCTCGTCGGTCAGATCCACCTCGACCTTGCCGTTCTCCAGCCGGAAGCGCACGCCGGCCTCGACGGACCTGTCGGCCTTGAGGCTGATGCCACGCTCGAGCATGCTCCTGGCGACTTCTCCCAACAGAGATGGCAAGGCGCCTTCATGCAGCGCCCTCGGGTCGGCCCGCAGCTCCTCCAGCCCGACCACCTTCTCGGGCAACAGCGCCTCGCCCTTGAGCCCCTCTTCGAGTCGCTCGCGGCCGGCCACCTCGAGAACCAGCCGCGAGAGCATGTCCGGGGATTCCAGCGACCGCTGCACAAGGGCGTTCAGCTCGCTGGCAAACTGCCTGGCAAAGGTGTCCTTGGCTCCGAGGCACAGGTCGCGATAGGCCAGTTCCAGTGCCTGGCGGCCAGACGAACGGATCGTCTCGGCCTCCGCCTGCGCCTCGGCACGTATCCGAGCCGCTTCATCTTCGGCCTGGCTGACCAACCAATCGGCCCGCTTCCGAGCGTCGTCGACGATCTGGGTGGCCTCTTGTCGCCCTGCCTCGACTCCTTGCTCGCGCAGATCATCGATCAATGACTGGATGCCGTGACGGTTGGTTTCCTCGAGAGAACTCATGGCAGCACCTCAGTTGAGCAGAGAATCAGTTGGGCAGAGAACCGGCCAGCACCAGGGCGAACACGAAGGTGAACACGGCAAAGCCCTCGACGATCGCTGCGGGCGCCAGCGAGAGGCCGAAGACTTCCGGCTTGTGCTTGGAGGCATCGATGGCGCTGACCAGACAGCGGCCCTGATAGAGGCCATTGAGCAGCATGGCGATGCCGGCCAGCAGCCCGATGGCCGCCAGGCCGGCAGCGTTTTCCGGCGTCACGTCGCGATTGAGGGTGAACATGATGACGATGCCCAGAATCGCCTGGGTCGACGGCATGGCGGCAATACCGATGTACTTGCCGTATCCGCTCTCGATATCGAGCATGGCCCCCGCGGCGGCCTGCCCCGCCAGGGTACAGCCGATCGAACTGCCGATCGTGCCCAATGCCACCGGGGCATAGATTCCCATCCATCCGAGCAACAGAATCACTTGATCCACGTGGACTCCTCCTTGTTGGCGAACGCACGATAGGGTCGGCCTTCGCCATGTACCCCCCAGCGCAGAAACTCGATCAGGTTCAGGCGCAGGCCATGCACCACACCGCCCATCAGGGCCAGTGCGAAGTTGAGCCCGTGCCCCAGCAACAGAATCAGCAGGAAGGCCAGCGTGCCGCCTCCATCCAGGCCGTCACGCGCCTGCACCGCCAGATGATTGAAGGTGACAGCCATGGAGGCGCTCGACAGCCCCAGGGCGAACAGGCGCATGTAGCTCAGCGCATTGCCGAAGGCCTGTGCCAGCTCGCCCAGCGACGTCAGTCCCCGCATGAAGTGCATCAGGCGATGGCGCCAGCTATCGAAGGGTCCATCGCCCGAGAACCCCAGCACCAACAGCACGCCCAGTATCAGCCCATAGGTCCAGGGGATGCCGGGCAGCGGCGCGGGAACGGGCTGTTGTGTCGCACGCCAGGTTAGGAAACCACTGGCCAGAATGAGCACCCAGCCGATATAACCCAGTGCGCGCCAGCGCGTCCTGACATTCCAGGCCGCCAGACCATTGGCCAGCATCAGATGCAGCACCCCGACACCGATCGATAACGTCATCATGTTCTGGAAATCTTCCATGTCGAGCAGGTGCAAGCTGCCCAACCATGAACCCGGCGGTGGCGTAACGCCAAAATAGCTGCCGACGACCACGCCGTAGACCAGCGCCGCACCGCTCATGGCCAGCCCCAGGCCAGTCAGCCGTCGGCCAACGCGAGAGGCACCCCAGCGGCGGCGCGCCAGCCAACAGGCCAGCCCGACCACCAGGGCATAACCGGCGTCGGCCAGGATGACCGCGAAGAACAGCACGAACGAGAAGAACACCATCAGCGAGGGGTCCCAACTGCGATAGCCCGGCAACTGAAAGAACTTCAACGCTTCCTCGCCTCCAGCCCCCCACTCGGGATTCTCGAGCAATACCGGCGGTTCTTCCCGTGGTGCCGGCGGGCCATGGACCACCGCGAGGCGACTTTCATCGCACAGCGCCTCCAACTGCGCCACAGCCGCCTCGGGCACCCAGACATCCAGCAGGAACAAGGCATCGTCATCCCGCGTCACCATCTCCACGCGCCCCAGCTCATCGGCATTGCTGGCCGCCGCGACACGGCTGGCCAGGAAGTGGATCCACTGGGTCAGCAGATAACGCTCGGCCTCGAGCTGTTCCAGCGACGTCTCGAGAGCCGCTTCTTCCTCGCGTATGGACTTGAGCGACAAGCCTCCGGTATGGGAACGCTCGAAGGGCACCTGCTCGGCCGGAGGCTCAGTGGGCGAGATCACCACCAGATAGAGATGGCGATGGTCACGATTGACCACCATCCTGGGAAGCTCGATGGCCTCGATGGCATGGCGCTGGCTCAACGGCACCAGATAGAACCACAGCCGCTGCCCGCCAATCTCCTCGAGCGGCGTGAACTCGAATTCGCCCCAGGGCGCCAGCTCGGCACGGTGGCGATGAAGCAGGGTGCGGCGATCATGAAGCCGTTCCCGTCGGCTGCGGTTGTGTTCGATCTCATCGAGCAGAGCCCCGAGCTCCGGTCGCTCCTCCAGCCGATGAAGGCGTCGACGCAGCGGACAGTCCAGAAGGTACTCCAGCGCCTCCAGCAGTCGTACATGATCGCGGTGGGGCTCGCCACTGCTGACCTGGCCGGTATCGACATGCACGAGACCGAGCTCCTGCAGTCGCGACAGAACCCGGTGCTTGTCCTCGCGCCTGCCGATCAGGGTGGCCCGGCGCATGGCGACGATGGTCATTCTGCGGATCCCCCTGAGGCTGGACCGGCTGGGGCGTGTTTCTGCTTGGCCAGCTTCGAGCGCACCACGGCCGCCCGTTCCTGATCGGCCAGATATAGATCGATGCGAGCGATCTGCTTGTCCACGGTGGGAATCATCACCTTGGAGAACAGGTTCACCCGCTGTGTCACCGTGCGGCTGGCTTCTTCGAGCAACGCCAGCCGGCGCGACACCACCTGACGTTCGATCCGCAATCGCAGCATGGCTTCGCTGCGCTCGATCAACTGTGTCATCCAATGTGCCTCGCTCAACAGCCCATACGCCTGACGCTCGATCTCGATACCCTCGAGTCGAGGCAGTACGACACCGACGAGGTTCTCCTCGACGACCCGGATCTCGCTGACCTCGAGCGGAACCTCGGGCAGCGGCCCCTCATCGGCCAGCATCGACAACTCCACACCCACTTCCTCGAGCAGGTCCGCCATCCGGCGCTCGATCTCGCCCAGGCTGGCCCTGGCCCGCTTGCGCAGCATCAGGAGCATGCGCTGTTTCATTTCCAGCGCCGGCAGATAGCGCTGGTAGAGCTTGCGCTGCTGCTTAAGACGGCTTAGCGAGCTCTTGTTCAGCGTCGGCGTTCGTGTCCACATGATCGGGCCAGTAGGTCTCCTTCATTGATTGCTTGATGACGATCTCGTCGCGCGAGAAGCATTCGGCAAGCAGTGCCCAGCAGGCATCCAGCGCCGCCTCCAGCGGCATACGGACGTTCAGGTCCATGAATCTCTCGCGGAAGCGGCGCGCAAAGCGCAGCAGCTTGTGATCGAAGGGAGAGAGTTCGAAGGCCATGGCCTGCTTCTGTTCGGCTTCGATACCTTCGGCGTAGTAACGGATCATGGTGTTCATGATCTGGCCATGATCCTCGCGCGTCTGCTTGCCGATCACATGCTGCTTGAGTCGCGACAGGGAGCCGAAGGGATCCAGAACCCCATCGTGGAGGTAGAACTGCCCCTCGGTGATGTAGCCGGTGTTGTCGGGAACCGGGTGGGTGACGTCGCCGCCGGGCATGGTGGTCACGGCGAGAATGGTGACCGACCCCGCTCCCTTGAAGTCGCAGGCCTTTTCGTAACGACGCGCGAGCTGCGAGTACAGATCGCCCATGTAGCCCCGGTTGGACGGTATGTGCTCCATGGCAATGCCGAGTTCCTTGAGAGCATCGGCAAAGGCGGTCATGTCGGAGAGCAGCACCAGGACCCGTTTGCCCTCTTCCACCGCCAGGCGCTCGGCCACCGCCAGCGCCAGATCGGGAATCATGGTGCGCTCGACCACCGGATCGGAGGCCAGGTTGGCAAACATCACGCTGCGCGACAGTATCCCGGCATCCTCGAAGGCCTTGCGAAAGGTATGGAAGTCGTCATAGATCAAGCCGATACCCCCGAAGACCACGACATCGGCATCGGCCTGGACGGCGATTCTCGAGAGCAGCGCATTGTGCGGCTCCCCCGCCACCGAAAAGATCGGGATCTTCTGGCTCTCCACCAGACAGTTGAAGACATCGATCATCGGAATATCGGTACGAATCATGCGGGAGGCCAGGATGCGGGCCATCGGATTGACGGTGGGTCCGCTGATCTCGACCCTGGGATCCTCTTCCAGAGCAGGACCGAAATCCATCGCCTGCCCGGAGCCGTTGAAGACCCGACCGAAGATATTGGTCGAATAGATCGCCTGCATCATCTCGCCGAGAAAGCGCACCTGCGCCCGGTTGGACAGCCCCTGGGTCCCGGTAAAGACCTTCAACGAAACCCTCTCGCGATCGATACGCGCCACCTGCGCCAGCGAAAAGGGCCGACCATCCTGCTCGACCATCGCCAGTTCCTGATTCCGCGGCACGATCCCCAACCGCCGGGCGATACTGGCATCAACCTCGACGATATCCCCCACGATGGAGAGAATGCCGCGAAAGGATGTCGATGCTCGTGTCATGTAGAAGGTCCCTCCCTGATACCGCTGTCGCCTGTCTAGTTTCCCTGACGGTAGCCGATCTCGCGTATCGAGGTGGAAATTCGGGTACCGGCGTCCTCCCCGGCGACGATCGCCCCAATATCTTCCAGCGAGCCGATGACGGCCGTCTTGCCGGCATGACGCGCAAAGCGGCAAGCCGCCTCGACCTTGGGCCCCATGGAGCCGGCGGCAAACTCGAATTCGTCCATCATGTCCGGCGATGCGGTGGCGATGGCGCGTTGAGTCGGCTGTCCCCAATCGAGATAGACGGCATCCACGTCCGTGGCAATCACCAGCAGGTCGGCATCGAGCTGCTGAGCCAACAGCGCGGAACACAGATCCTTGTCGATAACGGCTTCCACGCCCACCAGACGCCCGCTCTCGTCATGCACCGTGGGGATGCCGCCACCGCCGGCACAGATGACGATGGTGCCCTGCTCGAGCAACCACTTGACCGGTCGAATCTCGAAGATGTGCTTGGGCTCGGGGCTCGGAACCACACGACGGAACTTGTCGCCATCCGGGCGGATGCTCCACCCTTTCTCGCTCGCCAGGCGCTCGGCCTCTTCCCGGCTATATACGGGACCGATCGGTTTGGTGGGCGACTGAAACGCCGGATCCTCGGCATCCACCTCCACCTGCGTCAACAAAGTGGCGAAGGGCTGTTCGAACGGCAGCAGGTTGCCCAGTTCCTGCTCGATCACGTAGCCGATCATGCCTTCGGTCTGGGCACCCAGCACATCCAGCGGATAAGGGCTGACATCCGTGTAGGCGGCACTCTGCAGGGCCAACAGGCCGACCTGGGGGCCATTGCCATGTGCAATGACCAACTCATTGCCTTCCACGACGCGAGCGATCTGCTCACAGGCGGCTCGGACATTCCCTCGCTGAGCCTCGGCCGTCATGGCCTCGCCGCGTCGCAACAGGGCATTGCCCCCTAGAGCGATGACAATTCGCACTTGTTATCTCCTTGAAGGAACCACGTTTTCCTTCCCTCGAGCCCATCCCCCATTACCTCGAAGAGACAGGCTCACCTCGGCCGCGGACACGCGCTTCCACAGTCAGCCCAGCGAAGAGACCAGCACCGCCTTGATGCTATGCATGCGATTCTCGGCCTGCTCGAAGGCAATGCAGGCGGGAGATTCGAAGACGTCCTCGGTGACTTCAATGCCATTGGCCAGATCCGGATACTGCTCGGCAATCTGCTTGCCGACCTTGGTCTCGGTATTGTGAAAGGCCGGCAGGCAATGCATGAACTTCACGCGGGGATTGCCGCTCTGTTCCAGCAGGGCGCTGTTGACCTGGTAGGGCAATAGCTGTGAGATCCGCTCGCCCCAGGCTTCCACCGGCTCGCCCATGGAGACCCAGACATCGGTATGAATGAAGTCGACGCCCTTCACGGCTTCGCTCGCATCCTCGGTCAGGGTGATACGTGCGCCACTTTCGGCGGCGAAGCGCTGGCAAAGATCGACATGCTCCTGGTGCGGCCAGAGCGCCTTGGGGGCGGCGATTCGCACGTCCATGCCCAGCTTGGCTCCCACCAGGAGCAATGAGTTGCCCATGTTGTTACGCGCATCGCCCAGGTAGGCGTAGGCAATTTCATGCAGCGGCTTGTCGCTGTATTCGATCATGGTCATCACGTCGGCCAGCATCTGGGTCGGGTGGTACTCGTCGGTCAGGCCGTTGTAGACCGGAACCCCGGCATACTCGGCCAGCTCTTCGACGATCTGCTGGCTGAAGCCACGATACTCGATGGCGTCATAGAAGCGCCCCAATACCCGGGCCGTGTCCTTCATGCTCTCCTTGTGACCGATCTGCGACGAATTCGGGTCGATGTAGGTCACATTGGCGCCCTGATCATAGGCCGCCACCTCAAAGGCACAGCGGGTTCGAGTCGACGTCTTCTCGAAGATCAAGGCGATGTTCTTGCCTGTCAGCCGACGCTGCTCCGTACCCGAATATTTGGCCCGCTTGAGATCGCGTGACAGATCGAGCAGATAGCGAAGCTCCCGTTCGGAGTGACTCGCCAGGCTCAGCAGGTGGCGATTGTGCAGGTTGAAAGCCATGTCAGGATTTCCTCGTTCAGTAGTCGATGGGATCGCGCACGATCGGACAGGTCATGCAGTGGCCTCCGCCGCGCCCTCGGCCCAGCTCGCTGGCACTGATCGTGATGACTTCCACCCCTGCCTTGCGCAGCAAGGTATTGGTCGAGACGTTACGGTCGTAGCCGATCACCACACCGGGCTTCAACGCCACCACATTGTTGCCGTCATCCCACTGCTCGCGCTCCGAGGCATAGACATCGCCGCCCGTTTCGACGACCCGCAACTCCTCGAGCCCCAGTGCCTCGGCAACGACCTTGAGGAAACCGCCCGGCTCGTGCCGCAGATCGATGCCGCCAGGCTTGGACTCGTCCGGCCGCAGGCTGAAAGGCACGATGCTCTGCACCACTTCGGGATAGATGGTGACCAGGTCGTAGTCGCAGAAGCTGAAGACCGTATCCAGATGCATGGCAGCACGGGACTTGGGCAATCCGGCGACGATGATGCGCTCGACCTCGCCACTCTCGAACAGGTTCTGGGCCAGTTGGCCGATGGCCTGCCGGGACGAACGTTCTCCCATGCCGATCAGCACCACACCATTACCGATGGGCATGACATCGCCCCCTTCCAGTGTGGCGGCGCCATGATCCTTGTCCGGATCGCCGTACCAGATCCGGAAGTCGGCCTTGGTGAACTCGGGATGGAAACGATAGATGGCGGCCGTGAGCAGGGTTTCCTGACGTCGTGCCGGCCAGAACATGGGGTTCAGGGAAACGCCACCGTAAATCCAGCAGGAGGTGTCGCGAGTGAACAGGGTGTTGGGCAGGGGCGGCAGGATGAAGCTGGAATGCCCCAGGTACTCGCGGAACATCCGGCTTATTTCGCCACCATGGGTGCCGGCCAGATCATTGCCGGAAACGCCACCGATCAGAAACTCGGCGATCTGTCTGGGAGGCAGGGATTCGAGCCAGGCGCGCACTTCCCGCTGCATGCCCACTCCCACGAGATCGGGAGTCAACTTGCGATCCAGAATCCAGGCCAGCGCCTCGGGGTTCTGGGCCACCTCGGCCAGCATGTTGTGCATTTCCAGCACTTCCACGCCATGCTCCCGCATCTTGGTGACGAAATCGAAATGATCGCGCTTGGCCTGGTTGACCCACATCACATCATCGAACAACAGATCGTCGCAGTTGCTTGGCGTCAGACGTTGATGTGCCAGGCCGGGCGAACAGACCATGACCTTGCGCAGCTTTCCTGCTTCCGAATGGACGCCATACTTGGGTTTTTCCGCCGACATGACACTCTCCCATTATCGGTTTGCTTCTCTAACTCGAAGGATTTTCGAGAACTTGGCCGGCAACGCCTCAAAGCGTCAGCATGCCGCTGTACAGGCCATATATCGCCGCGGCGGCACCAATCAGCACGGCCAGGAAAATCAGCTTTTCGATGCCGGTGAAGATCGTGGCACCGACCTCCCGCTTGGCCTTGGCGAAGAGCAACGCCCCCGGCGCATACAGCAGTGCCGAAAGCAATATGTATTGGATGCCGCTGGCATAGACCAGCCAGATGGCATACAGCGTGGCGATCAGCGCGATGATCAGGTCACTGCGGCGTTTTCCGGGCTGCGTTTCATAGCTCTCTCCCTTGCCCGCCAGCAGCAGTCCATAAGCCGCCGACCAGAAATAAGGCACCAGAATCATCGAGGTGGCGAGGTAGAACAGGCTCAGGTAGGTCGACTCATTGAACAGTGTGATGATCAGGAACAACTGAATCAGACCGTTGGACAACCAGAGCGCATTGACAGGGACCCCGTTGCCGTTCTGCTTGCGCAGGAAGGCCGGCATGGTGTGATCCGAAGCAGTGGTGTAGAGAATCTCGGCGCACAGCAGCGTCCATGACAGCAATGCCCCCGCCAGCGATACGACAAGCCCGACGCCGATGAGGATGGCCCCCCAGCGGCCGACGACATGCTCCAGCACACCTGCCATCGAGGGATTGCTGAGACTGGCCAGCTGGGGCTGCGACATGACGCCCATCGACAGCACATTGACCAGCACCAGCATCAGCAGCACGAACAAAAAGCCCGTCACGGTGGCCCGTCCGACATCCCGACGCTTCTCGGCTCGGGCCGAGAAGACACTGGCCCCCTCGATGCCGATGAAGACCCAGACGGTGACCAGCATCATGTTACGCACCTGGTCCGCCACACTGCCCATGTCCAGCTCAGCGTGGCCCCAGAAATCCTGCGTGAAGAGACCGACGTCGAATGAAATGGCGGTGATCACGATGAACAGCACCAGCGGTACCAGCTTGGCTATCGTCGTGATCAGGTTGATGAAGGCCGCTTCCTTGATGCCCCTCAGTACCAGGAAGTGCACGCCCCAGAGCAATAGCGAGGCGCACACGATGGCGGTCAAGGTGTTTCCTTCTCCGAATATCGGGAAGAATATTCCCAAGGTACTGAACAGCAGCACGAAATAACTGACGTTGCCCAACCAGGCACTCATCCAGTACCCCCAGGCCGAGGAAAAGCCCATGTAGTCGCCAAACCCCGCCTTGGCATAGGCATAAATACCGCCATCCAGCTCCGGCTTACGGTTGGCCAGAGTTTGGAACACGAAGGCAAGCGTCAACATGCCGACAGCCGTAATGGCCCAGCCGATCAATACGGCGCCGGCTCCCGCACTGACCGCCATGTTTTGAGGCAATGAAAAAATCCCGCCACCAATCATGGAACCGACGACCAACGCCGTCAAAGCACTGAATCCCAACTTCGCCATGACCCCTTCTCCTGTCCTGGTATCTCTTCTTCAATACCACTTAATGGATACGGCCAATACCACTTAATGGATACCAATAGCCAATACAAACCGAGCCTGCCGACGGAATGGCTACAGGATGATTAAACGTTAGTATTAGAGGATATTTCCAGATATGTCAAATGATGAACATAAAAATAAAATTGCAACAAAATCATCACGATATAAAAACAACAAACCTTACCTTGTTTCTATCCTCGCGGCATCGCTGCCAGAAAAATCATTTGTCCATTACCTGACAGAAACTCTCAAGATACGACATGGTCAGATTTTCATACTGCAGCCCAATTCAAGACTTCAACGCCCCAAAATTGCACTGCCATTGATCAAAATCATGCACCGCATTGGTTCAAGAAATGACTTCGATTCGCTATGGTCATGGGAAATGTCTATGGAGGCATACGCTGACAAAATGCCAAGTAATTTATCGTGAGAACGAATGAAAAGGAGCTCTCAGCATGATCGAATGGATTAGCCAGCACAGCAGTTTTCTGCAGGTTGTCACGAGTGTCGCGACACTTATGGTGTGGATTTTCTATGCGCAAATGTTGATGGCGGGATACATCCGGCAACGCCGGCCCAAGGTCGTCATCAACCAGGTCATGGGGCTGTCGATGAAGGGGCGTTGCCTGATCAGCAACATGAGCGCCGAGCACATCCATATCGAGTCGGCCCATGCCCGCTTGCATAGCCGCGAGGGAGTCAGATGCTGCACGGTGTCGGAAATGGAGCGAGAGGAAGACGAAGCAACTCCCGCATCGTTGCAGGGCGGCACCCTGCAAGGTCCGTTGTCATCGGGAGGTTATATCGATGCCGGCGAGATCCGGCACCTGGTGAACCGTGCGCGACAGGCCCCCATAGAGGACCGCTCGACGCTGTGCCGCGACGGGGATGCCCCTTATGTGCTCGAGCTTCTCGTGCTGTATATCTACAGCTCGGCCCCCGGCATCATGGGCGCCAGCCGCCAGTTCGTGTTCGATGACGATGGCCAGGCGACACCGGCCCACCTGGAGACACGGCAGCATCGCAACTGGTTCGATCGCAGGAGGATGTCGGCGCTCTATCGCACCTATCTGGACCGCTAGGGTCTGTATGAAAAGTGCCTCGTCGACTTTGCGTACAAGACCTGATGCCGAGGTGGAGTCGACATGACGCTTCTACTGCATTGACGCCGCCGGGTTCAAACATAATGATGGTGGCGGGCGACAATGTCGGGTGTCGGAGGACACTCCCCCACCAGCTCAGCTTCATCACCGAGGGATAGAAATGGACATCATCCGCATCATTCTTGCCATCATCCTGCCGCCCGTGGGCGTCTTTCTCCAGGTCGGCTTCGGCCTGCACTTCTGGGTGAACATCCTGTTGACGATCCTGGGCTATATCCCGGGCATCGTGCATGCGGTCTGGATCATCGCCAAGCGATAGCAGAAAACGACCGCGGCCCCTTCCAAGGGGCCGCGGTCGTTTCATCAAGACGGGGGTTCCGGCGAACCTTCTCGCTCCGGTTGCCGACGCAAGTTCTTGGTCCAGCGTTGCTTGGCATACTTGCGCAGATTGGCCACATTGTCGGTTTCATCGACGATGTCCTGCCCGATGATCGTCTCGATCACATCCTCCAGACTGATCAGCCCTAACCAGGTGCCTCGGTCATCGTAGACGACACAAAGATGATGCTTGTCGGCCACCATCATCGTGAACACTCGCTCGACACTATCCTCGGCGGCCACCGACTTGATCGGGTGCATCAGCGACTTCAGGGTCGCCTCGGCGTCGGCCTGACAGGTATCCGCCTTGTGTACATAGCCCATGGCTCGTTCACCGCCATCCATGACGGGAAAGCGCGTGAAGGCGGCATCTCCCAGGGTCTCGTTGAACTCGGCCACGGTCATCTGCGGCTTGACGGCCATGCATACAGTACGTGGCGTCATCACGCTGCGCACGTCGATCTCATGGAGGTTGAGGATATTGGTGATCACCCGGGCCTCATCGGCATCCAGCGCCTGCGCCTCATGTCCGATCTGCGCCAGCGCCTTGATTTCGCCGCGCATGTCGGTGTCATCGACTTCCCGGGAAATGCGTCGCGTGATGAGCTCGGAGAGCCAGACGAAGGGTTTGAGCAGCCAGACCATTCCCTCCAGCACCGGCGCGGTGAACCCCGTCAGCGGACGCCAGTAGGTGGCACCGATGGTCTTGGGAATGATCTCGGACAGCACCAGAATGAGCAGCGTCATCATCGCCGAGGCCACGCCCAGCCAGGCCTCACCGAACACCACTGTGACCTGCGCCCCCACCCCCGTGGCCCCGACGGTGTGAGCCACGGTATTGAGCGTCAGGATCGCCGACAACGGCTGGTCGATGTTCTGTTTCAAGCGTGACAACCGTCGATGCAACCTGGGCCGGGAGTCGCGCAGTTGCGCCACATAGCTTGGCGTCATGGATAAAAGTGCTGCCTCGAGCAGCGAACAGAGAAAGGAAATGCCGATGGCAACAAGGGCAAAGAGAGTCAGCAGTATCATGAGGCCTCGAAGGAAATGTCACCGCAACACCACCGGATGGGGCCGATCAATCATCTCCCATCCCTCATGGCCAGGCAATGGACCAAGAGCCCCGGAAATGTGACATTCGTTGACGGGAGACACGCAATACCGACATGGACAGTGCCACCTCGGTCGGCCAGACTAATCTCGCCAATCGCTGATATGGCAAGCCTACGTCAACGGATCAGGAGGATCGTATGGGCATCATTTCTTGGATCATCTTTGGCCTCATCGCCGGTATCGCGGCCAAATTCCTCATGCCAGGCAAGGATGGCGGGGGCATCATCCTGACGTGCATCCTGGGCATCGTCGGCGCCGTGGTGGGTGGCTGGGTCAGCACTCTGCTGGGCATGGGCCAGGTGGATGGCTTCAATATCGGCAGCTTCGTGATCGCCATCATCGGTGCACTGGTAGTGCTCTTCATCTACAACAAGGTCGTCAAGTAGGACCACCCGAGGCCGGCCAATGCCGGCCTCTTCTTTCAGCTTCCAGCGAACGTTCTTCAGTAGAGTCTCAGCCCCACCTGGGTCACCCGATTGCCCTCCATCTCACTGACCACCCAGTGAATACCGTGCCAGTCGACATCGTCGCCCACCACCGGATGCCCACCCACGCGTAGCGAGAGGAAGTCCGCCAGCGTCATGTCCTGTTCTCCAGGGCTGAGCGTCAACCCGTAGGCATCGGCGATATCGCCCATGAGCACCTCGCCGGAGAAGGTGAAGGTGCCGAAGAAGGCCTTCTCGCGGCGCAGCCTGGCGTCACCATTGAACAGCTTGTTGAGCGCCGGCAAGTCATCGGTACGCCCGATCACGCAGAGCACATCGCCCCGACGCAATTGGGTAGAGCCCTTGGGGTGCAACATCACGCCATCACGGAACAACGAGGCGATCAAGGCGCCGGAAGGAAAACGCAGCAACCGAATCGGCACGTCCTCGAGATCACTGTTCTCCACTTCATAGACGAACATCTCGAAATCGTTTTCGGCCTGAATGCCCAAGGGCCCACGCCGGTTGGGCGTGACCATGGGCGGCAGCAGCACCCGCATGCGCCGGGCCATCCATGGCAGGGTTCCTCCCTGGATGAGCAGCGACAGCAACACCACCGCGAAAGCGACATTGAAGTACAAAGAGGCATTCTCGACCCCGCCGATCACCGGGAAGATCGCCAGCACGATCGGCACCGCTCCTCGCAGCCCCACCCAGGCGATGAAGACGACTTCACGCCAGCGGAAACGAAAGAATGGCTTGATGGAAATCAGCACGGCCAGCGGCCGCGCCACGAAGATCAACGCCAGCGCCACCAGGGTGGCGGGAAAGGCGTATTCGAGCATCTCGCTGGGCGTGACCAACAGCCCAAGCACCAGGAACAGGCCAATCTGGCTCAACCAGGCCAAGCCATCGTGCACCGGCAGAATGAAGTTGAGATGCCGCCCCGGTCGATTGCCGATCATCAAGCCGGTGAGATAGATCGCCAGGAAACCGCTCCCGCCCAGGGCACTGGTGACACCGAAGACACAGAAGCCAAGCGCCAGCGCCAGCAACGAATAGAGACCGGGCTCCAGGTCCAGCCAGCTCAACAGGCGTCCGGCGACCCAACCGGCCCCGATGCCGATGACGATGCCCAGGCCGAACTGCTGAACGAAGAACAGCCCGGTCTCCCAGACGCCACCGATATCGCCGGCCAATGTCTCCACCAGCATCAGTGTCAGGAAGATGGCCATCGGGTCGTTGGTGCCCGACTCGATTTCCAGCGTCGCGCCAACCCGCTCATTGAGGTTGATGCCTCGCCCGCCGAGCATCGAGAACACTGCCGCCGCATCGGTGGAGCCGACGATGGCCCCGACCAGCAATCCCTGCAGCGGCGTCAGATCGAAGACCAGCATGGCGATGCCGCCTACCAGGCCGCTGGTCAGCAAGACCCCCAGAGTCGCCAGGCTCAAGGCCGGCTTGAAACCGACGCGGAACGTCTTCAGTCGAGTACGCAGGCCGCCATCCAGAAGAATCATCGCCAGGGCGAGATGGCCAATCACAAAGGCCAGTGCATAGTCATCGAACTGGATCCCCAGGACGCCTTCTTCGCCGGCCAGCATGCCAAGGCCGAGAAAGATCAGCAGCAATGGCACTCCTACCAGCGTCGACAGCCGGCTGGCGAGAATACTCAAGGCAATGAGAAAACCACTGAGCAGAAAAAGGGTATTGATCGAATCCATGCGCCCTACCCTGGGAGATGAAAATTGATTGTCTCATGACCATCTATCATGCCGCGATGCCGGCCCAACCGATACTGGCCAGGCACCGGCCGGCGCCGATAGACTAGCGTGGATCGCTCGCGCTCAGGGGAATCGAGCACGAAGGCTTCTCGGCTCGATGCCGTCATTCCCCGACTGCCTGGTCGAACCACTGACCAGAACGGCAAAGCCGAGCCGCCTATTACGCTGGAGTCACTGCCATGTCCTCACTTCGCCGGTCGCTACTGGCGCTGGGCCCCCTGCTGCTTGCCGGTATGAGCCTGCTCGCCCCTTCATTCGCCATGGGGAACGAAGAAGGTGATACCACCGAGCCACGCTACCCGCCACTGAATACCGAGGTCATGGTGCCCGATCTCCCGCCGGCACCGGTCGATCCGCTGGTACGCTACCAAGGCTTGCCCAGTGGCCCGGCAGTGGACACGCCGTCGCAGCCCATTGCACCAGCCATTGCCATGGGGCCGCCGGAGCCCATCGCACCGCCGCCGGTCGATCACCTGGAGGTTGCGCTGGATTGGTACCCCAGCCCGCGACACGCAGCGCTATACATCGCAAAGGCCCTCGACATGTTCGAGCATCGGGGTCTCGACGTTCGCCTCTCGACCCCTGCCGACCCGGAAGTGCCGACCAAGCTGCTGGCCGACTCCCGGGTCGACCTGGCGCTGACCCGTCAGCCCCTGCTGCATCTGCAAGTCGACCAAGGCATGCCGCTGGTGCGCGTCGCCACACTGGTGGGAGTTCCGCTGACCGCCCTGGTCGTCAGGCGCGACACGGGCATCGAGTCACCCGCACAACTGGAAGGAGCCCGTGTCGGTCACGCCGATCAGGACGCGGAACGGATCCTGCTGCCCGCCATGCTCGCCGATCACGACGTTTCCATGGACAGTATCGATACCCCGAACGTTCACTACCGGATGGAACAGGCCATGCTCGAAGGACGCGTGGATGCCATCATCGGCGGCATGCGCCACCTGCTGCCCCGGGCGCTGGCCAACGATGGCCTGCCCACACGCAGCTTCGCGGTGGAGCAGCACGGCATGCCGCGACACGACGGCCTGATCCTGGTGGCCAATCGCAACGAGCTGAAACGGCAACGCTCGGCCATTCGGCGCTTCGTATCGGCCCTGGAGGAAGCCACGGCATGGATCCTCGAGCATCCCGACGAAAGCTGGCGGCGGCTCGTCGTCACCGAACCCACCCTGGACACTCCCCTCAACCGCGACGCCTGGCCGGAGATACGGGCCCGCCTGACCCAGACCCCCAGTGCCTTGAGCCAGGGACGCTATCGGGATGTCGAGCGATTTCTCTTCGAGGCCGGCCTGGTGACGGAGCGCCATCCCGTCTCGCGGCTCGCCGTGGACATCAGCGAGCCTTGATCAACTCACTTCATCGAGAAAGCGATTGACCGCCTCCTGAAACGCCTCGGGCTGTTCGGCATGCAGCCAATGGCCGGCCTCCAGGGTCACCAGTTCGGCATCGGGCAAGACACGGCGCAACGCCGGCAGCATCTCGTCGGTGACATACTGCGAGCGCGAGCCACGCACCACCAGTGTCGGCCCTTCGAAGGCCCCCTCGCCGGCCGGCGCTGCCATGATGGCGTCGTAATCGCCCTCGATCTCGTCGAGGCCGATTCGCAGGCGTAGCCCACCTTGCTCGCCACGCTCCAGGTTGGTGGCCAGAAACAGCCGAGTGGAGCGCTCATCGACATGCTCGGCAAGCAGGGCATCGGCCTCGCCGCGGGTCGTCGGCGCCCCGCTCTCGAGATGTCGCAGGCCGGCGAAGATGGCGTCGTGATCATGGCCATAAGCCTGAGGGGCGATATCGGCAACGATCAGCGACGCCACTCGTGACGGCGCGAGTCGCGCCACGCTGATCACTACCTTGCCGCCCATCGAATGGCCCAGCAGATGGGCCTTTTGCACATCGAGCCGATCCAGCAGCGCCATCAGATCCTCGGCCATCGCCTCGTAACCCATGCCCTCGACATGGGGCGAGCGACCATGATTGCGCAGATCGACAGCAATCACCCGCCGGGAGTCACGCCACTTCTTGATATGCGAGCGCCAGTTGTCGGCACTGCCCAGCAGGCCATGGACCACCACCAACGGCACCCCCTCGCCACCGGTATCGATATGATTGAGCTCGACGGGCATCGTGGTCTCTCCTTATGCACAAACGGGTGAATTCAAGAGCGGGCGCGGGCCTGTTCGGGAGTCAGATCCTGGCCTCCGGTCATGGTCACCAGGCGACGCGTCAACCAGCCGAGCAGCACACCGTACAGCGGCAGGAACAGCGCCAGGCTGATGCCGAGCTTGATGGCGTAGTCCACCCAGGCGATCTCGGGCCAGTTGGCGGCCATGAACGGGTCTGGACTGCGATGGAAGGCGATCGAGAAGAACGCAAAGGTATCAGCCAGGTTACCGAACAGCGTGGACATCGCCGGCGCCACCCACCAGGTGCCCAGGCGACGCAGCCGATCGAACACCGTGACATCCAGCAACTGCCCGACGACATAGGCCATGAAGCTGGCCAGCGCAATGCGTGCCACGAACAGATCCCATTGCGCCAGGGCCTCGAAACCGGCGAAACCGCCGCGGGGAAATACCACCGACACGCCATAGGACACCAGCAGGGCCGGGAACATCACCCGGAAGATGATGGCACGGGCCGGTTCCTTGCCGAAAAGCCGTACCGTCAGGTCGGTGGCAAGGAAGATGAAGGGAAAGCTGAAAGCGCCCCAGGTGGTATGCAGGCCGAACAGGCTGAACGGCAACTGGACGAGATAGTTGCTGGCCGCGATGACCAGGATATGGAAGGCGACCAGCAGGGTCAGGCAACGACGGGTCTGGGCGGCGGATAAAACGAACATCGGGACAGCCTTTTTGGCAGGAGGGGTGAGGGAACCCTCATGGTGATGAGTGAACCGGGCGTGACGGCGTGGACGCGCGCATTATACGCACCCGCCGCCACCCGGCCAAATGCCCGATAACCCGCCACCTTCAGCATCATTCCATGCGCGCCCGTGCCGAATCACCGACATCGTGCTGTCGCATCGCATCCACAACCGATTCGAGGCCCGCCGGATCATCGATGGTCGATGGCACCCCGCAGGCCTGACCATCGGCGATATTGCGCAACAGCTTGCGCAGGATCTTGCCGGATCGTGTCTTCGGCAGCCGATCGACCACCAGCACCTGCCGGAAACAGGCGATCGGCCCGATCCATTCGCGTACCCGCTCGACCAGTTCGGCCTCGAGCGACGCCGTATCCCCCGTGAATCCATCCTTGAGGATGACCAGGCCCACCGGCACCTGCCCCTTGAGCGCGTCCTGAATACCGATGACCGCACATTCGGCTACGGCGGGGTGCCCACCGACCACCTCTTCCATCTCGCCCGTGGACAGGCGGTGTCCCGCCACATTGATCACGTCATCGGTGCGGCCCATGATGAACAGATAACCGTCTTCATCGACATAGCCCCCGTCGCCGGTCAGATAGTAGCCCGGAAAAGCCGCCATGTAGGCCGAGTGGAAGCGCCCGGCATCCCGCCAGATTCCGGTCAGGCAGCCAGGCGGCATGGGCTCCTTGATCACCACGGCCCCCTGCTCCTGCGCCATGGCGCGTCTTCCTTCGTGGTCCAGCACCTGAACATTGAAGCCCGGCACGGGCACCGTCGCCGATCCCGCCTTGACCGGCATCGGCTCCAGCCCCAGAAGATTCGCGGCCACGGGCCAACCCGTCTCGGTCTGCCACCAGTGATCGATCACCGGCACATCGAGCCTTTCCTGGAGCCAGTAGAAGGTCGGTGGATCCAGGCGCTCCCCGGCCAGGAACAGCGACTCGAGACACGACAGGTCATGATGGGCAAGCCACTTGCCCTCCGGGTCCTCCTTCTTGATGGCCCGGAAGGCGGTCGGCGCGGTGAAGAAGCTCTTTACCCGATATTCGGCGATCAACCGCCAGAAAGCGCCCGCATCCGGCGTTCGCACCGGCTTGCCCTCGTACACCAGCGTGGTGCAGCCACGCAGCAATGGCGCATAGACAATATAGGAGTGACCGACCACCCAGCCGACATCCGAGGCCGAGAAGAACACCTCGCCCGGCGCCATGTCGTAGACCCGCTCCATCGAATAGTGCAGCGCCACGCCGTATCCCCCGGTGTCGCGGACCACGCCCTTGGGCCTGCCGGTGGTTCCCGAGGTATACAGGATATAAAGCGGATCGGTGGCCTTGACCGGCACGCACTCCGTCGGCTCGGCTGCCGCCTCGAGGGTCTCCCAGTCGTGGTCACCTTCACCGAGTTCGGCGACATGCGAGTCGCGCTGCAGCAGCACGCAGGCGGCCGGCTTGTGAGCGCTGCGAGCCAGCGCCTCGTCGACGATGGGCTTGTAGGGCACGACTCGCTCGATCTCGACCCCACAGGAGGCCGTCACGATGACTCGCGGTTCGGCATCCTCGATACGAACCGCCAGCTCATGGGGCGCGAAACCGCCGAACACCACCGAATGCACGGCCCCGAGACGAGCGCAGGCAAGCATGGCGATCAATGCCTCGGGCACCATCGGCATGTAGATCACCACCCGATCCCCATATGCCACGCCCTGCCCGCGCAGCGCTCCGGCGAAACGCGCCACTCGGTCCTGCAACTGACGATAGGTCAGGGTCCGTTTGTGGCCGGTGACCGGCGAATCCCAATGAACCGCCGCCTGTTCTCCCCGCCCCTGCTCGACGTGATGATCCAGCGCGGCATGACACAGGTTGAGCTCCCCGTCCTCGTACCAGCGTGCATGTCCCTGATCGTCGTATCGCAGGATGGTCCGCGGCGGCGTGAACCAGGGCAACCGAGCAGCCTGCTCGGCCCAGAAGGCTTCAGGATCATCAATGGAGCGGCGAAACTCGTCTTGATAACGCTGCATGCGGCACCACCTCTCGTTTCGTGCGCGGCTATCGTTGTTCTGTCGATTGTTGACACCCTAGAACAACATTGCCCCGAAAGTCCTCAGACCATCGGCTAGGATTCGACAAAAGAACGAAACTTGCCGAGAAGATTGTCGACAAAAACCGTAGAGGGGGAGCTTCCAGCCGCCGAACCAGACATTAAGTCAGCGTTGAATCGCGACTGTTCCAGCCCGTGGACTATAGTGAAAGCAAACTAGTTGAGTAATGCCTGAATCAGAAAATCGAGGTGACAATGGCATCCGGTGGAGGGTTGCCTGACGACCCATGAAGACCCGGTGACCGGCGAGGGAGACTGCGGCATTGGGCTCGCTAGCTCAAGGGGATACATCATGACCAACGCTCAGCGCCAGGCGAAGCGCCTGCTGGATGGGGGCGATACGGCAGTCGAGCAGGCAAGCTCGCTACTCAAGGCAATGGCCAACGACAATCGCCTGCGGATCCTCTGTCTGCTGGTCGGCGCGGAATTTTCCGTCACCGAACTCAACCAGCGGCTCGCCCTCAGTCAGTCCGCTCTGTCCCAGCATCTCGCGATACTGCGCCGGGAGGAACTGGTCGCTACCCGGCGCGCCTCGCAGACGATCTACTATTCGCTCCACGGGGAGCGTGCCGGCACCATCATCGAAGCGCTCGGCAAGCTGGGCCTATGACGCCCAGCCCGCCCCTCAGCGTTTCTGCCAGAGACTGGCATCGAGCGCTTCCACGCCCCGCTCGACACTGCGCTCGATGCCCTGCGATACCGACAGGCCGAGACGCTCGGCAAGCCCGCGCCGCGCCTGGATGCTCAGGGCGATGACCCTGGCATCATTCATGCGCTCGGCAAGATAGGCCTCGCTGGTCCCGATTTCGTCGATCAGCCCCCGGGGCAGTGCCTCGGTACCGTGCCAGGCCTCGCCGGTGGCTACCGCTTCGATATCCAGCCCCGGCCGACGCTCGGCGACATAACGCTTGAACAGGTCATGCACGGTATCCAGCTCGGCCAGAAACTTCTGCCGTCCTTCCTCGGTATTTTCGCCGAACACCGTCAGGGTCCGCTTGTAGTGCCCTGCGGTGAGAACCTCCACGTCGATGTCATGGCGCTTGAGCAGACGATGGACATTCGGCAACTGCGCGACCACCCCGATCGACCCCAGGACGGCAAAGGGCGCGGCGCGCAACCGATCGGCGCAGCACGCCATCAGATAGCCTCCGCTGGCCGCTACCTTGTCGACGCACACCGTGGTCGACAGCCCCGCCTGTCGCAACCGATCCATCTCGGCGGCGGCATGGCCATAGGCATGCACCAGACCGCCCGCCGATTCCAGGCGCACGACCACTTCATCACCCTGCTCCGCGGCGTCCAGCACAGCGGAGACTTCCTCGGCCAGCTTGCCGGTGGCGCTGGCCTTGAGGTCGCCATGAAAGTCCAGGACCCAGACCGTGGGGCGAGGCGCATCGCCTTGCTTGCCCCGCGACTTGTCGTCGCGACGAAACGACTTCGCCAATCGCTTGCGCACCGACGGCTCGCTGGACGCCAGGCGCAGACGCCGCGAACGCCGTCGACGCCGGGCATTGAGCTCTTCCAGCCTGATCTGGCTGCGCTCCTCGCCGCCACCGGAACGAGCCCTCACGACCATTACCAGCGCCAGGGCAACGACCACGGCCACGATCAGCAACTGGGCCAGGAACATACCGAGTTCACTCAACCATTCATTCACGATGCGACTCCTATGTATATTTCGCCCACATGCTGACGTCAGTCGTCATGATGGCTCAAGCCGGCTTGATTAAAACAAGCGTTTTAAATACGCTGACATCACTTTTCGACACCATGACCCAAGGGATCCCCACGATGTCCACCTTCGACAAGCTGCACGCCCGTTTCGACGCCCAGGCCGCCCAGGGCATGGACGACATCTTCCAGTTCCACTTCAGCGACGCCGAGGATCACTACCTCAAGATCCAGGACGGCGAACTCGAGATCTGCGCCGGCGAGCACGAGGATCCTTCGGTCAGCCTGAGCCTGAGCACCGAGACCCTGAAGGGCATCATGTCCGGAGAGGTCAACGGCATGACCGCCTTCATGACCGGCAAGCTGAAGGCCTCCGGCAATGTCATGCTGGCCACCAAACTGACCAGCCTGTTTCCCGCCGGCTGAGACTCAGGCGCCCCAATCGTTGCCCGAGGTCTCGTCCCGGACACCCACCTCGGCGAGGTGGGTGTCGATCAAGGCGCGAGAGATGGAATACGACGGTGGCAGCTTGGGCAAATGTCTGGGCGAGAACCAGGCGGCATCGCTGATTTCCACGCCATCGATGCGAATCCGCCGGCTCGCCGCTTCGGCAAAATAGCCCAGCATCAGCGAGTGTGGAAACGGCCAGGCCTGGCTCTGGAAATAGCGTAGCCGCCCCAGTGCCACACCCACTTCTTCCTCGACCTCGCGACGCACCGCCTCCTCGGCGGACTCGCCCGGCTCGATGAACCCAGCCAGGGTCGAATACCGACCAGCGGGGAAGCGCGGACTCCGCGCCAGCAACATCGACTCCCCATGAGTCACCAGAGTGATGATGCACGGCGAGATGCGCGGGTAGTTGCGCTGACCGCACTGTGCGCACTGCATGGCAAATTCGCTGCCGAGGCGCGATGACGGCGCTCCACAGCGGCCGCAAAACCGATGATTGCGCAACCAGGCACCCACTTGCAGCGCCGTGGATACCAGGGAAAACCAGTCACCGGGCAGTCGGTCCAGCCAATCGCGGCCTTCCAGCCAGTCCTCACCGGCCCGCTGTTCCAGGGACAGCCCCACCGGCTCGCCCCGCCACCAGCACAGCGGTTGCACATCCGGGTGCCAATTGGTCGGCGGCTGCAAGGGCCCGCCATCCGGGCCGGGCGCGATACGCCCCTCGGCAAGCCGGATCAGACGCCCCGCCGACGCATCATGGGGCAGCTCGCGCCTGAGCATCAGCGACTCTCTCCCGGCGCTCCGGGCCACCCTTCCAGACCATCCCAGCGGCACTCTCCAGAGGCCTCACGGATGCCGGCCAGCTTGTCGCGATGCGCCTGCCATTCCGCCTCGTCCGGCTGGCGCACGCGAAGCTGGCCCGGTGACAACGACAGCCGTCGAATACGCAGACCGCCACCGTTGTCGGCCTGCTCGGTGTCGTCACCGGCGGATGCATCCAACGACAGCGCGGTCTGTCCCCCGGTCATCGCCAGATAGACATCGGCGAGGATCTCGGCGTCCAGCAGGGCGCCGTGGAGCACGCGGTGGCCGTTCTGGATCTCGTAACGCTTGCAGAGCGCATCCAGGTTGTTGCGCTGGCCGGGATGCTTGTCCCGGGCCAACTGGAGCGTATCCAGGATGCGGCAATGCTCGGCCACCGGGCCCAGCACCGGCCCGCCTCGCGCCTCGTTGAGCCTGGCGAACTCGTGATCGATGAAGCCCACATCGAAGGGCGCGTTGTGAATGACCAACTCGGCGCCTTTGATGAAGGCCCAGAAGGCGTCGGCCACCTCGGCGAATACCGGCTCGTCGGCCACCTTCTCGTTGGTGATGCCGTGGACTTCCACGGCCTCGGCCTCGATATCGCGCTCGGGATTGATGTACTGGTGGTAGGTGTTACCGGTCAATCGACGATTGACCATTTCCACCGCCCCGATCTCGATCAGGCGATGGCCCTCGCGGGGATCGATGCCGGTGGTCTCGGTATCCAGAATGATCTGACGCATGTCGTGTCTCGTGCTCGCTGCTCGGCGTTGGGAAAAGCGGCGCCTCAGGCGCCGGCCTGCATCTCGTCGATCGCCTCGTTGGCCAGGGCATCGGCTCGTTCATTGCCCGGGTGGCCGCTATGTCCCTTGACCCAGTGCCACTCGACGCTATGACGCTTTGATTGCTCGTGCAGGTCGCGCCACAACTCGGCATTCTTGACGGGCTTGCGCGAGGCGGTCTTCCAGTCACGCTTGATCCAGCCGTGTATCCATTCCGTGATGCCCCGCCGCAGGTATTCGGAATCGGTCCACAGCGCGACCCGACAGGGCCGCTTGAGGGCCCGCAACGCCATGATGGCGGCCATCAGCTCCATGCGGTTGTTGGTGGTCTTGGCCTCGGCGCCCTTGAGGGCCTTCTCGTGCTCGCCGCTGACCAGCAAGGCTCCCCAGCCACCCGGCCCCGGGTTGCCTCGACAGGCCCCGTCGGTGTAGATCGTCACATCGCTCAATGCCACCTGGGGCGGTTCGTCATTCACCCTCTTTCACCTTCTTGTCCGATTGTCGCCCGATCCGCGTAGCGCCGCCCAGGGCGGAACCGGGCAGCGGCGGTGCAAAGGACACCTTCCCGCGCCGGGGCTGGGCCAGTTGAGAACGGCGCCGGGCATGGATCATGTAGCAGTCGCCCAGCGGCAGGTTATGCCGCCGCCCGACGGTCTCCAGCACGGCATTGCGCGCCAGTCCGCCGGGCAGGCGAAAGCCGCAGTAGTCTACCCGGTGCGTCTCGAAGTCGACAAACGTCAACCAGTCGCGCAAGCGGGCCGGACTGCGCCAACGGCCTCGACCGGGAAAATGGCGGCGCCGTTCGGGCCACAGCCGCGCCCCACCCGCGATACCGAACGGCGACCAGGCGAACAGCACCAGGTGGCCTTCATCCGCCGTGACCCTGGCCGCCTCCTGCAGCACATGATGAGGGTTCGGCAATACCTCGAGAAGATGATGCACGACCACCAGGCTCAGGCAGCCATCGGGCAATGGCAGGGCATCGGGCGGACACACCAGGGTCGATGGCACCTCGACGAGTTCCTCCGTCGGCGACCAGCGTATCGAATGGTGTACCGGACACATGTCCGTCAGCGCAGGACCGAAACCGAGTTCCAGGGCATGAGGGCCGAACCAGCGTTCGCACAGCGGCCCGATGCAGGCTCGCTCGGCACGCCAGATGGCCTGCCCCGAGGCACTGGCCCAGTAACGGCGCCCTTCGTCGGCCAATCGCGCCAGTGCCATCGCCTCCCGCGAATTTGACATGATCCGCTCTTCTCTCCACAGTTTGCACTTTTTACGACTTGCCTCGGATCAGGCACCATCGAGCCCGGTCAACGGTCAAGGCGCGAGGATAACGAGTTCATGTTGAGCGTGACACCCATTCCAGCCTTCAGCGACAACTATATCTGGCTACTGCGCCAGGATACGAGCGACAGTGTCTGTGTGGTCGACCCCGGCGATGCTGCCCCCGTGATCGAATGGTTGGAACGCGAGGGTCTGACGCTCGGCACCATCCTGATCACCCACCATCACCCCGATCATACCGGTGGGCTGGCGGAATTGATCCAGCGTTATTCCCCCCGTGTCATCGGCCCTCACAACCCGTCGATCACCGGCATCGATGAGCGCGTCGGTGATGGTGACGAAATCCGGGTCATGGGGCGCCTGTTCGAGGTGCTGGAACTGCCCGGCCACACCCTCGACCATATCGCCTTCTTCACCGCCGGCATACCGCCCCTGCTGTTCAGTGGCGACGTGCTGTTCAGTGCCGGTTGCGGCCGCCTTTTCGAAGGCTCGCCGGAGCAGATGCATCAATCCCTTTCACGTCTCGACAACTTGCCCGAGGAAGCCCTGGTATTCGCCGCCCATGAGTACACGCTGGCCAACCTGCGCTTCGCCAAGGCCGCCGACCCGGGCAACAAGGACGTGATCGAAGCCGAAAACGAATGCCTGCGCGCCAGGGAGCTCGAGCGCCCCACGCTGCCCAGCACCCTCGGCCGGGAACGCCGCATCAACCCCTTTTTGCGCTGCGGCGAGGAAGGGGTACGCCGCGCTGCCGCAGAGCACGGCGCCACCGACACCGAGCTGGCAACCTTCACCACCCTGCGCGCCTGGAAAGATTCCTTCTGAGATCCCTTTTTGAAAAGGGCCGCTGGACGACCGGCTCGGCACCATGCATGCCGAGCCCCCGCGCCCCGGAGACCCTTGCATGACCTATCATACGATGCGACGACGCCTGTTCGGGTTCGCCAGCTCCCTGAGCCTGCTCGGCGCCCTGTTGGCGACGGCTCCCTACAGCCTCGACACTCAGGCCGCCACCCTGCCCGCCGAACGTACATCTCTCGGCGGCACTACCATGCCGAACGATGCCACCCGCCCCCACGCCCGCTCACACCCGCTGGCCACCTTCTGGGGCGCTCTCGACCTCCAGCCCAAGGATGCCTGGGAGCGCCTGCGCGCCAGCTTCGAATGGAATGATCAATGGCGTGCCGATGCCGGTCACGCCAGGGTCCAGCACTGGATCGACGAATACCGCTCGAACCCGGGCAATATCGCCGAGATCACCGAGCGTGCCCGTCCCTGGCTGACCTGGATCGTCCAGCAGGTCGAGGCTCGCGGGCTGCCCGGCGAGATTGCCCTGGTGCCCTTCATCGAGAGCTCCTTCGACCCCGAGGCTCGCAGCCACTTCGGCGCCGCCGGCCTGTGGCAGATCATGCCACGCACCGGAGAAGCCCTCGGCCTCAGGCGCAACAACGTCTGGGATGGCCGCCTCGATGTCGTGCGCTCGACGGAAGCCGCGCTGGATTACATCGAGACCCAGGCCGACCAGTGGTACGAAGGCGACATCGAGCTTTCCCTGGCCGCCTACAACGCCGGCGCCGGCACAGTAAACCAGGCCCGCCGCGTCGCCCAGTCACAAGGCAAGACCGGTGAGTACTGGGACCTGAGCCTGCCGTCGGAAACCATGGACTACGTTCCCAAGCTGCTGGCCATCGCCGCGATCATCGCCGAACCCGAGCACTATGGCGTCGAACTTCCCGACATCGAAGGCGGACCGGCCTTCGCCCAGGTGCCGGTGACCCGCCGGGTCACTCTGGATGAGGCCGCACGCCTGGCCGGCGTATCCGAACAGCGCCTGGCCGAGCTCAACCCGGGACTCCGCGCCAAGGTCGCACACCCCGGCCAGGTCGACGAGCTCCTGGTACCGATGGGGCACGCCCAGCGCCTCGTCGCCGCCCTCGGCAATTCACCGATGGACGATGCCAATGGCACCACCGATATCCATGTGGTCCAGCGCGGCGACACCTTGTCTTCCATCGCCTCCAGGCATGCCGTAGCGGCCGCGGATCTCGCGCGCTGGAACGGACTGGATCAACCCGACGCTTTACAACCAGGACAGCAACTGACACTTTCCGGTAGATAACACTGAAGCGCGCCCTGTCGAGCGCGCTCTTGACGCAGGGAATGGAACTTCACCGATGTTGCGATTGCTCCTGCTGCTGACGACCCTGGCCAGCCTCCCCGTGCTGGCCGCCGATCCCGGCGACGTCCCCACTCGACACGCTCTCGCTCTCTACGGCGAGCCGGCACTGGACGAGGGTTTCGACCACTTTCCCCATGCCGATCCAGACGCCCCCATCGGCGGGACCCTGGCCCGCGCCGCCATCGGCAGCAGCTTCGACTCGACCAATCCCTACATTGTCCAGGGCACGCCGGCCGCCGGACTCGGCAATGTCTACGACACCCTGCTGACCAGCAACCCGAACGAGCCGTTCACCATGTACGGCCTGCTGGCTTCCGGCATCCGTCTCGATCCGCAAAGGCACTGGGTGGAGTTCGACCTCAACCCCAAGGCACGCTTCCACGACGGCACACCGGTCACCGCCGAGGACGTAGTATTCAGCTTCGAGACGCTCACCGAGCATGGCCAACCTCTCTATGGCGCCTACTACGCCGGCGTGAAAGATGTCCACGCCGTGGACGAGGACACCGTGCATTTCGACCTGACTGATAGCGAGTCCCGCGAGCTGCCGCTGATTCTCGGCCAGTTGCCGGTACTGCCCGCTCACTACTGGCGGGAGCGCGACTTCACCCAGCCCACCCAGGATGCTCTGCTCGGCTCGGGCCCTTATCGAATCGCTGAAGTCGACCCCGGCCACCGCATCGTCTACGAGCGCGTCGACGATTACTGGGGCCGGGATCTCCCCGTCAATCGCGGCCGCCACAATATCGGCCGGCTCGTCTTCGACTACTACCGCGACGCTTCCGTGGCCATGGAAGCCTTCAAGGCCGGCAACCTCGACATGCGGACCGGTTCCTCGGCCCGCAACTGGGCGACCGGCTATGACTTCCCTGCCGTCAAGGCCGGCTTCGTCAAGCGCCTGGAGATCCCCGACGGCCAGCCCGCGGGCATGCAGGCCTATGTCATGAACCTCCGGCGAGACAAGTTCCAGGACGTGCGCCTGCGCGAAGCCCTGAACCTCGCCTTCGACTTCGAGTGGCTGAACAAGAACCTCTTCTACGGCGCCTATCAGCGTACCCACAGTTACTTCGACAATTCCGAAATGGCCGCTGAGGGGCTGCCCAGTGACGCGGAGCTGGCACTGCTCGAGCCGCATCGCGACGCCCTGCCCGAGCGCGTCTTCGACTCCCCCCTGCCCATCGACATGCCCGAGGAGCCCCGCGCTCGCCTCCAGCGCGCCCATGAGCTGCTGACCGAGGCCGGCTATACCTATCGAGACGGCCAGTTGATCACGCCGGAAGGCGAGCCCTTGCGACTCGAGGTACTCCTGCACGACAGCCGCTTCGAGCGCGTCGTGCATCCCCTGCTGCGCAACCTGAAACGACTGGGCATCCAGGGCAAGATCCGTGTCGTCGATGTCAGCCAGTACCTCAACCGCCGGGGCAATTTCGATTTCGACATCATCGTCGGCAGCTTTCCCCAGTCGGCGAATCCCGGCAACGAACAACGCGAATTCTGGGGCAGCAAGTACGCCAATGCCCCCCAGAGCAGCAACCTCATCGGGCTGGAAAGTCCGGTCATCGACGATCTGGTGGAACGCTTGATCGCCGCCGATACGCGCGCCGAGCTGGACACCGCCGCCCAGGCACTGGATCGCGTGCTCCGCTGGGGGTTCTACGTGATTCCCCAATGGCACCTGCCGGCGACGCGGGTGGCCTTCTGGGACAAGTTCGGCTGGAAGGAACCCTTCCCGGAGTACGGACTGGACCTCGACGCCTGGTGGATCGACCCTCAGCGTGCCGCCGAAGTCGAAGCCCGGCAGAGCGGCGGTTAGACTGCCAGCCAGATTCGTCCATCACGCCTTGAGGAGTTGTCGTGGCCGCCTATACCCTGCGCCGCCTGTTGCTGATGATCCCCACCCTGCTGGGGATCCTGCTGCTCAACTTCATCATCGTCCAGGCTGCTCCGGGTGGCCCCATCGACCAGATGCTGGCACGTTTCGAGGGGCTGTCCTCGCAGTCCAGCACCCGCCTGGAAGGCGATGGCGGCGAAGTCGCCTCGAGCGACGGCTCCCGGAGCAGCCGTGGCATACCGCCGCAATTCATCGAACGCCTGGAGACCCAGTTCGGTTTCGACAAGCCGGCGCCGGAGCGATTTCTCGACATGCTCGTCGACTACGCCACCTTCGACCTCGGCGAGAGCTTCTTTCGCGGCAAGGCCGTCACCACCCTGATCCTCGAACGCCTGCCGGTCTCGATCTCGCTGGGCCTGTGGACCACCCTGCTGGTCTATCTGATCTCGATACCGCTGGGCGTCCGCAAGGCCCTGGTACATGGCTCGCGCTTCGATGTGTGGACCTCGGGGCTGGTCATCATCGGCTACGCCATTCCCGGTTTCCTGTTCGCCATCCTGCTGATCGTACTGTTCGCCGGTGGCAGCTACTGGGATATCTTCCCGCTGCGCGGCCTGACCTCGCCGGATTTTTCCGAGCTCTCGGTCTGGGGCAAGGTGAAGGATTATTTCTGGCACATCAGCCTGCCGGTCGCCGCCTCGGCCATCGGCAGCTTCGCCACCCTGACCATGCTGACCAAGAACAGCTTTCTCGACGAGATCCACAAGCAATACGTGCTCACCGCCCGTGCCAAGGGCGCCAGTGATCGTCGCGTGCTCTATGGTCATGTCTTCCGCAACGCCATGTTGATCATCATCGCCGGCCTGCCTTCGGCATTGATCGGCATCTTCTTCACCGGCGCACTGCTGATCGAGGTCATCTTCTCCCTGAACGGCCTTGGCCTGCTCGGCTTCGAGGCCGTCATGCAACGCGACTATCCGGTGATCTTCGGCACCCTCTATCTCTACACCCTGATCGGCCTGATCCTGAAATTGATATCGGATCTGACCTATGTCTGGGTCGATCCCCGCATCGATTTCGAGACCCGGGAGTCCTGACCATGATGAATGCCGCCAAGACTCGCCTGTCTCCCATCACTCGCCGCCGGCTCGAGGTCTTCCGGCAGAACCGCCGCGCCCGGATCTCGCTGTGGGTATTCGCGGTGCTGTTCGCGATCAGTCTCGGCGCCGAGCTGGTGGCCAACGACAAGCCTTTGTTGATGCAGTATCAAGGCGACTGGTACCTGCCGTTGCTGGTCGATTATCCCGATACCGAATTCGGCGGTTTCCTGCCCACGCCGGCGGACTATCGCGATCCATATACCCGCGATGCCATCGAGGCCGACGGCTGGATGCTCTGGGCCCCCATCCCCTATTCCTACGACACCCTGGACATGACGCTGCGTCATCCCGCGCCGTCGCCACCGGACGGCGAGCACTGGCTGGGCACCGACGACCAGGGTCGCGACGTTCTGGCGCGGGTGATCTACGGTTTCCGGCTGTCGGTGATCTTCGCTCTGGTGCTGACCATCGGCTCCATGGCGCTCGGCGTTCTGATCGGCGGCGTTCAGGGCTATTTCGGCGGCAAGATCGACCTGATCGGACAACGCCTGACCGAGATATGGTCGGGCCTGCCGGTGCTGTTTTTGTTGATCATCCTGGCCAGCATGGTCGAACCCAACCTGTGGTGGCTGCTCGGCATCATGCTGCTGTTCTCCTGGCTGGGGCTGGTCGACGTGGTGCGAGCCGAGTTCCTGCGCGCCCGCAATCTCGAATACGTCCGTGCTGCCCGCGCCATGGGACTGCCCTCGCGGCTGATCATGTGGCGTCATGTGCTGCCCAATGCCATGGTCGCCACCCTGACCTTCATTCCCTTCCTGTTCACCGGCGGGATCACCACCCTGACCGCTCTGGACTTCCTCGGCTTCGGCCTGCCGCCGGGCTCGCCTTCACTGGGTGAACTCGTCGCCCAGGGCAAGAACAATCTCCAGGCCCCCTGGCTCGGCATCGCGGCCTTCATGACCCTGTCGATCATGCTCTCGTTGCTGGTGTTCATCGGCGAAGGGCTGCGGGACGCCTTCGACCCTCGCCACATCCAGCATGCCGGCACCGCCCCGAGGATTCCGCACCATGCCTGATCAGCCCCTGTTCCAGCTCGACGCGCTGACCATCGCCTTCGATGGCATGCCAGTGGTCGATGCGCTGTCCCTGGAGGTGAACCATGGCGAGACGCTCGCCCTGGTCGGCGAATCCGGCTCGGGCAAGTCCGTCTCGGCACTCGGTGCACTGGGATTGCTGCCCGCCAATGCCTCGCTTACCGGAGGACGCCGACTCGACGGTCTCGACCTGAGCGACCTGTCGCCACGTGACTGGCGCCGAATACGTGGCGGCCAGGTCGGGTTCATCTTCCAGGAACCCATGACCTCGCTCAATCCGCTGCACAATGTCGGCAAGCAGCTTGGCGAAACACTGCGCCTGCATCAGGGGCTCACCGGACAAGCCGCCCGACGCCGCAGCCATGAACTGCTGGAGCGCGTGCGCCTGCCGCGCACCACGGAACTGCTCGACGCCTGGCCCCATCAGCTTTCCGGAGGCCAGCGCCAGCGCGTGATGATCGCCATGGCCATCGCCAACAACCCTCGACTGCTGGTTGCCGACGAGCCCACCACGGCGCTGGACGTCACGGTACAGCGCGAAATTCTCGCCCTGCTGGCCGAGCTGCGCGATGAGCGGGAAATGGGCATGCTGTTCATCACCCACGACCTCAACCTGGTTCGCCATCACGCCGATCGTGTGTGCGTCATGCACCAGGGACGCGCCCAGGAAACCGGCACGGTCAGCGACGTCTTCAGCGCGCCGCAAAGCCCCTACACGCGCGCACTGCTGGACGCCGAACCAAGCGGTCGCCCGGCCCCCGTCACCACCAGATCAGCCCTGCTCGAGGCGCGCGGCGTCGGCGTGAGCTTCCAGCGCCCGAAGCGCCTCTTCCAGCGCCGTCCCGCCGCCTTCGAGGCGGTCAAGCCGCTGGATCTGCATGTGGCACCCGGTGAAACCCTGGGGATCGTCGGTGAATCGGGGTCCGGCAAGAGCACGCTCGCCCAGGCATTGCTGCGCCTGGTACCGAGTCGCGGCCGCCTCGATTTCGACGGCACCCGGCTGGATCAACTGCGTGGCGGAGCACTGCGTCGCCAGCGTCGCCGCTTCCAGGTCGTCTTCCAGGATCCCTTCGGGTCGCTCTCGCCCCGCATGCCGGTGTCGGACATCATCAGCGAAGGGCTACGCTTCCACCACCCCGAACTCGGGGCCGAGGAGGTGGAAAGGCGCATTCGCGACACTTTGCAGGAGGTCGGCCTGCCCGAAGGCTGCGCGTCACGATATCCGCACGAATTCTCCGGCGGCCAGCGCCAGCGTATCGCCGTCGCACGGGCCATCATCATGGCGCCCGACCTGGTGGTACTGGACGAGCCGACCTCGGCGCTGGATCGCAGCGTCCAGGCACAGCTCGTCAACCTGTTGCGCGAACTGCAACGCCGACGTGGCATCAGCTACCTGTTCATCAGCCACGACCTGGCGGTCGTCCGCGCCATGGCGCATCGAATCCTGGTGCTCAAGGATGGTGAGGTGGTGGAAAGCGGCGACTGTCTCGATGTGCTGGAACGGCCGACCACCGCCTATACCAGGGCTCTGGTCGAGGCCGCGGGCCTGCGGGAACGCTCCTAAGAAAGGTTCCTAGTACCAGAAGGCCAGCGACAGCGACCCAAAACTGTCGGATTTCGGCTGGGCGTGAAACTCCTTGGTCCGCCATGCATGGGTGACGGAAAGCTGCCAGCGGTCCCAGTTGAAGGCCACGCCAACCAGGGCGTCGCCGACCCATTCCTCGCGATCGACGGAATGACTGTTCTCGAAGGTATTGCCGTCCAGCAGCAGGTTATGGGCCATGTAGCGCCCCTCCAGGGCCGCAAAGGCATACCAGCCGAAGCCTCGATCGGGAAGAAAGAACGACCGCCCTCCCTCGGCCGGCGCGATCGATGGGATACCGAAGCTGCGGCTCAGGTTCTCGCCAATGCGCACCCCGCCGCCGGTCGCGCCATAGGTGTAGAGGTTCCCCAGGGCGAATCCCAGGCTCGGTCCATACTCCACCTCCAGGCCATTCAGCGCGCTGCGGCCGATCCATGATGTCTTGTAGGACATGTTGACGACCGGCTCATTGTGCAACTGATATTGCCAACCTTCGGGCTTCTCGGAATCAAGCACATGGTGCAGCTCGCGCTGGATGGTCTCGCCACCGGCGGCCGGGCCGACGATTCCCGCATCGAAGTTCAGGCTACGCAGTTGCCGCCAGTCGTCATGGGGCTCACTGTCGAAGAGCGACACCCCGGCCGTGAATAGTCCCGCATAGGGTCGGTCCGATACATCGAGCGACTTCTCGCCGATATCGATAGGCGTATAGAGCTGGTGCGAGAGTCGGTAGGCGCCCCCGTCGAGGCTGTTCCTGGACCACCCCGGCAGCCAATCGGCCAGATCGTTCAGCCAATGCTGTGGCGATGTCCGGAACGCCCAGGTGGCCTCCAGTCCATTGGTGTAATGCCCATCCGAACCGCCGGAGTAGATATCGTTCTCGCTCTTGAGCGTGAAGAGCCCATCGGCCCAGGCGGGACTGGCCACGACCGCAAACATCATCGAAAGCCAGGGCAATGCACCGAGGCGAGCGGAAACAGGAAGGAATGACATGCATGAACTCCGGCCGGACATATACATACACCAGTGAATGCAAAACAAGTTTGAATGCTAACGAATCTTTCCATCATGGTCCATGACATCTTTCATCAGGCCCATGATCATATGGTTTCGGCAATGATAGATAACGGTATAAGAGATCGCTAGAAGCCATGATTTGATCGTTAAATCCTCCCGACCAGGCCAATATCCGAGCTGGCCTATACTGGCTTGCAGGGAGCCAAGGGGTCGAAGAACGCCATATGCGCCGATTCATCTTATCGTCGGGGCGGATCATGCTGTCGCTGATCCTGCTCGGCTCTATCGCTGCTCCGGCGCAAGCGTCGGCGACCGCGCTGACGGATGGGTGGGAGTACCGTTGGGGCGATTCTCCCATCGCCGATGACGGAACGCCGATTTGGATCAGGGGCGAATCCAACGACACCGACTGGCAAGCCATCGACTTCCCATCCAATCCTCCCGAACGCAACGGAAGTCACCATGCCTGGTTCCGCATCACTCTACCGATGACCAGGGAATGGCGGGATCCCGTAGTCTATATATACAGTGTTGACCTGATCGTCGAGGCCTATCTGGAAGGTCGGCGAATCTATCACTACGGCAACTTCGATGCCCATGGCGAAGGACGTTTCGCGGGCTGGCCATGGCACATGATCGAACTTCCCCGGGATTTCGCCGGCAAGACGCTCTACTTCCGCGTCTATTCGGATTACACGGATATCGGCCTATGGGGTGAAGTGAAGCTCATGGAGCACGCCGAGTTGCTCGGCTACCTGCTGCGACATTCGACCGTCGATCTGGTCATCAGCATCATCTGTCTGCTCCTCGCCCTGCTGGCCGGCGTCTTCACACTGATCCAGGCCGGCACACGCCACTATTTCGCCCCCATTGCCCTGTTCGCCTTCGCCTCCGGCATCATGATTCTGGCGAACACCCAGGCAAGTCAGTTACTGGTCAGTCGCCCTCTGATGTGGAGTTATCTCGCCGCGGGAAGCTATTACACACTGCCGATCGCCATCGGCCTGCTACTGGAACACTGGTATACCGACACTCGGACACGATTGATTCATCGCATCTGGCAATTCCATCTCCTCTATCTGGTCGCGGCCCTGGGCGCAGCACTGGCGGGATGGGTCAACCTCTCCACCACTTTTCCGGTCTTCGACCTGCTGCTTGTCACGAGCCTTTGCCTGCTGATGGCCGCCATCGTGCCACGCCTGCCAGAGCTCGATGGAAAGCAACAGGCTATCCTGGGCAGTTTTGCTTTCTTCAGCCTGCTCCTGGTCACGGACATGGCCGTCGCCCATGGCTTGCTGCCCTGGTTCCGCGTACCGGTCAGCAGCGGAGCCCTGATCTTCGTCCTGGCCCTCGTGACGATCTCGTTGCTCGAATACAACCGCACCCACCAGGAGCTCAAGCGCCTCAATCTGCGCCTGGAGCAGGAAGTCGCCCAGCGTACCGGCGAACTGCAGACGTTGGTGAAACGGCTCGAGAGTTTCTCCTACACCGACCCGCTCACCGGACTGCACAATCGTCGCTACTTCACCAAGCTGCTGGAACAATCCACCGCCCAGGCACAGCGCCAGGGTTATCCCTTGACCCTGCTGATGATCGACATCGACCACTTCAAGCAGATCAACGACCGTTACGGTCACGAGGCCGGCGACAGCGTCCTGGCAGCCATCGCTCATTGCCTGAGCCAGTATTTCCGTGAAGCCGACGTGGTCTGCCGGCTGGGCGGCGAAGAGTTTGCCGTGCTGATGCATAACACCGAGACCAGCGCGGTCAAGGAACGGGCCGAGGCCCTGCTCAAGACACTGGCCTGCACCGTTCAGCATCATCAACAGATACCATTGGGGCCCGTCACCATATCCTGCGGCATTGCTTCCTATCCCCTGCATGCCGTCAACCCCCAGGCCCTGGTGGGTCTCGCCGACAAGGCGCTCTATAACGCCAAGCATGCCGGCAGGGCACGAATCCATGTCTACGCCTGATGCGAGAGCCCCCTGAACGATCGCCATCCGGAGTCACTCGTGGTGTCGAGGCCTCTCAGAACAATGCGACTTCCTCGGGCGTCAGCTCGCGCCACTCCCCTGGTTCCAGAGTGTCATCGAGCACCAGGGCGCCCACCGACTCGCGATGCAGCGTTTCGACATGGTTGCCGATAGCGGCCAACATCCGCCTTACCTGATGATAGCGCCCCTCGTCGATGACCAACCTGACACGGTGATCGTCCAGGCATGTCAATTCAGCCGGGCGGGTCGGTGCATCCTCGCCCTCCAGCACGATCCCTTCGGCAAAGGCTTGCATTGCGCGTCTTGCCTCATCGCCTTCCAGGGGACGGGCCAGACGGGCCACATAGGCCTTGGGACAACGCCGGCGCGGCGAGGTGATGCGGTGCGACCACTGGCCGTCATCGGTGATCAGCAGAAGCCCCGTGGTCTCGACATCGAGACGCCCGACCGGCTGCAGGCGTTCGACCTTGGGCACATCGAGCAGGTCCACCGCTCGGGGATAGAGCCCGCGTCTCGCCGTGCATTCCACGCCCTCGGGCTTGTGGAGCATGATATAGCGCGTCCCCACCAGGGAGAGGCGCTCGCCCAGCCAGGTGATTCGGTCGGTTTCTTGCACATGGCGGGCCGCCTTCTTTTCCAGCTCGCCATTGACGCTGACCTCGCCGCGGATCAAGGCCCGCTTGGCCAGCCCACGAGTCAGCTCGGTACTCTCCGCCAGGAAACGATCCAATCGCATCAGTCACCGACTCCGTCCGACAGGGTGAAGTGATCGGCATCACGCCAGGCGGGAAACTTCTCGCGGAAGGCCTGCAGGTCTGCCAGCGACAGTGTTCCTGTCTTCACGAAAGGCAGATCCCTGGGCTCGTCGATCAACGCTTCGCCCTTGGCATCGACCAGCATGGAGTCGCCGGCATAGCCGAGCCCCTTGGCATCCTCGCCGACGCGATTGACGCCGATCACCGGGCACAGGTTCTCCACCGCACGCGCCTGCAGCAGCACGCGCCACGGATGCCGACGCGGTGCCGGCCAGTTGGCGATGCACAGCAGGGCATCGTACTCGAAGTGTTCGCCGGGGGCAGGCTGCTGACGCAGCCATACCGGAAAGCGCAGGTCGTAACAGACGCTGAGCAGGATCCGGAATCCCTTGAGTTCGACGATCACTCGCTCGTGGCCCATGGCATAACGTTCGTGTTCGCCGGCCATGCGAAACAGGTGACGCTTGTCGTAGGTGACCAGGCTCCCGTCCGGTCGCGCCCAGACCAGACGATTGAAACAATCGCCTCCCTCGACCACCGCCACGCTACCGGTGACCACGCAGCCACGCTGCACGGCCTGGTTGCGCAGCCAGGCGACGGTCGGGCTCTCGTCCATGGGTTCGGCCATTTCCCGCGAATTCATGGTGAACCCCGTGGCGAACATCTCCGGCAACACGATCAGATCGGTCTGATCGCCATCGAGCTCGCCCAGCGTCTCCTCGAGCATCCGGCAGTTGGCATCGGGATCCTCCCAGCGCAGATCGCACTGCACCAGGGTCGTTCGCAGCTCGCTCATAAAGGGACTCCATCGTCGCACCGGGGTTGTCTTCAGCCTAACCGAGACACCGGCATCGCGCAGCCATGGCATCGAAGCGATACCGGCCCTATGATAGGTTGGACATTCTTAGGAAGCTTAACATGCCAAGGACACAGACCGTCTCTCCCGACGTCACCAAGGGAGTCGGCTTCGGCCTCGCCGCTTACCTGATGTGGGGGTGTTTCCCGCTCTTCTTCGCCTTGTTCGAAGGCATCCCCGCCTATGAGGTGCTCATCCACCGTGTCCTCTGGTCCTGCGTGTTCCTGGTGGGACTGGTCACACTGCTGCGTCGCTGGTCACCGGTGACCGAGGCCCTGCGCCATCCACGTCGTCTGGGACGGGTGCTGGCCTGCGCGGTGCTGATCGGGCTCAACTGGGGGCTCTATATCTATGCCGTGGAAAGTCGCCAGGTCCTCCAGGCAAGCCTCGGCTACTTCCTGACGCCACTGGTCAACGTGACGCTCGGCCTGCTGGTACTGCGCGAGCGCATGCTCCGCCTGCAGGGCGTCGCCGTGGCGCTGGCCGGCATCGCCATCACCATCCAGCTGGTAATGCTCGGCGAGGTACCCTGGATCAGCCTGGCCCTGGCACTGACCTTCGGCACCTATGGCCTGCTGCGCAAGCAGGTGCCGCTGGACGGCCTCTCCGGGCTGTTCGTCGAGACTCTGCTGCTGATGCCGCTCGGCCTGCTGGCACTCGCCTGGCTCAGCGAAGCCGGCCTGTCCCATTTCCTGGCCGATCACCGCAGTACTCTGCTGCTGATCGCCAGCGGCGTGATCACCGCCCTGCCCTTGCTGGCCTTCGCCGGCGCGGCACGACGCCTGCGTCTGGCGACCCTGGGCTTTCTGATGTATCTCAACCCGACGATTCAGTTCCTGATCGCCCTGCTGGTCTTCAACGAGCCCCTGACACCGGCGCAACTGGCAACCTTCATCCTGATCTGGTGCGGCCTGGCCCTTTACTCCTGGACGGCCTGGCAAGGCCGCCCGAGGGAGGTACAAGACGCCTGACACGGTTCCACGAAGACAGACGCGCAACGAGTCCATGGCACGTCATCGCTGACCGCCACCGCCGGATCGTTTAGGCTGTTAGGCGTTTTCGTTTCCGTCCTCCCACCTGCGACTGGCCCGGATGCTCAAGAAATATCTCCCGATACTGACCTGGCTCCCTCACTATACCCGCCGCCTGTTCGGCGCGGACCTGCTGGCGGGTGTGATCGTCACCATCATGGTGATTCCCCAGTCGCTGGCCTATGCCATCCTTGCCGGTCTCCCGGCGGTCGTCGGCCTCTACGCCAGCATTCTGCCGCTGCTTGCCTATACCCTGCTCGGCACCAGTCGCACCCTGGCCGTCGGGCCGGTGGCAATCATTGCCCTGATGACCGGCGCGGCGCTCTCCGGTGTGGCCCCGCCGGGCTCGCCGGCCTATCTCGAGGCTGCCCTCACGCTGTCACTGCTGTCCGGGGCGATGCTGACGGTGATGGGCATTCTGCGCCTGGGCTTCTTCGCCAACTTTCTCAGCCACCCGGTGATCGGCGGCTTCCTCTCCGCTTCGGGTCTGCTGATCGCCATCAGTCAGCTCAGCCACCTGCTGGGCATCGATGTCACCGGCTACACGGCTCTCTCGCTGCTGACCGGGCTGGCCACACACCTCGATGCCCTGCATTGGCCGACGCTCGCTCTTGGCACCGGTTGCCTGGCGTTTCTCATCGTCATGCGGCGTTACGGCAGGAACGCCCTGACGGCGATCGGCATGCCCAAGGGGCTGGCCGCGCTCTGTGCGAGGGCCGGCCCGGTGTTCGCCGTCATCATCACCACCCTGCTCAGTTGGTGGCTGGAGCTGGGGACCCGCGGTGTGGATGTGGTCGGTGACGTACCGGGAGGCCTGCCTCCCCTGACCTTTCCGGCCATCGACCTGCCGCTCTGGCGAGAGCTGCTGGTACCGGCTCTGCTGATCAGCGTGGTCGGCTTCGTCGAATCGATCTCCATGGCGCAGATGCTGGCCGCCAAACGCCGCGAGCGCATCTCGCCCAACCAGGAACTGCTCGGCCTGGGCGGCGCCAACATCGCCGCCGCCCTCTCGGCCGGCATGCCGGTCACCGGCGGCCTGTCGCGCACCGTGATCAACTTCGAGTCGGGTGCTCGCACCCCCATGGCCGGCGCCTTCGCCGCCCTCGGCATCGGCCTGGTGACCCTGGCCCTGACCCCACTGCTCCATCACCTGCCCGTTGCCACCCTCGCCGCCACCATCATCGTGGCCGTGCTGACCCTGGTCGATGTCCCCTTGATCCGGCAGACCTGGCACTACTCGCGCAGCGATTTCTCGGCCATGGCCCTGACCATGCTGCTGACGCTGACCGAAGGCGTCGAGGCCGGCATCATCAGCGGCGTCGCACTTTCCATCGCGCTCTTCCTGTATCGCACGAGCCGTCCGCACAGTGCCCTGGTGGGCCGCATTCCGGGCACCGAGCACTTCCGCAGCGTCACGCGGCACAGCGCCGAAACCCTGAGCCACCTGGCGCTACTGCGGGTCGACGAAAGCCTCTACTTCGCCAATGCCCGCTACCTGGAGGACACCGTCTATACCCTGGTGGCCAGCCGCCCGGAACTGGAACACGTGGTGCTGATCTGTTCGGCGGTGAACCTGATCGACGCCTCGGCATTGGAAAGCCTCGACGCCATCAACGCGCGCCTCAAGGATTCCCGCGTCACCCTGCACCTGGCCGAGGTCAAGGGGCCGGTGATGGACCGACTCAAGAAGAGCCACTTCCTCGACGACCTGTCCGGTCGTGTCTTCCTGAGTACCTATGCCGCCTGGAGCGAGTTGAAACGGCGCGAAGAGTGACACCGACTCGATGATCATCAAGCACTGGCCTGAAGCAGCGACATAGGGTCGCGCCTTCGGGCGACGCCAAGACAAGGCGTCATCGGTTATCATCTTGAGTTGTCTTGATCGCGGAGCCACCATGCAAGCCCCCCTGCCACTGCCGCTGTCCACTCCGAACCGCAACCTGGTGCGTCTGACCATCGTCCGCGGCATCACCTGGACCGGCTTTCTGATCGGTGTCGTCATCGGCATCGCCGGACTCGGCTTCGCGCTGGACATACCGGCCGTGATCGCCGTGATGGCCTTGATGAGCCTGATCAACATCGGCACCTGGTGGCGTCTCGGCCGTCCCTGGGCGGTGACGCACGGTGAGTACCTCGCCCATCTGCTCGCCGACATGGTCGGCCTGACACTGCTGTTCTATCTGATCGGCGGCTCCACCAACCCCTTCATCGGCTACTACCTGGTGCCAGTGACCATTGCCGCCGCGACCCTGCCCTGGCGCCATGCCTGGGCGGTCGCCGCCGCCGGCATGGCCGGTTACAGCTTTTTGATGTTCTTCTACCATCCGGTGCCGCAGCTCGGCATGCCCCACGCCGAAAGCTGGATCAACCTGCACACTCTGGGCATGTGGCTCAATTTCGCGCTCTCGGCCGGGCTGGTGACCTTCTTCATCTACAAGATGGCGCGCGCACTGCGCAATCGTGAACAGTCGCTGTCACGCACCAGGGAGTCGGCACTGCGCAACGAGCAGGTTCTCGCCGTGGCGACCCAGGCCGCCGGCACTGCCCACGAACTGGGCACACCGTTATCGACCATGGCGGTGCTGCTGAGCGAAATGCGCGAGGATGCCAGCGACAATGCGCAATTGAGAAAGGACATCGACCTGCTCCGCGAACAGGTCGATATCTGCAAGGCGCGCCTCCGCCACCTGGTCGACAATGCCGACCGCCGCCGCATGGCCAACGCCGAGGTGCGCGATGCCAAGGAATGGCTGAACAGCGTGGTACAACGCTGGCTGGTACTGCGTCCCGATGTCGACCATCGCCTCGAGATCTCCGAACGGCGTGGTCAACCCAAGCTCGCGGTGGATGCCACCCTCGACCAGGCGCTGACCAACCTGCTCAACAACGCCGCCGACGCCAATCCCAACGATATCGCCATCCACATGGAATGGAACACCGAGGAAGTGGTCATCGACATCCGCGACCACGGCCCCGGGGTTGCCCTGTCGATCGCCGATCAGCTCGGCGACACCTTCGTCTCCACCAAGAGCAAGGGACTCGGCATCGGCCTGTTTCTGACTCACGCCACCATCAATCGCTTCGGCGGCGGCGTGAGCCTGTACAATCACCCGCAAGGCGGCACCCTGACCGAGGTCAGCCTGCCTCGTAGCGACACCTCGGCCTGACCGACGCCCGAACGAGGATCGACCATGCAAGAGACACCCCAACGCCTGCTGATCGTCGACGACGACGAGATGTTTCGCCATGTGCTGCAACGTGCCATGACGCGTCGCGATTTCGAGGTCCTGGTCGCCCATGACGGCAGCGAGGCCCTGGATCTGGCACGCCGCTACCAGCCCGAGTTCGCGACCCTGGACCTCAAGCTGGAACACGAATCGGGGCTCAAGCTGTTGCCGGAATTGCTGGAACTGGTGCCGGATTGTCGCGTGGTGGTATTGACGGGATACTCGAGCATCGCCACCGCCGTCGAAGCCATCAAGCTCGGCGCCGTCAACTACCTGTGCAAGCCGGTCGACGCCGATGAGGTGCTGACCGCCCTGTCCCGGGAAGATGGCAACCCGGAAGCCGAAGTGGCGGATACGCCGCCCTCGATCAATCGCCTGACCTGGGAGCACATCCAGAAGGTGCTGCAGGAGCACGACGGCAACATCTCCGCCACCGCCCGGGCGCTCGGCATGCACCGTCGAACCCTGCAACGCAAGCTGCAGAAGCGCCCCGTCAGGCGTTAAAGCACAGGACCACGAAGCGGCGCCAGGACGAGCCCCCGGCGCCGCCTCGCCTTACATGCCCTTCGGCGCGAAAATGCCCGGCGCGTTGCGCCAGTATCCCTTGTAGTCCATGCCATAGCCGAACACATAGCGGTCGGCGACCTCGAGGCCGCAATAGTCGGCCTTGAGTCCGGGCACCGCCTTGCGATCGTGACGCTTGTCCACGAGCACCGCCGTGGCGACACTCGCCGCACCGGCCTCGGCGCAATAATCGAGAATGGCGGCCAGGGTCGCGCCTTCATCGAGGATATCGTCGACGATCACCACGTGCCGTCCGGCCATGGGAATCTCCGGCGATACGCGCCAGAACAGTTCGCCGCCGCGAGTACCGCCGCGATAGCGGGTGGCATGCAGATAATCGACCTCGAGGGGGAAGCCCAGGCGGGTCAGCAGGTGTCCGGTGGTGATCAAGCCACCGTTCATCACGCAATAGAAGACCGGCAGGCTGTCACCCAGATCACGGGTCAGTTCTTCGGCCATGCGGTCCAGGGCACGCTCGACCTCCTGCTGGGAAATCAGACAGTCGGCACTGTCCATGACCGCACGCATGTCGGCCAGAGACGGAAGGGCATCGGCATCGAGTTTAGGCATCGAAGGCTCGTTGTTGCAGTATCGAAGGAATGTCAGTCGGCGGCCATGGCTTCAAGGCGCGCATGCACCCGACGCCAGCGGGCCAGCGCGCCCATGGCATCGAGGTCGGGGCGGGAGCGGGCATAACGCAGCCTGGCGGTCCGCTTGGAGACCTGACCATGGCAGGCTTCCAGCACGTCGAGGGCAGCTTGGCGATCATTGCATACCAGCAGGGTGTCGCAGCCCGCCTCCAGGGCCAGCCGAGCCCGCTCGGCCGGTGTGCCAGCAGTGCTGGCCCCGGCCATGCTCAGATCGTCCGAGAAGATGGTGCCCTTGAACCCCAGGCTTTCACGCAGCATGCCCAGCCAGGCCGGGGAAAATCCTGCCGGCCGATGGTCGAAATCGGGATAGACCACATGCGCCGGCATCATGCCATCCAGTTGCGATGCCAGGGCGCTGAACGGCACCAGGTCGCGGGCACGCAGCGATGCCAGGGAGCGCTCGTCCACGGGCAGCTCATGGTGAGAATCGGCAGCGACACCGCCATGGCCGGGGAAATGCTTGCCCACCGCGGCCATTCCGGCTTCGTGAAGCCCGGCGACGAAGGCACCGGCCAGCTCGCTCACCACTTCCGGCGAACCACCGAAGCTACGGTCGCCGATGACCGATGAGACACCACTGTCGACATCGAGCACCGGAGCGAAGCTCAAGTCCAGGCCACAGCCGGCCATTTCCATGCCGAGCAACCAGCCGGCATCCTGGCACAAGCGTCGAGCGACTTCCGGGGCGGCCTCATATTCACGCCCCAGGCGCGCCATCGACGGCAGGCGTGTCACGCCCTGGCGCAGGCGCTGTACCCGGCCACCTTCCTGATCGATGGTCAGCAGCAACTCGGGGCGCACCCGTCGAATCGACTGACACAATTCGCGTACCTGAACGGCATCCTCGACATTGCGGCCGAACAGGATGACGCCTCCCACCGAAGGATGGCGGAGAAGCGCCTGTTCCTCGCGGTTCAGCCGGGGGCCCTCGAGGTCCAGCATCACCGGTCCGAGCGTCTGGGTCATGGTCGCGTTCCTGACGTAAAGAGGGGCAGATTCTAGACCATCCCGCCCCTGCACGACAGCCCGGGCCCGTTCCACTCCAGCGAGGCGGACAACACCTCGACATGCCCCGTACAATAGCGGGCCGGAACCTCACGGAAGGAGATAGCATGCCCGCCACGATTCCCACGCTCCTGCTATGGTTACTCGCCGCTCTGCTGGGCCTGAGCCTGGGCAGCTTTCTGAACGTGGTCATCACCCGCCTGCCGGTGATGTTGATGCGTGGCTGGCGTGCCGAGGCCCGGGCCGCCCTGTCACTCGAACCCGAAGCATCACCACGCTTCGATCTGCTGCGTCCGTCATCGATGTGTCCACGCTGCGAGGCGCCGATTGCCTGGCGACACAACCTGCCCCTGCTCGGCTGGCTCTGGCTGCGTGGCCGCTGTGCCCATTGTCACAAGCCGATCAGCGTCCAGTATCCGTTGGTGGAGCTCGCCGGCGGCCTCTTCACGCTGGCGGTTCTGGCGCTACAAGGGCCGACGCTGGAAGCCGCCTTCATCCTCGGCGCCTGCCTGACCCTGCTCGCGCTGGCGGTGATCGATCTGCGCCTGCAGATCCTCCCGGACATCCTGACCCTGCCGCTGCTCTGGGCCGGCCTGCTCTATCACCTGCTCTTCCAGCCCCTGGGCTTGCCGGATGCCGTGCTCGGCGCCATGCTCGGCTACCTGGCCCTCTGGGGCTTTCACGGACTCTTCCAGCGCTTGACCGGCAAGCGCGGCATGGGCCACGGCGACTTCAAGCTGCTGGCGGCGCTGGGCGCCTGGTTCGGCTGGCCCTACCTGCCCTTGCTGCTGGTGTTGTCCGCCGCGGGCGGCGCCCTGTTCGGCCTGGTGGCCCAGGCTCTCGACCCCAGGCGACGAGGCCAGCCCATGCCGTTCGGCCCCTGGCTCGCGCTGGCCGGCTGGATAATGCTGCTGGCCGGGGAGCCGCTGATGGCCCTGTACCTCCAATGGATCGCATGACATGACCGCAAGACAACCTCTGATCATCGGCGTCACCGGCGGCATCGCCTCGGGCAAGTCTACGGTGGCGCGTGCCTTCGCCCAGCACGGCATTCCCTGGGTGGATGCCGACGACGTCGCCCGGGAAGTGGTCGCGCCGGGCGAGCCGGCGCTGGCCGAGATCCGCCGGCGCTACGGCCCCCGGGTACTGCTCGAGGATGGCCACCTAGATCGCCGCGCCCTGCGCGACATCGTCTTTGCCGACACGGCCGAACGCCGCTGGCTGGAATCCGTCACCCATCCTCGTATCCGACAAAGACTCGGCGAACACCTGGAGGACTTTCGTCGGCGCGACGTGCCCTATGTGCTGCTGGTTTCCCCGCTGCTGTTCGAATCCGGTCAGTACGAGCTGGTCGATCGCGCCCTGGTCATCGATGTCCCCGAATCGCTGCAGATCGAGCGCACCGCACGCCGCGACGGAGTCGACGAAGCCCAGGCACGTGCTATCGTCGCGGCCCAGATGCCCCGCGACGAGCGGCTGTCCCGAGCCGACGACGTCCTGGTCAACGAAGGTGACGAACGACGCCTGGCCGACCAGGTTGCCGAACTCGATCGGCAATATCGCGCCCTTGGTGGATTGCCCCCGGCACGCTGATTCGTCATCCTTGTCATCAAGCCGTCACTGCAACCCGCGACGAGACCCCTTATGTCCGAGCCCCATGCTGATCGACCTCTGGAAGTCGCCTGCCCTCAATGCCGCAAGAAAGTCCTGTGGTCGGAGGACAATCCCTATCGCCCCTTCTGCAGCAAGCGCTGCCGACTGCTGGACCTGGGCGCCTGGGCCGATGAATCCCATCGTATCGCCGGTGAGCCATCCATGGATGAAGCCGATATCGACGCCATGCTGGCCCGCGCCGACCGCGATGACTCGATGACGTGACGCTGATGACGCAAGCTCAGGAGTACCGGCTGCTGGCAAGACTGGAGGCCGCTTTCGACTGCCTGATCGAGCACACCGAAGCGCTGGTCGAGACCTGGCGCCTTTCCAACGCCGAAAGCTGGTCTCTCGATACGCCCCAGGCGGATGCCGCCTGGCTGCACCGTGCACTGCTCGATTTCTGGTATCAGGACGGGCAGGACGGCCGCAGCACGCGCAGCTACATCGGCCTGGTCGCCGCCAACGAGGCGGTCATGGAAAAGCTGGGAAGGGTCAACGCCGCCAAACGGGATTTCGCCGATCTGCTTGCCGAGATACGCCGGGAGGTGCCGAACCTGGTCCCCGAGATCAAGGCGGTGCTGCCCTTCCGCCATCCGGCCCTGCACGATCATCTGCGGGGTGTCGGCCTGGCGCGGCTCCACCTCAAGCAATGCTGGCGGGCCATCCCTGCGGCCCGGGCGGAAGTCGCGCGCATCCGACTGGCCTGGTACACCAGCGGGCGTTCGATCAAGCGGCTGAGTGTTCGGGATGCCGAGCGCATGTTGCTGGCGCTGGATAACGAGGCGGATCATATCCGGATCCAGTTGCGCACCCTTGCCGGACTGCCCGACGGCGAGCCTCTCGCCCAGGTTCAGCCCCAGGCGCCTCTGATGCGCGCCAACCTGTTCTATCGAGAGCCACTCGCTGACGGCCATTCACGGCAGGCGATGAACGTCGCCCTGCCCCTGTTCGTGCCGACGACCAATGGCCGACTCCCGGATATCAATCAGCCACCATCCCATCCTCCCGAGCGCCGCACCAGAGCGAAACGCAGCGACACACGCCTCGAGGAGACCCCGCTACTGCCCAGCCTGCGGGTTTATCGATATCGAGACGAATAGGATCAGGCGATCTTGCCCAGGGACTTCAAGGTCGCCAGAAGGTGGCTGACGCTTTCCGCAGGCTGGGCATAGTCCTGCATCAGCGCCTGGAGCCGCTGCTCGAACAAGGCTTCACGCTCGCGTTGGCGCTCTTCTTCGTCCAACGTCTCTAGGGAACGCACCGGAGGACCGGTGGGGATGTCCAGGGCATTGTCGGGCTGCTCGAGCTCACGCAATGCCTCAGCAAAAGCATCATCAAGTTCACGGAACTTGCGCAACTTCTCGCGCTCATCCATGGGTTTTCGTGAATTCTGGTATTTCATTCGCTACCGGTCGGTTTCTGGTAACACGGCGAAAGGAAGACAGCACGGACCACTGCCCGGCCTGGCAAGGCATGAGGCGCCAGTATACCCACTCGGACAACAACTATCATCTATTGTTGCCTGGCACCGCCATCCGAAAATGCCGAGTCACTATCGGCGAGAAAGGCGACCCGATCCCACCTCCAACGGCAAGGCCAGCTTCGCCCGTCGTATCGTCTCGACGGCTCCACGACGCGCACCGGCCCCTGAAGACTCGGAACGATATCTCGCGGCCGCTCGTTCAGCAGCCTCGGAGCAACTTCCATGGTTTATACTGCAAGTCGCTGCTATCGGGCAATATACCCTGGGTTCGATAACGCCACGGCTCGAAGACGAAAATATACAATCCGGCGTTTCAACCGCCCTTTCGGCACATGCCGCATCATCGAGAAGCTTTAAACTTATAACGAAAACAGCACTGTCACACATTGGCGACAGTGCTGCCAAAAGATCAATCTGCGCGACTCGCCCGATACCCAAAGGCAACACAGGCAAGCCGAGCACGATCACTCTTCTACGCGAACCAGCCAGGACTCGACGGTGTCGGCACCAAACTCATCCTTCCAGCTCTTGAGCGTCTTCTGGTTGCCGCCGCGAGTCTCGACGACTTCACCGGTATTGGGGTTCTTGTAGATCTTCAGCTTGCGCTTGCGCCGTCCGCCGCTGGCCGCGCTGCTCTTGGAAGCAGTACCGGCGCTACTTGTCTTGGGGCTGAGCAGATCGATCACGTCTGCGGCACTCTTGCCGAATTCATCCATGAGTTCCTGCAGCTTGTTCTTGAACTCGAGCTCCGCCTTGAGGCGTTCGTCGTTCTCGAGTTTTTCCAGCTCGGCCTGGAGCTGCTTGAGCTGTTCTTCCTTCTGCATGTAATTGCTGAGCAGTGAGGACATCTAGATATTCCTTGATTTTACGGGATGGGACACTTTGGAACGGTTGTTATTATCGCGTTTAACAACTCGACAAGCAACGCCTGTCATCGAGTTGTCATTCAACACTATATAGGCTTTTGGCCAATTTATCAGTTCCCGATCGTCAACATAAGTAAAGCTTGAGATATAGAAGCCTTTTGAACCACGGAAAATCACCAGTCTTCATTGGAGATAACTATCGACCTTATCATTCCTGCCCTTTCGTGAAACACAAAAAAACACCGCCCTTTCGGGCGGTGTTTTCGAGATGGGACTCGTCGACGCTAGCGTCGAAGGATCAGTCCTGACCCATCTGCTGCTTGATCAGATCACCGATGGTGGTCGGACCATCACCAGTTTCGGCATCCTGGTCGCGCAGCTTGCTCATGTTGCGACGCGTATCTTCCTGATCCTTGGCCTTGACGGACAGGTTGATCTGACGGTTCTTGCGATCGACACCGACGATGCGGGCCTCGACGCTGTCACCCTCGTTGAGCACGTTGCGAGCATCCTCGACGCGATCGGCGCTGATCTCGGAAGCCTTCAGCACGGCGACGACATCGGTAGCGAGCTCGACATGAGCTTCCTTGGCGTCCACCTCGACCACACGGCCGGTAACGATGGAACCCTTGTCATTGACGGCCAGGAACTCGGCAACCGGATCGGTATCGAGCTGCTTGATGCCCAGCGAGATGCGCTCACGCTCGGGATCGATGGACAGAATGACGGCTTCGGCCTCGTCGCCCTTCTTGAACTGGCGAACGGCTTCCTCGCCACCTTCGGTCCAGGAGATGTCGGACAGGTGCACCAGACCGTCGATACCGCCTTCCAGGCCGATGAAGATACCGAAATCGGTGATCGACTTGATGGTGCCGGAGACACGGTCGCCCTTGTTGTACTGGGCGTTGAAGGTCTCCCAGGGATTCGCGGTGCACTGCTTGATGCCCAGCGAGATACGACGACGCTCTTCGTCGATGTCCAGCACCATGACGTCCACATCGTCGCCGACCTGAACGACCTTGGACGGATGGATGTTCTTGTTGGTCCAGTCCATTTCGGAGACGTGGACCAGACCCTCGACACCCTCTTCCAGCTCGGCGAAGCAGCCGTAGTCGGTGAGGTTGGTGACGGTGGCATGCACCTTGGTGCCTTCCGGGTAACGATCCTTGATGTTGACCCACGGATCTTCGCCCAGCTGCTTCAGGCCCAGAGACACGCGGTTACGCTCGCGGTCGAATTTGAGGACCTTGACGTTGACTTCGTCGCCGACGGCCACGATCTCGCTGGGATGCTTGATGCGCTTCCAGGCCATGTCGGTGATGTGCAGCAGGCCATCGACCCCGCCCAGATCAACGAAGGCACCGTAGTCGGTGAGGTTCTTGACGATACCGATGATCTGCTGGCCTTCCTGCAGCGTGGCGAGCAGAGCTTCGCGCTCGGCGCTGTTCTCGGCCTCGAGCACGGCGCGGCGGGAAACCACCACGTTGTTGCGCTTCGGATCGAGCTTGATGACCTTGAAGTCGAGTTCCTTGTTCTCGAGATGCGTGGTGTCACGCACCGGACGCACATCGACCAGAGAACCCGGCAGGAAGGCGCGGATGGAATCCACGTCGACGGTGAAGCCACCTTTGACCTTGCCGTTGATCACGCCCTTGACGATCTCTTCCTTCTCGAAGGCAGCTTCCAGAACCTTCCATGCCTCGGCGCGCTTGGCTTTTTCGCGAGACAGACGGGTCTCGCCGAAACCGTCTTCAACGGCTTCCAGAGCGACGTGCACTTCGTCGCCGACGGCGATGGTCAGCTCGCCGTTGTCGTCGCGGAACTGGGCCGCGGGAATCTGACCTTCGGACTTCAGGCCGGCATTGACGGTGACCCAGTCACCTTCGATGTCGACGACGGTAGCCGCGACGATGGCGCCCGGCTCCATGTTGATGTCTTGGAGAGACTGTTCAAACAGTTCAGCAAAGCTTTCGCTCATGATGTTCCTACGTGATCAACGTGAGTGCGACCGAAGTCGCTTTCCTCCGCACCACCAGCAAGTGCGGGCCATTTCAGACTACCCTCGGGGATGTTGGCGCTGGTTCGACCTGGACAGGCTCACGGAAATCAAATGCCCATCCACGTCATCACATCTTGCCGAAGGCGCCGCAAGGGAGCTCAGGCATCCGGTATCAGGCCCTCCCGGGCCAGCAATGCCGTCAGCCGATCCACCACTTCCGGTATCGTCAGGCTCGTGGTATCCAGTGTGACGGCATCATCGGCCGGCACGAGTGGTGCCACGCTGCGCTGCATATCCCGTGCATCGCGTGCCTGAATCTCCTTTAGAAGACTCGATAGACTAGCATCCACCCCCGCCTCTCGCAACTGCAAGTGGCGTCGTCTGGCGCGCTCCTCCGCCGAAGCGGTGAGAAATATCTTGAGCGGGGCATCCCGGAAGACCACCGTTCCCATGTCACGCCCATCGGCCACCAGGCCGGGGGCCTGGCGAAAATCCCGCTGGCGCTGCAGCAAGGCGGCACGCACCTCGGGCAACGAGGCCACCCGTGACGCGGCATCACCGACGTGCTCGGTGCGGATCTCCCCGGTCGCCTCCTGCCCTTCGAGCAACACCCGGCCTTCCCCGCCCTCGGCGAGGAAGACCACGTCGAGCTCGCCGGCAAGCCGCGCCAGGGCCGACTCGTCATCCAGGGCGACGCCATGGCGGATGGCAGCCAGGGCAGTGAGCCGATAGAGCGCACCGCTATCCAGCAAATGCCAGCCCAGGCGCTCGGCGACGAGCCGGCTGATCGTGCCCTTGCCGGCACCGCCCGGCCCGTCGATGGTCAGCACCGCTGCCTGTTCTGTCATGCGTCCTCCTGTTGCGCCTCGATGCTCAGCCCGACACGGCGCGCCAGCTCGATGAACCCCGGGAAGGACGTCGCCACATTGGCACAGTCATCGACGACGACCGCCTCGCTGGCCCGCAATGCCGCCACGGCGAAGGCCATGGCGATACGGTGATCGCCCAGGCTGTCGACCCGACCGCCCCCGTAACTCGGCCCTTCGTCGCTCTGCCCTTCGTGACGGCCGACGATATCGATGCCGTCTTCATAAAGCCGGTGCTCGATGCCCAGTACCGCGAAACCGTCGGCCATCGCCTGGAGCCGATCGGACTCCTTGACCCGCAGCTCGGCGGCATCACGCAAGCGGGTCACGCCTTCGGCGTTGGCCGCGGCGACGAACAGTGCCGGGAATTCGTCGATGGCCAACGGCACCTGATCGACCGGGATGTCGATGCCCTTGAGCGGCGCATGACGGATGTGCAGATCGGCCACCGGCTCGCCGCCCACTTCGCGTTCGTTCTCCAGGCGCAGATCGGCGCCCATCAGCTTCAGGATATTGATCACTCCGATGCGCGTCGGATTGACGCCGACATGCTCGAGCACCAGATCGGCGCCCGGCGTGATCGCTGCCGCCACCAGAAAGAAGGTCGCCGAGGAAATATCGGACGGCACATCGATGGGCGCCGCGGTGAGCTTGCCGCCGCCTTCGAGCCAGCAGGTATCGCCCTCGCGCTCCACCCGGTAACCGAAGCCACCGAGCATGCGCTCGGTATGATCGCGCGTCGGCGCCGGCTCACGCACCCGCGTCTCGCCCTCGGCATAAAGGCCGGCCAGCAACAGGCAGGACTTGACCTGGGCACTGGCCATCGGCATGTCGTAGGTGATGCCCTTGAGCGCCTGTCCGCCCCGCAGCTTGAGTGGCGGACGCCCGCCCTCGGCAGTCTCGATCACCGCTCCCATCTCGCGCAGCGGATCGGCGACCCGCCCCATGGGCCGCTTGGTCAGGGACACATCGCCGGTCAGTTCGGTATCGAATGCCTGGCCGGCCAGCAGACCGGCGAAGAGCCGCATGGCGGTCCCCGCATTGCCGACATACAGCGGCCCGGCTGGCGCCTTCAGGCCATGCAGGCCGACCCCGTGGATCGTCACCCGCCCCTGATGCGGCCCCTCGATGGCGACCCCCATCTCGCGAAACGCCTGCAGGGTAGCCAGACTGTCCTCGCCCTCGAGAAAGCCCGACACCTCGGTGATGCCTTCCGCCAGGGCACCGAGCATGATGGCACGGTGGGAGACCGACTTGTCGCCGGGCACGCGGATACGCCCCCGCACCTCGCCGCCGGGACCGGCCCGGTAGCGCAATGTCGCTTGTTCTTGCATCTGGTACTCCGCCTGATAACTGCTCTGGTTCAGTAGAGAATCGAAGTAGCGCCGGGCATGGCTGGCGCGATCGAAGGTCGACAGCATGGCGTCGGCATCGCCGTCGGCGACGGCTTTCCGCAAGCGGGCGAGCCCCGCCTCGAAATCGTCGAGGGCGGCCAATACCGCTTGCTGATTGGCAGCAAAGATATCGCGCCACATCACGGGATCGCTGCCGGCGATACGGGTGAAGTCGCGAAAGCCGCCGGCGGCGTAACGGAATATCTCGAGCCGATCGTCCTGGCGCGCCAGGGTATCCACCAGCGAGAAGGCCAGCAGGTGCGGCAGATGACTGGTACGGGCCAGTACCTGGTCGTGGCGCTCCACCTCCATCTCCAGTACCTCGGCGCCGGTCGCCTGCCACAGGGCCCTTACCCGGTCCACGGCACTCTGGGCGGTGGTTGCCGCCGGCGTCAGGATCACCTTGTGCTGCGCATAGAGGTGCGGGTCGGACGACGCCACTCCGCTCTTCTCGGAGCCCGCAATGGGATGCCCCAGCACCAGGTTGGACGGCAGGCGACCGAAGGCAGCCTCGGCCGCCTCGCGGATAGCCCCCTTGGTACTGCCGACATCGGTGATCACCAGCGACGGATCCTCGGCCACGCCCTGCTCCGCCAGCGTCTCGAGCACCTCGCGCATGGCCAGGACCGGCACCGCCAGCACGATCATGCTGACCCCATCGAGCAGCCTTTCCAGGTGCGTATCGCCCCGCTCGATCAATCCCATCTCGACGCCCCGGGCGATCTCGTCGGCATCCGGATCGCAGGCCAGGATTTCCCCTTCGAAGCCAGCGTTACGCAAGGCGGCCGCCAGGGAGCCGCCGATCAAGCCAAGACCGACAATCAGCAGTCGGGACTCGTGAACCTCGTGCGCCATGTCTAGAGCACGCCCATCGGGAAGGAACCGAGCACCTTGAGCTCGGCGGCCCGTACCTGGACTTCCTCGAGCACCGCGGCGACACGCGGCTCATCGCGATGCCCCCTGAAGTCGATGAAGAAGACATAATTCCAGACACCGCTGCGCGACGGCCGGGTTTCCAGGCGCGTCAGATCGATCTGGTGGCGATGGAAGGGCTCCAGCAGATCATGCAGCGCCCCCGGCTGGTTGCGCATGGCCACCACGATCGAGGTCTTGTCGTCGCCGGACATCGGCACGTCCTGATTGCCGATGATCAGGAAGCGCGTGGAGTTGTCGGGGCGATCCTCGATCTTCTCGGCGACACGCGTCAGGCCGTAAAGCTTGGCGGCCATATCGCCGGCGATGGCGGCACTGTGCCACTCGGTCTTGACCAGCCTGGCTGCTTCGGCGTTGGACGACACCGGCACGCGCTCGGCCTGCGGATAGTGGGCATCCAGCCACTTGCGGCACTGCGCGAAGGACTGGGGATGCGAATAGATCCGCGAGACCTTGTCGCGCCGCGTATTGTCGGACACCAGCAGGTGATGATGGATGCGCAGCACGACTTCGCCGCAGATGCGCATGCTCGAGTCCATGAAGGAATCCAGGGTGTGGTTGATCACCCCTTCGGTGGAATTCTCCACCGGCACCACGCCGTAATTGACGGCACCGGCCTCCACCTCGCGGAAGACCTCGTCGATGGCCGCCATCGGCAGGCTGATTGCGCTTTCGCCGAAGTGCTTGAGTGCTGCCTGCTGGGTGAAGGTGCCCTCCGGGCCCAGATAGGCCACCTTGACCGGCTGCTCCAGCGCCAGGCAGGCCGACATGATCTCACGGAACAGCCGTGCCATTTCCTCGCTGTCCAGCGGACCGTCGTTGAGCTCCATGATGCGACGCAGCACCTGAGCCTCTCGCTCGGGACGATAGAACACCGCCTGGGGATCGTCCTTCGTCTTGGTCTCGGCCACGCTACGGGCACATTCGGCACGCTCGCTGATCAAGCGCATGATGTCGGAGTCGAGCTGGTCGATGCGCTGACGCAGCCCCTCAAGGTCCTTGGGGGTATCGCTCATCGGTTTCCCCTGATTATCGAATTCTTGCCTATACCGGCCTTATAGCCGTAAGCCGTAAGCCGTAAGCCGTAAGCCGACCAGAAAATACTCCCGAAACTCCCGGGAACAAGACTTTTTGTTTTTTCTTACAGCTTATAGCTTACAGCTCCCGAACGAAGTTCGGACACTTACAGCTCCGGGCGGAGCCCGGTTATGGCTCCCGGTGCGGCCGGCTCGGGTTTCAGCCCCGACGTTTCTCGAAGTCGGCCATGAAGTCCACCAGGGCGTCCACGGCCGCTTCCGGCACTGCATTGTAGAGACTCGCGCGCATGCCACCGACGCTGCGATGCCCCTTGAGATTGAGCAGCCCCGCTTCCTCGCTCTCGGCCAGGAAGGCCTCGTCCAGGCGCGAGTCGGCCAGCACGAAGGGCACGTTCATGCGCGAACGATTGCCAGGCGCGATCGGATTGGAATAGAACCCGCTGGCGTCGATAGCCGCATAGAGCTTGGCCGCCTTGCGATCGTTGATCGCGCCCATGGCGTCCAGACCGCCGATGTCATTCTTCAGCCACTCAAACACCAGCCCCGCCAGGTACCAGCTGTAGGTGGCCGGCGTATTGATCATCGAGCCCGCCTCGGCCAGGGCCCGGTAACTGAACAGGCTGGGCATGTCGGCGCGCGCCCGGTCGAGCAGGTCATCGCGCACGATGGCCACCACCAGACCGGCCGGCCCGATGTTCTTCTGGGCGCCGGCATAGATGACTCCGAAGCGGGACACATCCAGCGGCCCGGAAAGGATGCTGGACGACATGTCACAGGCCAGCGGCACCTCGGCGCCATCGCGGCGGCGCAACCCTTCCGCAGCCCCGGGAATGTAATCGAACTCGAGGCCCCCGATAGTCTCGTTGGCGGTGTAATGGAGGTAGGCAGCATCCTCGGACAGCTCGATGTCCGACTGCCGGGGCACGGCCGTATGACCATTGGCTTCGCTGGAAGCGGCCACCACCGCATGGCCGAACAGGTGGCGCGCCTCCTTGATGGCCTTGGCACCCCAGATGCCCGTCTGCACGAAGTTGGCGGTACCGCCGGCGCCCAGCAGGTTATAGGGCAAGGCGGCGAACTGCTGGGTCGCCCCGCCCTGGGTGAACAGCACCCGATAGTTGTCGGGGATGGCCAGCAGCTCTCGCAGGTCGCGCTCGGCCCGCTCGGCGATGGCCTCATAGTCGCTGGAGCGATGGCTCATCTCCATGACCGAGAGACCGAGCCCCCGGTAGTCCAGCAGTTCGTCGCGGGCTCGTGCCAGCACCGCTTCGGGCAGCGCCGCCGGTCCGGCGCAGAAATTGAAATGGCGTGTCATCAGCGTCGTGTGTCCTCTCACTCATCCGAGGGCTGGGTCGTATCGCCCTCGCCTTCCTCGCTCTGGCCTGACTCGACCGCTGCGTCTTCCGGGTCGACCTCCGCGGCGTCCACTTCCTCCGGCTCGTCGATGCGCACCGTCTTGACCAGCGACTCGCTCTCGCCCAGGCGAATCAGCATCACGCCCTGGGTGTTGCGCGAGGAGATGGAAACTTCATCGACCCGGGTACGCACCAGGGTGCCCTTGTCGGTGATCAGCATCATCTCGTCGGAGGCGTAGACCTGCATGGCAGCCACCAGGGAGCCGTTACGCTCGCTGGTCTGCATGGCGATCACGCCCTGGCCGCCACGACCGCGCAGCGGGAATTCCTCGAGTCGGGTCCGCTTGCCATAGCCATTCTCCGAGGCCGTGAGGATATAGATCTGACCGGCATCGAGCGGCTCGGCGCTGTCCGCCGCCGCATCGTCCTGATCCTCGGCGTCGATGAGCTGACTGCGCGGGATGATCAGGCTGATCACCTCGGCACCATCGAGCAGGCGCATGCCACGCACGCCGCGCGCCGTACGGCCCATGGCGCGAACGTTGGATTCATCGAAGCGGATGGCCTTGCCATTGGAAGAGAGCAGCATGGCGTGATCCGAGCCACTGGTGATGGCCGCCCCTACCAGGCGGTCGCCCTCTTCCAGGTCGATGGCGATCAGGCCCACGCTGCGCGGACGCGAGAACTGCGCCAGGCTGGTGCGCTTGACCGTGCCCTTGGCGGTGGCGAAGAAGATGTAGCTGTCCGGATCGTAATCGTGCACCGGCAGGATGGCGTTGATCGCCTCGTCCTCTTCCAGCGGCAGCAGGTTGACCAGCGGCTTGCCACGCGAGCCGCGGCTCGCCGCCGGCATCTCGTAGACCTTCAGCCAGTAGACCTTGCCGCGATTGGAGAACAACAGCACGGTATCGTGGGTCGAGGCCACCAGCAGGTGCTCGATGACGTCTTCGTCCTTCATGGACGTGGCCGACTTGCCCCGACCGCCGCGCCGCTGGGCCTGGTAATCGGAAAGCGGCTGGGTCTTGGCATAGCCCGAGCGCGACACCGTGACCACCATGTCCTCCTCGGCGATCAGGTCCTCGATGGACAGATCGAGATGACTGGCCTGGATCTCGGTACGGCGCGTCTCGCCGAACTGGTCGCGCACGGCCGTCAATTCCTCGCGGATCACTTCCAGCAGGCGGTCGGCGGAGGCCAGGATCGCGGTGAGCTCGGCGATCTTCTCCAGGATGCCGAGGTACTCGTCGAGCAGCTTCTCGGTTTCCAGGCCGGTCAGGCGATGCAGGCGCAACTCGAGGATCGCCTGGGCCTGGGCCGGCGAAAGCCGGTACTCCTTGCCCGCCGTGTCCAGGCCGAAACCTTCCTCCAGGTCCTCGGGCTTGCAGGAGGTGGCACCGGCGCGCTCCAGCATGCCGGTCACCTGACCGGGCGCCCAGTTCCTCTCGAGCAGCTTCTCCTTGGCCTCGTTGGCCGAGGGTGAAGCCTTGATCAGCTCGATCACCTCGTCGATGTTGGAGATCGCGACCGTCAGGCCCTCGAGGATATGGCCACGCTCGCGGGCCTTCTTGAGCTCGAACAGGGTCCGGCGGGTCACCACCTCGCGACGGTGGCGAATGAAGGCCTCTAGCACCTCCTTGATGTTGAGCGTGCGCGGCTCACCGCCGTCCAGGGCCACCATGTTGATGCCGAAGACGTTCTGCAGTTGCGTCTGGGCGAACAGGTTGTTGACCACGACTTCGCCGGACTCGCCTCGCTTGACCTCGATGACGACCCGCAGCCCTTCCTTGTCGGACTCGTCACGCAGCTCGGCGATGCCCTCGATGCGCTTATCCTTGACCAGCTCGGCGATCTTCTCGATCAGGCGAGCCTTGTTCACCTGATAAGGCAGCTCGGTGACGATGATGTGGTCGCGGCCGGTCTTCTCGTCATGCTCGATGGTGTGGCGGGCACGTACATAGATGCGGCCACGCCCGGTACGGTAGGCCTCGAGAATCCCGGCCCGACCGTTGATGATGCCTCCGGTGGGGAAATCCGGCCCGGGGATGTATTCCATGAGGTCATCGACGGAGAGCGTGTAGTCGTCGATCAGGGCCAGGCAACCGTCGATCACCTCCACCATGTTGTGGGGCGGAATGTTGGTCGCCATGCCCACGGCGATGCCCGAGGAGCCATTGACCAGCAGGTTGGGCAGCTTGGTCGGCAGCACATCCGGGATGCGCTCGGTGCCATCGTAGTTGTCGACCCAGTCGACGGTATCCTTTTCCAGATCCGCCAGCAGCTCGTGGGCCAGGCGCGCCATGCGCACCTCGGTATAACGCATGGCGGCCGCATTGTCGCCGTCGATGGAGCCGAAGTTGCCCTGGCCGTCGACCAGCACGTGGCGCATCGAGAAGTCCTGGGCCATGCGTACGATGGTGTCGTAGACGGCGCTGTCACCGTGGGGGTGATACTTACCGATCACATCGCCGACGACACGCGCCGACTTCTTGTAGGCCTTGTTCCAGTCATTGCCGAGCTCGTGCATGGCGTAAAGCACGCGCCGGTGCACGGGCTTCAGGCCATCGCGCACGTCGGGCAGCGCACGGCCGATGATCACACTCATCGCGTAATCGAGGTACGACTGTTTGAGCTCGTCCTCGATGTTGACTGGCAGAATCTCTCTGGCGATGTCACCCATGGGTCGTCGAATCCTTTGCACTGCGACAGGTAAACGCGTCACGAGGCCGTGACACAGGGAGCGCTACCGTCGAACGACGACATGGAACAAGACAAGGCGACCGCGGGCTAACCCATCGACGTCCTCTGCCTCACCCTTCCGTCAGGTCTTCGGCGACTCCCTGGCGCGTCATATCAGCGCCACAGCATACCATTCCGGGCGAGGCAAAGCAGCGGGCTATTGCGTGATTACCAGCGGCGCCATGAGATCGCGCAACTCGCCCTCGATGGCGACGGCCTTGTTGCTCTTCACATCGAGCAGCACGAAGGTCAGATCGGCACTAGCGACCAGCTTGTCATCCCGCTCGCGACGCACCTCCTGATGCATACGCGCGCTGCGCGTGCCGAGTTCGGCCAGCCCCGTGACCACCTTCAGGTCATCGCCGGCCAGCGCCGCACGCCGATAGTCGATGTTCAGATTGACGGCCACGAACGCCACGTCGCCGCGCCCGATGATGCCGGCCAGGTCGGTGCGCTCGTCGAAATAGGCCCAGCGCCCCTCTTCCAGGAACTCCAGATAGCGGGCATTGTTGACGTGGCCATAGCCATCCAGGTGATAGCCCCGAACACGCAAGCGGGTGGTGGAGAAACGCGAATCCATGGATGACACCTCCTGTCGGGAAAGGCCCGATTCTAGCCATGGCCTCGCCACATATTCAAACTCTCGTTTGAATCAGCAATCCCTCGAGCGCCGCTGGCACCGTCGCCTCCCTTTCGCCATAATGTGCGTCCTTTGCATGCAGGAAAGGCTCCATGTGGTTCAAGCACTTGCATCTCTATCGCCTGCACGGCGCCCCCGAACTCGACCCGACCGATCTGGAGTCGGCCCTGGAAGCGCAGGCCTTCCGCCCGCTGGGGGGCAGCGAAGCGCGCCGCCTCGGCTGGACCATGCCTGCCGGACGTGCCGGCACCCAGCGGCTCCACGAACTCCAGGGCCAGCGACTGCTGACGGCACTGCGCCAGGAACGCCTGCTGCCGGCCGCCGTGGTGCGCGAGGAACTCGAGGAGCGCGTCGATGCCCTCGAGACCGCCGAGGGCCGCAAGCTGCGTCGCCAGGAAAAGCTCACCCTCAAGGAGCAGATCTACGAGGAATTGCTGCCGCGCGCCTTCGTGCGCAGCCAAAAGGTCGATCTCTGGTGGGACACTCGCCGCAACCTGATCGCCGTCAACACCAGCAGCCGCAAGCGGGCCGAGGAAATTCTCGACCTGCTGCGCGAGACGCTGGGCTCGCTCAAGGTCACGCCGCTGGCCACCCAGACATTGCCGATGCGCGCCATGACCACCTGGCTCGGCGACCCGGCCTCGCGCCCCGCCGATCTGCAACTCGGCGACCAGGTGGAGCTCAAGGCCAAGGGCGATGACGGCGTGCTCCGGGCCCGTCAGGTGGACCTGGACAGCGACGAGATCCAGCAACTGCTGGAGAACGGCCGACAGGCCAGCAAGCTGGCACTGGCCATCGAGGGTCGCCTGAGCTTCGTGCTGCACGACGATCTGGCCGTGAAGAGCCTGAATTTCGACGACGCCTTGATCGACGAAGCCTCCCAGGCGGATGACGGCGACGACGCCGTGGTTCGTCTGGAGACCGACTTCCTGCTGATGACTCAGGCACTGGCCGAGAGCATCGAGCGACTGATCGTCTGGCTGGGTGGCGAATCCAGCCCGGCGGACGACGCCCCATCCGCATGACCGATACCGACCACGGCCGCATCCAATGAACAACACGCAAGCGACACTCTCCGACGACCCCTGGGCCGAGATTCGCCCCTATCAGGACGAGGAGGTGGCCGATGTCCTCGCGCGACTGGCCCGGGATCCGGAACTGCTGGACGCACTCACCCGCTTCCGGCTGCCGCGCCTGGCCCGGCTGATGCCACGCCTCTCCCGCACCATCGCCAGCTTCGCCATTCGCCGCGAGGTACGCGGCGTCAGCGACATCAGCGCCTTTCAGGATCGCATCGCCGAGTACATGCAGCGCATGATCCGCAACTCGACCACCGACTTCCGAGTCGATGGCCTCGATCAACTGGATCCCAATACCGCCTATCTGTTCATCGGCAACCATCGCGATATCTCGCTCGACCCGGCCTTCGTCAATTACGCCCTCTATCTCGCCGGGCGTAACACGGTGCGCATCGCCATTGGCGACAACCTGCTCCAGAAGCCGTACGTCAATGACCTGATGCGCCTCAACAAGAGCTTCATCGTGCCGCGCAGCGCGCGCGGCAAGCGCGCCATGCTGGCCGCCTACCAGAAGCTCTCCGCCTATATTCGCCACTCCATCACCGAGGACAACCACTCGATCTGGATGGCCCAGCGCGAGGGGCGCGCCAAGGACGGCATCGACCGTACCGACCCGGCCATCATCAAGATGCTGACCATGGCGCGGCGCGGCGCCGAACGCCAGGCGGGCACCGGCGATGCCATCGCCGAGCTGCGCCTGGTACCGGTGTCGATCAGCTACGAGTACGATCCCTGCGACATCCAGAAGGCGCGGGAACTGCATGCCATCAAGACCTGCGGCAACTACGAGAAGAGCGAGTTCGAAGACATCCGCTCCATCGTCGCCGGCATCACTGGCCAGAAGGGGCGCGTCCATCTGCGTTTCGGCACGCCGCTGAGTGCCGACTTCGACAGCCCCGAAGCTGTCGCCGAGGAGATCGACCGTCAGGTACTCGCGGGCTATCATCTGTTCCCCAGCCACTATCTGGCACTCGAGGCGCTGGGCGATGCGCCGCACCTGCTCGATCTGAGCGAGGTCACCGATGCCGATCGCGCCCGCTTCCAGAGTCGCCTGGCCGAAGTCCCCGAAGAACTGCGCGACTGGTGGCTGACCCAATACGCCAACCCGGTCCGCAACTGCGCCACCAGGGAGTGACCACCCCATGAGCACCGTCCAGCAGCGTTCGGCACAGGCGCGTGAAGCCCACAAGGTCACACTGGTCGGCGCCGCTGTCGACCTGGTGGTAGGACTGGCCAAGCTGATCGCCGGCTGGCTGGTCGGCTCGGCCGCCCTGATCGCCGACGGCATCCACTCCTTCTCGGATATCGTCACCGACATCTTCGTGATCGCGGCCACCCACTTCGGCCGCCAGGCACCGGACCACGATCACCCCTATGGCCATGGCCGCATCGAGACCCTGGCCACCCTCTGGCTCGGCGGCATGCTGATCTTCGTCGCCGGCGGCATCGCCTGGGCCAGCCTGACCCGCCTGCTGGCCGGCGATGTCGCCACGGCCCCGGGGCTATGGGCCATCGGTGTTGCGGTCATCGCACTGCTGGCCAAGGAATGGATATTTCGTTACACCCTGCGCATCGCCCAGCGCATCGATTCCCGCTTGCTCGAAGCCAATGCCTGGCATTCGCGCTCCGACGCGCTCTCGACACTGGTCGTGTTGATCGGCCTGCTGGCAGCACAGATCGGCATCGGCTGGATGGATGCCGCGGCGGCCATCGTGGTCGGCGTGATGGTCGGCCAGGTCGGCGGACGCCTGCTGTGGGAATCCGGCCAGGAACTGGTCGACACCGCCCTGCCCGAGCAGGACCAGGCCACCCTCTACGATGCCGCCATGGCCGTTCCCGGCGTCGAAGGGGTGCATGACCTGCGTACCCGGCGAATCGGCGGCGAGGTACTGCTCGACCTGCACATCGTGGTCTTCCCCAGGGTGACGGTCTCGGAGGCCCACGAGATCGGCAACGAAGTCAGCCGTCGGCTGCGTGACGTCTATCCCAACCTGTTCGACGTCACCTTCCACATCGATCCCCAGGACGATGCCGGCGAAACCGAACACAGCCTGCGACCCGGCCTGCCCCTGCGCGCCGACATCGAAGGCATCCTCAACGAGGCCTGGCACGGCCTGTCGGTCTGGCACGACCGAGTGGCACTGGACCTGCACTACATCGACGATCACGTCGATGTCTCGATCTATGTCCACTCCCTGCCCGAAGGCCAGGACCTCGACGATGCCGCCCAGAGCCTGCGCGAGGCCTCGCACTCACTGGCCTGGGTGGGCCGCCTGCGGGTCTGGCAGGGGCCGGGCAAGAGCTGACCACGGTACAGAGCCGTGCCGCCACATCAGAACATCCGGGAACGGCGAACAGCCTTGCCATCCCGGATGTCCCATGCCGAGAAACATCATGCTATCGTACCGGCAGCCAATGACCGTCGCGTACAAGGAGAACGCCATGTCCTCATCGGAGATTCAAAAGACCCGTGTCATCAATGAGCTACGCGGCTTCATCAAGAAACTGCTGCAGGATCCACGGATCATGGAGCAGTCCCTGGAGATCACCCGCCAGGAGCTCTCCGGCGACGACCAGAGCGACGCCATGGTGCGTATCGCCAACCGGATCTCGGACACCACCAGCGTGCACATTCCGGACGATCCCGCCGAACACTCCGAAGCGGACAAGCTGTTTCTGGAACTGCTCAAGGAAGTCGTGAACGAGGAACAGGCCCTGTATTAGGCAGATGCCAGCAACATGCCACGCTGCACCATAGCCGCCATCACTTGGCGGCTATGGTGCGGACCTATCCAGGGACCTTCACCCAGCGAAGGACCTGCGCTGCGGCGGCTCGGCTGGTAGAATGCTGCGACACTTCTCTTCCTGCATCGCCGCATGACCTACCTGATCAAGCTCTATCCCGAGATCACCATCAAGTCCCGTTCCGTTCGTCAGCAGATGACCCGCTGCCTGACGTCCAACATCCGCAATACGCTGAAACGCCATGACGAGGGCGTGCGCGTCCGTGGTCGCTGGGATGCCATTCAGGTACACCTCTCGCCCGATCTGGATCCCGCACGGGCACGGGACGCCGAAAGCGCGCTGACGCGGATCTCCGGCATCCACGAGATACTGGCCGCCGAGGAAATCCAGGTCGACGACCTGGCCAGCATCGCCGAGCATGTCGTGCCGCTCTGGAGTCCGGAGATCGCCGGCCGCCACTTTCGCGTCAAGGCCAAGCGGCGTGGCCAGCACGACTTCAGCTCGATGGATCTCGAGCGCTACCTGGGCGCGCGCCTGCTCGAGGCAGCGCCGGACGCCCAGGTGGACCTGACCGCCCCAAACGTCGTCGTGCCGGTCGAGATCACCCACAATCGCCTGCAGTTGATCCGTGCCAAGTGGCCAGGGCTCGGCGGCTTTCCCATGGGCATCCAGGGCCAGGTCCTGAGCCTGATTTCCGGCGGCTTCGACTCTCCGGTGGCGGCCTGGCGCATGATGCGCCGCGGCGTCAAATCGCACTTTGTCTTCTTCAATCTCGGCGGCCCCGCCCACGAGGCCGGCGTTCGCGAAGTGACGCATCATCTCTGGCAGCGTTACAGCGCCTCGCATAACGTTCACTTCATCTCGGTGCCTTTCGAAGGCGTGATCGGCGAGATTCTCAAGACCATTCCCGACGGCCTGATGGGTGTGGTGCTCAAGCGCATGATGGTCCGCGCCGCCAGCCGGATCGCCGAACGCGCCGGCATCCCCGCGCTGGTCACCGGCGACGCCATCGCTCAGGTCTCCAGCCAGACGCTATCCAACCTGGCGCTGATCGACGACGCCAGCCCGATGCCGATACTTCGCCCGCTGCTCACCGAAGACAAGCAGGCGATCATCGATCAGGCGCGACAGATCGATACCGCCCGTCACGCCGAAGTGATGCCGGAATACTGCGGCGTGATCTCCAAGCGCCCGCACGTCAAGGCTGACCCGGCCAAGGTCGCCGAGGCCGAGGCAGACTTCGATTTCGGCGTTCTCGATGCCGCCATCGAAGAAGCCGTCACCACGCGCAGTAACCGCCTGCTGGAGCGCCCGGCCCCGGTGTCCGACGACGCCCTGCTGGTCATCGACTCCCCGGAAGCGCTGGGTAGCGTCGAGGCCCCCTGCGTGATCGACATCCGCGCGCCGCACGAACGCGAGGACGCCCCGCTGGAACTCGACCGGATACCGCAACTGCAGATCCCGTTCTACGAGCTTCAGGAACGCGCCCCGGCGCTCGACACGGACCACCACTACCTGCTGTTCTGCGACCAGGGCGTGATGAGCCGCATGCAGGCCCTGCATCTCATGGACCGGGGATTGAGGCACTTCGGCATCTACCGCCACCCCTGAAACGTCTCGGGTGCAGCACCCCCGCAAGATGCTACAATCCCTGATTTCACGGACATTTCTCGTGGCGACTCCGGCTCCTGGAGACATCGAGTCGCCACGTCACGCTTCACGGGAAACCCAACGTCGCCATGTCGAATACCGCTCCGCGCAAGATTCTGGTCACCAGCGCCCTGCCCTACGCCAACGGCGCCATTCACCTGGGCCATCTCCTGGAATACATCCAGACCGACATCTGGGTGCGCTTCCAGAAGAGTCGTGGTCACGACTGCCACTATGTGTGCGCCGACGATGCCCATGGCACCGCCATCATGTTGCGCGCCGAGCAGGAAGGCATCACCTCCGAGGCACTGATCGACCGGGTCTCCCGCGAGCATCAGGCGGATTTCGCCCGTTTCGGCGTGGGCTTCGACAACTATCACTCGACCCACTCCGAGGAAAACCGCTATTTCAGCGAGTTGATCTACACCCGGCTGCGTGAAAAAGGGCATATCGCCACCCGCGATATCGAGCAGATGTACGATCCGGCAAAGGGACTCTTCCTCGCCGACCGCTTCATCAAGGGCACCTGCCCCAAGTGCCGGACCGAGGATCAGTACGGCGACAACTGCGAGGCCTGCGGCGCCACCTACACGCCGGCAGAGCTGATCGATCCCGTCTCGGCGATCTCCGGGGCCACGCCCGAAGTACGCAGCTCGACCCACTACTTCTTCAAGCTGCCCGACTTCGCCGACTTCATGCATGAGTGGATCAATGACGGCCACGTACAGCCCCAGATCCGCAACAAGCTGCTGGAGTGGTTCGAATCCGGCTTCAACGAATGGGACATCTCCCGGGATGCGCCCTACTTCGGCTTCGAGATTCCCGACGCGCCGGGCAAGTACTTCTATGTCTGGCTCGACGCGCCGATCGGCTACCTGGCGAGCTTCAAGAACCTCTGCGACCGCGAAGGCATCGACTTCGACGCCTACTGGAACAGCGATTCCGAGGCCGAGGTCTACCACTTCATCGGCAAGGACATCGTCTACTTCCACGCCCTGTTCTGGCCGGCCATGCTGCACGGTGCCGGAATGCGCACGCCCACCGCGGTGAACTGCCATGGTTTCGTGACCGTCAACGGCGCCAAGATGTCCAAGTCGCGCGGCACCTTCATCAAGGCCGCCACCTACGCCGAACACCTGAACCCGGAGTACCTGCGCTACTACTTCGCCGCCAAGCTCACCGCCGGCGTCGACGACCTGGACCTCAACCTCGAGGACTTCGCCCAGCGCGTCAATTCGGACCTGGTCGGCAAGGTCGTCAACATCGCCAGCCGCTGTGCCGGCTTCATCAAGAAACTCGGCGGCGGCAAGCTCTCCGCCCATTGTGCCGAGCCCCAGCGCCTGGCGCGCTTCATCGCCGCCGGCGACGAGATCGCCGAGCACTACGAGGCCCGGGAATTCGGCCGCGCCATGCGCCGTATCATGGAGCTCGCCGACGAGGCCAACACCTACATCGCCGAGGCTGAGCCCTGGGTGCTGGCCAAGCAGGAAGGACGCGAGCAGGAAGTGCTGGACATCTGCTCGGTGGGCATCAACCTGTTCCGACAGTTGATGGTCTACCTGGCACCCGTGGTGCCGAGCATGGCCGAGGACGCCCGGCAATTCATGAAACTCGAGACCCTGGACTGGGACAGCCGCCAGGATCTGCTGCTGGATCACGAGATCGCCAAGTTCAAGCCCCTGATGACGCGTGTCGAGACCGACCGCATCGACGCCATGATCGAGGCGTCGAAGGAGGATCTGGTGGAAGAACAGAAACTCAAGGAAACCCCCAAGGGCCCGCTGGCCGACGAGCCCATCGCCCCGCAGATCGCCTTCGACGACTTCGCCAAGGTCGACCTCCGCATCGCGCGGATCGCCAAGGCCGAGTACGTCGAGGGTGCCGACAAGCTGCTGCGCCTGACCCTGGATATCGGCGGCGAGACCCGCAACGTCTTCGCCGGCATCCGCTCCGCCTACGCACCCGAGGCGCTGGAAGGCCGGCTGACCGTGATGGTCGCCAACCTGGCGCCCCGCAAGATGCGTTTCGGTGTGTCCGAGGGCATGGTGCTGGCCGCCGGCGACGACGACGGCATCTACCTGCTCGAGCCCCACTCCGGCGCGCAACCCGGCCAGCGGGTGAGGTAAGCGAACACGGTGACCGACCAGCCGACCCTGATCGAGGCCATCGACGCCACACTGCCGCAGACTCAATGCGGCAAGTGTGGCCATGATGGCTGTCGTCCCTACGCCGAAGCCATCGCCGAAGGCGAGCCGATCAACCGCTGCCCGCCCGGCGGCGACGAGACCGTCGTGCGCCTCGCCGAGTTGACCGGCCGCTCGACTCTGCCTCTCGAACAGCCCGCCCAGTCGCCGCTGGTCGCCCGGATTCGCGAGGACGAATGCATCGGCTGCACCAAGTGCATCCAGGCCTGTCCGGTGGACGCCATCCTGGGCGCCGCCAAACAGATGCACACGGTGATCGAGAGCGAATGCACCGGCTGCGAACTCTGCGTGGCGCCCTGCCCGGTCGACTGCATCGACCTGCTGCCGCATCCCGAATGGCAGGCGGCCAGCGACGAACGAGCGCAGCGCGACTACCTGGCCAAGCGCGCCACGCTGGGCCGGCAACGCCACGACGCCCGCAATCGGCGACTCGCTCGCCAGGCCGAGGAAAAGCGACGCCGCCGCGCCGAACGCCAGGCACAACGCGCCGCCCCCGCCAATAAACCGGCCGAGGCGGCGACGACATCTTCGGCCAGCCTGCGTACCACCCGGGTCAGCCTGCTCGCCAGCCTCAAGCGCGTCGATCGGCAACGCCAGGATGCCAGTCTCGCCGATGCCGATCGCCGTGATCTGGAACGCCGCGCCGAAGAACTGCGCTCACGCCTTGCCGATATCGACCGTCAGTTGGCAGAAGGCACGGAACACACGGCGCGGCCCGCGTCGTCCGATCGCCAGCGGCGCTTCGCGGTCAACGCCGCCGAACAGGCCCGGCGCCGCGCCCGCCAGCAACTGGCCCACGCCCAGCGGCAGGGAGACGACAAGACCATCGAGGCCGCCCGTGACCAGCTCGCACGCGCCGAACGCATGCTCGAACAGGCCCGCGAGGCCCTGGCCCCTCCTTCTCACTGATCACCCCGGAACCGATCTGTCATGAACGCTCAGAAACGCCACGAGATCTTCGTCAGATTGCGCGAGCACAACCCCGAGCCGACCACCGAGCTCAACTGGGACACGCCTTTCGAGCTGCTCACCGCCGTGCTGCTGTCCGCCCAGGCCACCGATGTGGGCGTCAACAAGGCCACCGCACGGCTGTTTCCGGTCGCCAACACGCCCGCCGACATCCTCGAGCTGGGCCTGGATGGCCTGAAAGAGCACATCAAGACCATCGGCCTCTACAACACCAAGGCCGAGAACCTGATGAAGACCTGCCGCATCCTGGAAGACAAGCACGGCGGCGAAGTGCCCCGCTCGCGCGCCGCCCTCGAGGCCCTGCCCGGCGTGGGTCGCAAGACCGCCAACGTGATTCTCAACACCGCCTTCGGCGAACCCACCATTGCCGTGGATACCCACATCTTCCGGGTTTCCAACCGCACCGGCCTGGCCAAGGGCAAGAACGTCAACGAAGTGGAGCAGAAATTACTGCGTTACGTGCCCAAGGATTTCCGCAAGGACGCGCACCACTGGCTGATTCTGCATGGCCGCTATACCTGCGTGGCACGCAAGCCGCGCTGCGGGAGCTGCGTGATCGAGGACCTGTGCGAGTACCCGGACAAGGTCGACATCTAGGCAAGCGCATCAATACCCGCGCGAGCAGGGCCAACTACTCGCGCGTCGACGGACAGGGCGCACCGCAGGGAGCACAGGCACTGGCGTCCCGCTGCATCAACGTGGTCTTGGCACGCCCATCGCCCATGTTGAAGGCGAAGGTGGGACTGTTCAGGTGATCGACGAGGATCAGCACCAGAATGGCCAACAGGATCCCGACGATACGGTGACGCTTATAGGCATCCGACATGGTCGTCTCTCCTCGCGATCAATTGGCCAGACGGAACCAGGGCCGCAGGCGGATGCCCACCAACGAACCGGCGAAAGCACAGGCAAACCACACCCAGGCGTGTACGCTGGCCGAGGCCAGCCCGGAGAACAGCGCACCGATATTGCAACCGAAGCCCAGGCGAGCGCCATAGCCGAGCAGCAGACCTCCCACCACCGCAGCGAGGAAGGGGCGCCCCTGTGGCTTCTGTCGGCTGGCCTCGTTGAAGCGGCTCGCCATCCCGGCCGCCAGCATCGCTCCCAGCAGCAGGCCGAAATTCATGACCGACGGAATATTGACGAGCACCGAGTCGGACAGCGCCTGGGCAGGATAGGCCCAGCTCCAGAACTCGAACTGGCCCATGTCGACACCGACCGCCTGCAGCGCCTTGGCGCCCCACAGGTTGAAAGCAAAGGTAATCCCCCAGGGCGAGCCGCCGATGACCAGCGTCAGGGCATTGCCGACGGCCAGCACCAGGATGGCCCAGAGAAAGGGCCAGCGCCCCGTGAACAGGGCGCGCCACGCCCGTCCCTCGGTCGGGAGAAGGCGTAGCTCGCCGTGCTCGATTTCACCATGGGCGCGGCGTTCGATGCGGTTGACCCAGAGCGCCACCGCGCCCAGCCCCAGCCATTGAATGGCGATGGCGCCGGTCACGCCGACACTGTCGATAAGGCTGATCGGGTCCACCGCCGGCAGGTCGAGCCACCAGGGCAGATGAAGAGAGCCGACCACCGCCCCGATGATGAAGAACAGCAACGTGACCAGCATCCGCAGATTGCCGGCCCCCACCGTGAACAGGGTCCCCGAGCCGCAGCCACCACCGAGCTGCATGCCGATGCCGAACAAGAAGGAGCCGACGACCAGCGAGGTGCCCACCGGGGCCACGGCACCGACCATGCCTTCGCGACCACTCCCCAGAAGAGGCACCATGATCAGGGCTGTCAGGGCGAACAGCAGTAGCTGAGCCCGCATGCCTGCCCCACGCTTCTTGGTCACCAGGTTGCGCCAGCCCGCCGTGAAACCGAAGGCGCCATGGTAGAGCGCCACTCCCAGCAACCCGCCGATGGCGAACAACGCCAGCAGAAAAGGCGCGGTCTCCAGGTAGATCAGGCCTCCCAGGACCACCATGCCGATCAGCGCCAGGCCCACCACGAAACGATCCACGCCCGCCTCACGCACCGGCGGCGCAGCACTTGCCACTTGACTCATGCGCTTCTCACCTTGATGAACTCCATTGCGATGACACAGGCGAAAGGGATTGAAGGACTTCTGGCCATCGCTCAGCTACCCAGCCCGAAGAACTCGAGCACCTTGCCGAGGCCACGCTTGGCAACGGCCAGGGGACGCTCCTCGTCCTGCGTCCACTCGGCCATCGAGCCATCGTAGAGGGATACATCGTCGAACCCGGCGATCTCACTCAGCACGAACCAGTCCGTCGCCGCCCAGTGCCCGGTATTGCAAAAGGATACCGTGGGCCTGTCGCCCTGAAGCCCGGCCTCACGAATGCGCGACTGGATCACGTCCTGACCCAGGTACCAGGCCTGCTGGTTTTCCCCCAGCAGGGTCTGGTGCGGCAAATTGCGCGAACCGGGAATGGTGCCCGGCGCCGTAGCGGCCGGTGACTGGTTTTCACCGCGGAAGTAATCGGCCGGCCGGGCATCCACCAATTGGGAGCCCCGTTCACGCGCCGACGTCACTTCATCGGCCGTGGCCAGCAAGTCCTCGCGCAGTTGCCCCTGGAAGTCCGCGAATTCCGGACGCTCTGAGGTGCCGCTCGCCACCTCGTGTCCTTGCGCCTTCCAGCCGGCGAAGCCGCCATCGAGAATGGCCACCTCATCATGGCTCAGCACCTTGAACGTCCAGTAGACACGCGCCGCGCTGCCGAAATCCGTCGGTCCGGTACCTGCCGGCACGATGACGACGGTATCGTCGTTGCCGATGCCCAGGCCGCCAATCAGCCGTTCCAGGCTGGAGATCGGCGGCAGGAGGCCGGACACGCCATCCCGGGTCTCCCGCCAGCCATCATCGGTATAACTGCTGTAGAGACTGCCGGGAATATGAGCCGCCTCGAAGCTGCCGCGATCGCCACCCTCATCGATACCGGACCGTACGTCCAGCACCACCAGGTTATCGTCGCCGAGCCGCTGAGCCAGCCAGTCGGCCGTCACCAGAGGCGGAACATCGGCCGCCAGGGCCGGTGACATGCCGAGCATCAGCAATGCCGTCGTCAACATGGACCGCCACATAATACTTGACTCCACTACTGGGGTTTAGGAGCGTCCATTATCCGACTCATGATCTCGACTTCAATATGTTTCAAGAGAATAAATTGTCAGACTCTCGGAAGGCATCGGCATAAGGAAAAGGTGGGATACTTCGCCGAGATCACAACCCCTCGGCTTCCAGATGGTCGGCCAGGGTCTCGAGTATCGGCAGTCCCTGCACATCCGAGGGCAGCCAGGGTAGGTGCGGCCGCGGCAGGTGGGAGAATTCCTCGTCGATGCGCGCCAGGTAGCTCGCCTCCTGACGGCGCCGGGCGGCCAGAAATTCGCCATCGGCGTCCGCCGGCAACACCCGATTGACCAGCGCCGCCGCCACCGGAATGCCCGCCTGCTCGAGCGAACTCACCGCACGAGCGGTCTCGAGAATCGGCAAGCGTTCCGGGGTCAGCACGAACAGGAAGGCATTGGCCTCGGCATCCTCGATCTGCCGTCGCGCCCGATGAAAAAGACGACGACGCGCCAGCAGCGTCTCGGCGATGTCCCGGGTGCGCGTATCCAGGCTGTCGCGCTTGCCTTCGGCGCCCTCGTCGAATGGCGAATCCAGGTCTCTGCCGGAGCCGGGCGTCAGGTGATCGAGCACCTTGCCCAACTGCTCGGACTTGCGATTGTGGGCCAGCAGGCCATCGGTCCAGGCCGCCATGGCCTCAGGCAGGCTCAGCAGACGCAGGGTGTGTCCGGTGGGTGCGGTATCGAAGATGATCAGGTCGTAGGGAGCTTCATCGTCGGTCATCAACCGTGAAAGACGCTCCAGCAAGGCCGCTTCCTGGGTGCCCGGCGATTGCCGCGACAGCCGCATCTGGCGCTCCAGTTCGTCCATCATGCCCGGCGCGGCATACCGGCGCATCTGCGCGGTCACCCGGGAGAGATGGGCCTCGACCTCGACATCCGGGTCGATCTCCATGGCGTCCAGACCCGGTCGAACACGGCGCGGCGTATCGCCCAGCGCGATATCGAAGACATCACCCAGGCTGTGAGCGGGATCCGTCGATGCCACCAGAACGCGACGACCACGACGCGCCGCCAGCACGCCAAGCGCGGCGGCGACCGACGTCTTGCCGACGCCGCCCTTGCCGCCCACCCACAGCAGGCGACGTTCGAGCAGTTCCCTCATCGACTCTTCAGGCATGATCGGCTCTCAGCAACAGCGGAAATCGTCCAGCGGCGAGCGCTCCATACCCATCCGCTGGTGCCAGTCGTGGAAGCGCTCCATCAGCAATGGCTGCAGCTCCAGGGTGTAGTAGCCAACCGGATTCGGCATGCCCATCAATTCCGAGAAGACCAGCAGCATGAACAGGTCGTCTTCATCGCGACGTGCCCGGGCGATGGCGCCCCGATATGGCGCCGAATAGGCTTCCTCGGCGAAGTGACGGGCCCGCCCCAGCCAGCGCCGCCAGCGCTGGGCCAAGGCATCATCCCGAGCATCGCGCATCGTCTCCTCCCGCCTTATTTGGCTGCCTGGGCTTCGCCGCGCAGACGCTTGAGTGCCGCGGCGCATTCCATGGCCACCAGCACCGAGGCAATCAGCACCACGATATCCAGCCCCAGCAGGAAATAGTTGCCTGCCTCGTAGAAGCTTCTCAACTGGGCCAGCAGCGCCAGCACCGTCACGATGACCAAAAAGACCAGAGGCACCAGGGTATAGCCGACGGGGCGCCCCTTGCGCACCAGCATCACCGAGACGACCAGCAGCGTAAGCCCCGCCAGCAGCTGGTTGGTGGTGCCGAACAGCGGCCAGATGATCAGCCCGCCCGAACCATCGGCGCCGGCCCCGAAGGCCAGGATCAGGCAGGAGCCCACCGCCAGCAGCGTCGCGACCGCCGGTTTCTTCATCCAGGCCAGGTCATAGATCTCGCCCCACTCCTGGAAGATATAGCGCTGCAGCCGCAGGCCGGTGTCCATGGTGGTACCGGCGAACAGCGCCGCCATCACCGTCAGCAGCGTGGCCGCCGTGGCTTCCGGAATGCCGATGCCATTGTGGATGATGAAGGCGCCACCCTCGACGAAGGCATTCACGCCGCCCTGGCCGAAGGCATCGTACATCGCCTGCCAGTCACCGAGGCTGGCGAAACCGGCGGTCGCCGCCAGGATCGCGCCCAGCGCCAGCATGCCCTCGCCCACGGCACCGAAGTAGCCGACGAAGCGCACATCCTTCTCGCTGTTGAGCTGCTTGGAGGTGGTGCCCGAGGCGACCAGGCCATGGAACCCCGAAATGGCGCCGCAGGCGATGGTCACGAACAACAGCGGGAACAGCGAGGGCGTCCCGGCCGGCACATTGCTGTTGATGCCGGGTGCGACGATCTCGGGGTTGAGCACCGCAATGGCGCCGTAAAGGATGATCAGGCCGATGAACAACTGCAGGCCATTGATGTAGTCGCGAGGCTGCAAAAGCATCCAGACCGGCAGCAGCGAAGCGATGGCGGCATAGCCGAACAGGATCAGAATCCATATCGCATTGCCCGGCATGAACCCAACCTCGGCAGGCATCTGCACGGGCACCGACGGCCCGATGCCGATCAGCGCATAGAGCGCCAGCACACCCAGCAGCGAGACCAGGCCAAGCCCGATGATGCGCCGGTAGATCAACTGGCCGATGATCAGCGCCACGACAATGGCCCCCCACACGGGTACCACGGCCGAGGGAAAGTCCATCATCAAGCCGGCGATCACCACCGCGAAGACCGCGTTGACCATCAGCAGCAGCAGAAAGATGACGATCATGAAGATGCTTCGCGCCCGCGCGCCGACCACCTCACCGGTGAGCGCCCCCACGGAACGCGCCCGATTGCGCACACTGGCCCAGACCGCACCGGCATCGTGAATCCCGGCGAAGAAGATGGTCCCCAGTACGACCCAGAGAAAGGCCGGCAGCCAGCCCCAGATCACCGCGATGGCCGGCCCCACGATGGGCGCCGCCCCGGCGACCGAGGTGAAATGGTGTCCCCAGAGCACATAGCGATTGGTGGGGACAAAATCGACGCCGTCCTCGAACTCGTGGGCAGGCGTCTGGAAATCAGCGGTCAGGCGGAAGACCTTCTCGGCGATGAACTTCGAGTAGACGAGATACCCGAGTCCCATCGCGCCAAGGCCCACGACCAGAAGCAGCACGGCACTCATGCGCTGTTGTCTCCTTGGAGCAGGGGGCGAGGATGTGAAGAGGACTTAATTAGCAAGCTTTGCATTATGCGACGAATTGGCGCGCAAATCCATTGCGCCGACTCCCCGGAATGGAGCCAACGCACGGATTTTCGCGGCATATTAGACCAAAGTTGCAGAAATTGATGATACCGCTCACACCACCGAGAACTCGCCTCCCCGCTCCATGGCCCGACGATACGCCTCGCGCTCCCGGCAGCGCGACAGGAAATCCGCCAGGTTCGGTGAACTGGCGAGACCGCCCCGGCTCTCCAGCGCCAGGATCGGAAAGCTCATCTGGATATCGGCCGCCGAGAAGTCCTCACCCGCGAACCAGGGCGACTCGGCCAGGGCGCCGTCCCAGAAGCTCGCCAGCTCGCGCAGCCGTGGCCCCAGGAAACGTTGCTCGACGCCCTTGGCGAATTGCCGCCCCAGCGGGCGCATCAGGGCCGGTACCGGCGGCTTGCCCAGTCGCGAGAAGACCAGGCGCATCACCAGCGGAGGCATCGCCGAGCCCTCGGCGTGATGCAGCCAGAAACGATAACGCTCGCGTTCGTCACTGCCCGCAGGCGGCGCCAGTTGCCCCGCCTCGTCGTAACGCTCCAGCAGGTACTCGAGGATGGCCCCCGACTCGGCCACCGCCCGGCCATCACGCCCCTCATCGGTGATCACCGGCGCCTTGCCCAATGGATGCACCGACTTGAGCGATTCCGGGGCCAGCATAGTCACGGGGTCGCGTCGATAGGTCACGAGCTCGTAGTCGATGCCGAGCTCCTCGAGGCACCAGATCACCCGCTGCGAACGCGAATTTTCCAGATGATGAACATGAATCATGCAATTTCTCCCTGTCGAATGACAGCCGCCAGTCTAGGCGTTGTCGGCAATGTCGACGAGCACCGGGCTTGGCCCAAGGTCGTCTTTGCCGCCCATGACAAGGCCACTAGACTGGCCGGAAAAGGCCCCGCCAATCACAACGAACGCAAGAGGGAACGCGCATGGCCCGTGTGCTGGTGGTCGACGATGAGCCCAACATAGTGTTGTCGCTGGAATTTCTGATGGAACAGGCCGGCTTCGAGGTTACCACCGCCGAGGACGGCGAGACCGCACTGCGTCTCATCGACGAAGGCGCTCCCGACCTGGTGCTGCTCGACATCAGCCTGCCCGGCATCGGAGGCTTCGAGGTACTCGAACGTCTGCGCAGCGATCCCGCTCACCGGCATCTTTCGATCATCATGCTCACCGCCCACGGCCGTGAAGTGGAACGCGAAAAGGGGCTGGCACTGGGCGCTGACGACTATATCACCAAGCCCTTCTCGACCCGGACTCTGGTCGAAAAGGTCCGAGCCCTGCTCGATGGGGGCACCTGATGTCCTGGCGCGCGTCAGGACTCCCCCGCCGCCAGCGCCTGGTGGGCCTATGGCTGCTGTTGAGCGGCATCGGCCTGCTCGGCGGCGCACTGTTCGCCGCCTGGCTGGACAACCTCTACCAGCCCCAGGGCCTGGCCCGGCTGATCCTGTGGCTCGGCTGCTTCTCGGGTGGCATCACCCTGTTCGCCGCCGGCCTGGTCCTCGAGCGCTGGCTGTTCACCCCCTTGCGCCACCTGCAAGGCCAACTGGCCCGACTGGCCGCCAATCCCGATGTCCCGGATGTCTCGCCACCGGAAGGCTGGCTGCGGGGCCTGGGCCCCGACCTGGAGCGTGTTCACGCCGCCTGGCGAGATGACCGGCAACGGCTGGCACATGCCCACGCCGATGGCGCACGAGAAGCGACGCGGGTTCGCCAGCGGCTCGAGGTCCTGCTGCAGACCCTGGATACGCCGCTGCTGCTCTGCGATCGCCATCACCGCCTGCTGCTCTACAACCAGGCTGCCGAGCGACTCTTCGCCGCCCATCCCGGCCTGGGACTGGGCAAGGAACTCGGCAACCTGCTGCCGGCGAAGGGGCTGGTCGATGTCATGGCCTGCCTGCCCGACGACGGCAGCGGTCGCGAGGTGCTGATTCCCCACGATGACCACTGGCTGCACGTCGGACTGCGTCGGGTCTCCGGCGATGAGACGCTGCTGACGTTGAGCGACGCCACCCTGACCTGGGCCCGCGAAGTCGGCCCGCAGGCCGAACTCGACAACCTTCTGCCGGCATTGCGCCGCCATGGCGCCGGCCTGATCAGCTCCGCCGACGCCCTGGCCCATCTCCGCGGCGACGATTCGCCTGAGCTGCGCCGGCGCCTGGAAGCCGTCATCGACGAAGAAGGCGATGCCCTGGGCTCCAGCCTGGAACGGCTGGGGACAACGCATGATGCCTTGCGACGCCAGGGCGAGCGTCTGGTGCCGCTCTGGTCCAACGATCTCTGGGCGGCGCTCGGCGAGCGACTGGCCACGCCGAGCGTCACGCCCGTGGGCATGCCCGCCTGGCTCAAGGGCGACGCCCCGGTACTGCTCGAAGTCCTCGCCAGCCTGCTCGAGACGCTCGCCGAGCATACCGGCCTAGACGCCTTCGACGGCGAGCTGTGCCTCGGCAACCGCCGGGTCTATCTGGATCTCTGCTGGCACGGCGAAGCGCTTGCCCAGCGTCACCTCGACACCTGGCGGCATCGCCGCCTCGAGCGCCTTCCCCACTCGCCCAGCGCCGAGGACGTGCTGCGCCAGCACGCCAGCGATGTCTGGAGCCTCAGTGACGGCGACTGGGCCAGGCTGCGCCTGCCCTTGCCGGCCTTGTCCCGCACTGCCGCCCCGCGTCCCGAGAACCCGCCACGCCCGGAATTTCATGACTTCGATATCGCCAAGCTGCCGGCTCCGGACACCGACCTTGCCAGCCGTGCCCTGCACGACCTGGAAATCGTCGCCTTCGACACCGAGACCACCGGCCTGGCCCTGCGTGAGGGAGACCGACTGATCAGCCTGGGCGCCTGCCGTATCGTCAATGGGCGCCTCCTGGCCGACGAAACCTTCGAGCAGCACGTCAATCCGCAACGACCGATTCCCTCGGCCAGCACCGCCATCCACGGCCTTGGCGATCAGGATGTCGAAAACGCGCCGACGGCCGAACAGGTCCTGCCGCGTTTTCGCGACTATGTCGGCAGCGCCGTGCTGCTGGCCCACAACGCCGCCTTTGACATGCTGGCCATCCGGCCCGGCCCCGGGACCGATGCCTTCGACATGCCGGTGCTCGATACGCTCTTGCTGTCACGCGCCCTCGACCCGGGCCTGGAGGGTCACGACCTCGACAGCCTGGCAAAGCGTTACGGCCTGCGCTTTCCTCCCGGTACCCGTCACACGGCGCTGGGCGATGCCAGGGTCACCGCCCGACTGTGGCTGGCCCTGCGGCGGCGACTCGAGGCCAGGGGTATCGAGCGCCTGTCGGATGCCCTGGTCTTCCAGGCCGGCGCCCTCGACCGGGAGGATGCCTGCGCCCCATGAATGCCCCGCACCGCAAGGAGCGCCTCGTCGCCCTGATCGCCCTGGCCACGGCACTGTTCACGCCGCCGCTGCTGCTGATCGCCGACCGGCTCGACGGTGGCCTGCCGCTCTACCTGTTCCTGGCCTGGGGTGTCGTCATCGCCCTGATGGCCTGGCTGATGGAAGACCGTCGCGGGGAGTGAAGGCCCATGAGAGACGATGTCGTGGTCCTGGCGATCGCCTTCGGTTACCTGGCGCTGCTCTTCGTCATCGCTGCCTGGGGGGATCGCCGCGCCGAGCAGGGACGCTCGGTGATCGGTTCCCCTACCGTCTATGCCCTGTCCATTGCCGTCTACTGCACCGCCTGGACCTTTTATGGCAGTGTCGGCCGCGCCGCCGAGGCCGGACCGGGTTTCCTGCTGATCTACCTGGGGCCGACCCTGGCGATGCTCATGGCGCCGCTGGTGATCCGCAAGATGGTGCGCATCGCCGCCACTCACCGCATCACCTCCATCGCCGACTTCATCAGCGCCCGCTATGGCAAGAGTGCCGGACTCGGCGCTCTGGTCGCCGTGATCGCCCTGATCGGCACCACGCCCTATATCGCCCTGCAGCTCAAGGCCATCACCCTGAGCCACGCCGTGCTGGTCGACTACGCGCCCGAAAGCCCCATGGCCACCGCCGAAGCGAGCTTCTGGGCCGACCGCTCCTTCTGGGTGGCGCTGGTGCTGGCCGTGTTCATCATTCTCTTCGGCACCCGCCACCTGGACGCCAGCGAGCGCCATGAGGGCATGGTGGCCGCCATCGCCTTCGAATCGCTGGTCAAGCTCGCCGCCTTCCTGGCGGTGGGCATCTTCACCGTTTTCGTGCTCTATCAGGGGCCCGGCGATCTTTTCCGGCAGGTCGCCGCCACCCCGGCACTCACCGATGCCCTGAGTCTTGAGTCGGTTCCCGGTGGCGCCCTTGGCTGGGTCGGCATGCTGGTACTGGCCTTCCTGGCCTTTCTCGGCCTGCCCCGCCAGTTCCAGGTGCTGGTGGTGGAAAATGTCGACGAGCGGCACATCCAGCGCGCCGCCTGGCTGTTCCCGCTCTACCTGCTGGTCATCAACCTCTTCGTGATTCCCATCGCCATGGCCGGGCTGCTCGGGGGCACCGGCGAGGACCCGGACAGCTTCGTGCTGACCCTGCCCATGGCGGCAGGCGTCGATGGCCTGCCGGTACTGGTCTTCATCGGTGGCCTATCGGCCGCCACCGGCATGATGATCGTCGAGACCATCGCCCTGTCGACCATGGTCAGCAACCAGCTGGTGATGCCCCTGCTGCTGCGTTCGCGTCATCTGCACCGAGGCCAGTCGGGCTCCCTGGCCAGCCGCATCTTGGGCATCCGGCGCATCGCCATCCTCGGCATCCTGCTGCTGGGCTATAGCTATCACGCCCTGATCGGCGACGCCTACAGCCTGGTCACCATCGGCCTGGTGTCCTTCGCCGCTGTCGCCCAGTTCACTCCCGCCCTGCTGATCGGGCTCTACTGGCGCAGCGCCAACCGGCTCGGCGCAGGACTGGGCATGACCACCGGCATTCTCATCTGGGCCTGGACCCTGTTGATCCCCGGCTTCGCCCAATCGGGCTGGCTGAACGCCGACCTGCTCACCCAAGGCCCCTTCGGCATCGACTGGCTGCGTCCCTACGCACTGTTCGGCCTGGAAGGCTGGGATATCTACACTCACTCGCTGTTCTGGAGTCTCAGCGCCAACATCGGCCTGCTGGTCGGCGCGTCGCTGTTCAGCCGAGCCTCACCGCTGGAACAGACCCAGGCGGCACTGTTCACCGAAGCCCTGCATCCTCGCCTCGACCAGAGCTCGCTATGGCGCGGCCATACCCTGCGGGGCGAATTGCGTGCCCTGCTCGATCGTTACCTCGGCACCGCCGCCACCCAGCGCGTCTTCGCCGACCACTCCCCCGACGACGCCGACGATCAGTCGGCCTCCACGGCCCTGGTCGCCCGGGCAGAACAGGCCCTGGCCGGCGCCCTGGGCAACGCCTCGGCCCGGGTGCTGATCGATTCGGTGGTTCGCGGCGAGGCACTGGATCTGGACTCGATCCTGCGCATCCTCGACACCACCTCAGAGACGCTGGAAATGAACCGGCGCCTCGAACAGAAATCCCGTGAACTGGCGCGTATCGGACAGGAGCTGCGCGAGGCCAATGACCGACTGCGCGAACTCGATCGCCTCAAGGACGAGTTCGTGGCCATGGTCAGCCATGAGCTGCGCACGCCCCTGACCTCGATCCGCGCCTTCGCCGAGATTCTGCGCGACAACCGCGAACTGCCCGAACAGCGACGCGAACACTTCCTGGATGTGGTGGTGAGAGAGAGCCAGCGACTCTCGCGCTTGATCGAGGAAATCCTCGATCTGGCACGCCTGGAAAGCGGTCGCCTGACGCTGGAACCACAGCGTCTCGACCTGGTGCCCCTGACCCATCAGGCCCTGGAAGCCATACATCGCCTTCAGGAGGAACGCGGCATCGCCCTGGAAACCGCCTTCGAGGTCGATACCGCCGAAGTGATCGGCGACCCGGACCGCTTGGAGCAGGTCATCATCAATCTGATCGACAATGCCGGCAAGTTCGCCGATGCCGAGACTCCCCGGATCTCGCTGCACCTGACACGCCACAAGCACGGTTTCCGTCTCGCCGTGGCCGACAACGGCCCGGGCATCGACGAAGCGGAGCGTGAACGGGTCTTCGAGAAATTCCACCAGCTTCCCCACGCCGACGTCGGCACCATGCGAAGCCGACCGCGCGGCAGCGGACTCGGCCTGCCCATCAGCCGGGGCATCGTCGCCCATCTCGGCGGCCGGCTATGGATCGAGGATGCCGCCGAACTCGGCGGCGCCTGCCTGGTGATGGAACTGCCCGAGGCACCGAGCGAGGACCGGAATAAGAACGAGACGGAGGCGTGACCGGCCCCGCTTGATTTCGCCAGCGACCGGCAGAACGACGAACGGCGCCGCTGTGGGCGCCGTTCGCATCATGGCGAGAAGCGAAGAAGAGGTGGCAGCAGGCTAGCGCGCATCCTCGAACAGGGCATCACCCAGCTCGTCGATCAAGCGTTCCGCCTTGCTGACCATCAGCGCATCGCAGGCTTCCCGGCCGGGGACCACGTCGGAGCGCTCGAAGCGATGCTCCAGTGGTTCGCCGCCCTCCGGGTCAGGCTTGCGAATCCAGCCGCTGACGCGGAACTGACCGCCCATGTCCTCGGCCTGGGGAACGATCACGTAGCCCTGATATTCCACCGGCTCGCCCTCGACGGACTTCGAGCCGGAGCGGGACTCGCCCGCCCCCTGGCCGAACAGGCCGGATAACAGTTTCTTCAACATTGAAGCCTCCCGGGACGATGGCGCCGATCAAACTGACACCAACTCTTCCAGATGTCAGGGAACAACTGATTGATGTTGCGAGCGCAGCAATAAATCAGCGTTTCCTTAGTCCTGCTGGCGCCCCTTGCCCGCTGCAATCCGCAAGCGCAGAGCGTTGAGCTTGATGAAACCTTCGGCATCCTTCTGGTCATAGGCACCGGCATCGTCCTCGAAGGTCGCGATGGACTCATCGAACAGCGAGGCGTCGGAACGACGACCGGCCACAGTGGCATTGCCCTTGTAGAGCTTCATGCGCACCACCCCGGACACGTGCTTCTGGGTCTCGTCGATGGCGGCCTGCAGGGCGCGACGCTCCGGGCTCCACCAGTAGCCGTTGTAGATCACCTTGGCGTACTTGGGCATCAGCTCATCCTTGAGGTGCGCTTCCTCGCGGTCGAGGGTGAGCGACTCGATGGCGCGATGCGCCTTGAGCATGATGGTGCCACCCGGAGTCTCGTAGCAGCCGCGCGACTTCATGCCGACATAACGGTTCTCGACGATATCGAGACGGCCGATGCCGTTGTCGCCGCCCAGTTGATTGAGCTTGGAGAGCACATCGTGCGGGCGCATCGGCACGCCGTCGATGGCCACGATGTCGCCACGCTCGTAGGTCAGCTCCACATAGGTCGGCTCGTCCGGCGCGGCCTCGGGAGAAACGCTCCAGCGCCACATGTCTTCCTCGGCCTCGACCCAGGGATCCTCGAGGTTGCCGCCCTCATAGGAAATGTGCAGCAGGTTGGCATCCATCGAGTACGGCGACTTCTTCTTCTGGCTGGAGAAGTCCACCGGGATGTCGTGCTGCTGGCAGTAGGCCATCAGTTTCTCGCGGGAATTGAGATCCCACTCTCGCCACGGCGCGATCACCTTGACGCCGGGCTTGAGCGCATAGGCCCCGAGCTCGAAGCGCACCTGGTCATTGCCCTTGCCGGTGGCGCCGTGGGAAATGGCATCGGCGCCGGTCTGGTTGGCGATCTCGACCAGTCGCTTGGTGATCAGCGGACGGGCGATGGAAGTCCCCAGCAGATATTCGCCTTCATAGATGGTGTTGGCGCGGAACATCGGGTAGACATAGTCACGCACGAATTCCTCGCGCAGATCCTCGATGTAGATTTCCTTGACGCCCAGCGCCTCGGCCTTGGCACGCGCCGGTTCGACTTCCTCGCCCTGGCCGATGTCGGCAGTGAAGGTCACCACCTCGCAGTCGTAGGTCTCCTGCAACCACTTGACGATGACGGATGTGTCCAGGCCGCCGGAATAGGCGAGCACGACCTTCTTGACATCGGACATGCTGGGGGCTCCTCTAGGTGAACGGTACATATCGTGAAAGCTCGATTATAGCGCGCCACACCACCTGCGAATACCGGCGACGGGACGACGCGCCACCGAAATGCTAGACTCTCGCGTTTCGGGACTTTCGTCCCCGGCTTTTCTCGTGCCCAGGACAAGGAGAGGTGCATGACCGAGGCGGTCACCCGCGAACTCATGGCGCAGCGCTTTCGCAGCTTCCTGCCCGTGGTGGTGGACCTGGAAACCGGCGGTTTCAACGCGAAGGGCGACGCGATCCTGGAGATCGCTGCCGTCACCCTGACGATGGACCCCGAGGGCAACCTGATGCCCGACGCCACCTACGCCTACCATGTCACCCCTTTCGAGGGCGCCAATGTCGAGCAATCGGCACTGGATTTCACCGGCATCCGCCTCGACGACCCCCTGCGCCGGCAGGTGGCGGTCAGCGAGGCCGAGGCGCTGGGCGAAATCTTCCGGCCGGTGCGCAAGGCCATCAAGGCCCATGGCTGTACCCGTGCCATCCTGGTCGGGCACAATGCCGCCTTCGATCACGGCTTCCTCAACGCCGCCGTGGAGCGTTGCGCCATCAAGCGCAACCCCTTCCACCCCTTTTCCAGCTTCGACACGGCCTCACTGGCCGGCCTGATATACGGCCAGACCGTGCTCGCCCGCGCCTGCCGCGCCGCCGGCATCGAGTTCGACAACGGCGCCGCCCACTCGGCCCGCTACGACACCGAGCGTACCGCCGAACTCTTCTGCGCCATGATCAACCGCTACAAGGATCTCGGCGGCTGGCGACTGGCGCAACGCGAGCAAGGGGTCGAGGAGCCGTAAGCTTCAAGCTGTAAGCCGCGAGCATCGAGTCACGAGATGCGAAGAACAACCCCGAAGCTCAGTATGCCGAACCTCGCGCCTAAAACGTCAAACCCTCCGCGGCATCGCCACGGAGGGTTTTCTTAAAGCTTGGCGCTTACGGCTTACAGCTTCGGACGAAGTCCGATCAGCCTTCAGGCTGCTCGTCGTCCTGATGCTTGGCGGCGGTTTCCTTGATCAAGGTCTCGAGCTCGCCGTTCTCATACATCTCGACGACGATGTCGCAGCCGCCGACCAGCTCGCCTTCCACCCACAGTTGCGGGAAGGTCGGCCAGTTGGCCACCTTGGGCAGCTCGGCGCGGATGTCCGGGTTGTCCAGCACGTTGACGAAGGCGAAGCGCTCGCCGCAGGCCATCAGGGCCTGAACGGTCTGGGCGGAGAAACCGCATTGTGGCAACTGGGGCGTGCCCTTCATGTAGATCAGGATCGGGTTTTCGCTGATCTGCCGCTGGATGTTCTCGACAGTGGTGCTCATTTGCTTTCCCTCTGGATCACGGTGTTGACCAATGGCGCCAGGGCAATACCCGAGCACGCCGGTCGGCCTTATGATGAAGCCATTCTACTGATGCAAGGCGCATTGCGCATCCCCCGAGGGCTGGCTAGGATGGTCGTTTTTTCCCGCGGAGCGATGCCATGGCCACTCGCCATTTCCTGACCCTGCTCGATCTGAGTCCGGAGGAATCTCGTTACCTGGTCCAGCGTGCCATCTCGATCAAGAACGGCCTGAAGACTCATGGTCCGACCTACACGCCGTTCGCCAATCGAACCCTGGCGATGATCTTCGAGAAGTCCTCGACCCGCACCCGGGTCTCCTTCGAGACGGCCATGGCCCAGTTCGGCGGCCACGCGCTCTTCCTGTCCCCGCGCGATACCCAGCTCGGGCGCGGCGAACCCATCGGCGACACCGCCAGGGTACTCGCCGAAATGGTCGACATCGTGATGATTCGTACCTTTTCCCACCAGGGACTCGAGGAATACGCCGCGGCCAGTGACGTCCCGGTGATCAATGCCCTCACCGACGACTACCATCCCTGCCAGTTGCTCGCCGATGTCATGACCTGGACCGAGCTGCGCGGCAGTGTCCGGGGCCGTACCGCCGTGTGGATCGGCGATGGCAACAACATGTGCCATTCCTGGATCAACGCGGCACGACAGTTCGACTTCCAGCTGCGCATCTGCTGCCCGGAAGGCTACGAACCGCACCAGGACATCCTCGACGCCGCCGGCGACCGCGTGACCATCCATCGCGATCCGATGTCTGCCGTGGAAGGCGCCGACCTGGTGACGACCGACGTCTGGGCCTCCATGGGCCAGGAAGAGGAACAGGCCAAGCGCGAGGCCGATTTCGCCGGCTTCCAGGTCAGCGAGGCGATGCTGGACCGCGCCGCCAGCGACGTGCTCTTCCTGCACTGCCTGCCCGCCCACCGCGGCGAGGAAATCAGCGAAACCCTGCTCGACGACCCGCGTGCCGTGGTATGGCAGGAAGCCGGCAACCGCCTGCATGCCCAGAAGGCGTTGATCGAGTTCCTGCTGCTGGGGCGTGTCGAGTCCTGAGCACCTGCCTGGCAATGACGACCAGATAACTCTCCCTCTCCTCCATCGCCCCGGCTTCAGACCGGGGCGATGCGTTTCTTCCCGCAAGCTATCGACATTTCGACGTGTGGCATCAAGTCGATGTCGCCTTTTGCATATTCGGTGCCGCCATCTTCGCGGACACTCCTCTCAGGCTCACAGAGGAGGTCCATCATGAACCGCAACGTCATCCTGACCTGCGCCGTCACCGGCGCCGGCGACACCACCGGCAAGAACCCCAACGTGCCGGTGACCCCCAAGCAGATCGCCGACAACTGCATCGAGGCCGCACGCGCCGGGGCCAGTGTGGCGCACATCCATGTTCGCGATCCGGAAACCGGTGGCATCAGCCACTCCCTGGATCACTTCCGCGAAGTGATGGAACGCGTCCGCGAGGCGGACACCGATATCGTCATGAACATCACCGCCGGTGGCGGCGGCGACTGGATTCCCGACGCCGAGGACCCGACACGCGGCGGTCCAGGCACCGACATCCAGACACCGGCCCAGCGTCACGAGCCGGTGGGTGAACTGCTGCCGGAACTCTGCACCCTGGACTGCGGCAGCCTGAACTTCGGCGACATGGTCTACATCAACACTGCCGACTGGCTGCGCGAACACGCTCGTCTGGTACAGGCCGCCGGCGTCAAACCCGAGCTCGAGTGCTTCGATCTCGGCCATGTCTGGTTCGCCCGCCAGCTCCAGCAGGAAGGGCTGCTCGACGGCGACCCGCTGTACCAGCTCTGCCTGGGCATTCCCTGGGGCGCCGAGGCCGATACCGAAACCATGCTGGCCATGCGCAACAAGCTGCCGGAAAACGCCAACTGGGCGGCCTTCGGCATCGGGCGCCATCAGATGCCGATGGTCGCCCAGGCAGCACTGCTCGGCGGCCACGCCCGGGTCGGTCTGGAGGACAACCTCATGCTGGAGAAAGGCGTGCTGGCCACCAACGGCCAACTCGTCGAGAAGGCCTCCGGCATCATCGAGAATCTCGGTGGTCGCATCATGACACCGGCCGAAACCCGTGCTCACCTGGCGCTGCGCGATCCCGGCACCGGCCAGATCGTCGGAGGTGCAGCATGAGCTACCAACTGAGCGTCATCGGTACCGGCGTCATCGGCAATGGCTGGATCGCCCGGGCTCTCGCCCAGGGCTGGGATGTGGTGGCCTTCGACCCGGCTCCCGAGGCCGCTGAACGTACCCACGCCTTCGTCGCCAATGCCTGGCCCTCGCTTGAGGCACTGGGTCTCGCCGAAGGGTCGAGCCCTTCCCGGCTGCGCTTCGTCGACAGCCTGGAGGCCGCCATCGAGGGCGCTGACTTGATCCAGGAGAACGTGCCGGAACGGCTCGAACTCAAGCGCGAGATCCTCGCCGCCCTGGACGCCGCCGCCGCACCGGGCGCGATCATCGGCTCCTCTACATCCGGCTTCAAGCCCAGCGACCTGCAACGCGACTGCACCAGGGCACCGGGACGCGTGATCGTCGCCCACCCCTTCAACCCGGTCTATCTGCTGCCGCTGGTGGAGTTGGTGGGCGGCGAGGCGACGGTGCCCGCACAGCTCGACACCGCCCGTACGCTCTATCAGGCACTGGACATGCGCCCGCTGGTGGTTCGCCGCGAGATCGAGGGCCACATCGCCGACCGGCTGATGGAAGCGCTGTGGCGCGAGGCGTTGCACCTGGTCAACGACGGCGTGGCAACCACCGAGGAAATCGACGCCGCCGTGGTCTATGGCTGCGGCCTGCGCTGGTCGCTGATGGGCACCTTCCTGACCTTCCATCTGGCGGGAGGCGACCAGGGCATGCGCCACATGCTCGAACAGTTCGGCCCCGCCCTGAAACTGCCGTGGACCAAGCTCGAGGCGCCGGAGTTGACCGGTGAGCTGATCGACAAGGTCGTCGAGGGCTGCGAGCACCAGGCAGCGGGCCGTCCGGTGGACGAACTCGACCGTCGCCGCGACGACTTCCTCGTCGAGCTGCTCGGCCTGGTGAAGAAGTACTGGCCCGAAGCGGAAGGCCTGGAGGGCAGGATCTGATGGCTCTGCTCGAGACCCGTGTCGACCCGCAGTGGGTCGACTACAACGGCCACATGAACGATGCCGAGTACGCCCGAGCCTTTTCCCTGGCGGTGGAAGCGCTGATGGACCGGCTCGGCCTCGACGAGAGCGGCCGGGCACGCCATGGCTACACCCTCTACACCCTGGAGACGCATCTGTGCTATCGCCGCGAGGCTCACGAGGGCCAGGCACTGCACCTCGAGGTGACACTGCTCGAGCGTGACGCCAAGCGCCTGCATGTCTTCTTCGAAATGCGGGACGACGAGCACAACCTGCTGGCCACCAGCGAGCAGATGCTGATGGGGATCGACAGCCAGGCCGGGCGGCCAGCCCCCTTCCCGGCCGAGGTGGACGCGGCCGTCGAGATACTGCCCCGGGCCGAGCCCGATGCCTGGCCGGAGCTTGCCGGCCGACGCATCGGCCTGCCCCCGGCCAAGCGCTGAACGACACCTTCATCGAGATGCCGCCCGGTCGAGGCCGGGCGGAAACGGGATTCCCGGCCCGAGGTCCGGACCAAGAGGATATCGCTTATCGCTACTTCAACGCCTCCCACTCCGCCCGATGCACCGCAAGGCGACACCGCCTCGAGCAGCATGACATCGACGGACTACATGGTGACCGAACTGTCGCAGAAAGGTCTTTTCCAGGGAATGCACAAGGGAATGACCCTGACCTCCGCCGCCCTGGTCCTGGCCTTCGTGCTGTTCACCGGCCTCGGTCCTCAACTGGCTGGCGAGATATTCGGCACAGCACGCACCTGGATCGAAAGCACCTTCAGCGGCTACTACCTGGTGACCGTCATGCTGTTGATGGCGGTCTGCGCTTTCATCGTTGTCAGCCGCTTCGGCAGTATCCGACTGGGCAGCGACGACAGCCGCCCCGAGTTCAGTAATTTCGCCTGGTTCTCGATGCTGTTCTCCGCCGGCATCGGGATCGGCATTCTCTTCTTCGGTGTCGCCGAACCGGTCTTCTACCTGGACGACAGCGGCGCCTTCGGCTATCCCAACAATCCCCACGCCGACATGGCCGGCGCCACCGCCATCGGCCACGAGCGCGCCATCGACGCCCTGCGCGTCTCGGTGTTTCACTGGGGACTGCACGGCTGGGCCATCTACGTCATCGTCGGCATGTCACTGGCCTATTTCGCCTATCGGCGTGGCCTGCCCCTTGCCTTGCGATCGGCCCTGTACCCCTTCATCGGCGAGCGCATCTACGGTCCCATCGGCCACCTGGTCGACATTCTCGGCGTGCTCGGCTGCGTATTCGGCGTCGCCACCTCCCTGGGGCTCGGCGTCAGCCAGATGGCCGTCGGCCTGCAGCGCCTGGTGGGAATCAGCGACGGTCTGGATACTCAGCTCATCCTGATCGCCGGCATCTCACTCATCTCCATCCTCTCAGCAGTGTCCGGCGTGCAGAAGGGCATCAAGATCATCTCCGAACTCAACATCTGGGTCTCGGTGCTGGTGGTCGGCGCCTTCCTGCTGGGCGGCCCCACCCTGTGGCTGGTCCAGGCTTTCGGCGCGACCCTGCTCGACTACGCCGCCAACTTCATCCCCATGGGCCTTTGGTATGCCGACGAGCCCGGGCCGGCCGCCTGGCAGCAGGCCTGGACCATCTTCTACTGGGGCTGGTGGCTGGCCTGGGCCCCCTTCGTCGGCCTGTTCATCGCGCGCATCTCGCGAGGCCGCACCCTGCGCGAATTCGTGCTCGGCGTGCTGCTGGTGCCGACCCTGATCATCTTCGTCTGGCTGGTGATCTTCGGCGGCAACGCACTCTATCAGGAACTTCATGCCGCAGGCGGACCCGGCAGCGCCGGCATCATCGAGCTGGTCAATGCCTGGAACCTGCCGGCCGCACTCTTCGCCAGCGCCGACGGCATCGCCGGCACCGGCACTTTGGGCTGGACTCTGTCGGCACTGATGGTGTTTCTGCTGATGAGCTGGTTCGTCACCTCGTCGGATTCCGGCACCCTGGTACTGACCACCATCCTGTCGCTCGGCAACGACCATCCTCCGCGGCGCTTTCGGGTCTTCTGGGGCGTGGTGATCGGCCTGGTGGCCGCCGTACTGCTGGTTGCCGGCGGCCTCAAGGCACTGCAGACGGCCCTGATCGCTGCCGCTCTGCCGTTGAGCGTGGTCATTCTGGTCATGACCGCCGGCGTGCTGGTTTCGTTGCTGCAGGAATCTCGCCGGCCGCGCGTGGTGAGAGAGTGATGCAGATCGATGCCTTTCGTCGCCGCTTCGAGCGCGGCCTCGACGCCCTCGCCGGACTGCCCATCGAGGCGGCCCGGCGGCGGTACGACACGCTTTGCACCGGCTTCGCTCCCGCCGACCCCGCCGGCATGGCCATCACCGACGAGCGCATCGCCGGCATTGAGGTACGACGCTTCCAGCCAGCCGCCGCCGGCAGAGGTCCGGTTCTCTATGCCCACGGCGGTGGCTGGAACCTCGGCTCGGTGCGCAGTCATCACGGCATCGCCGCCGACCTTGCCGAACGACTGGGCTGCGACGTGATCAGCGTCGACTATCGACTGCTCCCGGAGGCCTCCTACGCCGAGGCCCTCGACGACTGTCGACGGGTGACCGAGGCCTGTGCCCCCACGGCCCTGGTCGGCGACAGTGCCGGCGGACGGCTGGTCATGGATGTCGCTCGGCTGTCGCCCTGGCGCGGCGTACTGGGGCTGATCTACCCACCGGTGGGCCGGCCGACTCTGCAGACTTTAGGACCGGACGCACCGCTGCTCTCGCGGGACGACATCCTGACCCTGTGGCGCGCCATCGTCGACGACGTGCCGATGCCGGACGACGACTCACCACCGGCCGCGTCCCTCGAAGTGCTGACGGTGGAACACGACCCGCTCACACGACCGCTCGAGTCGGCCATCTCCGCCTGGCGTCGCACCGGCACCGACATCGGTTATCGGTGTGCCCCAGGCATGCTGCATGGAGCCCTGCACGCCCATGCAAGCCTCGACGCCATGCATGCAGCCTGGCATGACTTCTGCCTGGCGCTGGGTCGACGAGTGGAATGAAAAAGGCCGCCCCGTCACGCGGGCCGGCCTGAGGCGACGGATGGAAAATCGTCGTGACCTCTTCAGTATTCGCCGAGCAGCGCTTCCAGCTTGAAGGTGCTGGCCGACAGTTCTCCCGAGCTCATGGCCGGCGTTTCCGGCACCTCGACGGTAGGCCATGCTTCCATGGCCGTATCATAGGCCGCCATCAATTCATCGTAGCTTTCATCGCCTGACGCCCGGTACAAGTCAGCATGCTGCTCGAGCAGTCCGCGGGCGGCACGCATATGGCCGAGTCCCGATCGATACTCGGCCGTATCCACGAAAGCACCGTCTTCGACGGCCTCATCGTACTCGCCCACCGCCTGGCGCAGCAGGGCGAGCTGGACCCGGCTCTGGAAAGCCACGTCGTCGCGCAATGACGCATCCACTCCCTGCATGGCCGACTGGATAGCGCCTTGTGCCTCGTCATGAGATGACTGTAGCTCACCCCATTCATCTCCATTCCGAGCCTTGGTGGACAAGGATCCCAGGGAGTCCTCGAAGGGCTCTACACCACGGTTCTCGAAGGCCGGTTCCAATGTTTCGTAACGCTGCGTCGAGCGAGCGAAGAGAGAACGGGAATCCTCGGCTTCTCCATCGCGATATAACTCGCTGGCTACCGAAAGCTGACCCTGCATCATGGCGAGGCTGGTGTAGTAGACGCCGGGATTGCTGGCATCAGTGTGGAAGCCGCCTTCACCGCCTTCGCCACCTTCACCGCCTTCGCCACCTTCGCCACCTTCGCCACCGGCAGAAGTATCCAGATAAGCGAAAACCGCGAAGGGAGACGGTCCTTCGGCGTGGTGACCGGCTTCGCCGCCCTCGCCACCTTCACCGCCTTCTCCTCCTTCAGCGTGGTGACCGGCTTCGCCGCCCTCGCCACCTTCACCGCCTTCTGCTCCTTCAGCATGGTGACCGACTTCGCCGCCCTCGCCACCTTCACCGCCTTCGCCTCCTTCGGCATGGTGACCGGCTTCGCCGCCCTCGTGGCTTGCGGCATCCGCAGGCTTCTGATGCTCAATCCGTGAATCTGCCCCGTCGATGGCCTGGTCGTCTGCCCAGGCGGCCGTGCTGGCACCCAGCAGCATGGAAGCCCCGACCCCTACCCAGATTCTTGTTCGTGTATTGTTTGACATACGGTCTCCTGATTTCACGGTGTCACCATGCCGCGGACCTGCCCATGATGGCGAGTCCACGGGTTCCTAGTGTAGATTGCCGGGACCACCCAGGTAACACAAATCATTCACATTCATTGCCAGTCAACGGTTTCAGCGAGGAGACGGCCCCATGATCCTGTGCATCGATCAAGTCATCCCGACGGAGCTGCTCCGGCAGACACGTGCCGCCCTGGCCGATACCGATTTTCACGATGGACGCGAAACCGCCGGCTGGCATGCCAGAACCGTCAAGAACAACCAGCAGGCCAATGGCCATCATCCCGAGATCGCCAGGCTACGACAGGCCATCACCGAGGAACTGAACCGCCATCTCCTCTTCCGGATGGCGGCCCGTCCCAAGCGCATGAAACCGCTGATGTTCAGCCGCTATGAACCCGGCATGGACTATGGCAACCATGTCGACGATGCCATCATGCCGACCCCCGAGGGCGCCATGCGCACCGACCTGTCCTTCACGCTCTTCCTCGAAGAACCGGAACACTACGAAGGCGGCGAATTGCTGATCGACAACACGGCCGGCGAGCAGACCTACAAGCTGCCTGCCGGTGCACTGGTTCTCTATCCTTCCTCGACCCTGCATCGAGTCGAGCCCGTCACTGAAGGACGCCGTCTCGCGGCGGTGGGTTGGGTCCAGAGCCAGGTACGCGATCCGCAACAGCGCGAGATCCTGTTCGACCTGGACACCACACGGCGCCAGATATTCGAGCAGAGCGGCAAGACCCGGCATTTCGACCTGATCTCGAAGAGCCTGACCAACCTGCTGCGCATGTGGGCGGACATCTAATCGCGAGGCGCCGGCGTTTCAGCCTTTCCGGGTCTCCCGGGGAGACCGGCCATACTGGCTGCGAAACGCCCGGGCAAAACTCGAACTCGAGCTGAAGCCGCAAGCCAGCCCCACGGCCAGGACATCCAGGTCGGTCTCCTCGAGCAGATAACGGGCCCGCTCCAGTCTCAGGCCCAGATACCAGTCGCGTGGCGACTGCCCGAGTTCACGTTCGAAGAGTCGCTGCAAATGGCGCAGCGAGATGCCGCTGCGCCGTGCCACTTCCGCCAGGGGCAATGGAACCTCCAGATGCTGCTCCATCAGGTCGACGGCTTCCACCAGACGGCGGCGATGCGTTCCCAGGCGGCGCGCCAGCGTCATGCGCTGCTGGTCGCGGCGTGTACGGATGCGCTCGTGCACCAGTTGCTCCGAGACATCGATGGCCAGCTGGTTGCCATGGCGCCGGGCAATCACGTCCAGCGCCATGTCCATGGCCGCCGCGCCCCCGGCGCAGGAAAAACGCCTGCGGCCAAGTTCGAACAGTTCGTCGGAGGTCGCAATGGCCGGAAAGCGTTCCTGAAAGGCCGGCAGGCTCTCCCAGTGGAGGGTGACTCGCTCGCCTTCCAGCAGGCCGGCGGCGGCGAGCAGGAAGCAACCGGTATCGAGACCGCCCAGCACGCACCCCGCCTCATCGAGGCGATGCAACCAGCGCATCAGGGCACGACTCAGATAGGCTTCCGGATCGAAACCGCTACAGACGGCGAGCGACGGGAGGTGATGCACCTCCTCGATGGACTGGTCGGCGAGCAGCGTCATGCCGTTGGAGGCGGTCACCGGCTCGCCGTCCTGGCTGAGCAGCGTCCAGTCGAACAGCGGTCGGCCGCTGATGCGGTTGGCGATGCGCAGCGGCTCGACGGCCGAGAAGAAGGCCATCATCGAGAAGCGCGGCAATAGCAGAAAGCCGACAAGCTCCGGCGTGGGTCCAGTGTAATCGAGGCGCATGACGGCAGGCCAAGAGATAAAAAAACGGGCCGGTCATGATGACCGGCCCATGCCTGTCGAGCAAGCTGACCTCAGTCGAAGTGCGCCTTGACCGCCTCGATGGCGGGTCGGCCATCACGCGCCTCGACACCCTCGAGCCAGGTCGCCACGGTATCGTAGTGCGCCGGGATCCATTCGCTGGCCACCTCGTCGGCGGGCCGCTCCTCGTAGCTATAGGCATGCACCCAGTCGTTCTGGTCGGCAGTATCCACCACGTACTGGGTCATGAAGCGATGGACATCGCCATCCCGCTCCTTCAGATCGCTCGGCACCACGGTCCAGACCGTGCTCTCGATCTGGGCCACGCCAGCATCATCGGCGTCTTCGAGATAGACGAGATCGAAGCTGACATTCATCCAGTGCGGCTCCCAGCCGACGAAGGTCACCCATTGGCCATCGCGCATCTTCTGCTCGGCCTGGGCGAGCATCGCCGCCGTGGAACTCTCGCGCAGCTTCCAGTCGCCGAGATCGGCCAGATTCTCATCGATGGCCGCATTGAGTGCGGTATTGATGCCAGTGCCCGCCTCGATGCCCAGGATGGTAGCGTCGAAGCGCTCGCGATAGGCATTCAAGTCCGCCACCGACTCGACACCGGCTTCGTAGACATAGCGCGGCACCACCAGCCCGGAAACCGCCCCCTGGATATTGGCGACGGCCTTTTCCACCTTGCCGTCGGCCACCAGGGGTTCGACCATGTCGGTCTGCACTGGATACCAGCCGCCCAGGTAGGCGTCCAGGTCGCCCTCGGCAACGCCATTGAGGATCACGCTCACCGCCAGTTCTTCCTGGCGGGTCTCATAGCCCATGGCCTCCAGTAGCTGGGCGGCGACTTCGGACTTGACGGTCACTCCCGGCCAGGGCGGCACACCGAAGCGCACTTCCTCGAGGTCGGCCTGGGCCAGGGGGGCGGCCAGGGACGTCAGCGCCAGGGTGGCGCCCAGCAGGTGGCGACGACAGTGCGAAATCGGCATGGAGAACTCCTGTTGCATGGGGAATGTCTCCAGTCTGACGCCTTTCGTCGGGGTAACTTTGCAAAAGTCGACCCATAAGCGACACCATGCGACATTCTCGGTGCATCTCGCTTCCATTGCAACGGCTCCGAAGCCCTCTACAATCGTCTTCCCGATTCAACGCCCAACGGCCAGGTCCGACTGCCATGCGTCTACAGCCCCAGGTTCCCGAACCGGAATCCATCGGCTTTCTGCTGCTGCCGCGTTTCGCCATGGTGGCCTTCTTCTCGGCCATCGAGCCGCTGCGCATCGCCAACCGCATCAGCGGTCGCACGCTGTTCCACTGGGATGTCATCAGTCGTGACGGCGGCCCCGTCACCGCCTCCAACGGCATGCCCCTCGCCGCCACCTGGTCGTTGCAGGATGCCCCCGAAACGCCGAGCCTGGCGGTCTGCGCGAGCTTCGCCCCGGAACAGGCCCTCGATGGCGAGCTGCTGGAATGGCTGCGCTCGCGTGCCCGGGCCGGCTGCGTGCTGGGCGGCATGGATACCGGCTGTTTTGCGCTCGCCGCCGCCGGCCTGCTCGACGACCAGACCGTGACCCTGCACTGGGAGTCGCTGCCCGAATTCCGCGCGCGATTTCCCGGGATCGAGGCGGTCGAATCGCTCTACGAAGTCTCGGCCGAAGGCTTCTCCTGCGCCGGCGGTAGTTCGGCCATCGACATGAGCCTGGACCTGATCGCCCGTCGACACGGCAACGAGCTGGCCGCTCTGGTGCGCGAACAGCTCGTCCACGACCAGGGGCGTCTGCCCGCCAGCCGGCAGCGCCACATCGCACGGCCGACCGGAGATGCCGACCCGATGCTCGACCGGGCCATCGCGCTGATGGAGACTCACCTGGAAGCCCCCCTGGGTATCCAGGCGCTGGCCGATGAACTCGGCCTCTCCTGGCGCCGCCTCGAGCGCCTCTTCGAGCGTCACCTGGGCCAGACACCGCGGCATTTCTACCTGGAGCGCCGCCTGGCCCATGCCCACCAGCTATTGATCGACACCCGCCACAGCGTCATGGACATCGCCCTGGCCAGCGGTTTTGCCTCGGCCTCCAGCTTCACGCGGGCCTTCCGTCGTCGCTACGGGCTGACGCCCAGCCAACTGCGGCAGCGTTGACCAAACGCCTCGACTGTCGAGTCGTGCACAGTCGATGTCGAATCGGGTCGCTTTCGATCGCACGGCGGCTGGCACTCTGGGCGCCACTCGACACCGCAGCCCAGGAGGTTCCATGACGACCGACACCGCCCTTCCGCCGACGCCGGATTACGATGCCTGGCCGATCGAGGCCCGTCTCCAGGCCGTGGAAAGCTCCCCGCGCCAGGTCTCGGTGCGCTGGAGCGACGGCCGTGTCAGCCGTTATCACAGCATCTGGCTGCGCGAGAATGCCGCCGACGACACCACCGTCAATCCGGCGACCCGCGAGCGCATCCTCGACCTCTCCACCCTGCCTGCCTGGCCGGAGATCGCGAATGCCGAAATCGACGGCAGCGGCGCACTGTGCATCGACTTCGTGCCCGAAGAGCGTCGCCTGCGCTTTCACCCCGGCTGGTTGCGTGCCCACGACTATGACAATGCCGCCGACGATGAGGCGCCGCTGGTCCCGGTGACCACCTGGCGTGGCGGCCCCGGCGAGCGGCCCGACAGCCTGGACGCCAGCGGCCTGCTCGACAGCGAACCCGGCGACGACGCCGAGGAAGCGATCCTCGCTCCGGCGCTGGAGGCCATTCTCGGCAAGGGGCTGGCCCGCCTGCGCAACCTGCCCACCGAGCCCGGCTCGCTGGAAGCCATTGCCCGGCGCATCGGCCCCGTGCGTCCCACCAATTTCGGGCAGTTGTTCGACGTCCGCGCCAAGCCGGAACCGGACTCCAACGCCTATACCTCCATCGCCCTGCCGCCTCACGTGGACCTGCCGACCCGCGAGTATCATCCCGGGCTCCAGTGCCTGCACTGCCTCGAGAACAGCGTGGCCGGCGGCGAAGCGGTGATGCTCGACGGCTTCGCCGTGGCCGAGGCCCTGCGCGAACGCGACCCGCAGGCCTACGCCACCCTGACCCGCGTGCGCTGGCGCTTCGCCAATACGGCCCGCACCACCGATCATGTCTGGCACGCGCCGATGATTCGCCTGGATGCCCGGGGCGAACTGCTCGAAGTGCGCATCGCCGATTTCCTGCGCGGCCCCCTGCAGACCGATTTCGCGGAGGTCGAGCCGGCCTACGAAGCCCTGATGGCCCTGCAACGCCTGCTGCGCGAACCCGAGTTCGCCATTCGCTTCACCTACCAGCCCGGCGATCTGGTGATCTTCGACAACCGGCGTCTGCTCCATGCCCGGGATGCCTTCGAAGGCGACAGCGGACACCGCTGGCTGCAGGGATGCTACCTGGAACGCGACGAGATCCGCTCGCGCTATCGCATGATCCAGCGCGCCCGGCGTCAGCGACGGATCGGCGCCGAGGAGCGCTGAGCTGATGTCCAGCGCCGCATGGTCGAACCTGGACAGCTTTCAGAGGATGCCTAGCCCCGTTCGGCGGTCACGCTGGGCGCCTCCCCGAAGCGCGCCCGGTAGGCCCGGGAAAAGTGCGCCAGGTGCGCGAAGCCGGTGGCCAGCGCCGCCTCGGTGACCCGGCAGCGGCTGGCGGCGAGCAGACGTTGGGCCTGGTCCAACCGCATGCCCAGATAGCACTGTTTGGGCGTCTCGCCGAAATGCGCCATGAAACGGCGCGTCAATTGGCGCTGCGACTGTCCCACCAGCCGACAGATCTCGGGAATGGGCAGCGCCTGGGCCAGGTTCGCCTCCATCACCGCCAGGGCCCGCAGCACGCTGCGCGGCAAGTGCGCATAGCGCTCGTCCCGGCTCGGCGAGGGATCGTCATTGCCGCGCTGGTGTACCAGTTGACGACCCACGGCATTGGCCAGCGCCGGGCCATAGAGCCGCTCCATCCAGGCCAGCATCATGTCGATGCTCGCCGAACCGCCCGACCCGGTCAGCCGCGACGCATCCAGCTCGAAACGCGCCGGGCTGATCCTGAGATGCGGGAACTCGCGGCGAAACGCCGGCACGCTTTCCCAGTGCATCGCCACCCGATGCCCTTCCAGCACCCCCGCCCGCGCGAGGATGAAGGGTGCCGTGTCCAGCCCGCCCAACCAGCCACCGTGCGCCGCCACCCGCCTCAGCACGGCGAGATCCTGCCCCCGGATGGTGGCCTCTGCCTCATAGGAAGACACCACCATCAGGTGCGCGGCATCGGCCACGTCATCGAGCTCGCCGTCCACATCGATCCGCACGCCGTTGCTGGCCACCAGTCCTTCCCCATCGGCGGACAAGAGTCGCCAGGCGAACAGGTCCCGACCGAAGCGGTTGGCCACGCGCAGTGGCTCCAGCAGGCAGAACAGGCTCAGCATCGAGAACTTGGGAACCAGCCAGACATCGAGGGTGTACTCGGCCTGTTCGGGCGCCAGCAAGGGCGGTGAATCCGGCCGCGGATAGGGCCAGGTATCGGCAAACTCACTCATGATGGCCAAAAAAATCAAATAAAGGGCGAATTTATGCAAATACTAGCGGCAAGGTAGCGTTAGGGTAAAGCCAGTCGCGCATCGGCGCCGGTGGCGACACTTCGTCACGGTCCACGCAATACCCGGAGATAGATCGTCATGACCGCAAGCGGCAAGCTGTGGCTGTCCTCGGCCGGACAGCGCCTGAACCTCGAAACCCAGGGCCTGACCCGCGAATTCGCCGCCCTCTGGCTGCGCGAGCGAGCGCCCGATCCCGAAACTCTGGACCCTCGCACCGGCCAGCGCCTGATCGAGGCCGCCGAGCTGCCACTCGACCTGGCCCTGGAAAGCGCCAAACTGAACGGCGAGCGGGTAGCGCTGCGTTTCAGCGACGGCCACGTCACCGACTTTCCACTCGCCGAGCTGATCGAGGCCGGCGCCGAAATCGACTCCAGCGTGCCCGGCCGCAGCCTCTGGGATGCCAGCCTGGCCGAGCCACCCCGGGCGGATTTCGCGGCCGCCCGTCAGGACGATGCCGCCCTGCTCGACATGCTCGAGAACCTGCATCGCTTCGGCTTCGTGCTGGTCTCTGGCGTGCCCACCGAGGAAGACGGCATGCAGGCGTTGATCGACCGCATCGGCCCCCTGCGTCGCACCAACTGGGGTGGCATCGCCGACGTCAAGTCGGTGGCCAATGCCTATGACCTGACCATGACCCAGCGGGGGCTCGAGCCGCACACCGACAACCCCTATCGCGACCCCATCCCCGGCTACATCTGGCTGCACTGCCTGACCAATGCCGCCGATGGCGGCGACAACACCCTGGTCGACGGCTACCAGGCCGCGCTGACCCTCAAGGCCCGCGACCCCGAGGCCTTCGAATGCCTGACCCGCGTCGCCCCGGGCTTTCGCTACCACGACGACACCACTCGGCTGGAGGGCGAAGGCCCCCTGATCGAGCTCGACAGCCACGGTCGCCTGGCACGCGTGCGCTTTTCCAATCGCACCGAACGCGTCGACGCCCTGCCCGCCGATGAGCTCGAGCGCTACTATGCCGCGCGACGCGCCTTCTATCGCCTGATCACCTCGGACGAGCTGACCGTTCACCTCAAGCTCGATCCCGGCCAGATGCTGATCATGGACAACTATCGCCTGTTGCACGGACGTCGCGCCTACCAACTCGCCGGCGGCGTGCGCCATCTGCGCCAGGGCTATGTCGACCGCGACAGCACCGCCAGCCGCCGCCTGGTGCTGCGTCGCCAGCTATCCAGCCAACCGTCCCAGGAGGCCAGCGCATGAACCAGGCCAGTTTCCGCCGTTTCGACGAAAGCCGGCTCGACGAGTGGCAATTGATCGATGCCCGCTTCCGCGACTACCAGGCCGACGCCCCGCGCCGCGTGCTCGAACACCTCCACCGCCTGGCCGGCGACCATCACGGCTATCCCGTGGATCGCTTCGAGCACTGCCTGCAGACCGCCACCCGAGCGCTGCGCGACGGTGCCGACGAGGAAATGGTCGTGTGCGCCCTGCTGCATGACATCGGCGACGACCTGGCACCGGCCAATCATGCCGAGATCGCCGCGGGCATTCTCGAGCCGTTCATCGACCCCTTGAACGCCTGGATGATCCGCCATCACGAGCTCTTCCAGGGTTACCATTACCGCCATTTCTTCGGCCAGGACCGCCACGCCCGGGAGCAGTTCCGCGACCACCCGGCCTACGCCCGCACAGTGCGCTTCTGCGACCACTGGGACCAGGCGAGTTTCGATCCCGGCTACGACACCCTGCCGCTCGAGCATTTCGTGCCCATGGTCGAGCGCGTCCTGAGCCGTCCGCCCTTCGGCGGCCTGCCCGACCCGATCGAGGAGAACGAGCCCCGATGACTTGTGCCCAGCGACTGATCCAGCTCCTCGAGGCCTACGGCGTCGACACCGCCTTCGGCATCCCCGGCGTGCATACCATCGAACTGTACCGCGCCCTGGGCGAGAGCCGGCTGCGCCATGTCACGCCGCGTCACGAACAGGGAGCCGGCTTCATGGCCGACGGCCATGCCCGGGCGAGCGGCAAGCCCGCCGCCTGCTTCATCATCACCGGCCCCGGCATGACCAACATCGCCACCGCCATGGGTCAGGCCCTGGCCGACTCGGTACCCATGCTGGTGATCTCCAGCGTCAACCAGCGCGCCAGCCTGGGGCGCGGCCAGGGGCGCTTGCACGAGATGCCCCACCAGCGCGAGACACTGGCCGGCGTCAGCGTGTTCAGCCACACCCTGCACGACCCCGAGGCACTGCCCGAGGTGCTGGCCCGCGCCTTCTCGATATTCGACAGCGCCCGTCCCGGCCCCGTGCATATCGAGATCCCCCTGGACGTGATGGGCGCCCCGGTATCCGATGCCCCCGTCACACCGACCCGCACCTACCCGCCGGCACCGGCTCCCGAGGCATTGACCAAGGCCGCCGAATGGCTCGGCGCCGCAGCTCGTCCGCTGGTGCTGCTCGGTGGCGGCACCGCCGATGCCCCGGACGCCGCCCGCGCCCTGGTCGAACGACTCGACGCCCCGGCGTTCACCACCATCAACGCCAAGGGCGTACTGGGACTCGACCATCCGCTGGATCTGGGCGCCACCGCCAGCCTGCCCGCCGCCCGCCGGCTGGCCCGCGAAGCCGACGTGGTACTGGCCATCGGCACGGAGCTCGGCGAGACCGACTATGACCTGGTCTTCGACGGCGGCTTCGTCCTCGACGGCCGCCTGATCCGGGTCGATATCGATCCCCAGCAGCTCGGTCGCAACCAGGCCGCCGACCTGGCCCTGCTCGCCGAAGCCGGCCAGGCCATGACGGCCCTGACCGAACGACTGCCCGAATCAGCAGGACGCGACGGCGCCGCTCGCGCCGAGGCCGTGCATCGGGAACTGGCTCTCGCCGAGGATCCCGAGCTCGTCCCCTACGCACCGCTCTTCACCACCTTGCGCCAGGCCCTGCCCGAGGCCATTGTCGTCGGCGACTCCACCGGCCCCGTCTATGCCGGCAACTTCCTGGCTTCACTGCCGGCACCGCGTCGCTGGTTCAACGCCGCCACCGGCTTCGGCACCCTCGGCTACGGCCTGCCCGCCGCCCTCGGTGCGGCGCTGGCCTGTCCCGATCGGCCGGTGGTCGCCCTGGTCGGTGACGGCGGGTTGCAGTTCGTGCTCGGCGAACTGGGCACCGCCCGCGACCTGGGCCGCCCCGTCGCGGTAGTGATCTGGAACAACGACGGCTATGACGAGATACGCCGCTACATGGCCGCAAGCGAGATACCCAAGCTCGGTGTCGACCTGGCCGCCCCCGACTTCCAGGCCCTGGCACAGGCTTTCGCCTGCCGCTACCGCCGCATCGCCGACCCGGCCACGCTTGGCGAGGCCCTGTCCAGCCTCAACGACACCACATCGCCACTGATCGTCGAGGTCGACGCCGCCGGCTGGGCCGACTCACTTTAGCGACCCGAACGCCCCGATCCTTTCCCTCTGAGGTGGAGATGGTTTTCATCTCCTCCCGGCAATCAGGAAGGCGCTGATTTATGTTGCGAGCGAAGAGAGGCTGGCCGCCGCCGGAACAGAAAAACCGCAGTTTACACGGGCGTAAATGAGGATTTTGAGTACCGCCGGCGGCCAGGATATCGAGCGCAGCAATAAATCAGTGTTTTCCAAGGAGACCTCCGAGATATGACGACCAAGATCCCCATCACCCTGACGCTGCTCGCCGGCCTGACCCTGGCCGGCCCCGCCACCGCTGCCGATCGCGACGACGAACTCCGCCTGGTCGTGCCACCCTGGCCCGGCGTGACCGTCAAGAGCGAGATCTTCGCACAGCTGATCGAACCGCTGGGATACACCACCAGCAAGCAGCAGCTCAGTTCGACGGTCGGCTACAACACCCTGCAGACCGGCGACAGCGACGCCTTTCTCGCCGGCTGGATGCCGGCCCAGCAGGAAAGCTACGACGCCGCCATGCAGGCCGGCGCCATCGTCGATCTGGGCAACAACGTCAACGGCGCCCGCATGGGCTTCGCGGTGCCGAGCTACGTCTACGAGGCGGGCATCACCAGCGCCGAACAACTGGCCGACCCCGAAGTGGCCGAGCGGTTCGACAAGACCGTCTACAGCATCGAGAGCGGCTCCACCGTCACCGACATGCTGAACAAGGCCATCGAGGCCGACACCTACGGGCTGGGCGACTGGAAGGCCATGTCCTCATCCACGCCCGGCATGCTCAGCGAGGTCGAAGCCGCCGTGGACGAGGATCGCTGGATCCTCTTCTACGGCTGGACGCCCCACTGGATGGTGCCGGAGTACGACACCCGCATCCTCGACGACCCGGAAGGCGTCTACGGCCCCGACAATGGCCGCAGCGACGTCAAGACCATCGTTGCCAAGTCCTACGCCGAAGCCAATCCCAACCTGACACGACTGCTCGACCAGTTCGTGCTCAGTGCCGACGAACAGAGCGACTTCATCCGCGAATACAGCCTCGAGGAACGCGAGCTGGAGGCCGTGGCCCATGACTGGCTGGTCTCGCACCCCGAGCGGATCGCCGAATTCCTCGAAAGCGTCAAAACCCGCGACGGCGGCAATGCGCTCGACGCCGTGGAGGCCAGCCTGTGACCACGCACCGCGACGAGGAAGCCATTCAGCGCCGCGACCTGGCCGCCGCCTATCGGCTGGTCGCGCTGGACGGCATGGACGACGGTATCTCGACGCATATCTCGGCGCGCCTGCCCGGCGAGCGCTTTCTGCTCAATGCCTTCGGCCTGCGCTTCGACGAGGTACGTGCCGACAATCTGGTCACCGTCGATGCCAGCGGCGACATTCTCGACGACCCGACCGGGCTCGGCATCAATCCCGCCGGCTTCACCATCCATAGCGCCATCCACGCGGCGCGCCCCGAGATCGATTGCGTGCTGCATACCCACACGGTGGCTGGAGTAGCCGTTTCCTGCCTCGAGGAAGGGCTGTTGCCGCTGAACCAGTGGGCGATGCAGTTCCACGAGCGCCTCGGCTATCACGACTACGAAGGCATCGCCCTGGACCTCGACGAGCGGCAACGACTGACCGCCCATCTCGGCGACCACATGGCGATGCTGCTGCGCCAGCACGGCTTGCTGAGCTGCGGTCGCAGCGTGGGCGAAGCCTTCCTGCGCATGCGCGACCTGGAGCGCAGTTGCCAGGCTCAACTGGCCGCCCAGGGCACCGGCCGCCCCCTGCGCCAGGCCAGCCCCGAGCTTTGCGAGCATGTCGCCCGCCAGTACGAGGCCTGGGCCGCCAGCCCGCAAGGCACCGACCTCGCCTGGCAGGCCGAGCTGCGCCGGCTGCCAGCCGAAGACACCCTCTCTCAGGCCATTCAGTGAGACTGCCATGCGTTATTCACGACTGACCGATCGCATCGCCGGCGAAGGTGCCGCCGCCTGGAACATCCACTACCGCGCCCTGGCGCGGCAGGAAGCCGGCGAGGACATCACCGTGCTGTCGGTGGGCGATCCCGATTTCGACACCCCGACGCCGATCGTCGAAAGCGCTGTGGCCAGCATGCGGGGCGGCGCGACGCACTACGCCGACGTCCAGGGCAAGCACAGCCTGCGCGAGGCCATCGTCGAGCGCTACCGCCGGCATGGCGTCGAGGCCGATCCCGAGCGTGTCATCGTCATGGCCGGGGCTCAGTGCGGCCTCTATGCCGTCGCCCAGTGCCTGCTCGATCCCGGCGACGAAGTGATCGTGCCCGAACCCTGCTACGTCACCTACGAAGCCGTACTGCGCTCCACCGACGCGACCATGGTGCGCATCCCGCTGCGCAGCGATGCCGGCTTCCGCCTCGACGCCGCCGACATCGAGGCGGCGATCACTCCGCGCACCCGGGCGATCATGCTCAACAGCCCGCACAACCCCACCGGGCAGCTCATCGACGCCGATACCTGGCACGCCATCGCCGAGCTGTGCCGTCGCCACGACCTGTGGCTGGTCTCCGACGAGGTCTACGCCAATCTGGTCTTCGAGGGAGAACACCAGTGCGCCGCCGCCCTGCCCGGCCTGGAAGACCGCAGCGTGGTGATCGACAGCCTCTCCAAGTCACACGCCATGACCGGCTGGCGACTGGGTTGGGTCCTCGGCCCCCGGGAACTGATCGCGCACCTCGGCAACCTGGCGCTGAGCATGCTCTACGGCTGCCCGGACTTCATCCAGGACGCCGCCCGGGATGCCCTGACCCGGGAGATCCCGGAACTCCAGGCCATGCACGAAAGCTACCGGGCCCGGCGTGACGCCGTCTGCGCGGCCCTGGCGGATTGCCCGGCCGTGGAGGTCATTCCCCCGGCGGCCGGCATGTTCCTGATGGTCGACATACGCGCCACCGGCCTGTCGTCCCAGGCCTTCGCCGACCGGCTGCTCGACGAACACGGCGTCTCGGTGCTCTCCGGAGAGGCCTTCGGCCCCTCCGCCGCCGGCTTCGTCCGGCTGAGCCTGACCGTCGATGAAGCCCGCCTGACCGACGCCTGCCGACGCCTGGCCCGCTGTGCCGAAACGGCACGCGACACGGCCGGCACCCTTTCCACCGTTCAATGAGTCGCCTATGACATCATCGCTCGACGATCACACTCCGACCGCCACCGCCGCCCCGGCGGTGCAGGCGCGCCACCTCGTCAAACGCTACGGCGACCTCGAGGTGCTGCGCGATGTCTCCCTCGAGGTCCCCGAGGGCAGCGTCACCTCCATCATCGGCGCCAGCGGGTCCGGCAAGAGTACCCTGCTGCGCTGCCTCAACCTGCTGGAACGCCCCGACCAGGGCGACCTGGCGATTGCGGATGAGGCGATCCGTTTCGACCGCAATCCCCAGGGCGACGTCGTCGGTCTGGACCGGCGCCAGCTGCAACGGCTGCGCGCCAAGGTCAGCATGGTCTTCCAGCAATTCAACCTGTGGCCGCACTTCAGCGTGCTCGGCAATGTCATTGAGCCCCCGATGCGGGTGCAGGGGCTCTCGCGCCGACGCGCCACCGAGGTGGCCGAGCATTATCTGGCCCGCGTCGGCATGGCCGACAAGCGCGACGCCTACCCGGCCTTCCTTTCCGGCGGCCAGCAGCAGCGCGTGGCCATTGCCCGTGCGCTCGCCATGGAGCCACGCCTGCTGTTGTTCGACGAACCGACCTCGGCCCTGGATCCGGAACGCGTCAACGAAGTGCTCGGCGTGATCCGCGGCCTGGCCGACGAAGGCCGCACCATGGTGCTGGTCACCCACGAGATGGCCTTCGCCCGGGAAGTTTCCGATCAGGTGGTGTTTCTCGACCGCGGCGTCATCGGCGTCGCCGGCACCCCCGAAGAGGTCTTCGACGATCCGCGCTGCCAGCGCTTCGCCGCGCCGGCCGCCTGATCCGCCTTCCCTTTCCAACAATGAGCAAGGAGAACACCATGCAACGCGCCCTCATCCCCGCCATCGCCCTTTCCATCGCCACTCTCGGCGGTGCCGCCCAGGCCGCCGAGCCGCTGCAGATCGGTATTTCCGCCGAACCCTACCCGCCCTTCACCTACACCTCGTCCGAAGGCGAATGGACCGGTTTCGAAGTGGAGCTTGGCCTGGCCATCTGCGAGGCCATGGAAGCCGAGTGCGAAATCCAGCCCACCGGCTGGAGCGGCATCATCCCCTCGCTCAAGGCCGGGCGCATCGACATGATCATGAACTCCATGTCGATCACCGAAGCCCGCCAGAAGGTCATCGACTTCAGCGATCCCTACTACTTCACTCCCGGTGCCTATGTCGCCGCCGACGACCTGGAACTGAGCCTGCCCGAAGGGCTGGACGGCCTGGTGCTGGGCGTGCAGAGCGCCACCACCAACGCCACCTATGCCCGACGCGCCCTGCGCGACACCGGTGTCGACACCCGTCTCTACGACCAGGCCGAGCAGGTCAACCGTGACCTGCTCTCCGGTCGCCTGGACGTGATCCTGGCCGACGAGATCGCCATGAACGAACTGGTCGAGCGCGACGAGGCCGAAGGCTTCGAGATCAAGGGCACCGCCCCGCATCACGAGGCCTACGGCGAAGGTGTCGGCATCGGTATTCGCCAGGGCGACAGCGAGCTGAAGGCCAACCTCAACGCGGCCATCGAACGGGTCCAGCAGGACGGCACCTGCAGCTCGCTCTCCGAGGAGTACTTCGGCACCGACATCTGCACTGGCTAAGCTTCGCCGCTACCCGCGCGATCCGAGCCGCCGGACAGCGACATCGCCCCGGCGGCTTCGCCATGTCATCACAAGCGAGGCACCGACCACGCCACCGGACGGAGATCCACCGATCCGGCGTTGAGTCGGCGCCTTACAAGGTGCTTTCGACCATGAACAACCATTCTCAAGAAGGATTGGCCGACTGGGCCGGCCCCATCCTCCAGGGCGCCCTGACGACCCTGGAGATCGCCGTGCTGGCCTATGCCATCGGCCTCGCACTGGGCCTGCTCGGCGCCAGCGCGCGTCTCAGTCCCTGGGCGCCGCTACGCGGCCTGGCCACGCTCTACTCCACGGCGGTGCGAGCCGTGCCCGAGCTGCTGCTGATCATCCTGCTCTACTATGCCGGCTCCCAGGCACTCACCGCCGTGACCAATGCCATGGGCTTTTCCGGCCAGGTGGCCATCAACGGCTTCGTGACCGCCGTGGGTGTGCTGGCCTTCGTTCAGGGGGCCTACATGACCGAGGTGCTGCGCGGCGCCATCCTGGCCATTCCACGTGGCCAGCTCGAGGCTGCCGATGCCTTCGGCTTCTCGACCTGGGCGCGCTTCCGGCGCATCGTCGTGCCCGCCATGCTGCCCAATGCCCTGCCGGGCATGTCGAATCTCTGGTTGATCCTGATCAAGGATACCGCCCTGATCAGCGTCATCGGCTACAGCGAGCTGTTCTTTACCATCCAGCAGGCAGCCTCCAGCACCCGTGCCCATTTCCTGTTCTACGCCGCCGCCGGCGTCATCTATCTGGCGATGACGTTGTCGTCCACGGCGCTGTTTGCGCGCCTGGAACGCCGCCTGCGTCGCGGCCAGCCGACCACCGAGGAGGCCTGACATGGACTTTTCCTGGCTTGGCGATCCTTTCTATCAGGAATACCTGATCGAAGGCTTCATCAACACCCTGTGGCTGATCGCCGTGTCCGCGATCGGCGGCCTCGCGCTGGCCGTGCTCGTCGCCATTGCTCGTCTCAAGGGACCCCGCCCCCTGGCGCTGGCCGTTCAGGGCTTCACGATCGTGATGCGCGGCACGCCGTTGCTGGTGCAACTATTCTTCTTCTACTACGGCGTGGGGCGATTGCTCGAGGGCATCCCCGGCATCCAGGACAGCGTCATCTGGCCGCTGCTGCGCGATCCCTTCTTCTACGGCGCCCTGACCTTCATCCTCAGCGTCGGCGCCTATTCCGGCGAGGTCCTGCGCGGCGCCCTGCTGAGCGTGCCGCCGGGCGAGCGCGAGGCCGGCCGCGCCTTCGGCCTGACGCCCCTGCAGGTCTTCACGCGCCTCTGGCTGCCCCGCGCCATCCAGCTATGCCTGCCGACCCTGACCGGCGAGATGATCCTGCTGCTCAAGTCTGTGCCGCTGGTCTCGACCATCGCCCTGATGGACCTGCTGCAGGCCGCCAACCTCATCCGCGACGAGACCTTCCTGGTATACGAGCCCCTGCTGTTGATCGGCGGCATCTACCTGGCCATGACGCTGGTGCTCACCCTGGTGCTGCGTCAGGTGGAACGTCACTTCCCCGGCATGCAGCCCGAGCGTGGCCGGGGATGGCTGCCTCGACGCCTCCCGCACAGTCAGAGAGAAGCCTCATGAATAAACTGACACGCCACTTCATCGACAACGCCTGGGTGGCAAGCCGTGCCACGCAATGCCTGGACGTCATCGATCCCTACCGCGAGACGCGCATCGCCGAGGTCACCGCCGGCGATCCCGCGGACGTGGATGACGCCGTGGCCGCCGCCCGTCGCGCCTTGCCCGGCTGGCGCGACCTCTCGGGCGAGCATCGTGGTGCCTTCATCGACGCCATCGCCGAGGCGCTCGAGGCGCGCCGTACCTCGCTGGTCGAGCTTTCCAGCCGCAACAACGGCAAGCCGCGAGCCGAAGCCGATCAGGATCTGGCCGACGCCATCGCCTGCTACCGTTACTACGCTGGCCAGGCACGGGCACTGGACGCGCGCCAGGGCGAGACAGTCGACACCGGCGAAACGGGGCTGGTGTCGCGTCGCTACCAGGACCCGGTCGGCGTGGCCGGCTTGATCACGCCCTGGAACTTTCCGCTGGTCAGCAGCGCCTGGAAGCTCGCCCCGGCGCTCGCCGCCGGCTGCACGGTGGTCTTCAAGCCCTCCGAAGTCACCCCGCTGCCCGAGCAGGCACTGGCCGAGATCGCCCTCGAGATAGGACTGCCGTCCGGCGTCTTCAATCTGCTCCACGGCGATGGACGCGGTGTCGGCGCAGCGCTGACCGCCCATCCCGGAGTCGACAAGCTGTCCTTCACCGGCAGCAACCCGGTGGGCGAGGCGGTGATGGCCGCTGCCGCCCGGGGAACGCGCAACGTCTCCCTGGAACTCGGCGGCAAGTCACCGATCCTGGTCACCGAGGATGCCGATCCGGCTCTGGCCACCGAGCTGGTATTGGCGGGGTTTGCCTACAACGCCGGCCAGATGTGCTCGGCCACCTCGCGGCTGCTGGTCCACGAAAGCGTGGCCGACGAACTGCACGCCCGACTGGACGCCGCCATCGCCGGGCTCGTCGCCGGCGATCCGCACGCCCCGTCCACTACCCTGGGCCCGCTGGTCAACGCCGCTCAGCGCGAGCGGGTGGAGGAATACCTGGCAACGGCCGAAGCCGAAGGGCTCGACCCCACCGCAAGGGCCCCGATCGCCCTGCCCGAGCACGGGCATTTCGTCGCCCCCAGGGTGTATCGGGACGTACCGGTCACCAGCCGCCTGTGGCAGGAAGAGATCTTCGGCCCGGTGCTGTGCACCCGTACCGTCAAGAACGACGACGAGGCGGTGACACTGGCCAACGACAGCGCCTTCGGCCTGGCCGCCACCGTGGTCGCCGGCACCACCGAGCGCGCCGAAGCGCTGGCCGGGCGACTCACCTCCGGCAACGTCTGGTGCAACACCCATCAGGTGGCCCCGCCGGGACTCGGCTGGGGCGGCATGAAGGGCAGCGGCATCGGCCGCGAACTGGGTCGAGCGGGGCTCGACGCCTACCTGGAGACCCGCTACGTCACCCGGCCTAGCTGAGAGCAGCGGCGCTTCGCCCGCTGAACGGACCGTCATGACGGCGGTCCGTTCATGGCGGACACGGCCTCCGGCGAGACCGGAATCGTCGGACCGGCCTTCAGCTCCTCAATGCCATCCATCCTGCTGCGATCACACGGGACGCTCCGCAAATTGCGGTAGATCATCATGAATCTCATCCCAGTTCGCCTTGCTGCCCACGAAGATATGGGCCACTTTTTCCAGGTCCGCATCATCATCCAGAGTTCCCACCCTAAGCCGCAGGACATCAGGCATCGACGAGCGCTGGCTATAGATCGGAGAGCCGCAATTCGAGCAGAAATACCGCCTGGCATCCTCTGAAGACGCGTGGCTCTTCAGTAGCTCGCTGCCCGCCTTCAACGTGAAGTCCGAGGCCTGGATTGCGGCATTGAGCGCAAAGGCGGTTCCATTCGATTTACGACATTTCTGGCAGTGGCAATACATCGCTTGGCCGAGAGGCCCCATCACTTCGTATTGAATCCCCCCGCACAAGCAACTTCCCTTTAGTCCCATTGCTCCTCTCCTTGAATGAAAAAACAAGCCGACAACATTACTCTCGCTTCCCACCTGCACCAACAGTCTCTCCGGTAGAGACATCCTGATGCCTCATCCGCGAGAATCACCCACCGAGGCGTCTCGACTATTTCGACCTGAGCGTTTGCCCAGCATGCCGCTGCCGATCAGTGCGCCGCCGCAGATCAGCAGCGCGGCCAGCAACAGGGTCGGGCTGGGCGCGGCCAGGCCGGCGGCGATCAGCACCAGGGTCGAGCACAGCGGCGTGGCATAGGACAACAGCCCCAGCAGGCGTACCTGGCCGCGCTTCATGCCGATATCCCAGGTGAAGAAGGCACTGCCCACCGGCCCTAGCCCCAGGGCCAGGATCGCCCACAGGTTGGCGCCTTCCGGCCATCCCGTGGGTTCCCAGGCCAGATGGCAGACGAATGCCAGCGCCGCGGCACCGAGACAGTTCCAGGCCACCGCCGTGGTGGGAATCCGCGCCAGCAGCCTGGACGCCACCGAATAGCCGCTCCAGATGAAGGCCGCCAGAAGCGCTACCAGGTAGCCCGGGGTGTACTCGCCGGACCAGTCGAATCCGTCGGGACCGACCAGCAGCGCCGCGCCAATGAATCCGCACACGCCGCCCACCAGATGAATGCCACGCAGGCGCTCACCCGGCAGCAGCCAGCCGGCCAGGATCACGATCAGCAGCGGCCACAGATAGCTGATCAGCCCGGCGTTGGCCGCCGGCGCGTTCTGCTGGGCGATGAAGTAACACAGGTGATAGCCGAACAGCCCGCCCACGCCCAGCAGCCAGCCCGCCGGCGGCTGACGGAAGGCCTCGGCCAGGGCACGCTTCTCGCCACGCAGCAGGAACACCAGCAGCGCCAAGACGCCGGCCAGGCCGAAGCACAGCGCGGTCAGCAGGAAGGGCGGCACCGGGCCGGCCCATTGAGTGAACAGCGCCAGCGTCGCCCAGCTCAGCACGGTACTGGCGCCCCACAGGGTGGCGCGGCGCGCCTCGGCGGGGGAAACAGCCGACATGTCGATTCTCCATTCGGGGTCGGCTGGGCAGTATGAAGGGCGAAGAAGGCTAAGACTTGTCGATTTCGGTCATCGGCGCCACCACGCCAGTCAACAACGCAAGACGGATAAGAACGACGCCCCGTGCCGGCAGGCGCTCAGGAGGACGACGCCTCGTCCATCCGCGCCTTCAGCAGCTGCATCTGCCGACGATAGTCGTTGGTGATCTCGCGCGCCTGCACCGGGTTGTTCACCACCTTGGGCGTGATCAGCACGATCAGCTCGGTGCGGTCGCGGTCGCGGGCCTCGCTGCCGAACAGCCGGCCCAGCCCCGGGATCGAGGACAGCCCCGGCACCCGGGTCTCCGACTCGGCGTTGTTCTGCTGGATCAGCCCGCCGAGCAGCACCGTCTGGCCGCTCTGCACCGCCACCTGCGTGGACACCGCCCGGGTCGAGATGCGCGGGTTCGACGCCGTCGAGCCGGCCGCGTTGTCGTCGGCATCGCTGACCTGTTGCTGGATGTCCATGTAGACCAGCCCGCCCGGATTGATGCGCGGCACCACGTCCAGGATCACCCCCGTCTGCACGTACTCGACGCTGCTCAGCGTGGTGTCGGCGTCCGCCGTGTTGACGGTGGTCTGATTGACCGGGATGTTGTCGCCGACCTGGATCTGCGCCTGCTGGTTGTTGAGCACCACCAGCGACGGCGCGGAGAGCACCTGGGTCAGCCCGCGGGTCTGCAGCGCGCGCAGCGCCACCTGCAGGTTGTCGCCGACGAAGGAGTAGAACATCGAGCTGCCACCCAGCGAGACGCCCCCCGCGCCCAGCGCCCCCTGGCTGCCGCTGGCGTTGGCCACCGACGGGTTCGAGGCGTTGCCGGCGAGCTGCCCCAGGTACCACTGCACGCCCTGATTGAGGGCGCCGGTCAGCCTGACCTCGAGGATGCGCGTCTCGATCTGCACCTGGCGCGGCGGCTGATCCAGCCGCTCGATGGCGGACTCGATCTCCTTCCACTGCGCCGGACGGGCACGCACCAGTAGCTGGTTGCTGCTCTCCTGGGCCGTGATGCGCGTCGACGCCGCCATCTCGCCGCTCGCGCCGCCGAGGCGGCCGTCGCCTCCGCCCTGCCGGCCGGGCGTGGCGCCCGGCGCCGACTCCGCGTCCGCATCCATCCCGGCTCCGCCGAGGCCGGCACCGGCCGCACCGCCGTCGCCCCCGTTCAGCGACATCAGGTCGGTGGTCTCGAGCCCCGGCGCGACCTCGGCCGCGTCCTGCGACGCATCGGACCGCTCGGCGGACCGGCCGGAGCCGTAGATCTGGCGCAGGTAGCCGGCGAGCTCCGATGCCTTGAGGTTGCGCACGTCGTAGACGTGCAGCTGAGGCTCGTTGCCGCCGCCCTCGTCGATGGCACGGATCCAGCTGCCGACCTCACTCAGGTAGTCGGGCTGCGAGGAGATGGCGATGATCGAGTTGGTGCGTTCGTTGGGCAGGAACCTGACCATGCCGGACAGCGGCATCCCGCCGCCCTCACCGAACACCTGGCGCAGCTGCGGCATCAAAGACGCCACCGAGGCGTGCTCCAGGCCGTAGACGCCGATCGACATGCCCTTGAGCCAGTCCACGTCGAAGGTGTCGATGGTGTCCTGGTAGTTCGCCAGCTCCTGCGGCGTGCCGGCCAGGCCGATGAGGTTCCGCGCCGAGTCCACCAGCAGGAAGGCATCGTCGCGCACGAAGGGCTCGAGCAGCGTCTGCATCTGGGTGGCATCGATGTAGTCGAGCGGATAGAGCCGCGCCGACAGCCCCGCCGGCGGATGGCTGATCGGCAGCTCGGGCACCAGCTTGCCGGCCACGGCCTGGCTGGCGGGCAGGATCTGGTAGCGATCGCCCTGGCGGATCATGGCGTTGTCGGTCCACGACAGCAGCGTCTCGAGGATCGACAGTGCCTCCCGCTCGCCCACCGGGCTCGAGGTGGAGAAGCTGACGGTGCCCTCCACCCCCTGCGCGATGCTGTAACTCTCGCCGAGCAGGTCGCCGAGCACCGAATTGATGACCGCCTCGATGGGCTGGTCGGTGAAGTTGAGGACGATCTCCCCCGCCTCGCCGTCGGCCGACGCGCGGGTGGCGTCCGCGCCGGTCGACGCGGACGCCGCCGGCACCGGGCGGCCGGCGCCCTCGATGATGCGCTGACGGGGCGACGTGCCGGCGGGCTCGGTATCGTCTTCGGCGGGCGCCGCCGGCTGGGGCGCCGGATCTGCGGCCCCGCGCAGCGCCTCACGGAGCAGGTCGGGATCGGCGCTCATCGGCTGTGAGGTCGTCGTGCAGGCGCTCAGGGAGAGCGCGATCGCCACGCCGCACAGCGAGGCGCACAGCGGGCGAACCGTTCGTATCGAGGGTCGCGTGAGGGTCATGATGTTCGGGTCCACGGTAAAGGAAGCAAGGGAAAGAAGCAGGACGTCGGCGCCGGTGGCTTGGCATAAGAGCCGGCGCCGCTCAAGGCGGTCTACAAGGGCTCGGGGCTTTTCATGTGCGCTCAGGGCTGTTCCATAGGCGCTCAGGGCTGTCCGGTATCCGGCAGCCGCACGGCCTCGCCCTCGTCGGGCGCCGGCAACCGCGGCATGGCGAGCGTCAGGGTCCGGGTGCGCTCGCCTCGCCGGAAGGTGGCGGCGCGGGCGGTCAGCCGGGCGAGGGTCCAGCCGCCCGGCAGCGCATCGCCCGCCGCCAGGCGGCGGCGCGTCGCCCCCGGCCCGCGCAGATAGGCCCAGCGCGTCTCGCCGTCGAGCACCACGCCGGTCAGCGTCAGGTCCGGCAGCGGATCGCGCGCCGGGATCCGGGCCTGGCGGTCAGGCCGCCGGTCCGGGCTGAACAGCGGATGCTGCCAGGTCGCGGCGAGCCGCACATCCGACGGCGGTGGCGGCGGCTCGGCAGCCGTCGTCGCGGGCGGCGGCGGAGCCGGCTCGGCGGCCAGCCAGTGCGGCGCGACCGGGGCGGTCAGCCGCCAGATCAACGCCGCGAGCGCCAGGCCGTTCAGGGCCACCGCCGCCAGCATCGTGGCGCGAAGCCTCATGCGCCCTCCTCCCGCGCGTCGGCCCGCGCCATGTAGCCCCGTACCAGCAGCTGCACCTCCAGCCGACCGGGACCACCACGGTCGGGAGCGTCCGAGCGACGACGGAGGCTCAGCCGGTCGATGAACAGCGCCGGCTGGCCGGCCTCCAGGGCCTTCAGCACCCGGGCCAGCGGCTCGATGGCGCACTCGAGCGTCAGCCCCGCCTTCACCGGCCGGAAGGCGTCGTCCTCGGCCGGTGTCGAGGGCGCGATGGGCGTTCGTCGGGCGACCTCGCAGCCGGGCCCGACCGTCGCCTGGGCCTCGACACGCTCGAGCACCAGCCGCATCAGCTCCGCCGCCGCGCCGTTGGGGTCCTCGCCCGGCAGCAGGCCATCGCGCCCGGCCGACGCGTGGCGCAGGCGCTCGAGCGTCTCGCTCAGCGCCTCACCCTGGGCGATCACACCGGCGTAGCGCGCCTGACGCTGCCGGAGGGTCTCGGCCTCCTGCGCCATGTCGTGCAGCGGGTCGACCAGCATCGCCTCCACCAGGGCCCAGGCGCCCCAGGCCAGAAGCGCCAGCAGGCTCAGCGCCGCGATCCGGCGTTCTCGCCTAGTCAGGGCTCGCATCGCCTCTTCCTCCTCCGGTCGATGGGTCGGCGGTCTCGCTCGCGACCAGCCGGGCGCCGATCGAAAAGCGCTCCTGGCCGGTCGCGTCGTCGGTCTGGATGACGCCCTGGAAGCGCACCCGCGTCAGGCTCGAACAGCCCTCGAGTCGCTGGACCAGCCCGCCGGCCCGAGCGCTCTGGCCGGAGACGCTCACCCGGTCGATGTCTTCCACCTCCAGCCGCTCGAGCCAGCTATCGTCCCCCAGGCAGGCGGTGAGCTCGGCGAGCAGCCCGCTCAGCATGGGGCGGCTCGCCTTGCGCTCCGCCAGGTAGCGAGAGGCGCCGGCGGTGTCGGCCAGCGACCGCCGCAGCCGCTGCACCCGGCTAACCTCGTCGCGCTGCGCGTCGACGGTGGCCCGCATGGCCTCCAGCGCCGCATGGCACTGGTGCAGATGCACCCCGACCAGCCCCAGCGCCAGCGCCATGACGCCGGCCCACAGCCAGCGTTCGAGCCGGGCCGAGTGCCCCCGCCCGGCGCGCGTCCCGGGCGGCAGCAGGTCGAGCCCCAGGCGTTCGCCGTCGCGATTCGTCGCGTCCAGCGCGCAGAGCCTCACGCCCCGCGCCCGGCACTGCGCCAGCATGGCCTCGAGCCGATCCTTCGCCAGCGCGACCAGCTCGACCTCGGCGCCAGCGGCCGAACGCTCCACGACCCGGGCGACGAAGTGCACCTCGTCCGGCGCGTACGGCAGGTAGCGGTCCAACTCGTAGCGCAGCACCCTGGCGAGATGGCGCGTCGCCTCCCGCGGCAGCATGAGCCGCTGGCGCATGACCTGATCCGCGTCCAGCACCAGCACCGCCGGCCGCGTGCGGTCGAAGGCCTCCGGCAGCGGCCAGGCGAGGCGCTGCACCGATTCGCGACGGCTCAGCCGCCGGGCGACGGCCGCCGGCAGCATCCCGGCCAACTCCGCCAGCCAGACGCGCCACCAGTGCCGCGCGAGGCTGTGGCACCAGCGCGTCCGCCATCGCTCGCGCCACTCGCCGAGCGCGTCGGTCATGCGGCGCAGGGCCGCGCTCATTCCTGCCATCTCAATACTCGATAGGGTTGGGTGCCGGCCGACGACGGCCGCAGCAGCAGCGTGACGGCCAGATGCGAGCGGAAGCCGCCCGCCAGGGTCGCCCGGACGTCGACGGTCAGGATCTGCCCCGCCCGCGCGGCCGCGCCCTCGACACTCGGCAGGTCCAGCGCGCTCACCAGCGCCGGCGGCGCCAGCGCCGGGTCCGGGCGCGGCATGCCGGACCACACGGTGATCAGCGGCCGCACGCAGCGATAGCGCGCGTAGGTCATGCCCGGCAGCGAGCGAAAGGCCTCCAGCAGGCGCAGGGGCTGGCGGTCGCGGCGCCGCATCAGGGCTGCGACCGTGTCGGCCGCGGCCCCCTCCCCGGTGCCGCAGGCGTTCAGCAGGCGGCGCACGTCGCTCGCCGGGGCGGCGTTGAGGTCGAGCTTGCCGCGCTCGCTGCGCACCCTGACGGCCAGCTCGCTGTCGTCGAAGGTCAGCCGGTGAAGCTCGCCATCCGGCCGCCAGCGGCGGGGCCCGCGCTCGAGCAGGCCGGCCACGGCCCGGGTCAGCCCGGCCTCCGCCGCCAGCGCCGCCCGGGTCTGGTGGCGCTGCCACAGCGCCTGCTTCTGCTGCAGCTGCACCGACACCGCCAGGCTGCCGAGCAGGGTGCTGGCCAGGGCGATCACCCACAGCACGAGGATGAGCGCCGCGCCGCGCTGCGAGCGCCTCATCCTGCCGCCCCGCCCGAGAGGTCCAGCCGCAGGTCGACCCGCTGGGTGATCCAGCGCGCGCCGCCGCTCAGGCGAAGGTCGATGCGCACGGCCCGGGGCAGCCGCCGCGGCCAGGGCCAGTCGTCGCGCCAGCCGGTGGGCTCGCCCAGCGGCGAGCGTCCGCGGTAGGTGAAATGCACGTCCTCGACGCCCTCGAGCAACCGCTGCGGCTCGCCCCAGGGCTCGAGCCGTTCGCCGACGAGCCGGGCCAGCGTCACCGTGAGGCGCCGGTCGGCGAACATCAGGCGCTGGCGACGGATGCCGCCGCCCAGCGAGCTGGGCAGCGGCGCGTAGAAGGTCATCGAGCGAGGCGCACCGCGGAAGCTGCCGGCCTCGTTCGACCCGGCCTCGCCCGCGCCACCGTCCTCGGCCCGCAGGGGCACCGTCTGGCTCAGCGAGTGGCGCAGGAAGCGCCGGGCGGCGCGGATCTCGTCGATCCGCTCGCTCTTGCGCTCGGCCTGGGCCACGGTGTGGCGGGCCGTCACCAGCGAGGTGCCCACCAGCCCCAGCATCAGGCCCAGCAGCACGATGACGACCAGCATCTCCAGCAGCGTGAATCCGGCCTCGCGCCTCACGGCGTCGCCTCCCGACCGCGCAGGCGCAACGTGGCGTAATGCGCCCGGCGCCGGCCGTCGACGACGTCGAGGTCCAGGCGATAGAGCACAGTGCCGGCCGGCGCCGACGGCTGCGGCGTGACCTCGAGCGTCCAGGCCAGCCCGTCCCAGCGGCCCTGCTCTCGCCCGGGCGTCAGGCGGCGGTCGTCGAACGCGTCCATCAGCGAGCGCGCCGCCGCATCGAGCCGTTCGTGGCCGGCGACCCGGGACAGTGAACGCGTGCTCTGCCCGAAGGCGCCGAACAGCACCGAGGCGGCGATGGCCAGCAGCACCAGCGCCGCCAGCATCTCCAGCAGGGTGAAACCGCGCGCCCGGCTCATGGCAGCTCGCTCAGCCGCACGCGGCCGGTCAGCCAGGCGACGTCGATGCGCCAGCGCCGGGCGTCGCGCTCGATCACGATGTGGCCGCCGCTGGCCGCGCCGTCGGGATAGAAGGCAAAGGCCGCCCCCAGTGCCCTGGCGGTGTGCAGCCGCAGGACGACGTCCTCGGGCCATGACACGGGATCCGCGCCCGGCGCCGACAGTCGACGCCCGGCCAGGTCGAAGGTCGCCCGCACCGGACGGCCGGTCGCGATGGCTTCCACCCGGGCCCCACGCAGGCCGGCCACCAGCCCGGACAGCAGGCGACGCTCCTGCGACGCCTGCAGGCCCCGGTCGAGGCCGATGGCCAGGACGGCCGCCGCGACGCCGATCAGCACGATGACCACGAGCAGTTCGAGCAGCGTGAAGCCGCGCGCCCGACGCGCGGGCCCGTCATGCCAGGGAGTGGAGACCATCGGTCTGCCTCACTCCCAGTTGCCGACATCGGCACTGAAGCCCTCGCCGCCGGGCGCGCCGTCCTGACCGTAGAAGATCAGGTCAAACGAACCGTGCTCGCCGGGGAAGCGGTAGCCGAAGGCGTGGCCGAACGGGTCGCGCAGGTCCGACGCCTTGGCGTAGGGCCCCATCCACTGCGCGTTCCCCTCGGGGGCGTGCAGCAGCTGATCGAGGTTCGCGGGCGGTGCGCCCATGTCCAGCGCATAGCTCTCGATCTTCATGCTCAGGCTGGCCAGCTGGGCCTTGCCGGCGCCGTACTTGCCCTTGTCGACGTTGCCGCCGACCTGCCTGACGACGATGGTGGCGATGACGCCCAGCAGCACGATGACGGCGAGCATCTCGAGCAGGGTGAAACCGGACTGGCGTGTCGGGCGGCGATGGGGCGATGGCATGGGGCGTTCCTCTATCGAAGTGAACATCAGGGATGGGCGAAACGAGCATCGGGCTGGGGGCGAAACGAGCGTCAGATATGGCTCGTCAGGCTCATCAGCGGGAGCATGATCGCGAACATGATCACCGCGACCAGCACGGTCATGACGAGAGTGAGCGTCGGCACCAGGGCCGCGAGCAGACGCTCGATGGTGCGCCGGGTCTCGACGTCGAACGTCTCGGCGACCTTATTGAGCATCTCGGCGAGCGTGCCCGAATGCTCGCCGACGTCGATCATCTGCACCGCCAGCTCGGGCAGCAGAGGTGGCGTCTCCAGTGCGGCGGCGAACCGCTCGCCGCCCTTGACCGCCTCGGTGGCCCGCTGCAGGTGATCGCGGATGGCGTGATTGACGCCGACGTCGCGGGCGATGGCCAGCGCCGAGAGCAGCGTGACGCCATTGCCCAGCAGCGTGCCGAGGGTGCGCGCCAGTCGCGCGGTCTCCAGGCGCTGGATCAGCGGCCCCAGTCCCCGCAGGCGCAGCAGCCATCGGTCCTGGGCCAGCCGCGTCTGCGGCCGACGCCGCGCGGCCAGCAGCAGCGTTGGCAGCCCGACCAGCGCCAGCAGCACCACCAGTCCCCAGTCGTTGAGGAAGCCGCTGGTCGCCAGGATGGCGCGGGTCACCGACGGCAGGGGCACGCCGAGATCGCGGAAGATCGGCACGAACTGCGGCACCACATAGGTAAGCAGCAGCGCGACGGAGCCGATCACGCCAACCACCAGGAACAGCGGGTAGATCATCGCGTTGATCACCTCGCCCCGCAGGTTCTGGCTGCGCTCGAGATCGTCGCCGAGCTGCGCCAGGGTCTCGTCGAGCACGCCGCTGGCCTCCCCCGCCCGCACCAGGCTGACGTAGAACGGCGAGAAGGTCTCGGCGTGTCGCGCCAGGGCGGCGGAGATCGGACGGCCAGCCTTGACGTCGTCGCGCAGTGCCTCGAGCAACGCCCGAGGGCGTGCCCCGCGCAGTTGGCGGTGCAGCGTCGTCAGCGCCTTGTCAAGCGGCTGGCCGGCGGCGATGAGCGTGGCGAGCTGCTGGGTGAAGCGGACACGCTCGGCAGGCGTGAAGGCGCTGGGGCGCCGGCGCTCGCCGAACAGGCGAGCGCCGCGCTTGAGGTCGAGCACCAGCAGGCCCTGCCCCTGGAGCTCGCGCGCCGCAGCGGCCTCGTCGGCGGCCTCGAGCCGGCCACGGTGCTGGCGGCCGTCGCCGTCCAGCGCCTGATACAGGAAGGTCGGCATGCTCACTCCCCGCTCGTCACGCGCAGGACCTCATCGAGCGAGGTGACGCCGGCCAGGGCCTGGCGCAGGCCATCCTCGTGGAGCGTGACCAGCCCCTTCTCGCGGGCGGCGGCCTCCAGCGTCGCGGCATCGGCGTGGCCCATCAGCAGGCCCCGCAGCGCCTCGTCCATGGTCAGCAGCTCGGTGATGGCGCTGCGGCCGCGGTAGCCGCCGCCCTCGGCGTCCGGATCGGGGCGGTAGAGCATGATCGGGCGCTCGTCGGTGTAGCGATCGAGGCGGTGGCGCCGGATCAGCTCCTTCGGAGCTTCGAAGGCGATGCGGGTCGCCGGGTCGAGCCGGCGCACCAGCCGCTGGGCCAGGATGCCCTGCAGCGTCGACGCCAGCAGGTAGCGCTCCATGCCCATGTCGAGCAGCCGGGTGATGCTGGCCGCGGCGCTGTTGGTGTGCAGCGTCGAGAGCACCAGGTGGCCGGTCAGTGACGACTGGATGGCGATGCGCGAGGTCTCCAGGTCGCGCATCTCGCCGATCATGATCACGTCGGGGTCCTGGCGCACGATCGAGCGCAGCGCCTGAGCGAACCCGAGCCCGATGGCCGGCTTGACCTGGATCTGATTGATGCCCGGCAGCTGGTACTCCACCGGGTCCTCCACGGTAATGATCTTGCGCTCCTCGGTGTTCAGCCCCGAGAGCGCGGTGTAGAGCGTGGTCGTCTTGCCCGAGCCGGTCGGCCCGGTCACCAGGAAGACGCCGTGGGGGCGCGCCATCATCCGTTCGATCCGCGCTCGCGTCTCGCCGACGATGCCCAGGCTTTCGAAGTCGAGGCTGACGGTCTCCCGGTCGAGCAGGCGCATCACCACGGACTCGCCGAAGCCGGTCGGCACCGTCGAGACGCGCAGGTCCAGCTCGCGGCCCTGGAGGCGGATCATGATGCGGCCGTCCTGGGGCAGGCGGCGCTCGGCGATGTCCAGCCGCGCCAGGATCTTCAGGCGCGAGATGACCGCCGCGGCGTGGCCCGCCGGCGGCGTCTCGCCCTCCGTCAGCACCCCATCGACCCGATAGCGGATCCGCAGCCGATCCTCGAAGGGCTCGACGTGGATGTCCGACGCCCGCCGGTCGACGGCCTGCTGCAGCATGAGGTTGACCAGCCGGATGACGGGCGCCTCGGAGGCCATGTCCTTGAGCTGCTCGATGTCGTCCTCGGTGGCCGGGCCGACCTCGAGCGAGGCGTCCTGCGCCTCCGCGGCCTGGCGATCCTCGCCGTGGACCCGGTCGATCAGCGCGTCCAGCTCGTCGTCGGTGGCCAGGCTCACCTCGAGCGGCCTCTGGACCCGGTAGGCCACCGCCTCGAGGCCGGGCACCGAGACCGGCACCCCGGCGACGACCCGCAGGGCCTGGCCCGCCTCGTCCACCGCGACGACCCCGTGATGGCGGGCGAAGCGCATCGAGCCGACGGGCGAGGCCTCGGCGGCCGCCCCCCCGTCGCACCAGCGCGGCAGCCCGCTCAGGGCGGCGTAGGCCGCGACCATCTCCGCGCTCTTTACCGCGCCGAGGCGCAGCAGCGTCCTGAGCCGCCCGACCTCGCCGTCGCCCCGGGACGCCTCCAGCCGCCGGGCCCGCTCGATGTCGGTCGCCGCGAGCGCACCGGTCTCTCGCAACCGGTCGCAGATCGCCTGCGTCGATGGAATGTCTGGAAGCATGGGAACACCACCCGAGACGCGCGTGGCTTCGCGACGAGCCGGCGAAGAACGCATGAACGAAATATTCGGTAAAAGCTGGAGCCTTCAGGGCGAAACGCCTCGAGCTTTTCACGACATTGATGCCGTGTTTTACGCCAGGCTTCGAGCGAAAAGGCGTCGCCATCACTTCGGCCACTCAGCAAGCATCGCCACTCGGCGCCAGAAGCTGTCTCCGAATGGCGTCACTCGAAATTGTCGAGATTGTCGACTCGCCTTCGGGGCCTTGGCGTCCGAAAGGCGAACATCCCTCAGGGATGCGCGGCACGTTAACACTCGTTAACCCTAACGGCAACTCGGTTTTAGTAACGCCATGCACACGCCGCAATAAAGGCCATAATACAGAAATATTTTCTTTAAAGATGACAAAAACAGTAAATTATTCCAAATCATACAGAGAACGACCATCGACGCGTCGCCGCAGAGGGCCTCATGCCCACCGACGCCGGCCATGATGCCGGCGGTCGACATCGCTAAAACCTAATTCGTATTAAGATCTTGATTTTTTCGGTTTGACGCTGAAGACTCTCGCCCAATCATGCCCCCTTTCTGGGGAGCATGATGAAAAATCATGACACCGTTGAGGGAATAATCTATGAAAAAGGTGCTACCCATCATCACTCTGTCGGTGATGATATCGACACCCGTTATGGCCAACCCTGGCCAGGAAAGCGAGCATGCCCACCAGGAAAACTGGCAGGAGGCCAGGGCGCATTATCAGGAAAAGAGGGATCGGATCTCCGGCGCCGACCGGCTGCCGAAACGCGACACGCCGCGGGACAACGCCTTTCTCGACGCCCCGGTGGACACCAGCGATTCGCCCGACCTGTCGTCGGACAACGTCTGCACCGAGTGCGATCTCTACAACGACGCCAGCCGCGACTGAAAGGATGCGACCCGTGACAACGACCGGAAAGACGCTGGGCCTCGGCCTCGTGGCGCTCGGCGCCCTGCAACCCGTGATCTCCCAGGCCGAGGAGGCCCCGACGGAATGGCAGCGCGTGGAGGCGCGCGTCGGCTCGATCCTCGACAACATGAGCCTGTCGGAGAAGATCAACTACACCGGCGTGGATGACGGCCACATGTTTCCGCGCCTCGACAAGTGGGGCATCGAGGGCACCGTCGCCTACGACTCCTCGCTGGGCGTCCACGTCAACAACGCCACCTTCGGCGCGCAGTTCCCGTCGCTGACGGCGCTGTCCGCCACCTGGAACATTGACCGCGCCGAGCAGTACGGCCTGGCCATCGGCTACGAGACCCGCCTGTCCGGCGGCCAGCAGATGCTCTCGCCCTCGGTGAACCTGTACCGCACGCCGTTCGGCGGCCGCGCCGCCGAGAATATCAGCGGCGAGGACCCCTTCCTCGGCGCGGTGATGGCCCCGGCCGTGGTCAACGGCATCCAGGCCCAGGGCATCCAGGCCAGCGGCAAGCACTACCTGGCCAACGAGCAGGAAGCCAACCGCCAGAACGTCGACATCCACGTCGACGAGCGCACGCTGCGCGAGCTCTACCTGCCGGGCTTCGAGTCGATGGTCAAGAACGCGGACATCGCCTCGATCATGTGCGGGTTCAACAAGATCAACGGCGACTACGCCTGCGAGAACCACCACCTGATCACGGACATCCTGAAGGGCGAATGGGGCTATCAGGGCTCGGTGATCTCCGACTTCAACGCCATCCACGACCCGCTCAAGGGCGCCTGGGCCGGCACCGACCTCGACATGCCGACAGGCCTGCAGTTCACCGAAGAGAAGCTGATGCCGCTGCTGTGGAGCGGCCAGCTGACCGAGGACGTCATCGACGACAAGGTACGGCGCAACCTGCGCGCGGTCATCAAGTACGACTTCCAGGAGAACATGAACACCGCGCAGCCGCTGGAGCATCCGGAATACGGCGCGCGCTCGGCGCTGGACACGGCGCGTGAAGGCATCGTGCTGCTGCGCAACGAGGACAACCGTCACGGCCAGCCGCTGCTGCCGCTGGACCGCGACGCCAAGATCGCCGTGATCGGCAACATCGCCGACGAGGCGCCGCCCACCCCGTTCGGCACGGCAAACGCCACGCCGGAGACCTACATCTCCGAGCTGGCCGGCCTGCGCCAGCTGGCCGAGCGCTCCTCTCGGGTGACCTACCTCTCGAGCATGAGCCTCGATCCGGAGACCGCCGAGTGGCACCTGCCGGGCGACAAGCCGAACCATGCCGGCGAGCGCGGCGTGAAGGCCGAGTACTTCGACAACGCCACGCTGTCCGGCGAACCGGCGGAGACGCGCGTCGAGCCGGGCGTGAACCTGAACTGGATGACCGGCACCAACGAGACCAGCACGGGCAGCACCTCGCTCTCCGACGTCTCGACCACCGCCGGCGACTTCTCGGCCCGTTTCACCACCACCATCGAACCGACCACCACCGGCCGCCAGGTCTTCAAGGTGCGTGCGGACGGCCCCTACAAGCTGTGGGTCGACGGTGAGCTGGTGCTGGAGAGCGACGGCGTGCCGTACTCCTCCGACGTGGTCAACGCGCTGGTGACCTCCGGTCAGACCCAGCGGCTTCGCGCCGGCCGCTCGTACGACGTCAGGCTCGAGTACCGCCGCCTGCAGGACAACTTCACCGCGGTGCTGGGCGGCCTGACCGGCGTCCAGATGAGCTGGGCCGCCATGCAGCCGCCGCACAACCTGGCACGCTACGATGCCGTGGTGGTCGCGGTGGGCAACACCAACGAGAACGAGGGCGAGGCCTCCGACCACGACTACGCGCTGCCCGACCAGCAAGCCGAGCAGATCGCCAACGTGGCCAGCGCCAACCCCAACACCGTGGTGGTGATGCACGGCGGCGGCATCTCGGACATGACGCCCTGGATCGACCGGGTCGGCGCGGCCCTGCAGGTCTGGAACCCGGGCCAGCAGGCCGGGCAGGCGCTGGCCGAGATCCTGTATGGCGAGGTGAATCCGTCCGGCAAGCTGCCGATGACCATCGATCGCGACATCAAGGACAACCCGAGCTATGCGTCCTACCCGGACCCGGCACTCTACCGTGGCGAGGACGCCCTGACCGAGATGGATTACAGCGAAGGCCTCTACGTGGGCTACCGCGGCTATGATGAGAAGTCGGCCACGCCGCTGTTCCCGTTCGGCTTCGGACTGTCCTACACCACCTTCGACTATGCCGACCTGCAGCTGTCGTCCAACGTGATGACGCCGGGCAACACCATCGACGTGTCGTTCACCCTGACCAACACCGGCGATCGCGCCGGCTTCGAGGTGGCCCAGCTCTACGTGCAGCCGCTGGACCCCAAGGCCGACCGTCCGGTGAAGGAGCTCAAGGGCTTCACCAAGGTGTACCTCGAGCCCGGAGAGAGCCGGACGGCGAGCATCCCGATCGATGCCCGCTCGCTGGCCTACTACACCCAGCGCACCGACAGCTGGGACGTGGATGCGGGCGACTACCGCATCCGCGTGGGCGGAAGCTCCGTGGACCTGCCCCTGAACCGGACGCTCACCACCCTGATGGACCAGCAGCTGACGACGCGCGACAGCAACCCGCTGCCGGCGCCGGTGCAGCAGGCCGTCCAGGTCGACCCCAGCCAGACCTACTGAGGCCGACCCCGCCGCCCGGATCGCCGGGCGGCGGGTGGAGCGGGCGCGTCACGCGCCCGCTCCCTCGCGCCGGATGGCCTCGGCCAGCCGGCGCAGATAGCCGTCGAAGACGGCGACCGCGTCCACCTCCCCCTGGCTGCGCAGCCACTGAATCTGCAACCCGTCCATCACCGCAAACATCTCGGTCACGACGGCGTCGACGTCGACGTCCGACCGCACCTCCCCCACCTCGATCAGCTGGCGCAGATGCCCCCGCGCGTGGTCATGGGTCAGCGCGAACTTCTCCTGCTGCCAGACATGCGCCGGATGCTCGCTGGACAGGCTCTCGACGTTGATCCGCATCGCCGCCTGGCACTCCTGGCGGCTCTCGACGCTGAAGCGCAGGCTCATGACGGCGAAGGCCACGAAGCCGTCGAGCGTCGGCGCCATCTCCAGCGCGGCGAACTTCTCCGTCACCCGTCGATCGCGCCGCGCCAGCAGCGCCTCGAGCAACGCCGTCTTGTTGGGGAAGTGATGCAGCAGCCCGACCGGGGTGATACCCACGCGCTCGGCGACGCGGCGCATCGAGGCGGCCTCGTAGCCGTGCTCGGCGAACACCGCCGTGGCGGCGTCGAGCAGCGCCTCCCGGCGCTTCTCCCCCTTCGGGGCGCGCCGGCGGCGGACCGGCCTGTCGTGGGACGTTTCGTATTCGACATCGGACATGGCGAGCGCTCCGGAGGTCTGTGATTACGGAAAGGATGTCAGGAAAGGCTGCGTGCATCGGGCGAGGCGCCAGCGCCGGTATCGGCGACGGTCGGCCGGGCCGGACGCGCCCGGCGCACCAACAGGGTCGCGGTGGCGATCGACGCCAGGGCGACCAGCGCATGGCCGCCCCACATGCCGAGCACCACGCCGCTGGCGCCGAACCGCTCGGCCCCCGCCAGCACGAAGGGCACCGTGCCCACCGAGGCGCGCAGCCAGGAGAAGAGGGTGATCCACCAGGCCCGGTCGAGGGTGATGAACACCGAGACGGCGATGAAGTCGAGGCCGATCACCAGCCAGGCGCCGGCCCCGACACGGCACAGCGTCTCGAACAGTGCCCGGGCCGGCGCGGAGAGCACGAATGCCTCGGCCAGCGCTGGCGCCGCCACCAGCAGCACCGCCCAGACGACGAGGCCGTGCACCACGACCAGCCTGACCGCCGCCATCACCGAGGCCCGGCCCGGGCCCGGATCGTCCCCGAGCAGATGGCGCGAGAACACCGGCACCAGCGCGCTCGGCAGCGCGAAGTAGAGGCAGTAGGCGACCTGCAGCACCCGATCCATCAGCGCCATGCCGGCCATGGCGGACACGCCGAACGCGGCCAGCTGGCCCAGCATGAAGGTGATGGCGAGCGGCATGGCCAGGTTCCCCAGCGTGTAGGGCAGGCTGATGCGGACGATCCGGCGGGCGAACCCCGCCATGGCGCGCCGATGGAGCTTGAGGTGCAGCCGCATCGCCAGGCCGACGCGCCGCTTCACCACCCACAGCCCCGCCGCGCCGCCGGCCGCGGCGGCCAGCAGCCCCGCCGTCCCGGCGCCCGGCAGCGCGAGATCCAGGCCGAGGATCAGCAGCGGGTCCAGCACGGCGAGCGTGCCGGCCGCCACCAGCAGCACGGCGAGCGCCCGGCGGCTGTCGCCCAGCGCCCGCAGCAGCTGCGCGCAGGCCTGGGTCAGCGCCATCGCCACCGACGACGCCAGCATCAGCCACAGGAAGGGCCGCGTCCCGCCGCCCGAGGCGGACGCGTCGCCCAGCCAGCCGACGATGGGATCGAGGAAGCGCCACTCGACGAGCGCCACCGCCCCGGACACGCCCACCGCGACGACCAGCAGCTGCGCGGCCAGGGCCGGCACCAGCCGCGTGCCGCCGGCCTCGACGCGCCGGGTGATGACGCGCCCGCCGGCCACGACGATGCCCGTCACCACGATGGAATTGATGAACATCAGCGTCTTGGCCACGCCCACGGCGGCGAGCATCGCCTCGTCGTGGAGCCGCGACACATAGGTAAGCGTCAGGATGTCGGTAAGGAACAACGCCAGCAGGCTCAGCGCGCTGGTGATGGACATCTCGAGCACGTCGCGGCCGATCGAGGCTCGCAGCTCGGGGGGAGAATCGTTCATGCGCAGGCGGACACGAAAGGAGGAAGCCGGTCGGCGAGCCCGGACCGTCTGCGACGCCGCGCCGGGTCGCCGCGCGAGGGCGCGATGATAGCAAGTTTCGCCGCCGCGACGCACGGCACCCCGACGACGACACCCCATCCAGCCGGTCGAACAGGAGGCGGGGCTGGAAGAGACCCGACACTATCTGGCGCTTCGTGAGGACAAGGACGACGATGAAACACTGAACCGCTTCCGAGACTGGTTCCTGGCCCAGGTCCAGGACTGAGACGCCACCCCATCACCGACGTCACGACATCCGGAAAGGTCAACGGGCCGCGTTCACACAGCGCCACGCGCTCGGCGTCTGCCCCTGCCAGCGCCGGAAGTGGCGGCTGAACTGGGCGCCGTCGGCGAAGCCGCACTGCAAGGCGACATCGGTGATCGAGGCATCGCTGGCGATCAGCAGCCGCTCGGCCTGCGCCAGCCGCTGCCGGGTGAGCCACTGCCAGGGCGTCAGGCCGGTGATCCCGGAGAGACTGCGGCGCAACTGCCGCTCGGAAAGATGCGCGGCTTCGGCCAGGGTGGCCAGGCTCCAGGGAGCGGCCAGGTCGGCCTCGACGACGCGAGTCAGCCGCGCCAGGTTGAAACGCGGCCCTGCCAGCAGCGGCGCGTCCGCCATCCGCGCCAGCAGGCCTTGATCGTTTCCACCCTGCACTTCCGCCACGGGAAGCTTCAGGAAGCGAATCCGCTCGAACAGCGCATCCAGGGCATCATCGCCCACTGCCATGTCCAGCACACGGCAGCGGTTGGCCGCCTCGATACCCAGATAATGGTGTGTGGCACCGGCGGGTATCACGCAGACGCTACCGGGCACCACGGCCGCCCCACGCCCTTCGACTTCCACGTCGACCCTGCCGGCCAGACCGACCAGCAACTGGTGGAAGCCATGGGTATCGCTGAGACACTCCAGCGGATAGGAGCGCTCCTCGCCACTTGCCACACCCACCATATCGGTCCCCCTGCCGGACAGCCATCGACGATGCCAGTATGCCGACGCGCCGGCATATCGTCGACGCCGTCCGGCTCGTTATACTCGCACCACAGTATGTGACATATACGCCGCCCCGAAACCTTGCGGGACCCGGGACCATCACGAAGGAGAGAAGGATGTTCGACAAACTCATGGCCGCGGTGGGCATCGGCAACGCCCGCGTGGACACCATGCTCGACAGTGACACCGCCGAGGCGGGCGGCGTCCTCAAGGGCGAAATCCATATTCATGGCGGCGAAGTGAGTCAGGATCTGGATGCCCTGGTACTGGATCTGGCCAGCGAAGCCATCAAGGAAGTCGACGACAAGAAAGTTCATCTGCCGCACTCCTGGGCGACATTGCGCCTCTCGGAGGCGATGACCATCGAGCCCGGCGAGCATCGTACCCTGCCCTTCGAACTGCCCCTGCCGCTGCTCTCCCCGCTATCGGTGGGCCGACAACATCCCAAGACCTGGGTAGCCACCCGGGCGGATATCGCCATGGCGCTGGACCCCCGCGACAAGGATCCGCTGCGCATTCTGCCAGGCCCCGTGCAGCGCGCCGTCTTCGAGGCCATGGAACAACTCGGCTTGGCGATGATCTCCGCCCCGCTTGAGTTGTCACGCAAGAATCCCGCCACCGGCTGCCTTCAGGAATTCGAGTTCAAGCCCACCGCGGGGAGCCACTTCAAGCATCTGGACGAGGCGGAAATTGCCTTCCTGCCCCCGTCTCGCGGCGGCGAGGGGCTGGACCTGCTGATCCAGCGCGACACGCGTGCCACCGGGCTCGGTTCATTGCTCTCCGAGATGGCCGGGACCGACGAGCGTTTCACGCGCCTCCCCCTCGAGGGCAATGAGACGACCGAAACGCTACGCCAAAAACTGGAGAGCGTCCTCACCTGACCTCGCTCATCGCCGGGTCAGACGGGGTTCCGCCAGACCCGGCGTTGCCACCTCGAGCGCCAGCAGGCTGCCCGCCAGCGGGTGTCGACGAAGCGCCTCTTCGTCCATGTCCTGGGTCGCGGTGGTGATATAGAGGGTTCGCAGATCGGCACCGCCGAAGGCCACCATCGTCGGGTTCGGGCACGGCACGGGGTATTGCGCCACGAGTCGCCCCTCGGGATCGAAACGCGCCACCTGGCCGCCGCCGTACAGCGCACTCCAATAGTGGCCGTCGCGGTCCACCGCGGCGCCGTCGGGCACGCCGGGCAAGTCGTGTGCCGCCAGGTCGACCCAGACCTCGCCTACGCCGATCTCGCCGGTCGCGGCATCGAAAGCATGGCGCATTACCTGGCGCGACGGTGAATCCGTGTGGTACAGCCAGCGACCATCCGGGCTGAACGCCAGGCCATTGGAAATGCGCAGCTCGAGCTTGGTGGCGACCAGGCGCTCATCTTCGAGACGGTACAGGGAGGCACCTCCCGACTCGGGATTCAGGGTACCGACCCAGAAGCGCCCTGCCGGATCGCAACGCCCATCGTTGAAGCGGTTGCCCTGGTCGCGGCCCCATTCGGGGTTGGGCGTCCCCAGCTCCCGGCGCTCGCCGGACGGCAGCGCCAGGTGCGTCAAGCCGGGAGCGGTGGCCACCAGCAGCCCCTCTCCGGTCAGTGCCACGCAACCGATCGTATGCTCGAAATCGTGCCGCCGCGGCGCTTGCCGGGAATCCGGCGACCAGGCATAGACATGGCCGCGATTGATATCGACCCAGTACAACACTTGGTCCTCGGCGGACCAGACCGGGCTCTCGCCCAGGCTCATGTCGAGCTCGAAGGCGACGTCCACGACATTCACTGGCGTTGTCATCGTTCTATCCATTCATCTCACCAAAAGTGACGCGATTATCCTTGCTCGGCAGCGCACCATCCAGGCCGCCCCCGACGACAAAAAACCACCCCGGCGTCATCAACGTCGGGGTGGGCACTTGATCCAGGAACCAGGCACTGTCCGAAACTAGGCGCGGCTGCGTCTCGTCTGCTTCCAGCGATCAAACAGCACCGCCAGCAGCAGGATGGCGCCACGTACCAGATACTGATAGAAGGTCGGCACGTTGAGCAGCCCCATGGCGTTCTGCACGCAGCCCATGATCAGCACCCCGACCAGCACGCCGGTGATCGAGGCGATCCCGCCGGAAAGCGCCACGCCGCCGAGCACACAGGCCGAGATCACGGCCAGCTCCAGGCCCAGCGAGGTGTTGGGGTCACCCAGCCCCATGCGCGAGGTCAGCAGGACCCCGGCGATGCCCGCGACCACGCCTTGCAGCCCGAAGACGATGATCTTCAGGCGCCGCACGTTGACCCCCGCCAGCGCCGCGGCTTCGGCATTGCCGCCGGTGGCAAGCACGTTGCGGCCGAAGGAGGTCATGTTGAGCAGCACGCCGAAGACCACGAAGCAGCCGATCATGGTCCACACCGGCAGGGTGAGGCCGAGGAAGGAGGCGCTGCCAAGCTCGAAGAAGGCCGGCACGGTGATCATCACCGCATCGCCACCCGACGTGATGTAGGCCAGCCCACGCACGAACTCCATGGCCGCCAGGGTGGCGATCAACGAATTGATGCCGAAACGCGCCACCACGAAGCCGTTGAAGGCACCCACCGCACCGCCGGCGGCCACGCCGCCCAGCACACCGATCACCACGCTACCGGAGGCAGAGGTAACCACGGCGGCCACCACCCCGGCGAAGGCCACGATCGAGGCAACCGACAGATCGACCTCGCCGAGTGCCAGCACCATCATCATGGTGGTGGAAATGGTACCGATCAGGGTTACCGACAGCAGCAGCCCGACCATGTTGCGACCGGTCAGGAAGTCGGGAATCATCACCGACAGCCCGATGAACAGCAGCGCGAAGATGGCAAACAGGCCCGAGGTGTCCAGCAGAGTGCGCAATGGCTTGGCCAGCCCCTGGCGTCCCTCGGGAAGGGGCGATTGGACACTATCGCCCTGGGCAGTCTTTTGGGTTGTCATGGAAGTCTCTCTCCAGCGTTATTCTCGTCAAGGGCCTCAGGCCGGCAGCGCCAGGCCCAGCAAGCGTTCCGGCGTGGCCTCGTCACGGGGCACGATGTCGACCAGCTCGCCGTCGCGCATCACACCGATGCGGTCACAGATGGCGCTGATCTCCGCCAGGTCGCTGGAGATCACCACCACGCCCTTGTTGTCCTCGGCCAGGTCGTACAACAGCGAGTAGATGTCGCGGCGGGCGCCGACATCGATACCGCGCGTCGGCTCGTCCATGACGAACAGTTCGATGCGTTCCGATAGCCAGCGCCCCAGGATCACCTTCTGCTGGTTGCCGCCGGACAGGTTGCTGATGCGGGTACGCGGCCCCGGCGTCTTGATGCTGAGCCGAGAGATGTAATCCTCGGTATTGGCCAACTCGCGACGCGGGTTGCGGAAGCCACCAAACCGCTTGAAGAAGCGCCGGCAACTGATGTTGAGGTTGTCGGTCACGCTGGCGATGGGAAAGATGCCCTGGGACTTGCGGTCCTCGGGGCACATGGCGATGCCGGCGCGGATCGCCTCGCCCGGTGAAGCAAAACGCCGCGCTTGGCCGTCGATTCTCACCTGCCCCTCGTCCGGCGATTCAACGCCGCACACCAGCCGCATCAACTCGCTGCGCCCCGCGCCGACCAACCCGAACAGGCCGAACACCTCACCTCGGTGCACCGTGAAGTTGATCGGCGCATTCACGCCCCGCCCCCGCAGGCTGTCGACCTCCATCAGGACATCGCCAGTGGCACGCGGCCGGTAACCATAGACATCGTCGATGTCGCGACCGACCATCTCGCTGACCAGAGTGTCGTGATCGAGCTTCGCCATGCTCTCGTGGGTGCGGATATGCTTGCCATCGCGGAACACCGTCACGGCATCGCACATCTCGAACACCTCTTCCATGCGATGCGTGACATAGAGCACGACCCGCCCCTCGTCGCGCAGCCGCTGGACGATGCGCTTGAGCTGCCGGGTCTCCTGCACCGAGAGGCTGCTGGTGGGCTCGTCGAAGGCGATCACCCGGGCATCGCGCAGCAACGCCCGACCGATCTCGATCATCTGCTGCTGACCGATGGACAGATCGCGCACCTTGGTGGCGGGATGCACAGAGGTCTCGCCCAACTCGGCGAGAATCTCCCGGGCACGTGCGTAGAGTCGGCGGCGATCGAGCATGCCGCGTCGTTCCGGCAACTGGCCGAGCAGCAGGTTCTCCGCCACCGAAAGGTTCGGCGACAGGGTCAACTCCTGGTAGATGATGGCGATGCCCTCGGCCAGTGCCTCGCGGGCATTGGCGAAGACATGCCGCTCTCCGTCCAGCCAGAGGGCACCCTCGCTGACCCGATTGACCCCGCTCAGCACCTTGAGCAGGGTCGACTTGCCGGCACCGTTCTCCCCCATCAGGGCGTGTACCTCGCCGGCCCGGGCAGAGAAGCTCACCCCGTCCAGCGCCTTGACCCCGGGAAACTCGACCGTCACGTTCTCCACGCTCAGGTAGGCGTCGGCGGCTCCGCCGACGTCCTCCTGCGCGACCGCCGCGGCACTGTCAGAGACCGAGCTCATCGCGCACCGCCTCCCAGTTGTCACGGGTCATCAGAGTGCCGGTGGTTTCGGTATTGGCCTTCGGCTTCTCACCCTCGGTGACCCAGGTGTAGAGGTTCTCCGCCGTCTGACGGCCATGCATGGTGGAGCTGACCGCCACGGTACCGTGGAAGCCGGTCGGCTTCTCCCGGGAAAATTCGGCAAAGGCCGCGCCGGAACCATTGATACCGACCCCGATCACGTCCTCGGCGGTCAGGCCGTACTGCTCGGAAGCCCGCACGCCACCCAGTACGCTCTCCTCGTTGAGGGCGTAGATCACCCAATGCTCGTAATCGCCATTCTTGGAGAAGACCGGCGAAGCTGCCGAGAAAGCACTGGAGGTGTCGGTGTTCTGCTGGGGAGCATCCAGGATATTGTCTTCCTGGAAGCCACGCTCGAGCAGGGCCTTGGTGGCACCGTCGGTGCGTTCCTTGGCCGTGGGCAGTTCATAGTTGGTGATGCGCAACGCCGCGACCTCTTCGGGATCCCAGCCGCGGGCCTCCATCTCGTCGGCGATGGCATTGCCGACCTGCTGGCCGATCTTGTAGCCCGACATGCCGAGATGCGGCACCGACTCCATGGGCTCGCCATCGGCCTTGACGAAACGATCGTCCACGGTCACCACCTTCATGCCGTATTGCTCGGCACGATTCATGATGGCCGGCCCCAAGCGTACGTCGGGCGGGCAAATGACGAACCCCTGGGCCCCCTGCGAATTGAGATTGTCGATGGCGCTGAGCACCTCCTGGCCGTCTTCGCCGGCCAGCCTGACCACCTCGAAGCCTTTCTCTTCGCCCAGCCGGGTGGCGGCATCCTGTTCGTTGATGAACCAGGCCTGTTCGGGCTTCTTGACGATGAAGCCCAGCTTGACGTCGTCCTGAGCCTGCGTCAGTGGCGACAGGGCCAGGCAGACACCGAACGTGAGGGGAGCAAGGATGGGAAAACGGGACATGGACGTCTCTCCTTTCGCCCTGGGAGGGCACTTGTTGTTGTAACGTGTCATGGAAGATGTCTCCGGCCTTATCATGCCTAGTGCCGGATGAGCCTCTACCCTATGCTGTCGCAACATAACCATCCAATGCGCGTATAATCAGCGTTTGATATCAACTTATATATCACTTTCGCGACAAGGGCCGGACCACCGCGGCCGGCAGCATCACGGGGCGGGCCCCGCTGCGACTAAAGTGTGCCACCCAAGGCCAACGACGCATGCGACGACGCCCCGGTAGAGGGCCCTACCGGGGCGTCGATGGCTGAGGGAGTGAAGATTTGCCTCCAGCGTCTTGCTGGACAGCGCCTACCCCTTGACGCCCGAGGAGATCATCACCGCCTCCGTCACCTTCTTCTGAAAGATCAGGTAGGCAATCGCGACAGGTGCCGCACCAAGCAGAGCCACTGCCATGACCCTTGCGTAGCTGACGCCAAATGTATCCCTGACCTGGGTGATACCCACCGGAATCGTCATCATGTCTTCCGAGGTGATGACGAGAAAAGGCCAGAAGAACTGGTTCCATGCCATGATGAAGGTGATGATTGCCAGCGCAGTGGTAATCCCCCAATTGAGTGGCAGATAGACCTTGAACAAAAGCGTGTATTCTCCCCCTCCATCGAGCAGCACCGCCTCACGCATCTCCTTGGGCACGGCATCGAAGAACTGCTTGTAGACGATGATGACGACCGGAACGATGAGCTGCGGCAGTATGATACCCGCCCAGGTGTTGACAAGCCCCATATCGTTCATCAGTACGAACTGGGTGACAACGAGTGCCTGGGTGGGAATCATGAAGCTGGCCATCACCACCCCATAGAGTATCCGACGGCCGGGAAAGCGCATCTGCGAAAGCGCGTAGGCACACATCATCCCCGAGATGAGTACCAGTACGGTGATGATCAGTGAGGTCCCGATCGAGTTGACGTACCATGTCAGGATACTGGTATTGAAAATCGACTCGACATAAGCCGTCAGGTTGAACATGTCAGGCAGAATGCCGGCGTTCTCACTTACCACATGGTCTTCATCGCGAATCGATGTGACAAAGGCCCAATAAAGGGGAAAAATCCAGATCGCGGCACCAATCAGCGTAATCGCCAGAAGAATCTTGTTCTCGAGCCATCGTATACTCAGATTAGAACCCCACCTCTTGGACGTAGCCAGTGCCGTATCGGCACGTTCGCTGCCTTGCATCCTTTGCACATTCATTTACGCCCCCCCATTCTCAGAAGTTGAAACTGCAGAACCGAGACGACCATGATGACGACGAACAGCACCAGCGCCACCGCTGAAGCATAACCGCCGTTATTAAGCTGAAAGGCTTCGCGATAGACCATCATCAACAGGACATACGACGAATTGAATGGACCACCACCGCTCAGCAGATACACCTGATCGAACAACTTGAGCTGCAAGATCAACTGGAGCGTCATGACCAAGGCGGTAACCGGCCATAGCAAGGGCCAGGTCACTTTCATGAACAACTGACGTCGAGAGGCCCCATCAAGCGACGCGGCTTCATAGAGCTCCTTGGGAATATTGCGCAGCCCCGCGATAAACAGCAGAACATTGAAACCGTTGGTCCACCAGATAGTGACGACTGCAATTGTAGGCATTACCCATGCAGGCTGTTTAAAGACAGCCACCGGCTCACCGACAAAATACTCTATAACCGGTTGAAGGATGCCGAACTGAAAATCAAGCATCCATGCCCATATCTGGGTTACCACCGAGACTGGAAGAATATAAGGAAGAAAAAAAGTCGCCAGAACAAGTGCCTGCATCCTTCCCGACAGCCGATTGACAGCTATCGCGATAGCCAGAGCAATCACCGTCGTGGGAATGACCGTCAGAAGGACAAAATAGCCATTGTTCTTGAGTGACGTATAGAAGAGGTTGTCTGTCAGCAGTTGTCGGTAATTTTCCAACCCCACCCACTCACCGGAGCCGATCAACGGCGCATTGGTGAAGCTAAGCTCTACCACGCGGATCATGGGATAGAGAAACACAAGACCAAAGATCAGGACAAAGGGTGCAATGAGCGTCATCGCCACCGCAATGTGCCTGCGTCTATTTGTTATCATAGCCAATGTTAATACTCCCCTTGAGCTTCTGTTCCGCGCCATCAATGTCGGCGCGGAACACGCACCACACTCATTAGTCGCGCAATGATTGAAGCTCGCTCTTCATTTGCTCGGCAGCCTGCTCAGGCGAGAGAAAGCCATGAATCGCCGGCGCTATGTTGTTGAGCGCCGCATCATAGACCGGCGAGGCAACACCGGCGATACTGGAACGAGGATCATAAGCGGCAATATCCACGAGCGAGGAATAAGTGGCATTGGGCTCCATCTGTCGGAACTCATCGCTTTCAGCGACAGGCGTATAAGCTGGGATATGACCGGCACGAGCCCAATCAATGGCTTGCTTTTCCATCCAGCCAATAACCGTCATCACGGCTTCACGCTTTTCTTCCGACATCTTTTCGTCACCCTGGATGGGAATGGCGAAGGCATGGCTATCGGCCCATACCGCCTCTTCATCCAACAGGGTCGGTACCTGCACAGCACCCCATTCAAATCCAAGTGTTCCGGCCTTCTCCATATCGATCATTGTGGGTACCTCCCACACGCCATTGACCTGGAAAGCCGATTTACCCGATGTAAATAGTGCTACGGAAGCTTCATATTCGGCATTCTCGGGCTGGTAACCGTTATCCCCCCAGCCCTGCATGATCTCGATTGCCTGTACGGCCTTGTCGAAGTTGTCGCCGGGCAACACCTCACCGTTCTCGATGAAGGCTCCTCCTTGCTGGCTGAGAAGCGTATAGAACATGCGCCAGACACCGCCAGGCCCCCCGGTCTGATATGAGAGTGGAGGCTGTGCCCCATTGTCCTGAGCAACCTTCAAAGCGTTATTGAAGTCGTCGAGACTCTCGATGCCTGTTAGCTCTCCATCATCATCGAGATATTCGGTCCCCTCGAGATAGCTCTTGTTGTAGTAGAGAACCACCGAGTGGATATCAAAGGGGACGGCATACAATGTACCCTCTTCATCAGATGCCGCCTTTGACGCCCGCTCAAAGAAATCACCACGTGACAGGCCAGCGGTTTCGAGGTCCGAATCGGTAATCGGCGTCAGAACGCCTTCGGAAAGAGCTCGAGGCAGGCGAGAGAGGTGATAGGTCACTACATCCGGCCCTTGGCCCACTGCAGCGGCCGTACGTACCTTGGTATAGAATGGCACCCCCCATTCGGATGTCGTACCATTTATCGTAATATCGGGGTGCTCTTCATTGAACTGGTCGATCAATGCTTTCATCCTCACACCATCTCCACCAGCGAAGAAATCCCACCAAACGACTTCCGTTTCCGCCAGCACTGGAGATGCAATGGAAGATGCCGCCGCGGCAATCAATATGGATTTAAATACTTTCATACGTCCTCCGTTGTAATAATTTATTGCTACCCGACTAGCCCAGGCATGCACATTACGAAAGTGGCCATCTTTTACCGCAAACGCTTTCCTTGCTTTGAAAAGACCATAACATCCTTGGAATCCGCCCAAACTTGAACGGACTCTCGTGCATGAAGTGCCCTCTCCCCGCGACGTTCAATCACGACCTCCTGGCCACCAGCCAGCCGTGTATACAAGTAGGCAACGCCACCGAGGTTCTCGGTCAATTCGACAGTGGAGGTAAAACCTCCCTCACGCATATGTAAATGCTCGGGCCTGATCCCCAACGTCACCGTCTGTCCTTCCTCGATCACACTCTGCGTGATATCCGCCTCGAGTGATTGACCGTTGGTTCCCTCGATCTCGGCCACGATGCCATTCACAGTTTTCCTGGTGACAACGGCGGAGAGGAAATTCATGGCGGGGGAGCCAATGAACCCGGCAACGAACTGGTTGGCGGGGTCATCATAAAGTTCGAGCGGTGGCCCAGCCTGTTGAACCACGCCGTCACGTAGAACAAAAATCTTGTCGGCCAACGTCATCGCTTCGACCTGATCGTGAGTCACATAGATCATGGTCGCTCCAATTTTCTGATGGAGTCGCGATAACTCGAGCCGCATCTGGACTCGTAATTCAGCATCGAGATTGGACAGCGGCTCATCAAACAGGAACACTTTAGGCTGGCGAACGATGGCCCGACCAATAGCTACACGTTGACGTTGACCGCCCGAAAGCTCGGACGGTTTCTTGTCCAGATGTCCTTCAAGCTTGAGAATATCGGCGGCTGCCCGGACCTGCTCGATCACCCTTTGCTTGGGAGTACGCGCCAGCCGCAAACTAAACGCCATGTTCTCGAAGACACTCAAGTGTGGATACAACGCATAGGACTGGAAAACCATCGAGACTTCACGCTTGGCCGGCTCAACCTGAGTAATGTCCCGCCCTTCGATATCGATGGCACCTCCACTCGTCTCCTCGAGTCCCGCAATCATGCGCAGCAGAGTCGACTTCCCACACCCGGAAGGCCCGACAAAAACAGCGAACTCCCCTTTTGAGATATCCATCGAAACATCATTGATGATCCGGTCATCACCAAAAGATTTATCAACAGAATGAAGACGAACTCCGCTCATGATCTTGCTCCTCGTCCCACGTCGAGCCGTACAACATGATAAGACAACGGTGAAAGCTTACCCCTTACCTGACAACCCTCGACGCCAACCCCTACCCCATCAAAGGGTGAAACGGCAGACGGCTTGTTCGGCCCATTTGTCTCCCGCAAATCAAACCCTTCCATCACCTTGTGCTCGATCACCCGTGCCGCATCGAAGCCATAAAGTGATAAATCGAGATCAGCAGTTTCTTCCAGGTGGCGATTCACCAGGAACAATGTAACCTTCTCACTCTTTTCATCATGCACTGCGGCAACATCGAGATAGTTCACATCATCAGCCACACTGCAATCATAGGTAGGCCCATCGACGGAGACATTTAGCGCTACTCCTCGCCCATACAGAGATGCGAATTGATAGGGATAATAAATTGTCTGACACCAGGCAATCCCACCCTTTTCAGCACGAATCGGGGCAATGACGTTGACGAGCTGGGCAATACAGGCAATGCGAACCCGGTCACTGCGTCGAATAAACTCATTCAGCAGGCCGGCGACGAATAATGCGTCCTCGAAATTGTAGTCCTCTTCAAGAAGATCGGGCGCTTCTGGCCAATCCCATGTTTGCCAGCGTCTTGAGTCCTCTTCACGCTGGTGATACCAGACATTCCACTCGTCGAAGCAGATATAGATATCGTTCTTGGCACGTTTCTTGGCCTTAACGAAATCTATGACGCCACCAATAGCCTGTATATAACGCCCTGTTTCCTCGATCTTCCCGAAGTAGTTAAGGGTATCGTTGCTCGAGTTACCAAAGTACTTATGCAGAGATATGTAATCCACATTTTCGTAGCACTCTTCGAGAACCTCACGCTCCCAATCGGGATAGGTCGGCATCTCATCATTGGATGAGCCACATACGATTGCCTCGATGTTCCCGTTGATTGCCTTGAGCGCCTTGGACGTCTCATTGGCAAGATGGCCGTATTCTCTGGCATTCTTTTGACCAACCTGCCAGGGACCATCCATTTCATTTCCCAGGCACCACATCCTGACATCATATGGCTTGTTTACGTCATGGCTTCGGCGAAGATCCGACCAGTAAGTCCCTGAGGGATGGAGTACATATTCAGCAAAATTCCGGGCATCTTCCAATCCTCTCGAGCCAAGGTTAACGGCAAGCATCATATCGATACCAGCCATCTCGGCCCATTGCGCAAACTCATTGATACCAACCTGATTGGTTTCCTTTGACCGCCAGGCCAGATCGAGACGAACGGGACGCTGATCCTTGGGCCCTACACCATCTTCCCACCGGTATGCTGAAACGAAATTTCCACCCGGATAGCGAATCGCCGGGATATTGAGAGCACGCACCAGCTCGAGAACATCCAGGCGAAACCCGTTTGAATCGGCTTCGGGGTGGCCGGGTTCATAGATCCCCGAATAGATTGCGCGCCCCATGTGTTCGATGAACGCTGAATAGAGCCGATCATCGATAGTACTGATCTTGAAGTCCCGGTGCAGCGATGCACGAATGAGCATAAAGCCCCTCCAGTGGCAACATTCAATTCAGGTCTCACGCGGCCCGCTCACACCGTCGGTTCCACGCACATGTTGTTATCTTCTCAGCCTCCATTACTACAGACTTACGACATAACCATCCAATAGCCTTATCGTTAGAAACTGATATCGATACATGTATCGATCACGGAAGAAGCACCGAAACAATGAGGTCAGCATCACCATGGAAATCACCACGCTGCGACTAAAGTTTATCGGTATACCTATGACTCTTTTTAACATGAAAGAATGCCTTGCAAAGAAAAAAGCCCGAGCTGTGGAAGACACAGAACTCGGGCTATAACAAGCACCTTAAACTCCCCACCATTAGTAACTTAAGAAGACTATAATAGTGGAGAAATACGGTGCTTTCTTGACAAGCCTGGGTTAAAAATAATACTTGAAGCGCAGTCGACCACCGTAGCGATCGGCGTCTCCACCATCGCTATCCTTCTGATCGATCTTGCTATAATAGGCCCCAAGATAGATATCCAGATTATCGATACCCATTACCTGGGCAAAGCGGTATGAAGTGTACAGAGTGTCGGAAGTATAGGTACCAGGCATGCTGACCACTTCAGCGCTTTCCTTGACGCTGTCGATATCGTTACGCGCGTGGATATAACCCAGGCCGAAATCATGCCACAGAGCATTGAGGCCCAGCGTCAGGTTTTCCTCCTCATGGGCATCCAGGTACGCCAGATTGGCATTGACGCTGAAATCGTCCAGAGAGTAGGAAAGCCGCGTACCATAGCCAGTACGGTCACTGATATCCTCGCCACGTTCATCGACGATGGCATCATCGACAACGTTGGTTTCCACCCCTGCGGCCAGTGTCCAGGGTCCTGGGGACCAGGCCATTACCGGTCGTACGATGAAGGAGTTCTTGGCATCGTTCTCGGGGTCGATGGCATAGCCGTGATACGTGTCGCTTGCAAAAAGGTTGGTGCGATCGCCAAACAGGGTCGAGATCTCGGCATAGAAGTCGCCGCGCGTCTGGCTGAGCAGTACCTGGCCGGAGTCTCCGCCACGACCGCGCCCTTCCTTGGCCTGATAGATGTAACCGTGGCCATCAGAGTACAGATCATTGGCGGTATCACCGCTGTATTCGACGAACACATCCTGGCCTAGCGGAAAAAGATCGAAGGCTTCGAAGCGCCCCACCTTGAGCTCCAGGCCGTTATCGCGATTACCAAGAGCCAGCCAGGCATCATCGACTCCCATACCACCGTCGGTGCCGACCAGAGGCTGCACCTTGAAGCGAGCGTAGTTCTGACCGCTGGTATGCTCACCGGCGGCCTCGAGCAGGATGCGTCCGGTCTGATTATATTCGTCGTTGTTTTCGAACTCCCCCTCCAGAAAGATCGGCCCTTCCTGGGAGTTCTGAGCATTGATATCAAGCTCAACATCGCCGCCAAAGGTTAATTTCCCCGACTCATACTCATGGACCACATCAGCAAATGCTGAATTTGCCAAAAGAACGGACAGAACTCCAACACATGGTTTTAATTGTATTTTCACTAGATACCTCTTTTATCGATTAGATTTGTTACATCCCCTGGATGATCCATATCCACAGCACTCCTTTCAGCTAGATTTCTTCAAACCACCTCCTTACGCTTATCAAGGACATAACTTCCCCATGAGGGGCAACCAAGCCCCTCAAAAAAGAGAAAATTATTTTTATCCGCACTCAACAAACCCACGCGTCGAGCCAACCGGGCAGGCTAACCTTGAACCTCGTGGTTCAAGGTGTCATCGCCGTAGTGGGTAGTAAGTAGTGGGTAGTGGACCGTGCACTGAGCTTAAAAGTCAGTTTGAAGTCGTCTCAGATTCGCCGGTCGTCGAGTTGGTAGAAAAAACGTACCGGGTCTGGCTTTGGTAGGTTTCCCCTGGCTGCAGCAACGTCGAAGGGAAATCAGGCTGATTGGGAGAGTCCGGGAAGTGCTGAGTTTCCAGGGCCAGGCCGAAGCGATGGCCGTAGGTCGTACCTCCCTTGCCGGTCAAGGAGCCATCGAGGAAGTTACCCGAGTAGAACTGGAGACCGGGCTCGGTAGTGAGCACTTCCATCACCCGACCACTGTGTTCTGCCTCCAGGCGAGCCGCTGTCACCAGCTCGTTCTCGTCCAGACCATCCCGGTCGAGCACGAAGTTGTGATCATAGCCCTTCCCTCTGGCCAGTTGGGTATTGTCGGCTTCGATGCGCTCGCCGATGGCCGTGGGCTTCCGGAAGTCAAAAGGAGTCTGCGCCACGGAGCGCAGTTCGCCGGTCGGGATCAGTCCCTCATCTACTGGTGTAAAGGCATCGGCATTGATCGTCAGGCGGTGATCGAGAATATCGTCGCCGTCGGCTCGTTCGCCGGTCACGCCATCGAGATTGAAGTAACTGTGCTGGGTGAGATTGACGGGTGTGGTGGCGTCGGAGGTGGCCTCATAGTCGACGATCACGGCATTGTCATCACTCAGCGTATAGCGAACCCGGGCCTGCAGTTCACCCGGATAGCCCTGATCCCCATCGGGGCTGGTCAGCGTCAGGATCAATCCCACGCCCCGCTCGTCCTCGACGGTTTCGGCCTTCCAGAGGCGTCGATCGAATCCTCGATCGCCACCATGCAGGTGGTTGTCGCCGTCATTAGTGGGCAAGGTATGCACCTTGCCGTCGAGGGAGAACTTACCACCGGCGATACGGTTCCCATAGCGTCCGATCAACGCCCCGAAATAGGGATTGGCCTGACGATAGGTCTCGGACAGATAGCCCTCCAATCGATCGAATCCCAACACGACGTCCTCGAATTCACCCTCGGCATCCGGCACCTCGAGGGCAACGATGATCCCTCCGTAAGGCGTCACGGAAAGGCGTGCTCCCTGAGCATTGGTCAGGGTATACAGCGCCACCTCGCTACCATCCGGCAGGGTACCGAAAGCGCCTTGTTCGATATTTCGCTGCTGCTCCATTCCCGTTACGTCCTGCTTTGTCTCCTGAGCGAAAGCGATACCGGCCACCAGCGGCAAGGCTGCCAGCAAGGCCCATGCTCCGTTTCGAATTTCGGCTCCTGAGCCACGTGCTGTCGAGGTACTTGGGAAGCGGTCGAATGCGATCATTTGTTGTTGTCTCCTTCCTGTAACATCCCACGGAATGTCGACCACATTAGACAGACGAGACATTAACCGCTAATAATGACTTATCGAGCCATTCATATACATTTGGTTATCACAATATGACACGTCGCTCCGCCATGGGTGAGTTGCCACCCGACTGGTTTCTCAAGGTAAGACTAAAGTTACGCCATCTGCAGTTGTTCCTGGCCCTGGACGACCACCGCAACCTGCATCGTGCGGCCGCCAGCCTTTCCATGAGCCAGCCCGCCGCCTCGAAGCTGCTCGGCGAGCTGGAGGAACGCCTGGGCGTGCGCCTGTTCGAGCGCCACTCGCGAGGCGTCGAGCCCAACTGGTATGGCGAGGTGGCGGTGCGCCATGCCCGCAATATCCTCTCCTCACTGCAACAGACCGGCGATGAACTCAATGCCCTCAATGCCGGCAATGCCGGTGCGGTCTCCGTGGGCACCGTGATGGCACCGGCGGTGACCCTGCTCTCCCGGGCTCTGGAGCGCGTTCATCGCCAGTTACCGGGGCTCAAGGTCAACGTCGATGTGGATGTCAGTCCGGCCCTGGTGCCCAGGCTGCTGGAGGGCGAGCTCGACATGGTCATCTCGCGCATTCCCGCAGGCTTCGACCCTGGTCACTTCGTCTTCGAGGAGATCGGCGAGGAAGCCATCAGCGTGGTGTGCCGCCGCGAACATCCCCTGGCGGATGTAGCCTCGCCGACGCTTGCCGAGATGACGGCCTACCCCTGGTCGCTCCAGCCACCGGGGGCCCTGATGCGTCAGCGTGTCGACCATCTCCTGATGTATCACGACCTGTCACCGCCGACGCGCATCATCAACACTTCGGACGTTCTGGTATCGCTGGCCCTGGTGGCCAACTCCGACACCCTGACCGTCACCAGTCGCGAAGTCGCCGAGCTGCTCTGCGACCCGCAGCGTTTTCGGGTGCTGCCCACAGAAGAGGCCTTGAGCGTCCAGCCCTATGGCCTCATCACCCTCCGCCAGAAGCGTCTCTCTCCCGGTGCCGCCGCCTTGACCACCCTGCTGCGCGAGGTGATCGCCGAGGGCTGGGCCGGATCGCCCTAGGCACTGTCCGAAAAGTGCCTACGCTCGGTTATACGACGTTGAAAATCCGCTCAAATGCTCATTTACTCCTTGAACGGTGCCACCGCTTCCCGATGCCCCAACATCATGGCATCCGCCACGTGCCGTAGCGGCGTGATATCCACATCGCTGCGTCCCGTGGTCAGCAGTTCGTGGAAGTGGGCATAAAGCTCCGGATATTCGCGCTCCGGCTCGTCGACCGCCACCTCGCCATCGAGCACCAGGCGACGTCCGCCACCCGACAGCTCGAGCCGCCCTTCTTCTGTCGTGATAGTCATCTCCCAGCGGGGCGGATCCTCATGGCGGAAATCGAAATCCGCGTCGAGAGGCACACCCGTGCCATCGCGCAGATGCAGCCTGGCGGCAATCGGCGTCTGGCAGTTCTCGGGCACTTCGAGCCTGGCTTGCTTCAGGAAGAAAGCGGTATCGAACAGCTGGGTGACGATCGACAAGGCATTGATACCGGGATCGAACACGCCCATGCCGCCGGCTTCCCAGAGCCAGGTCTGACCGGGATGCCAGACCCTGACGTCTTCGTGCCAGACGATCTCGATTCCCGTGACCCGGCGCTCGCTCAGCCACTGCCGGGCCAGCGGCACGGCGGGGGCGAAGCGCGAATGCCAGGCGGCAAAGAGCACGCTGCCACGCGCTTCGGCCAGGGCCTTCAGGTCCTCGACTTCGGCGAGGGTCGCCCCGGGTGGCTTCTCGAGCAAGACGGCCTTGCCATCTTCCAGTGCCTGGCGGGCCAGGCCATGGCGCAGGTGGGCCGGTGTGCAGATAGCCACGGCATCCAGCGACGGCTCCTCGGATAGCATCGCCTCCAGCGATGCATAACCGGGCACGCCCTCGAGCGACGTATGTGGATCGGCCGCGGCGACGAGCTCGAGACCCGGCGTGGCCTGAATGGCGGCGAGGTGCTGGTCGCGAACGATTTTGCCGGCACCGACCAGCCCCAGGCGAAATGAAGACATGAAACCTCCTGACCGACGAATGGAATAGGGTTTGCCAGATGCGGCCTGAACGTCGACGAGCGACGCTCAGACCGGGCAAACATCAGCGAAGAAGAAGCGCAGTTTACAAAAGGTAAATGGGCTTTGTGAGTTGAGGCTTGACGCCGTCATTACCGGGCGCCGTCGCTTTTCGTACAGACCTAGTGATTGTCGCGGGGCGGGCTGAGCCGCGCTACATCCCGATAGCCAGGCGCACCGCGCAGCGTCATGCCATCCGCCAGCGGCTCGACCAGCGTGCGCTGGATTTCCTGCCAGGGCGTCTGATGCGCCGGAAAGTCATAGCCACCGGCAGCCTCGAGACGCTCGCGACGCTTGGCCAGCTCGCTTTCGTCCACCTGCAGAGTCACTTCGCCGCGCCCCAGGTCGACGCGCAACCGATCGCCGGTCTCGAGCAATGCCAAGGGACCGCCGGTGGCGGCTTCAGGCGAGGCATTGAGGATCGAGGGCGATCCCGACGTGCCCGACTGACGACCGTCACCGAGGCACGGCAGCGACTCGATGCCCTGGCGAATCAAGGCCGCCGGCGGCTGCATGTTGACCACTTCGGCACCGCCGGGATGGCCCACCGGCCCCGCCCCGCGCATCACCAGGATGGTGCGCTCGTCGATGCCGAGCGCCGGGTCGTCGATGCGGGCGTGATAGTCCTCCGAACCGTCGAACACCACCACCTTGCCCTCGAAGGCCTCGGGATCATCGGGATCCTCGAGGAAGCGCCGGCGAAAATCGGTGGAAATCACGCTGGTCTTCATCAGTGCCGAGTCGAACAGGTTGCCCTTGAGGTTCAGGAAGCCCGCCTTCTCCACCAACGAATTGTCGAAACGCCGAATGACCTCGGTATCCTGAGTCTCGCGTCCCGCGACGTTGTCGGCCAGGCTCCGGCCGTTGGCGGTCAGGGCGTCGCCGTGGATCAAGTCATTGGACAGCAGTTCGGCGATCACTGCCGGCACGCCCCCGGCGCGATGGAATTCCTCGCCGAGATAGGCGCCCGCCGGCATCACGTTGGCCAGCAGCGGCACCGCATGACCGAGACGTTGCCAGTCGTCGTTGTCGAGCGCGACGCCGGCATGGCGTGCGATGGCGTTGACATGCACGGGCGCATTGGAGGAGCCACCCAGCGCAGAGCAGGTCACGATGGCGTTCTCGAAGGCTTCCCGGGTCAGGATGTCGCTCGGTCGCAGATCCTCCCAGACCATGTCGACGACGCGCTCGCCGGTCTGATAGGCGACCATGGCCCGCTCCTTGTAGGGGCCGGGAATCATCGCCGAGCCGGGCAGGCTCATGCCCAGCGCCTCGGCCATGGAGTTCATGGTCGAGGCCGTGCCCATGGTGTTGCAGTGCCCCACGGAAGGCGCGGACTCGGCAATTCTCGACAGAAAGTCGGGATAGTCGATGTCGCCGGCGGCCAGGCGCTTGCGCATCTCCCAGACGATGGTGCCGGAGCCCACCCGCTCCGCGCCGTGCCAGCCGTTGAGCATCGGCCCACCGGACAGCACGATGGCCGGGATATTCACCGTGGCCGCGGCCATCAGGCAGGCCGGAGTGGTCTTGTCGCAGCCGGTAGTCAGCACCACGCCGTCCAGCGGGTAGCCGTGCAGCACCTCGACCAGCCCGAGATAGGCCAGGTTGCGATCCAGCGCGGCCGTGGGCCGACGCACATTCTCATGGATAGGATGCAACGGGAACTCGAACGGCACCCCACCGGCGGCACGAATCCCGTCCTTGACGCGCTTGACCAGCTCGACGTGATGGCGATTGCAGGGCGTCAGGTCGGAGCCCGACTGGGCGATGCCGATGATCGGTCGTCCAGAGGTCAGTTCCTCCAGCGTCATGCCGTAGTTCATGTAGCGCTCGATGCACAGCGCCGTGGTGCCCGGATGCTCGGGATTGTCGAACCAGTCGCGCGAACGCAGCTGGTCTGGAGTGATCTTGTGAATAGTCATTGAAGGTCTCGTCAGCGACTGATCTCAGTCATTGGATCAGCACAATGTATTCGGAAACCCCGCGCCCCCTGCGATAGGCCAGCCCCCGTCAGTCGTGATACAGCACACTGCGCCCGCCATCGATCCTCGAGCAGGTCGCATCGATGAAGGGAGTCTCGTCTGAGGCCAGGAAGACCGCCGTCATGGCCACTTCTCGGGTGTCCCAAACTCCCCGGTGGCAGCGGACCCCCAGCTGCCGCCTCGCGAGCCAAGCACCACGGCGTCCATCGGATTACCACGAATTGCCTCCTCGCGTGTGCCGACACGCACCGAGGAACCCGGGCCACGAGAGTAACGGCTTCTCCTTTTCTAGTATATACATACAAAAGTATATGTTGAACAAATGACGGTAATGCTCAACATTTAAATTCGAATATCATAACTAACAAATGGATAACTAGAATGGCCATACACAAGCGCAACCACAATCGTGCTGCTCTAGAACTCACCAGGAACACAGCCTCCCGGTGGGCCGTGGGCGCCGCGGCGGCGTTCGCCAGCACGCTGGCACTAGCAGACGCCACTGCAGCAGGAAACGACTCGCCACCCTTTATCGTGCCGCCTGTCATGGTGTCAGGAAGTTCGATTCCTTCCCCTCCCGAGGGAAGGAGCATCGAGCGCGTCGAAGTCAGCGGTGACGCCCGTTATGAGAAGGGGAAGCTCCAGTCGAGTGGCGATGCACCCCGGGAGATCAGCCTGGCGGTGACGCTCGCCGATACGGCGGACGGCGACATGACCACCCGCCGCTATACCACTACTTTACTGCCCGCTGACTCGAGCCACGAGCTCTTGGCATTTGACCGCACACCGACCAGCTCATCGGAAGCCAACAACGCCGATATCGCCCTGAGCATGCACTTGGCGCTCGACGGAGAGCCGCTTTTTCATAACTACGGCATCTTTTTTCCCGAGGTCTCCGAAACGCCACCGCCGCTGGGCACCCATGACGAGATTCTGCACAGCCTTCGCGACCCGCATCTCGCCTATCTGGCAGACGGCAACTTCGGCATCATGGCCACCCGTACGGCGCGAGGTGGAGGCAGCGACGGCTCACAGGCTTCGTCGGTGCTGCTGGCGGTATCAGACGATTTGCTCGATTATCGAGAACTCGGACTGCTGGACCTGGGCGTGACTGACGGCGTCAACGACCCTGCCTTTGCCTATCACTCGGCGCTCGATCGCTATGTGATTACCTGGCGAAACGATGCGGGTACCGAGTACCACGCAAGCTTCGACGCATTTTCACCCGAGGCGGAGGTATCACCTCCCCAGCGCGGCAAGGTAACGCTGCCAGGGCGTGTCGCCAACAGCGATATCGCTGACTTCCAAAGCGGCAGCCGAACACCGATTACCCGCGAGGTCGCGGAGCAACTCACCACCCGTTTCGAGCCCATCCGGAACCTTGGCGCGAGGTTACCATCGCCCCTCCATGTCGAGCTCGATACGACCTTCGACGCTAAAGCGCTACCGGCACGCATCCTTCTGGACTACAGCGATGGTTCCACCAACTCGCTGGCCGTCGAGTGGGATGACGCCGACATCAATAACATTACCACTCAAACACCCGGGCGCTATCGCGTCCACGGCACACTCAAACAAGAGATATTTCCCACTCCGCTGGCAGATGAGCGGGCCGACCCCATGATCGTGCCCTTTGCTTTCGAGGGAAATGATTACTTTCTGATGGTCGCCACTAAAGACCTCAACCTGGACCCCATCAACAACGATGGCGAGCCAACCGGTATGCCGCTGCGTATGGCGCCCTCCATCAGTGCGCTGGCGGATACCCATGGCGGAGACGACCTCGAGGTGGATATCCTCTCGGCGGGTACGCTGGATGCCGAGGGCAATCCCATGACCGGCTGTTTCTGGGCACCGGAGATGCACCACATCGATAACCGCCTGTCGATTCTCTTCATGCCCTGCTACGACGGAGAGGATGGCCAGCCCGACATGTGGACCGGCCGCGCCAGTATTGTTCAACTCAAGCAAAATGACCAAGGCGAGCCTCTCGATCCACGCAATCCAGCCAACTGGACTACCGCCGAACAGGTCGTCCGGGCCGATGGATCCTTGCTCAACCCGCTGCAGGGCATCTCTCTGGACATGACCTTTTTCATCGATGAAGGGCAAGCCTACTACGCCTGGCAAATGCTCGGAGCGGTATATATCGCCACCATGGATCCTGATGATCCTACCCGCCTGACCAGCGAACCGACACGCATCATCGCCCCCCATTACGCCTGGGAGAACACCATTGCCGAAGGCCCCAACGTTTTCATCCGCGACGGTATCGTCAACATGCTCTATTCAGGCTCACTGGTAGGTGACACCTATGCCACCGGGCTGGCCAGAGCCACCTCGGGGGACGATTTGACCGACCCCGCCAGCTGGGAGCGCCTCAACTATCCCGTCCACAAGTCAGAACCCTACAACGGTGAATTCCTGCTCGGCACAGGCCACGGTGCCTGGTCGTACGATGCCGATGGAAACCAGATTTACGTCTTTCACGTGCGTACAGACCATCAGGACCTGGGCGGTCGAGATACCTTCGTGCAGCGCGTTCACTGGACCCAGCAGGGGCTGCCCCGCTTCAACATCGAAACAGAACATGAGCTAGCCCCGCAGTTCCGCGAAATCGCTATCGACGTAGTAGTGGGCGAACCCCAGGAGTCAACGGCACCTGGCAGTACGACATCATCTCAATAAACCGCTAGGTTCTTCGCAGATCACAGGGTTTGAGGCAAGGCGGGATATAGAGAGAGAAACGACGGTAAATCCGAGAAAACGTCAGCCCTATGGACGGCCACCGGATAGGTGGCCGTTTCCGACTCGATAAGCGGGTATCTCAGCTCGACTCTTTAGCGAAGAAAGGCACGGCGCCAGTTGAACCGGGCGTTGGGGGCACTAGTCAGCGTCCACCAGCTCGCTTTGGTAGTTGCCCAGCGCCGCGGAATCCACGGTCGGCCAGCCATCCGACCATTCGACCTCGGCAATTTTGAGCTTCTGCAGGCCCTGATCGGCTGCGTCGTAGGCGTGAAAGACCAGATAGTCCTGGTCATCAAAGCGGTAGATACTGTTGTGGCCGACGCCATACCACTCATCGTTACCTTCCAGAATGACCGTGCCACCGCCGGCGGCCATGTCTATGCCCTGCCGGTCCACGTAGGGCCCCTGAACGTTTTCGGAGCGCCCCACGGCCATGTGGTAGGTGCTGTCTTTCCCCTGGCAGCATTTGCCGTAGGAGACGAAGAGGTAATAATAATCGTCGTGCTGGAAAATAAACGGTGCTTCGATGTCGGCGGGACCGGCGTGATCATCCGGAATAAAAGCCGGTCGCTCCCGCTTGGCCAACGAGTACCACTGCTGCGGCTCGGCCAACTCAGTCATGTTGTCAGCGAGCTGCACCAGCTTGATGCCGCCCCAGAACGAGCCAAAGCTCATCCAGGGCGTATCCTGCTCGTCCACGATGATGTGCGGGTCGATGGCGTTCCACAGATCGCGGTTGGGCACCGACTGCAGCACGACGCCCTGATCCCGCCACGCATAGTCTGGGCTATCGGCGTCCAGCGTTGTGTTGGTCGCGACACCAATGGCCGATGTATTGCGGCCAAACGCCGACACCGAGTAGTAAAGGTAGAACCGACCGTCGCGCTCGATGATATCCGGTGCCCACAGATGACCAGCAAAGTCGGGCACCACCTCGCGGGCCCAGTCGGGCTCGGGGTCGAAGACGTGGCCATCGAGCTGCCACCGCTGCCGATCCGGTGAGCGGTAGATGGTGATCCCGGGCCCGGTGGAGAACAGGTAGTAGGTGCCCTGCTCCTCGGCCATTACCGGATCATGAATGCTCACCTCGGGCAGCTCATCGGCCACCGCAGCCAGGCTCATGGCGCCGCAAAGCGCAGCAGCACCGCTCAACGATATCAACCTTGCGGCTCCGGCCTGATAGCGCTGTTCGAACATCATCACTGCTCCCTTCACGGCCCCGTGTTGCATCAATTGATCTTGTGTTGCTCTACATACGGCGATCTCAGTGAGAGTGGCGCGGCACGTCGGCACCCCGGCAGCCCACCAGGAAGTCGAAGTCGCAGCCTTCATCGGCCTGCAGCACGTGCTCGATGTAGAGCTGACGATATCCCCCGCTGCTGGCGATCTGACGCGAGGCCTGGGTGGGATCGTGCTCGGCCAGGCGCGCCTGGAGTTCCTCGTCGTCGATGTCCAGGTGCAGCTTGCCGGCGTAGGCATCCAGCTCGACCCAGTCACCATTGCGCACTGCCGCCAACGGCCCTCCGGCCGCCGCCTCGGGAGCCACGTGGAGCACCACGGTACCGTAGGCCGTGCCGCTCATGCGCGCATCCGAGATCCGCACCATGTCGGTGACGCCCTGTTCGAGCAGCTTGGCCGGCAGGCCCATGTTGCCCACTTCGGCCATGCCGTGATAACCACGCGGCCCGCAATGCTTCATCACCAGCACGCTGTCGGCGTCCACGTCCAGGTCGGGGTCATTGATGCGCGCCTTGTAGTCGTCGAAGTCCTCGAACACCACAGCACGCCCACGGTGTGTCATCAGCTCGGGGGTCGCCGCCGACGGCTTGAGCACCGCGCCCTTGGGGGCCAGGTTGCCGTGCAGCACGCACATGCCGCCATCCTCGACCAGCGGGTTGTCGAGCGGCCGGATCACCTCGTCGTTGTACTGCGGCGCTTCGACGACGTTGTCCCACAGCGTCTTGCCGTTGACGGTCAGCGCATCCTTGTTCGGCAAGCGATCGGCCTCGCCCAGGCGACGCAGCACGGCGGGCAGTCCGCCGGCATAATAGAACTCCTCCATCAGGAAGCGCCCGGAGGGCTGCAGGTCCACCAGCGTGGGCGTGCCACGACCGATGCGCGTCCAGTCGTCCAACGCCAGGTCGACGCCGATGCGCCCGGCAATGGCCTTGAGGTGAATCACCGCGTTGGTGGAACCGCCGATCGCCGCATTGGTGCGAATGGCGTTCTCGAAGGCTCCTCGCGTCAGAACCTTCGAGAGGCGCAGATCCTCGTCGACCATTTCGACGATGCGATTGCCCGACAGGTGAGCCAGCACATAGCGACGCGAATCCACCGCCGGGATGGCGGCGTTGTGCGGCAGCGACACGCCCAGCGACTCGGCCATGCAGGCCATGGTCGAAGCCGTGCCCATGGTGTTGCAGGTGCCTGCCGAACGCGACATGCCCGCCTCGGCGGCCATGAAGTCGTGCATCGAGATCTTGCCAGCCTTGACCTCTTCGGAAAGGCGCCAGACCACCGTGCCCGAGCCGATGTCGCGCCCTTCCTGCTTGCCGTTGAGCATCGGCCCACCGGTAACCACGATCGTCGGGATGTCACAGCTCGCCGCGCCCATCAACAGCGCCGGCGTGGTCTTGTCGCAGCCGACCAGCAGCACCACGGCGTCGATCGGATTGCCGCGAATCGCCTCCTCGACGTCCATGCTCGCCAGGTTGCGGGTGAACATCGCCGTCGGGCGCAGATTGGATTCGCCATTGGAAAACACCGGGAACTCGACCGGATAACCGCCCGCTTCCAGGACTCCCTTCTTCACATGGTCGGCAATCTTGCGGAAGTGAGCGTTGCAGGGCGTCAGCTCCGACCAGGTATTGCAGATGCCGATGATCGGCTTGCCCTGGAATTCATGGTCGGGGATGCCCTGGTTCTTCATCCAACTGCGATACATGAAGCCATTCTTGTCGGCGGTACCGAACCACTCGGCACTGCGCAGCTTCGGCTTGCTGGAAGTCTTCGATGACGACATTGAGGTGACTCCTCGCGGCATTCCTGGGCGATGGGCCGGGCCCACCGATGATGTGACATGGACACTACGACGAGGCGCGCCAAAAGTACACACATACGAAAGTATATGTTGAACATATCTGAGTCATGAGCAACATTTCCCCTGCCCGTTGAACAGCAATGGGCATGCACCCGACACCCCAAGCTCCAGCACGAACGTCAACAACAACCTCCCTCAACGGAGAGATTCGATGCCACACCTGACCCCTAAACTGCTCCTGGGCGCCTCCGCCCTGCTGCTGAGCGTCACCGGCGCCCATGCCGCTGAGTACGAGTGGACCTTCCAGGCCTCGGAAACCGCCGGCGAACCGAGTTTCAAGGTCAAGCAGGAGTGGGCCGAACGCATCGGCACCATGACCGATGGCCGCGTCCAGATCGAATTGCTGCCCATCAATGCCGTGGTCGGCCCCACCGAAACGCTGCAGGCCGTCAGCTCCGGCATCCTGCAGGGCCACATGACCGATCCGAGTTACTTCTCCGGCCAGAACCCCGCCTTCGGCATGCTGGGCAACCTGGTCGGCGCCTGGAACGATCCCTACGACTTTCTGGAGTTCATGAAACAGGGCGGCGGCGAAGAGCTCTACAACGAACTCTCCGAGCCCTATGGCAGCCACTTGATCGGTGCTGCCACCTTCCCGCTCGAGTCCGTTCCCTCCACGGTGCCCATCGAAAGCCTCGAGGATTTCGAAGGCCTCAAGATCCGTGCCCCCCAGGGCATGGTCTACAACATCTTCGAGCGTATCGGCGCCACGCCGGTCAACCTGCCGGGCTCCGAGGTCTACACCGGCCTGGAAAAGGGCGTGATCGATGCCGCCGATTCCACGGTGCTGTCCAACAACGACGCCCAGGGGCTGCACGCCTTCGCCCCCTACCCGCTCTACCCGGGCTTCCACTCCATGCCGATGATCGCCGTGTCGATCAACAAGGACATCTGGGATGGCCTGCCCGAAGACCTGCAGACCACGCTCGAGACGGCCTTCGACGCCATGGCGTATGACCTGATCGCCCGCCTCAAGGAACAGGACATCGAGACCCTCGCCAAGCTTCGCGAGAATCCCGATGTGCATCCCTTCGACCTGCCGGCGGAAGAGCGCAAGAAGTTCCGCCAGGCCGCCGAACAGGAATGGAAGGAATGGGCCGGTCGCAACGAAATGACCCAGAAGGTCTACGACGCCGCGACCAGCTTCCTCAAAGCACGCGGACAGCTCTAAGGGCGCGCGCAGGAAAACGCTCGGCGGGGCTTGCCCCGCACTCCCGGGCCGGCCTCGCCGGCCCCTTGTCATTGTCACCACACCGCCCGACAACGTCGGCACGGAGTCAAGATGTCATCCACCCATGAGGACGCCGGCGGCCCTCCGACCGCCACGCCGCACGAGACGCCTCCCGACCCGGTACGCACTGCTTTCGACCGTGGCGTGGTGGCCTGTGGTCGCCTTGCCGCCTGGCTGGTGTTCGTCGCCATGGCGATCAGCGTCTATGAGGTGATCATGCGCTATGCCTTCGCCTCGCCCACCTCCTGGGTCCACGAGACGGTGGTCATGCTGGTCGCCGTGAGCTTCGCCTTCGGCGGCCCGGCGGCCCTGGCCAGCAATCGCCACATTCGCGTCAAGGTGCTCTACGACAGCGTCGGCCCGGTCGCCCGCCTGTGGCTCGACCGCTTCAACGATCTGGTGGCCTTCCTGTTCTGCGCCGGGATGACCTACGCCGCCTACACCATGTTCTGGGACGCCTCGCACAACCCGCTGGGCGAGTGGCAGCTGGAGCGTTCGGGCACCTCCTGGAACCCGCCGTTCCCGGCCTTCGTCAAGGGCGTGATCCTGCTGGCCCTGGCCATCATGTGCGTGCAGTCGCTGCTGCACCTGATTCAATCGCTGCGCGGCAAGCCCGCGCCCAAGGTCGACGACACGGAGGGCACGGCCTGATGGAAATCGCCGACGCTACCCTGTTGATGGTTGCGGCCATCTTCGCGCTGCTGGTGACCGGCCTGCCGCTGGCCTTCATCACCGGCTTGATCGCGCTCGTGTTCACCTTCGGCTGGTTCGGGGCCAGTGCCCTGCCGCTGGTCACCAGCCGCGTCTATGGCTTCGTCACCGAATATTCGCTGGTGGCGGTGCCAATGTTCGTGTTGATGGCCTCGCTGCTCGACCGATCGGGGATCGCCAAGGACCTGTTCAACGCCATGCGGGTCTTCGCCGGCCGCCTGCCCGGTGGCGTGGCGGTACAGACCATCGTGGTGGCCTTCTTCCTGGCGGCGCTGTCCGGGATCATCGGCGGCGAGATCGTGCTGCTGGGCATCCTGGCATTGCCGCAGATGCTGCGCCTGGGCTACGACAAGCACCTGTCGATCGGCGTGGTCTGCGCCGGCGGGGCGCTGGGCACCATGATGCCGCCGTCGATCGTGCTGATCATCTATGGCCTGATCGCCAGTGTCTCGATCGCCGATCTGTTCACCGCGGCCATCACCCCGGCGGTGATCCTGATGATCAGCTACATCGGCTATGTGCTGGTGCGCTGCCTGCGCAATCCCGCCATGGGGCCGCCGATGAGCGACGCCGACCGCGAGGAGGGCTTCGCCAACCGCTGGCAGGCGCTCAAGGCGATCGTCGTGCCGGGGCTGATCGCCGTGATGGTGCTGGGCTCGATCTATGGCGGCGTGGCCTCGGTGACCGAGGCGGCGGCCATGGGCGTGTTCGGCGTGCTGCTGGCGGTGGTGCTGCGCGGCGAGTTCTCGTTCAAGACCATGCACGAGAGCCTGGGCCAGACGCTGACCACCTGCGGCATGATCATCTGGATCGGCATCGGCGCCGCCGCGCTGGTCGGGGTCTACAACCTGATGGGCGGCAACCGCTTCATCTCGGGCATGATCATGGGCCTCGACGTGGCGCCGATCGTGATCCTGCTGGTGATGATGGCGATCCTGCTGGTGCTGGGCATGTTCCTCGACTGGATCGGCGTGGCCATGCTGACCCTGCCGATCTTCGTGCCGATCGTCGAGCAACTGGGCTACAGCCCGATCTGGTTCGGCATCCTGTTCGCGGTGAACATGCAGGTGTCCTTCCTGTCGCCACCGTTCGGCCCGGCCGCCTTCTACCTGAAAGGGGTGGCGCCGCCGGAAGTGAGCCTCAAGGACATCTTCGTCTCGGTGCTGCCCTTCATCGCCCTGCAGCTGTGCGTGCTGTTCGCGCTGCTGTTCTGGCCGAATCTGGCCATGTGGCTGGTGAACTAGGCGCCCCCTAAACCCAATAACGCCAAGGAATAAGGAAACAAGACAATGACGACGCGACGCCTGACCTACCTGGAAAAAGTAGGATTCGGCAGCGGGGACATGGCGATCAACATCGTGATTTCCTCGATGTTTCTGATCATCTCGTTCTTCTATACGGACATCTTTGGCCTGAAGCCGAGCCACATGGGGATTCTCTTTCTCGTGGCTCGCCTGGTGGACGCCATCACCGATCCGCTGATGGGGATCGTCACCGACAAGTTCAACAGCAAGCGCGGGCGCTACCGGCCGTATTTCCTGATCTTTTCGGTCCCCTTCGGCATTTCCGTGCTGCTGCTGTTCACCACACCGGACTGGAGCTATAACGCCAAGCTGGTGTGGGCCTATTCCACCTATCTGTTCGTCACCCTGATGTTCACGGCCGTGACGATTCCCTACATTTCGTTGATCGGCGTGCTGACGCCCGATCCCCAGGATCGGCTCTCCGCCAATGGTTATCGTCTCTTCTTCGCCAAGATCGCGGCCTTTCTCGTCACCATCATCGTGCCCAAGCTGGCCGAATACGTGGGCAGCGAGAGCCTCCAGTTCGGCTACCAGTTTGCCATGGGACTGATGGGCGGACTGGCCACCCTGCTCTTCCTGTTCTGCTATTCCACCACCACCGAACGGGTTCAGCACACCATCGAGGACAAGCCACTGCGTTCGCAGCTGCGCATCCTGAAAAAGAACGATCAATGGCTGATACTCTGCGCCGTCTGCTTCACCGGCACCCTGGGCTATGTCATGCGCAGTTCGGTGGCCGCCTACTATGCCAAGTATTACCTGGGCGCCGATGCCACCATGCTGTCGGCCTTTCTGACCACCGGGGTCAGCGCGGCGATACTGGCCATGGTCGCCTCGACATGGCTGACCAAGCGCCACTGCAAGATCCAGCTTTTCCGCTGGAGCCAGTTGGCGGTCGGCGCCTTGAGCGTGCTGATGTTCGTCGCCGTCGGCCCGGGGGATATCGTCCTCGCCTTCGTGCTGTACTTTCTCATTTCCTTCATCGTCGACCTGCATGCTCCCGTCTTCTGGTCGGCGATCGCCGAATCCGTCGACTATGGCGAAGCCAAGACCGGGCAACGCGTCTCGGGCCTCGCCTTCGGCGGCATTTCCTTCTGCCAGAAGGCCGGCATGGGCGCGGCAGGCTTTCTCGTCGGCCAGCTGCTGACCTATTTCAACTACGAAGCCAACGTCGAGCAGAGCGCCTTCACCCTGACCGGCATCGCACTGATGCTCTCGATCATTCCCGGGCTGTTCCACACCCTGATGGGCAGCTTCATGTTCAAGTACCGCATCACCAACCGCTACTACAACGCCATGCAGGACGGCGAGCTGGACGATACGACTCCGGCGACCGTTGACGCCAGGACATCATGACACCAGCACGGCAACAGGAGAACGCAATGAGCAAGTCTCTTGCCCCCTTGATCGAACAACGGGCGGACCCTTTCATCCACCGCCACGACAACGGCTACTACTTCATCGCCTCGGTTCCCGCCTATGACAGGCTGGAGCTGCGTCACGCCACCACCATCGCCGGCCTCGCCGAGGCCGAGCCGGTCACCGTCTGGGAAAAGGAAGACAGCGGCCCGCTCAGCGAGCTGATCTGGGCCCCGGAACTTCACTACCATCAGGGCCGCTGGACCATCTATTTCGCCGCCGCGCCAAGCCGCGAGATTCGTGACGGTCTTTTCCAGCACCGCATGTATTGCATCGCCACCAGCGCCAGCGATCCCATGCAGGGCGAGTGGAGCCATCCCCGACAGATCGATACCGGTATCGACAGCTTCTGTCTCGATGGCACCGCCTTCCAGCATGACGGCGAGCTCTACTATGTCTGGGCGCAGAAGGAAGCCAGCATCCCGGGCAACACCAACCTCTACATTGCCCGGATGGCCACGCCGGAGACTCTCGACAGTCCGCCGGTCCGGCTTTCCATTCCCGAGTTCGACTGGGAAACGCGAGGCTTCATGGTCAATGAGGGCCCCGCCGTGCTGATTCGACACGGCCGCGTGCTGCTGACCTACTCGGCCAGCGCCACCGACGAGAACTATTGCATGGGACTGCTGTGGGCCGACCAGTCCGCCGACCTGCTGAACCCGGACAGCTGGAAGAAATCGGCCAGCCCCGTGTTCACCAGCGACCCGCAGCGCTCGGTATTCGGCCCCGGACACAACAGCTTCACCGTCGCCGAGGATGGCGTCACCGACATGCTGGTGTATCACGCCCGTACCTATACCGAAATCGTCGGCGATCCACTCTGGGATCCCAACCGCCACACCTACGTCAAACCCATTGCCTGGGACGCCGATGGGTTCCCTCGCTTCGGCCGGCCATCGCTGGTGGAAACCCCGGAAGACGAGGATGAACTGGCGGGTTGATAGCACCAATCTCGCCTATATGTACAACATTTGGAATTATTTATTGAACATGCCATCCTGTCCCGCATGCAGCAGCGGCGACACGCCGAGGAGAACGAACCGATGCGCCTGATCCAGTGCCTGCACGAAGACCGCCTGCACGCCGCCCTGGTGGAAACCGAAACGACGGTGCGGCTCGCCGATACCGATACCTATCATCTCGCCCGCGACGCCATGGCATCGGGCCGCTCACTTGCCGAAGTCGTCGAAGCGCGCCTGACCGACACTCGCCTGGATTATGCCGAGCTCATCGACACAGGACGCCTGATGCCGCCGCTCACGCACCCGGATCCGGCGCATTGCCTGGTCACCGGCACCGGCCTGACCCACCTGGGCAGCGCCGACGCCCGTTCGGCCATGCATGCCAAGACCCAGGCCAACGAGGAAGACCTCACCGACTCCATGCGCATGTTCAAGCTCGGCGTGGAGAACGGCAAACCCGACGCCGGCGAGGTGGGTGCCCAGCCCGAATGGTTCTACAAGGGCGACGGCGACTGCGTGGTGCCGCCCGAAGCGCCACTGCCCTCGCCGGCCTTCGCCCAGGATGGCGGCGAGGAACCGGAGCTGGCCGGCCTGTATCTCATCGATGACGACGGTCGTCCACGCCGTCTGGGGTTTGCCGTCGGCAATGAGTTCTCCGACCATGTCACCGAGCGCTTCAACTACCTGTGGCTGGCCCACTCCAAGCTGCGCGCCTGCAGCTTCGGACCGGAACTGCTCATCGGTTCGCTGCCCGGCCACCTCGAGGGGGTCAGCCGCATCACTCGCGATGGCGAGACACTGTGGCAAAAACCCTTCCTGACCGGCGAGGACAACATGGCCCACAGCCTGGCCAACCTCGAGCATCACCACTTCAAGTATCCGGGTTTCCGCCGTCCCGGCGACGTGCATGTGCACTTCTTCGGCACTGCCACGCTCAGCTTCGCCGACGGCATTCAGCCGCGCGAGGGCGATCGCTTCGAGATCGAGATTCCGGCCTTCGGCCGCGCCCTGCGCAATCCGCTGACCCAGGAGACAACCAACAACGACACGGACGTTTCACCGCTGTAGGTACCATCCAGGCACTTATCCAGCCAGGTCGCTGCAGGCACCTGAAAATGCCTGAACAGCGTCCCATCGTTACCCATGAAAGGAGTGACCATGACTATAGAAGGCACGCAACTCATTGGACGTGAAGCCGTTCTGGCCACGGGCGAGGCCTTCCACGCCATCGACCCTTCCACCGGCGAGACACTCCAGCCGGCCTTCCCCACCGGCGGCCAGGCCGAGGTCGAACGCGCCAGCGAACTGGCCCGGTCGGCCTTCGACAGCTACCGCGAAACGGGTCTCGAGGCCCGGGCGCGCTTTCTCGAGACGATCGCCGACAAGATCGAGGGCATCGGCGATGAACTGATCGAACGCGCCATGGCCGAGTCCGGCCTGCCGCGCGCACGCCTCGAGGGCGAGCGCGGCCGCACCTGCGGTCAGTTGCGCCTGTTCGCCAAGGTCGTGCGCGATGGTGAATGGCTCGACGTGCGCATCGACCCCGCGCTGCCCGAGCGCCAGCCCATGCCGCGGGTCGACCTGCGCCAGCGCCACGTGGCCCTGGGGCCGGTGGCCGTATTCGGCGCCAGCAACTTCCCGCTGGCCTTCTCGGTCGCCGGCGGCGACACCGCCTCGGCCCTGGCCGCCGGCTGCCCGGTGGTCGTCAAGGGACACCCCGCCCATCCCGGCACCTCGGAGCTGGTGGGCCGCGCCGTGCAGGCAGCAGTCGCCGAATGCCAGCTACCCGAGGGGGTCTTCTCCCTGCTCCAGGGTGCCGGTAACGAGATCGGCCAGGCGCTGGTCACGGATCCGAACATCAAGGCCGTGGGCTTCACCGGTTCACGGGCTGGCGGCACCGCCCTGGCACGCCTGGCGCAGAATCGCCCGGAACCGATCCCGGTCTACGCCGAGATGAGTAGCATCAACCCGGTCTTCCTGATGCCCGAGGCCCTCGAGGCGCGTGGCGAAGCACTCGCCGAAGGCTTCGTCGGCTCGCTCAACATGGGCGCTGGCCAGTTCTGCACCAACCCGGGGCTGGTGATCGGCATTCAGGGCGAAGCACTCGATGGCTTCCTGGCCACTGCCGCCAAGGCCGTCGAAGCCAGCGGCACCCAGACCATGCTGACGCCGGGCATCCGGGATGCCTATGACCGCGGCGTGGCGGCCCTGGCGTCCAGCGACAAGGCGCGCGAAGTGGCGCATGGACAATCCAGCGACGCCCCCAACCAGTGCCAGACAGGCCTGTTCGTGACCAAGGCCGAGGACTTCCTCGCCGACGAGACGCTGCAGGCAGAAGTCTTCGGTGCCACCTCGCTGGTGGTGAGCTGCGCCGACCAGGACGAGGTCAAGCGCGTCGCCGAGCATCTCGAGGGGCAGCTCACCGCGACCCTGCAGATGGACGATGCCGACGTCGACTTCGCCCGTGACCTGTTGCCGACCCTGGAGCGTCGTGCCGGTCGCGTGATGGTCAACGGCTGGCCCACCGGGGTCGAGGTATGTCATGCCATGGTGCATGGCGGCCCCTACCCGGCCACATCCGACTCGCGCACCACCTCGGTGGGCAGCGCGGCGATCCACCGCTTCCTGCGTCCGGTGTGCTACCAGAACCTGCCCCAGGCGTTGTTGCCCGAAGCCCTGCGCGATGGCAACCCGCACGGCGTCAGCCGACTGGTGGACGGCCAGCGCGAGCACTGAGCCGACGACAGAAACAGGCGGACTATCGGGTCGGCGGCACCATCGGGGCCGCCGACCCCATCACGCCGTTCTTCACAGGATGACACTCCCATGTCTCAGGACAATCGACTCCCCGACGATCAGCACCAGGCCCTGCTGGTCGGCCGGGTCTGGCGCGATACGCCGGAAGGTCCCGCGCTGGTGATCGTGCGCGACGGCCAGGTCATCGACGTCTCCGACTCGGTCGGCAACATGGCCGACCTGCTCGACCGCGACGACGCCGCGCGCTGGGCCGCCTCCGTCACGGGGCCGGTGCTGTGCGATGTCACGACCCTGCTCGACAACTCCGAGCGTTCGCCGCAACTCGCCCCGCATTTGCTGGCACCTTGCGACATCCAGGCCATCAAGGCATGTGGCGTCACCTTCGCCGTCAGCCTGCTCGAGCGCGTCATCGAGGAACAGGCCAGCGGTGATCCGGGCCGGGCCGCCGAACTGCGCGACGAGCTGCAACGGCTGATCGGTGGAGACCTGTCGCGGATCACCCCGGGCTCCGATGAGGCCATGGCCCTGCGCGACGAACTCAAGGCGCGTGGTGCCTGGTCGCAGTACATGGAAGTCGGTATCGGGCCGGACGCCGAGGTGTTCACCAAGGCACAGCCGCTCTCCTCGGTGGGTTTCGGTGCCTGGGTGGGCCTGCATCCGGCATCGCACTGGAACAACCCCGAACCCGAGATCGTGCTGGCCGTGAACGCGGCGGGCGTGCCGATCGGCGCCACCCTGGGCAATGACGTCAACCTGCGCGACATCGAAGGACGCAGCGCCCTGCTGCTGGGCAAGGCCAAGGACAACAACGCCTCCTGCGCCATCGGCCCCTTCATTCGCCTGTTCGACGAGCACTTCACCATGGACGACGTGCGTGGCGCCATGGTCGCACTGCGCATCGACGGCGAGGACGACGGCTTCCGGCTCGAGGACTCGAGCGACATGCGCGAGATCAGCCGCTCACCGGAGGAACTGGTCGGCCAGACCATCGGCGCCCATCACCAATATCCGGATGGCTTCATGCTGTTTCTCGGCACCATGTTCTCGCCGATCCAGGATCGGGACGGGCCAGGTCAGGGATTCACCCACCATCCGGGCGACATCGTGAGCATCGCGACGCCACGCCTCGGCACCCTGGTCAATCGCGTGGGACGAAGCGATCAATTGCCACCCTGGACCTACGGCATTCGGCGTTGGCTGGCCGATCAGCAAGGCTCGTCCACCCGCCGAGCATGAACAGCGTCGGAGACGCCGAATCGGCCATTTCCGACTGGATTGCAGCCATGCCAAACCTAGGCTAGGATCATCGCCATTTCTGCGGAGCCCGTCAGTGCCAGCAACCTCCCGCCCTTCGCGTGCACGTCCTTCCATCGCCGAATACCTCGCCGAAGCCATCTTCTCCGGCCGCTATCGACCCGGCGATTTCGTTCCCAAGGAAGTCGACCTGGCCCAGCAATTCAGCCTCAACCGCTCGGCGGTGCGCAGCGATCTGCGCATGCTGGTCGATGTCGGCATCATCGAACGCATTTCGGGGCATGGTTCCAAGGTTCGTGACTACGAGGCGTGGAACATCCTCGATGCGCAGGTCACCGACTGGATGACGCGCTATGCCGCGCCCAACCCCAGAATCCAGCGAGAAATCCTCGCCTTTCGCCTCGACGTCGAGCCCTATGTGGCGATGACCGCCGCCCGGCGCGCCACCGCCCGCGACCTGGTCGCCATCGAGGAAGCCTTCGACGGCATGGGCAAGCACCTCAACGATGCCTCCGGCGACCCCCAGCGACGCCTGCACAGCGAGTACGACGTTGCCTTTCACGTCGCCATCTTCAAGGCAACCCACAACATCGTCTGGGCCCAGCTATCACACATACTGCGCCCCTCGATCCATCTGCTGATCGAGACGTCGAACATCAGCGCCACCGACCCCGAGGCCAGTCTCGAACGACATCGCCAGGTCATGGAAAACATTCGCGCACGACGCCCCGCCGAAGCCTTCCGCGCCGCCCAGGCGGTCCTGGCGGGTACCGCCGCGGCGCTGGGCATCGAACCGGGAGAAGGCACCCTGGGCGGCCACACCTTGCCACCCGGCGATCGAGACTGAGGCGCCCCCGGGACCGGGGAAGCACGGAGGCCGGCCCCTCTGCTGGCCTCGTCCGTCATGACGACCGAATCCCGCCAGTGACTCCGCCTGGATGTCACCATTGTTCATTCGAGCAGCCACGAAAAAGCCGCCTGATGCATTGCACCAGGCGGCTGATTCTCGAAAACTGTTGGTGGAGCCTAGCGGGATCGAACCGCTGACCTCAACACTGCCAGTGTTGCGCTCTCCCAGCTGAGCTAAGGCCCCACATGTACTCGCCGTTGCGAGAACGAGGCGTATATTATTCATCGAAACGCGAATCGTCAACCCGGGAATCAGCAAAATGATAAAAAACGTTACCGAGGCGCCATCGCCAATTCCACTTAACCTCATGTTATGCCAAGGTATGCGCAATTCAACGCAGGCTGTTCGGCCAGGATCGCGTCTCTTGCAACGCGGGCCATACCCCCGCATTCCGTCCACTGTACTGTTAGGAGTTCCTTCTTGATCAGGGTTCTCGTCGCCGATGACCATCACTTGGTGAGGACCAGCATCGCCCATCTGCTGAATGACGAACCAGGCATCAGCGTGATCGGCGAAGCTGCCGATGGCGAGCAAGCCATCGGTCAGGCCCGCCAACTCAAGCCGGACGTCATTTTGATGGATATCCGCATGCCCGGCATAGGCGGCCTGGAGGCCACTCGCAAGATCACTCGCCTGACCAGTGACGTACGCATCCTGGTACTGACCGCCTTCATCGAAGAAGCCTTCGCCCAGCGACTGCTCGAGGCCGGCGCCCATGGCTTCATCAGCAAGGGATCTCAGCACGACGAGATGGTCCAGGCGATCCGCAGCGTCTTCGGCGGAAAGCGCTATATCAGTCCCGACATCGCCCAACGCCTGGTGCTGTTTCGCATCGACTCCAACGACAACCCCTTCGACCAGCTTTCCCAGCGCGAGCTCCAGGTGGCGATGATGATCGTCAACTGCCAGAAGGTCGCCGACATCGCCGACCGCATGTTCCTGAGCCCCAAGACCGTCAACACCTACCGCTACCGCATCTTCGAGAAACTCGACGTGCATTCCGACGTGGAGCTGACCCACCTGGCTCTGCGATACGGATTGGTGGACGGCTTCAGCGAGGTGGACTGACCCAGCCGGTAACGGGTCTGATCTGATAGGATAAAGGCCGTTTCATCCGTTACCGGCATCCCGATGAGCTTCGATTCTCGCCAGTTCCTCGACACCATCACCGAGTCCCCCGGGGTCTATCGCATGCTCGACGAGCAAGGCGAGACCCTCTACGTCGGCAAGGCCCGGCGGCTCAAGGCACGCCTGGCCAGCTACTTTCGCGGTACGCTCAACACCAAGACCCAGGCGTTGGTCTCGCGCATCGCCGACATTCAGGTCACGGTCACCAACAGCGAAACCGAGGCCCTGCTGCTCGAACAGACCCTGATCAAGGAGCAGCGTCCGCCCTATAACATCCTGCTGCGCGACGACAAGTCCTATCCTTTCGTCTTCGTCACCGACCGGCATCCCTATCCGGCGCTGGAATACAAGCGGGCGCGCACCCGGCATGGCGATGGCCGCTATCTCGGCCCCTACCCCAGCAGTGGCGCGGTGCGTGAAAGCCTCTCGCTGATGCAGAAGATCTTTCGCATCCGCAATTGCGAGGACAGTGTCTTCGCCCACCGCAGTCGCCCATGTCTGCAGTATCAGATCGGCCGTTGCAGCGCGCCTTGCGTGGGCTACATCGACGAGGACGACTACCGCCGCGACCTGGAACACGCCGTGCAATGCCTGGAAGGCAAGAGCGAGATGGTGACCCAGGAACTCACCCGGGACATGGAGGCCGCCAGCCAGGCCCTTGATTTTGAGGAAGCGGCCCGCCTGCGCGACCAGATCCAGCAACTGCGCCAGCTTCAACAACGCCAGTTCGTCGACACCGGCAGCGGCGACGCCGATATCTTCGCCCTGGCAAGCCGCCCCGGCGCCCTGTGCATCTCGGTACTCTCGGTGCGCGGCGGTCGCTTGCTGGGCGCACGCCACCACACGCCGAGCAATGGTCTCGACCTGACGCCCGACACGCTGCTCGGCGATTTCATCAGCCAGTACTATCTCGGCCAGGCGCGCGAGATTCCCGCCGAGATCATCACCAGCCATGCGCTAACCGATACCGATCTGATCGCCCGGGCCCTGGAAACACGCGCCGGGAAACGCGTGCGTGTCACCGCACGGGTACGCGGTCACCGGGCTCAATGGCAGGAACTCGCGCGCACCAACGCCGAACAGCAGTTGTCCTCCCAATTGGCCAGCCAGAGCCAGCTCGCGCAACGCTTCGCCGCCCTGGGCGATGCCCTGTCGCTCGAACGGGTACCGGCCCGCCTCGAATGCTTCGATATCAGCCACAGCCATGGCGAGGCCACGGTGGCCTCCTGCGTGGTCTTCGACGCCAACGGTCCTCGCAAGTCCGATTACCGACGCTTCAACATCAAGAATATCGAAGCCGGCGACGACTACGCCGCCATGCGCCAGGCCCTGACGCGACGTTTCAAGCGGCTCAAGGACGGCGAGGGAGAAGCGCCCGACCTGCTGATCGTCGATGGCGGCAAGGGCCAGCTCAACATGGCCCGGGAGGTCTTCGCCGAACTCGGCGTCGAAGGCGTCGGCCTCATCGGCGTGGCCAAGGGCACGACTCGCAAGGCAGGCCTCGAAACACTATTCATCGAGACCCCTGACCGCACCCTGGATCTCGACACTTCCTCACCGGCCCTGCACCTGTTGCAGCATATCCGCGATGAGTCGCACCGCTTCGCCATCACCGGACACCGCACCCGGCGCGACAAGGCCCGACGAACATCGACGCTCCAGGACATTCCCGGGGTCGGGCCTCGTCGACGACGCGAGCTGCTGCGCTTCTTCGGTGGCCTGCAGGGTGTCAGGCAAGCCAGCCGCGAGGAACTCGCACGGGTTCCCGGCATCAGCGCGACACTCGCCGAGTCGATTCATCGCGCCTTGCATGGATGAGTGACGGCAAGGCGGATAGAATGGACGGGTTTTTTCCGGCATCTCCCCTTCAAGGCAAGGACCGCAGCTCCGATGAACATACCCAATCTCCTGACGTTGGCCAGAATCATCTTCATTCCGCTGCTGGTGGTGTTCTTCTACCTGCCCTTCTCGTGGAGCATGCCAGTGGCCGCCGTCCTCTTTGCCCTGGCTTCGGTGACCGACTGGCTGGACGGCTTTCTGGCGCGCCGTTGGGACCAGTCGACGCCGTTCGGCGCCTTCCTCGACCCGGTTGCCGACAAGCTGATGGTCGCGGTGGCCCTGGCGTTGCTGATCGAGCGCTACGACGCCAGTTGGCTGACCCTGCCGGCACTGGTGATCATCGGTCGCGAAATCGTCATTTCGGCATTGCGCGAATGGATGGCCGAGATGGGCAAGCGCGGCAAGGTGGCGGTCTCCTGGATCGGCAAGCTCAAGACCACGCTTCAGATGGTCGCCCTGCTGCTGCTGCTGGCCTTCGCACCGGGCACCCCCATCGCCATACTGGGCGTCGTCACGCTGTATGTGGCCGCGCTGCTGACGCTCTGGTCGATGGTCCAGTACCTGCGTGCCGCCTGGCCGCATCTGACTCGCTCGATGTAAGGGCGTCACGGAAAAGCGTTTGACAGTCACCAACTTATCCGTATAATGCGTCCTCGAGTCGAGCGGGAATAGCTCAGTGGTAGAGCATCGCCTTGCCAAGGCGAGGGTCGCGAGTTCGAATCTCGTTTCCCGCTCCATTCCTCGAGAATGGCAAGACTCCAAGAGGCTGGATGGCAGAGTGGTTATGCAGCGGACTGCAACTCCGTGTACGCCGGTTCGATTCCGACTCCAGCCTCCATTTCCCCTTCCCCGTATCATCTATCCAATCTGATCGACCCCCGCCCGGATGGCGAAATTGGTAGACGCAAGGGACTTAAAATCCCTCGGTGGCAACACCGTGTCGGTTCGAGTCCGACTCCGGGCACCAGACCGCTGATCGAGATTGTCTGACGTGTGTCCTCGAGAGCCCTGTCTCGTGCAGTTCTGGTATGCCCTGCTCCTCGAGAATGACACCGTGTTTGCTCAAGCCACCACCACGTGGTTGGCACCCGACTGTCCCTTTTGGTCCTCGGAGTACAAGAGCAAGCCATGAAGCGCTCCCAGATCAAGAAGCGCCCAACGTCTGATACCACCCTGGCCCAGCTCGAGTCGGAAGCCACTGAATATCGGGGGGCAAGACGGCCAGTGCCTACGAAGCCCGGGGAAATAGCCCATAGCTTTGCGGACAGACCCACCAGTCACACCTGCATGCCTAGCCTTTCCTCCCCGGCACGAGACACACATGAAAAAGCCCGCCTGATAAGGCGGGCCAGAGCATGAATAAAGTAACCGAACTGTCTTATTGCGTTCCGTTACGCTATCCGAGATTTCATTGCCATATCCTCGATACCCAAGCGTTCACGCAGGTACTGGGGTACCAAGCGACGTGACGAGATACGGTGACGAGGCATCTCCACGATTCGCGTCTCGATGCCATAGAGCGCCACGTATTCACTGTAGTTGCTGAATGCCTGGCGATCGACATAGTCGATGTAGGTTTCGGCCTCGGTGCCATTGGCAATCACCACCTCATGAGTATTCGTCTCGATGTGATAATAGGTGATCGCTGCAGGCATTTCACTCCACGGCAGGTAATCGATCGTGTCGTGATTGACCAGCACCCCCGCATTGATCACCAGGCCATCGATAATGACACCGTGGTTGGCTGTGAGGATGAGATCCTGATTGGGCTGCCCAGGCGCCAGAGCCCCTTCTTTGATCCGCACCGGCGTTTGCCCACCCGCAAAGAGACGATGAACGGACTGGCGACCGATCCACTTCACCGGCACCACCTCGCCACTGGCAGTTAACACCGGATCACCGATCGACAGCGACTCCACAGGTACCTCGCCATCGGGGGTAGCGATCATCGTTCCTGCGGCAAAGCAATTATGCGTATAGGTGCCACCTGAGAGATAAGTGTCCTGATTGGCTTTGAACTCCTCGAACTCGGCCTGCGTCATCTCGATACTGGCATTCACCTGGGTCGCAGTTACACCATCCCCTTGCGTGATATGCAAGGAGCCATCATGGTAGGCATCATCGGCGGTTGCGCCATCCAGGCTCCAGTCCCCACTACCGATATTGAGTTCATCCCCCGCCTGTATGTTATTGACGTCAAAGCTGGCGCTGTCCAGTAGCCCCACATCCGGTTGATTGAAGGTGAAGGACCCTTGTCCAGCCTCCGAATAATTGATGGTATAACTGTTTAGAGGATCACTTAGTGTGTCGAGAGTAGAGCCATCAAGCGTTATGTGGCTTGCACCCTCAATGTTGTAGGTGAAACTATTGAGCTGACTGGCATCCAGCAGATCCATGTCCATCGTCAAGTCACCACCGTTGGTGGCAGTGAAGGTGGGAGTCGAGCCAGCTTCAATGCTTGAAACTGAAGTGACTGTGGCAGTCACACCATCGACGATCAACTCCCCGCTTCCTAGTACGCCAATCTCGACGGTGTATTCCTGGTCTGGATCTCCATCGCTGTCCGAAATGGTTCTTGTTTCGTCATCACCCAAGTCAAACTGCAGAAGCGTAGCCATATAGCTCCCCCTTCTCAGAGTCAAATCTTGTAAATTATTGTTCGTCTTGCTGCGTCACATCACACACTATTCTGTGGAATGCGACTATCAACCTAGCACAGAAACCTTAGTTTTCTACAAGAGACCACCACGCAATTAACGAAAATCAAAAACCAAAACTCATGAGCACAAAAAACCGCCCTCAGGCTTTCAAGACAGCCGAAAACAAGACCTTATCGCTTATCTCTAGATCAAATAAAGAGCATGTTTTTTCAAGATAGACACGAGAACTGCATTGTCAAGCCACACATTAAATAAAAGTTACCTGAATTAACAATGCAAAAATTAAAACCCTAAATACTGAAAAAGTAAAAATGCGCTTATTTTACAACCGTTAATTTAGCCATGAATCAATAAGCTTATGAGACATAAAACACCGAGAACAAAAACAATTCCCATCTCCAGGATACCGCAAAAACAAAAGCCTGACGCGGACGCCAGGCAAACAAATCAGGGCAGCCATGAAGGATGGCTTCATGACATGAACAAGGTTGTACAAGGAAGGCTAATTACGCAAATTAACGAAACCTGATAGAATCACATCAATATAGAATAAAAAAGGTGGCGCTCATATAGCCAGCCACCTTATCCCTATCCTTAATTCACGCATCTGTTTTCCGGCATGCTCCTAGATGCACAGCGCCCCTGCCTCCCTAGGATAAGGCGGAAAGAACACTCCATCACCTCGAGCAGGATGGTGACCATTTCCCAGCTCGATAAGAGGCTCTGGATCAAGGCGAGCCGACTGGCAACTACAACCGATGATGGGTCAAGCAAGCCCCCTCACCCCGGAACCTTGCAGTTAAACATTCGTGGTCCATTGTGAGTGCGTCGTCCCCGATGTGATCATTGCCGTGGCGAGAGCCGACGGCATACACTGCCCAAAGAACACAATGACGCCAAGATTGCCGCCATGCTCGACATACCCACGACCAAACGCGTGGCGCTCGAACCGCAAACCGGTGAAGCCCTGCGTACTGCCTGCAGCTACGCTTCAGATCCTACCCATGCCGCGATGGAGTTGGCCGCCTCCCTCCGACATGCGCACCTGAGTGCCGTATTGTTTTTCTGCAGCACCGAATATCCACTGGAAGCACTCGGCGAGGCATTGCAGAACGTCTTCAGCGATGTGCCGGTAAGTGGCTGCACCACAGCCGGCGAGATCACGCCACATGGCTACAGCCGTGGCGGGATCGTGGCGATCGGCTTCGACCGACGCCATTGTGCTGTCTCCCAGGCGCTGATCGACGATCTGGAACATTTCGACTTGATCCGCGCTCAACGCCTTACCGACACTCTGCTCAATGACTGCCGCCAGCAGGCGGTGGCGCCAACCGGCGGCCACAGTTTCGCGCTTACCTTGCTCGATGGTCTCTCGAGCAACGAAGAGCAGGTATTGGCGACACTGGATGCAGCCTTGGGCAGCATCCCCAGCTTTGGAGGCTCCGCCGGCGACGATAATCGATTGGCACATACGCACGTCTTTCATCGAGGGCGCTTCCATGATCAGGCGGCAGTGGTGGTGATGATCAATACCGCACTGCCATTCGAGGTGTTCAGTACCCATCACCTGCGCCCGCGCCACGAGAAGCTGGTAGTGACACGTGCCGACTGCAGCCAGCGTACCGTCTGTGAGCTCAACGCCGCACCAGCGGCTGAAGAATACGCCCGCCTGGTGGGGTGCGACATCAGGGATCTCGGCGAGTCGGTCTTTGCTCGTCACCCTCTGGCCGTGCGGATCGGCGACGCCTATTACGTACGCTCCATCCAGCGGGTCAATCCCGACGACAGCCTGACCTTCTTCTGTGCCGTGGAGAATGGCATCGTGCTCACCGCGATGCAGCCGGCACCGCTCCTTGACGATCTGAATGCCGTATTCGATGGATTGACCGAGCGCTTGGGACCACCAACGCTGATCATCGGCTGCGACTGTTTCCTGCGTCGATTGGAAATCGAGGCACTGGACGAGTTGGCAGAGGCGTCACAGCTACTGAGCCGACAGAAAGTGGTCGGCTTCAATACCTACGGGGAACAGCACCATGGCATGCACATCAACCAGACCTTCACCGGGGTGGCTATTGGACACCCCCGGTCGCCAGGTGGAGTCTGAGCCGGCGGCTACCCCACGGGAAAGCGAGCTGCTCGCCGAAAACGACCGGTTACGACGCATCTGCAATGCGCTGATCGAACGCGTCGAATCGAGCGGAGCGGCAAGCGGCGCCCCCTATACCGCCTTCGAACATACGGTACTGCTCGCCGAACAGGTTCGCGAGCGCACCGAGACGCTGCACCACACCCTCGACGAACTCGGCCAGGTCAACACTCAACTACGCGATGAGATCAGCAGTCGGGTGAACATTGAAGAGCGCCTGCGCGAGGCCAAGCAAGACGCCGAGACGGCCAACTTGTCGAAGACCAAGTTTCTGGCTGCAGTCAGTCATGACCTGTTACAGCCTCTCAACGCCGCACGCCTGTTCACCAGTGCATTGGCCGACCATGAAGTACCCGAGGCATCGCGCACCCTGGTCGGCCAGATCAGCCGCTCGCTCAAGGACGTCGAGACACTCCTGGGCACGCTGGTCGACATCTCTCGCCTCGACGCCGGAGTACTCAAACCCGATATCGCCCCCTTCGCTGCCGGCGAGCTGCTCGATGCACTAGCGGAGGAATATCACCAGGTCGCGGCGTCCCAAGGCCTGACACTGCACTATGTACCTTGCAATGTGGTAATCGACTCCGATCTGCAGCTGCTGGCACGGGTAGTGCGCAACTTCCTCACCAACGCCATCCGTTACACCCGGCACGGCCGTGTGCTGCTGGGCTGCCGGCGACGTCCGCAGGGACTCGAAATCATTGTCGGCGATACCGGCCCGGGCATCGATGCCGGTCAACGCGAGGCGATCTTCCAGGAATTCCGCCGCGCCGATACCCGCGATGAAGGCCGGGAGCGAGGCCTGGGCCTGGGTCTGGCGATCGTCGACCGCATCGCTACCATGCTTTCTCATCCGCTGACACTGCACTCGGTGCCGGGGCACGGTTCATCGTTCTCGGTGCTGGTACCCTATGGCCAGTTGGCGGCAGAGCCAGTGACGCGGGCCCCGTCCGGAACACTGCCCGTCGACGAACGATTGGCAGGCATACGAGTGTGGGTGATCGACAACGACCCGACGATACTCGACGGCATGCAAGCGCTGCTCGGGGGATGGGGATGCCAAGTAGTCACCGCTGTGTCGCTCGACGCGTTAAGTCGAGCGACCGAAGATCAGGACGCCATTGGAGCGGATCTCTTGATTGTTGACTACCACCTGGACCAGCCGGGACCCAACGGCCTGAGTGTGGCACAGAAGCTATGCGAGACGTGGCCGTCGCTGTCGGTTCTGTTGGTCACCGCCAACCACGACGCAGCCATCACGGCTCGCTCCAGGGAACTGGGATATGGCTGCCTGCTCAAACCGGTCAAACCACTACGGCTGAAGATGCAGTTGCTCAACCTGCTCGAGCGTTGAGCCATCATGCCCTCCTATCCCAGCTCCCCTACTTCCTTCCGGGCCCCGTTCCGCGCCGGCACGATGATCCATGCTGATTCTTGGACATGCCGTGCAGATCCAACCTCATCTCTGTGCCAGTCCTCGCCCGCCAGCTATCTAATGAAAGAGCCCTGTCTCAGGGCCTAGTCTTTTCACCGCCATCAACGCGGCTGACGCATCGGTTGGGAGTGAAAAGCAAGGTCGTGCTCTCGGGCAGCGAGGATCGCCTGAATTCGGCTGTTGACACCAAGTTTATTAAGGATCGCCGATACATGAGTCTTGACGGTGGTTTCGGCAATGTTCAACTCACGAGCGATCTGTTTGTTGGAGTCACCGCAGGTCATGCGTTCAAGCACCTGCAGTTGCTTGGCAGTGAGCTGTGCCAGTGCTGAGCTCTCGAGATCGGCGGCCGGCTCGCAGCGTGAGGAGGCAACCGGGGTGGGTGGGCGGCGCAGGATGTCCGCCGGCAGATACATCTGTCCCTCGAGCACTTGCTGCAAGGCGGCTATCAAATCGTCACGTGGCGTCGACTTGGGGATGTAGCCCACAGCCCCCAGCCGAATAGCCTCAAGAACGGTCTCCCGGCCCTGTTCGGCGGAGATGATCGCGACCGGCAGCCCGGGCAAGGCCTCACGCAACTGCTGCAGTCCGGCCAGTTCTTGGGCATCGGGTAGCCCAAGATCAAGCAACAGCAAGTCCAGCTCGTCATGGCTTTCTGCCTGACGAACCGCTGCGGCCAGACTGTCGGCCTCCAGTACACGACTGCCTGGCAGAGCGGCGGCAATCGCTCCAACCATGGCATCGCGAAACATTGGGTGGTCGTCGGCAACCAGCAGAGTGTGCATCGCTCGGGCTTCCTCATCCGGCCTCCTACTGAAGGAGGAGGCTCTCTCCTGCCACGGAAGTATGTCGTATTACCGGAACGTGACCAAGACTCTCTGTGGCGATACCCACAATGATAACGTTCATTACAGGAGCACAACCATGATCTACGCCAATCCCGGTACGCCCGATGCCCTGATCAATTTCGACGCGCGTTACGGCAACTATATCGGGGGCGAGTTCGTGCCGCCGGTGCAGGGGCGTTATTTCGACAACGTCAGCCCGGTCAACGGCGAGGTGATCTGCGAGATCCCCCGTTCCGGTGCCGAGGACATCGAGCTTGCCCTCGACGCGGCCCACGCCGCCGCTCCCGACTGGGGACGAACCTCCGCCACCGAACGTGCCAACCTGCTGCTGAAGATCGCCCAGCGCATCGAGGATAACCTCGAGATGCTTGCCGTCGCCGAAACCTGGGACAACGGCAAGGCGGTGCGCGAGACGCTCAACGCCGATCTTCCCCTGGCCGTCGACCACTTCCGCTATTTCGCCGGCTGCATTCGCGCCCAGGAAGGCACGGCGGCCGATATCGACGCCAACACCGTGGCCTATCACTTCCATGAGCCGCTGGGAGTGGTGGGACAGATCATTCCCTGGAACTTTCCACTGCTGATGGCCACCTGGAAGCTGGCCCCGGCGCTGGCCGCCGGCAACTGCGTGGTCCTCAAGCCCGCCGAACAGACTCCGGCCTCGATCCTCGTGCTGATGAAATTGATCGGCGACCTGCTGCCTGCCGGCGTGGTCAATGTGGTCAACGGCTATGGCGCCGAGGCCGGCGAGGCACTGGCGACCAGCAAGCGCATCGCCAAGATCGCCTTCACCGGCTCCACGCCGGTGGGCTCGCACATCCTCAAATGCGCCGCCGCCAATATCATTCCTTCCACCGTGGAGCTGGGCGGCAAGTCGCCCAACATCTACTTCGCCGACATCATGCAGGCCGAGCCCGAGTTCATCGACAAGGCAGTCGAGGGGCTGGTGCTGGCTTTCCTCAATCAGGGCGAGGTGTGTACCTGCCCGAGCCGGGCGCTGATCCAGGAGTCGATGTACGACGACTTCATGGCCCGGGTGGTCGAGCGCACCAAGGCGATCAAGCGCGGCAATCCGCTGGATACTGACGTCCAGGTCGGTGCCCAGGCCTCCCAGGAGCAGTTCGACAAGATCATGTCCTACATGGATGTCGCCCGCGAGGAAGGCGCCGAGTTCCTTACCGGCGGTGACCGCGAAAGCTTCGATCCCGCCTACGACAAGGGCTATTACATCCAGCCGACCTTGCTCAAGGGGCACAACAAGATGCGTGTCTTCCAGGAGGAAATCTTCGGCCCGGTGGTCGGGGTGACGACCTTCAAGGACGAAGCCGAGGCGCTGGCCATCGCCAACGATACCGAGTTCGGCCTGGGGGCCGGGGTGTGGAGTCGCGACATCAACGTGGCCTTCCGCATGGGACGCGGCATCCAGGCCGGCCGGGTTTGGACCAACTGCTACCACCAGTATCCGGCACATGCCGCCTTCGGGGGCTACAAGAAGTCCGGCGTCGGTCGCGAGACCCACAAGATGGCCCTTGAGCACTATCAGCAGACCAAGAACCTGCTGGTCAGCTACGACACCAATCCGCTCGGTTTCTTCTGAGACAACGGCCTCACACCCCCAAAGCCTGCCGGGGCTGGCCAAGGATCATAGTCGATCGGTGCCAGGCCTGGCGGGCCCCGCCCCTGACAGCAGAGGAGACACACAGTGGACAGCACAATGAAATCCGCCGTCGTTCGGACCTTCCGCGAACCGCTGGTCATCGAGGAAGTCCCGGTACCGCGTCCCGGCCCTGGCGAGATTCTGGTCAAAGTCGCCGCTTCAGGCGTCTGCCATACCGATCTTCACGCAGCCCGTGGCGATTGGCCGGTGAAGCCGGAACCGCCTTTCATTCCCGGCCACGAAGGTGTCGGTCACGTGGTCGCCGTAGGTAGAGGGGTCCAGCACGTCAAGGAAGGAGATCGGGTCGGGGTACCCTGGCTATACTCTACCTGCGGGCACTGCGAGCACTGCCTCGGTGGTTGGGAGACGTTGTGCGAATCTCAGCAGAATACTGGATATTCGGTCAACGGTGGCTTTGCCGAATATACCCTGGCCCAAGCAGACTACGTCGGGAAGCTGCCCGACAACGTCGGCTTCGTCGAGATCGCCCCAGTGCTGTGTGCTGGAGTCACCGTCTATAAAGGCCTGAAAATGACCGACACCCGACCGGGGCAATGGGTGGTGATTTCCGGTATCGGTGGCTTGGGCCACATGGCAGTGCAGTACGCCCGGGCTATGGGATTGAATGTCGCCGCAGTTGACGTCGACGATGCCAAGCTCGCACTCGCCGAGCGGCTGGGGGCAACGATCACCGTCAACGCCATGCAAACCGACCCCGCCCGTTACCTCAAGCAGACGATCGGCGGCGCTCATGGGGCACTCGTCACTGCGGTATCGCCCAAAGCCTTCGAGCAGGCGCTGGGCATGATCCGTCGTGGCGGCACCGTGGCTCTCAACGGCCTGCCGCCGGGCGATTTCCCCCTGCCGATCTTTGACATGGTGCTCAATGGTATCACTGTGCGTGGTTCGATCGTCGGTACCCGGCTCGATCTCCAGGAGGCGCTGGACTTCGCCGGTGAAGGGAAGGTCCAGGCCACGGTGAAAACCGAAAAACTTGAAAATATCAATACGGTGTTCGACCAAATGACTCAGGGACACATCGAGGGACGCATCGTTCTCGACCTGGCAGGCTAAACCCTCCGGCGGAAACACTTCTGATCCGCCACATTGCCACCCATCGGGCAAGACATTTCCTGATGGGTGGTACTTTTTTGCCGATGGCGATTGGCACCAAGGCGATCGCTTGCGAGGAATGCCAGCACCAGGGAACACCCTCCCTCGACCATGCAACCCTACTCAGGCCGATACCCCACCTCGATATGCGTCTGCCCCGACAGCCGATAGATCGCAACATGCTCATGCAATGCTAGTGCCTTCATCCAGCGTCGAAAGTCGGATGGCGTGATATCTTCCGGCATACCTTTGGCAAAGGTGACGTCATCCTCAGCCGCCCGATATAACGTGAATCCGTCCAACCGATCTTGATAGAAGGCTGCGACGTCCTCTACGGCATCGGAGGTAGTCATCATGACGACAGGCACCGCTTCATCTCCAAGCGGTTCATCATCAAGACCAGGCATTCTGCTCATGTCCTGGTGGTGTGCCGTCAGTTCGTGGTTCGGATATAACGGGAGTGCCACCTTGTCCTGCGTAGCTTCGGCGTCCTGAGCCATGACGGCCTGAGCGTCCTCGAGGCCACGCATCGCCTCCTCGGGGGAAGAAGGGGAATGTGACGCGCCCTCGGCGTGGGTCTGGCACGACTGTAACTCGGCCTCCGATACGCCAGTGCGCTGTCGGGTCTGGCGACCGATGCAATCGCCAAAGGCGGCCATATGCTCTTGCTCTGCTGGGTAGAAGTGTTCCGCACAGGCTTGCACCACCTCCTCCGCGAGGCGTCCACATCGGGACGTCTCGACGCCCAGGCAGGAAGCCTGCTCCCCCTCCGCACAGGACTGTGTCAACTGTTCCCTGACTCGCTCGAGCCCCTGTTCACGGTCGATCGCGTAGGCGGGCACTGCCGTAATCACTCCAAATGCCAGGAGCAACAAGTATCTGCTTACCATCATGATTCAACACTCCTTATCGAGGCACCTCCCCGGACATGGAAGGCGATACAGGTGACAGCCACGAGAAAGTCCGTTCCAGAAAGGCACGGCCATGGCTCCGCTGCCAGACACCATGGGCCATGATGACTTTCTCGGGATCGTAAGCGAGCAGGCGGTGGATCGCGGCTCGCGCGACACTCCGGCGGATGGTGGACCACCGCACCTCGAGCGGGGCCTTCGGCGCCGCCTCGGTGATGCTCCACAGGCGGGCAATCAGCCGCTGCCACGGCGCCCAATGGCGCGCCAGGAAGTCACGGCTCAAGGCTTCGCTCAGATCGGCCAGCAGGACCGTACGAGATGGCCGATGGAAGAAGATCATCTCCTCAAGCAAGGGCGAACCGCGAAACTGGACGTGCTCGATGGTGCCACGCCAGGCAAGCGGTGGCATGTCGTCCAGGACGCCATCGAAGCGCAGGTCACGGCATTTCCGGACCGTTGACGGCAAGCCCCAAAGCTTGGCTGCCGGAAAGGCCACCCGCCATTCCTCCAGACCTAGATGATGAAGCTTGTTGGGGCTGACCAGATGCGCCACCGGCCCCAACCCCGACACCTCGGCCATCAGTTCGTCATCCAAGGGAATGGGCGACCATACCCATAACGTTCCATCTGGCAGGCGCACGATCACGCTGCGAGTGGGATAGGGAAATCCGTAAAAACTGACAATGGGGCCGTCCACTATCCAGATACCGTCGTCTACCTGTTCCAGCCGAGCCGCTCGAGGCATCGCTATTCTCCGCGTTTTCGGTATGAGGCATTCGGCCGCCAACTGTCCCATGGGGCGCGGCAGGCTTATCGGGACGGTCAAGGCGGTATCCAGCCTCCTCTGACCTCCAACCGTCATACCGTGTCAAACATGACCGTCGACAACGACTAACAACTCAGCGGTGGAATCACCCAAGGAGCGGATTCTATGAGGCCGCTGAGCGTCGAAATGCAGCGCATCCCCAGTATTGAGCGTGACACGTTCCGTCATGAAGTCGATTTCCACCTGCCCACGATGCACAAACAGGAACTCTTCACCCATGTGTTCCTTGAAAGCCGAATGGTTGAATTCGGTGTTCGGGTAGAGCATGAACGGAAGCAACTGATGTTCACTCACCCTTCTGGCCAACGACGCATAGGACAAACCGTCATTGTCATGGGTCAAGGTCCCGCGCTGCTCGGCACGCACGATGCTATAGCTCTGCTGTGTACCAGGCTCATCAGAGAACAGCTCCTCGACCTGGACGTTCAACGCCTTGGCCAATTTGAGCGCTGCGGCTATCGATGGGTTATTCAGCCCCCGTTCGACCTTCGACAGGTAGCTCTTGCTTAGCCCAGTCCCTTCCGCCAGAGCCTCCAATGTCACACCAAGTTTTTTCCTCAATAATTTCAATCGCATAGACGTCGCACTACCAAGCACTCTCAATTTCTGTTTGCGCATGACACATTGTGTCATATACGCTCCGATGTGTCATCAAGCTATAGCCTCACCTAGCAAGAAGCAGCACCTCGGCTTCACCACTCGCAGCGATAAGGACATGTTATGACGACCATGCAGACACCCAAAGATGAACTGGTCCGCAACGCTGAAAAGCAAATGAGGACCGGCCTCAGTGATAATACCTGGACCGACACCCAAAAACTGGCCTTGACCTGCCGGATCCTCTTCGACGGTGGGCACGACTCGGGACTCGCCGGCCAGATCACGGCTCGCGGCCCCCAGCCTGGAACCTATTACACCCAACGTCTTGGATTGGGGTTCGACGAGATCAGCGCCAACAACCTGTTGCTGGTAGACGAAGACCTCAATGTCCTTGAAGGAAACGGCATTCCTAATCCAGCGAATCGCTTCCATAGCTGGGTTTATCGAGCTCGTAACGATGTGAACTGCATCATCCATACGCATCCATTGCATATTGCAGCCCTATCGATGCTCGAAGTGCCGCTGGCTGTGTCACACATGGATATATGCCCACTCTTTGAAGACTGCGCCTTTCTCGAGAGTTGGCCAGGCGTGCCAGTGGGCAACGAGGAAGGCGAGATCATCTCTGAGGCCTTGGGCGATAAGCGCGCCATCCTGCTGGCCCACCACGGACAGCTGTCCACCGGGCAGTCGATCGAGGAGGCCTGCGTTATCGCCATGTTGATTGAACGCGCCGCCAAGCTACAGCTCTTGGCGATGTCGGCTGGCGAGATCCGCTCCATCCCGCCAGAGCTGGGCCGCGAAGCCCACGACTGGATTTCAAAGCCCAAACGCCATGGCGCCGCTTTCAACTATTACGCACGCCGAGCCTTGCGTCAGCACAGTGATTGTTTGAGTTGATCTATCACGAAGCTCTTGCCCTCCACTTTTTCGAATCCAGAGGAACCCACGATGTCTGCACAGGCCATTCACGGTATCATCGGTTACACCATTACTCCCTTTGATGCAGAGGGGCATCTCGACTTACCGGCTCTCGGCCATTCTATCGAGCGGCTGATCGAAGGCGGCGTTCACGCAATCGCACCTCTAGGCAGTACCGGCGAAGGAGCCTACCTCACTGAACAGGAGTGGGAGGCCGTAGCGAAATTCACGCTGACTCAAGTCAATCAACGTGTTCCTACGATTGTCAGCGTCTCCGATCTGACCACCGCAGGTACACTACGCCGTGCCCGATTTGCCGAAGAGCACGGTGCCGATGCCGTCATGGTACTGCCGATCTCTTATTGGAAGCTCAGTGAAGAGGAGATCTTTGAGCATTACCGTGCTGTGGGCGATCAGCTCGGCATTCCCATCATGCTCTATAACAACCCCGGGACCAGCGGAATCGACATGTCCGTCGATCTGATCATGCGCATCGTCAACTCGGTGGACAACGTGACCATGGTTAAAGAGAGCACGGGGGATATTCAGCGAATGCATCAGTTGCATCTGCGTTCACAGGGACAACTGCCCTTCTACAACGGCTGTAATCCCTTGGCCCTGGAAGCGTTTGTTGCCGGAGCAAAGGGGTGGTGTACTGCTGCCCCCAATCTCATTCCAGAACTGAACTGCCAGCTGTACACGGCCACAAGCGAAGGGCAACTGGACAAGGCAAAAGCCCTATTTTACCGGCAGCTGCCCCTGTTGGACTTCATCCTGCGTGGTGGCCTGCCCAGCACGATAAAGGCTGGCCTGCGCCTGACGGGAATTGAAGCCGGAGCCCCGAGACGACCGTTGAGCGCACTGAATGCCGAGGAATGTCGTCAGCTACAAGGGATGCTCAATGACCTGCATTGAAAGGCGACCTGCATTAGGGCAGCACCAGCTGCCCAGCAGGCATCCGCGAGAAAGAAACTAACCTTCCTGACCACCCGACATGTTCCCCATGTGTCCCGCCCCGCGGGGCACTACTCTGTCCAACAGCCGATTAGAGTACCGTCCTGCTCCCTATCATACTTATTCCTATTGACAGTTTCTCAATATGCCACAACACGGAGACGCCCCCAAATCGAGAAGTGATCATCGGGGGCGAAACTTTGTGGGGAGCAAGAAATGCTTAATACACTCTAACTGCCCAAGCGGCAGAAGACATGCTAGGTCGTTTCAGCCTCAAAGGCTGACATATCAATACCGAGCCGCTGACGCAAGACAAGCGGGAGCATGCGTCTCGCCGAGATCCTATGAGATGGCATTTCGACGATTCGAGTCTCAATGCCATATAAAGCAACGTACTCGGCATAGTTATCGAATGCTCGACGGTCGACATAATCGATGTAGGTTTCGGCTTCGATACCGTTGGCCAAAATCACCTCATGTTTCTCCGTCTCGATATGGTAATAAGTAACTAGTTCACCAAGTTCATCCCATGGCATATAGTCAATGGAGCCACCATTAACCAGCGCTGCAGCGTTAATCACCAGACCATCGACTACCAAACCATGACCAGCGGTGACCACCAAATCACGGTGCGGCTTGCCTTCACCTAGTGCTCTAGCCCGAATGCGTACCGGCTGGCGATCCGGAGCGGCCGTGGCATTGCTTACTGTATTGCGGCCAACCCACTTGATAGTGATGGTTTCGCCGCTGGCCGTCAGGATGCTATCGCCAATTGCCAACGTCTCAACGGCGACCTCACCTTCGGGGGTGTCAATTAGCGTGCCGGCAGCAAAACAGTGAACCGTATTGCCACTCGCTATCTTTTCTAGCATCTCTTGGATGTTAGACTGTTCTTCTTCGCTATCATATCTCCAGTTAAGAGAACGGTCGGCCAGATTACTAGCTATACTCTCTATTTTTCCCTGAACCTCAGCGCTCCGTGACTCATTTGCAATGTCTCCCGCCTTATCATATAACCTGGATAGCTGCATAACATTATCATAATCTGACTGGTAGTCCTGACCGTTAATACCACCATCAAATTCATTTACTTTATCTAGCCAATCATTTGGACTTCCAGGATTTTTCGGGTCTAAATCTTCAATTTTGATCACTTTCACACCCCAAACAAACGTTCGACTCAAGTAAGCGGCAGCCGCTCTCACCTTCATCCGACCGCTCCCAACAACTTCGCCTCGCGAATGCGATAAGCAAAGTTTTCCCTTGCCCCTTGGTCGGGCACTTCAATCGTAATAAAAAAAATAAGATTGTGAGGTCACAATGACCTCAAAATCGGACACACTGAAATCAAATCAAGACATCGCCCATATCCTCTGCTATGAGCGCATAGCTGATGCCTTTAACTTAGAACACAGGGAAGAAGGGTCTTATAAAACTTTGGATGTTTAGAGAATGCTTGCAACCATGCCGAACGAGATTGACTTATTGGTGACACCTGGGTTTAGCTCTCTTGAGATGGCTGGATTCTTATCTGCACTTAGTGTCGCAAATAAATACATGCTTAGCAATGGGCCTATAGAAGCCTACAGGTTCCGCATCATCTCTTATGAAGAAGGAATTGTCCCCTCTGATTCCGTCATGTGCGTATCGGCACAGAGCATAAACAATGCAGGGGAAGGATCCGACACCTTGGTTATTGCTGGGTCAAAGGATCACCATGAAAGCTTGCTCATTAACCCATATTCCTTTGGCTCCATAAAAACAACTTTTCCTAGAGCCAAACGAATAGCTGCATTGCTATCAGGAACCCCCTCGCCTACAAAGGAGTTTAATCTCCAAGAAAACAAGCCCAGCCAAACAAAAAACAACTTCGCCAACATTTCTTCTCATGTAGAGCTTGAATATGACTCACCCCAACTCAAGGAAGATAAGATATGGACATCTTACAGCCTGAGCTCAGCGATCGAAATTGCTTTAAAGCTTATCGCCATGGACTATGGCGATGACATGGCAAATAAAATAAAAAAATCAACTTCAATCTACAAGTATGACTTGGGTGGTATACCCCACAGTCCAGGCCGCGCCCTGGCCAGCGAAAAATCCACGAAAATCAGGGAAATACGAGAGCATATTGAGAGGAACCTTGATAAGGAACTAACAGTAGAAAATATTGCCAAGCGACATGCCATGAGCACCAGGAACCTAAACAGAATATTCAGTAAAGAAGTTGGCATTTCACCATCAATGTACATTGAGTTCCGCAGACTAGAAAAAGCTATCAACTTGATCATGGAAACAAATCTTCCTTTGAAAACCATTGCTTTCAAAAGCGGCTTCTCATCTAGCCAAAAAATGCGTAGATCATTTATCAAACATACCTCAATGACTCCTGGAAACTACCGGAAAAGTTATCATGCAGAAAACCAGCCTGACAAACCTCTCACTAACCCATTCGTGAGAGGTGAGCAATAAATGCATGTAGGTACATATATGGTAGATCGAGAATATGGTCAGTTACCCCTAAGAGGGAGCCTCACACGTGAACGGGTACGGTGAAGAGGCATCTTCGCCGCCTTGACAAGCATGGCGCAGACGAGCTCCAGGAATTGCGGGATTCCGACAGCAACATCTCGCCCCACCATGAGCCTGTATGGTGGGGACTTTAGGCCCGGATTCTCAATACTTTCTACAACATGGCCACACCCTCTGAGGATCTCTTTTCATCATCAGCATCAGCGCTGCATACAGGCAGACCAAACTCCTGAAATGCGGACCGAGCCGGCATACGATAATAGTTCCGACCGAGTAACTGATTGATGATGGTGGCATTGCGATACGCACCAAGCCCCAGATCGGGGGAGCCTACTCCATGTTGAAAGATCTCGGCATTCTGGATGAATACCCGTCCCGTTGATCCATCCCGACGGCGTGCGGTGAAGTCCGCCTCGACGATGGCATCCCCATGGGCATCGGTTTCCAGGATCGTCGACTTCAGCTCATCGAACCATTGCGGCCAGGCATGCCGGTAGCCTGTCGCCGCGACGATGGCATCACTCTCGACTGAAACGGTCTGATTCAGAGGCCCATGGCGCAGCGTGATCCGTAGCCTGTCCGAAGCCGTCTCCTCGACAGAAGTGACCTCGCAGTTCGCGGCCAGAGACAGGCCTGGGTCGCGCCCTCCGACCGAACGCTCGTACATCAGGTCAAAGACCTCGGCAATCGTCGAGAAGCTGATCCCCTTGTAGAGCAATCCTTGCCCCTCCACAATCTCGCGCCGCTTCTCGCGTGGAATGTCGTGGAAGTAACTCATGTATGCCGGAGTGAAGCACTCCTGCCCAAGTTTCGAATGCTCCATAGGATGGAAACCGGCTGAACGGGTAATCCAGCGCACCGCAGCACCGGCCTCGATCATTTCCGGGGTCAGCGCACGATAGAGCGCCAGAACACACTCGGCGGCACTCTGGCCCGAGCCCACCACCGTGACCTGACGGCATTTTGAAAGTTGCTCCTGCCAGTCGGCAAACATGGCTGAATGGATGAGGGGCGCCGACGTATGCGCTCTTGCCCATTGTGGAAGCCACGGAACCGTTCCGACTCCGATCGCAAGATGACGACTGCGGTAACGACGAAATTCTCCTGTAGTCAGCCGACTCTCAATGACGAAGGTATCAGAGCTTGCATCATGGCTTACGGAGGACACCTCCTCACCGAAACGGCAGGAAGAAAGCTGCCGGGATACCCACCGGCAGTAATGGTCATATTCTTCGCGCGGAATATGAAAGCTTTCATGGTAATAGAATTGGTAAAGCCGATCATGAACATGCAGATAATTGAGAAAACTCAGAGGGTTCGAGGGATCGGCCATGGTCACGAGGTCAGCCATAAAAGGGACCTGCAAAGTCGTACCCGGCAGCATCATGCCTTCATGCCAGCGAAAGTCGCCCTTTCGCTCCAGAAACAGGCTTCTGATACTCGAATGGGGAGCCAGCAGTGCCGCCAGCCCCAGGTTGAAGGGGCCAATGCCAACCCCTGCCAGGTCAAGTGGTTCTATATCCATCGTCCAGCTCCTTGTATGCATGCCCACAGCCAGAATTGCGACACGGCCGATTGCCGGTGAACTGACACTTCTCACCCCAGTCTCTCGACCGGAAAGTTTATTCCTCCAAGCAACCGGGCTGAGTGACCGGAGCCCGATCAAGCAACTGTGTGACGTCACCGGCATTGCGGCAGCGCGCCAGCAGTTGGGGCGATAACGTGACCGAGAATGCTTCTTCCAGCCGCGACGCGACGGTACGTAGGTGCTGTGGCCGCAAGCCGGCTTCGATGAAGTCGGAATGCGCTCCAAGGCCCGCGTCGGGAGCAAGCCCCAGTACATTGCGATAGATCGAGAGAACCTCGCCGGCTCGCGTCTCTTCCGTGACGGCCACTGCCGGCTGGTGTCCAGGTTCAGACTCAGCGCCGAGCAGCAGGCTGCGGGCATACCGGCGATCCGGCTTGCCGTTGGCTGAAAGCGGTATGCGGGGCACGGGCACAAAACGTGCCGGCACGTGTGACTGCGGCAAGTGCTGCCGCGCATGGTCGCGCAACTGGGCACTCGACAACTCGGCCCCATCTTCGGCAACGTAAATCACGCCAATGTTGCTGTCGCCCTGCCTCTCCTCGCCGTAGTTCACGGCCAGCACATGCCGAATGGCAGCATGGTGGAGCAATGCATTCTCGATATCTGGCAACGATACGCGCACACCGCGTATCTTGACGTAGCCATCGACACGGCTATCGAAGACGAGAACCCCATCACGACGAAACCGACCTCGATCGCCGGTGCGGAAGGCACGCACGCTATTACCTTTGTCATCCTGAATCGTCACGAAGTCGTTGTGCGTAAGACGTCCATTCTCGAGATAGCCAAGCGCGACATTGACACCGACCGTATGAATTCTCCCAGCCACCCCAACAGGACAATGCTCACCACGGTCGTCGAGCAGGAAATGGGCATTGCCGGGCAATGCTGTGCCATAAGGAATGGCGGCAACATCCTCGGCACCGATGTTGTACCAGATGCTCCAGATGGTTGTTTCAGTCGGCCCACCCAGGGAGACAAGGCGGGCCGCGGGAAGATATCGACGTAAATCGGCAATGACAGCCGGCTTGATGTAATCGCCACCTTGGGCAATCAGCCTCAGGCTCTGTAGTCCATTGCCCCGTCGACAGGAAAGCAGCATCTCGAGAATCGAAGGGACCGAGCACCACAGGGTGACACCATGCTGCTCGATCAGCCGATTCCAGCGCATTGCATCCTTCTCTTCTCCTGGCTCGGGAAGGACGAGGGTTGCCCCGGCAGCCAGGCTGCCCAGGATATCGAAAACCGACATGTCATGATGCAAGGGAGTGACGGAGATGAAGACATCGTCGGCCGTAACCTCCCATTCATCGAGCGTGCAGCCAATGACGTTCGCCGTGGCCCTGTTGGTCAAGACCACGCATTTCGGTTTCCCCGTGGTGCCCGACGTATAAAGATAGAAGGCTGGCTCCTCGCTCACAGACAGCGCTTCCCAGTCGAGGCACCCAATGAACGGCTCGGCAGCCAGGAGCTCTTGCGGCGATACGCTAGCCTGCCCTGTCTCCAGGCCCTCCGGCGCCACGACAAGACGCGGGAGGCAATTCGACAGTAGATAGTCGAGCCGGTCGGGTGGTGAAGCCGCGTCGATCGGCACCCATACCAGGCCCAGCAAGGCGCAGGCGAGTGTGACCGCTGTATGTTCCGGGCCACGATGCAGGCAGATGGCCACGACCTCGCCCTGCTTCAGCCCCCTCGCCTGCATGGCCGCCATGATACGACTCACCATGCCGCCCAGCTCGGAATAGCCGATATGACGATCACCGCTGATGATGGCCGTGCGGTGATTCCCCTCAGTAAGGATGTTGGCGGCGATCGACGGGAGAAACCGTCCGTGCTGCCGGTCCGCCTCGATGGCATTGAAATGATAGTGTCGAGTATCGATGATCGAGCGAGTCTCACACGTCAGGCAGCCCGCTGCTGATACGGCGTGAAAGGCCTTCTCCAGAGCCGTGAGAATATCGCTCACCATTTCGCCTTCCAGGGCTTCACAGGCGTAGTCGATGTCGAATACCAGGGCTCCCTCGGCATTGCAGGAGAAGCGGATATCCATGGCCACCTGGGGCGTCTGGGTCAGGCCTGTATGCAAGCGCATCGCACTGTCCTTGCCCGCCACTGGCCATGACAGGCCATTGGTGACGACAACAGGCAGGGTTGGCGCTACCCCCATCCGTTCGAACAGTTCCCGGGCGATATCGATACCGGAGTACGCCAGGTGTTCCAGCCCCTCGAGGATGTCATGCTGCAGGCTGGACGCCCGCTCTTCGAAGCCACCCTGCCCGGGTCTCCAGTGGACGGCAATGAAACTCGAGTGATTGGCATAGGATCCAGCATTCCCGGGCGCAACGGGGATCCCCGCGCAGAGGTCACCTTCGTCGAGCCAATGAGAGAGCACTTCGAAGACCAGTGCCATGATGACCGAGTTCTTGAACAACCCCTGGTGGGTACCGCTCTTCGACACTGCCCTGAAGACTTCGGGGGGTAACACACGGCTCTGACGCTCGAAACGGCTACTGGTGATCCGGTCGAGAGGACGGCGCCAGGGCAAACAAGGCGGAGCGGTCACGGGCGCGAGTTTCGCCTTCCAGTAAGCCATGTCATCTTCCCGCCGCGACTTGCCGTCCTCCTTGCCTCCAGCAACGGCTGGCCGAACGGGGCGCTCGCCCTCGAAGAGCTCTCGCATCAAGGCAGCAATGGACCAACCATCGAGGATCAAGGCATCGAAGCGCGTAAAGACGACCAGGTTATCCCCACCATCCTCCTCTGGCAGATGGAAGATGGTCACATTCCAGGGTGCAGCATGCTCAAGATCGAATAGCGCGTGCGTATAGCTGTCACGCCGGGCGTCGATATGCTGCAGAGCGTCCTGACGGGACATGCCACCGAGATCGATTTCTTCCAGGTTGAGGCGTGGTTCGTCGTCGACCCATTGGGTAAGCCGCCTGGCATCGATCCGGGTCCGCAACGCAGCATGTTGCCGTACCATATCGGCAAGGCGCTGGCGCAATACATCGGCAGCCAGTTGACCGCGGTACTCCCTGAACTCTTGCATGGCGACACCGCCAAGCGGCTGGCTCTTCCCTCTCCCCAGCAGGTAGGCCTGCTGCAATGAAGTCAGCGGCAATGCTTCCGAGCTTTCAGACTTACCCGTCATGACGACCTCTCCTTCGGTAACCACCCTGTTCCGGTGGAAGGATTCATCGAGTTTCCTTTCTCCGTCAGCAATCCCGCACACCAGGGAGGTAAACCGATTGAAAGCGGCGTTAACCCAGTGTTCGGGAAGCGCGTCCAGTCGGATGTCCCAATTGATGAGAATGCCGCCATCGACCGCAGCCACCTGAGCATCCAGCGCAACCTGCGGTCCTTGCGAGATGGTCCAGCCCATCGTTCCCAGGCTTCTCCGCACCCGCTCCGATAGCAGCTCGCCCTGGGGCAGATCCATGGCAGCGGTAAAGACGATGGGTGCAAGCTGAGGACTGCCATGGTGGCGAGACAGGTCTCGCATGACATTCACGCCGGCATAGGAAGAATGCGTCAACAAAGCGTTCAACTGCTCCGCGAGCCCTCGGCAAAGACCCGCCGGTGTATCCGCCTGATCGAGATCGACATCGAGAATCAACACATTCGAGAACTCTCCGACAGTTCGCTCGACGCCGGCGATGGTCGGTGCTCGCCAGAACATCGGGACATTGAGCCGAAAGCGCCGATCACCGGTCGACTGTCCCAGGCTGATCGCGAGCAATCCCAGCATCAATGCTGCCTGGGTCACCTGATGCTCACCAGCCAGCCGGCGCAGCGCCGCACGCTGCCCCGGCCCAAGCCAGCAAGCCAGACGTGTACTGCGAGGCTCCTCCGGAGGCATGTCATGAAGTGGCAGCGATGGCGCCGGAGATATTGATTCCAGTCGTCTGCTCCACCATTGGCGGTCCCGCTTGACCGCGACCCGATGATCGTCGCTGGCACGCATGCTGTCGTGCCATTCAAAGAAAGTCGGCGGTGACGCCACTTCCTTCTCAGGGTTCTCATAGAAACCCGCGAGATCCTCCATCAGCAGACAGAAGCTGGAAGGATCGATGGCAATCATGTCCGTATCCACATGCAGGCGCGTAGCCCCTTCGGGCAACAGACTGATGGAAAACCGGGCTGCCTGGCCATGCAACAGATCGAGCTTCTGGTGCGACCATTCATGCCGCTTGGATTCCAGCCGCTGCTCGACCTCCGAACGAGGCAGGTCGCGAAAATCGTCCACCTCCAGCAGCCCCCTAGGGCTGGCTCCACTCACCCTCTGCTGCCCTTCGGCAGTCACGCATAGCCTCAGCATCGGGTGAAGGCCGTATAGGCGCCCGAGCGCAGACCTCAAGCCCTCGACATCGACATGATGGCCATCCAGCTCGACATAGAGATGCGCTGCGACACCACCCATGAAGGCTGAATTGTGGCGGCCCGACCAACAGGCAGCCTGCATTGGAGTCAGTTCTCGCATCACTAAATCGCATTTGACAATCAAAATCATTTACATTTATAAACTCATTCACAGGGAGCCGTCAACGTCAACGTAGGCCTGCCGTCAGCGAGGCTGCTGGAAACACAACCGAATCTGCCAAAAGGGATCGACTCATGAGCGAGTACAAAGCGGTAGCTGCCGCCACCTTCAAGAGGCAGAACTGTTCCAGCAGCCACTCCTTTATGCGTCTAAGGAATAAAAGCGTGTCTTTCCTCCATGACACGCTTCTCGAGGAAAGGGGTAAGGACAAGGTCGACAAGCCATGCTCCAGCCCCAGCGCGAGTCATGACAGGCCTTCAACCAAGTACAGGAAGAGACAGGTTCAGAGCATCTGCCATGGAGTCCATGACCTGGCCTGATCTTGAAGGGAAAACTGACCTCTTCTGACTACACGGAGGCATGACCCCGTCATGTCGTAAGTACCTATCCAGAAGGAAGTAACAATGACCCTATCCATCGAGGACCACGGCAAGCTCGACGAATTCTGGGCCTACTGTGTGAAGAATCAGTATTTCAATATTGGATACCCGGAGTCCGCAGACTTCGACTACACCATCCTGGAGCGGTTCTTGAGATTTTCCCTCAACAACTGCGGCGACTGGTCGGAATATTGTAACTACCTTCTCAATTCCTTCAGCTTCGAAAAGGAAGTCATGGAGTACTTCGCCAACCTCTTCGCCATTCCTTTCGAAGAGAGCTGGGGCTATGTGACCAATGGGGGAACTGAAGGCAACATGTTCGGGTGCTACCTGGCAAGAGAAATATTTCCTGAAGGAACCCTTTATTTTTCCGGAGACACTCACTACTCCGTATCCAAGATAGCACGCCTTCTACGTATGAAGGCTAAAGCCATAAAATCAAAGCCTGATGGCGAGATAGACTACGATAACCTCATCAGCAGCATCTCTCTTGATGGCGAGAAGAACCCAATTATCTTCGCCAACATCGGCACAACCCTGAAGGGTGCTGTCGATGACATTTCCATCATACAGGAACGATTGAGCCAGGCCGGAATAGAGCGAGACAACTACTATATACATGCCGACGCGGCACTCAGCGGAATGATTCTCCCATTCACGGATAACCCACAGCCTTTCAGCTTTGCGGATGGCGTAGATTCGATTTCCGTTTCTGGCCACAAGATGATCGGATCCCCCATCCCCTGTGGGGTCGTCGTTGCTAAGCAGAGGCATGTTTCTCTTATCACCTCCAGAGTCGACTATATCCTGGCCGACGACAAGACGATCAGTGGTTCACGCAATGGACACACACCCTTGATGATGTGGACGGCAATGCGGAGCCACTCATTCTCCGATTGGCGAAACCGCATTACCCGCTGTCTGGACCTGGCCCAGCATGCCGTTGATTGCTTCCGTCAGAAAGGTATCAATGCCTGGCGACACAGAAACTCTATTACTGTCGTCTTTCCCAAACCGTCCGATGCATTATGCAAGAAACATTGCTTGGCTGCTTCCGGAGATATCGCCCACCTGATCACTACAGGCCACCATCATGACACCCATAAAATTGACACCTTGATCAGCGATATTGTGGCAGAAATTTGCCATCACCAGACCTCAGACGTGCAGGATAAAATCGAATCAACCAGCAATCATTCCTGGGCAGGAACTGCCTTCTGATCGACACTATTTTTTACGCAGACACATAGAGGCCACCCACCATGTTCAAAATGAAAACGAAACAACAACAGCAGAAACCGAAAAAATGGATCAACAAACTCCACACAACCGGATAGATCACCACCAAAAACAAAATCTCACTTCAAGCATCATGATGAATTTTCAAGATCATTCAACCGGAACTAAAAAATGTCTTTAATGCATCGCACGCCCCATCGCTCAAAAAATTCTCATGGAACGACTTTAACCAATACTTTTTTCATCCCCTGTGTGGCACTTTTCGCAGGGCATGCCATAGCCCAGGACGGTGAAGATTCCAGCAATGCAACAAAGCTGGACACCATTGTCGTCACGGGCGAGAAGATGGAAAGATCATTGCACCGGACCGCCAGTAGTGTATCTGTCATCACCGCTGATGATGTCGAGAGCGAGCCACAGGCACAAACGGTTCCCGATATTCTGGATGGCGTACCGAATATACTGTACACAAGCAAGACAGACGCACCGATAATTCGAGGCGTTGACACCAAAGGGCCTGTTAGAGCAGGGAATGCCTATCTGTCCAAACCGGTTCCACGAGCGACAATCAGTGTAGATGGCCGCTATCTCAGCTCGGCCGAATACGGCATCGGCGCCGCCACGCTGTGGGATGTCGACTCGATCGAAGTCTTCCGCGGGCCGCAGACTACCAGCCAGGGAGCCAATAGTATCGCAGGCGCCATTGTCATTAACACCAAGGATCCGACGTTCACCCCTGAATGGGGAGGCCAGCTATTATATGGTAGCGAAAACAAGCAACGTGCCTCCTTCGTCGCATCTGGACCACTGTCTGATGACTTCGCTGCACGTCTCGCCCTCGACTATAGCGGACGAGATACTTTCGTCTCCTACACCAACCCCGAGTTTACGGCGCACGACAAGGATCTGGATTTCGAGAATTTCAACGCACGACTCAAGGCTCTCTGGCAACCACTCGATATCCCCGGGATCGAAGCGAAATTCACCTTTTCTCACACGGAAGTTGATCGTCCATCAAGCGAACCTGTATCGAAACCATACAAGGATCATAATAGCGAAACCCTTTATGTAGACACTCAAGAGACGGTAAGCGACACAGCCATACTCGATCTTGACTATGATTTCGGCAATGATGTGCGCATCAGCAACCAGCTTCAATATTCTTCAGGGGAGTTTAATTTCTACTTCTCTCCACCGTTTTCCGGAACTGCGTCCCGGGACTTTGACAACATATCCAACGAGCTGCGCCTTAATTTCGGCAGCACGGAATCGGAATTCAGTGGTTTCTCCGGAGTTTACTATTCACACGAGAACTCCAAGAACAAGCTTGACAATAGTCTAGGATGGACCGATGCCGATATCACACAGGATAGCCTCGGTATTTTTTCCGAAGTTTCGTGGAGATTCATCGACGACTGGACGCTGACAGGTGGGCTACGCTACCAGCGTGACCGTATACAGCATGAAGGTATTGCAAGCTATGTTCCAGATGTCGATTATGCCTATGACGAAACCTTTGATGCGGTGCTTCCCAAAGTCTCCCTTGCCTACGATATCTCGGACGATGTCACCGTGGGTGCGTTGATCAGCAAAGGGTATGTTCCGGGTGGAACGGGTGTCGATTTCTCAGGAGGAAAATACTACACCTTCAATGAAGAAACCGCTTGGAACTATGAACTCTTCACTCGAGCAAACTTTCTCGATGATCGTCTCTTCCTCTCCAGCAACCTCTTCTATACAGTCTACGAAGACTCGCAACGTTCCGTCACCGATTACACTGACGATGGCCGGAGGAGCTCGATAATCGTCAATGGGGATGAAGCAAAAGCCTACGGCCTCGAGATGAATACTGACTATCAGGCAACGGATGCCCTTCGTCTGCATGCTGGACTTGGTCTCTTGAAAACAAACGTCAGTGAGTTCAATGACTCTCGAGGCTCAGAATTCGTTGACAATGAGTTTTCCCAATCTCCCGGCTACATGTTCAATATTGGCGCCGCATGGGATATCAATTCACAGTTCCGTCTGAGTGGGGACATCCGTCATACGGATGGTTATTTCTCGACCGATGATAACGACCCGAGCCTTCATGTCGATTCCTACACCCTTGCCAATGCCAAGTTGACGCACTACCTGACCGACAATATCGAGCTCTTCGCTTATGTCGACAACATCTGGGATGAAGATGCTCCGACGCAGAAATTCACCGACCGCTCTGCCGGGGTTTCTGCCTATATCGTATCTCCTCGTGAATTCGGGGTAGGGCTGAAAGCCAGCTTCTGATACAGCGATGCCGGCTATTTTCTTCCTTTTGTGGAGAAGTGGCCGGTATACCGTAGCCCAGTTTCCAGCCCACAGGACTCCTGTTACTCCTTCGCCCCCCTTTAATTTGGAACCCGCACCGATGATGGAAAATCAGCCAGAGAGCCAACCAGATTCCAGACTTTCCAACCATGAAGAATATATCTGGATGCAACAACAGAGCCCCGACAGCTCGTTGAGCGAGTTGCGCGCATGGAAACTAGGCGACAAGGTCGAACTATCCCGACTGCTGCAAGCCCTCCAGACACTGACGCAGCATTACCCCGAGCTCGATGCCCGCTACCGCTTCCGTGATGATGGCGAGCTGGTCAAGACGTACGCCGCCTCCACCAGCCCCAGAGTCGATCTCCGACAGGCACACACAACCTCGGACATGGCGCGTCAACTTGTGGAATGGCAGGAGGTTCATTGGGACCTCGAGAGAGTTCCTCCTTTCAAGGCAGCGATCATCCATTGCAATGAAGACGTCATCCTGGCACTTGCTGCCCACAAGATCCTGGCTGAAAGCTGGTGCGTTTCCCGCATTCTGCAGACAGTGTCCGGGCTCTACCTGGATGAGCCTCTTGCTTCTGCCCGACACGTCCTGCCTGCCGAACGGGTACCGGCGCTCCCTTCGAGCGTGGCGCCCATCCAGTGGTCTCGCAATGCCTCAGGGCATGCCATCCAGAGTCTCCAGACACCCTTGGTGCCTCTCGGCAGAGCCCGGTATCTGGCCCTGAAATACAAGGTCTCTCTATCGACACATGAAATCCCCCTTGCCCCTATCGCCAGCGAGGGAGTGGATATCACGACGCTCCGGGTCATCATTGCCACGCATTTTGCCCGCTTCATCGCCGAAACGGGACAACATGAAACGATCGGCTTGAGCCTGATCACTCCTGGGGGAACTCATCGGCTGACACTTCGCCCTGGCGATGGTGACGTGCTGGCACACCGCACGATAATGGAAACGATCAAAGGGCATGCCTCCTCCATCTCGGAACCTGATGATGCCCTGCCCTGGATCGAGATCAACCTGACCGGAGGCCTGACAAGCCCTGATGGCATCATCGATCAGGAACTGCTGATTCCCACCCGCGAGGCTCATACCGACTTCATGCTTGCCATCATGCCTGACCATGGGTCATCCATTGACCTCGTCCTTACCACCGGCCAGGCGGTTTCCTCGCATGCGGGCGTATTCCTCCTCGATCGCTTCCTTTGCCGATTGGCATCAGGAGAACCATCCGTGTCGGGCCTGGATACGCAGCCAGCTACCAGTGCCGAAGACACAAGAGAAGACGTCGCCGACCGGCTGGATATCGCCATGATTATTCTGGAGGAGTTTCGCACTACACTCGGCGCCCCCGAAATGCAGCAGGATGATGATTTCTTCGACTTTGGCGGCCACTCTCTGCTGGCAACACGCATCATCGGCCGTCTACTGGATTCGCACGGATTGGAAGTCAATTTCAATGACTTCTTCGACGCTCCTTCGGCAGAAGCGCTTGCCGCTCGGATATCGGTGACGAGAGCTGACTGCAGCCCCTCTCCTTCTCCCCCCCAGACTGTCGCTTCTTCCAAGGCTCCTCTCGCGCTGGCCCAGACCTCGTTATGGAAGGCCTATGCCGCTCACGACTTTGGCACTATCTTCAACCTTCCCTTCGGGCTGGAGTTTTTGGACGCCGTTGACGAGAGCCTGTTCGAACAGGCCTTCAGGGATGTGCTCAAGCGGCATGCAGGCCTGCGTACCCTGTTCTACCAGCAAGACGGCAGGACATGGCAGCAGGCCATTTCCATCTCGGAACTGGCCGATTATCGCTGGTTCTGGACCAGCCGCGAAAGCCAGGGCATCACCCTGCAGGACGAGGCTTCACACCGCTTCGATCTAGCGAGCGAGCTGCCGCTCCGCGTCCGTTTCCTGCGCGACTCGAAAACCGGGAATCAGGTTCTGTCACTGCTCGTTCATCACATGGCGATTGACGAGTGGTCTCTCAATACCGTGATAGACGACTTGCGACATGCCTATCTTGCTCGCAGCTCGGGCAGCGAACCCCTCTGGACAAGACCGGCTCCACCCTTCCACGACTTTGCCCATCAGCAGCACACCGCGGGAGTCGATCCAGGCCATCTTCAATACTGGAAGGACCGACTGGCCGGAGCCAACTCCCAACTGCAACTTTTCAGTGGAGATAAGCCGGAGGAGACCGAAACCGCCTCCCTGGCGGCGGACTGGATCGAACAGCCACTCACGCAGGAAATCAGCAATCGGCTCTATGCCATTGCGCGACACCACAACGTTTCGCTGTTCAATGTCATCTATACCGCCATTGCACTGACATTGCACAGCATCGGGCAGTCACGGGACATCGTCATCGGTACCTCCGCTTCGGGACGCACCGACCCGACGTTTTACGAGACGGTCGGCTACTTCACCACTATGGTCGCCCACCGGATCTCGGTGACGCCCGAAATGCCGATCGCCAGGCTACTCGACAACATTCAGCACCAGATCGGCGAGTCGATGGCCTATGCAGATGTACCAATCGACCTCATTCAACAGGCGCTAGGCATGGCAGAGGGTGATGGCCTGCCGTTCGAAGCCTATGTGCAGATCCACGCCAAGAATGCCCTGAATGGCTCCCTTGCCACCGCAGATGGAGAAACCATCAGGTACCGCCAGATCGATCCAGACAAGAGCGAGTCGATGTTCGACCTTCAGTTCGAAATCATGGAGGACAATATCGAAGGCGAAAATCACCTGCGCTTGGTGATCACCTATAACGCTGACCGCTACCACAAGGAGCAGGCCGAAAAGCTCGGTGCCACCATCCGCAAGACGCTCTCCTTCTTCGCCGAGCATGAGTTGCTGAATGCGCCGGTCAGCGAAGTGACCCTATGAACAGGTGACGACGTATGATGCCTGCCAGCCTGCCCTCCAAGGCATGGCTGGCAGGCAAACCAGTTACTACAGAATGGCCCTCGCGCTGCCTGGATCCGCTACCGGCGACCGATGCAGGCTCAGCCGCGGTAAGCCTTGAGAACATCATCCATGATGATGTTGAGTGGCGTAATGCTGGCCCCGGTGACATACCAGGCTTCCGGGTCGACGAAGATCACGCGATCATTCTTCCACGCCTTGGTTTCGCGCAGAAGCGGGTTCGCCAGACTCTCGGCATTCAGCACGGGGCGATGCTCCATCACGGCGGTACGATCAATGACGAAAAGGATGTCGGGATCGGATTCCTGAATGAACTCGCTCGAGATCGGCTGGCCATGTAGTCCTGTTTCAGGTGAGGTACTGGCTGGCTTGACGCCTAGAGTGTCAAATACGAAGCCATAACGCGAATTGACACCGAAGGAAGCAAAGGTGCCATTGTTGTGCATCACCACGAGGGCTTTTTCCGGACGTCCTTCCGTGACGTTCCTCACCTCCTCAGCCTTCTCCTCGAGCTCCTCGCCTTTTTCCCTTGCCAACTCCTGCTTGCCAAAGATCCTTCCCAGTGTCATCAGGTGGTCCCTGATCACCTCAATATACCCACTCTGGCTGTTACGATAGTCGACATCGAAGTGAAGCACCGGAGAAAACTGACTTATTTCATCATAATGATTCGCCTGGAGGGACGTCATCAATACCAGGTCAGGATGAAGCTCATAAACCTTCTCGATATTGGGTTTGACGATGAACCCCAGATCCATGACATCCGGATCATTCTTGTACTGGGACAGGAAATCAGGCACGAAATCCTTGGGAGCTCCCGCCACCTCGACGCCAAGCTGGTCCAGAAAGTCGAGTTCGTTCATATCGAGAACAGCAACGCGTTCTGGCCGCTCCTCGATCACCGTCTTCCCCAGGCTATGCTCGATAGTCATCGGACTGAAGGCACCAGAGGGATCGGTATGTTCCTCATCTTTCCCTGCCTGAGCGACACCAGGTGCCAGGGACAGCATGGCAACGGCCAGCGCAGCCGCTCGTCCACCACTCTTGATATTCTCGATCATCGTATTTCTCCTCTCGGGGTGAAGTAATTGCACAGACGTCCATTGCCATTGCTCAGGATCTCGAAATCCAGCGAATAAAGGTCGCGAAGCCTTTCCTTGGTCACGACATCATCGACGCAACCAGAAAAATGGATACTCCCTTCCTTCATCGCGACAATATGATCGGAATAGTTGGCGGCGAAGTTGATGTCATGGATGACCGTTACCACGGTTCTTCCATGGTCATCACACAGGCAGCGCAGGGCGCGCATGATCTGTACCTCATGCCGCATGTCGAGATTGTTCAATGGCTCGTCCAGCAACAGATATTCCGTCTGCTGAGCGATGGTCATGGCCAAGAAGGCCATCTGGCGCTGGCCACCACTCAACTCATCGATATAGGCTCGCCTCAGTGGGGCGAGCGACAAGAACTCGATGGCCTCATCGACGATGTACTGATCCTCACCGGTCAGGACACCTCGGTTATAGGGAAAGCGCCCGAAGGCGACGAGCTCCTCGACCCGCAGACGCAGGTTGAAGTCAGGTGACTGGCGCAAGGTGGCAACACGCTTGGCGTAATCGGCAATCTTGATACCCTTGACGCTCTCGCCATGCAGGCGGATATCCCCTCCGCTTGGCTCGAGGAGCCGAGCCATCAGCATCAGCAACGTCGACTTTCCAGCGCCATTGGGGCCAATGAGCGAAGTCAGACAGCCTGATGGGAAGCGAGTCTCGACCCCGGACAGTACCACCTTGTCGCCATAACGCTTGTGCAGGTTGGTGATCGTGATCATACGGTTCCTCGAGTGCGAACCATGAGCATAAGAAAGTAGGTACCACAGACCAGATTGATCAGGATTCCAATCGTGGTCTTGTAGTTGAAAACGTGTTCCACCATGAGCTGGGCGATGATGAACATGCCCGTGGCAATGGCACATCCCATCGGCAACAGGACCCGATGCCGTGGTGATCGGGCCAGCGCATAGGTGATATTGGCGACGAATATGCCCATGAAGGCCGTGGGGCCGATCAGGCTGGTCGAAACGGCCACGAGAACCGCAATCAAGGCCAGGTAGAGCTTTACCTTGGCCTGATAGTCCACCCCCAGGGAAATGGCCTGGTCACGGCCCAGAGCAATCACATCGAGCACCGGCAGGTCCTTGCGCCCCACCACGCACACGACCGCTACAAGAATGGCGGAATAAAGCAGGCGTTCAGGCTCCACCCGTTCGAAGGATAGCTGAGCGAAACCCTGAAAGATCGCGAACTCTCCGGGACTGATTCTGAGCTGGATGAACTGGGTGAAGGTACTGATCACCATGGTCAGGACAAGCCCGACCAGCAACAGAAAGAAGACGTTGTTCTTTCCCTGCCGGAACAACCATCGATGAATGGCCCAGGAGTACACCAGCATCAGTAGAATGGAAATGAAATAATTGGCGTTCTTGCCCAGTACCACCAGGCTCGAGACTCCCATCGTCAAGATCAGCAGAGACTGCAGCAGCAGATAGACAGCCTCATAGCCCATTATCGCTGGTGTCAGAATTCTGTTGCCGGCAATGGTCTGAAACATGATCGATGACAGCGCAACACAAACGCCACCAATGAGCATGGCAGCGAGTCGGGACAGGCGCTTGGGAATGATGTAGTCCAGGTCAAGGCCGGAGTTCACCAGCACAAAGGTCGCTGCCAGGATGACAAGCACGCCCCATACGAAAATCCGGTTATCCCACCGCATTATCTATTTTTCCAGATGATCAGTATCAGAAACATGAGCCCACCTATGCCTCCTGCCGTGAGCCCGATCGGAACTTCGAAGGGATAGATCAGCAGTCGACCGAAAATATCGCAGGCGACCAGGAGAGTAGCGCCCCCCAAGGCGACGATGGGCAGGGTTCGACCGAGATTGTCGCCGTAATAGAGCACGACGAGATTCGGCACCACCAGGCCGACGAAGGGAATGGCGCCGACCGTGATCACCGTAGCGGCCACGGTAGTCGAGACCAGCAGCAAGCCCAGAGTCACGGTCCCCGAATAACTCAGGCCGAGGCTGGTAGCCATGCTCTCGCCCATGCCCAACAGCGTGAAGCGATGCGCAAAGGCATAGGTCACGATGACGACCGGCAGTATCAGGTAGATGATCTCGTAGTGGCCTGCCACGACGCGGGAGAAATCCCCCATCAGCCAGCCCTGCATGCTTTGCAGAATGTTATTGCTGTAGGCGTAGAATTCGGCGGCAGCACTGAGAACGGCCCCGAACATCAACCCGATCACGGGCACCAGGACCATGTTCTTGAACTTGATCCGCCGAATGATGGTCACGTAGACCAAACTCGCCACGAAGCAGAAGGCCAGTGCGAACAGCATCCGGCCCAGCGGGCCCATGGCCGGCGCCAGGGTCAAGGCCACCAGGATCCCCATCTTGGCCGCATCGAGCCCACCGGAAGTAGCCGGCTCGACGAAACGGTTGCGCACCACTTGCTGGAGGATGACCCCACAGGTCGAGAGCCCGATACCGGCCAATACCAGGGCGGCAAGCCGTGGCAAGCGACTTGCCGTCAGTGTCAGCCAGGCATCGTCGGACATCGACAGCAACTGCACCAGGCTGACCTGCTTCACTCCCACCAGCAGCGAGACAAGGCAAAGCAGCACGAAGCAGAGCGACAACCCCCACCGCATCACGAGGTTGAACCTTCCACCACCCCGGCCACCGGCTGAATACGCCAGCCCTTGGCGGCCCTACGCTGCTGCAGGAATCGCGCATAGGGTCCGCCGCTGGCCTGCAGCTCGGCATGCGAGCCACGTTCGGCGACCTTGCCGTCATCCAGCACCAGGATCTGATCCGCCATTTCCACGGTCGACAATTGATGGGCAATGACGATCAGAGTCCGCTCCCCACGCAGTCGCTCCAGGGTGTCGACGATGACTCGCTGGTTCTCGACGTCCAGCGCGGCCGTCGCTTCGTCAATCAGCAGAATGGGCGCATCCTTGATCAAGGCGCGAGCAATCGAGATGCGCTGGCGCTCGCCACCGGAGAGTCGCGCGCCCCCCTCGCCGACAGTCGTCTCCAGTCCCTCCGGCAGGCGCGCGATGATTTCATCGACGCCGGCCAGTCGGGCCACCTCCATCAGCTCGGCGTCACTGGCCTCAGGACGACCGAGGCGAATGTTATCGGCAATGCTGCCCTGGAACAGGTAGCTGTCCTGAAAAATCTGGCTGATCTGACCGGCCAACGCCTCGCTGGAGATCTCTCGCACATCCACACCTCCCACCGATACGCTGCCGCCGCCGACATCGAAGAAACGGGCAATCAACCGCACCAGGGTGGTCTTGCCCGAACCGGAAGCCCCGACCAGCGCCGTCATGCTGCCCGGCTCGACACGCAGGCTGACACCACTGAGTACTTCGGGCTGCTCCGGCGCATAGCCGAAATGCACATCGCGCAGCTCGACCGAAGCATCGCGGGGAGCTTGCGGCCTGACCGCCTCCGGCAAGGGAGATGCCGACAGGATCCGGCCCACGGCATCGAGTTGATTGCGTGCACCACGCAGTGCTTCACCATACCCGGCCAGGTCCAGCAGCGGTTCGCTGAAGCGGTTGGCCAGAATCAGCGCCACGACCAGCGCAATGGCGGACGTCGGCTCCACCACCGCTCCCGGCTGAGCGCTCAACCCCAGGACGGCCGTGACCAGTAGTGCCGCAAAGACGGCCTGAATGACCCAGGTGTTGAGTACCACAGAGACCATCGACAGTCGGATGAGCCGAATGCCGGCACGGTGCTGACGTTCGATGGCCTGCTCCAGAAAGCGCATGCCACCTCCCTCGCCATTGAAGGCCCGCAGCACCGACTGCGCTTGGGCGAACTCCACCACACGCCCGCTGGTCTGCGCCGAACTATGATGATAATCGGCATCCGCCTGGCGCCCCAGGCGAGCGGCAAGCAGGAAGACAGCTGCCAACAGGGGCAGCGCCAGCAAGGCGATCAACCCCATCTGCCAGTGCAATCCGAAGAGCGCTACCACAATCACCAGCGGCGTCACAGCTCCGCTGATGACGGGCGTGAAGACATGCGCCGGCAACTGGGCCACTTCCATCAGGCCATGGGTGACGACATGGTTCAGCCGCGTCGTGTTATCCGGCGTGAACCAGCCAACTGGCAGGCTTGCGACATGGTCGCCGAGGCGTTGACGGGCCCCTTGCAGCACAGCAATACCGACACCGATACCGGCCTTTTCCACCTGCCGCCGCCACCACCAACTGGCCACCACGCCCACGACCAATACGATCAGCCACCCTGCGGCGCCAGCGCCATCCCCGGCCAGCAATCGGCTCAACACGGGTACCACGGCCACGATGCTCAAACCGCTCAGCACTCCATAGAGCACAGCCATCCCGACATAGCGACGAAAGACCGGAAGGTCCTCGCCCAGTAGCTTCATGAAAACCTTCATCATGCCTGCACCGCCTGTTGTTCCCTGCTCTCGTAACCACCCGACCGCCACAGCTGTGCATAACGCCCGTTACGCGCAAGCAACCCGGCGTGATCGCCCTGCTCAAGAATGCTGCCGTCCTCGATCACAATGATCCGGTCGGCATGCATGACGGTATCCAGCCGATGCGCGATCACCATCAGGGTGCGCCTCCGGGCAAAGCGCGACAGGGCCTCCTGCACGGCAGCCTCGCTCTCGGCATCAGCCGCCGCGGTCGCTTCATCGAGCACCAGCAACGGTGGGTCGAGCAGCACGGCCCTGGCAATGCTGACACGCTGCTCCTCGCCCCCCGACAACAGGGCGTCTTCACCAATCACCGAATCGTAGCCCCGCGGCAATTCCAGGATGCGCTCATGGATATTCGCGGCACGGGCTGCGGCTTCAATCTCTTCCTCGCTGGCCGACGGCCTGCCCAGGGCGATGTTCTCGCGCAGGCTGGCATGGATCAGGCGCACTTCCTGCAGCACGAAGCCGATGTGCCGGTACAGCTCGAGCGACTCGATATGACGCATATCGGCTCCCCCAAGGGTGATACGCCCTTCACTCGGATCGAAGAAGCGCAGCAGCAACCGGGCCAGCGTCGACTTGCCGGCCCCCGACGCACCGACAACAGCGGTTACCGTGCCCGGCTCCAGCGTGAAGCTGACATTCGAGATCACCCTGTTCTGGCCATCATAGGCATACCCGACCTCTTCGAAGCGCACTTCAGTACTCGCCGGGTGCTGCCGTTCCTCGGGTGAGAGCTGCTCCAGGGTGGGCGTTTCGAGCAGCGCCTGGACTCGCTGAGCCGCCCCCGTAGCATTGGCGACGCCATGCTCAAGAAATCCCAGCAGCATCAAGGGGGCAGAGATGCCAGGTGCCACCAGGGCGAACGGCAACACCGTCAGCGGATCTATCCAGCCCAAGAGAACGAACAAGGTGCCGGACATCAGAACCATCCCCAATACCGTGACCGGCGCAATCAAGGCATTGGCATTGGCCAGTGGCGCCACCAGCGGTTGGGTGAAATTGAGAAAGGCCCGCAGGAATTCATCAACCGCTTCACGGTAACGACTGTGCGCCTTGCCGCTCGCACCGAATGCCTTGACGACGGGAATGCCGTTGATGAACTCGACCACGGCGTTGTTGATCATCGTCTGGCCGGCCACGAAGTCGCGCATGCGCTCTTCACTGATGGACTTCTTGGCCGAACCGAAGATCAGGTAGTAGAAGGGGAACGGCAGCAACGACAAGATCGCCATGCGCCAATCGAGCAGGAACAGGTAAAGCACCGAGATGCCGATCGCACCGGCGCAGCGCCCCAGGGTCGTGTAGTAATGTGCGGTCAGCTCGTGTAGCGCACCGATGTCATCCTGGATGACCTGCTTGACCTCACCCGAAGCTCGCGTCGTGAACCAGCCCAAGGGAACCTGTGCCAGGCGCTTCGCCAGCGACTGGCGCAGATGGCGGGTCAGCCGGTTGTCGGCCAGGTGCACCAGGAACTCGCTGAGGGTCACCAGCGCCAGCCCCAGGAAGAGACAGACGAGACTGATGATGGCTGTCCACCAGAGTTCGCCGCGTACCGACGCCTCCATGTAGGCCGTCGATGTTCCGACCTCGCTGCCCCCCAGCATCAGGGTCGCAATATGCGCAATACCCGCCAGAGGCACCAGTGTCAGCATCGCTCCTGCAGCCGCCATCATGACGGCAACGACCAACCACCCCCGAATCGGGCGCAGCAGTCGACGGATGGGGTTGGATTGCTTTTCTCTACTCACTGTCACCTCGTCGCTCATCGCGTGTCCACGGTCCCTGTGGCTCGCCGCCCCTTTCAGCAGCGTCAACGGGCTTGTTCATTGGCACTCCCTCGCAGTGCAGTCGGTTCCGAAAGCAGGAAATGGCATGCCTCGCGGCATAGAAAGCCACCAGTTCGGCAATCAGGTCAGCGAGCCCTCACCGATCTAAAACGCCGACATCATCGGATGGGCACCGGACGTGTGGCTCATTCTCCATTTCCTCGCCTCCCCTTCCCCATTCCTCCTTCCTCATCCGCCCTGGAGCAGTTTTTCGCCCCAGGAGGATTGACAGGGCAGAGGACTCAGACTCTATTATTGAAAAACAATGATAACAATTATCATTTAATTTCCAATTTGAGGCAACAGCGATGCCACGGACACATGACGATGCCACGCGGTTACAGTTCGTCTCCCCGGAAAGAGGCCTCCATGCTTCGGGTGTGATGGCACGGATCACAGCGCCCGCCTGGGAGGGGTGGCAACCAGATGGCGACTTTCAGCACGCCATTCGCTCTACCATGGAACTGGCCCAACAGGCCGGCCAGCAGGCACCGATCGTCATGGGGGCGATCCCCTTCGATACGCGCCAGCCGTCTTGTCTCTATGTTCCCCGCCACTACGAGTGGAGAGAGCCGACACCATTGCCGGCAGATACGGGAGACAACGCCTCGGCCTCACTCGCCGAGGCCTCTGACATACCGCAGGAAGCGGCATTCAAGCAGGCCGTACGCCAGGCTATCGCCAATTTCCAGCACAGCGACATCCGCAAGGCGGTCCTGTCACGCATCCTCGAGTTGCGCTTATCCAACGCGGTGAATATCGACCAGCTGCTCATGCGCCTGCGTCGCCAGAACCCCGGGGGTTATCAGTTCCGTGTCCCCATGGCCGATGGCGCCACCCTGGTTGGCGTCAGCCCGGAGCTGCTGCTGCGCAAGGAAGGCACGGCCATCAGGTCCAATCCCCTGGCCGGTTCGGCCAAGCGTCAGGCCGATGACGAGCAGGATCGTGCAATGGCAGAACGCTTGCTGGCATCGGCCAAGGATCATCACGAGCATCGGCTGGTGATCGAGGAGATACGCCAGGTCCTCGGCCCCTGCTGCACCAGCCTGGACATTCCCGAATCGCCTTCGCTCATCGGCACCTCGGCGCTTTGGCACCTTTCCTCCAATCTCGAAGGGCGCATCGCGGATCCTGCCACCACGGCCCTGCAGCTGGCCTGCCGCTTGCATCCGACCCCTGCCGTATGCGGCTATCCCACCGAGTCTGCACGCAAGTTGATCGACCTGGTCGAGCCCTTCGATCGCGGCCTGTTCACCGGCATGGTGGGCTGGTGCGATGCCGAGGGTAACGGGGAGTGGGCCGTGACCATCCGCTGCGGCAGCATCAAGCACGACACCATTCGCCTGTTCGCCGGTGCCGGTATCGTCGAAGCCTCACAGCCCGATGCCGAATGGGCCGAGATCCAGGCCAAGCTGGGCACCATGCTCAATGCTTTCGGCCTCGATGCCTCGCAACTTGCCACACACTCCTGGTGTGACCGGCCCGCAGATGAGGTGGTGTCATGACGCTGCCCTTCACGCCCTGGCCCGACGAGATGGCCCGACACTATCGCCAGCAGGGCTACTGGATCGACGCCCCCTTGACCCGTGGTGTGGCATACCAGGCACACGAACGCCCCGATGCCATCGCACTGATCTGTGGCGAGCGCCAGTTGAGCTATGCCGAACTCGATCGGCGTGCCGCCTGCCTGGCGGCCAATCTCACCGCCCGAGGACTGGGCAAGGGAGATACGGCTCTGGTCCAGTTGCCCAATGTCGCCGAGTTCTACCTGGTATTCCTGGCACTGCTCAAGGCCGGTATCGCCCCGGTCAATGCACTCTTCAGCCATCGCCAACTGGAGTTGAGCGCCTACGCCCGCCAGGTGCAACCGCGCCTGGTCGTCGCCGCCCGTCAGCATGAACTGTTTGCCAATGACGACTTCCTGAGTGAGCTGCATCGGCTGTCCCCCCACCTCTCTGCCACCCTGCTGCTGGGAGCCTCCGACCGCGAGACGAGTCTCGAACACTGGCTGGAAGCCCCTTCCGAGACGGGCTGGCAGGAAAGCCACACGGCTCCCGACGAGGTTGCCTTCTTCCAGCTGTCCGGCGGCAGTACCGGCACACCCAAGCTGATCCCCCGGACACATAACGATTACGACTACAGCGTTCGTGCAAGCGCCGACATTTGTGGTCTCTCCACCGAAACGCGATTTCTCTGCGCCTTGCCCGCGGGCCACAACTTTCCCATGAGCTCTCCAGGGGCTCTCGGCGTCTTCCATGCAGGAGGTTGCGTGGTCATGGCTCCCAACCCTGAACCCCTCGGTTGCTTCGAGCTGATCGAACGCCATGCCGTCGACATGGTGGCCCTGGTCCCTCCAGCCGTAGCGCTCTGGCTGCAGGCAGCTCCCATGCATGCCAAGGCGTTGCGCTCGCTACGGCTGCTGCAGGTCGGTGGTGCCAGCTTTGCCGAGGCCACGGCCCGGCGTGTTCCCGAGGTGCTGGGCTGTCGCCTGCAGCAGGTCTTCGGTATGGCCGAGGGCCTCGTCAACTACACCCGTCTGGATGATGACGATGACCTCGTTTTCACCACCCAGGGGCGACCGATCAGTCCCGCTGACGAAGTCCGGGTAGTCGACGAACAGGGCGTCGAGGTGGACGACGGTGAGACCGGCATGCTCGCGGTACGCGGTCCCTATACCTTCCGCGGCTATTACAACAGTCCCGAGCACAATGCCCAGGTATTCGACGCCGATGGCTTTTACTACTCGGGTGACCTGGTACAGCGCATGCCAGGGGGGTACCTGCGCGTGGTTGGACGCATCAAGGATCAGATCAACCGGGGCGGCGAGAAGATTGCCGCCGAGGAGATCGAAAACCTGTTGCTGCGGCATTCCGACATCACCCATGCGGCCCTGGTTGCCATGCAGGATCCCCTGATGGGGGAAAAGAGCTGCGCCTTCCTCGTCGGCTCTGCCGAGCTGCGTCCTCCAGCTCTGCGTCAGTACCTGCGTGCCCAGGGAGTGGCCGAATACAAGCTGCCTGACCGGTTCCGCTTCCTCGATGCCCTGCCCGTCACGGCCATCGGCAAGATCGACAAGCAGCAGTTGCGCAAGCAACTGGCATCCACCACCACTTCACCCTCGCATTGAGAGAACACCATGGCCATTCCACACCTGCCCGACTACCCACTACCGACAGCCAGCGACCTCCCTGACAATCGTGCCGCCTGGCAAGCCGAGGCATCACGCTCCGTCCTGCTGATCCATGATATGCAGGAACATTTCATCGGCTTCTATGGCGATGACAGCCTTCTGGTCCAGCGCCTGATCGAGAATATCGTTCGCCTGCGCGACTGGTGCCACGAACAAGGCATTCCAGTGGTCTATACGGCCCAACCAAGTGACCAGCCACCGTCAGACCGCGCCCTGCTCAACGACTTCTGGGGTCCGGGCCTGACCGAGGCCGATCCTGGCCGACAGGCCATCGTCTCCGCCCTGACGCCAGCCGAAGGCGAGACCGTACTGACCAAATGGCGCTATAGCGCCTTCCAGCGCTCCGAGTTGCGCACGCTGATGCAGGAGTGGGGACGCGACCAGTTGCTGATCACTGGCGTCTATGCCCACATCGGCTGCCTGGCAACCGCCCTCGAAGCCTTCATGGTCGATATTCAGGCCTTCATGGTCGGCGATGCCGTGGCTGACTTTTCCGCCGAAGAACATCACATGGCCCTGAACTATGTAGCGTCACGCTGTGGTTGCGTGACGGCCCTCGGCGATCTGGTCGGCGATACCAGCAACCAGCCAAGCCGTGACTGGCTCAGACACCGCGTCACTCGACTGATCGATGGGGATGTCACTGCGGTGGCGGCCGACGAGAACCTGCTGGACTATGGCCTGGATTCGCTTCAAGTCATGAACCTGGTCGCCGAGCTCAAGACATTAGGGGTGACACTAAGCTTCGAGGAATTGACCCGCACTCCCACGCTCGAGGCCTGGTGGACGCTGATCGAGCAGAAACGCCTTGCCGCCTGACGGAGCACCGGGAATGGAAGAATCAAGATTTCGTCACAAGCGCGTGCTGGTTACCGGTGCCGCCAGCGGCATCGGTCGGCGCATTGCCGAACGCTTCCACGCGGAGGAAGCCGAGGTCATCGGGCTCGATCTCTGTATCGAAGAGCAGGAAACGCCCTTCCGCCTGCTCCAGCTGGATATCTCCGATGCCCATCAGGTGGCCACGACCTGCGCCCAACTGCAGGAGGAGTGTGCCGAACTCGATGTACTGGTCAACGCCGCTGGAACCTTGCGTCTGGGTGATACCGAGTCTCTGACGCTGGATGACTGGCATAGCTGTCTCGACGTCAACGCCAGTGGCGTGTTTTACCTGATGCGCCAATGGATCCCGCAGTTCAAGCGCCAGCGTAGCGGTGCCGTGATCAATATCGCCTCCAACGCCGCTCATGTACCGCGCATGGGCATGACAGCCTATTGCGCTTCCAAGGCTGCGCTGGCCAGCCTCAGCCACTGCGTGGGGCTCGAGTTGGCGCCTTACGGTGTCCGCTGCAACCTGGTCTCGCCCGGTTCTACCGATACCCCCATGCTGCGCGGCATGTGGCAGACTCCGGATGACTGCAAGCTTACGCTTCAGGGGCTCCCCGAACGCTACAAGCTGGGCATCCCCTTGGGCAAGCTCGCCACCCCGGACGACATCGCCACTGCAGTCCTCTTCCTGGCTTCTGACCAGGCAGGACACATCACCCTGCAGGATCTGGTGATCGACGGCGGGGCGACTCTCGGTGCCTGATACCATCATGTCGGCCGGCATGCCGAAGGCGTCGAGAGCGCCCCTAGTACGTGATTGGGCTATTCGGGCATGCATCGTCAGTGCGTTCCGGCACCACCGCCTCGGCCTCGACAGCGATCAGCCATTCCGGTTCGGGAAGGCCGTACACTATCAGCCATGAGGCAGCCGGCGGAGCAGCCAGGAAGCGATGCCGCAACACCTCGATCACCGCCTGTTGGTCATAGCGCGCGCACTCGGTCAGATAGATCCTCAACATGACCACATGGGAAAGAGTGCCGTCGAGACTCGACAAGAGACGCTCGACATTGTCCAGTGCCGCCTCGGTCTGCTTGGTCAGATCGGGGCCAGCCAAATTGGCCTCGGCATCGACCCCTGCTTGGCTGGAAATCAGTACCCGACAGCCTCCCTGGACCAGCACGGCCTGGCTGTGACCATCGACCAGAGTATCGGTCAGATCGGACGGATTCAGGGGCTCGCGCCTCACTCCAGACATCACTATCTCCTTGTATGCAGAACTAGAGGGCAATTTCATTCACCTTCGCCATTGGACAGCCGGAACCGTAACCCGGGTTCTGCCCGCTCGGCCGTGATACGCCAGCCGTGCGCCGCCGCAATCTCCTGGCAAATCGACAACCCCAGCCCTGCCCCGTGATCTCGCCGATGCGCGCCCCGCCAGAATCGCTCAGATAACAATGAAAGCTGGGCCTCATCGACGCCAGGCCCCCTGTCCCGCACAGTGACCGTCTCGCCCAGGATCTCAACACCGACGACTGTCTTGGCGGGTGCATGCTGAATAGCGTTCTCCAACAGATTCTTCAGCAAGGTAAAACAGGCCGAACGATCCGCTTTCCACGTCGCATTGCCAACAGCACGCACCTCCAAATGCACATCGGCAGCCTCCGCCATGCGCCCCAGGAAAGCAGCGACCTCCCGGGCTACTTCTTGCATCGGGACATCGGCGAAATGGTAGTTATGCATCTCGCTTGCTTCCGCCAGTCGCAGGAGCTGCTGCACCTGGCGTGACATGTACTCTACATCGCTCAACAGCGAGTCGCGGTCGTTCCTGCCATCGTCTCGTAACTCGATTTGCGCACGCATCAACGCCAGTGGCGTCTTCAATTCATGCGCCGCCTGGCCAAGAAATTCCTGCTGTACTCGATAGCCTCGTTCGAGACGTTCCAGGGCACGGTTGAAACTCTCCACGAGTGGGGCGATCTCCGAAGGAATCGCTTCCGTCTTCAGTCGAGCATCAATGGAGTGCGGAGAAATCGCCGATGCGGATTCCGAGACATCCCGTAACGGCTTGAGGGTATAGCGCAAAGTGATGTAGGCACATAAACCGAAGGCAATGAACAGGACACCGCCGAATATCATGACGCCCGCAACCACGTACGGGAAGGCAGCGCGATGGAGGAGATCCACGAACCTGGCACTGGCCGCAAACTGCAGATACCACGTTTTCCCTGCATGCTCGAGGGGCTCCGTGGCGCCATGAAAGGTGTTGCCCTCGTGTTCGAAGGTGAAAGTGCCGCGCTCCAACCAGAGAAGATCACCTTCAGCCGGCCAGAACGCCTCTCCCGCACTCGAGAAAACAGCCACGTCCCCCGATTCATCCAGAATCCGATATGCCGTTTCGCGCAGCGGGCCTTTGAACAACCAAGCGAGCTCGTTCAGGCGGTGCGAGTCGATCCCTACGGGCCTGTCATTGCTGTCGAACATGATATCGTCCACTAGCCCCTCAGCAGCATCGACCAGGTCCATTCGCGCCAGTACGTTACTCTGAAGCAGCACGACCACAGCAATTACCAGCAGCATGATGCTGAGCACCATTCCCGCCACATAGGCCAGCAGCACCTTCAGACTGATGCTATTCGGAGGCATCATCTTCACGAAGCACATACCCCAACCCTTTGACGTTGACGATTCGCTGGCACGAACCGATGGCGAGCAGCTTACGGCGTATGCGATGCAGTGCCACATCCAGGGCGTTCGGCGTGACCGCCTCACTCAGCCCCCAGGCCGCCGCTTCCAGCGCGCTGCGACGTACAACCTCTTCATGCTTGTCCAGGAGCAACTGCATGATATGCAGTTCCGACGGGGCAAGGGTGACGCATTCATCGTCGCAACATAATGCACCGGCCTCGGGACGCAGCATCAGATCGCCGCGACAGGAGTCCAGCGAATGGAACGTCACAGGGCGGCGCAGCAATGCCCGGACACGCGCCACCATCTCGTCCATGGCAAACGGCTTGGGCAAATAGTCATCGGCTCCAGCGTCGAGCCCCTCCACGCGGTCATGCAATGCATCGCGCGCCGTCAACACGAGGCAAGGCACACCAAGGTCGGCGTTGCGCACTTTCTGCAGCAAGATGAGCCCATCCCCGTCCGGCAACCCCCGGTCAAGAACCAGCGCTTGATAGGACATCTGCTGGACGGCAGCCCATGCGGTGTCGATGCGATCGACAACATCGACAGCTATTCCGGCAGCCATCAGCCCTTTGCACATCAGTTGGGCCAGTCGGTCGTGGTCCTCGACCAGGAGTATTCGGCTCATCAGAAATGGTAAATATATCCAAGAAATACGCTATTGGAGGTCGAGCGGTCCACCAGCGGGCTATCCTGAATCTCGTCCGCCAGACTCGTTACTTCCACATCCATGAGGATCGAATGCCGACTATTGAACCTGTAAACCCCACGCACGCCGAGTTCGGCGCTGACGCCAGATTCCCCTGTATAGCCGGGACGGTCGAGGCGAACCTCATCATCGCGAACACCGAAATAGTAATCGACAGCCTTCTCATCCTGCCATTTCGCCCCTGCACGCGGAGTGAGCAGCATGTGCTCGCCGACATGCCATGTTCTCTCCAGGCCTAGATTGACACTTTGGCCATCGCTGTTTCCCGATGCATCGGCGAGCCACTCGACGCTGGCATCAACGAAATCGCTGCTCCACTCCAGCCTGGCCCCCGCCCAGAAGCCACCCTTGCGCTCGCTCATGCCATCGAGGATTGGGGCGTCGTCTTCCTCGTAGCCACTGCCGTCGTACTTGCCGACGATACCGAAATTGAGTTGTTGAGCGTCGTTGATGTCGACACTCGGCAGCTTGAATTCGATCTGCGGGCCAAATAGATGAATGTACCGGTTCTCGAACTCAAGCAACGGTATTGGCGTGTTTTCCCGATCGATATCGGTATAAGGCTCCTGCTCGCTCATGATGCCGAGCCCCAGAGCCCAGGATGTGGTCGACGCCCCCGCACCGGACGGCTCACCGGCCACGGCCGTGAACGACATGCAGGAACCAGCGGCCATCACGGAAAGAGCGGCCATACGCAGGGCGTAACCCGGGGAAGTCGAGGTCGATGGATGCGATAGCGGCATGGGGAACTCCTCACATTGGGTGAAAGGAAGCTTCACTATCGCAGCCGCTCACTTACTGAGAACTTACCGAAACCCTCGATCGTCGCGATTCTCGGCAAGTACTCTGTAAGACGCGTTGCCGGGAAGCCCCACCCCATGCCAGAGAAGTCGACATTCACCGAACAAGAACCTAACTAGGCTCGAGTGATGAGGCAGTGAACACGATGAGCAGTGCCAGAAGGCCCAGAATCCCGAAGGCATAGTGCAACGTGACAAAGTGTGCCACAAAGCCGATCAATGGCGGCCCGAGCAACATGCCGCCGTAGCCCAGGGTCGCCACACTGGCAATGGCAATGCCAGGTGGTGTATCGGAATCGTTGGCCGCACGCGAAAAGGCCAGCGGCATGATGAGAGCGTAACCGATACCAAGGAAGAAGAAACCAAGCAGCGCTACCATGAAATTGGCAGGAAGCACAGCCAGAAGCACACCGATGGATGCGGAACATCCCGCGAAGCGTGCGGCGCTCACCGGGCCCAACCAGGCAATCACGCCGCTGCCGATCAACCGCATGATGACCATCGCCATCGAGAATACGGCGTACCCGATCGCTCCCTGGGCCATAGTTGCCGATGTGACGGTGACTAGAAACACTGCGCTCCAATCGGCAACGGCACCTTCACCGAGAGAGGAACAAAAGGCAATGATCCCGACCCAAAGCAGGATGCCATGGGGCAATGGGAAGCGCTTTGTGCCCGCCGGACGCGGCCTCGTCTCGGATTGCCAGCCAATGTTCGCGAGCCAGATCGTGCTCACGGACATCACGGTACCGATGAGCGCAAAGTGCGCAAGCAGCGACAAGTCCAGCCTGACTGCCATATAGCCCACAGCCGCACCGACTCCAGCGCCCAGGCTCCACATGGCATGAAACGACGACATGACCGGCTTTTCGATGAAACGCTCCGCCTCGCCTCCCCAGCTGTTCATCGTGACATCCATGGCGCCATGACCGGCACCGAACAGAAACAGCGCAGCGGCAGTCATCCAGAGGTTGAATGCACAAGCGATCATCATCAGAGCAAGGGTATAGGCGACAGCGATAGCAAGTGTGGTGCGCGCAGCACCGAAGGCATCCGAGGCCCTGCCAGCCAGAGGAAACGAGATCAGGGCGCCGGCAGCCAGCACGAGCAATAGCAAGCCAAGTCGTACACCATCCAGATCATGATGCGACGCTACCGTAGGAATGCGCGAGGCCCAGGAACCGAATAGTCCGCCGTTGAGAAAGAACATGGCGGCCACGGCAAGCCAGGCTCTCCGAAGGCTAAACATGAAGGACCTCCAGAGCCGAACTGCCGAATACCCCCTCTTCCTCGGCATCGGTGATCAGACAATCGATATCCTCGAGCGCGATTGCCCTATGCCGAGCGCGTCGCCCGACCTTCTCGCGTGAGGCCAGCACCAAGGTTCTCTTGGCCGCTCGGGACATGGCGTGCTTGAGATGCGCCTCTTGGAAATCATCAACACTCAGCCCAAATTCTGCATCCAGGCCACAAGCGCCGAGTACGGCAACGTCCGCGTAAAGGCTGGCGGCGGCCAGCAGGGCCGAATCACCGACATTGACGCCGCCGCGTACGCTCAACTGGCCTCCCAACATGAAGACATCGACACCATTTTTCTGGCATGCCACCGCAACCCATGGAGAAGGTGTCATCACCAGCAACCCCGGCTTCGGCTGTAGCCTCTCGGCGAGCGAAAGTACCGTGGTCCCGCCATCGAGTAATAGAGTGTCAGCATCGTCAATCGACTTCGAGGCCCGCTCGGCAATGGCATCGAGGGCCCGTTGATGAACGGTGATCCGATGCTGCAGAGGAGCCGCGGCCGGAGCGGTGGAAACCGCACCACCCCGGACCCGCTGTGCCTTTCCCTGTCGTTCGAGAGCAATGATGTCTCGGCGAATGGTGTCCAGTGACACGCCGAACTCCACGGCAAGGTCCTGCGCGACAAGTTGCTCGCCATTGGCAAGCCTGGCCATTAGCTGCTGCTGCCGGGTTTCCGGGACGTTTAGCATTATGTCTCCCATGCATGGAAATGCAGTATATTGCAATATCATGCAATTTTTAGCATCTCCATGCATGAAGCGCCAGAGACCTGGATGGCAGTCAGCAGTCATGACGGCATTCAACTGCTCGGAACCGACCCGGCATAGAAGTCGATCATCCGACTGGTGGACGAGCACCCTCTCGACCCAGGCATCACGGATCTGTTACTGACGGGTAGTAAGCAATACGCAGGCCTGATCGATGTCAGCCATCCAGATCCGCGGCAAGCGCCACCGTTTTCTGCTCCTCCAACAGGCGAAGCCGTTCGCTGAGGGCTTGCCTGATGGATGTATAGGCGGTGCTTCCCAGCGCCAGGCGGAACGGGGGCGTCTCGGCGTCTGCCGCCACGATGATGGCATCGACCGTCTTGGCGGCATCCCCCTTGATGGCAAAATCACCGGACGCCACCGCTCGTCGGACTTCGCCGGCCGGCGTATCTTCATAGCAGGCAAGGGGGTGGGCATGATCCAATCCGGCAGCGAAGTTGGTGCCAGTCGGTCCCGGCTCGATGATCAAGCAATCGATGCCGAACGGTGCGACCTCCTTGGCGACGGATTCCACGAATCCTTCGATACCCCACTTCGTCGCATGGTAGAGACTGAAGTTCGGATAGGCGATCTGCCCTCCTTCCGACGAGACTTGAACGATGCGACCGCCCCCCTGCTCCCGCAAATGTGGAAGAGCGGCACGAATGAGCTGAATCGACCCCGTAAGGTTGGTGGCGATCTGGCGCTCAATCTGTGCGTCGCTCACTTCTTCACCAGCGCCGAAGAGACCATAACCGGCATTGCTGACCACGACGTCAATACGCCCCATACGTTCGAAGGCTTCCTGCATGACGGTTCTAATTGCCTTGGTGTCCGTCACATCGAGGGTGAGCGCATGCAGTCGATCACCATGACGCTGGAGCAACTCATCGAGTACGCCAGACTGTCGTAGCGTAGCGACCACACGGTCGCCGCGTTCGAGCAGCCGCTCGGTGAGAAGGCGGCCAAGGCCGGTGGATGTACCTGTGATAAGCCAAGTCTTGGACACGAGAAATCTCCTAAATCGTTCATCACATGTTGCAAGACAAAGGCTATGGCAGTATCACTGTTTAAAGAATACCCAACAATTGGCATGAAGAAGTGAAAACTATTCACCAATGAGCAAGCCATCGCTAACTGACCTCAAGGCCTTCCAGGCAGTGGCCGAACACTGCAGTTTTCGCCGGGCAGCCGACCTACTGGGCGTCAGTCGTTCTTCTCTCAGCCACACTGTACGTTCCCTCGAACAAAGACTAGGCACGAGACTGCTGCACCGAACCACACGTAGCGTATCCTTGACCGAAAGCGGTGAGCGCTTGCTACGGCGTTTGAAACCCTTGTTGAGCGATTTGGACACAGTCCTGGAAGAAGCATCGAGCTCCGAAGGAAGAATCACGGGCAAGTTGCGCATCAACGGTAGCGAAGGAGCGATTCGCCTGTTACTGCAAACCGTCGTGCCACGCTATCTCGCCCTTCATGATGGCGTTGAACTCGATCTCGTGGCCGAGGGACGGCTCGTTGACATTGTCGGACAGGGTTTTGATGCAGGTGTCAGGCTGAGAGAGGCCGTCCCTCAGGATATGATCGCCATCCCAGTAGGACGCGATATGCGCTTTCTTGCCGTTGCCTCACCTCGCTATCTGCGTGGTCGGACGGCACCCGAGACACCGGATGACCTGGCCACCCACCAATGCATAAGGCAGAGGTTGCCGAGTGGCAAGCTCTACCGCTGGGAGTTCCATCGGAATGGCCAGGACGTGGCGGTCGATGTACCCGGCGCCCTGACCCTGGATAGCAGTCAACTGATGGTAGAGGCTGCAACGGATGGTCTGGGTATTGCCTATGTGCCTGAACCCTACGTACAGGCCCATCTGAACGAGGGGAAGCTGGTCACCGTGCTCGAAGCCTGGTGCCCACCCATTCCAGGCCTGTTTCTCTACTACCCCAACAATCGACATGTGCCACCAAGCCTGCGGGCTTTCGTCGATCTACTGCGAGAGCTGCAAATGTAGTATTCGCCGTGTCGAGACTCGAACGTCTTCGCATTGATGCCTCGAGCCACCTTCCAGAGCCAGGAAAAGTACATGAGCGTAGCGCCACTTGACCGACTGATGACAAGAGGCCAGATCGACTGGCCAGAGGAAGTGGCCTACGCCACATGCGATCCACAAGTCACGCATTCCCCTCTTTTCCCCGTCGAGGAAGCCGCTATCGCGAACGCGGTAGAGAAGCGTCGGAGGGAATTCACGGCAGGTCGCTCCGCCGCACACACCGTGCAAGAGAAGCTTGGCTTCCCTCCCACGGCAATTCCGATGGGCGAGGATCGTGCACCGATCTGGCCTGCTGGGATGGTCGGCAGCCTCTCCCATACCGCAGATGCCTGCATCGCGGTGGGGGCCCTGTCACATCGTGTCCAGGCCCTCGGCGTCGATGTCGAAAGCTTGGCTCCTCTTGAAAGCAGGCTTCGCCCCTACATTGCCAACCACAGGGAGCTCGCCTGTATGGATAGCCCTCCCGGCCTGGCGGCCTTGCAGATCTTTTCAATGAAAGAAGCCGCCTACAAGGCCCAGTATCTTCTCAGCCAGACGTTTTGCGACTTCGATACCCTGGAAGTCGTGCCAGAAGGTCTGCGCTTTCGTCACTCGGTCCCTCCCTTTGCTCGAGGCACCATACTGCCCATCCGACAGTGGGCGGGATTCGGCCTGTGCCTGTCGCTCTGCCTGTTGAAAAGGCCCGCCTAGAGCAACGCTCCAGCGGGCCTCGCAACCGGAAAACCGGGAAGGGATGAAAGTTCTCGTCTAGCCGACAGGCGACGTGACCCGAGGCATCGGCACGCCCAGATACGACAGGTAATTCGCCAGTTCCTCTCGGGCAAACACCGGCTCCACGATACCGCTGCCCTCGAGGAAGTGCTTGGTATTGCGACAATCCCAGAGGTAGGTGTTCTGGTACAGCTCCACCGTGGACTGGTCATCGTACATGGTATCAGTGAACAGACTCAGCAGCGGATAAAGTGGTGCCCTGGAGTCACGTTCCCACTGCGCCTTCCATTGCGCATAGGGCAACACCTGAAAGCGGTAGCCGAAAAACTCTTCCAGCCGATGGAAGAATTCCTTGAGCGTCAGGTTGTTGTCGTCTTCGTGCGTCAGATTGAATTTGTGATTCAACCCTGCCGGGTTGCGAGATATATGCGCAATCGCCGCCGTCATGTAGTCGACGCTGGTCAGCCCCTCTCGCAGCGCTTCCAGGTCCGGAATACTGCGATGCGCCACGCAGGTTTGTACCAGACGCCCCCACCACTGGTAATCCGCACAGACTCCCCGAGCACTGTGATAGGTGGCGTAGCCCAGCCGGAAGGTCATCAACGGCAGGCCGCGCTGGGCCGCCTGATCGGCCATCTTTTCCATGACCCATTTGCTGCGTACATAGCCGATGTCGGTGATGACCGCGTCCAGGTTCTGGTCGATGTCATCATCCTCGTACATTACACGCTTGCCAGTGTGCAGGTGGCCCCAGCTGTATACGGAGATGGTGGAGAGTAGCATCAGTGGCTTCGTGCGCCTGGCAGCGGCAAAGCGCAGCAATTCCAGCAGCCCCTGGACATTGTCACGTTTCATGTACGAATAGGGCTGGATGAAATTGACCGCGCTGGCGGAATGGTAAATTACGTCCACCACCTCGGCGAGCTCATCATAATGCATCTCCGTCAGCCCTAACCCTGGTTCCGACAGGTCGGCCCGATAGAGTTCGACGCGATCCCGGTCTGCCTTGGAAAGCGTGATGCCGTAACGGATCAGGATCTCATCCAGGCGTCGCCATGGATCCGCCCCCGAACGGGCACGTACTGGGCAGTGAATGTGTGCATCGGTGGTGGCAAGCAGATCGGTCAGCAAATGGGCGCCGACGAAGCCGGTGACACCAGTGAGCAGGATGTGGCGCGGACGCGCCAGAGAATCCGTCGCCTGCCACGCCGAGAACTCCAGGTCGTCGGGCAGGCTGGCATCTTCGCGCAATGGGTGAATCCGCTCCCGGTCCAGCGAGGACTGAGGTTGGTCATTGCCCCGCCGCTCATCCAGCAACAAGGCCAGCGACGCAACGGTATCGTGTTCGAAAAGATCGCGGATCCAGACCTGAACGGACAGTCGTTCACGTACATCCTGCATCAAGCGAGCAGCCAGCAATGAATGACCTCCGACATCGAAGAATCGGTCGGTGCGGCCGAAGCGACGGTGCTCGAGTACTCTTGCCCAGGCATCGGCAATGTCACGTTCCGTCTGGCTGGCATATGTCGATTCCGGCGTGCTCTCCTGAGCGTCGTTGTCAGGGTCGCCTGTCAGCTGTCGGTATCTTTGCAGCAAGGCCTGCTTGTCCGTCTTGCCATTGGCATTGAGCGGCAGTGCATCGAGTTGCAGGATGGCCGACGGTGCCATGTAGTCCGGCAAGGTTTCCAGCATCCCATGGCGCAGTTCGGTTTCCGCCGACGTCTGTTGCCCATCGAGCACGATGAAGGCCAGCAGTTGCCGCTCGCCCTCGGTCTCCGTCTCGGAGGCCAGAACGACCGCCTCGCCCACTCCGGCCTGTGCATGCAACGCCTCTTCCACTTCGGCCAGTTCCACCCGGTTACCGCGGATCTTCACCTGGTCGTCCAGGCGCCCCAGAAACTGAAGGCGTCCATCCGGAAGCCGACGGGCCATGTCGCCCGTTCGGTACAAGCGCTGTCGCCATCGAGGATGAATGATGAATTTTTCCCGTGTCAGAGGCTCGTTGTATAGATATCCCCGCGCCAGGTTGTCGCCGCCGATGAAGATTTCTCCCGCCTCCCCATCAGGCACCGGCGCCAGGCTTTCATCGAGCAAGTAGATATCGCTGCCTGCCATGGGGTGGCCGATGGAGGGTCGATCATCCGTCTCGGAACCGGGCACACGATGGCAAGTAGCGAAAATGGTGGCCTCTGCCGGCCCATAGCAATCCACCAACTGGTACGGCAAGTGCCCGGTGGCCGGCGGGAGCAGCTTTTCCCCGGCCGTGAACAGGTGGGTCAATGTCAGTTCCGACGGCTGGGAGCGGGCAGTGATCGCCGGCACCAGTGCCGTGGGCACGAAGGCATGCGAAAGACGCTGACGAGCGAAGAACGCCAACAGCTGATCGGGATCCAGGCGTGTTTCCTCGTCAGGCAGAACCAGCGAGCCCCCAGCCATCAGCATCGATGCAATTTCCAGTTGCGCTACATCAAAGCCGGTACCGGCCATCAATGTGGAACGACTTTCTGACGTCACTTCCAGGTTGTCGTTGTGGCAGGCAACCACCCGCTCGAACGCATGGTGCTCCACCATGACCCCCTTGGGGTTGCCGGTGGTACCCGACGTGAAGATCACATAGGCCAGATCCTGGGAAGAAGGCAGGCTATGAGGCCTGTCATCGCGGTCTGGCATGTCATCGATAGCATGCACAGGGAAAGGAGCATCAACCGGATGGACACTACAGGCCGCCAACGCGAAGGGAGCGCCGCTTTGCGTCAGGATCCGTCGTTGCCGCTGAGAGGGATAGCGAATGTCCACCGGTATATAGCCTGCCCCGCTCTTCATGACGCCGAGAATGGCCACCACGTAGCGGTAGGTGCGATCACATATCAAGGGAACAAGATCTCCCTTGCCCACCCCCTGTTCACGCAAGAACGACGCTACGGCATCGCTCCGACGATCCAGCTCACCGTAGGTGAGACTGGAAGCAGAATCGGATACAGCCTCCCGATTCGGAAAACACTCGGCATTCATCAAGAAATGGTGCAGTACGGTTTCGCAATGTGTCATTACGCATGTTTCCTTTACGGTTCATGAATGTGGTCACGGTACTCTTCACTAAAACGAAATACCCTTGTCGCAACATTGGATGCGACATGGCCGGACAGAGTGAAAAATGAAGACAGAACTGCTGTATCCGTCACTCGAACGTCCATGGGCCAGAGAACCCAATAGCCCTCTGGTCAGCGAGCGGACAACATGCTTCCCTAAAGATCTCTGCCTATTGCCGAAAGGAAATCTCGAGAACCTTCAAACCTTTCTTTTCATCTAAAGAAAGCACACCCACAAACCTAGCACACACATCAGGAACACTTGATTTCCAATGCAGAAAAATAGTGTCTATTTGTAATCAAAGGAAAACCCAAAAAACATTGAAAGATATATATATCTTATCAAGCACCCAGTGATCGATCATCTTTCCCCATCGGAGATGCCAAGCCGGGCGCCAGCGCTCGCTCGACTGCTCTCGACACGCGACTCCAACAGCTTGGCAGATTACCGATATGTACTGCTTGTCAACTGAACGGCATGTTCCGGCATGCAGGCATGACGCACCATCATCGCGCAGACCATGCCTTAAATATCAATAAGTTACTTAGAACACCATAGAAAGGACGTCCACGCGACACGGAGAACAATCGGCCGTGGAGAATTGCTCCGGCAAGGATGAAGAGTTCACAGCCCAGTGTCATAACCCTGAGGTAGAGAACCCCACTTGCAACAAGATACCCAAGGCCAGAAAGATGTAACTGACCAGTCCCAGGAACATCAAGGAGCCAAAGACCAGGGTCTTGATGACACGCCTATGATGCGACAATTTCCATGCCAACGACAGGCAGACCACGAACATGGGAAGCAGGAGAAGAAACAGAGTAAATTCAAACATTCGATCCCTTCTATACATGTCAGTCCGGCGACAATACACCCGGCAAGAAAGCCGTTCGAGTTAATGCAACGACAACAAACGACTTTCTAACAGATTTTCAGCAGATTCCATACTGATAAAAACCTGTTGAGATACAAGTCAATCTCATCCTATAGCGAAGAAAACACTGCCACCCCAGAAACATTGCGAAAAGTATCTACGCACGTTCATACGACATTGGAAACCCGATAAAACACTCATTTACTGCTTCGTTGACACATCGCAATGCCCGTTGACCACCATCTAGCCCAACCAGGATAACGGGTGATGGCGAATGGCCGCGCCCACGATATAGGCAAACACCAGCACGGCCAGCAAGGCGGCGACCGCACGCTGCAATGGAGTGCGGCCACGCTTGATGGCAATGGTCCCCAGCCCGATGTAGACCACCAGGCCGATGAGCTTGGCGGCCAGCCAGGGATGCTGATGTGGCCAGAAGCGCAGCAGCACCATCAGCCAGACCCCGAAGGCCAACAGAGCGGTATCGATCAGGTGAGGAAGGATACGCACCCACTTTTTCTGCAAGTGCGCTGATGCCGTCACCGACCACCAGGCTCTCAATACGAACAGGGCCAGACTCAAGACGGCCATCGTCATGTGCAGATGCTTGATCAGCCAATAAAGCGACATGCTCCCTCCGTCATCCCGGCTTGCCATCGGCTCGCGGCCTTGCCAGCAGCACGGTGTAATGCCACACGAAGAGCGCAAACGCCAGCACCCAGCACAGCGCGCTCAGGCTCAATGTCCACTGCATCACCTGTGGCCACAGCACCGGGATCAGGGTACGCAGCATCGTCGCCAGCCCCAGAGCCTCCAGCGCCACATCCATCCCCGGCAGGGTCTCGATCGGCCGACCGGTATGCCCCAGGGAGACACGCGCCATCATGGCCATCATCATGGTCCCCATACCGCCCACCGTGATGGCATGCAGCGCCAGCGACGGTGCGAGCAGTTTCAGTGCCGCCAATCCCCACATCGCCAGCCCCACGCACATCAGGGCATAGCTGAGGTGAAGCCCCCACAGCAGGGGTTCATGCAGGCAGCGCCTGCCGTCCCAACGGGTCAGTCGCAGCGCATTGAGTCCCGCCGCCAGCAGCGCAACACTAGCCCAGCCCCTGTCGGGCAAAGCGACCGCAAAGCTTGCCAGTTGCAGGCATACCAGCAGCACGACCACGCCTATGGCGGAAGCCTCCAGCCACTTCAGGCGCGCTACCTGTGTGCGTTCCAGCCGCCGGGCCGTGAAGAACGGAATGACTCGACCGCCCAGCACTACCATCAGCAGCACGATCAACAGGACCGTCAGGTGAGCGGCATCCCGGATCATCGAGGCATCGCCCCGCAGCATTCCCAGATGCATCAGGACGTTGGCCAGAAACAGCACGCCGAGTACCGGCACAAAGATCAGGTTGCGCCATTGCCGTGCACCAAGCACCGGTCGCGCCATTACCAGCATCACCGCCGGCAGCAGAGCCAGGTCCACCAGCGCCGGTATGAGGGCAGCCCCTTCGGGCGGAAACGCCAGGATGAGCCGGCCAGCAAGCCACAATGCCACCAGCCCTGCCAGCGGCCATCCATGCACACCTCGTCGACCGGTCCATGTCTGCACGGCGGTGAGCAGAAAGCCGATCACGATGGCCATGCCGAAACCGAACAGCATCTCATGCTGATGCCACCACAGCAGGCCTCCATACGGCTCGAGCAGGATCCCTCCCTGCAAGAAGGCCCCCCAGATCACCATCGCCACCAGACTGAAGACCGCCCCCAGAAGGAAGAAAGGCCGAAAGGCCAACTGCAAAAGAGGCATGTCGCTGACCCGGGCGAGCGAAATCGACCGGGTGGAATTCTTGGCCATAATCGTTTTTCCCCTGCGTCGCGCCGCCGTTTATCGTTTTTGGTTCTGAACCGGCAGTACTCGAACGTCCCGTCGGTCAGATAGTGCGCGAGAACCTCTGCTGCCCACTCTCCAGATAGGCGTCGAAAGCCATCGCCAGGTTGCGCATCATCAAGCGACCGGCCGGGAGTACCGTCAGCGCGTCGTCGCGCAGCTCGATCAGTCCGTCGGCGGCAGGCTCCACCAGCCGCTCCAGGGCTTCGGCGAAGTAGTCGCCAAAGTCGATTCCATGACGCGCTTCCAGATTCGGGATATCGACGAGCCCCTGACACATCAGCCCATGAATCACGTCGCCACGCAGCCGGTCATCGTCATTCAGGCAATAGCCGCGCTTCACCGGCAACCGGCCGTCCTCCAGGCGTTGCCGGTACTGGGCAATGTCCTTGACGTTCTGGCTGTAGGTATCGCCGATCCTGCCGATGGCGGTAATGCCCAGCCCCACCAGGTCGCAATCGGCATGGGTCGAGTAGCCCTGGAAGTTGCGTTGCAGGGTGCCATTCTGACGTGCCTGGCAAAGCTCGTCCCCGGGCAGGGCGAAGTGGTCCATGCCGATATAGTCGTAGCCCGCACCGCAAAGCCGCTCGATGGTCAGCTCCAGCAGTTCCAGCTTGCGCTCCGGCGGAGGCATGTCAGCGGGACGAATCAGGCGCTGGGCCTTGAAGTGCTCCGGCAGATGCGCATAGCTGTAGGCGGCGATACGGTCCGGGCGCAGCGCGATGAGCTTGGCCAGGGTGGCATCGAAGCTGGACCGGGTCTGCCGCGGCAGGCCGTAGATCAAATCGACACTGAGCGAATCGAAACCCGCCTCACGGGCCGCCGCCATCAAGGCCGCCACCTGCTCCTCCCCCTGCACGCGATTGACCGCGCGCTGCACCTCGATATCGAAGTCCTGCACGCCGAGGCTGAGGCGGTTGAAGCCCAGGCCACGCAATGCGCTGACCTGCTCCGGCGTCACGGTGCGGGGATCCACTTCGATCGAGAATTCGCGCTCGCCTTCCGGGGCAAAATGAAAGGCATTGTCCAGCGCCGTCAGCAATGCCACCAACTGAGCATGACTCAAATAGGTCGGCGTACCGCCTCCCAGATGCAGTTGCGTCATGCGCCGCTCGTCGTCGAACAAGGCGCCCTGCACTTCGATCTCGCGGATCAGCCAGCCCAGATATTCGGCGGCACGCTGGGTATTGTGGGTAATGATCTTGTTGCAGGCGCAGTAATAGCAAAGGCTCTTGCAGAACGGAATGTGCACATAAGCCGACAATGGCTTGGGCGACGCTGCCCGGTTGCTGCGTGCGGCGGCAGCACGGTAGTCGTCCTCGGCGAAGACCTCGCTGAACTGCGGCGCGGTAGGATACGACGTATAGCGCGGCCCCGGCCGGTCATACTTTTCCACCAGACGACGATCGAACAGTAAATCGTGCGGCATGACAGACAACGCCTTGTGAGTGGGAGTGATGGACAACCAGGCACCCTATGACACAACTATCATCGCGCCTGGTCCTGCCCCTGGATAGCGGTCGGCGCGCGTCAAATTGACTCGCCTCGCCCTTCAATAGCGCCTGGCCCCCTACTGCATCAATACACGATCGACATCCTCATCGAGTTCGATACCCTTCACGCCGATCTCGGCCACCAGCGCCAGCAGGTAGTGGCGCAGGGCACGCCGCGAGGCCTGTTCGCGCAGGCAGTGACGCACTCGATCGACGACCCTTTCGAAGGCCGGCTCGCGGCCCTCGACACGCCGGTCGATGACCACCACGTGCCAACCATAGCGCGAGGCCAATGGCCGGTCGTGGAGGCCCACGGGCAAGTGCTGCAGGGCACGGTCGAGCTCGGGCACCGTCTGGCCGGGTTGCAGCCAGCCCAGCTCACCGCCCTGATCCTTCGAGGGGCAGGCGGAGTGGCGCTGGGCGAGTTCGGTAAAGCGCTCCGGATGTTCGGTCAACTGCTCGATGAGCCGCCTTCCCTGCCGATAGCCGGCGTCACGCGCTTCGGCATCGTCCGGCGCTGCCGCCAACAGCACATGGCGCACCTCGAGACGGGTCGGCTCACGGAACCGCTCGGGATGGGCCGCGTGAAAGCGTCGGCAATCCGCCTCGGTGGGCTCGGGTACCTCGAGTTCGCGATCCAGCAAGGCGGCGATGGCCGCTTCGCTGTCGTCCTGCGAATCCCCCGCCAGCCCCAGATGCTCGGCCCGCTGGCACAGCAGCTCGCGCACCACCAGCGCCCGGGCAGCCTTGAAGTGGGCGTCGCCAGCGCTGTCGGCCGGGTGATATTGCATCTCGCGGGCGATCTCGTCCTCCTCGATCAGCGTCTCGCCGACCCGGATGGAGGACGCCGTCGCGCCTCCGGGAAGCTGCTCGATAGCGATCTCTTGCATGGTCGTGTCTCCCGGAAATATCGGTCAGGCCCGGCGGCGAACGATCTGGTAGCGCCGGGCGATGTAGCCCAGCGGTGCGCTCCAGACGTGCACCAGGCGGGTGAAGGGGAAGACCAGGACGATGGTCAGGCCGACGAAGATATGCAGCTTGTAGATCCAGCCGATACCGACCAGATAGTCCGCGGCACCGCCCTGGAAGAAGACGATGGCCTGAGCCCAGTGGGCGAGCCGGAGCATCACGCCGCCATCCAGGTGGCCCAGCGCCGGGATGATGGTGAGCAGCCCGAGAGTCACCTGCACCACCAGCAGCAGGATGATGACGGTGTCCATGAGGCTCGACGAGGCCTTGACCCGGGCATTGGTCAGGCGTCGCCAGGCCAGCATGGCGCCGCCGACCAGGCACATCACCCCGGCGATACCGCCCACCAGAATGGCGATCACCTGCTTGGTGCCGGCACTCATGAAGGGTGCATAGACCCAGTGCGGCGTCAGCAGGCCGACCAGGTGGCCGAAGAAGATCACCAGGATGCCGATGTGAAAGAGGTTGCTGGCCAGGCGCATGCGACTCGACGACAGCATCTGGCTGGAGCCGGTCTTCCAGGTGTACTGGCCGTGATCGAAACGCAGCAGGCTGCCGATGAGGAAGACACTGCCGGCGAGATAGGGGTAGAGCCCGAACAGCAGGGTGTGGAAATAGCTCATGACGGATCTCCTTGTGGCCGTGCGGACGGGTCGAGAACCCGCACCGCCTCGCTGTGCGTCGCCCGCTTGCGTTCGGCGAGCCGCCGCCCCTCGGCGGACTGCAGGGCACAGTCCTGGTCGGATTCGGCGGAGAAACGCACTGCCTCCTCTTCCCAGACCGCATCCAGCGCCTCGGGGGTGTTATCGGGTGCTTCCTGCTTCACCGTTTCGCGATGCGCATCGACATCGCCCTCGGCACCGATCAGCCCCAGCAGCGCCAAAGGCACCAGGGCGTGGTCGGCCTCGCGCTCCTCCAGACGAGCGGTGAGCCGCGCCAGAATATGGCGGATCTCGCCCAGCCAGCGGCCGATATCGGCCTCCGGGCGGGTGGAAAGGTACTCCAGGAACAACGGCAGGTAGTCCGGCAGCTCGCGGGCATCGAGCTCGAAGCCCGCAGCGCGATACTCGCCCAGCAGGTCGACCATGGCCTGGCCCCGGTCACGGGATTCGCCGTGGACATGCTCGAACAACAACAGCGAGGTGTTGCGACCGCGGTCGAACAGCGCCACGTACTCGGCCTGCAGGTCGAGGAGATCGGCATCCCGCAATCGCCGGCACCAGTCCTTCAGGGAAGTTCGCAGCGCCGGTCGCCAGCGCCGTTCGGCATCGAGGATCGCGATCATCTCCGGTGCGGCGGCCTGAAGCTCCCCGGTGGGGTAATCGAGCAGCCTGGCCAGCACACGCAGGCTGCGCATGCCGCCCGCCGGATCAGGGTATGACATCGCCGCTTCAGCCATGACGACTCTCCTCGGTCTGCGCATGGGGATCAAAGACCTCCACCGGCTGGACCAGGGTGGTCGTCTGCCGGCGGCCGCCGAACAGGCCGGCATCACTGTCACCGCCCTGGCAGCCATCGCCGAAGCTGAAGCCACAGCCACCGCGTTCGCCGAAGGCCTCGGTGGCCAGCTCGCGGTGGCTGGTGGGAATCACGAAGCGATCCTCGTAGTTGGCAATGGCCAGGTAGCGGTACATCTCCTCCACCTGGGCTTCGCTCAACTCGACCTCGTCGAGCACCTCGTTTCTCGCCTCGCCTTCCACATGCTTGCCACGCATGTAGACGCGCATCGCCATCAGCCGCTTGAGGGCCAGCACCACGGGCTCCTCCTCGCCGGCGGAAAGCATGTTGGCCAGGTACTGCACCGGGATGCGCAGCGACTCGATCTTCGGCAGCACGCCGTCGTACTCGACCTGGCCCGCCTCGGCGGCGGACTGGATCGGCGACAGCGGCGGCACGTACCAGACCATCGGCAAAGTGCGGTACTCGGGGTGCAACGGCAGTGCCAGGCCCCAGTCCATGGCCAGCTTGTAGACCGGCGAGGCCTGGGCGGCGGCGATGACGTTGTCGGCGATGCCGTCCTTCTTCGCCTGGGCGATCACCTCCGGGTCGTGAGGGTCGAGGAAGATCTGGCGCTGGCGATGGTAGAGATCGCGCTCGTCGACGGCACTGGCCACTTCCTCGATGCAGTCGGCATCGTAGAGCAGCACGCCCAGATAGCGGATACGCCCCACGCAGGTTTCGGAGCAGACCGTGGGCTGGCCGGCTTCGATGCGCGGATAGCAGAAGATGCACTTCTCGGACTTGCCGCTCTTCCAGTTGTAATAGATCTTCTTGTAGGGGCATCCGGAGATGCACATCCGCCAGCCACGGCACTTGTCCTGATCGATCAGCACGATGCCGTCCTCCTCGCGCTTGTAGATCGCCCCGCTCGGGCAACTCGCCACGCAAGTGGGGTTCAGGCAGTGCTCGCACAGCCGCGGCAGATACATCATGAAGGTGTTTTCGAACTGGCCGTAGATATCGGCCTGTACCTGTTCGAAGTTGGCATCGCGGCGCCGCTTGGCGAATTCGGTGCCGAGAATCTCCTCCCAGTTGGGCCCCCACTCGATCTTGCTCATGCGCTGGCCCGAGATCAGCGAGCGCGGCCGCGCAATGGGCTGGTGCTCGCCCTGCTTGGCATTGTGCAGTCGCTCGTAGTCGAAGGTGAACGGCTCGTAATAGTCGTCGATCTCCGGCAGGTCGGGGTTGGCGAAGATGTTCGCCAGCACCCGCCACTTGCCGCCGATGCGCGGTTCGATGCGGCCATCCTGACGACGCAACCAGCCGCCCTTCCACTTGTTCTGGTTCTCCCATTCCTTGGGATAGCCGATGCCGGGCTTGGTCTCGACGTTGTTGAACCAGGCGTACTCCATGCCCTCGCGACTGGTCCAGACGTTCTTGCAGGTCACCGAACAGGTGTGACACCCGATGCACTTGTCGAGGTTGAGCACCATGCCGACTTGCGAGCGAATCTTCATTTCACGGCCTCCTGCTGGTAGTCGTTGCCTTCGCCGTCCAGCCAGTCGATGTGCTTCATCTTGCGCACCAGCACGAACTCGTCGCGGTTGGAACCGACAGTGCCGTAGTAGTTGAAGCCGTAGGCAAGCTGCGCATAGCCACCGATCATGTGGGTCGGCTTGGGACACACCCGGGTGACCGAGTTATGGATGCCGCCACGGGTGCCGGAGATCTCGGAGCCCGGCACGTTCACGTTGCGCTCCTGGGCGTGGTACATCATCACCATGCCGTTCTTGACCCGCTGGCTGACCACCGCCCGGGCGGCGATGGAACCGTTGACGTTGTACAGCTCGATCCAGTCGTTGTCCTCGATGCCGATCTCGGCGGCGTCGTCCTCGGAGAGCCAGACCACCGGCCCGCCGCGGTTCAGCGTCAGCATCAGCAGGTTGTCGGAATAGGTGGAGTGGATCCCCCACTTCTGGTGAGGCGTGATGAAGTTCAACGCCTTGCTCGGGAAGCCGTTGTCGGCCGGCGGTTCGACGTACTTCGCCGCCTTGGTGTTGATCGGCGGGCGATAGACCAGCAGGCTCTCGCCGAAGGCGCGCATCCAGGCATGATCCTGGTAGAACTGCTGGCGACCGCTGACGGTGCGCCATGGAATCAGTTCATGAACGTTGGTGTAGCCGGCGTTGTAGGAAACGTGCTCGTCCTCGAGCCCCGACCAGGTGGGACTGGAGATAATCTTGCGCGGCTGGGCGACGATGTCGCGGAAGCGGATCTTCTCCTCTTCCTTGTTGACGGCCAGATGGCTGTGGTCGCGCCCGGTGATCTTCGACAGCGCCCCCCAGGCCTTCACCGCCACCTGACCGTTGGTCTCCGGGGCGAGCGTCAGCACGGTCTCGGCGGCATCGATGGCGCTCTCGATGCAGGGGCGTCCCTTGGCCGGGCCCTCGAGCTTGCGCCGGTTCAGTTTTCCGAGCAGTTCGACTTCCTTGTCGGTGTTCCAGCTGATTCCCTTGCCGCCGTTGCCGAGCGCTTCCAGCGCCGGGCCGAGCGAGGTGAAACGCTCATAGGTGGCCGGGTAGTCACGCTTGACCTCGATCAACGCCGGCAGGGTCTTGCCGGGTACCGGCTCGCACTCGCCGCGCTTCCAGTCACGCACTTCGATCTGGCCAAGCTCCCCGGGAGAATCGTGCTGCAATGGCAGGGTGACCAGATCGGTCTCCTTGCCCAGATGTCCCACACAGACCCGGGAAAAAGCCTTGGCGATGCCCTTGTAGATCTCCCAGTCGCTGCGCGACTCCCAGGCCGGGTCGGTGGCCGCGGTCAGCGGGTGGATGAAGGGATGCATGTCGGAGGTGTTGAGATCGTCCTTCTCGTACCAGGTCGCCGTGGGCAGCACGATGTCCGAGTAGAGACAGGTGGTCGACATCCGGAAGTCCAGGGTCACCAGCAGGTCGAGCTTGCCCTCGGGTGCCGTGTCGTGCCACTTCACCTCTTCGGGCTTGGTACCGCCCTCCTCGCCCAGATCCTTGCCCTGAAGGCCGTTGCGGGTGCCCAGCAGATACTTGAGCATGTATTCGTGGCCCTTGCCCGAACTGCCCAGCAGATTGGAGCGCCAGATGAACATGTTGCGCGGGAAGTTCTGGGGGGCGTCGGGGTCCTCGGCGGCGAATGCCAGCTCGCCGCTCTTCAAGCGCTCGACGACATAGTCGGCCGTGGACTGCCCCGCCTCGGCGGCGGATTTGGCCAGGTGCAGAGGATTGGTCGCGAGCTGCGGCGCGGATGGCAGCCAGCCCATGCGCTCGGCGCGCACGTTGAAGTCGATCAGGCTGCCCTGGTAATCGGCCGGGTTGGCCAGCGGCGAGAGGATCTCCTTGATCTCGAGCTTCTCGTAGCGCCACTGCGAGGAATGGTTGTAGAAGAAGGAAGTGGAGTTCATGTGCCGCGGCGGGCGGGTCCAGTCCAGGCCGAAGGCCAGCGGCAGCCAGCCGGTCTGCGGGCGCAGCTTCTCCTGACCCACATAGTGGGCCCAGCCGCCGCCGCTCTGACCGATGCAGCCACACATCACCAGCATGTTGATCAGGCCACGGTAGTTCATGTCCATGTGGTACCAGTGGTTCATGCCGGCACCGACGATGATCATCGAACGTCCACGGGTCTTGTCGGCGTTGTCGGCAAACTCGCGGGCGATGCGCGCTGCCTGCTCTGCGGGCACGCCGGTGATCTTCTCCTGCCAGGCCGGCGTATAGGGACGGACCTGATCGTAGGTGGTGGCGCCGTCGTCGTCGCCCTCCTGACCGAAGCCACGATCGATACCGTAGTTGGCGCACATCAGGTCGTACACGGTGACCGCCAGCACCTCGCTGCCGTCGGCCTTCTTGAGACGCTTGGCGGGCAGGCAATGGAACAGCAGCTCGTCGCTGCCGCCTTCGTTGGCAACATGCGTGAAGTGCTCGTGGGCGATGCCGCCGAAGTAGGGAAAGGCCACCCGAGCCACCTCGTCATGGTGCTCGGCCAGGGTCAGCAGCGGCTTGATCTCCGCGCCCTCGGCATCGCGCGACTCGAGGTTCCACTTGCCCTTTTCGTGTGCCTCGTCGCCGTTCTTTTCACCCCAGCGGAAGCCGATGGAGCCGTGCGGCACCACCAATTGGTCGCGGGTCTCGTCCCAGGCCAGGGTCTTCCACTCGGGATTGTTGTCCTGCCCCAGGCTGGCCTCGAAGTCACTGGCGCGCATCTGGCGCCCCGGCGCATAGCTGCCGTCCTCGCGAGGCTCGAGCTCGACCAGCAAGGGCATGTCGGTGTAGCGCCGTACATAGTCGGTGAAGTAGGCGCTGGGCTTGTCGAGGTGGAACTCCTTGAGGATGACATGGCCCATGGCCATGGCCAGGGCGGCATCGGTGCCCTGCTTGGCAGAAAGCCACTCGTCGGTGAGCTTGGAGACCTCGGCATAGTCCGGCGTGATGGAAACGGTCTTGGTGCCCTTGTAGCGCACCTCGGTGAAGAAGTGCGCATCCGGGGTACGCGTCTGGGGCACATTGGAACCCCAGGCGATGATATAGCCCGAGTTGTACCAGTCGGCGGACTCCGGCACATCGGTCTGCTCGCCCCAGGTCTGGGGGCTCGCCGGCGGCAGGTCGCAGTACCAGTCGTAGAAGCTCATGCATACGCCACCGATCAGCGACAGATAGCGGCTGCCGGCGGCATAGCTGACCATCGACATGGCAGGGATCGGCGAAAAACCGATGATGCGATCCGGGCCGTACTGCTTGGCGGTGTAGACGTTGGAGGCGGCGATCAACTCGTTGAGCTCGTCCCAGTCGGCGCGCACGAAGCCCCCCATGCCACGGGCCTGCTTGTAGCGCCGGGCGCGCTCCGGATCCTCGACGATCGTCGCCCAGGCCTCGACCGGGTCACGCTGTTCGGCCAACGCCTCGCGCCACAGCTCGAGCAGCGGCTTGCGGATCAACGGGTGCTTCAGGCGATTGGCGCTGTACAGGTACCAGGAGTAGCTGGCCCCACGCGGGCAGCCACGTGGCTCATGATTGGGCAGGTCGGGCCGGGTGCGCGGATAATCGGTCTGCTGGGTCTCCCAGGTGACCAGGCCGTTCTTGACGTAGATTTTCCAACTGCATGAGCCGGTGCAGTTCACCCCGTGGGTCGATCGCACGATCTTGTCGTGCTGCCAGCGCTGACGATAGCCCTTCTCCCAGCCCCGAGTCTCCTCGCGAAGCTCTCCATGACCCTGGGAGAAGGGAACTCGGGCCTTGCGAAAGAAATTCAGCCGATCAATGAAATGGCTCATGGTGGCTCTCCAGGCTCCTCGAAATCTGCATGACCGCCGGGATCCGCCCGTTCATGGGTTGTCCGGCCCTCCCAGCGTGGTCATCGTGGGTAAGGATTCTGGGCGATCAAAACGCCGATTACTGCCTGGTTACCCCTATATCGTCCGCTTCTACCTCCAAGGTGATACGCGTCGCCTCCTCCATCGGCACATGAATGAAGGACGTCCGCGTCAGTATCGAAAAAGAGCCCCAGGGGCACGCCTGATAGGGAAGCGCCAATCAACTAGGCTGTGTTTTGAAAAGTCGATGAGCGATGATTTTTAACGCCGTATAACCGAGCACAGGCACTTTTCGAACATGCCTAGGCCTCGTCTGAAAAGTCGACGAGCGAAGGTTAGACAAGGCGAAAATTTGCGAAAATGCGGAGTTTACAAGGAGTAAATGAGCATTTGAGCGGATTTTCAACGCCGTATAACCGAGCGTAGGCGCTTTTCAGACAGTGCCTAAGGTATAGTGGCGCCCATCGCTCAAGCGTCCTCTGGAGCCCCGATGAAACTGTTACAGCGCTCTCTGGCGGCCCGCATCACGGCTTCGTTGCTGGCGATCAGCGCCATGGCGTTGATCAGCATCGCCGTGACCACCTGGATCGCCAGCGGCAGTCGAGGGGATGCCGCCACCATCAACTGGGCCGGGTCGCTGCGCATGAACACCTACCAGGTGGTCACCGCCCTGCAGCGCTACCAGCATCAGCCCGATGCCGCACAGCGCCAGCATGTCGCGGATATGATGGAGCGTTTCACCGAGCGACTGGGCAACCCGCAACCGATCGACTCCCTGCGGATATCCGAAAAGCACCCAATACGCACTCACTACCAGCAACTCGAACGTCACTGGCAGAACCGGCTGGCTCCACGGATCGCCGCCACCATCGACGGCGATACCGAGATTGACCCGCTTCTCTCCGAGCTGGAACGCCAGGTGGACGACATCGATCAGATGGTTTCGCTGCTCGAGCAGCACAGTTACACCAAACTCCAGCGCCTCGCGACGCTACAGCTATTCTTCCTGGCGTTGACGGCCGTGGTCGTCGCCATCGCCCTCTACGACATTCGCCACCACCTTGTGCGCCCGCTGCGCCAACTGGTAGTACTGGCGCGCGAGACCAGCCGGCACAATTTCAACCATCGCAGTCACTTGCAGGGCGATGACGAACTGGCCCTGCTCGGCCGGGCCCTGGACAGCATGGCCGAGGAGCTTGGCACCAGTTATGCCGAGCTTCAGGACCGGGTATCACGCAAGAAGCAGGAGCTGGCCCGCAGCAACGCTGCCATGCAGATCCTGCATGATGGTAGCCGGGCCCTCTATGGAGGTGGCAACGACCTATGTACCAGCGCCGCCCCCATGTTGCGCCGTCTGGAGGAACTGCTCGAGATTGGCCCGATCGGGTTATCGCTGCATGATCCCTTCGATCATCGCGAAGTGCCCATTCTCGTCACCCATTCGCCATCCCGGCCGGCCTACTGCCGCGATCACGACTGCAATGCCTGTCTGCTCGATCCCAGTCCCGAGATATTCACCGCAGAGGGCCGCGAAGGACTCGAGCGTCTTCTGCTGCCCGTGAGCGTCGGCACCACGCTGCTCGGGACCCTCGAAGTTTATTATTCCGCCGACCTCGGGCTCACCGACAGCACTCGACGCCTGCTCAATGCCCTCTCCGATCAACTGGCCACGGCCGTCTATCTGCAGCGACGCATCGAGCAGCAACAACAGGTGACGCTGATGAACGAGCGGACCATCATCGCCCGTGAGCTGCACGACTCCCTCGCCCAGTCGCTGTCCTACCTGAAGATCCAGGTCGCCCGCCTGGAGCGCATGCAGTCCAAGGGCCTGTCCCGGGAGGATCAGGCGCCGGTGTTCGACGAGCTGCGCACCGGGCTGGACAGCGCCTACCGCCAGTTGCGCGAGCTGCTCACGACCTTCCGGCTGCGCTTCGACAGCCCGGGCCTGCAGAGCAGTCTGAGCCAGACTGCCGCAGAGTTCAGCGAACGCCTGGGCTTTGCGGTGGAATTCGATTTCGACGTACCGCCGCAACTGCTCAACCCCAACGAAGAAATCCACGTGTTGCAGATCGTCCGCGAGGCACTGGCCAACATCCTCAAGCATGCCCGTGCCCACTGGGCCCGCATCAGTGTACGTTTCGTCGAGGCTCACCTGAGGGTCGTCATCGAGGACGATGGCGTCGGCCTGGAAAGCGATACCTCTCCCCCCATGCACCATGGCCTGGTGATCATGCGCGATCGTGCCGACACCCTGGGAGGCAATCTCCAGGTGCGCAGGCGCGATGTCGGCGGTACCCTCGTAGCCCTCGATTTCACCCCACAGACGGCTCGGCTGATTGCCCAGCAGACAGCCTGAGCGTCGCCGGCCAGCCAGAGATTCGCCAGATGACTCAGTCCCACGACACCGCCAGCATCCTGATCATCGACGACCACCCGTTGCTTCGACGCGGCGTCCTCCAGTTACTCGAGCTCGAGGACGACCTGGTTCTCGTCGGCGAGGCGGGTACGCCCGCCGAAGGCCTGCGCCTGGCCGACGAACGCGACCCCGACCTGATCCTGCTCGATCTCAACATGCCCGACATGGACGGTATCGAGACCCTCAAGCGACTGCGCGCCAACGAGTTCGCCGGGCGCATCGTGATCTTCACCGTTTCCGATCACGAGGAAGACGTGGTCGCCGCCCTGCACGCCGGCGCCGATGGCTACTTGCTCAAGGACATGGACCCGGACGACATGGTCCACCAGCTACGCCAGGCGGCGCTGGGCCGCATGGTGATCAGCGACAGCCTGGCCTCGCTGCTCGCCGAGGCATTGCGCAATCAGAAAGGCCAGTCTACCGCTCCGGACATTCATAGCCTGACCCAGCGCGAGAGGGAGATCCTGCGCGAACTGGCCGCAGGGCTGTCCAACAAGCTGATCGCCCGCCGACTCGATATCACCGAAGGCACGGTCAAGGTGCACGTCAAGCATCTGCTCAAGAAGCTCAACCTGCGCTCACGGGTCGAAGCGGCCGTATGGGCCGTACAGGAAGGCATTGGCAGATAAGGGGAAATACCTCCGATGATCCGACCCGCTCTCCCGGCCTGTCCCGTAACGCCGACATGTCATCCAACTCCTTGATCCAGCGGAAAAACGACGCCTTCCACCTCTACTCCCAAGGAGGTACTTGGCTGATTTCACGGCGTTTTTGACGCATTTCTCCATCGCCATCCCCGGCGTATCTTTCCCGACAAAGCCCCTCACGGGGCCCATCGTGAATATCAGGGGGAAATGCGCCATGGACCGAGAGCGTGTCGACGCTGTCCGCCGTGCAGACGAGCACGGCCTTCCACCGAGGGAAGGCAGACCCAACGCCGATATCGAGCACTGGGATGTCGAGGATGCGGCTTTCTGGGAGACCTACGGGAGTCGGGTCGCCAATCGTAATCTGTGGATTTCCATACCCAGCCTGGCGATGGGGTTCGCCATCTGGATGATGTGGGGCATGATCACCACGCAGATGCAGAACCTGGGCTTCCCCTTCACGGTGGACCAGCTCTTCACCTTGACCGCCATCAGCGGCCTTTCCGGCGCCACCCTGCGAATCCCCGCTTCCTTCATGATCCGCATCGCCGGCGGCCGCAACACCATCTTCCTGACCACCGCCCTGCTGATGATCCCCGCCCTGGGCACCGGTCTCGCCCTGATGAACCCGCAGACGCCCTTCTGGGTCTTTCAGGCCCTGGCCCTGCTCTCGGGCATCGGCGGCGGCAACTTCGCCTGTTCCATGAGCAACATCTCGACCTTCTTTCCGAAAGCGCAGCAAGGCTATGCGCTGGGCATGAATGCCGGACTGGGCAACTTCGGCGTCACCACCATGCAGATCCTGATCCCCCTGGTGATGACCGTGGGCCTGTTCGGCGCCCTCGCCGGCGCTCCCATGCCGCTGCAAAGCGCCAGCGGAACGCTCATCGGTCGTATCGAAGCCGGTACCGATGCCTGGATACAGAACGCCGCCCTGATCTGGCTGGTATTTCTGATTCCCCTGGCCCTCGCCTGCTGGTTCGGCATGAACAACCTGCGCACCATCACCCCGCAGCCAGGCAATCCCGCTTCGGCCTTCGGCAAGATACTCGGCTTCTATGGCGTGGGCATCGTCACCTCGGTGGTGGGTGTACTGACCCTGGGCTGGATCAGCATGTGGATCGCCCTGCCGGTCACCATCCTGCTGACGCTCGCCGCACTGCGCTCGCTGCCCGGCGATATCAAGCCGGCCATCCAGAAACAGTTCTCCATCTTCTCGAACAAGCACACCTGGTCGATGACGGTGCTCTACATCCTCACCTTCGGCACCTTCATCGGCTTTTCCGCCGCCTTGCCGCTCTCCATCAACGTCATCTTCGGCAACATGATGGACGTGGCCGCCGATGGCAGCCTGATCCGAGTGCCCAACCCGGATGCCCCCAGCGCCCTGACCTGGTCCTGGATGGGTGCCTTCGTGGGCGCCTTGATTCGCCCGGTGGGCGGCTGGATATCGGACAAGGTCGGCGGCTCCATCGTCACCCAGATCGTCTCTGCGATCATGGTGGTGGCCTCCATCGCAGCCGGCTACGTGATGATGCTGGCCTACAACGCCACCGATCCGAACCAGTATTTCTGGATATTCCTGGCACTGTTCATCGTGATGTTCGCGGCCAGCGGCATCGGCAACGGCTCCACCTTCCGCAGCATCGGCGTGATCTTCGATACCCAGCAGAAAGGTCCGGTACTGGGCTGGAGTTCGGCGATCGCCGCCTATGGAGCCTTCATCGCTCCGCAAGTGATCGGCGGGCAGATCAAGGCCGGCACTCCGGAACTCGCCATGTACGGCTTCGCCGTTTTCTATGCGCTCTGTCTGGTGGTGAACTGGTGGTTCTATCTGCGCCGCAACGCCTACGTGAAGAACCCCTGACCTCGGCATCATGACGACAACTGCAGATTGCAGTGCCCAACTCTCAGGTAGGAGAAACAGGCAATGGCCTCCCATCGCTTCAAGCAGAATTCGATTCTGGTGGCCAATACATTCGCCTTCACCATGTGTTTCATGGTGTGGACGATGTTCGGCGAAATCGGCGTACCCATCGCCGAGCAACTCGATCTCAATGGCACCCAGTTCGGCATCCTCACCGCAGTTCCCATCCTGACGGGGTCGCTGAGCCGTCTCCCCCTTGGCGCCATGACCGACCGCTACGGTGGCCGCCCGGTATTTCTTGGCGTGCTGATCGTCGCCTTGCCCGCCATCTGGTTGATCCAGTTCGCCACGCAGTACTGGCAACTGCTGGCCCTGGGCGCCTGCATCGGCCTGGTCGGCGGTAACTTCTCGGTAGGCATCACCTATACCGCCAAGTGGTTCGAAAAGGACCGCCAGGGCCTGGCCATGGGCATCTTCGGCGCCGGCAACGCCGGTGCCGCCGTCACCAAGTACATCGCGCCCACGGTGATCATCATGCTGGGCTGGCAATCGGTGCCCAACATCTATGCGGCGATCATGCTGATCACCATCCTGCTGTTCTGGTTCTTCACCTATAGCGACCCGTCCCATCGGCGCTCCCAGGGAACATCGCTACGCACGCAGTTGAAAGTGCTCAACGATCCCAGGGTATGGAAATACTGCCAGTATTACTCGGTGGTGTTCGGTGGTTACGTGGGAGTCTCGCTGTGGCTGACCCGTTACTACATGAACGAGTATGGCCTGGGCATCCAGTTAGCGGCGGTGATCGCCACCGTCTTCGTGCTGCCCTCCGGCGTGATTCGCGCCTTCGGCGGCTGGCTTTCCGACCGTTTCGGTGCTCACACCGTCACCTGGACCTGCATGTGGGCCAGCCTGATCGCCCTTTTCATCATGTCCTACCCGGCCACCCACTACAGCGTACAGGCCGCTGGTGGCCAGGGTACCGTGGAATTCGGCTTCGGCATCCCGGTATGGCTGTTCACGGCGGCGCTGTTCGTGGTGGGTATCGCCTGGGGCATCGGCAAGGCCTCGGTGTTCAAGTACCTATCCAACGAGTACGACGAAAACCTGGGCCTCGTCTCCGGTATCGTCGGGCTGGCCGGCGGACTGGGCGGCTTCCTTCTGCCGATCATGTTCGGGGCCCTGGTCGATCTCACCGGCGTGGCCACCACGGTGTGGATGCTCTGCTTCGGCGTGACCCTGGTCTCCATCATCTGGATGTGGTGGACCGAGCGCCGGGTTCCCATCCTGACGCGCGAAGAAGAACCCAACCCTTCAGCCACTCGCTAACGGGAGCCCGAACATGAAGATAACCTCAATCATCCTCCTGCCTATCACACGCACCGCTGGCTGGAAGGAACTGCAGCAGCGCAGGCCTTCCATCCCCACGCTGGCCTGGTGCCTGGTACTGCCCATGTCGTTGCTGCCACCGATACTGCTCTACTACGCCGGCACCCATTATGGTGATGATTTCATGGCCGGCTTCGGCGACCGCCAGTGGCGCTTCATCACCACCATCCTGTTCCTCGCCGAGCTGCTGACCTTCTTCGTCATGGGCTGGCTGATCCACGCCGTGGTCAATGCAACGCGCGAGCTATCGATCGACTACCAGAACGCCTACTTGCTGGCCGCCCTGGCACCGCTGCCGATGTGGTCCGCCTCGATACTGCTGCTGATTCCCAGCCTGCTGCTCAATGTCATCGCGGAATTGGGAGCCCTGGCCCTTTCCTGCAGCCTGATCTATCACGGCCTGCAGGCACTCTGCGAGCGACGCAGCAACGATGTGGTCACCATGTCCGCCACCTACACCGTCATGGCCGCGGGGGTCCTCGCCTGGGGGGTATTACTGGGCATCATCCTGGCCTTTTAAATGATAGAACGACACCGGCCAGACATTCACGTCTGGCCGGGTCTTGAGATGCTTTCCCTTCAGCTAGCTCAGGCGCTCCTGCAGGTCGCGACCTTCTCCCCTTCGGTCCATCGGCAATATGAGATTGCCGCTACATGTAAAAACATTCAGAACACCTGAACGAGCTTTCCGGCACCCTGGATCTCAATATCTATCACCCTGTCCCCAACATTTTCCCACAACATCCCCCATCATCAATGAACCATCTATCACATCCACCTCCCCCAACCTCTCACTCACCAGAAAACACAAACCTTAAACATACACAACATTTGCTTTCACCAATTTATTGACATAACAAATGGCTCTATATAGGTTCAAAAAAACATCATCGCCTTGTCCAACAAGGACAGCAATCACTAAAAATCAATCACCGAATATCAATAAAAACAACCGCCACGCCAACAATTTACCAAATCTCTATAGAGGGCGACATGACAAATCACAGGTTCAAGCACGACGAGCATGAAAGCGAAATACGCGACACAGGATATCCATTCCATATCACTCAAGAGGAAGATCGAGAGCTCCGCCGAAAAGCGGCAAGCGCCATTCCTTCACCGGTCATCAGTCAGGCGTCCTCCTTCGACGAATACGTCCAGCAACTGATGATTCCCCCTGTGGTCATGGATATGGCGCGCAAGGCCGAAAACATGCGGTTGTCGCCCTGGGAGATAGCGGCAATGCGCAAGCATCTCGCACCGGCCAAACATCACGACAAGAATATTGGTCTACTACGTAAAATTCTTCACAAGAAAGCCAAGGCTGACCCGAGCCACCCACCCTATATCCGTGTTGCCTGCACCGGGAAAAGTCAGTACGACTATCTCGCCGAGGCTGATGGCCATATACATAAACCCGTACACCACAAGAAAGGTGATGTCGGCTCCCCGGTAGTGCTTGAGATCTGGCCGGCCCAGCATTATTCGCCGATTCATTCACACGGGGAAACGACCGGCATCGTCTTCTGCCTTGCAGGTCAACTGGACGTCATGCTCTATGGCTCTCTGGACGGCAACGCTGAAAAACTCGGCCTGACCACTCTTACCCCTGGCCAATGTGCGTGGCTATCGAAGGACACCTACCCTGTTCATCGAGTCTACTGCCCACTAAACGGGGGAGAAGAAAAAACTGGCCCCGGTTTCATCAACTCCACCGAGGAGTTCGGTGCCAGCTTTCATGTTTACCTCAATGAAGACGAAACACCCATGATGCCCCATGATGAAGAGGAACATCATGACGATGACGAGACAAATCAGTCCCATTCCAGGAATGCCTTCAACTTCATAAAAGATGAAAACAATGAAAAAGGGACGTTCAAGACACATTCCGACTTGTCGTGGCATGTCCTGCGTCGCGTCCTGGCGGAGACCGACCTCACCTGAGGCGGTCACATGCATCATTGTCGGTAGATCGAATGAGTCCTGGTGGCTAGCCTGACCTTTTAGAACGACCAACTCCCCTTCCAGACGCCTAATTGAAAAACACCGGCCAGACATCCATGTCTGGCCGGTGTTCGGGGGGAGCTATACGTTCAACAACGGGCTCAGGCGGTCTTGGCAACCGACATCACGTCCTCGATACCCAGGCGCTCACGCAGGGCCAGGGGCAGCAGACGACGCGAGGAGATACGGTGGCGGGGCATCTCGACGACGCGCGTCTCGATACCGTAGAGCGCCACGTACTCGGCATAGTTGTCGAAGGCCTGACGGTCGACATAGTCGACGTAAGTCTCGGCCTCGGTGCCGTTGGCGAGAATCACCTCGTGAGAGTCCGTCTCGATGTGGTAGTAGGTCACCGCGTCGGGCAGTTCAGAGCCCGGCACGTAATCGATGGTGTCGTGGTTGACCAGCGCACCGGCGTTGATCACCAGGTCATCGAGAATGACACCGTGGCTGGCGGTAAGCACGAGGTCCTGATTGGGGACGCCGGCGGCCAGGGCACTTTCACGGATCCGCACGGGGGAATAGTTGCCGGCCGCGGCCAGTCGACGGATGGTTTGGCGGCCGATCCACTTCACCGGCACCTGCTCGCCACTGGCGGTCATCACCAGATCGCCGATCGACAGCGTCTCAACGGCAGCTTCGCCGTCAGGCGTGCTAATCATCGTGCCTGCCGCGAAGCAGACTGGATATGTAAACTTGCCGCCGGAGAGATAGGCATCAGGATCCTTCAGGAACTCATCGTACTCTTCCTGCGTCATCTCGATAGAGGCACCAGTTCTACCCGTGATGTCATTGCCATATGTCAGATGCAACTTGCCATCTCTGTAAGCGTCATCCCAGCCGAACCAGCCTTGATCCGGGCTCCAGTTGCCGCCACCGAGGTTGAGCTCATCGCCCGCTGTCATTCCCTTGACGTTGAACTGATAGGAATCGAGAAGGGCGATAGTGGGCTTTTCGAAGGTAAAGCTGCCAGTACCGTCGCCGGAGAACTCGACGTTATACGAGCTGAGAATATTGCCTACGCTCAAAGCGCCCGCATCAAACGTAATGCTACTATTGTCTCCAACGCCAAAGTTCATGCTATTGAGAACGCCTAGTTTCCCAATACCTTGATCAATCGTCAGGTTAGCGCCATTGATGGCATTGAAAGTAGCAGAAGACCCAGCCTGAACGGAGGCAATACCGTCGACTCTGGTTTCGATACCATCGACGGTCAGTGTCGATGAGCCAAGAGCGGAAATCTCGAGAGTGCTGCCTTCCGCCGCATCTCCCTCTCCAATCGTAACGTGCTGGCTCCCTCCGAGATCAATCTTCATTCCGGCCATATTCAACCCCCCACAATTGTGAAATATAATTAATAAAACACGACCTGAGAAATCAATAACTCAGGATTGCGGAGAATGGCCCACTCTCTTATAGATCTTCAACTGACTTAACAATAATTCATCTTCAACAAAACTTTAAAGAAGACTCCAACCCTTTAAATCACAACAATTTTCCGAACTATTTAACAAAATTTCATTTTCCTTATCATCAAACCAACTCTCCTGATCGGCACACTCCTGCTACGCATCCAACTCGAAGCCCCCTCTTTTCCAGTCAGGAACTTGACACTTGGAATGGGATTGCAAAGGAAAATGATTTAAATACCTGCGCGGGCAAATCGCCGTGCTATCAGCTACCATCCGTGGCGGCACCCTGCGGGCCCGTCTAGAAACGGTTCAAGTTCGCTCCTGACGAATTTGTGCGCGGTTCTGGTGCGTCAGCCCGATCGCAAACTCGCCCAACTCGATACGTTGCCCAAAAGGTCAACTCTTCCCGAGTAAGAAAGTCAGAATCCAAGGGGTAAAGTCCGCCTTCCGGCGACGAACCTCAAAAGTGCCGGACCATCGCGAGGACGCCACTCTCCCTCATAGTGCCCCTAACGCCGTACCGATTCTCGGCAGTGCGTTCTCGAGTCCCACACGTCTCGTACTTTCCCCTGATGCCCTTGCGGACTACTCTGCATCAAGCCGCCCATGAGATGTGGCCTGAATTCAGTAAACGCAGGGAAACGACATGAAGCCATGGATTGCTGGCACACTCTGCCTGGTGCTGGGGGTGAGTGTGCATGTCAATGGACAGGGCATGGACCGCACCGGACAACAGTGCGAAAGGGTTTCCAACCTTGCCGCACAAGTGATGGAGCGCCGCCAGTTGGGCACCTCCAAGGAGCACGTACGGGAACAGCTCGGCCAGGCACCCGCGACTCACCACCTGATCGAGGCGGCCTTCGATCAACCTCGATACCACACTCAAATCATGCAGGATCGAGCCCGACAGGATTTCGCGCTCTCCTTTTACCGAAGCTGCATCCAACGCCAGGGGTCATGAACGGCGTCGGTGAGCGGATTCCGGGATGGCTTCCATGGTACAATGAGGCGCAATTCGCCACTGCGACTCTATAACTCCATGATTTTCAAGAGAATTGCATGAGAAGTCCAGCCCCGCTCCATCCTGGGCCAGGGCATCGACGGGTCTTGATGATCGAGATCCTGTGTTCCGTCGAGCAACGTAACAGGCTGGCCTCACCATGATCTTGGCGCGACTGCGCGACCCCTATTTCACGCATCGCCACCGCCGTACACTCCACGTCATGCGTGTCGCCCTGGCACTCTGCATCACGTTCGGCATCATCCAGCTCTTCACCATTCCGCACAGTGGCTGGGCCCTGGTCAGCACCGTGATGGTAATGGGCAACCTGCCGCACATCGGCGGCGTACTCGACAAGGGGCGACAGCGCCTGCTCGGCACCATCCTCGGTGCCCTCTGGGGGCTATCGCTCATTCTGCTGCCCGAGCACATTGCCATCCTGATGCCACTCGGCAGCCTGCTCGGGATCGCCTTCGTCACCTGGTTCACCTTCAGCAAGCGCTACGGCTATGGCGGCTTGATGTTCGCCATCACTCTGCTGCTGGTGGTCGGCGACGGCACCCATGATCTCAGCGTGGCCCTGTGGCGCAGTTTCGATGTCCTGCTGGGCACCCTGGTCGGCATTGTCGTCACCATGCTGGTCATGCCGCACAAGGCCACCGACATGCTGCGCTTCATGCTGGCCGACCATCTGGACCACATGGCCCGGCTATTTCATGCTCATACTTCGGCCACCTCGGCGCCGGACCTGGATACCCGCGAGTTGCTCAAGCGCTGCAGTGGCCTGTTGATCCAGCAGCGCGGCCTGGTCGACGCCATTCATCGCGAACGTCGCCTGCGGCGTGGCGAGCTCGATGACCTCATCTCCCTGCAGCGCCGAATGCTCTCCACCATTGAGCTGCTGCTGGAAACCCACTGGAACACCCGGGCCGGCCATGAGCGCATCGACGCCATGCAGGGCCTGCGGGACCAGCAGCATACGCTGGCGCGAAACCTCGGCACCCTGGCCTTCCAGGTTCGCACCGGGCATCCGGTCGATGTCGACATCGCCCCTTTCGACCTGCAACGCCACGCGGAGCTCGCCGGCAGCGCCTATGGAGAAGATGGCCGCAAGCTATTCAGTCCCAGTGGCTACCTGTGGCTCAATCGCGAATTGGCTCGCCTGAACAGTGCATTGATCGAACGCCTCGGCGACCTGGAACGCCTCCCCAGCCGCCGTCTACGCAAGCGTGCCCAGCGCCATGGCCTGCAGGCCCCGTACCGGGACCAGGACCGCACGCCCCATCAAGGAGAGTCGGATGACCGAGAGCCATCATGACGTGCTGATCATCGGCGGCGGCGCCGCCGGCCTGGCACTGGCGCTGGAGATCGCCGATCACCGCCCCGTGACCCTCTTGCAGCCCAGCCCGGATGCCCGCGGGGCCAGTCGCTGGGCCCAGGGCGGCATCGCCGCCGTCCTCGCACCCAGCGACGATGTCGAGGCTCATGTCGCCGACACCCTGGTGGCGGGAGACGGCCTCTGTGATGAAGCCGCCGTGCGCTTCACCGTGGATCAGGGCCCGGCCGCCATCGAATGGCTGCTTTCGCTCGGCGTGCCCTTCACCCCCGATCCCGATCCGAACGCCGGCTATCCTTATCACCTGACCCAGGAAGGTGGTCATGGCGCCCGCCGCATCATTCACGCCGACGATGCCACCGGCCGGGCGGTGATCGAGACCCTGGAAAGCCATGTCGGTGCACATCCCGACATCAGGCTGCGCCACGACCTGAGCGCCATCGAACTGATCGCCGATACCGCCGGCCATTGCCGGGGAGCCCGCTGTCTCGACGAGGCCGGCAACCTTCACGCCCTGATGGCCAGGGATACCGTGCTCGCCACCGGCGGCGCCAGCGGCCTGTATCGCCATACCACCAGCCCCCACCCCGCCAGCGGCGAGGGCATGATGATGGCCGCCGAGCTCGGCGCGGAGCTGATGAACCTGGAATTCCAGCAGTTCCACCCCACCTGTCTCTATGATCCCGAGGGCGCGCCCTTCCTGATCAGCGAAGCGGTCCGTGGCGAAGGCGGCTATCTGCTCGGGGGTGATGGCCAACGCTTCATGCCGGACATCGACCCCAGGGCCGAACTCGCGCCACGGGATATCGTCGCCCGAGCCATCGACGGCGAAATGCAACGCAGCGGCATGGACCACGTCTGGCTGGATATCCGCCACCTGGGCGAAGAAGCGATTCGCCACCACTTCCCCACCATCCATGCCCATTGCGCCTCGCGCGGCCTCGATATCGCCCGCTCGCCGATCCCGGTGGTGCCCGCCGCGCACTATAGCTGCGGCGGGGTCAGTACCGACCTCACGGGCGCCACCACGGTGCCCCGCCTGTATGCCATCGGCGAGGTCGCCTGTACCGGCCTGCACGGCGCCAACCGCATGGCCAGCAATTCCTTGCTGGAATGCCTGGCCTTCGCCCGTGGCTGCGCGCGTCGCCTGGCCGAGGAAACGGCCGAAAGTGGAGCGCTCCTGGTCGAACGCACGCCAGGAACACGGCCGGTCTCTCGCGAGCTGATCGCCGAGCTGCGTGAGGCCATGCGCGGCGTGATGAGTGCCAAGGTCGCCATCGTTCGCCACGACGCCGGCCTCGACGAAGCCGCCGGCACGCTGGCCGGACTCAGCGAACGCCTCGCCCCTCACCTGGCCGAAGCAGCACCCGACGCCGATGCCGCCAGCCTCTGGCATGCATTGCGCTTGGCAAGGTTGACCGTCGCCTGCGCACGGGCACGCCGCGAATCCCGCGGCCTGCATCACAACCCCGACTGCCCGCTGCATGCCGATGCCACACCGACGCCCTCGCGCATTCATCTGAATGCGTTACAGACGCCCTGAGGCCACGCTCAGCCGGACGACAACAGGGCACGACGCAACTCCCGCAACCTGGCCGGATCGGCGCTGTCCGGCCATAGCCAGAGGCGCCGCCGGCCAACACGCAGCCCGATCAGCCACGGGCCGAGATAATCGCAACGCAGATCGATGTCACGCCACTCGTCATGCCGGCCGTCACGCCAGCTCCAGTGCGGTGGAGCATCATCGCGTGGCGTGAACCGCAGCTCCCCGCGCGGCGCACACTGCGCGACACGCACCAGCACGCCGATGACGACCAGCGCACCGACTGCGGCCAGCCAGGCCGGTGCCCACCAGCCCAGCACCCCGACCACACCGACACCCAGGCCGGTGTGGAGACCCAGCGACAGCCTAGAGGCCGCGATAGGAATCGTTACCGGTGCTCTCGGCATGCTCGACGATCATCTTGACGATACGCCGGCGCTCGGGCTCCTCGGGCCAGTCGCGACGCATCAGCCAGAAGAACAGGTCCTGATCCTCCTCGCCGATCAAGGCGCGATACGCCGCCTGATCCCGCTCGTCGAGGTCGTCATAGCGTTGTTCGAGAAAGGGAACCAACAGCAGATCGAGCTCCCACATACCGCGCCGGGAATGCCAATACAGTCGCTTGCGCTGGGCGCTTGCGGCGGACGCATCATCGTTCAAGGTCGGCCTCGTTGCATCGAATGAGTGTCTCGACAGTATACCCGAGGCACGCCAGCGCGAGCAGTAGAGCGAAGCGCAACGAGGAAAGCGCAACCGGAATATCGCCCGTGGTTCGTGGCGATTATCGCCTGTTCGTCTTCCCTGCTTGTGGCTAAGGTTGTAGTGCGTTGTTTTATCGAGAATTGCACAGTATGCTGAGGCAAACAATTGACTCGGCCCAGGTCGACCCCGCCGGGCATCACGGAGAGAGCCGATGACCAAGTCCGAATTGATCGAACAGATTGCCATGCGACAGCCGGAGCTGTCGGTCAAGGATGTGGAAACCGCCGTTCGCATGATACTCGACGACATCACCGGCACCCTGGCCAATGGTGGCCGGGTGGAAATCCGTGGTTTCGGCAGCTTCTCGTTGCATTACCGCGAACCGCGCACCGGTCGTAACCCCAAAACCGGTGACCCGGTCGCGCTGAGTGGCAAGTTCGTGCCACACTTCAAACCCGGCAAGGAGCTGCGCGAGCAGGTCGATGCCAGTCGCGCCCTTGGCTACTGAACACCGGCCATTGCCCGGCTGACCACTCTCAACCATACGACACGGGAACTAGCACATGCGTTGGCTAAAAGGCCTGATCATGGCCATCATCCTGCTGGTGGTGTTGCTGGTCGGCATCCTGTTTGCCGTCAATAACCAGCAGGCCCTGCCCCTCAACCTGATCTGGGTCGAACTGCCCGCGGCCTCGTTGTCCGTCTGGCTGCTGGCCTCACTGGCCATCGGCGTGCTGCTCGGCATGCTGGCCATGAGCGGCGTCTACCTGCGTCTGCGAGCCCTGCTGACCCGCGCACAGCGTCACAACCAGCAGCAGCGCAAGGAACTCGACCGGCTGCGTATCCAGGAGATGAAGGAACTCCCCTGACATGCCCGACGTTCTGCTGCTAGCCCTGTTGTTGGCAGCGGTCGCCATCGGATGGTGGCTGGGCCGCCGTGAACGCCGAGGCACCAGCGCGACGGGATCGTCGCCCACCCTGGCCCGCGATTACTTCGTCGGGCTCAACTACCTGCTCAACGATCAGCAGGATCGAGCCATCGAGACCTTCATCGGTGCCCTCGAGGTCAACAGCGACACCATCGAAACCCACATCGCCCTGGGCAACCTGTTCCGCAGCCGTGGCGAGGCCGACCGCGCCGTGAAGGTTCACCAGAACCTTCTCGCTCGCCCGACCCTGTCCGGCAATCAGGGCGATCGCGTCCAGTTGGAGCTTTCCCGCGACTTCCTTCACCTGGGACTGCTGGATCGCGCCGAGCGCCTGTTGCAGGGGCTCATCAAGGAAGCTCATGACGACGAGCTATGCCAGTCGGCCAAGCGCCTGCTGGTCGATCTGCTGGAACGCGAAGGGGAATGGCAGGCCGCCCTGGACGTCGCCCTGCCGTCGCTGGTCCGCCAGCATGAAGACATTCGCCGCGCCGCCGCGCACTGGTTATGCGAACTGGCCGATCAGGAACGTCATTCGGCAAGCCCCGTGCTGGCCCGGCGCCATCTCAAGCAGGCCTTGTCCACCGACGGACGTTGCGTGCGCGCCAACCTGCTGCTCGCCGAGATGGCCCTGGATACCGGCCAGTACCGGCCGGCCATTCGTTTCCTGAGCCGGATACCGGACCAGGACAAGGCCTTCGTGCCGACCATGCTGGAGCCCCTGAGCCGCGCCTACCGGCTGCTGGACGACGAAACCGGTCTCATCCGACAGCTCGAGTCACTGCTGGACCAGGCCCCCTACACCAGCGTGATCATTCTGCTGGCCGAAAGCCTGCGTCGCCATCACGGTGACGCACACGCCGCCCTCGAGCTGGTGGGGCAACAGCTCAATCGCGAGCCCAGCCTGGGCGCCGTCGATTACCTGATGCGGCTCTATCGCCAGGACACCGACACCGACGACGAACGCATCGAGCTCTTGCAGCACCATACCGACACCCTGCTCAAGGCCCTGCCTCGCCACCGCTGCCGTCGCTGCGGCTTCAGCGGCGAGCAGCTTCACTGGCAGTGCCCGAGGTGCCGGAGCTGGGGAACCACCAAGCCGATCACCGGCATCGAAGGCGAGTAGTCCCCGTCATCCCTGTGCCAGTTCGCGCTCGATGTCCGACAGGGCGGCCATGGGATCGCTGGCCTGGGTGACCGGCCGCCCCACCACCAGATGCGTACTTCCCGCCGCCATGGCGGATGCCGGCGTCATGATGCGGCGCTGATCGTCGGCCGCGGCCGTGGCCGGCCGGATGCCAGGCGTCACCTTGAGGAAGGCGTCGCCACATGTCTCGCGCAACCGCTCGGCCTCCATGGAAGAGCAGACCACGCCATCCAGGCCACAGTCCTTGGCCAGCGTTGCCAACCGCATCACCTGCTGTTCGGTAGAGGCCGTGACACCCACCTCGGCCAGGTCCCGTTCTTCCATGCTGGTCAGCACCGTCACCGCGATCAGGTGTGTCGACAGCGCATGCTGCTCGAGCCGCTCACGTGCGGCCTCCATCATCCGACGACCACCGGCAGCATGCACATTGACCATCCACACCCCCTGCTCGGCAGCGGCCTGCACGGCACCCGCCACGGTGTTGGGAATGTCGTGAAACTTGAGATCGAGAAACACCTCGAAGCCACGCCCGTGCAACGCCTCCAGCACATCGGGACCACTGCGGGTGAACAGTTCCTTGCCCACCTTGAGCCGGCAACGCGTCGGATCGAGCCGATCAGCCATGCACAGGGCGGCATCCAGCGAGGTGTAGTCGAGCGCGATGATCAGGGGTGAAGCGGTTGACACGAACGAACTCCTGGGCGGTTGGGTGATTCAGGGCAGTATATCAGTCATCTACCTCGACGCACTTGGTCGATCTCGCGCGCCTCGTGTCCTCGATCACCGCGTCAGCTTTCCCGCATCTGCCTACGCCCGCGCCGGGCTGACGGCACTAGCTTGAAGACGGGCACATCGCCTGCCCATGCCAACGACTCAAGGTTCCCATCCACGAATTCCACAAGGAGGTCGGCATGCCTACCGACATCAAGGGACTGACCGCCGGCCTTGGCCTGGCACTGCTTCTGGGCATTGCACAGCCGGTACTGGCCGAGGACACCACCGACGCATCCACCGCCGATTCCACGTCGGCATCCGAGAACATGGCCCAGATCGCGCCTATCGACATCAATACCGCGGATGCCGCCCTGCTCGCTGAACTACCGGGCATCGGCGACGTCAAGGCCACCGCCATCGTCGAGGAGCGCGACGCCAATGGCCCCTTCGAGAACGCCGACGACCTGACCCGAGTCAAGGGAATCGGCTCGGCGACCGTCGAGGCCCTAGCAGATGAAGTGACCCATTGACCGAATGATCGTTGATAGCCGAACGATCGTCTCCTGTGCCGACGCCATCGACATGGTGGCGTCGGCACGACATTTACAGCCGCAGCCCTCCATCGCACTCCAGGATCCGGCCGGTAAAGTAGTCATTCTCGAAGATGAAGGCCACGCTTTCGGCGATATCCTCCGGCTGCCCCAGACGCTTCAGGGGCACGCCCGAGGTGATTCGCTCCAGCATGTCCTGGCGTATCGAAGCGGTCATCTCGGTCTCGATGAAGCCCGGCGCCACGCCGCCGACACGGATGCCATGACGCGCCAGCTCACCGGCCCAGGTAACGGTCAATGCCGCCACCCCGGCCTTGGCCGCCGAATAATTGCTCTGCCCCCGGTTGCCCGCCCGGGAAATACTCGAAATATTGACGATCACGCCTTCACGTCCTGACTCGATCATGCGCGCCGCCGCTTCACGCCCGCACAGGAAGACGCCGGTCAGGTTCACATCGATGACGCTCTGCCATTGCGACAGCGACATGGTGCTCTCGACCTGGCCATCCCGGGCCTTGACCAGCATGCCATCGCGCACGATGCCGGCATTGTTGACCAGACCGTCGATATGGCCGAGCGAGGATGAGATGGCGGAAAACGCCTCGCGAACCGAATCCTCATCGGCCACATCGGTCACGAACCCCTGGGCCTTGATGCCGGCGTGATCCAGGCTGCCCAGGGCCTCGTCGAGACGCTCGCCGTCCCTGTCGAGCAATGCCTGGATCGCACCCCGGCGTCCCAGCCGTTCGGCCATTGCCAGGCCCAGTCCCTGGGCACCACCGGTAATGGCGATGACCCTGTTGTCGAGTTGCATGCCTGTCCTCCGGATATTGTCCTGATAGCGAATGAATGAAGATCGAAAGCCGAGTCTACGCTGTCCACCGGGCTGCGCCACCCTCCCTTGGCATCAGGCTGGGTCAGCTTGATTTTTCCGCTCACGCCCCCATGTCGTGGTCAATCGCCATATTGGAGTCATCATGCCTTTTCTTGTCATCTTCACCGTTTTCGCCCTGCTCGACTTCATTCTGCTGTTTTCGATCGGCAGCCAGATCGGGCTGCTGACCACTCTGGCCCTGGTACTGGGCACCGGCTTCATCGGCCTTCACCTGATCCGCCGCGAGGGAGTGGCCACCTTTGCCCGGGCACAGGAGCGCATGGCCCGGGGCGAAGTGCCATCCGGCGAGTTGCTGACCGGTGCCGCCCTGATCTTCGGCGGCGCCCTGCTGATGGCGCCGGGCTTCCTGTCCGACGCACTGGGCTTCATGTGCCTGATTCCCGACGCACGGCGGCTGATGGGCAAGCTGCTCGGCTGGCTCGGCCTGCGCATGGGCGGCGTTCACGTCCAGGGCGCCAGCTATCGGTCACACGCCAGTACCAGCGCCAACGCCGATGCCGACTGGCAACAGGCCGATTCCCGGCAACGCGAGACACGCGACACCAGTCGTCAGGACAATGACGCCAGCCCGCTGGAAGGCGATTTCATCGGTCGCGACGAGCATCGTCGGTATTGAGAAATTTTTTATCGACGGGGGCTTGAAAGGTGAACAGCCAACCCCACTTATCCGACAGCATCGAGTTTCGACTCCGGTTTTCCGGAGTCATTCACACGGAAGGCGAAGGTCGCCTTCACCCTGCGGGTCGCCCCGCGGGTGGATGATTCAACCGCCGTGGCAGCGACGCCCGGCACAGCAACCATCAGGAGAACGTGAGCAATGAACATCCGTCCCTTGCACGATCGCGTCGTCATTCGTCGCGTTGAAGAAGAGCAAAAGACCGCAGGCGGCATCGTGCTCCCGGGCAGTGCCCAGGAAAAGCCGACACGGGGCGAAGTGCTCGCCGTCGGTAACGGCCGGATTCTGGAAAGCGGCGATGTCCGTCCGCTCGACGTCAAGGTCGGCGACACCGTGATCTTCAAGGAAGGCTTCGGCGTCGAGAAGCAGAAAGTCGACGGCGAAGAAGTACTGATCATGAGCGAATCCGACATCCTGGCCGTCGTCGAAGGCTGAACCGCGACGCCGTATACGCTCGAATTCTGACGTTCACGAACTCACAGGAAGCATACGAAAATGGCAGCGAAACAAGTCAAGTTCTCCAGTGATGCACGCACTCGCATGGCCAAGGGTGTCGATACCCTGGCCAATGCCGTCAAGGCGACCCTGGGCCCGAAAGGCCGCAACGTGGTGCTGGAAAAGTCCTTCGGCGCGCCGACCGTGACCAAGGACGGCGTCTCCGTGGCCAAGGAAATCGAACTCAAGGACAAGTTCGAGAACATGGGCGCCCAGATGGTCAAGGAAGTCGCTTCCAAGACTTCTGATGTTGCTGGCGACGGCACCACCACCGCCACCGTGCTGGCCCAGTCCATCGTCACCGAAGGCCTGAAGGGCGTCATCGCTGGCATGAACCCGATGGACCTGAAGCGTGGCATCGACCAGGCCGTCGACGCCGCCGTCAAGGAAATCGGCGCGCTGTCCGTGCCGTGCACCGACTCCAGCGCCATCGCCCAGGTCGGCACCATCTCCGCCAACGGCGACAAGCGCATCGGCCAGATCATCGCCGACGCCATGGAGAAGGTCGGCAAGGAAGGCGTCATCACCGTCGACGAAGGTCGCGGCTTCGATGACGAGCTGGATGTCGTGGAAGGTATGCAGTTCGACCGCGGCTACCTCTCGCCGTACTTCGTGACCAACCAGGACACCATGGCCGTGGAACTGGAAGACCCGTTCATCCTGCTGGTGGACAAGAAGGTCTCCAACATCCGCGAACTGCTGCCGACTCTGGAAGCCGTCGCCAAGGCCGGCAAGCCGCTGGTCATCATCGCCGAGGACATCGAGGGCGAAGCCCTGGCAACCCTGGTGGTGAACAACATGCGTGGCATCGTCAAGGTCGCCGCCGCCAAGGCGCCCGGCTTCGGTGATCGTCGCAAGGCCATGCTCCAGGACATCGCCATCCTCACCGGTGGCACCGTGATTTCCGAGGAAGTGGGTCTGGACCTCGAGCAGACCACTCTGGACCACCTGGGTACCGCCAAGCGCGTGACCATGTCCAAGGAAAACACCACCATCATCGATGGTGCTGGCCAGGACAGTGACATCGAGGCTCGCGTCAGCCAGATCCGCGCCCAGATCGAAGAGACTTCCTCCGACTACGATCGCGAGAAGCTCCAGGAGCGCGTCGCCAAGCTGGCCGGCGGTGTGGCCGTGATCCGCGTCGGTGCCGCCACCGAAGTGGAGATGAAGGAGAAGAAGGCCCGCGTCGAAGACGCCCTGCACTCCACCCGCGCCGCTGTCGAGGAAGGCGTGGTGCCCGGCGGTGGTACCGCCCTGATCCGTGTGCTGACCAAGATCGCCGACCTCAAGGGCGAGAACGAGGACCAGACCCACGGCATCGCCATCGCCGTGCGCGCCATGGAAGCCCCGCTGCGTCAGATCGTCACCAACGCCGGTCAGGAAGCTTCCGTGATCCTGAACCGCGTCAAGGACGGTGAAGGCAACTTCGGCTACAACGCCCAGACCGGCGAGTTCGGCGACCTGTTCGAAATGGGTGTGCTGGACCCGGCCAAGGTCACTCGCAGCGCCGTGCAGTCCGCTGGTTCCATCGCCGGCCTGATGATCACCACCGAGTGCATGATCGCCGACGATCCGGACGAGCAGGAGTCCGGTGGCGGCGACATGGGTGGCATGGGCGGTATGGGAGGCATGGGCGGCATGATGTAAGCCGACCTCCTTCCAGGCTCAGCCTGAGACAGACCCCCGCCGGGAGACCGGCGGGGGTTTCTTTATGCGAGAAAGAAGTAGGAAGAAGGAAGAGAGAAGACAGACAATGTAGAATCTCCGCCAATATGTAACACGCTCGCTTCTCTTCCCTCTTAGCCCTTACGTCTTTGATCTATGTTGTCGAACATCCGCATCGTTCTCGTCCAGACCTACCACCCCGGTAACATCGGCGCCTCGGCGCGGGCCATGAAGACCATGGGACTCACCGATCTGGTACTGGTCAATCCCCGCTGTTTCCCCGATCCCGAGGCCTCCAGGCTCGCCGCTGGGGCCGAGGACGTCGTCGACCAGGCTCGCGTCGTCACCTCGCTGAGCGAAGCGGTAGCCGACTGCGTGCAGGTGGTGGGCGCCAGCGCACGGCTGCGCAGCTATCCTTTGCCCCACTACGACGAACCCGCGGAGATGGCCACCAGCCTGGTCGACAATGCACGGGAAGCGCCCGTGGCACTGGTCTTCGGACGCGAGCGGTTCGGCCTGACCAACGATGAGATTCGTGACTGCAGCCACCAGGTCAGCATTCCCGCCAACCCGGACTACGGCGTGCTCAACCTGTCCCAGGCCGTACAGGTTCTGGCCTACGAGACCTTCGGCGCCTGGCGTCGCCTCCCCGACAGCGACTATCAGCACCCTCGTCACGCCTCGGTCCCCTTGCCCACCCGCCAGCAGCTCGGCCACTTTCATGACCATCTCTCGCGAGTCATGCAGGCCAGCGGCTTCATCACCCAGCCCCATGCCCGCACCGAGGAACAGTTGCGCGCCCTGTTCGACCGCGCCCAACCCACGAGGCGCGATATCTCGCTGCTGCGCGGTTTGCTGAGCTCTCTGGAGGAAGGCATTCAGGACGAGTGAGCCACGGTCAACGAATCGTCATCCAAGCGACACCTCGCTGTCATTTCCGTACGCGATAGTGATCCTGCCCGAGGACGGGACGAGGCAAGGGACACTGCCACTGTCGTGCCAGGGACGCTAAGGGGCAGGACGCCCCTCAAGGAAATCGGCATCAGGACGATGCCCAGGGAGGACGAGGATAACTCGCCACGGTGGCCGTCACCGTGGCGTTTTTCTTTGGCCTTCACGCTCTTAGGCCTTCACGGGCGTCAACCACTCCGCATATCCCTCCAGACCATCGCCGAGTTCACCGCGAGTCACGCGTCGATACAGCGCCTGAAGACGGGCGGTGAAGGAACTCTCGTCGATCGGATGCGACGGGGACGGAGCCCCGACCAGGGCCCCGATATGCCGACCGTCCAGCTCCCGCAACGGTAGAATCTCCGCCGCGGTCCCCGTCACGAAAGCCTCGTCGGCGGTGTAGACTTCATCGCGGGTGATACGCCTCTCCACCACCTCGACGCCCATGACATCCCGCGCCAGGCGGATCACGCTGTCACGGGTGATGCCCTGCAGACAGGATGTGGTCTGCGGGGTATGCAGGACGCCATCGCGCAGCAGGAAGACGTTGGCCGCCGAGGCCTCGGCCACATATCCCTCGGTATCGAGCATCAGGGTCTCGTCGAAGCCGGCCTTCACGGCACTGTTCAACGCCATGATCGAATTCACGTAATTGCCGTTGGTCTTGGCACGGCAAGCGCTGACATTGACGTGATGCCGCGCCCAGGACGAAGTGATCGCCCGCAGTCCGATGGCGGCCGCCTCGGGAGAGATATAGGCGCCCAGATCCCAGGCCGCGACCATCACATGCGTCGTCAGCCCCTTGGCACGTAGCCCCAGCCCCTCGGCCCCCAGGAACACCGTGGGTTTCAGGTAGGCATCCTGCAGCCCGTTGCGTATCAGGCATTGGCGCTGGGCCTCGATCAGGGCTTCGGCATCGAACGCCAACGGAATGTCGAGGATATGGGCGCTGTCGAGCAGCCGGCGCGTATGCTCGGCGACCCGAAAGAGCTGCGTGCCGGACGCCCCGGCATAGGCACGCACGCCTTCGAAGCATCCCATGCCATAGTGCAGGCTGTGGGTCAGCAGGTGTGTGGTGGCCTCCCGCCAGGGAAGCCACTCGCCATCCAGCCACAACCAGCCATCGCGATCGTACAGCGGGGTCATGCCACTCTCTCCTCAAGACCCACCGGCGGCAAACCAGCGGGCGCACCAGTCATCGATCATGCCGCGCTGATGGGGCTGCAGTGCCTGATAGCCCCAGGCGGCGATCTCGTCATTCTGCGGGTCGGGTACCGAGGTCGTGCTGCCGCACAGCGCCTGTATCACGGCATGGCCACAGAACGGCACATAGCCTTCCGAGTAGCCGCCCTCGTGGACCATCACCAGTCGCCCGTCGCAGAGGCGTTCGGTCAGCGCCACGAGCTCTCGGGTCATCTCGCCGAAGGCCCGGCTGTTGAGCATCATCTTGCCCAGCGGGTCCTTGGCGCAGGCATCATAGCCGCAGGCCACCACCACAAGATCCGGCGCAAAGGCCTCGATGGCCGGCAGCACCAGCGAGCGCATGGCGTACTCATAGGCACCTAGGCCACAGCCGGGCGGCAACGGCAGGTTGAGATTGGCCCCCAGCCCGGGGCCTTTCCCCTGCTCCTCGAAGGCGCCGGTCTCCAACGGATAATTACCGTCCTGGTGCACCGATACGGTCAGCACCTCGGGATCGGCATAGAAAGCGGCCTGCTGGCCATTGCCGTGATGCACGTCCCAGTCGAGAATGACCACCCGACGAACCAGGCCCAGCGCCCGGGCCCGCATGACCGCCACCGGGATATTGCCCAGCAGGCAGAAGCCCCGGCCACGGTCGGCTTCGGCATGGTGACCCGGCGGGCGGCACAGGGCATAGGCATTGCTCAGTCGACCACGCGCCACCGCCTCCACGGCGGCAACGGCCAGGCCCACCGACTGTCGAGCCGCCGCCAGGCTGCCAGGCAGGTAAGGCGCCCCCTCGCCGGCATCGCCGCCCCGCTCGCGGTCCCCGGCCTCGAGCCGGTCGAGATAGGCCCCGGTGTGGAAGCGCCGTAAGTCCTCGATCTCGACCGGGCCCGCCTTGCGGACCTCGAGTTCATCGATCAGCCCCGAGACTTCCAGCAGGTTCTTCAAGCGTCGCTTGCTCTCGGGGCTCTCGGAAGCCGGCTGGGGCTGGCGATAGTCACCGAGCGAAGCGAAGACACCGATGGCCCCCGGGTCATGCCAGAAGCAGCGCTCGTGCCAGAAGAACCCCGTACTCACTCGGCCTCCCCTCTCCGGCATTCCCACACCTCGATAGCCGCCGCCAGGTCCTCCAGCGATGCCCCTACCGACTTGAATACCGTGATCGCCTCGGGTCCGCTGCGCCCGGCCTTGTGCCCTGCAAGCAGCTCGGCGAGCTCGGCACGGATATCCTCGAACGCAAAGGCACCCTCGTCGACGGCCTGATGGATGTCACCGGCCTCGCCACGCGCCCCGGCATAGGTATCCACGAAGACTTCCCCGCGTCTCAGGCACTCGCCATCGGTCTCGCGCATGCTGGGCTTGAAGGCGCCGATCAGGTCGAGATGCGTACCTGGCGTCAGCCAGTCGCCATGCACCAGCGGATCGCTGGAAAGCGTCACGCAACTGATCAGGTCGGCATCGCCGCATGCCGCCTGCAGATCGCTCACCGCCTCGGTGTCGAAGCGGTCGGCATACGCCTCGGCCAGCCGGCGCGCCTTGTCCGGCTGGCGCCCCCAGACGCGAACGCGGCGGATGGGCCGCACCGAGGCATGCGCCTCGATGACCATCGGCGCCAGCTTGCCGGTGCCTACCACCAGCAGCGTTTCGGCGTCCTCACGGGCCAGTTCGCGGGCGGCCAGTGCCGATGCGGCGGCGGTGCGCCGGCGCGTCAGCTCGCTGCCGTCGATACAGGCCAGCGGCTGCCCATGGTCGCCCTCGCTGAGCAGGTAGACGCCGGCGATCGCCGGCAGGCCATGCGCAGCGTTCTGGGGGAAGACATTGACCATCTTCACCCCGATGTAGCCGTCCTGCTCCCAGGCCGGCATCAGCAACAGCGTGGCCTCGCCGTCGCGACGCTGCATGGCATGGTGATGGCGCGGAGGCGACTCCACGCCACGTCGGAACGTCTCGGCCAACCGCTCCACCAGTGCCGGCCAGGCCAGGCTGGAAGCGACTTCCCCGGCGTCGATGATGCGCATATCACTCCTCCGGCAGTGCCGCCACGACCATGATCTCGACCTTCCATTCGGGCTTGGCAAGCTTAGCTTCCACCGCCGCACGCACCGGCGGCCGCCCCGGGGTCACCCAGGCGTCCCAGGCGGCGTTCATGTCGGCGAACTCGGCCATGTCGTTCACCCAGATCTGCGCCGATACCAGATGCTCCTTCGAGGTACCGGCCCGGCCGAGAAGCTCGTCGATGCGCGCCAGAACCTGCTCGGTCTGGCCGCGCATGTCGGCGCCGGCATCCGCGGGTACCTGGCCGGCCAGGTAGACGGTGCCGTTGTGAATGGCGATCTGGCTCATGCGGGCATTGCTGTCGTAATGGGTCAGGCTCATGACGTGTCTCTCACAGTGAAGGCGGCGCCACTCAGGCACCGGTGAAGCCGGCCATGAAAGCGGCCAGATTGTGACTCAGATAATCGGTGGGATACCCCCCCTCCTGCACCAGCACCGTGGGCAGATCGAGCTCGGCGAGCCGACGGCCCACCGCCGTGAAATCCTCGCGTTCCAGGGCCAGACCCGCCAGCGGATCGGCCTTGTGGGCATCGAGCCCGAGCGCCACCACCACGGCCTGGGGCGCGTAGTCGGCGAGCCGCTCGAGCAGCGTCTCCAGGCCATCGAGGAAGGCCGCGCCGTCACTGCCCAGGGGCAGCGGCAGGTTGACGTTGGCCCCCTCGCCCTCTCCCTCGCCGGTCTCGTCGGCTCCGCCCCAGAAGAACGGATAGAAGTCCGCCGGGTCGGCATGCAGCGAGCCGGTCCAGACATCGCGGCGCGCGTAGAAAATGTCCTGGGTGCCGTTGCCGTGATGCAGGTCCACATCGACGATGGCCACCCGCGCGAAACTCTCGCGTAACACCGTGGCGGCCAGGGCGGCGTTATTGAGGAAGCAGAACCCCCCGGCGCGCTCCGGGCCGGCATGATGTCCCGGCGGCCGGCACAGGGCATAGGCATGGTGCTCGCTGCCGCTGACCGACTCGGCCGCGGCCTGGGCGGTAGCCGCACTGGCCAGGATGCCGGCGAAGCTGTCGGCGGTGATCGGACAGGCCATGTCATGCAGGTGCCAGCCTGCCTGGCCAACCGGATGACGCGGATAATGGTGGCCCCCGCCGCAGGGATGCACATTGGGTGCGACGATCTCGGCGGCATCCGGCAATGCCTGCCAACGGGCGTGAATGGTCGCCAGGAAGTCGAGATAGCGCGGCGCATGAATCCGCGCCAGGCGCGTCTTCAGCCGTTCACTGTCGACGCCACCAGGGGCGGTCAGCGAAAGCCCGACCTCGGCCAGGCCCTGCGCCAGCAATTCGGCGCGCACCGGTCCTTCCGGGGAAGGCGCCGGACGCCCTCGCAGCAGGAAGTGCTCCGGCGCGTGACGTTCCTGGTCAGGATGATAGAAAAGCCTCATGCGCAGCGTCCTTGTAGCGCCCCTCAGTCAAGCAGCGAGGGAATCCAGGTGGAAAGGAACGGGAAAGCGGCCAGCAGCAGCACCACGCCGATGAAGGCGCAGTAGAACGGCAGCGAGGCCAGGATCGCCCGTTCATAGGGCACCTCGGCGATGCGTGCCGCCGTCATCAATGTCATGCCCACCGGTGGCGTGACGTTGGCGATGTTCAGCGTAACGATCATGACGATGGCGAAATGCAGCGGATCGAACCCCAGCGACACCATGGCCGGCACCACCACCGGACCGATCACCACCAATGCCGGCAGCACGTCCATCACCGTGCCGAGCACGATCAACAGCAGGCACACCAGCATGATCTGCACGAAGGGTACGTCGCTCAGCGTGGTGATGAGCGTCGCCGCCTCCCGGGCGATGCCGGAGCGCGTCACGAACCAACCGAGTACCGCCGAGGTCGCCAGCAGGAAGAACACCACCCCGGAGAACTTCACCGTGGTCACCAGGGCGTGCCAGATCTTCGTGAGCGTCAGGTTGCGGTAGAAGACCACGCCGATGAAGATCGCATAGACGGCCGCGAACCCAGAGGCCTCGGTGATGGTCGTCATGCCCGAGAGAATGCCACCGAGGATGATCAAGGGCACCAGCATGGCCGGCAGCGCCGAGAAGAACGCCAGGACGGCCACCCGGATCGGCGTGCCGGCCTGCTTGGGATACCCCCGCAGCCAGGCCAGCACGATACTGGTCAGCAGCAGTGCCAGGGTCATGAGCACACCGGGCAGAATGCCACCGGCAAACAGGTCGATCACCGAGATGTCGCGCAGCAGGGTTGCATAGACCACCATCACCACACTGGGCGGGATGATCGGCCCGATGATCGACGAACAGGCCGTGATGGCGGCGGCATATTCGGCGTCGTACCCCTGCTTTTTCATCTCGGGGATCATGATCTTGCCGATCGCCACGGTGTCGGTGATGGCCGCTCCGGTCAGGCCGGCGAAGAACAGCGAGACCGTGACGTTGACATGCGACAGGGCCCCGCGAATGCGTCCGAACAGGGCATTGTTGAAGGCGATCAACTTATGGGTCAGCCCGCCCTGGTTCATCAGCTCGGCGGTGAAGATGAAGTACGGCACGGCGATCAGCATGTAGCCGGAGACACCGGAGAACATGCGATCAGCGATGATGCCGACCAGGCGCTCTCCCCCCAGCGAGTAGACACCGGCGACACCCGAGATCGCCATGACCACGGCGACCGGCGCACCAATCAGCAGAACGACGACAAAGGCGATGATGGCGGGCGTCATGAGCGGGATTCCTCGTCCTGGCCGTGGATCACCTCCTCGATCACCGCGGCCTCGTCGGTGAAATGCTCCAGCAGGCTGAAGCCATGTACCAGATGCAACAGGAAGATGACGCCGGCCAGCGGCACGGCAATGGCCGTCCACTTGCGCGAAATCTGGATGGCATCCGACACCATGTAGATCTGGGTCGCATTGCGGAAGAAATCCCAGCCGTACCAGATCACCAGCAGCGCGAAGAAGGCGATCACCACCAGGGTGAGCGCGGCGGCGACCTTGACCAGCGCCTCGGGCAGCACCCGCATCAGCAGTGTCATGGCCACGTGCTCACCGGCGTGCAGGGCAATGGTCGACGACAGCATGCCGATCCACGGCAAGAACAGCCTGGCCAGCGAATAGGTCCAGCTCAGGGCCCCGCCGGTGAACAGGGTATACACAAAGCCCGTGAAGGAAATGGCCAGCATGCCGAGGATGCAGACCACGCAGATCACGATGGCGACCTGGTTGACGGCATCGCTGAGACGACGAGCCTGGGTCAGTAGCGACATGATCGATATCCGGATGAACGCTCGCGGAAAGAAGCGGGCAGTGACGGCATCCTGCCCCGCCACTGCTCCCCACACGCATATCGCGCCTTACTGGCCGTAACGCTGGAAGGCCTCGTCCGGCAACGAATCACGCAGCGCATCGACCTTGGCCAGCATGTCCTCGACCAATTGCTTGTCGGCACCGAAATCCTCGACGATCCATTTCTTCCAGGCCGGTCGGGCGATCTCGGCCATCCGCTGGCGTTCTTCGGTAGGCATGATGTAGCACTCCTCGAACAACTGGCAGGACTTCTGCCAACTGGCCGTGGCGAGCATCGCCGAAGCGCCGTGGCTCAACTCCACCGCTTCCCGGGCCGCATCGGTGACGATGCGCTGGTACTCCTCGGGCAACTCCTGGAACCAGGTCTCGCTGACCACCCAGGACGCACTGTTGTAGACGTGGCCGGTCAGGGTGGTGTAATCGGTCACCTCATCCAGGCCATAGGTGGTATTGATCACCGGTGCGTTGAACTGGCCATCGGCCAGGCCGGTTTCCAGCGCAGTGATCAGCTCGCCCCAGGGCAGCGGCGTGGCCGAGGCGCCCAGCGCCTTCATGGTGGCCACGTGAGCGGGGTTTTCCTCGGTGCGGATATTGAGCCCCTCGAGATCCTCGACGGTCTTGATCAGATGCTCGTTGTTGGTGAAGGCCACGAAGCCGCCACCATCATCGAAGGTCCCCAGATAACGCATGTCGGCCGCCTCGATGGCGCCGGACATGAAGTCCGCGAACCACTGGCTGTCGAAGAAGGCCCAGGCCTGGCGCCAGTTGTCGAACAGGAAAGGTGCGGTGACCACCTGGTAGTCCCCGTAGAAAGAGGACATCGCCCCGGAGGTCAGCACGCTCGACTGCAGGGCGCGTCCGCCGGACTGTACCTGCGAGCCGGTCTCCACCTCGGAGCCCATCTGGCCACCGCCGAAGATATTGACGGCCAGATCGCCATCGGTGCGCGACTCGACCAGTTCCTTGAAGTGCACCAGGGCCGGATAGATGCTGTTGTTCTCGAGATTCTCGGGAATCAGGGTGGCAATGGCCATCTCGTGAGACTGGGCCTGCGCCTGGGTGCCGGCCATGGCCAATGGCAAGGCGGCAAGCGCCGCCAGGCGGGCAAGAGGTTTCCGCTGCATCGTATCGTCCTCGCGTCTTTGCTGTTGTTATCGTCCGCCGGGGCCGACGCCCGCGGCGAACCGCTATACAGCAATGTAGAAAGCGATACGACATCGCGCTTGCCTGCGAATGAGAAATCCTTGCCCCAGGCTCGCGACTCTCAGTTCAAGCGCCGCTCGCTCGACGGCGATGCATCGAAGGCCCGCCGATAAGCCCGCGAGAAACTGCCCTGATCGCGGAACCCCACCAGCGCCGCGATCTGCCCGAGACTCAGGACACTGTGATTGACCAGTGTGCGGGCATGTTCGAGGCGTCGCTGCTGGACATAAGCCAGGGGCGTCATGCCGATGCATTCGCGAAAACGGGCATGGAAATGCCCGACGCTCAGCGCACACTGGGCGGCCAGGTGCTCGACGTGGATCGCCTCGGCCAGGTGACGGTCGATCCAGTCATCCAGCCGTGCCATGTCGAGCCGGCCATCGCGCCCCGCCACGTACGCCTCGCCTTGCGCGGACAACGCTTGCGACTCGAGGTGCAGATAAAGCGCCCGCAGCAGCAAGGCGGCGATCTCGCTGTGCAGGGCCGGACAATGCTCGAGTTGCTGCATCAGACTCTCGGCCAGCCGATTCAACTGTGGCGGCACGCCGAAGAAACGAGGACGCTCGAACAGGCGCTCGATTTCACCGGCATCGCGCAGTACCGGCAGGCTGGCGACGGGGATATCCAGCACGAAGGTGCGGTTTCGCCCATCGCCCAGGTACTCATGATGATGGGCACAGGGAATCAGGCAGCCCCGGCTGCCGGTGATTCGCTCGCCTTTGCCTTCGATGGAAAGCTCGGTGGCGCCCCGGGTGGCCAGGATCAGCTGATGGTGCCCATGCACATGGGCCACATGTTCGCGTGCGAGATTGGTGGCGCGCAGATCGATCAGCGACATCGCGCGGTCCTCAGCATGATGGTGGTGAGCACATGCTCACCATGACGCCAGGCCACGAGCAGTGCAAGCGGCCCGGGCCAACCCGAGTCAACGCTCGGCAGCCGGCGTCATCGCAATTGGGGCCGCACCGAAAAAACGCCCTGCCCGGAACCGGCAAATCGGAAAAAAACCCCACTGGCCAACCCGCGGTTCTTTGCTATTGTCGGCGTTTTACAGCACTGGCTTCATATTCCCAGTCATCCCCAACACAAGGAGCACGCCGATGGGCTTCACCTCTCTGCCGGAGACGGTTCCCACCACCATGTCGGCCATGCTGCTGACCGGCCATGGCGATGTCGACAAGCTGGTCTTTCGTCAGGACGTGGCCACACCTCGGCCCGCCGCCGGTGAGGTACTGGTCAAGGTGACCGCCACGGCCAAGAACAACACCGACCGCAAGGCGCGCGAGGGTCTCTACCCCACCAAGGACAAGGGCGAGGTGGCGTCCTTCGCCATGGGCGGCTCACCGACCCTGACCTTTCCGCGCATCCAGGGCGCCGACGTGGTCGGCCAGGTGGTGGCCGTGGGCGACGGCGTCGATGCCTCGCGCCTCGGCGAGCGCGGCCTGCTGGACTTCAACCTCTACGCCGACGAGCGACGCGACATCAACCTGACGCCGGACTACTACGGCCATGGCGCCGATGGCGGCTACGCCGAGTACATCGCCGTGCCGTCCGACCAGTTCCATCATGTGCCCAATCCCGAGCTGAGCGACGCCGAGCTGGCCGCCATGGGCATGTGCTCGTACCAGACGGCCTATCACATGATGACCTCGGCGGGCATCAAGGCCGGAGAACGTGTCCTGGTCACCGGCGCCAGCGGCGGCGTGGGCACCGCCCTGATCCAGCTATGCCGGATCGTCGGCGCCGTGCCCTATGCCCTGAGCCAGCGCGACAAGGCCCAGGCCCTGCTGAACCTCGGTGCCGAGGCGGTACTCGACCGCTCCGACATGAGCGACTTTACCGAGCAGGTCAAGGCCGTGACCGGCGGCGCCCCCATCGACGCGGTCATGGACCTGGTCGGCGGCGAGATGACCGACCGCTTCATCGACACCATGATCTTCGACATGAATGCCCGCGCCAGCTACCCACGGCTCTCCATCGCCGGTGCCAGCGGCGGCAACGTCAGCGAGATCATGTGGACGCGCATCTATCTCTACCAGGTGCAGATCTTCGGCGTTTCCCACGGCACCCGCGAGGAAGCCGAACAGCTGGTCGCCTGGATTCGCGACGGCCAGCTCAAGCCCGTACTGCACGCCGCCTTCAAGCTCTCCGAGTTGCACGAGGCCGAGCGCTACTTCGTCAATCGCGGCAGCAACTATCTGGGCAAGATCGTCATCGTGCCGGACAGCGAATGGGCGCAGCACGGCGCCCCCCATGCCCTCGAGGGACAGCAATGAGCCAGACACCCAGGCCCCAGGAACTCAGCATTCGCCTGATGGACACCCATGCCGGCGGTGACGTCAGCCGCATCGTGCTCGGCGGCATCACACCCCTGCCGGGCGACACCGTGCGAGCGCAGATGGAATACCTGCGCGACGACGCCGACGGGCTGCGCAAGCTGCTTCTCGAAGAACCCTATGGCATTCCCGAGATGTCGGTGGACCTGATCGTGCCGGCCAGCGACGCCCGGGCCGAAGCCGGCTACATCATCATGGAGGTGATGGGCTATCCCATCTACTCCGGCTCCAACACCATCTGCACCGCCACAGCAGTGCTCGAAGCCGGCCTGGTCCCCAAGCAGGAGGGACGGCAACGCTTCATGCTGGAAGCCCCCGCCGGACTGGTCCAGATCGAGGCGCTGGTCGAGAACGGCGTGGTCGAAGCCATCACCTGCGAGGGACTGCCCAGCTACATCGACACCTACAAGGCCAGCCTCCACGTCCCCTCGATAGGCGATGTGACCTACAGCGTGGCCTACAGCGGTGGTTTCTACGCCCTGGTCGACGCCACTGAACTGGGCTTCATGCTGGTCGCGGAAGAAGAACGCCGCCTCGCCGAATGCGCCCACAAGATCGTCGAGGCGATCCAGGCCGAGCGCGGCTTCTCCCATTACACCCTGGGCGACGTCGGCCCCCTGCCCTTCCTGCACTTCATGGGGCCGGTGGAACAGGTCGCCGACGACTTCTACCGCTCTCGCTCGGCGACTTACGTCCATCCCGGCGTGATCTGCCGCAGCACCACCGGTACCGGCACCTCGGCCCGCCTGGCACTCATGAACCATGAAGGCCGCATTCAGCCGGGCGACAAGCTCGAGACGGTCTCCCTGCGCGAAACCGGCTTCATCGGCGAGTTCACCGGCACCCACCAGGAAGGCACCCACCAGGTCGTGGACAACACCATCACCGGCAAGGCCTTCGTGCTGGCGCACTCCGATATCGTCGTCAATCCCGATGATCCCATGGTGCGCGACGGCAGCGTGTACCATATCCTCGGCTCGCCCGACGCCCCCCGGGGCTGAACGCGACCGCGCCGGCCCGAGGCCGGCGCGGTGGTGCAGGGACTGACGGCCGAGCGGCTAGGCCCGTTCGGCCTCGGCGGCCTCGAGCTCGCGCATCTGCTCCTCGATGACCACCAGGTCCAGGCTCTCCAGCTCCTTGAGGACCCGGTCGAAGCGCAGCTGGTGGGGTTCGCGCGGATAGACGTTCGCCTCGTAGCCCGACTCGCCCAGGGTCTCGAAGAAGTTCTGGAACAGCCCCGGCGTCAGGAAGCCCATGAAGCGGGTGAAGGGGCAGGCCATCCGATAGGCGTGGATCGCCCCGGCCGGCACGGAGGCGAAGTCGCCGGGCGATAGCGTGACCCGCGAGCGGTTGACGATCATGTCCAGCGCGCCGTCGACGCAGAAGAAGTTCTCAGTGTGCAGGTTGTGGTAGTGGCGCGGGATCATCTCCGACTCCGGGCCCTGGCTCATGACCACGAAGAACTTGCCGCCGGTGTTCTCCTGGCTCGCCAGCAGGGCGAAATACTCCGGGCCGCCCACGAACTTGCGGCCCTCGTCAGCCGCCAGGGTGTAGGGCACGGTGTCCTCGGGCAGCGTCGCCCGGGTGATGGCCCGGGCCGGCAGCTCCGGGAACATCTCGTCGGCGAAGGCGATGTCGCCGGCCCGCTCGGCGGCGGCCATGCGCTCGCGGTCCCAGGCCACCTCGGCGTCGTCGGGCTGAACGTGGCAGTCGGTGGGTTCGCCCAGCGCGCGGATGGCCGCCAGCGCCTCGGTGCCCGCGTACCACACCATCATCTTGGTGCGATGCGCGCAGAAGCGGAATCCATGCTCGGAGCCCTCCGGCACGCTGGCGAAGTCGCCCTTCTTCATGACGAAGCGCTCGCCATCGAGCCACAGCTCGGCCTCGCCGTCCAGCAGGTAGAGCGCCACATGAGTCTGCGCGTGGCGATGCACCGGCTGGCCGGCGCCCTTGCCGCCGGTGACGGTGGCCATCTCGAACATGTCGCCGGAATCGGCGGCTCGGGCCAGGACGTTGACCACGGTGCCCGCCACCAGGTAGCGCTCGCTGCGATCGGCGCGCAGGTAGTAAGGCTGCTTGTGGCCGGGCAGGCGATCCTCCGGCGTCACCTGCTGGATCCGGGCCGTGATCGTGCGGCCCTTGGCCAGCAGCGCCTCCGGCGTCTCGGCATGGGGCACGATCCGGTCATAGACGGATGCGGGCAGCACGGTATCCGCCTCGAAAACGGGCCAGGGGTAGGTATCGTTCATGGTGTCGACTCCATCGGGTCAGGGGATGTCGTGAAAGCGGGAAACGGGCGAGGCAGGACGGTGCCGCGCGGCCCGCCTCGTCAGTTGATCTGCAGGCTGTCCAGCGACGCCAGGAAGTCCAGGCGCGCCCGGCCGGGCTCCGGCCCGAGGCGCTCGCCGTCGTCCGTCACGTGCAGCAGCGTCTCGTCGTCCGGCCAGTAGGCCGGCCAGGGGCGCTGGCCGTCCGCCGTGGGCTGGCCGGATCGGGCGAAGGCGACCCAGCGCCGGCGCAGGGCCTCGGCGGTCGCCCCGGCGCCCGCCGGCAGCGCGTTGCCGAAGACGTAGGGAATGTCGTCGGTGTGCACGGCGCCCAGGGCGTCGCCTCGCGCGCCGGGCGGCACGTAGGCGAACTCGTAGCGGTAGGTGGCGTGCCCGTTCGCCGCATGGGCGCGGGCAACGCGCCGCGTGCCGAGGGTCACGAACAGGTCCGTCGCCAGCCGGGCCGCGCGGGCGTAATCGCTCTGCTCGGGGTCGAGGAAGGCCTGCGCCTGCCGCCAGCGCGCCGGCCCCATGGCGTCGATCACCCGCAGGCTGAAGCCGGGCGGGAAGAAGCCGGCCTCGTGGTCGGTGCCGCCGATCAGCAGCGGGACCGGCGCGACGCGGCCCTGCGCGAAGGCCTCGTACAGGCCGCACGGCACGACGTCCCCGTCGATGAACGGCATGGTGTCGGTCTTGTCCTGCGGGCCGGTGCCCAGCACCGTCTCCAGCGGCAGTGCGCGGAGGCCCGCCGCGTCGGGCGTGGCGAGCCCGGCGTTCGCCGCGAAGGCCTCGGCGATGCCGGCCATCCGCGCCCGGTCGAACTCGGGCAAGTCGATGGCCCCGGACTGCACGATCGCCCTGTCGAACAGGTCGCGCGCCCGCGGAGAGGCCATCAGGTAGAGCACCGAGCTGCCACCGGCGGATTCGCCGAACAGGGTGACGTTGTCGGGATCGCCGCCGAAGGCGCCGATGTGGCGCCGCACGAAGCGCAGCGCCTCGCACTGATCGAGCAGGCCGAAATTGCCGGCGCTGTCGCCGTCCTCCTGCCAGGCCGGATGGGCCAGGAAGCCCAGGCGGCCGAGCCGGTAGTTGAGCGTGACCACCACCACGCCCTCGCGGGCCAGGACATCGCCGTTGTAGAGCGGCAGGCTGGACCCGCCGATGCGGAACCCGCCGCCGTGCAGCCAGACCATGACCGGATAGGCACGCTCGCCGGCATCGGCCGGCGCCCAGACGTTGAGATAGAGGCAGTCCTCGCTCGTCGAAGCGGGCTCGACGTTCTGCTCGCCCATGGCCGGCAGGTAGGGCTGCGCGCAGTCCGGGCCGAAGCGGCCCAGGTTGCGCACCGTCTCTCCCGCCGGCAGCGGCCGCGGCGCCCGCCAGCGCCAGGCGCCGACCGGCGGCCGGGCATAGGGGATGCCGAGGTAGGCGACGACGCCGTCGCGGGCCTCGCCCTCGAGCGCGAGGGCATCCGTGGCGAGCGTGACCGGGCGGACGAGCGCATCCGACGCCGTGGGGGAAGCCGACGCGAGAAACGCCGACGCTTGAGCTTTGCGCATGAGTCACCTCCTGCGCACAGGGTAAGCGCGATTTTTTGATTCAAAAAATCAAATACTCGCTTTCATCCATCGAAACATTCGATCAGAATGCCGCCATGAACCCGAAAACCACCCTGGATCACTGGAACGTCTTCAAGACCGTGGTCGAGCAGGGCAGCTTCCACAAAGCCGCCGAACACCTGGAGCGCAGCCAGTCCACCGTCAGCTACGCCGTCAGGAAGCTGCAGGAGCAGCTCGGCGCCTCGCTGATCGAGATCCGCGGGCGCAAGGCCGTGCTGACGCCGATCGGCGAGCTGCTGCTCGAGGACGGCAAGGCCATCGTGGAGGGCATGCTGCAGATCGAGGGGCGCGCCCGCTCGCTGGCCCAGGGCCATGAGCTCAGGGTCCGGCTGTGCGTCGAGAGCTGCGTGCCCCGACGCTGGGTCCTCGACGCACTGCCGGAGTTCCGGGCGCGGTTCCCCAACACCCTGCTCGACGTGGAGTTCCTGACGCCGCCGGCGCTGCTGAACCGCTTCCACGCCCGCCGGGCCGAGCTCTATCTGCTGAGCCGCCTGCCGCCCGACGACATCGGCGACGAGCTGTGCCGGATCCGGCTGGCCTGCGTGGCCAGCCCCGCGCATCCGCTGGCGCGCCAGCCGCATCCGCTCTCGCGCAAGGACCTGGCCCTGTCGCAGGTCATCCGCTGCGAGGACGCCGACGAGGCCGACGCCCGGGACGGCGCCCGCGACCGCTTCACCTCGGCCGTCATCTGGCGGTTCAACCGCTACGACGCGGCGATCGAGGCCATCCGCGAGGGGCTGGGCTACGGCTGGGTGCCCGAATGCATGATCCGGGACGAGCTCGCCGACGGCCGGCTGGTGCCCCTCCGGCTGGCCGAGGGCGGCCGGCGCAGCCTTCCGCTGCAGCTGCTGCACCGCAACCGCCACGGCGCCGGCCCCGCCACCCTGCACCTGGCCGAGGCGCTGACGAGCGCGCTGGGCCCGCCCGACGCCCCCGCCTCATAGGAGATCCGCCCGTGCAGACCGTGCTGATCCTGCTGGACGTCCAGAACCTGTACTACACCGCTCGCCACACCTACCGTCGCAATGTCGACTACAACGCCCTGTGGGCCAGCGCCACCCGGAACCGCCAGGTGACCCACGCCTTCGCCTACGCCATCGACCGCGGTGACGAAAAGCAGCGCCAGTTCCAGAACATACTGCGCGCGATCGGCTTCGAGGTGCGCCTCAAGCCCTTCATCCAGCGGGCCGATGGTTCGGCCAAGGGTGACTGGGACGTCGGCATCACGCTGGACGCCATCGAGCATGCCGCCGAGGTGGACGTAGTCGTGCTGGCGTCCGGAGATGGCGACTTCGCCCTGCTGGCCGACAGGCTGCGACGCAATCACGGTGTCGAGGTGGAGGTCTACGGCGTACCGGCCCTCACCGCCGATGCCTTGATCCGCTCGGCCTCGCGTTTCATTCCCATCGAGGGCGAGTTGCTGCTGGGCGCGGCGACGCGATAGTCAGGGGCGTCTCGTGCAGAAACCGGTCGGAAGCGTCTACACTGCACTGCAACATGCAGCGTTCGACCGGAGGGAACATGCCGCAGGAACGCAAACGCATCAATCTGGCCCTTCAGGGAGGCGGTTCCCACGGGGCGCTGACCTGGGGCGTGCTGGACCGCCTGCTGGAAGACGAACGCCTGGTGATAGACGGCATCAGCGGCACCAGCGCGGGTGCCATGAATGCCGTGGTGCTGGCCGACGGCCTCCACCGCAACGGTCGGGACGGCGCCCGCGATGCCCTGCACACCTTCTGGGAGGCGGTGAGCGCCACGGCACGTTTCTCCCCCTTCCAGCGGGGCTTCATGGACAGACTGATGGGCCACGACAGCCTGGACCACTCGCCGAGCTACCTGCTCTTCGAAGGTCTGACCCGGCTGGTCTCGCCCTCGCACCTCAATCCCATGGGCCTCAACCCCCTGCGCGAACTCGTCGAACGCCAGATCGACTTCGAGCGGGTCAATGCCTGTGACCAGATCAAGATCTTCGTTACCGCCACCAACGTACGCACCGGACGCGCAACGATCTTCCGCCAGCCCGGCCTTTCGGTCGATACGCTGATGGCCTCGGCCTGCCTGCCCTCGCTATTTCCCGCCGTGGAGATCGACGGCGAGGCCTATTGGGATGGTGGATTCAGCGGCAACCCGGCGCTCTATCCCCTGGTCGACGACCAGGACTGCCGCGACCTGGTGGTGGTACAGGTCAACCCGCTCGTGCGCCAGCAACTGCCCGACTGTGCCCGGGATGTCATCAACCGCATCAACGAGATCACCTTCAACTCCAGCCTGATCAAGGAGTTGCGTAGCATCCAGCTATTGCACCGCCTCATCGAGGCCGAAGGCCTGGAGCTCGAAAACTATCGCGCCATGCGCCTGCACCTAATTCATACCGCGCAGGATGTCGAATCACTCGGCGCGTCGAGCAAGATGAATGCCGAATGGCGCTTCATCTCGCAGCTTCACGAACTGGGCCGGCACTGGGCCGACCAATGGCTGGAAGAGCATTTCGAGGCCATCGGCCAGCGTTCCACCTTCGACCTGGACACCGTCTTCGACGATACCTTTCGCCCGCTCGGACGTTCCGATCAGGCATTTCCGGAGGCAGCGTCGCGCTCCTGACGACGTCATGCCTTCAGGCCCAGGCGTCGGGCCAAGCGGTGCAGATTGCCCGGATCCATGCCCAGTGACCGGGCCGTCGCCGCCCAATTGCCATCGTGCTCGCTCAAGCTGGCCTGGATGTGGCGCCGCTGGAACGCCTCGGTCGCCTCCTTCAGCGGCAATGACGGTTCACCGGGGCGCTCGGCATCGGCCAACGCATCCCCTGCCCCCTCGGCCAGCGTCCTTCCAGCCTCGTTAGGCAGGTCGAGATGCTCGCGTGTGATCAGGGCCACCGACTGACGGCGATCGTTGCCAGTCGGAGTATCTCGCTCCCCCAGGGCGCGCAACGCCGCCCGGGCCAGGGTGTGTTCGAGCTCGCGGACATTGCCCGGCCAATGCCAGGCCAGCAGCGCCGCTTCGGCTTCCGCCTCCAGCCGCAGATTGTTGAGTCCCAGGCGAACCCTGTTGATCTCGAGGAAATGGCCGACCAGCAGCGGGATATCCTCGGGTCGTTCGCGCAAGGGCGGCACATACAGGGGGAAGGCACTCAGCCGATGATAGAGATCCGCACGGAATCGGCCGGCGTCGGCTTCGGCATTGAGATCGCGGTTGGTGACCGCGATGACCCGCACATCGACCTTGCGCGGCGTCTCGCAACCCAGCGGCTGAATCTCCCCTTCCTGCAGGACGCGCAGCAGCTTGGGCTGAAGCGCCAGGGGCAACTCACCGATCTCGTCGAGCATCAGGGTGCCGCCATCCGCCATCTCGAAATGCCCGCGTCGATCCTCGGTCGCCCCCGAGAAGGCACCTCGCCGATGGCCGAACAACTCGCTTTCGATCAGGCTCTCCGACAAGGCGGCGCAATTGACCTGCACCAATGGCCCTTGATGCCGACGCGAACGACGATGCAGGGCGCGTACCGCCAGTTCCTTGCCAACCCCCGTTTCCCCGTGCAGAAGCACGCTCATGTCGGTGGGCGCCACCAGGTCGATGGCATCGTCGAGCTGACGCATGGCGCGGCTGTTCCAGCGCCAGTTGACCTCGGTGGGCCGATCCTGGGCCAGGGCCTCGTTGAGACGGGTACGCGTGGTTCGCAAGCGCTCGGCCAGGCACAGGCAAGTCCCCAGCAACCGCGCAATGCTCAACAGTTGCTCGTCATCGAGGCCGTCCAGACGCCCGGGCTCGAGCGCGTCCAGCGTCAATAGTCCGATCAGGCGGTCATCGTCGCGCAGCGCAACGCCGAGACAATCGTGAACCTCGCTGAGGTCCTCGTCGATCAAGCCATCGAAGGGGTCCGGCAGCGGGCTGTCATGAGGAAACCGGCATACGCCGGGATGGCTGGCGATCGCCGCGAGCCGGGGATGGTCCTGCAAGGCGAAGTGCCGTCCGCGGACCTCGTCATCGAGGCCCAGCAACGCCACCGGACGCAAGGCGTCCCCGTCCATCACCATCAAGGTGCTGGCATCGGCGGGGAAATCCCCCACCAGGGCCCGCAGCAGGTTGGCCCAGTACATATCGGAGGCCTCTCCCTCCGACAGCCGAGCCAGGAGAGTTCGCAGTGCCTTGAGAAATTCCGTCATTCGTTACCTTCCCCGCTTTCCTGACGACCTTCTCGACGACCTTCTCGACGACTTTCTTGACGACTTCTCCCACTACGGACCAAGGAGAGGTTCAGAGAAGAGCTGTCATAACGACACTCATAGTGTCATATCGACTATTGTCATTGGAACAACACAGGACGGAACCATGATCCCCTCGATGTTTCCTTCTGGAGGAAGGCCAAAAAACTATATTAATAACAGATAGTTGCGAAACCCATGTGGCGAAGTGTCGCAATGACAATAACATGGAACGCGCCTTGCTCATTCATGGTGTCATTCACCATATTCCGGAGAGAGGCTTACGGCCATGCTGACAAGCACCCAGGAACGCATCATCGAAGCGACTGCTCCCGTCGTTGCCGAACATCTCACCACCATCACCCAGCATTTCTATCCCTTGATGTTCGAGCGCTATCCCGAAGTCGCGCCGCTCTTCAACCAGACCCACCAGGCCACTGGCGGCCAACCGCGCGCCCTGGCCAGCTCGGTGCTGGCATATGTCCAGCTACGCAAGAACCCGGCCCAGGCTCGCCATGCCCTGGAAACCGTGGTCAACAAGCACGTATCGCTGGATATCCAACCTGACCAGTATCCGATCGTCGGTGAATGCCTGATGGCCGCCATCGGCGACGTCCTGGGCGAAGCCGTCACCGAAGAGGTCGCCGATGCCTGGGGCGCACTGTATCAGGAGCTGGCCGATCTGCTGATCGACCTAGAGAGCCAACGCTATCGCGAATTCGCCGAGGCCCCCGGCGGCTGGCGCGGAGCCAGGTCCTTCCGTATCGCCGACATCCGTCAGGAAAGCGCCGTCATTCGCTCCTTCGTTCTGGAACCCGAAGATGGCCAGCCCGTTGCCGACTTCCGCCCCGGCCAGTTCATCGGTGTTCGCCTCACTATCGACGACAAGCCGGTCTATCGGCACTACAGCCTGTCGGCCTTCCCCAATGGCCGCAGCTACCGGATCTCCATCAAGCGCGAAGCCGACGGCGTCGTCAGCCGCCATTTCCATGACGTGCTGAACATCGGCGACCGCATCGAGCTGCTGCCACCCGCCGGCGATCTGACCCTGCCGGAAGAAGGACACGACCCGCTCATGCTGCTCAGCGGCGGCGTCGGCCAGACCCCCATGCTGTCGCTGCTGCGCCAGGCCCTGGAACAGGGGCGGCAGGTCGTCTACCTGCATGCGGCGCTGGACGAGGACCATCATGCATTCGGCAACGACGTGCAGGCCCTGGCTCGCGACTATCCCGATCAACTGCGGGTGGTCACCGTCTACGAACAAGCTGACGATGCCAGCCATGTCGACCATATCGGGCGTGTGGACCGTGAGCTGATCGCCCGCTACCTCCCTGCCGGCGCGCCTCACTGCTATTACGTCGGGCCGCAGGGCTTCATGGTCGCCGTCGACCAAATCCTGCAATCCCTGGGGGTTCCCGCAGAACGCCGCCATTTCGAGCACTTCGGGCCCTCGCGCGCGCTCGAGGCCGCCTGACGCCCCACCAGCCTCACCCGGATAGTCGCCACCCGGCGGCTATCCGGCCTCCGCTCGCTTCACAAGCCTCACGACGCCTACAGCGAATGCTCTTCCTTGCGATGCTGCAGAGGCGCCGTGCCGAAGTAGCGCTTATAGTCACGACTGAACTGCGAGACGCTGCGATAGCCCACCGCCAGGGCCGCCTGGTTCACGTTGCAGCTCTTCTGGGCCAGCAGTTGTTGAGCCTTGAGCAGTCGTAATCGCTTCAAGTACTGCAGCGGCGAAGCCTGCACGATTTCCTTGAAATGCTGATGGAAAGTCGACGGGCTCATGTTCGCCTGACGGGCCAGTTCCTCCACCGACACCTCTTCCGCATAGTGGGCATGCAGCCGCGACAGTACCTGGACGATGCGCGAGTAGTGTCCCTGATGCAGCACCAGGGCACGCAGTGCCGGCCCCTGCTGGCCGCGCAGGGCCTCGAACACCACGTCGCGCACGCGCGCCTCTCCCATGGCGGCCGTCTCGGCGGGGTCGTGCAGGCTCCGCAACAAGCGCTCCACCGCCCCATGCATGCCATCGGTCATCGACACCGATGCCATGGGCACCGGCGACGCTTCATTCTTGCCACCTCCATCACGGTCGTCGATACCTTCACCGCTCGCTGTCACCAGCTCGCCGAGCAGCGCCGGCTCGAGATGTACCGCCACGCCCAGCAAGGGAGCCTCCGGGGAAGCATGGGTTTCGCACTCGAACGGCAACGGCAGCGTCTGTACCAGGTATTGACCGGGGCCATAGTGAATCTCCCGATCTCCCAGATAGCCGATCTTGTACCCCTGGGCCACGATGATCAGGCTCGGCTCGTAGATCATCGGCGTACGACCGCTCGGCCGGTGCATGGCCATCAACGACACCGCCGACAGCCGGGTCGGGGTATAACCGTCACCCTCGACCAACGGTGCCAACAGCTCGATGAGTGAACCGGTACTGGCTTGCGTGACATGCATTCTGACGTCCTTCCTCCATGCCGGGGCCCGTCGGGCATTCCCTCGGACCCCATTCATCGAAGCGCGATGCGACTCGTAGAAAATAGCAAAAATGCGAGAGAAACACGGCTTCCTGACGAGACCGCTCCACACCATGATGATGGCTCATCATTTCAGGACGATATGATGGCGGCAAGAGCGCAACCATGACATGGCACGACACCACCTTTCGGAGAAACGGGCAAAAAATCCGGAGAAACGTCGGTCCCCAAGCTCCCTTGCCGCTTCCATAATGCTCCCAACCTCGCACCGCGCGGGGATCACTGACCGACAGGAGAGCCATTCATGAGTCAGACTCGTGCCTATGCGGCCCATGCGGCCGACCAACCTCTGGCCCCTTTCACCTTCGAACGCCGTCAGCCGCGACCGGACGACGTCGCCATCGAGATTCTCTACTGCGGCGTCTGCCACAGTGACCTGCACTTCGCCCGCAACGACTGGGGCATGACACGCTTCCCCATCGTACCCGGCCACGAGATCGTCGGCCGCGTCACCGCCGTGGGTGACGAAGTCAGCCGCTTCCAGGTCGGCGACATGGTCGGCGTCGGCTGCATGGTCGACTCCTGCCGCCACTGCCAGCCCTGCCAGGATGGCGTCGAGCAGTTCTGCCTCGAAGGCTTCACCATGACCTACGGCAGCGACGACCGCCAGGACGGCACCATGACCCAGGGCGGCTATTCGGACAGCGTCGTGGTCAGCGAGCACTTCGTGCTGCGCATGCCCGAAGGGCTCGACCCGGCCGCCGCCGCCCCGATCCTCTGCGCCGGCATCACCACCTATTCGCCGCTCAAGCACTATGGCGTCAAGGCCGGCCACAAGGTCGGAGTGATCGGCATGGGTGGCCTCGGCCACATGGGCGTCAAGCTGGCCAAGGCGCTGGGTGCCGAAGTGACCGTCTTCACCCGTTCCGAAGCCAAGGTCGAGGAAGCCCGCCGTCACGGTGCCGACCACGTGGTGGTCTCCACCGATCAGGCACAGATGGACGCGGTCGCCGAGACCTATGACTTCATGCTCGACACCGTACCGGTCCAGCATGACCTCAATCCCTATCTGGCCTCTCTGAAGTACGACGGCACCCACATCCTGGTCGGCCTGCTCGATCCCATCGAACCGGCCATCGAAGGCTTCAACCTGGTCTTCAAGCGTCGCGTTCTGGCCGGCTCGCTGATCGGCGGCATTCCCGAGACCCAGGAGCTGCTCGACTTCTGCGCCGAGCACGACATCACCTGCGATATCGAGACCATCGACATCCAGGACATCAACACTGCCTATGAGCGCATGGAAAAGGGTGACGTCCGCTACCGCTTCGTCATCGACATGGCCTCACTGAAGAATGAAACTGCCGACTGACGGCTTACGCCCGCCGGGGAACTCCCTCGGCGGGCCATACCTTCCTGCCACGACCACCGCCTTCGCTTTCGCCCGCCCGCCGGTCATGACCGCGAGAGCACCACCCTCCGAGCCCTTCCTCCACTGACGTCTCCTCGCACGAGCCTCCCTCCTGCACCAACGCCATCGCGGCAGGATACTGCCATACTGATCAGGCAACTCGACTGAATACTCCAGCGACGAAAATGGAGGTATCGATCATGAAGTACGAGGGAAGCTGCCATTGCGGTCAGGTATCGTTCGAGGTGAAAGGTGAACTGGAGAAGGTCATGGAGTGCAATTGCTCGCACTGCAGCCGCAAGGGTTATCTTCTCTGGTTCGTGCCACTCGCTGACTTCACGCTGAACAGCGCCGAGTCCGAGTTGTCCACGTATACCTTCAACAAGCACGTCATCAAGCACCATTTCTGCCCGAAATGCGGCTGTGCGCCGTTCGGGTTTGGTACCGACCGTTCAGGTGCTGAAACAGCAGCTATCAACGTGCGCTGTCTGGAAGGTGTGGAACTGTCGGATCTGGAAAGAATTCCAGTCGATGGCCGTTCTTTGTAGGCACGTATGTCCCATTGCCTTCATGCCCCCAGCTCCTGCACTTCATCCAGATCCGCATGGACGACGACGCGATCCTGGTCGTCCAGCAGATGACGTGCACTGCGATTGAGCACGTCCACGTTGAGCAACAACTCGCCGCATGCCACTTCGTAGCGAACGACGTTGCCCAGCAGCCGTCGGCGACGGATGATGCCGTGGCAGCCGGGCCCCGCGTTGGGGGGCAGTTCGGCTGACTTGACGGGATCACGCCCCTGCGCAACGAGATAGAGCGCCTCGGGGCGCAGCGCCACCTGGCCTTGCTCGCCATGGTGCCCCAGCAGCGGCCTCGCCTGCCGGGCATCGAGCAGGTTGTAGTGCCCCATGAACCCTGCGGCATGTCGACCGACGGGACGGGTGTACAACTGCTCGGCATCACCCTGCTGGAGGATCCGCCCCTGGTGCATCAGGAAGATGCGATCCGATAGCATCATCGCTTCCTCCTGGTCATGGGTCACGAACAGCGTCGTCAGTCCCAGCGTCTTCTGGATGTCGCGAATCTGGTCGCGTAGATGCCGGCGAATTCGAGCATCCAGCGCCGACAACGGCTCGTCCATCAGCAGGATCTGCGGCTCCACCACCAACGCCCTGGCCAACGCCACTCGCTGGCACTGTCCGCCGGAAAGCTGGTGAGGATACTTGTCGGCATGCGCCTCGAGCTCAACCAGTCTCAGCACCTCCTCGACCCGATGCCGGCGGGCTTCGCGCTCCACCCGCTGCATGCGCAGCCCAAAGGCGACGTTATCGGCGACCCGCATGTTGGGAAACAGGGCATAGTGCTGGAAGACCATGCCGATGCCCCGCTTGCGGGGCGGGAGATGGGTGATGTCTTCCCCGGCGATTCGCACGCTGCCCCGATCCAGCGCGGTCAGCCCGGCGATGCTGCGCAGCAGGGTCGACTTGCCGCATCCGGAAGGCCCCAGCAAGGTGATGAACTCGCCCTGGGCGATATCCGCCTGGATATCCTGGAAGACCCGGGTGGCGCCGAACGCCTTGGCCAGCCCCTCCAGTTGCAGATAATCCGAGCGCGGAGGATTGACGGCATCCACGACGTCACGCGCCGACGTCGCCTCCCCGCGGCTCTGCGAGTTGAAGGGCATGGATGCAGGCCCCTCCTTGTAGACCGGGGAGCCCATGGCTGTTGACGGCATCATGAGGCAGACTCCTTGGCAAGGTCCTGGCCCGACTGACGATTGCCCAGCCAGGTCAACACGAGAGTGAAAGCAAACAGGGTGACCACCAGGGCACTGGTGAAATGGCCGCTGGCGCCACGCATATTGTTGAGATACACCTGCAGGGTCTCGAAGCGCGTCCCCACCAGCAGGTTGGCAAAGACGAACTCGCCGACCAGGAAGGAAAACGACAGGAAGATCGCGATCTGCACGCCGACCCGGATATTGGGCAACACCACCAGGAAGAAGGCCTGCAACGGGCCGGCTCCCAGCAAGCGTGCCGCATCCATCAGCGAGACCACATCGATGGCCCGCAGGCTGTTGGCAATGGCGCGATACATGAACGGCAGCACGATGGTGAAGTAGGTCGGAATCAGGATCCATGGCGTGCCCACCAGGGGTAGCGGCCCGCCGGCATAGAGTTGCAACAGCCCCACCGACGAGACCACCGGCGGTACGGCAAAGGGCATCAGGATCAAGCCATTCATCCAGCTATCCAGTCGTGGATAGCGGGTCTGGGCCAGGAAGGCCACCGGCAGGATCAGCACCAGGGACAGGGCCAGCGCACCCACGGCCACCAGCAGCGAGCGCACGAAGGCAGCCTGGAAGCGTGGCGTGGTCCATAGCTCGAGGAACCACTTCAGGGTCAGCGAATCCGGCAACAGGCTGGCCCCCCAGTGTCCGGCCAGGGCATAGCCCAGCGTCACCACCAGCGGCAAGGCCAGGACGACGAACACCCCGCCCACCACCAGCCTGTGAGGGTCGAGCCGCCAGCGGCGCCTCACGCTACCGGACGGCACCGAAGCAATCGTGGCAGTATCAGCGCTCTGCGACATGGTAGCTCCTGCGAAGTAGCCACTGCTGGATCAGGGTGACCATGGCCAGCAGCAGCACGAGAATCAGCGCCAGCGCACTGGCCAGATTGGGCTGCAGGAAGAGATCCCCCGACACCAGGTTGGCGATACGAATGGTCATCAGGTTGTAGCTGGTGTTGACCAGGGCATAGACCGTTGCGTAAGCCCCCATGGCATTGGCGATCAGAATGGTCAGGGTGCCCAGCAGGGCCGGCCACAACACCGGCAGGCCGATATGCCGCCAGTAGGCAAGACGCCCCGCGCCCAGCAGGCTGGCCGCTTCCTGCCACTCCGTGCGCAAGCCCGCCAACGCCGGAAACAACAGCAACACCCCCAGCGGAATCTGGAACCAGGTGTAAATGATGATCAGACCCGCCTTCGAATAGAGGTTGAAATCCTCGATGATTCCCAGGCGCTGCAGGGCCAGGGTCAACACACCATTGGCCCCCATCAGGATGATGAAGGCGAAGGCCAGTGGTACGCCGGCGAAATTGCTGGTCATGTTGGTGAAGGCCACCATCCAGCGACGTAGAGGCCCTCGTGTATGGGCGAGGCTATGGCAGGTCAGCCCCGCAATGGCCAGGCCGAGCAGGCTGGACACCAATGAGATTTCCAGGCTGCGCCCGATGGCCTGGCGAAAGAAGGGTGACACCGCTATCTCGTGGAAATGCCCCAGGCCCCAGCCTTCGTCCACGCGGAACGCGCTGATCGCGACCCACGCCAGCGGGGCCAACTGGAAGGCCGTGAATACCACCACGAAAGGCAGCAACCACAACAAGGCCGGCGAGGCAGAGCGAAGCCCTTTCATGAGACGCCCTCCTCCTGGGCAAGCAATTCGCTCTGCAACGGCTTGCCATGATCCAGTCCCATCAAGGTGGCCAGGGTCCCGCACAGGCGCCCCTGCTCGATGAGGGAAACCGGACGGTGGGAGAACGCCTCGCCCAACGTCCACAGCGGCACACGACGCTCTTCTTCCAGCGTGCCCGAGTGGGAACGGTCGGCATTCATGCCGTGATCGGCGGTCACCATCACCTGATAGCCCGCCTCCAGCCAGCGCGGCAGATAGTCGGACAGCGCGATATCGGCGTGGCGCGCCGCGTTGCGATACTGGGGCGAATCGCCACCATAGCGGTGCCCGGTATCATCGATGTTCATGCTGTGCACCAGCAGGAAATCCGGATCGTTCAGTTGACGGAGCATCTCGGCATCGCTGAACAGATGGTCGTCCGGATAGTGATCCTGCCAATAGAAGAGCCCGGCCTGGATGGCGGCATCCGGCGCTTGCCGAAACCGGTGCCGCGTGCGATCGAAGGGAGCCTCGAGGTAAAGCTCGCTCACCCAATGATAGGCCGCGGCCGCCGTGCGCTTGCCTTGCCGGGTAGCCAGGTCAAACAGGCTGGTGCCATGGGAACGGCGCACCACATCGTTGTTGACCACTCCGGAATCGACGGGACGATCTCCGGTCAACAGGCACTCGTAAAGCGGCCGCGACATGGCCGGCAATTCGCAGTCCAGCGTGTAGTAACGCCCCCGGCCCGCCTCGCAGAGCGCATTGAGATAGCCCATGGCATGGTGACCGACGAGGTGGTTGAGCCCGTCGAGCACAATGAGTATCACGCGGTGTGACATGGTAACTCCAGGCCGCTACCCGGCACGGATAGCGGCAACGGTGACATGACGGGTTACTGCTGATGGATCAGCACCTGGGACTGCCACTGACGAGGCAGCTCGCGGGCACTCTGCTCCCAGGCCGCAAAGTCCTGGATCGGCCGAGCGTTGGCGTACTGCTCGTTGGGCAGCAACTTGTCGGCGATCTCGCCGGGCATCTCCAGGTGCTCGACCCGGATCGGGCGTGCATAGCCCTCTGCCAGGTTGAGCTGCCCCTGGTCGGAGAGGATGAATTCACGGGCCAGCTTGGCCGCATTGGGATGCGCCGCATGCCGGTTGATGATGGTGGCGTAGCCCGAAGTCACCGACGCATCGGAGGGAATCACCACCTCGAAGGCATCCGGGTTGATCTGGTCACGGTAGTTCAGGGCATTGAAGTCCCACATCAACGCGACCTCGATCTCGCCCTTCTCGAGATTGGCAATGCTGGGATCGGCCAGCGACAGGCGCCCCTGGCGGGCCAGTTCGGCGAAAACCTCGAGGCCGGGTGCCAGGTCTGCCTCGCTGCCATCGTTGGCATAGGCAGCGGCCAGCAAGGCGTTATTGGCCTGAGATGCCTGCCCCACAGCACCAACCGCAACCATATAGTCACCTTCGCCGAGATCGGCGAACGAGCCGGGACGCTGGTCTTCCGGCACCAGTTCCTTGTTGATCATGAAAGCGATGGTACCGGTATAACCGAGCATCCAGTGCCCGTCCTCATCCTTGGCCCAGTCGGGAATCTCTTCCCAGGTGCTCGGCTTGTATGGCTGAGTGACACCCTGCTCCACCGCGATGGGACCGAACGCGAATCCCACATCCCCGATATCGGCCGTGGCATTCTCGCCCTCGGCCTTGAACTTGGCCACCTCCTCGGCCGAGCTCATGTCGGTATCCATGTGCTCCAGGCCATACTCGGTCTTCAGGTCGTGCCAGGTATCCTTCCAGTTGGCCCAGGAGTCCGGCATCCCGACACTGTCGACACGCCCTTCCTGCTGGGCGGCCTCGATGAGGGCCGTCAGATCCGACGGATCGGCCTGGACACTACCGGCCATGAGAGTGGCACCCAGGGCACAGCCCAGAGCCAGACGAGGAAGGGGCAAGCGACGCGGCAGCATGGTGTGGCTCCTTGCAAGAATCGTGAGAGGCAAATCTTCGCCTGGTCTAGTTCAGGCAGTGGCAAGGAGGACTCTAGAGACGCTTTATGACGCCACGGTGTCAGATACGTGGCAGCCACGTTGCGCATGACAACAGGGCATTTCATCCTGCTGAAACAGAAAGGCCGCTAGACTGAGATGGAAAGATTCACGTCATGAACCACGCAAGCTGAACTAGACCAAGAAACCATCTCGAGATCTCATGCCTTCAATGCCAGCAGCTTCCGCAAACCCGCTTCGCTCATCAGACATGCCCGCCAGTCAGCAAGCCCATGACCTGCGGATGACATTGTGGGAACTGCTGACCCAGCACACCCTGCGCCCCGGTGACCGCTTGCCCTCCGAGCGGCAACTGCTGGAGTACCTGAACACGACGCGAATCACCCTGCGCGAGGCGCTTTCACAACTGGAAGCCGAGGGACGCATCTACCGGGAAAGCCGCCGCGGCTGGTTCCTCTCTCCCCCACGCCTGCGCTACGACCTGCTCGCCGGTCTGCCCTTCCACGAGATGGTCGAATCGCAACGGCGCCGCGCCGCCACCGAGCTGCTGGAAGCCAGTGAAACGGCCGCCTCGACGACGGTCGCCAGGCGCTTGGGCATGGCGGAAGGAACGCCGGTCTACCGCATCGTCAGAGCCAGAAGCATCGACGGTCGTCGAGTGCTCTATGTCGAACATCACCTCAGGGTCGACTGCTTTCCCGGCATCCTCGCGTTCGACCTTGCCGCCTGCTCGCTGACCGAACTCTATCGGCGGGAATACGCCATCCGGGTCAGCCGCGTCAGCTTCGAACTGGGATCCACGGTGCTGGGCAATCAAGCCGCCGCCGCCCTGTACGCCGCGCCGGGCAGCCCGGTGCAACGCATCACCCGCATCAACCATGACCAGAACGGCCGTATGGTGGATTGCGACGACGAATACTGGCGACACGACGCCATCGAACTCACCCTGAGCGCCGCGCCGCAATCCTGAGCGATAACATCAGGCAGGCGCGTTGCTCCCCTGCACCCTAGCTACCATGCTGCGTAGACCGAGGTGATCCAGTCCAGGAAGACCCGCACGCGGGGCGATAGCTGACGTCGCTGAGGATAGACCGCGTGCAGCGGCAGCGTCGGTTTGGGCCACTCAGGAAGGACCTCCACGAGCTCTCCCCGCTCGATCAGGGGCGCGACATGAAAGCGTGGCAGTTGAATCATGCCGCATCCCTGGCGAGCACTCTCCACATAGGTCGAGGCATCGTTGACCGTGATCCAGCCACCGACCTCGAAAGCCCGGGAACGGCCATCCACGATCACATCCAGAGTGCTGTCCACCGCATTGTTGCCAGAGAAGAAATTAACCACCTGGTGCTTGTGAAGCTCGTCGGGATGACGCGGATACCCGGCGCTCTCCAGGTATGCCGGGCTGGCACAGATCGTCTGGGGCATTTCGGCAAGCTTGCGGGCGACCAGGCTGGAATCCGCCGGGGCTCCGGAGCGCAGCGCACAATCCACTCCCTCTCCCACCAGATCCACGAACCGGTCCCCGCTGGTCAGAATCAGCTCCAAGCGCGGATAGCGGCGATGGAACTCCTGAATGCGCGGCAACACGATCAGCCGGGCCTGGGCGCCATGCATCTCGACACGCAAGACACCGTCGGGATTATCGGCGACCGGCTTCAGGGCCGCCTCGGCATCCTCCAGCTCCGCCAGGAGACGCACGCAACGCTCATGGAATGCCTTGCCCTCGGGGGTGGGACGTACCTGCCGCGTCGTGCGTTCCAGCAGGCGTACACCCAACCGGCTTTCCATCCGCTGAATGGCCAGGGTGGCGGTCGCTCGGGGAATATCGAGCCCGTTGGCTGCCTTGGTGAAGCTACCGCTCTCCACGATGCGCACGAAAAGGGTCATCGCCTCGAACCGATCCATACGAATTGTTTTTCCTGGCTGAATAGTCTTTGCAGATTAGCTGATTTATTCGCGTGAATGGAATGCCAATACTGGGCAGCGTCAACCCAACGAGGAACGGATCAATGACCGACACAACGCAGCAAGTCGCACTGGTGACCGGAGCTTCCCGTGGCATCGGCCGTGCCATCGCCCTCAAGCTCGCCGAGGATGGTTTCGCCGTCGTGGTGAACTATGCCGGCAATGCCGAACTGGCAAACCAGACCGTGACCGAGATCGAAGCGAACGGTGGCCGCGGAGTGGCACTACAGGCCGATATCGGCGATTCGGCGTCCGTCATTCGGCTTTTCGACCAAGCACTGGAAGCGTTCGGACGCCTCGACGTCGTGGTCAACAATGCCGGCACCCTGCAGATGGCGAACATCACCACCGACAATGTCGAGGTCCTCGACCGTACGCTCGCCACCAACCTCCGCGGCAGTTGGCTGGTGATGGCCAAGGCCGCCGAAACATTGCGCGAGGGTGGGCGCATCATCGCCCTGTCATCGAGCGTGCTGGCGAAATCCTTCCCCGCCTACGGTGCCTACATTGCCAGCAAAGCCGGTGTCGAGGGGCTGATCAAGGTGCTGGCCAATGAACTGCGCGGGCGCAACATCACCGTCAACGGCGTGGCACCCGGCCCCGTGGCCACCGAGCTGTTCTTCGAAGGCAAGAGCGACGAGCAGGTCGCCTCGATCGCTGCCATGGCCCCGCTTGAGCGCCTGGGACAACCGGAGGAAATTGCCGATGCCGTCGCCTTCCTGGCCGGGCCGCAAGGCGGCTGGATCAATGGGCAGGTGCTACGCGCCAACGGCGGTTTCTCCTGATGCAGCCAGGGGCGTGATCAGGGCCTCGGTACCACGAGCGGTTACCGAGGCTCTCGACGTTCAGCGCTGGGTATTTTGCTGGTCTGACGAGCTTTCCGACGAGGCTGCGTCGGGGCGCTCAACGAAACGAACGTTCTTGGTGGGCGCATGCGCGTAGGCGTTGACGTCTTCGGGCTCGGCGGTGTAGCTGTCCTCATAGCCTGGCACCGACTGGGCCATCAGGTCGGGGCGGCTGCCCCAGGGAGCGGCATTCACCTTCTCGTGATGCTCATCGCGAAGGCGCTTCAGCTCCTTCTCGTCCACCTTGGCGTAGAGATCACGCCAATAGGTGGCCGGGCGACCACGCTTGCCAGCCTCGTCATAGGCCCGAGTGGTCGGGTCGAGATGACGAAACGGCTCGAGCCGGGGAATGTCCGGCAGCGGCTGGCTGACGTCCATGAAGCGGCTCAGCATGTCCCACATGGCATAACGCTCGGCGATGCTGCCGGTATCAGTGGGAAAGGTGAATTCCAACGGCAGGCCGCTACGCTTGTCCTTGCTGAACTGCGGATAGCGGTGGCGCACCTTGAGGGTATGGCGCTGGTTGCCCTTCATGTCCGCCGCCATCTCGATAAAGGCATCGAACTCGTAGAAGGGAAAGTTGCCCTGAAAGCTCTTGACCAGGCCGGAACGGCGGCAGAAGGCGACATCGTCCGACCAGTTCTGGTTGCTCTTGTAGAAACGAATACCCTGAGTCTCGTAGAGTCTTCTCAGCAACGTAGAAACACCGCAAACCCCAGCAACACTCAACGGAATAACAAGCATGGAAAAGGAGAAGCCGTTCTTAGGCCAAAACAGTTCCGCAAAAACCTCCACCCCTAAGACGACTAACGCCGCGCCTAAAAAAAACCACCCTCCCCCTATGCGCCCCCCCGGCCCAATAAAGCTAAGAAGGTGCGTCCAGAAAACGAACCAGAAACGAAAGAAACGATAGATCAGGCTGATATCTTCATCGACAAACTGCGACCAGCGTAACTCGTTGATCATCGAATAGTCGTGAAAATCCTTCTCCCCCATGTACTTGAAGTGACGGTACCAGGCTTCTGAATACTCATATTCATACTCTGAAGGATTCACGCCGATATAGTGCCCCCACGGTAGGCGCGCCATATCGAAGGCGTCACCCAGTTTACCGAGCTTGCCCTTGGGGGGCGGCGCCTGGCAAGGGATACGATCCGCCGTGAAGGCCGTCTCCTCGTATCCTTCCGGCTGCACAGCGTCCGTCATATCCTGCCTCCTTGCTTGTTCCAGCGCCAGGTCAGGCTCGCCGGCTGCGCCAACAGACTGACCCGGTCGTTCAATTCTCGATGTTTCCGCTCGGCGGAGTCCCAGTACTCGATAGTCCCCTCGCCCTCGACGTCTTCCAGGCTCAGCCGTACCAGAGATTCCCCCCGATGATAGGCATTCTGAAACTCGGGCTCATGGCGGAAGCTCCCATGATTGTCCGCGAGCCAGTCGGCGGGCACATCGCCAAACCCCGGCACCGAGGGCACGCCCATGCGCTGCCACTGATCGGGTAACCGCAGACCAAGGTATCGTACCTTGTCATCGTCAGGGTCTCGCTGATCGATTTCCACCAGCAGCCGACGCCGATCCATGGGCGCATACTGATAGGTGAACCGCCTATCCGGTACTGGAGCCGAATAATCGGCCATCAGATTGGGGATGGGCAAGGAGAACTCACCGAACTGCAAGGCGGGGCAGGTCATGCGAATGGCGATATCACAGTCGCGAAACTGGGGATTGATATCGATCAGGTCCTGGGGCGTCACCAGTTCAAACTGGGCCTGGAAGAGCCCCTGCAATAGCTGGAAATATGCTGCTTCGGGCGACGCCGAGCGGAGAGAGGCAAGGTAATCGCGCTTGTCCACCTGATGCACATCATCTTCAGTATTCTCGGTAAGTCCCTCGAGTCGGCCACCCAACTCATCCTGCTCATGCCCAAAGGGCCCATAGCGCACCCAGAGGGAAAAGCGGTCGTCACGACTGTTGGTCGCCATGACCTGGCAGACCAGCGCCACCCCAAGGCTGACCAGCATCACCGGAACCGGCCGTGGCGTACCTACCAGGCCCATCAAACCATTCAGGAAACGATTACGAACCAGTTGCATCCTGGCGGCGTTCGCCAGCCCCTGGCCATAGCCGGAGCCTACATAGCTACCCACGGCAATCGCGCCACTGGCACCTCCCTTCCACGCAGCCGAATGCTTCAAACCTTTCTGATAATCCTGATAAGCATCGATAGCCACCAAGGTCGCGGTCAAGAGTCCTGCTGCAAATGCAACAGCCCCACGATACTGTCCCGCCTCACCCATGGCCCTTTGCCAAGCTTCATTTGTAATAAAGCTTCTATCCAGGTGCTGATTAATCCTAACGGCCCATCCCCAGCGCACATTGGCTAACTTAAGGCCCTGTGCAGTCAGCAGGGATGCATCTATAACCGCACTGCCAAACTTGGCACGGTTTAATTCAGTCTCTTCCTCGCGAAAATCACGGAAGCTTTTACCAACATTCCATAGTTCCAGCACCACCAGACCCGACCAAAGCCCTATATAGCCGCTCTGGGTCCAGCGATAGGCCTGCTCGCTTGTCACCTGCCCCGACACCCGATGCGGCTGAGCGGCGGCGGAAGAACTGGCCACCGCTTCGCCCAGCAGGACATTTTTTGCCGAAGCTGCCCGGAGGGCAACGCCCCCCTGAGCCAGTTCCTCGAACATCGGACGGACCTCATCGGGTAGCATCATCACGATACGCTCCCCCTGATAGGTCACCCGAATGGGCAGGCCGCCCATCATCGCCCCCTTGAGATCGGCGAGGTCCGAGGCCAAAATCAGTGAGATTCGCTGTTCACCCAGCTTGAGGCGCGACCAGACATTGAGCAAATGCGGTGATACTCTGGTTGCCACGGATTCCATGCCATTCAAAGCCATGCGGAACTCGCTCATCCCGGGCGCGAGACCGCCAGACTCCTCGTCGAGACGCTGCTGGTGGGCGATCAGCGCATCGCCGGTGGGTGTGGCCACCTTGCTCGCCTGATCGGCCACTGCGGTGCCACCCTGAGTGATCTTCGCCAGGTCGCGGGCATAAGCCGCGCCCCAGTCGTCCTCTTCCCGATTTTCGGGCGCGAACAGCAGATAGGCCAGGGGGTGGGAGGCCTCTATGAACAAGGCATCGAGCGTCCGACGACATGACGATGGCGCCTGCAGCGCCTCGGCCTCTTCTGGTGTGGCCTTGGGGTCAAGGCAGTCCATGCCCGCCTTCAGCGGCTCGAGACTACGTGACAACCAGTCATAAGGCTCGAGGTGATTGAGATCGTCGAAAAGCATGGCATCGCGCAGTGCAGCACCGAAGGCTCCTGGCGACTCATCCTCGAGCATCTCGACCAGCGATGTCAGTCGCTCGTCCATGCGCAGGCGAGTCAGACGACGTTCCTCTTCCTTGGTCAAACGAGCGAACAGGCTCTCCCGGGAGCGGTCGAGGCGTCTATCGAACCACTCATCGAGGTAGACCGGATTCTCCTGGCCATCGGGACCGTTTGGCATGAAGCAGTTGGCCAGCACCAGTTCCGCCGACTTGCCGTGAGGGTGGTATTTCATCCCCTCGGAGAGCACCCAGAGCAGTTCCTGGCTCGCCTGGATATCGTCGATCAGTTGATCGACCGCCTGCTTGGGATCGCGCAGGAAAATCGCGCACAACTGCTGATCCTTGAGTGGAGCGAGGATGTCCTCGCCGGCGGATGGTGCTGGGATCAGCTCAAGCAGCGAGTCATCCGCGCGATCCTCGTCGCTGCGGCGAACGTTGTTCCACTGCTGTACCAGGGTCGATCTCAGGGCCGGGGCGAAGTCCCGCTGGCGGCGCCGCATATCGATTTCCGGCGCCGACGCCTCTTGCTCATCGGACTCGAAGAAGGCCCGCTCTGCCTGCAACTGCTGGACAAGCCCCGCCCATCGCTCGCCCGAGACATCTTCCAGATAGTCGCGAGCGCTGCCCCTGGCCTGCTCGTAGAGCGGGTCGCGATCGCGCATGGGCGGCAGCCATTCCAGGGCTGCCTTGCCCTGCGTCTCATCGCGTTCCATCTCCAGGCCATACTGGTAGTGGTTACGCAGGTTGCCGTCCAGCATGGCCGCCACGGCGGTGGTGTTCAGTGGCAACGGCTGGGAACGCTGCTCAATGCGTGTCGGCTCGGCTTCGAGTTCGATGACATGCGCCCAGGGCCAGGGGTGGTCCGAATAGGCCAGGCGCACGTCCGCAGTCTCGCCACCCAGGCGCAACGGCAGGTGCAGGTTTGAAAGCTCTGGTCCGGTATAGTCGCGGACCACCGGAACCTCACCCTGTCGGCGATAGCCCGCCACATCACTGTCGACGAAGACCGGAGCCTTGCCCGGCTCGACACGGATGGCCAGCTCGCGGATCAAGCGTCCATTGAGGAACACATACAGGAAGCCACCGCGGCAGGGACCGGCGGCGATCTCTTCGTGATCCAGATACTGCATCGGCACGCAGGACACCATCAGGTGATGCTGGAAGTCCCGTTGCTTGGGGACGAGTCCGGTCTCGGTGACTCCCCCCTCGGGCAACAGTTCGACCTCGATGTCACCGACGCATTGCACCAGGCGGACATCGGACAGTTCATCTTCCTGATACTCGGCGGCAGTCTCGACGATGGGCCCGTAGCGCCCCTCGGAGGCCTCCCCTTCACTCAGTGACTCGACCTGTTGATCCTGCCGATAGAGGGCATAGGTATTCTGGCCGTTATCGGTATGGCGGCCGGTAATCTCGAGATAAAGCTTTCGGGGCCGGCAGGCGTGATTCGGTGGCATTCCCTGTTTCCTCATTCCCTGATGACCTGGCTAGGCACTCGATGCCAGCCGGTACATGCGATCGCGAAATTCGCTGAGTGACGAAGCCTCACGCTGGGCATTCACCAATGCTGCAACTCCTGCTCGTGCTGACTGCCGACGCTCGGCCACGCCATGCCAGTACTTTTCCATGTCACGCCACAAAGCGGAGATACCGTCATCATCCTCATGCAACCCATGACGATCCAAGGCATCGGCCAGCACCGGCATGAGGCGTGTCAGTCGTTGAATGCCGGACAACCGCTCCACCATTTCCGCCTCAACCTGAAGCGGCAAGCGGATATTGCCCACCTCGGTCTGGTTCATCGCCACGGACTCGAACAACCACCCGCTCCGGCAACGACAGACAGGCCAATGCCAGCGTGCCTCGCCACCCAGCATGGCGGCCCGGCTGGCTTGACCAAGCCCGCCCTCTCCCAGCAGCAGGTGCAACGCCATCGGCTCATGAAAGCGCAATAGCCCCTGTCCCTCCGGCTCCAGTCGTGCCGTGACGAAACCGGCCAGGTGAGCCCGAAGCTCATCGATCGGCAAGGGCGTATCGATGATCACCGCGGCCAGCTCACGCCAGGCGTCCAGCCGCTCGGCCAGGAAGTCCGGCACCTCTGTCACGTCCAACAGGACCGGGCCGGCATTCTTCAAGGCATCGTACGTCGTTCCCTCGTAGAGCCAGCGAAACTCGGGAGACTCTACTGCCTCATAAAAACGACGCAACACCTCGTACTCTGGCAGGCTGGCGGTTTCCACCAGCCAATAACGCCGGCCGGCCGACTCAGGAATCCCCAACGAATAGCGCATCGGCTCGCCTAGCTACGGCACGGGCAGTCAGCCAGCGGGCAACTGCCATCGGTCTGTTTCTGGCAGAGCTGCACGACACTAGCCTCCTCAGCCGATGCCGACAGCAAGGCCTCGTGAGTGATGGGCTGGATCGCCTCATGCGTTTCCTCACCCGCTTCCCCCGGCAATATCGGCGCCTGGGCACTCTGCCCGGTGCCCGAGCCGGGGCTGCCGCCGGAGTTGATCTTCACGCTCGGCCCGTTGATGGTCACGCCGCTGGGGTCGAGCTTCAGGAAGCTGCCACCGGCCTTGAGGGTGATCTCGGCGCCGGCTTCGACCACCACCTTCATGCCGGCCTTGTGGTGCACTTCGCTGCCGGCCTCGACGAGTTGGGCGCGACCGATCTTCTCGTGACGGGTCTGGCCCACGTTGAGGTGGTCGTCGCCATCAATCTGGGTACGCCGCTCGCCATGCACGGTGAGGTGGTCGTCACGGTCGAGTTCGCTCACCCGGTCGCGCTTGACGGCCAGATGGCTGTCGCGGCGGATTTCCTCGGTGCGGTCGTTCTCGGTGAGCAGCTCCAGGTCCTTCTGCGCGTGCACCCAGATCTGTTCCTGGTCGTGCTGGTCCTCGAAGCGCAGTTCGTTGAAGCCCTCGCCCTGGTGGGTCTGGGTACGCAGCACGGTGCGCGTCTTGTGCGCCGGCAGCTCGTAGGGCGGCGTATTCACCGCGTGGTAGGTGCGTCCGGTAATGATCGGCTGGTCGGGGTCGCCTTCCAGGAAGGAGACGATCACCTCGTGGCCGATGCGCGGAATCGCCATCATGCCGTAGCCGCCGCCGGCCCAGCCCTGGCTGACGCGCAGCCAGGCACTGGCGGTTTCATTGGGCTCGGCATAGCGGTCCCAGGGGAACTGGCAGCGCACCCGGCCGTGAGCGTCGCAGTGAATCTCCTCGCCCTCGGGGCCCACCACGAAGGCCACCTGAGGGCCGTCGACCCGCGGCTTGGGCTCGGGCGCGGGCCGCCAGGCGGTGTCGTCCGGGGTCAGCGTCAGGGTGTTGTGGTAACGGGTCATGCCGTCGGCCTGGGCGGCGTCCTCGCCCAGTGCCTGGGGCTGTTCGCCCGCGTGGACCACCTTGACGACCTGCCAGCCGCGGTTGAGCTCGCTGACGTCGTGGTCGGCCAGGGTGAAGCGCGTGCCCGGGGCCAGCTCGGGCAGGTCGCTCTCGCCGGCCAGGGTCAGGGCGTCGTGGCGCAGGTGCTCCAGCCGGTGGCGGGTGAAGGCCTGGCCCGAGGCGTCGGCCTTGTAGCGGCCCGGGTAGTCGTAGTGTTCGTAGTCGCCCCGCTGGCTGTGCTGCTCCAGCCCGTCGCCCTGGCGCTCGTGCAGTTGCGCGTAGGCCGGGCGCTTGAAGCTGTAGTCCTTGAGCTGGGCCCGGGCCGGGCGCACCCGGGCAGTCTGGGTCAGCCGGCGCAGGTGACGCTGCGGCGCGGTGCCGCCGGCGCGATGGTGGTAGGGGCGCTCGCCGAGCCCGGTGAGCACCTGGGGATCGTCGGCGAACACCAGCCGATGGGCGCCGAGGTCGCCATCCTCGAACTCATGGAAGTAGAACAACCCTTCCTCGGCGGCCAGGCGCTCGACGAAGGCCAGGTCGGTCTCGCGGTACTGCACGCAGTACTCGCGCTCGGCGGGCTCGCGGGTCACCGCGAAGGCCACGTCGGTCAGGCCGCGTTCCTCGCACAGGGTGTTGAGGATGGTCAGCGGCGAGACGCGCTGGAAGATCCGCGAGTTCTGGCGCAACGAGAGCCGCCACAGCGAGGGGCGGATCACGACCTCGTAGTGGCTGCGCCGATGGCCGCGGTCGCCGCGACCGAATTCGGCGACGATGCCGTGAACCCGTCGCTGGGCCACGCCGTCCTGCCACACGGTGAGGCTCGCCGGGCGGTCGAGCAGCGCTTCCGGCGAGAGGTCGACGGCGCGGCTGGCAAAGCGCACGTGAAGATGAAACGGCGACGACAGCGCCTCTTCATGGGTGAAGTCGACCACCGCCAGGTCGGCCTCACCGGCGCCGGTCAGGCTCAGGGTGAACTGCAGTCCGCTGCGATCGGCCATCTCAGCTACCCTCCCCGCTGGAGGAGCCGATCACCACGCCGCCGCAGTCCACGGCATCGCCGGTGAGCGCCACCGGCTTGCCATCGACCAGGATGCTGCCCGAGCCGCCGGCAATGGCGCGCGGGTGGGGGCCATGATCCGGCTTGTCGTGAGGCGCCAGAGGGTCACCCTGACGAGCCACCGGCTTGCCGTCGATCATCACCGTGGGGCTGCCGGCGGTCACCGGCGTGGGGGGGAAACCCTCGTGGTCGGTGCCGAGATCCCCCAGCAATACGAACTTGCGTCCCATGCGTCGTCCTCCTGCCGCTGCGCGTCGCCGTTCAGGCGCCGCTTGTGCGTTCGCGTTGGTCGTTCCACTGCGCCGGGGCCTCGAAGCTGGCCACACCACCGGCGTCCACGTGCATGCGCTTGAAACCCGCCGCCTCGAGACTCGCCGGAGCGGCGCCCTTGAGTGGCAGCCGGGTCTGCAGCGGCGTGCCACGGAATTCGCGCCGGGCGGCCATCAGCAGCCGGGCGCCGTGACCGCGACCCTGCCACTCCGGGGCGATGAAGAAGAAGCGCAGTTGCCAGGCGGCCTCGTCGTCCCGCCGGCATACCAGCAGCATGCCGAGCACCGGCCCGTCGCCGTGGCGCAGGGCCAGCAGCCGGCCCTGCCAGTGGGCTACCCGGTCCGCCTCGCGCTGCAGCCAGAGACCACGATGGACCACGAACTCGAGCGAGCGGCGCAGGGTCTCGAGACGGGTCTCGTCGCGCAGCACCCAGGGGGAGAGTCCCTCCCCCTCGGCGCGTCGGGCAGCCCCGAGAAGCAGCCCGATGTCATCCGTGCAGGCCTCGACCAGCTCCGGTGCCGGATCTCGCTTCACGGGCTCGACGGCGGGCGCTTCGGCTGGCTCGGTCGAACTCGCGCCCAGCCAGCGTTTAAGCGTCGTCAGCATCGTCCGGCCCTCCTGCTGCGTAGAGGGTCGTGGGCAGGTTGAAGCCCGCCACCAGCGACCGGGTGAAGGGATTGCGGGATCCATCGGCGGTCAGCCGGTAACGCATGCTGCCACCATCGACCTCGAAGCTGAGCTCCAGCTCGCGCTCGCCGGTGCCGGTCAACTGGGCCTCGTCGAGCAGCCGGAACCAGGCCCAGGGACCGTCGCGACGCAGGGTGCGCGGCGAATGGTTGACCTCGCTCGGCACCAGGGTGACCCGGCTTTCGTTGCTCTCACGCAGGCCGTTGGGCCAGATCATCGGCACCCGCCGGCTGGGGCCGTGGGCATAGTCGATCAACTGGCCGTCGACGCTGATCACCCCGCGACGCTTGTCGGCACTGAGGCTCAGCGGCTCGAGGCTGAAGGCCACGTCGAGCACACCGTCGCGGTTGAGATAGGCCTCGCGGATACGCTCGGCGCGCTGCACGGCATCGAGCACTCCCTGGCGCAACAGCGAGTCGCCCCCGTCGGTGCGCAGGGCCTCCGGCGCGCCCTCGATGAAAGGCTTGAGGTTGCGCTGATAGAAGGCATCGAGAATGCCGTCCGGGGCAAAGAAGTCCTCGAAGTCGGCCAGCGCCACCTCGCGGGAGGCCTGGGGCGCCAGCGGATAGCGGCCGGCAAGGTCCTGCTGGAAGGGTCTCACGACCTCATCCACCCACTGGTGCTCCAGGTGTCGAACCGCGCTGGCCATCAGCAATTGCCAACTCTGGTCGGCCAGGCTCTCGAGCATGCCACTCACCGGCGCCGGGACGTCCTCGGCAATGCGCTTGAGGCGGGCGATGGGATCCTCGCCCTTCAGGGAAATGCGGTCGCGGGCCAGTAGGAAGGCGCGCTGACCACGCTCGTCGGCTTCATCGACCTGGCGCAGGTAGTCGCGCAGGTCACCGATGGCAGACTTGATCTCGTCGAGCTTGGAGGGATTGTCGCCCCGCTCTTCGCTGAGCTCGTTGAGCGCGGCGAAGTGACGCTCGATCTCGCTGGCCAGCTGGTAGCGCGGCGATTTCTTCAGGGCCGCTCGGGCGGCCTCGTCGTCCGCCGGCAGTTCCGGATAGAGCCGGGTCTGGTCGGCGACCTCGCCAAGCAGGCGATCCAGCGGGCGACTGGCGCTGAGCAGGCCGTCGGCGACCACCACCGCCTGATGGATATCGGGCAGCGGCACCATGCGGATGTCGGCCAGCGCCTCGCGCCAGGTGACGTGATAGTCGCTGATATAGCGCTCGCGCAGGGCTTCCTGAAGCTGACGGTGGTCGGCTTCGCTGAAGTCGATGTCGTCCCGCTGGCCGAGCACCCAGGTATCGACCAGCGCCAGCTCGGTGGCCTGGTCGAGCTGGTCGAGGAAGTAATCCTCGAAGCCATTGCGCGTCAGCAGGCCGGGAATGCGCACCAGCTCAGGATTGTCATCGCGGGCCATGAACACCAGGCTGAAGCTCGAACCGACGCTCGAGCGCAGATCCAGCGGTGCGGCGCGATGTTCATCGATACCGGACTTGAGCGAGGCATATACTCGCTCGGCCATCGGCTGGCGGGCGAGTTCCTGCTGGGCGGCCTCGATGCTGCCATCGAGCGGCGCCATGGCCTGACGAGCGCCGGACTGGCCGGCCTCGGCGTGGCCTGCCAGGTCGGTGTAAGCCAGGGCGTAATCGAGATGCGCCAGCAGGCGACGCTGGACTTCGCCGCGACCGGGGAAGGCCTCCTGCCAGCGATCCTCCATGAAGTCATGGACGCGCTGAGGCTGACGACCGCTGGCGTCGGACATCATGCGCAGGATACGCAGCAGCGCCAGCTTCTCGTTGCTGCCCTCCGGTGCCCGGTTCATGTCGTCCATGATGCCGATCATCAGCGCCGGCAGGAATTGCTCCTCGAGCAACCTCAGGTAACCATTGTCGATCTCGACGCCCAGCTCGTGTCCCTGATAGAGGCCCATATCAGCCAGCAGCCAGGGCCGCGAGCGGTAATCGCCGAATTCCTGCGTGGCGCTGAGCAGGCGGTCCAGCGGCTCGAGCAGCGCATAGCCGGTAGGATCGTCGTTCTGCCAGTCGCTCGGGCGCACGGCGAGAAAGGCCTCGGCCTTGTCTTCCACGGCCGCCAGGGCCTTGGAATTCTTCTCGTAGAAGTGGTACCAGCCACCGACTAGGGCAGCGCCGACGAACAGACAGCCCAGTGCACTGGCACGACGGATACGACGTCGACGCCGTGCCGCCCGGGCATTGTCGCCGGCCAGCCCCGACTCAGGATAGATGATGCGCTCGAACAGCTCTTCGGTGAAGTACAGTGCCGAGCGTGTCGCCCGATGGGCCGCCTGCACACCGTCGGTCATCCCGTAGCGCCGTGCCGCGGCATCGACGAAGGGATCTTCCGGCACGCCTTGCTGATAGACCGAGGTGAAGTAGGCCCCGCGTACCAGCGCCGCCGTGGAGAAACGGTCACTGGACAACGCTTCACCGAGGAAGCCAAGCAGTACGTCGCGCAAGCCGGCGAGCTGTCGCACGAAGCGGAATACCGCCTCGCGCTCATCACGATCACGGCACTCGACGAGCAGGGTCGGCAGCGTCTGGTTGAGACGCTCGAGCATGTCGTCGTAACCCTCGGCGAACTCCTCCTCCCAACGGCCGGGACGCTCGAGGGAAGCAGCGGAGAACGTGAAGCCGAGCGGTGCCCGTCGGGCGGCCCGGGAGTAGTGACGGAAGAAGTCGTCGAACCCGTGCAGCAGGTCCATCTTGCTAAAGGTGACATAGACCGGCAGTCGGCTGCCGTGGCGCTCCATCAACTCGCGCAGCCGGGCGCGCAGCAGCGAGGCGTAGGCCTTGCGTACCGCCACTTCGGCGTCGCTGAGCCGCGCCAGGTCGAGCACCAGCACCACGCCGTCCAGCGGACGACGCGAACGATGGCGCTCGAGCCAGTCGACGAAGTGGTCCCATAGCCGACTCTCGAGTTCCGCCGGCTGACCGCCCTGCAGGGCCCCCTGGGTCAGCAGCTCGCCGTCGGGATCGATCAGCACTGCCTTGTCGCCGATCCACCAGTCGAAGCCCAGTCGCCCGCGCTTGCCCTGTCCGGAGGCCTTCATCACGTGGGTCAGGGAGAAGTTCTGCCCCGAGCGGTTGATCAGGCTGGTCTTGCCGGCGTTCTCGACGCCCATCACCAGATACCAGGGCAGCTTGTATCGAGCGTTGGCGCCACCGCCCAGGCTGTCGGTCAGTTCGAGGAGCGTGGCATTGAGGCTTTCCTCCTGGCGCTCGAGCTGGCCCAGCACCGGATCGACCTGGCGCTGCTCTTCCTGGCGACGCTCGTCATCGAGGGTGCGCAGGCGTCGCGCCAGGCGGATGCCCCACACCACCGCCACCACCCCGGCCAACGCCAGGCTGGCCAGCAGGCGGTTGACCCAGGGCCCCAACGGCCGTCCCCCGAATGCCTGCCACTGCGGCCCCAGCCACCAGATCGCCACCAACAGGGCGATGACCAGCAGCCACCACAGCCAGATGCCCAGACGCTTCAGCCCCCGAGCCCTGTTCGCGTGTCCCCGCGCCTGGTTGAGCTGGCTGTCCGCCTGGGCCATGCCTGGCACCCAGCGACTCAGCCTGGCCTTCACTCGTCTCCACATGTGCCTTGCTCCCTCATCCCTTCAATTCCGTCACATCGTCGTGATTCATGTCCCGAGCGCCGCCGACAGCCGCACCGGCAGTGCCGGTTCCCAGCGTTCCAGCTCGAGGCTCGCCACGACATCATGCAATGCCTGATAGTGCTGCCGGGCCAGGGCAACGAGCCCGGCCTCGTGCAACAGGTCGGCGCTGGCCAGGCGCCAGTAGACTTCCTCGCGGGGCGACCCCGAGGCCGCCAGGCCTTCGTCGAGTACCCCCAGCGCCGGCGCCAGCCCCTCCTCGGCAAGCCGTTCGCGGGCCGTCTCGAGGCCGGCCTGCCAAGGGTCGCCGTCACCCATCGGGGCCACGGGCGAGCCGGGACCGGAGGTCTCCGCCAGCCAGGTCTGCGTTTCCGCATCGAGGAAGGCGGTGCCGTCACTGAAGGTCAGCGCCTCGATACCCGGTAGACGATCAACGAAACGGGCCGTCTCTTCGCGAATCGCCTCGGCGCAACGGGGATGCTCGAGTCGCCGGGCCACCTCGGCACTCAGCCGGTGCCCCTCCAGCCAATAGGGACTCAACGCCAGGCTGTTCTCGATGCGCTGCCAGTCCTCGAGCGTCGGTCGGCCTGTCGCGACCTCGCGATACTCCGTGACCCGATCGGCAGATACCGGCGCCAGCTCGGTACGCTGGCCATCGCGCGTCATCGGCAACCCCTGGATGGCGTGCCAGACTGCATGCCGGCGCAGTCGATAGCCGAGCGCCTCGCCCGGCGACTGCTCATTGAGGAAGTCGGCCATCTTGAGCAATGCCTGGCGGTTGCCGCGCTCATTGCCGGCCTCGAGCCGTGCCTCCGGCGCGCGGGGTGCTTCGGTGTCGGCCTCCCGGGGAGGCGTTGCCGCACCGGCCGTATCGGTGCCGGACGCGCTCGTCCCCGAAGATGTCGCTGTCGTTGGCTCCGACGCCGAGGGCGTGGCCTGCTCCAGCAGACGGGTCAGATCGGCCAGCGGCTCATCCGGCAGCTCATGGTCGGCGGCCCGGTCGCGCAGTCGCGCCAGTCCCTCACGGCAGGCCGCATGTTCCTCGGCAGCCCCCAGGAAGTTCAGAGAACCGGCCAGCTTCAGTGCGCGCTGGGCGAACTGCTGAAACAGCTTCGGCCGAGCCCGCTTGCCACGCGGCCCGGCGAAGGGGTAAGCCTCGACCCACCAGCCATCCAGGGCACCGACCAGCAGTTCCAGTGACAGCGCGAAGCGCACCGGATCGGCGTCGTGCTGCAGGCAATGCAGCAGGTGGCCGAGTACCTTGAGATCCTTGCCGTGTTCGGCAAGCAGCCGCGCGGCCCGCGTCTCGGCACCGGCCCAGTCGACCTCGCCATGCTGCAGCGAGCCGACTTTCATCATCTCCTCGTCGAGCCAGTCATAGTCCTCGTGCGAGGTCACCGGCTCGCCGACTCCCTCGGCGAGAGGCGCGAGCAATGGCTCGAGCTGGTTGGATTGGGTGATGCGCATGATCCTCCTCGCTACCAGCGGCACTGGGTGCGCAGCGGCTCGATCGCCGTGCGCCAGCCTTCGAGATCGAAACGTAGCCCGTCGAGGGCGGCCTGTTCGCTGCCCAGTTGCAGCCGCTCGCTGCCGAGCAAACGCTTCAGGGTGCCGATGGCCGGCAGCCCTCGCCCGCCGCTGACCACATGGCCCTCGTCCAGCACCCGCCAGGTCTGTTCGAGGTCAACGCCATCGCCGTGCAGCGTAAGCGACACTCGCGAGGCCTCGAGGGGCTCGTTCAGGTGCAGCTGGAAGCGGGTGATGGCGTCGTCACAGCTGATCACCAGCAGCGGGCGAGGCGGTACCGTGCCCAGCGCCGGCGCACTCATCAGCACCGTGTCGGGGGTCTCGCGTACCAGCACGCCGACATCCCCGTCGCCCCGCTCAGCCTCCTGGTCGGCAACGGCTTGCCACAGCGGCGAGCGCGCTCCTTCCGATGCCTCCGCCGCGGGACGCTCACGGAACAGCGCGTCGTAGCATTCGAGCCGCCCCAGCCGGGAAGGCTGCTCGGCGCAGGCTTCGGCCGCCGACAACCGGGGATCCTGGTCCTCGGCCAGAGCCGGAGACAGTCCGGCGACCAACACCAGGGCCAAGCCGGCCAGCGGGCGCAAGCCGGGAAGAAGATCGATCGCGTTCATGGGCTATCCAATTGGAGCTGTCGACACTTGTGGGCCAGAGTGCGCTTGGGCAGGCCCAGACTCTCGGCAGCCAGGGTGCGGTTACCGTCGAAACGGGCCAGCCGCTGGCGGATCAACGTCGCCTCGTAGTCGCGCAGCGCTCGGCGCAGATCGAAGACCTCTCCACCACCAGGCTCGCCTCCAGTACCGGGATCGAGGCTGGCCTCTCCGCCCTGGGGCGACTCGCCCGCCGCGTCCTCGGCACCCGGCAAGGCACTGGCAACGGGCAGTGCCTCGGGGGCGAGGCTTTCGCCATCACGGGTCATGGCGCAGGCATAGTCGATGAGGTTTCTGAGCTCACGCACATTGCCGGGGAAGTCGCGGTCGTCGAGCGCACGCAGCACGGCACGACCGAGGCCGATGTCCTCGCGACCCTCGCGCCGACAGAAATCGTCGATGAAGGCCTGGGCCAGCACGGGGATATCCTCGCGTCGCTCACGCAGCGCGGGCAGCGTGAGCGGGAACTGGCCGAGCCGGTAGTAGAGGTCGGCACGGAAGCTGCCTTCGCGAATGCGACGATGCAGCGGTTGATGGGTCGCTGCCACCAGGCGCAGGTCGACCCGTCGCTCGCGGTCACCGCCCAGCGGTCGATAACGTCCCGTCTCCAGCACACGCAACAGCTTGGCCTGTAGTGCCAGCGGCATGTCGCCGATCTCGTCGAGGAACAGGGTGCCGCCATCGGCCTCGCCGAACAGCCCCTCGCGGTCACGCTCGGCGCCGGAGAAAGCTCCCCGTACATGGCCGAACAGCTCGGCCTCGAGCAGACTCTCGGGGATCGCCGCGCAGTTGACCGCCAGGAAAGGGCCTTCGTGGCGCGCCGAGACCTCGTGGATACCACGCGCCACCAGTTCCTTGCCGGTACCGGTTTCGCCTTGCAGCAACACCGCCAGGTTGGTCTCGGCGGCACGCACCAACTGATCGCGCAACGTGCGGATGGCCGGCGACTCACCGAGAATGCGTCGCCCGAGACGTTCGCTGAGGGTGCGCCGGCGTGCGCCGTCATTGAGTTCGGCCAGCGAGTCACGCAGCCTGGCCTGGTCACGGCGTTCGTCATGCTGGCGGACCAGCCAGGCCCAGAGACGACACAGCAGCGCTTCGAAGGCCAGATAGTCGTCGCACTCGATCAGCGCCTCGACGCGCTCGGCGGGCCCTGCGACGGCCAGCACGCCGAGCCATTCGCGCTTGCCGTCGCAGGCGCGCAGTGGGCGAACCACCAGCCGCCAGGCCGCGGGCAGCCCGGCCGTCGCTGCCTGAAAGGCCTCGTGGTCCAGCCGCGTACGGGCCTCGCCGAGCCCCAGGGCAAGCGGCCGGCCATTGCGGATGGCATGAGCATAGGGATGGCGGAAGTCGTCGCAGGCCAGGCTCGGCGCCTCGCCCTCCTCTTCCAGCCAACGACCGCTAGCGTCCAGGGCGAGACAACGTACCCAGGGCAGCGCCAGGCGCTCGCGCAACAGCGAAACGCTGCGCCGCCGCAGCTCGGCAGGCGAGCCGCCCTCGACCAGCCGCAGCGCCTCGGCCATGCCAGCCAGCGCCGGGACCGGTGCGAGCGTCTTCGTCTCGTCGCGCACGCCGTCGCCTCTCACGTCACCCGACCTCCGCGGTGAAGCCGTGCTCATCCACGCCGAGCGCAACCCGGGCCACCGGCTCCTGGCGTGCCATGCACTCGAGCAGCGCCCGCGACACCGGCGGCAACAGCTCACCGTCGATTATCGATTCGAGCATCCGGGCCCCATTCTCGCTGCGCGTGGCCCGGGCACAGATGGCCTCGGCCAGCGTCGGCTCCAGCACCACCTCGGCCTGGCGATGGCGGTCGCGAATGCGCCCGGCCAGGGTCTCGAGCTTGGCGGAGACGATATCGTGGAGAATGTCCCGCGACAGCGGCAGGTAGGGCACTACCTCCATGCGCGCCAGCAGCGCCGGCTTGAAGAAGTCGGCCAGCACTGGATAGAGCGCCGCATCCATGGCCTCGTGGTCGTCGGCATGGCGCACCACGGCCTCGTAACCGAGATTCGAGGTCATGAAGAACAACACGTTGCGGCAATCGATGACGCGCCCTTCCCCATCGGCCAGTTCGCCCTTGTCGAAGGCCTGGTAGAAGAGGTTGAGCACGTCCGGATGGGCCTTCTCGACTTCATCGAGCAGCACCACCGAATAGGGCCGCTGGCGAATCGCCTCGGTCAGCAAACCACCCTCGCCGAAGCCCACGTAACCGGGCGGTGAGCCGATCAACCGCGAGACGGTGTGCTTCTCCTGATACTCCGACATGTTGATGGTGGTCAGGAACTGGCGGCCACCGTAGAGACTCTCGGCGATCTGCACCACGGTCTCGGTCTTGCCTACCCCACTGGGTCCGACCAGCAGGAAGGCCCCCAGCGGACGGCCGGGGCGACGCAGGTCGGCGCGGGCGGTGAGCAGATGGCGGTGCAGGCGCTCGATGGCCGTGTCCTGGCCCTTGATCAGCCGTCCCAGTTCATCCGGCAGCTCGGTGAGTCGCGCCAGCTCATCGCGAGTCATGCGCTCCACCGGCACGCCGGTCCAGTCGCCGATCACCTGGGCGACCTGGGCCTCCTCGACACTGGCATTGACCAGGGAAAACTCGCGTTGCAGCTCGGCAAGGCGCGCTTCGTGCCCGGCCAGCTCCGCTGTCCGCCGTTCGCGTGTCTCGGCGGCGTCGCTCTCATCGTCGTCGCCTTCGTCATCGAGCAGTTCGCGATGCAGCGTCAGGATGGCATCGACGCAATCGCGCTGCTCGCGCCAGGCAGCCTCCAGGGTCTCGCGTTCCTCGTCCAGCCGGGCCAGACGTTCGGCCAGGGCATCGCGCCGGGTGGCATCGGGGGTGCGGCCCAGCAGCGCCTCGCGTTCGAGCTGGTCGTGCTCGCGCTGGGCGGCCAACTGCTCGCTCATCAGATGGCTGAGTCGGCGTGGCGGCGTATCCAGCGCCTGGGCCAGCCGGGTACCGGCGGTGTCGAGAACGTCGATGGCCTTGTCCGGCAACTGGCGTCCAGCCAGGTAGCGCGCCGAGAGTTCGGCGGCGGCACGCAGACCGCTGTCGCCGATCAACACACCATGGGTCGACTCGTAGACGTCCCGCAGGCCACGCAGGATCACCAGCGCCTGTTCGACGTCCGGCTCACCCAGGGCAACCGGCTGGAAACGCCGCGACAGCGCCGGATCCTTCTCGATGTGCTTCTTGTATTCGCGCCAGGTCGTGGCGGCGATGGTGCGCAACTCACCACGCGCCAATGCCGGCTTGAGCAGGTTGGCAGCATCGGCACCACCTTCCGGATTGCCGGCGCCGATCAGCGTGTGGGCCTCGTCGATGAACAGCAGCGTCGGGACAGCGGCCTCCTTGACCTCTTCGATCACCGCCTTGAGGCGCTTCTCGAACTCGCCCTTGACCGAGGCCCCGGCCTGCAGGGCGCCGAGGTCCAGCGACACCAGCTCGACGCCGGCCAGCGCCGAAGGCACGCGACCCTCGACGATGCGTGATGCCAGCCCCTCGACCACGGCGCTCTTGCCGACCCCGGCGTCGCCCACCACGATGGGATTGTTCTTGCGGCGCCGGCCCAGGATATCGAGCATCTGGTCGATCTCGGGGTCGCGGCACAGTACCGGGTCGAGCTCGCCGCGACGCGCCTGCTCGGTCAGCGAGGTGGCAAAGCGTGCCAGGGCGCTGTCATCGCCGGCCGCTCCACCGGCGCGAGCCGGCTGCACGTCCTCGGCCACGGCGGCCTCGGCGGAGTCGCGGGTCAGCCGGACGAAGTCGCGACGCAACCGCTCGCGATTGATCCCGGAAAGCAGCCGCTCGCCCTGTGGCCCCAGGTAACGGCCGGCATGATGCAGCAGAGCGGTGAAGATCACCCCGGTGCGCAGTTCGCGATGCTCGAGTTCGGTACTCGCCAGCAGCCAGGCGTCCTGCAGCAGCTCGACCAGCAACGGCGAGAAACTCGGCGTGGCCACTTCCAGGTCGCGGGGCGGTCGGGCGTCTTCGGTGAGTGCACGGCGCAGCGCCTCCGGCTCGATCGCCTCGGCATCGAGGAGCACCCGCAGGTCACACAACGGCTGGTCAAGGTAGGCCAGCAGCAGATGGGAAACGCCTACCTCGGGCGCCTGCTGTTCGGCGCACAGTGCCGCAGCCCCTTCCAGTCCCTGGCGGGCGATGGCGTTGAGTCGGCCGATCAGTGCCGGAAGCTCTACCCTGAGCATAGTCTCTCCCTCGGTGTTGCCGTAGATTACGAGTTGATGATGCGTTCCAGCACCAGGCCGACCTGATCGGCCTGGTGCTCCAGCGACAAGGAAAAGCCGGCGTAGGCCACCACCATGGTCAGCGCAAAGAGCGCGAAGATACCCCACAGGGGCAGGCCGTCGCCCTGGCGACGCGCATCGGCGAGCACATTGTCCAGCGGGCGGGTCAGGCCCTCTTCGCCGGGCTCGTCGAGGGCCACCAGTTGGTCGCCCAGTTCGCGCAGCACCTGCTCGTATTCCTCGCGGCCATGGGGCATGACCTTGTAGCGGCCCTCGAAGCCCAGGCACAGGCACAGATAGATGAAGGCCAGCAGGTCACGGTAGCGACGTGGCTCCTGGCGCAGCCGGCCGAGGATCGAGAAGACTTTCTCGCCACCCCAGGTCTCGTTGTGGAAACGCGTCAGCAACGAGTGACCGGCCCACTGGCTCTGCTGGCCCCAGTCGGTGCTCATCACCGCCTCGTCGATGAAGGAACACAGCACATAGCGGTAAGCCAGCAGGGTCGGCCGGTCATAGCCCTGCTCGGTGAGCTCGACCTCGATGGCGGCGATCTCGTCGACCACCTGGCGGTATAGGCGCTCGATGTCGTCGAGCCGGTCGAGCTGGCGGACCCGCACCACCATGCCCAGCAGCGAACCGGCAGCGTCCACCAGCGGATTGAGGTTATGGCCACGCAAGCGGAACCAGTAATCCTCATCGGCATCGAGATGGTCGGCGTCGCTGTGGATCAGCCGTTCCAGACCCTGGATATCGATGCTGTCCTCATGGCGACGGGCGTCGTCGTGGGTGGCGAGTTCGTTCATGGCTTAGCTCCTGATCGCCCAGAACTGCATTTCCAGTCCCGGGAAGTCACCGGCAACGTGGAAGGCGAAGCCGCTGGCGCCGCGCAGCATGCTCCAGGCCTCGCTCTGGCGGTCGAGACGGAAGTAGGTGTAACCGGCATGGAACGGCAACTGGCGCGGCGCCACCGGCAGAGGCTCGAGCGGGATGCCCGGCAACTGCAGGCTGATGAGGTCGCGAATACGCTCGACGCTGGCCACCTTGGTCTGCTGCACGAACAGCTTGCGCAAGCGTTCCGGCGGCAGGTCCGCACGCACTGCCAGGATGAAGTCGGCATCGTCGAGCAGGCTGTGATCGGCCAGGGTGGCAACCTTGAGCCCGAAGCGGCGCGACTGCAGCTGGATGGCCATGGCGCGCGGCTCGAGCACGGTGGACAGCGACTGGCGCAGGCTCTGCATCAGCGGCCGGAAAGCGGCCTCCGGCCGGTCATGGTCATAGGCCGGAAATTCCGGAGGCAGCCGTGACTCGGCGGTGAAGGTGGTCAGTTCGCAACAAACCTCGAGCATGTCGGCGTAGAGCCGCTCGGGATGCAGGTGACCGAGTCGTGCCAGGTGCTGAAAACGCGGCTGGGCACGGTTGAGCGACTGCAGCAGCATGAAGTCGGCGACGTCGGCGACTCCGGATTGATTGGGAGTGGCCAACCGCTGGGCCAGATTGCGGGCCCGTTCGCGCATCAAGCCGGCCATTTCGCCGACGAAACGCTGCAACACCGGCGCCGCCTGGACATTGAGCAGGGTCGGCAGGAACGCCTCGTCGAGCACCAGGCTGCCATCCGGACGTCGCTCGAGGATCCGTGCCACCGCCAGACAGGCGTAGGCGCTGCGGTCTTCCTGCTCGAGCAGCAGCCGCGGGGCGACACGCGCCAGGTCGAGATCGGCCAGGTCGCCGGCCCGAGAGTGCAGGTCGCGCACGCCACGCGTTTCGGCACGGTAGCGAGACGGCAGCGACGAGGTCTCCCAGCTCACTTCGGCCACACCATCGGTTGCCAGCGGCACGCCCAGGTAGACCACCTGATTGGCCACCGAGGCATCGGCGATCTCCAGCGCCGGGGGCTCCAGGTCGTCGTCGGGCAGACGGAAGGGAGTGCCATCGGGGAGCACGCCACTGGCCTGGCTGAGAGCGATGCGCCCGAAGCTCAGATACTCGGTATTGAGCGTCAGGGTCAGGAAACCGTGCAGGTGGCCACCGACGCCGCGCAGACGGGTGTCGATCAGCCCTTCCAGACTGCGCTGCTGCTGCTGGAAGTGCTGGGGCTTGATGAACAGCCCTTCACTCCAGACCACGGGATTGCGACTGGCCATCAGGTTTCCTTCCTCAGCGCGGCCTCGCGCTTCAGCAGATGTACCAGCAGGTGGTAGTCGCGTCCGCGATCATCGATATCCACCACCTTCTTCCACTGCGCCTGGTTGGGGTTGGAGTAGAAGGCGATGATGCCGATGTAGCGGGTGTCCTCTTCTACCTCGAACGGTTCGTAGAACTTGAACTGGCCGGGCAGCAGAGTGAAGTCGTCATGGGTCAGGTAGTTGGTGCCGAGCGCCTCTTCGAGGTCCTCCTGCAACTGGCGATGATCGGCCGACATCAGCATCGAGTCGTCCTTGAGCTGCAGGATCTGGAAGCGCAGAGGCGTACCCTCGCCTTGGGCGTTGGGGTTCATGCTGGGCGCGGCCAGCATGCTCAGATCGACCCGTGACGGACGATCCTCCGGATATCCCACCGGGATCGAAGGGTCCTTCAGTACCTGGAAAGTCTTGCCGGTGGCCTCGAAAGTGGAGGCACATCCAGCCAGCGCCAGGAGCATGCTGCCGAGTGCCAGGCACCGCATCAGCGACGCGGCCCCGGCCCGCCGGGGGATCATGCGTCCTCCCGCTGCTGGCGACGCACCGACTGGTCGTAGGCCTGTTCGAAGACTTCCCAGAACAGCTTCTCGAAGCCCTGCTGCCGACCCGAGTTGAGCTCCTGGTAGTAGTGGCGATACATCTCCCAGGCCCAGCCGCCTTCGTCATCACCCTGGCGACCTGCACCGCGATAGGCATGAAAGCGCTTGAGCAAGGCATCCGGCGAGAAGGCATCGAGAATCGACTTGAGCGCCGTCCCGATGGCTTCCTCCACCGCGGCCTGGTGCTGTTGCTGGTGTTCGAGGCATTCGGTCACCGCCGCCGGCGCCGAGAGATGCACCGGGCTGCGCTGGGCCGCAAACAGTGTCGTCAGTGTCTGCTCATAGGGTTGCCCCAGGCGCAGCGGGTTGTCCTCGATGGGCTGCAGGCGACGGTCGCGCAGCGGATAACGGCTACCGTCGTGGGCCTGGTGCAGTGCCAGCAGGCCTTCCACGGTGGCCTTGAGGGTGCGCCCCGCCTCTTCGAGAAAGGCGTGCTGCTCGGCACTGTCACGGAAGCGCAACTCGCCGCCCAGGGTCTGCAGCAACGGTGAGGCGCCGACGTGGCCGACCTCTCCTGTTGGCTCGTCTTGCCAGCGCTCTTCGAGTTGCTCGCCGACCGAGCGTTCCAGATCGTTCAGCAGGTGTTCATTCATGTCGGGGTCCTCGTAACCTCGTTGCCTTGGTGCGGCCGGCGCACCAGCGGTAGCGCCCTGCCCGTCCAGGGCATCGAGCAGTTCGTGATGATCGTCCTCGCCGGCGATGGTCTCGTCGGCCAGCGCGGCCATGGGATCCTGATGACGTTGCGCCGATGAAACCTCGCCCAGTGCCTCCAGCGGGTCATGCTGGGGCCGCGTCACGACGGCGGTGGCCGACACCGGCTCGGCGCCCTCCAGCGTCTCGTGTTCCTCGTCGACCAGGGTTGCCAGTGGCTGCACACCGGCGACAGCGGCCTGACGGTCGCCCATGTGCACCCGCAGCCAGTATTCCCCTACCTGCAACTCATCACCGTCGCGCAGCGCCACACGGCGCTCGCGACCGATCGGCAGAGTCGCGCGGTTGACGAAGGTCTGGCCACAGCGGTCGATCAGGCAGAAACGACCGTCCAGGCGCTGGATCTCGGCATGGCCGGGGCGTACCCGGTTGGCGTGATCCTGCAGCAGCCAGTCGTCGGACGATCCGCTGCCCAGGGTTCCGCCCTCGGCCGGAAAGACGTGGCTGCTGGTCGAGCGGCCCTCGAGCCGTTCACTGTTGGTGACCACCAGAGTGATGGCCTGCTGCTGGGGAAACGTCTCGTTCATGGGTTCACCGTGTCATCTGAATGCGCACCCGGCGTCGCTGGGCCGCCGTGCCTGCCTCGGGCTTGACGAAGGTCGTCCAGCCCAGTTGGCAACTGCCTCCTTCGCCCAGGCGCATGGGCTTCACGTCGCGCTCCAGGAGCTCGAGTTCCAGGTCATAGGCCAGAGGCTCACGCAGCACGAATTCCATCAGGGTAAGCAGCGCCTGATGGTCGCGACCGTCGGGCAGGAAATCGCGGAAACGGGTCAAGTCCAGGCCGCGCATACGAAGTGCGAACTTGCCGCTGATATCGTCGACCCAGCCGCCGGCGACCATATCCTGGCCCAATGTGGAACCGCTCAGGCCGCTACGAGTGCGCTGGTCCGATGGAATCTCGACCCGCCGGTGCACCCAGGGCTCGATCTCGACGCCGTCGAGATCGAAGCAGTGGCCGACGATGCCCGCTACCACATCCGGCGAGCGCGAACGGCCAGCCAGCAGACCGGCATAGGCCAGCATCTTGCTCCAGTTGATCGGCGTCTCGCCGCGCAACCGCTCATCGGCCAACCCGACCAGGGAGAAGATTGCCGCCGAGAAACCGTCCTCGGCCCCGTCCTGGTAACGCACATGGTGGCGATACTTGCGCCAGCCGCGATGCAGAAGCGATAGCACCCGGTGGTTGAAGAGATTCAGGAAGTCCCCGGCCGCGCCTTCGCGATGCGCCTCGGCATGGGCCATGGCCTCCAGGTAGTAACCCGGCAATGGCGACTGGGCCCCCTGGAGCCCCAGGAAACTGACGCGCATGGTGTAACGCTCGGCATCCTGGGGCTCCAGGGCGATAATGTCGCTGCCCGGAAAGCCCAACGAGGCCGACGCCTCGAAACGCACTCGCTCGGCGGCAGGATCGGCCTCCCGATCTCCTTCCAGATCGTCGCCGTAGTGCCGGTGAAGCAATTCCACCAGTTGATAGAAGTCGTAGCGCCGGGCCCCGTCGACCAGGGGGGCGAGCGCTACATCAGGGGCTGCTGGCCTGACTGCAAGGTCCATGCGTAGCGCTCGCGGTTGTGAAGGTTGGTGACGTGCAACTCGTGGAAGGAGTTGATGCTGGCGTACAGCGAGAAGAACCGGGACAGCACGCTGGCGAACAGGAAGAGACTCCCCTCGTCGCCGAAGGCTTCCTGATCCAGGGTCATCTCGGAGCGCAGCCCGCGTACTGGCAGGCCACGGTAAAGCCGGTCCACCGGCTCGGTCTTGATATCGATGATGCCGGCCAGGCGCTTCTGGGCGATGCGCTCGGCCTGGCGGTCGACCAGCGCCCGGAAGTCGTAGACCCGCAGCACCGACCGCAGGGCGTCGCGGTCGAGCAATGACAGGTAATTCAGCGACAGATTGGAAATCAGCGTCCACAGCAGACTGCCGTCCAGGGTCGGTCGCATGGTCGGGGTCGGCCGGATGATATTGCGAAACTCGGCAAAGGCCGGACTATCCTCGGTGGGCACGCAGATATCGCCGACCGTCAGCCGCTCGGGCAGTTCGCGATTGCTGCAGGTCAGGCGCAGCGAGATGGTCTCGCGCAGCCCCAGACAAGCCTGCTCGTCGCCACGCACGAAGGCGATGTCGTGGTCGAAACCGTCGCCACGCAGGCTGTCGCGCACACGCACCCGGTAGTAGCGCGCTTCACGCCCCCGATCGCGCTCGATCTGGTGCTCGAAACTCTCGAAAGGCACGTATCGGCGAGGCTCTCCGCGGATGCGCCCACTCTCGCTCTCCAGCCATCCCTCCACATCATCGACGCTGAACACCTCGTAATGCGACGGGAAGCGGCTGCTGGGACGGATACGATATTCGCTGCGCTCGCCACTGAGGTCCACCGGGTCGGCGTCATGGGCGAAGAGGTTGATCGCCGGCGTGCAGTACAGCGCCAGGCTGTCGTCCCCTACCCGGGCATCCGCCGGCAGGGTACGCGAGAAGGTGAAGCGCAACGTCATCCGCTCGGCCAGACGCGCCGGCAGGTAATCGCCCAGGCGCTGCAGGTCGAAGAACTGGAAGGCCTCGGGGAAGCACAGGTATTCCTGCAGGATGCGATAGCCCTGGTAGACGTTGCGCGGATACGGCAGCAGCGCATCCTCGGCAGCGAAGCCCACCGGCGCCAACAGGTGCGTGGGCAGCGGCAGGCGCAGGCCGTCGACTTCCAGTTCGATACCGGCCAGGTAGTGGCTCATCCACAGATAAAGGGTACGGGCCGTGTAGCCATTGCCGCCCAGGTGCAGGCGCAGGTCGCCCACGCCCAGGGCATCGAGGGGCTGATCGCTGTGCACCGCCAGATCCAGCTCGACCACCGAGGCCTCACGGGAATGGTGCGCCGTGACCCCATCGTGGGCCAGTGGGTAGAGCGTCAGCTCGTGGCAGGTACGAAAACTGCAAGCCGTACCCTCGACCTCGCGGCTGGCCAGGCTGGTACCACGAGGTACGGTCTGGGCGCCGCTCAGCCCGTGCCAGTGCGGGGTGAATTGCATCACCGTCATGCTCGGCACCGGCCGCAGGTAGTTGGGCCACAACATGCCGATCAACGAGTGAGTCAGCTCGGGGAACTCGTCATCGACCTTCTCCCGCAACCGGCCCGACAGGAAGGCGAAGCCCTCGAGCAGGCGCTCGACATCGGGATCGGTGCTCTGCTCGGACAGAAAACGGCTGAGTCCGGGATTGCCCTCGGCAAACTCCCGCCCCTGACGCTTCAGAAAGTCCAGTTCGTCCCGGTAGTAGCGGTTCAGCATGTCGGTCTCAGTTCAGGCACTGGTAGCGCTTGTCGTTGAGCAGCAGGTCGATGGTGGTCTGGGTCGAATCATGCCCCAGGTCCAGAGTGGCCTGGACCTGGAAGCGCAACTGCAACGGGGTACCCTCGTTGGGCAGTGTCTCGACCTGAACGCGACTCACCCGCGGCTCGAAGCGCTCGATGCACTCGCGTATGGCACGCTCGACCTTGAGTTCGAGGTCAAGCACACCGAGCGTGGCGTCATTGAAGTCGAGCAGACCCAGCTCCGGGGCACATTCGCTGTGCCCCGGATGGCTGTTGAGCAGGTCGACCAGGTGTCGCTTGATGGAGGCCAGGGTGGCCTCGACTGCTTCGTCGCCCTCCGGTGCCGGACGCGCCGGCGACGACAGGCGCTCGAACAACCGAGCACCGAGCAGTCCGCTTCGATCCCTGAAAGCGGTCATGGACTCAATCCTTGTCGAGACGGCCCACCAGCGACAGTTCGAAGTTGGCACCCATGTACTTGAAATGCGGGCGTACTGCCAGCGACACCTGGTACCAGCCCGGATCGCCTTCCACGTCGGAGACCTGCACCGAGGCGGCACGCAGCGGGCGTCGGCTACGCACATCGGCGGGCGGATTCTCCTGATCTGCGACGTACTGGCGGATCCAGGTGTTGAGTTCACGCTCGAGATCCTGGCGCTCCTTCCAGGAGCCTATCTGTTCGCGCTGCAGCACCTTGATGTAGTGAGCCAGGCGATTGACGATGAACAGATAAGGCAACTGGGTGCCGAGCTTGTAGTTGGTCTCGGCCTCGCGCCCTTCGGGCGTGTTGGGGAAGGACTTGGGCTTCTGCACCGAGTTGGCGGAAAAGAAGGCGGCGTTGTCACTGCCCTTGCGCATGGTCAGCGAGATGAAACCTTCCTCGGCCATCTCGAACTCGCGACGGTCGGTAATCAACACCTCGGTGGGAATCTTGTTCTGCACCTGACCCAACGCTTCATAGGTGTGCATCGGCAGATTCTCCACTGCCCCGCCGCTCTGCGGACCAATGATGTTCGGGCACCAACGATACTTGGCAAAGCTGTCGTTCAGGCGCTCTGCGAGCAGGTAGGCGGTATTGCCCCACAGGTAATCGTCGTGGCTCTCGCTGACCGACTCCTGGTAATGGAAGGACTTGACCGGATTCTCTACCGGATCGTAGGGCGTGCGCAGCAGGAAGCGCGGCGCCGTCAGCCCCAGGTAGCGAGCATCCTCGGACTCGCGCAGATTGCGCCAGCGGGCGTATTTCGGCCCTTCGAAGATCGCCTTGAAGTCCTTGATGTTGGGCAGCTCCTCGAAGCTGTCGATGCCGAAGAAGCTCGGCGCCACCGAGGACAGGAAGGGTGCGTGGGACATCGCCCCGACCGAGGCAGCATACTGCAGCAACTTGATGTCCGGGCCCGAGGGCGTGAAATCGTAATGCCCGATCATCGCCGCCACCGGCTCGCCGCCGAACTGGCCATACTCGGCGGCATAGACATGCTGATAGAGCCCGCTCTGGCTGATCTCGGAGGCGAACTCGAAGTCCTCGAGCAACTCCTCCTTGGTGGCATGCAGCACGTTGAGCTTGATGTTCTCGCGGAAATCGGTGCGATCGACCAACAACTTGAGGCCACGCCAGGCCGATTCCAGATGCTGGAACTCCTGATCGTGGAGAATCTCGTCGACTTGGTGACCGATCTTGCGATCCAGCTCGACGATCATGCGATCGACGACCGACTTGTTGACCTGCTGCTGACCGTCATCGCTCTTGAGCAGCTCACTGATGAAAGCTGCGACCCCCTGCTTGGCCACGTCGTAGCCTTCATCAGCAGGAGCCATACGTGTCTTGGCCATCACCTGATCAAGCAGGGAGACGTCTTCGGTGCTCTCGGTAGCCTGGCTCTGAGCCTGGGATTGGGTAGATTCGGTCATGATGCGTGCCTCGCCTCCATGCAGGAAAAATCAGGAATCGCTCGAGGGGGATTCGCTGTCGAGAAGTTCGAGCTCGTTCAACAGCTGGTCCCGGGTCTCGGGACTCTCAATCAAGGCCTGCAGGCGTTCCCGGAAGGCCGGCACGTTGCCGAGGGGCCCCTTGAGAGCCACCAGCGCCTCGCGCAGCTCGACCAGCTTGCGCAGCTCAGGCACCTGGCGCGCCACGCTGTCTGGCGCGAAGTCCTGCAGAGAGTTGAACTGCAGATCGACCCCCAGTTCGCGGGCCTCATCTTCATCACCTTCCTCGAGACGGTTCGGCACGCTGGTCCGCAGCCCGAGACCAGCCTCGCGCATCACGGACTGGAAGTTGTCCTTGTTCACCGAGACGGCTTCGCGCTCCTCGATGGGAGTCTCTTCGACGCCGCCCTTGAAATCACCGACCACCAGAAGCTTCTGGGGCAGTTCGGTGTCGGCCTGCTTATCTCCGGTGGCGGGAACGTACTTGATATTGATGCGCTCTTTGGGCGCAACGGACCCTTCCTTGGACATGGCGAACCTTCTCTCTGCAAATGATGACTCGATTCGGGCTTGCCCGACCGCCCTCCCCGAACCTGCTGGATCGGAGCAAACGATCGCGACAAACGTGCCTCAGCCCGTCAAACGGCGAGGAGTGGGCCGGTCAACCGACCCGTTGAAAGCCCGCGAGCATAACACCCATCGCCTCGCTGTAGAATGCCATATCAAAAGCCGGCGGAATGTAAAACAACATTATCTAATACACACCCCACCTCAACAAATGTCACCAAAATCTTCCAATATCAGCGAATTTGAAGGGATCATTGCACGGACCCATACCCCCGATTGCCCTTGTAGGAAATATCGTACAAAAGAAAAATGAAATCACTTACACAAAGAAATTCTGCGGCAGGTCATGAAGTGCTACCTCCACTACAGCGCGCCCATTCCCCTGGCCCGAACCATACGGGCGACACCGCAACCTTGGCTTACGCCATGGAAGTGGGCCGCTGCTCCCGATATACCGCCATCTCTACCTGCCCAAGCCTGGGAGTCAGCAGACACCGCTGTTGTTGCCAGGGATAATCCATCTGGGCCTTGAGCAAGGCGGCCCCCTCTCCCTCCTTCCAGGCCTCGATATCGAGATCGCGCCAATAGCGCGGATCACGCCCCGTCTTGCGGTCGTGCTCCGCCGTCACGGGGTCGCAATCCCGGAATGGCTCCAGGCGAGGCACATCGGGAAGGGGCTGAGAGACATCCATGTAACGCTGCAGCATGTCCCACTGAGCATGGACTTCCTGCTTGTGCGCCACCGTCTGGCTGAACGAGGTATGGTGGAACTCCGTCCCTGTATAGCGATGCACCAGCATCAGCTTGTAGAACACCCCGCCGCGCTGGACCACACGTTCGACATAGCCATCAAATTCAATAAAAGGGGCTACAAGGGGAGTTTTCTTCTTCCCTTGGGCCATGCTTACACGGCCAGTTTGGCGGTTGAATTCGCTACACCTATCCTCGGTGTAGCGGTCGAACCAGCGATGCAGCAAGGCGCGAAGAGGATGAAATAGCCACACGATAAAGTTCATAACAATTTGAGATGAATAGACAGCTACCACGATAGCGGCAAAAGAACCAAGCAGTGCCATAAAAACTGTTACAAAAGCGCCAAGAGCTTCCCTACCAAACAATAGTGGTGGAATATTGATTGTTGAATACCAAACAATGCCTAGCAAAGTCATGAGCCAAATAACGGGCACGGCCATGAGAAGAATGGACAATCCCATCTGACTCTTAAGAAACCGAATCCGCTCATGGCTCCACCACCAATCCTGAGACTTATAAAACTCCGGGGGCTGTTTCTCCTGATACTGAACAACCCCGGCATCATCACAGAGTTGCTGGTAAGGTTCGATGTCGGCGTAGTCACCAAACGGCAACAGGTCTTCTCCCATCCGCTCACGAAGCTTGGGAGACTCAGGCAGCGGCGGAATGGCCGCAGCGCGATAGGCATCCTCGGCATAGGAAGTTTGCTGCAGACTCATAGCCGAACCTCCACCTCGGTGATCGACCAAAATACATGGCCTCTACCATCGCCAGCCTCAGCGGCTTGCTCCAAGTATGGCTGCACCTCGATCTATTCATGCTGCTCTAAAGACGCCTGCCCCGCCCTTGGCAGTCCGAACCAAGGGCTCGAGGGCAGAAGCCGACAGAGGACATACCAGCCATGCCAAGACCAGCATCGCAGAGGGCCATGAGCATCGCATTTTAGAAGCCAAAACGCGGGGGAAAGTTGGATAGAGGTGGCTGCTTATGTAGCCATTCATCGGCTATAGATTTTGCTTCTTCACGCTGTTCATCTGTTACTTGGTCGCGACGAAGCCGCATACTTCTCTCTGATGACGGGCCACCTACTTCTTCATTAATGGCATATAGAATTGCCCAGCCTATAACAGGCTTTTTTTCAGTATTGCAGCGAGGTGCATCATCAGGATCCAGGTAGCAATTTGCTAGCCATTTACGGCCGTTAAGATCTCCGCCCTCGGATGATTTTACCGTCCACTCCCATGCTTCTTCATACCTTTCAAGATTGCTTAGAACAGCAGACAACGCATCCATCGCCGGCACATAGCCCTGCTCAGCGGCCTTTCTAAACCATTCCTCGGCAGCCTCCAAACGCCTGGACTCCAAGAAGTACCAGCCCTGGCCACCACGAATATTCATGCCTAGCCGCGTCTGGGCTTCGGGATTGCCCGCTTCCGCCGCTTTTTCCAGCCAGTCGACGCCCTCACCTCTATCGTCCATCAGGCGGTAGACATGGTAGAGCGCCAGCATGGCGTCAGTATCACCGGCCTCAGCCCTGGGCAAGGTCTCGGCCAGGGCTTTCTCGCGCCAGCCCTCGGCGTCCTCCGGACACTCATCACCGGCGATGCAGGCACCGCCCTCGAAAAGCCGCAACATGGCATAGGGATCGCCCTGTTCGGCTGCCTTCAGATACCAGTTCATGGCTTTAAGCGTCATTCCGCCCATCTTCTGGCGTCGCTCTGCCTCGCCCATGTAGTACATGGCCTCCACATCGCCGGCCTCGGCGGCTTGTTCCAAATACGGCAAGGCTCTTGTCGACTCACCGATATTATAGAGCTGCATGCCTTCGTCCTTGGCAGCCTGAACCTCAGGCTCAAGTGCGGCGGCGATGCCGGGAAGAGTCAGCAATATAATGGTGAAAAGATGGTGGGCAAGGCGCATCCTTACGACTCCCGGTAGGTTACATGTGTGCCAGCCGGTGTTGTCACCAGATGGCAGTGGACATCGACATTCTCCCCTAGCCGTTTCGCAATATCCTTATAGTTGCTCCTAGCATCCCTAGCATCAAGGTTACCTGAAGAGTTATCTATTCTCATAAACTGATCCAGTCGATAGCGGTTCTCACAATAGGCCTGCCCTCGAGCGGAGCTACTTACACCATCATTCTCGCTGTCCTCGGCACCAGCATATTCACCATCCGCCGACATCCTGGCCACGGCCTTCTCGAACAATCGCTGGGCGGCGCTGCGACGATAAAGTCCATCGCGATGCCCCTGTTCGATCCACTCCAGGCATTGGGCAATGGCGATCTGCTGCAGATCGATGGCATCGTCGTACTCGTCTCCCTTTATGTAGCTCCATAGGCTCGGCCGGGTGGCCAACACGTTCAGCAGTGGTCCCAAGGCTTCTGGAGGCAGGTGCTGCACCCAAGCAGAAAGTTGCGATGACAGCTCGGAGTTCCCTGAGGCATCGACAATGGCAAAGGCGATAACCCCAGCGCGGTCACTCTGGGTCAGCTGGTTGTAGAGTCGACGAATGCCGTCCCTGCCTCGAGCGGCCAACAGCCCCACGTCCAGCAACGTGGTAGTGGCCAGATAGGTCAGCTGACTGATGCTCTCGAAGGCATCCTGGTCGACCCAGTCGACGAAGCCATAGTCATTGTCGCGCAGGGCCTGGCCGATCATCATCAGCCAGAGGTCCAGTTGCTGAAGGTCGAGTTCGACGGCGACCTTCCCGCCCACCGAGACGCCGGCGAATACCTTGGCCTTGGCATAGGCCACGAACCGGCCATTACGAAGCCCCAGCCGGAATCCGAGGTCGGCCCCGATGCCCAGGCCGACCTCCCCACCCAGCAGGGCCTGGCCGAGGGTGCGCCACTGATCCAGGTCACGGTGCTGTGTCTTGAGGCTGAGCCAATCCTGGTCGGCCAGCTGTGGCAGTTGACGGGTGATATCCTCGGGCGGCAGCCAGCGCATCTCACACTGGGACTGCAGCCCGAGCGTTGCCCCAGCGAAAGCCTTGAGGGTCGCCCCTTCGGCCTCTCGCTGCGCCCAATCGACGCCGGTCAACTGCAAGCCGTTCTCGTTGAACGCCAGGCCGGTTTCGGCACCCAAGGCCACGCTGGCACCGGCGAAGCCCTTGGCCACCAGCTCCATGCGGATGGAGTAGCATCCCATGCTGCGCCTTTCTCCATTACGGTTGGCCAGGATCGCGTAGAAGGGAACGGCCTCATCCTCCCCCGGAAGATGCAGGGTGCCCAGGCTGATTTCGCCACGGGCAAGGCTCCAGGTGCCCTTGACCTCCCACTGGAAGCCGGCCTTCACCCCAGCACCATGATCCTGCCCGGCCTGCCAGCCATCACCCTGGCTTTCCAGGGTTCCCTGCCGTTTTTTCTCGGCACCCAACTGTCCACCGCCGCTGCTCTCTACCTTGACGTCGAACAGCTCCAGACTGCCGTCGCGCTCGAGCAGCGTCAGTGATTCGTCGAAATCATGGGATAGCGCCTGATTCAGCTCCCCGTGAGGCATCCCGACCAGGCGCAGCATCTGCGCCTGAGCACTGGCGTCGAAGAGACGCAGAGTCTCGCGAGCCGGGCCGGTGAACAGCATGCGCTGCAGGGCCTCGCCCCATTGCGACTTGGCGTTGCCCTCCTGCAACGAGGCGACCTCATGGCCCTCATCGTCGAGATACTGAAAGAAGGCTTCGGGCCGGAAGAAACCAAGCCCCTCATCGAACCACTCGGCCCGCCGCTCGATCTTCTTGCAACCTTGACCTTCCATCCACTGAGACAAGGCGGTTTCAGGCGCTTCCCATAGCGTGGCAGGCAGCGCACCATCCGCCTCTAGCTGGCGGCCCAGTGCCCGTCGCTCGTCCTCACTCATGTCTCGCTGGAGCTGGTGCAGACTGAGATGGCTCAGTGCACGCGCCCCCTGCGGCGAGCTGAACTCGCGCAACGGGAAATCCTTGCGCACCAGCACGTCGATGCTCTGCTTCTCGTAGCCCAGCGCATGGCGTTGATCCTCGAGGTCGGCCTGCCAGAACAGCACACGCTGGGGCTGCATGGCCGCCACCGCCTGACGGGCCGTGGCGTAAAGCGCGTCGAGCTGTGAGGTCCGGCGCTCGAAGCGGCGCCGCTCCTGGGCGAAGAGGTGCATCGGCAAAGCGGCGTTGCCGGCGGTGGCGGTCGCCCACTCCTCCAGCCTGGCCTCGACGTCGTCGTAGATCTCCACCGCTTCCTTGAGCAGACGGTTGTAGTGATTGAAGGCATCGATGCCGGGATCGAGCCCCGCTCGCGAGGTCCTGAGTGCAGGATCCGCCAGCGCCCACTCGGGAGTCGCGATACCCAGCGTCGCCAGTGCCACGATACTGTCCCGATAGGCCTGGAGATCTTCGCTCATCAGTTCGACGCGCTCGGAGAAGTAGTCGACGAGCGCCGTGCAGCGGGATGAGTCCTTGGGGGACATGCTTTCGCAGTCGGCGAGGAAGGCCTGGTATTCCTTGAGGGCTTCCTGAAGCGGCAGCAGCTCGCCAGGCTGATTCACGGAGATGGCGTCGCCCACGACCCTCGCTCGACAGCGGCGGTAGGTCTCCAGAGCCTCGGTGATATCGTCTTCCCAGGGCCCGTAATAGCGCCCCCCATCGATGACGTAGCCTTGCGCCTCTGCCCTTTCGCTACCCTTGCGATAGAGAGCATCCAGCTCCTCGACCAGCCGCGTTTCCTCGGGATGTTGCGCCCGCTCATGGAAGTAGACTGCCGAGACGATCAGTGGAGCCCCCCAGAACCAAGGATTCTCGGTCAGCCGTTCGTGCTCGGTCACGCGACGAGCGGCATCGACTTCGGTCTCTTCGGTAAGTTCGGCCAGGCGGCTCAATACATCACGGCAGTGCTGCCGCTCGGCCTCATCGAGGAAGTTTTCCGGGCGTGCCGGAAGAAAACACTCCATCAGGCCGGCATCGTCGTTCAAATGGATCTGCCGCGCTTCCGGATCTTCCTCTTCGATCCACCCCGCCAATTCGTCCGCCGCCTCGTGCAATGACTCGGCGACGCTCTCCGTCAATAGCCAGAAGGTGCCGGTACCGGTCAGGTAGAGAATATCGGCCCAGGCATCGTCTTCACAGGGATGCGAGGTGGCATCCTGTATTTCTCCGCCTGCCGGGGGCGGTGGTTCGAAAAGCGGCAACTGAAGCACTTTGCACTCTAGAGACGAGGAGGCAGCGGAAGACTCCTCCGCGATCCAGTCACCGGGCTTGGGCCGACCGAACGAGTCCGCCGTTTGATCGTTATCGCTGATCACATCGTCCATGCGTGCGTATCCCTATCCTGTGCCTGAAGCGTCCCCATCAGTTCGCGAAGGGCCTTGACCTTGCGCCAGGCCGGCTGGTTCTTGCCGAGTATCTCGCGGCTTTCCTCACGCTCGCGCCATTCCGCCCGCTGCACGTACGGCAGCAGGCTCTCCAGATGACGGGCCCGGGTGATGCCGTGGCGGTTGAGCATGGCCAGCCCCTCCAAGCAGGTGGCGTCGACCTCGTCCAGTCGAACCCCGAGCCGCTCAGCCAGGAACCAGGCCTGGGGCGCCACCTTCAGTGCCGCCTCCATGTCAGGCGTCAAGCGTAAAGGGGTGTCCGGGGCCTCACGGCTCTCGATGCTTTGCCAAACCTGCCAATGCCCCTGGGGTGTGGGGGTAGAGAGCTCGCCGAGCGGTGCGAGCATTCGAGCCAGCATCACGAGTTCGGCACTGCCCAATAGAGCCGTCAGCGCCACCGGATCCTGCAGATTGATCAACGACTGGCCACCCTGAGGATCCGCCCACACGAACAGGCCCCGCAGATGCTCGACCAGATCGGAGAAGGTAACCGTCGAGGACGGCTGACAGCACCAGCCCAGACGGCGCTCCCGGCACAATGCCTCACCGACACGCCAGGCATCACTATCGGCCTCGAGTCGTACGCACCAGGGGCTGGCCTCCAGCAGCGGGGAAAGCGGCGTGGCGGCAAAGAGCGGAACATGTTCCTGGGTGCCCTCGTGCCCCAGCAGCTCGCGGCAAGCCTCGGTAGCGCGGCGCTGATCGAGAACCAGCATGATGGGCCGGTCCGGCGCCAGCCAGGCCTCGGGCTCACCGCTGACTCGGGCCCGCTCGGGCAGTCGCGCTAGCCACCCAGACATGGACAATCCTCTCGACTGCACTGGGTGTCGCTGATCTTGCCGCACAGGGGCATCAACGCCGCTTCCGCGAGCTGGTAGTCACGCAGTTTAGGTAGCGCAGTGGGGGCAATCGCCTCGTGCACTTCCGGTTCGGCATGCCCCGGCAACAGCGGTGCCTGGGCGCCCTGCCCCGTGCCGCTGCCGGGACTGCCGCCGGCATTTACCTTCACGCCGGGGCCGTTGACGGTGACACCGCCACCATCGATCTTGAGAAAACTGCCGCCGGCCTTGAGGGTCAGCTCGCTGCCTGCCTCCAGCACCACCTTCTGGCCGGCCTTGATGTGCAGTTCGCGGCCGCTTTCGGTGAGCCAGGCCTGGCCTGCGCTCAGATGCAGGCTGCCATCGATGGTCAGGTGCTGGGCGCCATCGCTTTTCTCGCGCCGTTCGCCATGCACGGTGAGGTGGTCGTCACGATCGAGTTCGCTCACCCGGTCGCGCTTGACGGCCAGGTGACTGTCGCGGCGGATTTCCTCGGTGCGGTCGTTCTCGGTGAGCAGCTCCAGGTCCTTCTGGGCGTGCACCCAGATCTGTTCCTGGTCGTGCTGGTCCTCGAAGCGCAGTTCGTTGAAGCCCTCGCCCTGGTGGGTCTGGGTACGCAGCACGGTGCGCGTCTTGTGCGCCGGCAGCTCATAGGGCGGCGTATTCACCGCGTGGTAGGTGCGTCCGGTAATGATCGGCTGGTCGGGGTCGCCTTCCAGGAAGGAGACGATCACCTCGTGGCCGATGCGCGGAATCGCCATCATGCCGTAGCCGCCGCCGGCCCAGCCCTGGCTGACGCGCAGCCAGGCACTGGCGGTTTCATTGGGCTCGGCATAGCGGTCCCAGGGGAACTGGCAGCGCACCCGGCCGTGGGCGTCGCAGTGAATCTCCTCGCCCTCGGGGCCCACCACGAAGGCCACCTGGGGGCCGTCGACCCGCGGCTTGGGCTCGGGCGCGGGCCGCCAGGCAGTGTCGTCCGGGGTCAGCGTCAGGGTGTTGTGGTAACGGGTCATGCCGTCGGCCTGGACGGCGTCCTCGCCCAGTGCCTGGGGCTGTTCGCCCTGGTGGACCACCTTGACGACCTGCCAGCCGCGGTTGAGCTCGCTGACGTCGTGGTCGGCCAGGGTGAAGCGCGTGCCCGGGGCCAGCTCGGGCAGGTCGCTCTCGCCGGCCAGGGTCAGGGCGTCGTGGCGCAGGTGCTCCAGCCGGTGGCGGGTAAAGGCCTGGCCCGAGGCGTCGGCCTTGTAGCGGCCCGGGTAGTCGTAGTGTTCGTAGTCGCCCCGCTGGCTGTGCTGCTCCAGCCCGTCGCCCTGGCGCTCGTGCAGTTGCGCGTAGGCCGGGCGCTTGAAGCTGTAGTCCTTGAGCTGGGCCCGGGCCGGGCGCACCCGGGCGGTCTGGGTCAGCCGGCGCAGGTGACGCTGCGGCGCGGTGCCGCCGGCGCGATGGTGGTAGGGACGCTCGCCGAGCCCGGTGAGCACCTGGGGATCGTCGGCGAACACCAGCCGATGAGCACCGAGGTCGCCATCCTCGAACTCATGGAAGTAGAACAGCCCTTCCTCGGCGGCCAGGCGCTCGACGAACGCCAGGTCGGTCTCGCGGTACTGCACGCAGTACTCGCGCTCGGCGGGCTCGCGGGTCACCGCGAAGGCCACGTCGGTCAGGCCGCGTTCCTCACACAGGGTGTTGAGGATGGTCAGCGGCGAGACGCGCTGGAAGATCCGCGAGTTCTGGCGCAACGAGAGCCGCCACAGCGAGGGGCGGATCACGACCTCGTAGTGGCTGCGCCGATGGCCGCGGTCGCCGCGACCGAACTCGGCGACGATGCCGTGAACCCGCCGCTGGGCCACGCCGTCCTGCCACACGGTGAGGCTCGCCGGGCGGTCGAGCAGCGCTTCCGGCGAGAGGTCGACGGCGCGGCTGGCAAAGCGCACATGAAGATGAAACGGCGACGACAGCGCCTCTTCATGGGTGAAGTCGACCACCGCCAGGTCGGCCTCACCGGCGCCGGTCAGGCTCAGGGTGAACTGCAGTCCGTTAGCCTGGGTCATGGCATCCCTCCTGGAGGCCGAATCCGTTCCTGGGTTCGCCGACGCGGCATGGTCGGCAGGACAGGTAGGTTACGCGAGTACATCGCCGAGGCAAGTCGTCGGCGGCATGCGTAAGTGATCGCTTACAATACAGCCAAGCAAACACTTACACATGCCGCCGCCAGGGCCGGAACCCTGGCGGCGAAAACGGTGCCCGCCGGGCGCGAGCATTGGCAGGGGCACCGCCTGTGGCGCGGCGTCTTAGCCTTCGATCGGGGCGCGCCAGTCGTCGGAACCGGAAGTGCCGGCGACGGTGTGCTCCCAGTCGATCTTGCGGTAGGCCAGGGAGACGTCCATCAGCTGAGTGAACTCGGCGCTGTTGGCGTCCTGAGCATGGGGCATGCGCAGGTTGATGTCGACGATGGTGGCATCGGTCAGGGCGGTGGTGAAGAAGTGCTCCTGCTTGCCTTCTACGGAGGTGCGGTACCACTTCAGCTCGACCGTGGGCAGCATCTCACCGGACGCCAGGGCGTTGTACAGCAGCGGCACGGCCTTGTTCAGGGCCACGGTGAAGATGAACGGCTTGTGAGCACGCTGACCGGACGGCTGACCGGACTGCGGATCCGTCGGCACAGTGACGATGTGCTTGAATTCCTGGACGAGCATCTCGTCTTCATGGCCTTCGACGTAGATGTTGCCCACGGATTCGGGCGTGAAGGCGCCAGCGGTGATGTTGCCCTGAGTCTGGCCTTCGATGCTGATATAACATGGGGTTGGCATGAGTCGCTTCCTTGACGATGAATTCGAAAAATCTTGCGCAAATGTCCAGCGGACACCCCATCCAAGGCACTTTATGTACCAAAAACAAAAATATCCAACTCAATCAAAGGGATACATGAAAACGGCACGGCATAACGTCAAGTGATCGAGCAAGAACTTGCCTGAAAGCGGGCAAGAAGTTGCCCGGCGGGCAAGATCTTGCCTGCCCCGCCCCTCTTGCTCCAGATGAATATCGAGATGCCTCGGGCCGGTTCAACTCGCCAAACGCAAACGCGTCATCAAGTCGGAGAGCGCTTCCTCGAGTTCCAGTTCGGGCACGGCCTGGCGCAGGGTGATATGGGCGTCCGGCTGGAATCGCTGCGGGTCGTCGACGACCTCCTGGAAGGCATTGACCACCTCGACCAGCATCGACGGTTCCCCATCGACCTGCATGGCACCATGCACCAGCAGCGCCATGTCGCGGCTACCCTTCACGCGGCGCCAGCGCTGGGCAGTGCCGACCAGCTTGCGGCCGGCGATGCGCACGTTGAAGCGACCATCGCAATAGGCACCGGCCACCTCGCCGAGATCCGCCTCGGCCACGCCCAGGGAGGCCAACCAGTCACACCAGGGGTCGCCCAGGCGATGATAGCCCCACTCGAGATGCGCCGCCGAACTGCGTACCTCGCAGCGCACCACCAGAGCCAGGTTGACCACCATCGGCCCCTGAGGCACCGGCGTACCTCCGGTGGCACGGAACAGCACCGGCCAGCCCTGCCCTTCCAGGCGTGACCGCGCCTCGTCAAAGCCTTCGAGACGAGCGTGACGACGCGGCATCACCAGAGCCCGGTCATACGGCGACCATGCCAGGCACTCCAGATGGCTCTCGCCCCGACACACCGCCTCCAGCAACGCCTCTTCGGCGGCGAGGCCCTCTTGCACCGAGGGGCGGTACAGAACCGTGTCGCTCGTCATCATATCGCTCGCTCCAGGGTGAAGCGCCCAGCTTACGTCGTCGCTTGCATGTGGCGCCATCGTTCCACAGGCAAATTGCTGCTATCCGCAGGGTCCGAGCTCACCACCTTGGTCGAACCTCACCCCCCATGACCTTTACGTTAACGTAAACCTGTCTTAGTCTTGGCATCATCACCTCGATGAATGATCGGGTGCGCCTCGTGGCGCGCCATCAGACCAGCGGAGTTCACCATGCACGCGCCCTACCAGCCCCTCGACTTCGGTCTCGATGACGAACTGAACATGCTGCGCGACCAGGTTCACGCCTTCGCCCGCGATGAGATCGCACCGCGCGCCGCCGAGATCGACGCGAAAAACGAGTTCCCCGACGACCTCTGGCAGAAGTTCGGCGACATGGGCCTGCTCGGCATCACCGTGCCCGAGGAGGACGGCGGCAGCGGCATGGGCTATCTCGCCCACTGCATCGCCATGGAAGAGATCTCGCGGGCCAGCGCCTCGGTGGCGCTCTCCTACGGCGCCCATTCCAACCTCTGCGTTAACCAGATCAAGCTCAACGGCAATGCGCAGCAGAAAGCCAGGTACCTGCCCGGCCTGATCAGCGGGGAACACGTCGGGGCACTGGCCATGTCCGAGCCCGGCGCCGGTTCCGACGTGGTCTCCATGAAGCTCAAGGCCGAGAAGCGCGGTGACCGCTATGTGCTCAACGGCAACAAGATGTGGATCACCAACGGTCCCGATGCCGACGTGCTGGTGGTCTACGCCAAGACCGACCCGGACGCCGGCTCCAAGGGCATTACCGCTTTCATCATCGAGAAAGGATTCGCCGGCTTTTCCACGGCACAGAAGCTCGACAAGCTGGGCATGCGCGGCTCCAACACCTGCGAGCTGGTGTTCGAGGACTGCGAAGTGCCCGAGGAGAACGTCCTCGGCGAGGTGAACAAGGGCGCCCGGGTGCTGATGAGCGGCCTCGACTTCGAGCGTACCGTGCTGGCCGCCGGACCGATCGGCATCATGCAGGCGGCCATGGACGTGGTGGTGCCCTACCTTCACGAACGCAAGCAATTCGGCCAGTCCATCGGCGAGTTCCAGTTGGTGCAGGGCAAGGTGGCCGACATGTACACCACCCTGAATGCCTGCCGGGCCTATCTGTACGCCGTCGCCGGCGCCTGCGACCGTGGCCGCACCTCACGCAAGGATGCCGCCGGGGTGATCCTCTATTGCGCCGAAAAGGCCACCCAGATGGCACTCGACGCCATCCAGCTTCTCGGCGGCAACGGCTATATCAACGAATACCCCACCGGGCGATTGCTGCGCGACGCCAAGCTCTACGAGATCGGCGCCGGCACCAGCGAGATCCGCCGGATGTTGATCGGCCGCGAGATATTCAGCGAATCGGCGTAACCCCAGCCACGAGTAACGAGCCACGGGCTACGAGCAGCTCGAAGCTCGTCAGAGGATATTCCATGGCAGTGCTAACGACACAGATCAATCCGCGCAGCGAGGGTTTCCAGACCAACGAGGCGTCGATGCGCGCCGAGGTGGGCCGGTTGCGCGAGCTGACCGCGGCGATCCACCAGGGTGGCGGCGAGAAGGCTCGCGCCCGACATGAGTCGCGCGGCAAGCTGTTCGTCCGCGACCGTATCGATCACCTGCTCGACGAGGGCTCGCCCTTCCTCGAGTTCTCGGCGCTGGCCGCCCATGAGGTCTATGACAGTCCGGTGCCCGCCGCCGGTGTGGTCACCGGCATCGGCCGGGTCTCCGGCGTGGAATGCGTGATCGTCGCCAACGACGCCACGGTCAAGGGCGGCACTTACTTCCCGCTGACCGTGAAGAAGCACCTGCGCGCCCAGGAGATCGCCCGCAAGCATCGCCTGCCCTGCCTCTATCTGGTGGATTCCGGCGGTGCCTACCTGCCGTGCCAGGACGAGGTCTTCCCCGACCGCGACCATTTCGGGCGCATCTTCTATAACCAGACCACCCTCTCCGCCGAGGGCATTCCGCAGATCGCCGTGGTCATGGGCTCGTGCACCGCCGGCGGCGCCTATGTGCCGGCCATGGCCGACGAGTCGATCATCGTCCGCGAGCAGGGCACCATCTTCCTCGGTGGTCCGCCGCTGGTGAAGGCCGCCACGGGCGAGTCGATCAGCGCCGAGGACCTGGGCGGCGCCGATGTTCACGCCAAGGTCAGCGGCGTCGCCGATCACTACGCCGAGAACGACGCCCACGCCCTGCAACTGGCGCGACGCTGCGTGGCTCGGCTCAACTGGCAGAAGCGCGGTCAACTGGCCATGGCCGAACCCAGGCCGCCGCGCCTCGACCCCGAGGAGCTCTACGGCATCGTCGGCACCGATCTCAAGAAGCCCTTCGAGGTTCGCGAAGTGATCGGTCGCATCGTCGACGACTCCGCCTTCGACGAATTCAAGCGCACCTACGGCGACACCCTGGTCACCGGCTTTGCGCATATCCACGGCCACCCGGTGGGCATCGTCGCCAACAACGGCGTGCTGTTCTCGGAATCCGCCGTGAAGGGCGCGCATTTCATCGAGCTGTGCGCCCAACGCAAGATCCCGTTGGTCTTTCTGCAGAACATCACCGGCTTCATGGTCGGCTCCAAGTACGAGCACGAAGGCATCGCCAAGCATGGCGCCAAGCTGGTCACCGCCGTGGCCTGCGCCCGCGTGCCCAAGTTCACCGTACTGATCGGCGGCAGCTTCGGCGCCGGCAACTACGGCATGTGCGGCCGTGCCTTCGAGCCCAATCTGCTGTTCATGTGGCCCAACGCGCGCATCTCGGTGATGGGCGGCGAACAGGCGGCCGGCGTGCTGGCCCAGGTCAAGCGCGAGCAGCTGGAGCGCGAGGGGCGCGAATGGTCCGCCGAAGAGGAAGCTGCCTTCAAGCAGCCGACCCGCGACCAGTACGAGCACCAGGGCCACCCCTACTACGCCAGTGCGCGACTCTGGGACGACGGCGTCATCGACCCGGCCCAGACCCGCGACGTGCTCGGCCTCTCGCTCGCCGCCGCCATGAACGCCGAGATTGAGGACACGAAGTTCGGCGTGTTCAGGATGTAGGCGCGCTTCGCGTGGAGCCGTAAGCCGTAAGCCGTAAGCCGTAAGCCGTAAGCCGTAAGCCAAAATGCTGCCACCAAGCAAGCAACGGAAGAGGGTTTTCTTAAAGCTTAAAGCTTATAGCTTACAGCTCTCCGAATCGGCCACCGCACAAGAGATAACCACCATGGCAACCATAGACACCTTTTCCCGACTGACGATCGACCCCCGCGGCGTTGCGTGGCTGACGCTGGATCGCCCTGATGTGCTCAACGCTTTCGACGATGCCTTGATCGGTGAGCTCAACGGGCATCTTCAGCATGTTCGGGAGGCCGCCGAGCGTGGCGAGATTCGCCTGCTGGTGCTGGGTTCCGAAGGCAAGCATTTCTCCGCCGGGGCGGATCTGGGTTGGATGAAGCGCATGGTCGACTACGACCTCGAGGACAATCTGGCCGACTCCCGCCAGCTTGCGGCGCTGATGCACGGGCTCGACACCCTGCCCTGCCCCACGCTCTGCCGGGTGCAGGGTGCGGCCTTCGGTGGTGCCGTGGGCCTGGCCGCCTGCTGCGATATCGTCATCGCCTCGGAGAAGGCTCGCTTCTGCCTTTCCGAGGTCAAGATCGGCCTCTCGCCGGCGGTGATCAGCCCCTATGTGCAACGCGCCCTGGGCGAGCGGCAGATGCGCCGCTACGCGCTGACCGCCGAGGTCATCGATGCTTCCACCGCCGAGGCCCTGGGGCTCGCGCACCGTGTGGTCGAGCCGGATGCCCTGGATGAGGCGGTCGACGCCATGGTCGAGACGCTGCTCGCCACCTCGCCGCAATCCAGCCGCGCCACCAAGGCGCTGCTCGCCGAGGTTGCACGCGAGCCCGACAGTGCCGCGACCCGCGAGCGCACCTGCCGAGTGATCGCCGAGCTGCGCGTCAGCGACGAGGGCCAGGAAGGCCTGGCCAGTTTCTTCGACAAGCGCCGCCCCCGTTGGGCGCCCGAACCACCCTCCACCACGGAGCGCTCCTCATGAGCCACGCTTTCGATACCCTGCTGGTGGCCAACCGCGGTGAGATCGCCTGCCGCGTGATGCGCACTGCCCGCCGCATGGGCCTGCGCACCGTGGCCGTCTATTCCGACGCCGATGCCGGCGCCCGCCATGTGCGCGAGGCCGATGAAGCCGTGCGCCTCGGCCCGGCCGCCGCCCAGGCCAGCTATCTCGACATCCAGGCAGTGATCGCCGCCGCCCGGCGCACCGGCGCCGGTGCCGTACATCCCGGCTACGGCTTCCTCTCCGAGAACGGCGATTTCGTCGCGGCCCTGGCCGAGGCCGACATCACCTTCGTTGGCCCGCCTGCCTCGGCCATCGCCGCCATGGGCGACAAGTCCGCCGCCAAGGCACGTATGCATGACGCCGGCGTACCGCTGGTGCCCGGCTACCACGGCGACGACCAGGACGACGCCCTGCTCAAGGCCGAGGCTGACCGCATCGGCTACCCCGTATTGCTCAAGGCCAGCGCCGGCGGTGGCGGCAAGGGCATGCGCGTGGTGGAATCCGCCGAGGCCTTCCAGGCCGCGCTGGACGGCTGCCGTCGTGAATCCCGCGCCGCCTTCGGCGACGATCGCATGCTGATCGAGAAATACCTGACCCAGCCGCGCCACGTCGAGGTGCAGGTGTTCTGCGACAGCCAGGGCAACGGCGTTTATCTCTTCGAGCGCGACTGCAGCGTGCAGCGCCGCCACCAGAAGGTGCTGGAAGAAGCCCCCGCCCCGGGCATGACCGAGGCCCTGCGCCGCGAGATGGGCGAAGCCGCCGTACGCGCCGCCCGCGAGATCGGCTATGTGGGCGCCGGCACGGTCGAGTTCCTGCTGGATGCGGATCACAGCTTCTTCTTCATGGAAATGAACACCCGCCTTCAGGTCGAGCATCCCGTGACCGAGATGATCACCGGTCAGGACCTCGTCGAATGGCAACTGCGCGTCGCCATGGGCGAGCCCTTGCCGCTGAGCCAGGACGAGTTGACCATCACCGGCCACAGCTTCGAGGCACGTCTCTACGCCGAAGACCCGGCGCAGGACTTCCTGCCCGCCACCGGCACCCTGAACCGCTTCGAGCTGGATCTCGCCGGCGCCGGGCTCGAGCCGGCCCAGGTACGCCTGGACAGCGGCGTGGCCAGCGGCGATGCCGTCTCCATGCACTACGATCCGATGCTGGCCAAGCTGATCGTCCACGGCGATGACCGCGAACAGGCGCTCGCCACCCTCAACCGCGCCCTGGCTGCCCTCGATATCCAGGGCGTGACCACCAACCGCGACTTCCTGCAACGCCTGGCGACACACCCCGCCTTTCGCGCCGCCGAGCTGGACACCCGCTTCATCGAACACCACGAAGCGGAACTGTTCGCGCCGCGACACTATACGGCCGAAGAATACGCCAGCGCCGCCCTGGTCGGCCTCCACCAGCTCGGGCAGGAACGCGAAAGCGACTCACCCTGGGACCGCCACGACGGCTTCCGGCTCAACGCCGAGCACACCATCCGCATCGCCCTCTGCGACCCGGACCGAATCGACGACGAAGACGCCCTGGTCATCGTCGAGGGCAAGCGAGCGGCTCCCGGCGCCCCCTGGCGCCTGCGCATCGGCGACCAAGCCTTCGACGCCACCCTGCAACCGCTCGATGGCGACGCCGTGGCGGTAACCCTGGACGGCCATCGCCGACGCCTGCAGACTCGACTGGTCGACAACAACCTGGTGGTGATGGTCGATCCGCGGCGCGAGACCCGACTGTTATGGCGACGCATCGACGCCATCGACCACGGCCACCACGAGGCCGAATCCACCCTCACCGCGCCCATGCACGGCACCGTTGTCACCCTGCTGGTGCAACCCGGCGAACGTGTCGAGAAAGGCATGGCGCTGATGGTCATGGAAGCCATGAAGATGGAACACACTCTGACCGCCCCCGCCGACGGCCAGGTCGAAAGCTTCCACTTCCAGGCCGGCGACACCGTGGGACAAGGCGATGTATTGCTGGAGTTCGCAGCCGTTGGGGACAGCGGTGAATAACACCAAGCAAGCGGCGACGGGGACAGCTCGCAGAGGGGGCGCTGTCACCGGGAAAGCTTCGATCAAGTGCTATAGCGCCAACTGGTCTTAGACACAAGGCAGGAGGTTATCCGTGGGATTCCCAAAGCAAGTCCGCCTCGTCGAGGTAGCCCCCCGCGACGGGCTACAGAACGAACCCGAGGCCATCGCCACCGACACCAAACTCGAGCTGATCGACCGCCTCGCCGATGCCGGCCTGCGACATATCGAAGCCGCCAGCTTCGTCTCTCCCAAGTGGGTGCCGCAGATGGCCGATCACCGCGAAGTGATGACCGGCCTCAAGCGCCGCCCCGGCATCACCTACTCTGCCCTCACCCCCAACCTCAAGGGGCTCGAGGCAGCACTGGAATGCGGTGTTGAAGAAGTCGCGGTGTTCGGCGCCGCCAGTGAGGCCTTCTCGCACAAGAACATCAACTGCTCCATCGCCGAATCCCTGGAACGCTTCGCCCCGGTGCTGGAACGCGCGCAACAGGCCGGCATCCGCGTGCGCGGCTATGTTTCCTGCGTGCTCGGCTGCCCCTACGAAGGCGAGATCGCCCCTGCCAAGGTCGCGGAGGTCGCCAAGGCCCTGTTCGAGATGGGCTGCTTCGAGGTCTCGCTGGGTGACACCATCGGCACCGGGACCCCGCTCAAGGCCAAGCGCATGCTCGAGGCCACAGCCCGCGACGTTCCCATGGACAAGCTCGCCGCCCACTTCCACGACACCTACGGCCAGGCACTCGCCAACCTCTACGCCGTGCTCGAGGAAGGCATCGCCGTGATCGACAGCTCCGTCGCCGGCCTGGGTGGCTGCCCCTATGCCAAGGGCGCCGCCGGCAACGTCGCCAGCGAAGACGTCGTCTACCTGCTCAACGGCCTGGGCATCGACAGCGACGTCGACCTCGAAAAGCTCGCCACCACCGGCGACTGGATCACCCAGGCCATCGGCCGACCCAACCGATCCAAGGTGAGTGTGGCCCTCGCTGCCAGGTAACCACGCCCCACAACGCAAAGCCCCCGAGCCGGGTGTCCGGCTCGGGGGCTTTTGTCAGGTATTGCACTTGGTCACAAAAACCGTTCTCCCCTCAAGGTCCAAACGGCGCTGACCAACAACGGTAAGTCCTTGAACGATCGCTTCACACGGGCAGGTGAGCGCAAGCCCAACGGCCGCCTTCCATTCGATCAAGCATGTCGGCCCCATGGCATAGAACACCGCTTAAAGCCAGAAAGGCCACCAAAATCTGCCTGAGCCTGAGGTGCTGAGCCCGATGGAGCGTCTACGGTGTCACAAAAACAAACAGGCCTGCTTGTTTTTTTATTAAGGGCTGACTAGTCTTCAAAAGCCGCCCTTCGGCAAGCACCCCGTAAGTCCCAACAACAATGCATGGCCGACCATCGGCCCGGGAGACAAAATGATTCTCAAGCGAAGCCACCTGTCCCTGGCAATCGCCGCCGCCGTGATGCTGCCCGCCCTAGCCACCAGCGCCCAGGCCGAAACCTCGTTCATCGCCAATTCCTTCTACGACCAGCAGCATCCGCATTCGAAGTACGGCTACATCGAGTGGGCCAACACCGTGCGCGAGCTGTCCGATGGCGAACTCGACCCGGAAGTCTACACCGGCACCGTGCTGCTCGCCCCTCGCGCCAGTCTGCAGGGCATCCAGGACGGCATCGTCCAGGTGGCCCATCACGCCGCGGTCTACACGCCCTCGGAAATGCCGGTCGCCAATGCCGTGCAGGAGCTGGGCTTCAACTTCGATGACCCACTGGTCGCCATCCTCGCGGTCACCGACTTCAGCACCCACAACCCTATCCAGCTCCAGGAGTGGGAAGACCTCGACATCGTCTATCTCGGCGCCTATACCACGCCGCCCTACGTGCTGTTCTGCCGCGAGCCGGTGCGTAATCTCGAGGAATTACAGGGCAAGCGCATCCGCACCGCCGGCTCCACCGTCTCGGCCTGGGTCGAGCAGGCCGGCGGCATCCCGGTCAACGTGCCCTCCAGCGAGATGTACACCGGGCTCGATCGCGGCTCGCTCGATTGCGCCACCAACGCCGCCAATGACCTGATCGATCGCTCTCTCTGGGAAGTTGCCGAGCACACTACCCTGCTGCCCACCGGCATGTATTGGTCCGGCCCGCAGTGGGGCTTCAACGAGGACTTCTGGTCCGGTCTGACCGATGATCAGCGTGATGTCTTCAAGCAGGCTTCCGCCAAGGCCATGACGCGCATGATCGTGCAGTACCTCGCGACCGCCGACGCCGCCCTGGAGGAAGCCCAGGAGAAAGGCAATCACGTCTACCAGCCCGAAGCAGATCTGATGAGCTCGGTGGATGACTTCCGAGAGCAGGCCCTGACCGATGTCTACGACATCGCCCGCGATAAATACGGTGTCGACGACCCCGAAGCACTCATCGACGACTTCCTGGCCACCTACCGGAAATGGCAGGAACTACTCGCCGACATCGACCGCAATGATGAAGCGGCCTTGGCCGAGCTCGCCATGCAGGAAATCTACAGCACCCTGCCAGACGACTACGGCATCTACTGAGTCGCCCGCCGACGGCCGCTCACGGTGTCATCATCCGACGAGCGGCCCCCCTTCCGAGAGGTCCCGATGAGCCAACGCCAGACCCAGGAACAGCGCTCCCGCCAGACCCAGGCCAAGATCATGCAGGCCACGCTGGAATGCGTGCTGAACCAGGGCATCCGCGCCACTTCCACGGTCGATGTGGCCCGCGCCGCCGGCGTATCCCGCGGCGCCCTGGTCCACCACTACCCGACCAAGGAATCGCTGATGCAGGCCGCGCTCGCCGACCTCCTCGAACGCGAGGTGGAAAGCGTGCGCGAACTGGCCCAGCGCCTGCGGGAAGGCGAGTTAGACGTGGACGGTCTGCTGCAGGCACTGCACGAGCACTTCAAGGGCGACCTGTTCATGGTCACCCTGGAATACCTCACCACCGCCCGCACCGATCCCGCCATCTTGAGCGTGCTGGAACCGCTGGCGGCACGCTTCAATGCATCGCTGGAGCAGATCTGGGAGCAGCTCGTCGCCAATGGCGCCCACGCCAGCGACGAGAATCGCGTCGCCCTGAACGCCACCCTGTGCATGATGCGCGGCATGGGCGCCCAGAGCATCTGGCGCGACGACCCGGCGCTCTACCGCGACATGCTGCTGTTCTGGAAGCGCATGCTGCTCGAGACCGGCTACATCGGTGTCTCTCTGAGCCCGGGAGATGCCACATGAACCGTCCCCCCACACTTCGTTCTCTCGCCCTGGGCATCGAAACCCTCAGCGACTGGATCAACCGCGCCACCCTGATACTGGGCGCCTTGTTCCTGATACTGATGGCCCTGCACGTGACCCTGGATGTCGCGCTGCGCTACTTCGTCGGGCGGTCGTTCCCCGGCACGCTGGAGATCGTCTCCTTCTACTACATGGTGGCGCTGGTGTTCCTGCCGCTGGCCTACACCGAGCGCATGGGCGAGCACATCAACGTCGACGTGCTGGTCGGCCGCTTCCCGCCCTCCGTGCAGCTCTCGCTCTACCTGTTCGCCGGCACCCTGGGTGTGATCTATTTCGCCATGCTCGGCTACCAGGGCTACCTGGACGCACTGGAGGCCACCGCGTCCCAGGAGACCGCCATGGCCAATTTCACCTTCTACCTGTGGCCCAGCCGCTGGGCGCTGCCGCTCGGCTTTGGCGCCATCTGCCTCGCCATCGTCGCCAACATGTTGAAAGCCATCCGCCTTCGCCAGGCGCTCTAGGAGCCTGCCATGAGTCATCTCGAGATCGGCGTGGCCGGCATCGTCGCCGCCCTCTCCCTGATCGCCCTGCGCGTGCCCATCGGTGTCGCCCTGGGGCTGGTCTCCATCGTCGGCATCGGCCAGCTGGTCAACATGCGCGTCGCCTGGGGCATGATCTCCGCCACCCCTTTCGACTTCGCCGGCACCTGGGAGCTGACCGCCGCACCCATGTTCCTGTTCATGGGCTACCTGTGCACCGCCACCCGCATGACCGAGGGCCTGTTCCAGGCCATGCGGCTCTATCTCGCGCGGCTGCCCGGCGGGCTCGCGGTCGCCAGCGTGATGGCCTCGGCCTTCTTCGCCGCGGCATCCGGATCCAGCGTGGCTACCTCCGCGGCCATGTCGCGCATCGCCGTGCCGGAGATGCTCAAACGGCACTACGACAAGGGCCTGGCCACCGGCACCGTGGCCGCCTCCGGCACCCTGGGCTCGCTGATCCCGCCCAGCGTGCTGCTGGTGCTCTACGGCGTCTACGCCCAGGTCTCGGTGGGCCAGCTGTTCATGGCCGGCTTCCTGCCCGGGCTGCTCTCGGCGCTGCTCTATATCCTGATGATCATGGCTCGGGTCAAGGCCAGGCCGGGGCTGGCCGGTCACGCTCAGGTCACCTCCACCTGGGACGAAAAGTGGCAGGCCTTCCGCCATATCTGGCCGCTGCCGCTGCTGATCAGCGCGGTGCTGGGCGGTATCTTCCTCGGCGTGTTCTCGCCCACCGAGGCCGGAGCGGTCGGCACCACCATCGCCGCGCTGATCGCCCTGGCGCGCCGTACCCTGACCTTCACGGCGATCCGCGAGGCCCTGGTGCGCACCGCCGTCAACACCGCCAGCATCTTCATCATCCTGATCGGCTCGCTGTTCTTCACCCGCTTCCTGGCCATGAGCGGCGTACCCGCCGCCTTCTCGGAGCTGATCCTCGGCGTCAGCACCGAGACCTGGTGGATCATCCTCGCCGTGGCGCTGATCTACCTGGTGCTCGGCATGTTCATCGACTCCATCGGCCTGATGCTGTTGACCCTGCCGCTGATCCTGCCGCTGGTAGAGGGCGCAGACCTCAACCTGGTGTGGTTCGGCATCATCGTGGTCAAGCTGCTGGAAGTCGGCCTGGTCACCCCACCGATCGGCCTCAACGTCTACGTGATCAAGGGCGCACTGGGCAAGAGCGTGACCCTGCCCGAGGTGTTCCGCGGCGTCAGCTGGTTCATCGCCATGGACATCGTCACCCTGCTGCTGATCGTGCTGATCCCGGCGCTCTCGCTCTATCTCCCCCAACAGATGCTGTGATCCGACACAGAACGCCAACAAACGCCCCGAGGAATTTGCCCATGACCACCACCCGCTTCATCAACGCCAACGTCATCGACACTCGCGCCGGTCGCGTGCTGCCCGGCCGCGAAGTGCGTATCCGGGACGGCCGCATCGTCGAGGTCAGCGACACCCCCCTCGTCGGCGAGGACGACCGCGTCATCGACGTGAACGGCCACTACCTGATGCCCGGCCTGGTGGATGCCCACGTCCACGTCACCGCCATCACGCCCAACTTCGCGCTGCTCGAGACGCTCTCGCCCTTCTATGTGGGCGCCAAGTCCAGCGAACTGTTGGAGGCGATGCTGATGCGCGGCTTTACCACCGTGCGCGACGCTGGCGGCGCCGACTACGGCCTGGCCAACGCCGTCGACGAGGACAGCCTGATCGGCCCGCGGCTGCTCTACTGCGGCAATGCCCTCTCGCAGACCGGCGGCCACGGCGACATGCGCGGCCCGGGCCAGCAGACCTTCGAGGGCTGCTTCTGCTGCGCCGGGCTTGGCCGGGTCTGCGACGGGGTCAGCGAGGTGCGTCGCGCGGCCCGCGACGAAATCCGCAAGGGCGCCACCCAGATCAAGATCATGGCCTCCGGCGGCGTATCCTCGCCCACCGACCGCATCGACAGCACCCAGTTCTCGTTGGAGGAGATCGACGCTATCGTCGAGGAAGCCACCGCCGCCAACATCCACACCATGGCCCACGCCTACACTGCCCGCGCTATCAACCGGCTGATCCCGCGGGGCGTGAAGACCATCGAGCACGGCAACCTGATGGACGAGGAGAGCTGCCGCCTGTTTCTGGAGCACAACGCCTACCTGACGCCGACGCTTGCCACCTACGACGCCCTGGCCAAGGAAGGCGTAGCGGCCGGCATGGCCGAGCACCTGCAGCGCAAGGTGTTCGACGTGCTGGAGGCCGGCGGCCGCGCGCTGGAGATGGCGCAGAGGCACGGCGTGAAGATGCTCTACGGATCCGACCTGCTCGGCCGCATGCAGCGCCACCAGCTCAACGAGTTTCACCTGCGCAAGGACGTGGTGCCCGCAGATGACTTGATCCGCGCCGCCACATGCAACGCCGCCGACGCCTTCGGCTACGTCGGTGACTTCGGCGAGGTCATCCCCGGCTCCCGTGCCGACCTGCTGGTGGTGCACGACAACCCACTGGAGGACATCACCACCCTCACCGATCCGGAGGCGCAACTGCTGATGATCATGAAGGGCGGCAAGGTCTATCGCGAGGGTAGCGTTGCCCTCACCTCAAGATAGGAACGCCCCAAACGCAAAGCCCCCGAGCCGGGTGTCCGGCTCAGGGGCTTTGCATCATGGGCGTTGATGAAGCTATCTAAATGAACATCAAGCCTCGGCGACCATCATCTCCGCCTTGGCGGCCCGGTGGGCATGCAGCTTCTTGTAGCTCTCGATCAAACGCTGGTGCCGCTCGAGGCCTTCCAGCCGCATATTGGTCGGCTCCAGGCCGTGGAAGCGCACCTCGCCGTTCACTGAGCCAACCACGGCTTGCATGGTCGCTTCGCCGAACATGCGCGTGAAGTTGTAGAGGTAGTCGTCCAGCTCGAGTTCGTCGTCCAGAGCGATTTCCAGCACCGCGTTCACCGCCTGGTAGAAGAGCCCACGCTCGACGGTGTTGTCGTTGAACTGCAGGAACATCTCGACCCGTTCCAGGGCTTCCTCGTGCTGGCCGAGCGCCAGGTTGATCAGCAGTTTCAGCTCGAGGATGGTGAGCTGTCCCCAGACGGTGTTCTCGTCGAACTCGATGCCGATCAGGGTGATGATGTCCTCGTGGTCATCGATCTGGGTCTCTTCCAGGCGCTCCAGCAGGTCGCCCAGTTGCTCGTCACTCAGCTCGTGGATGTGCAGGATATCCTCGCGGAACAACAGCGCCTTGTTGGTGTTGTCCCAGATCAGGTCCTCCACCGGGTAAACCTCGGAATACCCCGGCACCAGGATGCGGCACACCGGCGCGCCCAGGTCCTCATGGACAGCCATGTAGGCTTCCAGCCCCAGTTCCTCAAGGATACCGAACAGGCGCTCGGCCTCCTCCTCGTTCGTGCCCGAGAAATCCCACTCGACGAACTCGACATCGGCTCGGGCACTGAAGAAACGCCAGGAGACCAGCCCCGAGGAATCGATAAAGTGCTCGACGAAGTTGTTCGGCTCGGTGACAGCGAGCGAATTGAAGGTCGGCGGCATGAAGTCGTTCAGGCCTTCGAAGCTACGGCCCTGCAACAGTTCAGTCAGGCTGCGCTCCAGTGCCACCTCGAAGCTCGGATGCGCACCGAAGGACGCGAAGACCCCGCCCGTGCGCGGGTTCATCAGGGTGACGCACATGACCGGATACTGTCCGCCCAGGGAGGCATCCTTGACCAGCACCGGGAAGCCCTGCTTCTCCAGTGCCTCGACACCCTCGAGAATCTCGGGGTACTTGGCCAGCACTTCATGCGGCACGTCCGGCAGCGCGATCTCTTCCTCGATGATCTGCTTCTTCACCGCCCGCTCGAAGATCTCCGACAGGCACTGCACCTGCGCCTCATGCAGGGTGTTGCCGGCACTCATGCCATTACTGAGGTAGAGGTTTTCGATCAGGTTCGAGGGGAAGTAGATCACCTCGCCATCCGACTGGCGCACGAACGGCAGCGAGACGATGCCGCGCTCCACCTTGCCGGAATTGGTGTCGATCAGGTTTGAGCCGCGCAATTCGCCATCCGGGTCGTAGAACTCCCGGCAGTAGGCATCCAGGATGCCCTCCGGCAGCTCGTCGTTCGGTCCCGGCTGGAACCACTTCTCGTCGGGGTAGTGGACGAACTCGCTGTTGGCGATCTCCTCGCCGAAGAACTGATCGTTGTAGAAGAAGTTGCAGCTCAAGCGCTCGATGAACTCGCCCAGAGCCGAGCACAGCGCGCTCTCCTTGGTCGAACCCTTGCCGTTGGTGAAGCACATGTTGGAGTGGGCATCGCGAATGTGCAGCGACCACACATGCGGCACGATGTTGCGCCAGGAGGCGATCTCGATCTGCATGCCGAGTGACTCGAGAATGCTCGTCATGTTGGCGATGGTCTGCTCCAGCGGCAGATCCTTGCCCTCGATCCAGGTACTCGCGCCCTCCTCCGGCTCGGCCATCAACAGCGCTTGGGCATCCTCGTCCAGGTTCTCGACCGTCTCGATCTGGAACTCGGGCACGTTCTGCACCACTCGCTTGACCGAGCAGCGCTCGATGGAACGCATGATGCCCTGGCGATCCTTGTCGGACAGATCCTCCGGCAGCTCGACCTGGATCTTGAAGATCTGCTTGTAGCGGTTCTCCGGGTCGACGATGTTGTTCTGCGACAGCCGGATATTCTCGGTGGGAATATCGCGCGCATTGCAGTAGACCTTGACGAAATACGCCGCGCACATCGCCGACGACGCCAGGAAGTAATCGAAGGGGCCAGGCGCCGAGCCATCGCCCTTGTAGCGGATGGGCTGGTCGGAGATGACCGTGAAGTCATCGAACTTGGCCTCCAGCCGGAGGTTGTCGAGATAGTTGACCTTGATTTCCATTGACAAAGCACCGGATTCGTGGTTTCGGTCGGCCGTAGCGCGTAGGCCGCCATTATCCAGCTTTTGAGGCACCTCGTCTTGGGGCCGGAGCAAAAACCCACAAGGTGACGGGATATGCAGGCGGGTATGTTAGTGGTTATCGGGGTTACCAGGCTCTAACGTCTGGGCTCAGCCGCTGCTTTGGAGCGACAGCGGAAAACCGGTCGGCTGAAGCCCTTTGTTAACGATATAATGTCAAAATCTTTCGCAAAGTCAACCTTGCAATGGCTAGTAAAAAGACCGTCGTTGCTGAGATTGAGATAGCAGCAGTCAAAATCCCGCCGAGCGCCGCATCACCCATATTAGTTGGATTAAGGTAGAAAAAAATTACAGAGATTGAACATAAGATGCAGATTATCAATGATCCGTAAAAACGATGTTCTAGCATCCAATAGTAAGGCCACTCATAAAGGAGCTTATTTTCTTCTTCATCTCCAGGCCTAATAACTCCCATGCCAAGCTGATAGCTAATAGCTACAAAAGAGAATGGGAGCACACTAACAATATCAGGAATATTTGAACCCTCCTTTATTTCCGCTGTTATATTTACAAAAATTTCAGGATACTCGCTAAAAAAACAAAAAACCAAAACTCCAATCAAAAGCTCCGGAGAAATCAAAACCATTCTCTTTAGATCCACTATCTTTGAGACTATCATTAATGCTCCATGTGTCTTTCTTCCCGAATCCTCTCGAGGATTTCTACTGTTTTGCGATATAGATCTTCGGGCTCAGGATCCCTAACAAATGAGAAATTCCTTACGGTCTCTGATGTTCTAATAACAATGAAATCTTCGCCCTGCTTGCCTCTTACATACCCCTTTCCATAACCGTCTGCAGCCATCAAAATCGCAGCATCTCCAATGGGAAGAGGGTCAGGCTCGTAAGGCCTATCCACTGCCTGATCAAGCATTCCCTGCACATGCTCTGCTAGATCGGTGTCGATAGGCGTTCCATGCCCACTATCCTCTTCAACTTTCATTCGTTCCGTCCTCCGTTGCTCGAGATATTTTTTCAACTTTTCCCATAGCGGACCAAACATCGGATTTGGAGGCGAAACTGATGCAGATACGCGATAAATACCATCCAGCGATTGCAGCTTTCGCACAAAAGAACGAAGATCGGCTATCGGGTCTACAGCGCATTCTGCAAGCATTTGGTGATGAGAAGCATTAACCACTTCTGCCCATCGATTCATGAAAGCGGAATACTCGATTTGATTAGATATATGAAGAAAGGCCACCCCCTGGTATTCAGGCACATAGACGAAAGGGCTGGAGGCAATGGTGATGTTCGGCTCACTCTGCCGAACTTCTGTTCTTTTTTCCGGATCAACCACAGATACTTCGCCCTTCGGATCATATTTCACCAGACGACCGAAAAAATAAGCAGTTCGACCGTCGATAAACTCCCGAACATCGACAAACGTCCAAGAACACCCGTATCTCGTAACACTATTCGGGGATCGCAGCGCAGCTTTGACGTGATCAGTATCGAGCGCCCCTGTTTTTACAACGCGCCCAAGATAGTAAGTCCCTTTTTTCGGCATAATCCCCTCAAATTCCTACTTTTTACAATCTGTTCGGACAGGCTCGTTAACGCTTGAGTTAAACGGCGACTGCATGGCTTTGTTATGTGTTACCTGATCCATCCAGAAGATCAATTACCACTTTCTCAGACTCTGTTAACAATTGGTCGCTATTTGTTAGCTCCTCCAGCAATCTGTCGATAGCGTCAACGGAAATCCGCTTCGCCTTGTTCAATGTAGTAGTCATTCTCGGAAGTCCTGCTATTGATTCGCGAAACTCCACTGTAGTCTGCTTAGACGTTGCAATTTTGCTATGTAAGGTTTGAAGTGCCCCCAATCCACTTCTTACATCTTCGGGATCATTTTCTAGATCTACAGACCTGGTTGCAGCTTTGATGAATAAATTCATCCCGGTATTCATGGCATCATTGTACAGGGGTAGCTCTGCCTCGATCCTTGCCGTAAAATGGTTCATATCAGAAGCAGCCATAGATATTAGCCGTTTCGCTTCCTGGGGATCTGCATTGCCCTTTGAGTCTCTTGGTAGATCCTTTATCTCAGCCGTTCTTTCTGTAATTTTGGCCCCCAGTTCTTCAATGGAAGCCGCGATTCTTTTTGTAATCTCAGTAAGCTCTAAAAACTTATCTTGAAAACCCTCCATTAAGTCCAAAATACCGGCATCGTCATATTCAATAGCTGCGACTTCTTTCTCATTGCTCGTAGCCTCATCCCTCGCAGCTAAAGTTGACTGTGATTTGAATGCTTGAACTTGCCTCGTTAAGTGAAGACGGATTAGCTTTTCAAACTGATCGATTCCTGCAAACTTCCAATACAACCCACCTTCGGCACCCAGCGAATTTTTAAATGCGTTCACTTTTACAAGTTGATCTGGATCTAAGTGACTAGGAGGTATTGGCTCATCCTTAAAATAAACCATCAAATTAACAGAACTCTTGTCAGTGTCGTAACGCGATTTAGCGCGCTCAAATTCCTCAACAGTACCAGACCCCGCTCTTCCAGTCGGAGTTCCGTACCGACACCACATGATTCCAACGAACAAATCGTAGTCTTCAGGTATTTGCTCATTGACTAGGTCTTGAGCGTCTACTCCAAATCCGGGGTAGGCGTGAGTTTCCCAGCGGACCAGATCAAGCCTTATACCAAGCTCTCGACTCCAAGTAATATTCAATTCTCGGATCACGTCTTCCAGTCTTCCGCGTTCGGCTTCTACGTCGCTAGGTGAAGCCACGAACACCGTCAACACATGTTCTTGTCTCGCCACATCGCCTCCTTATTTAGAACATAACGGCCTAATCAGCCGACACGTCAGCGGTCGGCTGCATTTGATTGTTAGGGTGTAGACGTCTTTCCATTGTGAAATTAACCAAAGTTACGCCATGCCTTTTGACTTCATCTCTCTGAATTATAGAAAAACCACGATTTTCAAAAAATGGCCTTGCTACGCAAGATGCTTCAACATACAAACGCTCCAGATTTAGTGACATGGCTTGTTTAAGCAGGTACTCAAACAACACAGAAGCCACCCCGCAGCCCAGGAAATCAGGATGTGTGTAGATATAATCAATATGGCCATCCGGGTCGAGCTCTATAAAATCGGCAATGCGATTGTCGATAATAGCTATAAATGGCTTCTTTTCTTTCAGACGCTGCGACCAACGCTCATAGTCCGGAGGCGTCGGCTCCCATACTTCCTGTTGCTCAGGCGAATATACCGAAGGATCGATGCTATGCACCAATTGATGGAACAGATCCGCAATCTCTTTCGCTCTTTCTTCAGAGTAAATTTTGACTTCCATGAGACTCCCAACGCCCACAGCACGGGAAAATTTGTAGTGCAGCGGAAAATTTGTCCCTGTGCTTGTGATTGTTAGGGCTTTGGTAACTACAGATCATCAAGACTCTCCGTAATTTTATTTTCCATATAGGAAACAAGCTCTTTCATGTCCTCATGCTTATCCTCCCACCTATCTTCAATCCTTCCTAGGTAGCCTTCTCGGGCATACTTCAACAACCTTGCATGCTCAAGAGGAACCTGATTTTCAGCCCACGCCGTGGCAACATCCTTCGGAGCGATTTCACCAGTAGTCGCGGTCAGCCACATTCGCGACAATGTCAAAACCACATTTCGCTCATCGCCCACGACCTCGGTTAATAGATTGGGTAAAGAATCACGGATGGCCTTTTGGATATCAGCTAGTGGAACCGGCTCAAAAGTCTCAGAAGCATCGCCTCCATACAATGGCAAGCTATTATCGAGTACTTTTTTCAGAACAATGGTTAGGTCGGGATCGCGTGCAGGTTCCGGCACACTTCCAGTCTTGAACTCCTCTCGCAACCACTCTCCGTAGATAAACTCAGCCCGAGGCGGGAATCGCCAAGGAACAACATCAGACACCGTTACCACTGTCAGCTCTACCGGCCTAGTGCCTTTCGGGTTCTCGATCGCACCGGATACCTTCATCAGCCGAGCAACTAAAGATTTCCTTTGCAGAAAGGTAGGCGAATGATTGACCACGACCATGATGTCAACGTCACTGTCACGCTTAAGGCCACCAACGATAGCCGATCCGAAAAGGTAGACACCGACGATCGCATCACCAAACACGGCTTCAACGACGGACTGGGCCTGCTTTGCTTCTTCTGGGATCTCTGGCTCTACCATATCTCTCAAAATTCCTTTCGTCCTAACATCTTGCCCACCGGAAAATTGGGAGCGCAGCGAGTAATTTCTCCGAGTGCAGCAACTTGTTAGCCACTGGCTGACACCTTATGAAGTGCCGCTGCATATCTTTCCATAGCACTCACTAGCGATAGCAAGTAGCCTTCTTCGATGATCAAGTGCAACCTAGCAAATACTTCAGCATCCAAGTTATCACTGGCCCTAACTACTTTCAGGTGCTTGGCATGCTTGACCTCATCAAGATGACCGGCATTGTGTGCGACTATGTTTCTGATCAACTGCGCCTCGACTATTTTCTTCCATGAATCGCCATCCAAAGGAAACGGGATACCAACTGCCTTTTTCAAATAAGTCTTGGCTCGATCGATGCCGCTGCCTTTGATATCAGTTAATGCGACATCCAATGTATTTTCCGCCTTGAAGCTTACGCACAGTTGATTGAGGTAGTCTTCAAATAACGAGACAATCATTATCAGTTGTGACTGCCGTTGATATTGAGGAAATTCTTGATTGATGTTTGCCGCCAAGTCATTCCTGTAGCCGTACCTATCCCAGCTCAGCGATTCGTGCTCATTGACTAATGATCGCTCATATGACGATGACTCTTCTCGCCATTGACGTTCAGACAGCTCAATGAAAATCTTCATACTTCCAAGCTTCTGTATGAAATAGCTTGATACTTGCACCGGGGATAATTTCATCCTGCTCCTCTGACTGGCTTTGTTAAGTGGTTATTTCAGCATTAGCCTTTGCCTTCATCAAGAAATATGCACCATGATTCGCTGCATTTAGCCCGCCATCGTGGACCGTACCTAGATCGCTTGGAGTAACATTCCGCGTTGGCCATATTTTGTTATTTGTAGTTAACTTATCCAAATTCAACTTATTTAACTCAAGAAACAAGTAGTCTTCTTTTTCACCTCTTGCAACACCGTCTGCCCAATAAGCCATCGAGCTAGCAATAATGTCTGCAACCTGTAATTGAGGATGCGATTCAGAGCTTGAAAATTCCAAACCCTTTCCTCTTAAGGGTAATTTAAACTTCCGTCTGTCATAACCAAGCTCTATAGGACTTTGGGTCCAATCCATAAACTGGGAAAACATAATTTTTTGTTTTTCAATACTATGGGAATCATCATGAATGATATAAAACCCTTTTGGATGCACGTTTCCCCAGCTTACACATTGTGAAAATAATGCTGGTATTGATGGGTCAAGTGATGTCTTATCGATCCCATTCAGCGCATCATGCACATAATTCCGAGTATGCAGGATCAAATTAAGGTCTTCTTTAAAATCCTCATTAATTGAATTTTCTTTAAGGACCTCTACACTCTGATAAAACGAATCTATTGATTCTTCAGACTGTTCTTTAACCATGTTAACGAACGATTCATACATAGCCTGGACTCGATCCTGACCACAAAACGCAGGCATGCAATAGAACCACATATTTGAAAGCCCTATGTTTGCTCCATTTACATATAAATCATGGCCATTTAGGTGGAGCATGTGTTCAATTAGGAGGTCAACTATCTTGGTAGTCACCATAAAGCTTTTATAAAAAAGCTCTACTTTCACATAATCTTTATTTATAAGTCGATGGCTCATTAGCCTTACAATTCCATCTTGTCCAGACTTCCGGCGCTTTAATTTTTTGAAATGAGCCTCTAAAGGTGATTTTGAGCCTGTCAGTGCAAGCAACTTCTCAGCTTCGCTATTAGAATATTTACAGCCCGAGAGCGTGAAAACCGGTTGACTTTCGTCAACTATATTATGACCAGTATTTCCAGACTCATCCAAGTAAATAGTTGCTATCTTGGATTTTTCAGCATTAGCTTTGGCCCTACAAGCCCTCAGCTTATCTCTTTTATTTGCTAACTTCTTTTTCCTATTAGTTTGACTATTACGACTCATTCAACTCCCCTGTGAGGTCACTTAACGTAAAGGTAACCGGCGCCGGAGCGACAGCGGAGGGAACCAAAAGCGCCACGCTTTTGGCGTCCGGTTGACCGCTTGGTTAGAGCAGGCCTGCACGGCTTAGCCCCTGGTGCACGGCATCGACGAATTGATGGAACTCTTGAGTCTGGCGCGCTCTTCCAGCTGCATTGAGAGACTCGAAGAAAGTATTCCTCAGTCCACGGGATAGCTCTAATTGGACACCAGCTCCGTTCGTTCCGCGATTGCAGATATTCAGTGGCGATTTCCCTTGAAGGTTAGGGTTTTCATGTTCTCGCACAGTAAAGCCTGCATCTAAAAGTGCGTTGTTTATATGGGAGCGAAGCATCATGTCGGCACCGCCGGTAAATACCGTAGCCTCTTGGCTGTTTTCTCCATGTATCGCCACCGCAGTACGAGCCCCCGCGACTACTTCGATACAACGAGGTTCATCGAAGTTTGTGCTGGTAATATGCAACTCCCTGTTCTGCGTTGCCTTTGTGCCCTCAAAAACCGCGAAACTAAGTTGATTACCAGCAATAGCGATGGCCAACTCTGATGTGCCCGGCTCAATTGCCCCTCCATGAGGTGCGATTGAAGCCACCATCGCCCCTTCTCGCAACGCCACCCGAACGCGGAAGTCACGTCCTTCGGTTTGCTCTGCTATTAGCGCTTCAAAATTCGAGTATTTATCCATCAAGTCGCTCTAACAGATATTAGATAGCACACTCGTTTATTAACTTAAACGAGAACGCGCGTTTAACAATATTATTAATTTGACTATATCCCGCATAACTATATGATCTTGAAAGAGAATATAAGTACCCCTGCAGCCTATCCAAAATTCGCGTGCTTGCGCGTTTTGCTGAAACCAAAAAACTGTACATACATCCATATGAAGAGCAACGGATATGGGTATGCACAGCAGGTCGCCGAAGCTGATGGGTCGGGTCAAGGCGAGCCATGCGGATGAAGCGCTTCCCCGCACCGTGAAGAGTTACTGCTATTGGCTTTCTCTATCGCTATGTGATGGGCAGCGAGTTTGCGGGTGTTTCGTGGCCCTCTGGGATGAATCGGCTGAGGCGCGGTCACGCTACCGCCACCTACCCTGCACGTCGCGATGGCGCTCCCTGCGGTAGTCCCCGGCGTATTTTGATTATGTCGTTATCACGGCGATCTCGGTCGCCTTGAATTTGAGCCTAATCAACCAGGCATATAAGTGCAAAACGAGGATGGGCGGGATGCAGGCCGTCCTCGCCCATTAGGTCATTCCAGTAATATGGTATGGCTATACCTTGACCGAGTATTTGAGGTCTCGCGCCTCGTCGCCGGTCATGCCTCGGAAGCCCCAACAGTGCGGGGGTTGTTCCTTGAGCGTCACTTCCACATCCACGGGGGCGAGACCTACCTCAGCCTCCAGACTCTGAAAGAGCGTCTTGATCAAGGCTTTCTGGGTCTCCGCCGAGCGTCCCTGCATCATATTGATTTCTATGGCCGTATAGGCCGGCGTTCGGCCACCCGGGTAGTAGAAATCCTCGGCGTCCATCGGAATGAAACGATGCGCCCTCTTGTCCTCCGGCATTCCCAGTACCGACTGCATGCAGCCATGGATAACATCGGAGAGCTGGGCCTTGATGGGGTTCAGGTGTTCCTTGATGCCATAGATGACTATCACGATGTCTCCTGTACGGTATAACGCCGCCTTCGGCGAGAAAGATGTCCGGCGGCCATATCACATTATGGTCGTGCCAATGCCTCGAACACGCGTGCCACGGCTTCAGCACCGGGGTCAACAATGCCTTCCAGCGCGCTCTCCGGCACATAGGCCGAACGCCCTGCCTTGGCAGTGGTCAGCGAGGCGGTGGCTTGCGCACCGGTACGCGCCGCCTGGGCGGCTTCCGCCAGCGTATTACCGTGTTGCAGCGACTCGATCGCCGGCATCAAGGCATCGAGCATGGTGCGGTCCCCAGGTCGAGCACCTCCGTATTCCTGCATCTTCCTGACACCCGCCGCGAGCGCTTCCCCCGGATTGTCACCACGCTCCAGTGCTCCGCCCGCCGCCGTGAACAGGATCGACAGCAGTACGCCGCTGGAACCGCCCATGTCGCGAGCCAGTAGCTGGCCGATACCCGTGAATAATGGAGACAGGGAGCTGGTGTCCAGGCGCTGGGCGTCGAGTGCCTTGGCAATGCTGTCGGCGCCACTCTGCATGCTGGCCCCGGCATCGCCGTCACCACTTTTGGCATCCAGGGCGTCCAGTTCCTCGCGCGACTCGCGCAATGTCTCGATCACCCGCCACAGTACCGCCGTCGACTCGGCATCCTGTGGGGCATCCTCAAGCAGGGCCGCGTTGCCTTGCGCCGTGTCCGGCTTGAATGTGACAACGTTGCGCACCGCCTGAATACCCGGCCAGGCCGGCGCCGTGGTCGGTGCTGTCAGCGCTTCGATCAGCTCGGGCTCGCTGGCCACCAGCGTGACGGAGAAGCCGTGCATGTCCAGCGATGTCATCAGCGGCGCGGGGCCAATCAGATGACTTACCCGCTCCTCACCCAGTTGGCGTAGCAGACACTCAGCCAGCACACCCATCTCCTGGGACGAGCAACTGCCCAGGTTGTTGAGCATGGCAACCCAGGCAGTGCCGGACGACGAACCAGGGGCAGCCACAGGCGCCACTGCCTGGAGCAACGGCTCCAGCACCCAGCGCATCGCGTCATCTGCACTTTGGGGATCGACGGCACGGGTGCCGGGTTCGTTATGAATGCCGAGCCCCAGTTCGGGGGAACGCGTTGACGCCGGCTGACCGGGCTGTGCGGCGGGTTTGAGCGCCATGCCCAGTGACCCCATCCGCTCGCAGAGTGCCCGGGTGTGCTGTTGAATCTCGGCAAGCGACGCGCCCTGGCTTGCCAGATAGCCGGCCAGCTTGTGTACCAGCAGTGTGCCGGCGATACCGCGTGGCTGCGGTGCTTCGGCGATGGCGACATCATCGGCGACGATCACCATCTCGACATCGAGCCCTTCACCGCGAGCACGCTCGGCCGCCAGGCCAAAATTCAGACGATCGCCGGTGTAATTCTTGACCACCAGCAAGCAACCGGCATCGCCACAGACTTCACGGATGGCCGCCAGAATCGGCTCGACGCTGGGCGAGGCAAACAGACTCCCGGAAATGACACCGGTCAGCATGCCATCGCCGATAAAGCCGGCATGCGCGGGCTCATGGCCGGCACCACCGCCGGATAGCACGGCCACCTGCCGGCTGCCCTCTCGCTGCCTGTCCCAATCGCCCCTGACCAGAATCCGCAGACCGCTTTCCGGCTCGGCAATGCGCAGGTCCGCGGTAGCAGCCGCCACATGAAGAATGTCGTCGACGACACGCTCGGGCGCGTTATAAAAGCGTTCCAGTTCCATAAGTTCTCCGCAGGTACACAAGGACGAACGACGTTAAAGCCCACAGTTTACGCATGATCAAACACGATATCTCATGACAATCTCGGCATGACCGGTATTTTCATCGACTTGATCACCAAGCGGAATAAAACCATGCTTCTCATAAAACCTGACGCTTGGCGCATTCTCTCTGTAGACCGTCAGGCGCAGCTCCTCTCTTCTGCCCTTGGCATCATCCAGCAAGGCAGCTCCGATCCCCTGCCCCTGCAGGTCGGGATCCACAAAAATGGCCGCCAGGGTGTCCTCGAACAGGCTATAGAACCCGACGACTCGATCATTGCGTTCATAGACGAATGTCTCCGAAGCGGGGATATACCTGTCGCGCATTTCGTCGACTTTCGACTCCCAGAACTCTGGATCGACAAACCCATGGGCCTTAATTGATGCTGAAAGCCAGATATCCAGAACTTGATCGATATCCGCTTCTCGATACGTGCGAATCATCTACTTCTTCCTTGCAGATAGCAACAGAGAAACTCCAATTTTTAGCGGCTAAAAAAGCCTATGACCAACAAAAATCATGAGTTCTTGATCTTATGAATGCTGACAGTTTCGCGATAAGTGTCCAGCAAAATAATTCCTTCTGACTCAGCATCCATTTGGCCAAGAAGATCGCCACTGGCATTCCAGGCAGCAGATTGCCCAACGCTCAAAAAGTCACCGCTCGGACCAAGCGAGTCGGCCATGATCACATGCATGTTATGTCGTCGCGCAACAGTAGCATAATGCTTCATGGCCTTATCCAAGTTGCTGGAAGATTCAGCAACACTTGCAAGATAGATGTTAGCCCCCAGAGAAGCAGCATTGTCAGCGTGGATCATTTGAAGAGATTCATAGCAAATGGCAGGAGCAAGCTTAAACCCGGCACTATCGATAAATATCTGCCCTTCTCCCGCTACGAAGTAAGGGGCTTCATCGGCATGGAGAAATTGTTTCGCATAGGCACGGCGAGGTGCATTAGGCTGGAGCCACAGCATCCCGATCTGCACACCAGAATCAGCGTCGAATGGCATGCCTATTCCTACCACCAAGTTATTCGTATCGCTAAGATACTGAATCTCATCAAGGCAACAGTCGGCTGCTTTTCTAGCGAGTGATCTTGCTAAGCTAGGCTCATACCCTGTAAGCGATAGCTCGGGAAAGAACACCGAGTCAGCGTCATTATCGATAGCCAATTCAACAAGCTCAAGGTGCTTATCAATATTTTTCGACAAATCACCTATAACGGGTCGAAGCTGAGCAGCACAGATCTTCATTGATGAACTCCCATTCTGTTCTATCTTTTTCGTTTAATCGACACCTAACCCTTGCCATGACCATCAATAAAACCATACCACAGGAGTTTTAATATACACGAAACGACTTGACCACGCACTTCCAAAGATTCTGCTCGCCCCGCACAAGGACACCCAGCAACAACTAACCACTCAGACAATTTCAACCTTATTTCACTTTTAACTTTGAAGTGAGCGTTTCTGTCACCGAGCCGTGTGGGGCGGCACGGCTTTGTCTACTTTGATCATTGTCCCTGCCATCCATCTGAAAAAACGGACTCACCATAAACCACTGGTCGTCTCTTTAAGCGTATTCTCAATCTCTCTATCCTGGCATATCAGCGATTTCGAGCTGGAGACAAAGAGCGATCTGGCCCGTGTTCATAGCTCATTCGAGGGAAGAAACCTCCCCTTCAGTGCAGTGGGCCGAGTAGGTTGGAGAGCCACTGAGTAACGGCGTCTCGGTTCGAGATATTCCTTCGATGCGAGGAGTGAATAATCCTGTAATGGCCCTCTCCGCGAGTACCTGTTCCGAAAGGAGCAACCAATTGACCGGATTTCAAGAATGCATTCACTAGTGGTGTGCGGCCAATGGCAACTCCCATCCCCTGGATTGCAGCACCTAGCGTCATTTCTGACGAATCAAAACTCATGGTTGGCTCATCAGATAGTTGGACAGTACCGGCTTGGCGGGTCCAGAAGCTCCAATCTTCGGTATGCGCGTTATTGAGGAGACGGCGCTGCCCCCGAATATCCTGTGCCCTCCCCTCCGCAAGGGCTGGTGCGCAGACAGGGAAAGCGTACTCATCGAAGGTAAGCAGCTCGTTAGGATCCGCAGGCCCGCGTACATAGCGCAGAGCCAAATCGATGTCATTTCCATTGAGGTCGAGTTGCTTCGTCGTTGTCACGAGGCGCAGCATCAACTCTGGATGATCAGCCTCAAGCTGCTTGATGCGCGGTATCAGGCTCAAAGTGGCAACGACAGGTACCGTAGTGAGGGTGACAGCATCTGCGCTTCGAGTCCCAAAGAGGCGATCCGTGACTTGGGCAATCTCTGACAGCGGCTCATCAAGCGCCTCAGCATAGCGTCGACCGATAGGCGTAAGTCTAACTCCTCGCCCATGCCGCTCCATAACTGGCGTTCCCAGATACTCCTCAAGCTTACGCAGCTGGTGGCTGACCGCTGAATCGGTCACATTCAGTGACCGAGCAGCCTTCCGCACACCGCCTGTGCGGGCAACAGCCAAGAAGGTTTCAAGCGCGGGAAACGGCGGCAAAGATAGTTTCATCACCCTTCCTTCTTACAGTTGAGCATTATCGAACGATCAAGGTTGATATCGTCACACGACAATTGAGTCAAGAATACTGTAAATTGGACACTTATCCTAAATTCTCAAGACATATCAACATGTATGACGAATATCCATAAAATATCATCCATAAATTCAGCGCGCCGATGCGTGACTTTCGTTTTAATTCCATTCACTTTTGCGTACCTTTTATCCGAGCTAGTTCGCAACGTGAACGGCGTGCTCGCCCCTTATCTGCAACAGGAATTCACACTCTCGGCTTTCCAGCTAGGGCTTCTAACTGCCGCGTTCCTCGCAGCTCTAGCCGGTTCACAAATTTTCATCGGTGTCCTGCTCGACCGTTACGGGCCGAAGCGTGTGGTAGCAACGACCATGGGATTAGCTGCCATCGCCTCGACTGGTTTTGCCTTGGCGGATGGACTCGTACAACTCCTCACTGCACGCTTCTTCGTCGGGCTTGGGCTATGCGCCTGCTGGACTGGCGCTTATAAAGCTAACGCTCTCTGGTGGCCCAATGAGCGACTGCCGCTCGTCAATGCCATGACCATCGGCCTCGCCAGCCTGGGCTCTCTCGTAGCGACTTGGCCAACGGAAGCAACCCTCCAGTTAATCCCTTGGCGGTGGCTGTTTGCAGGGCTATCTTTGGTTATCGCTCTCCTAGTCTTGCTTATTGTTACTCTAGTACCACGCCATCCAAAGGAAGCCCGAGAGACGGAAACCTCCTTGAGCGAGCAGGTTCATGGGGCTCTTGCCATAGCACGGAGCCGAATATTCTGGACTATTGCCCCTTTGTCCTTTCTGACACAAGGAGTGTGGATTGCCTATCAAGGACTCTGGGCAGGTGAATGGCTAAGGGAGGTAGGCGGCAAGACGGATGGTACCGCCGCCGCTATTCTGACCGGATTAGCCGTCGGCGTGGTGGCTGGTCAAATGGGGTTCGGGCTAATGGCGGACCGGAGAGCCCGTGACGAGAAGGCATTTTTCCGTATGACAGCCACTCTCACGGCACTCTTCGTGACGACGCAGATAATTCTCCTCCTCCATCCAGAAGGCTACAAAGGAGCTGTGTGGTTCGCCTTTGGCGCATTCACCGCAGGTCCCATATTCGGCTATGCACTCCTTACCCGTCTCGTCCCGCCATCAGTCTCAGGCAGCGCAATCGCCTTGTTAAATTTTTTTGCTGTTCTCTGCGGTGCCATCTTCCAAGGTTTCGTCGGCTTCCTCGTTGACCGCGTGCCAGGCGGATTCCCTGGTCTTACCGGACATGAAATTGCTCTGTGGGGGCTCGTAGTTGTGCAAGCTGGAGCGCTACTCTGGATGCTAGTCAGTGCTTCCTGGACAAGAACAATCGTACGGAGAGAGCCACCATCCCGCTGCAGCTGCCTATAGCCATCAGCGGGATAGAATTGAAACGTACCGGGATTCCTGAAGGCTCCCAACCTTGAGGGGACGGGCGGGACGCAGACGCGCCCGCCCGGAGGGTTGGTGATTCACTGCTGCAGGCAGTCGCTGGGGCGGTGAACGTTTCCGTCACCGAGTCGGGTGAGGCCGTGGGGGGCGGCGATGCGGAAGAAGCGCTCGACGACATCGGCCTGGGTGGGCGCGGTCACCAGCGAGACGATGACGAACACCGGCAGGTTGATCATCAGCCCCCAGAAGCCGGCGTGGATGCCCAGCGGGTGCTTCCAAAGCGTGGTGAAGGCCACGGTCACCAGGAACCCAGCGACGATGCCCGCCAGCACGCCCAGCTTGGAGGCACGCGGCCACAGGAACATGCCGATGAAGGCCGGCATCACCTGGGTGGCGAAGCCCAGCCCGACCAGCAGGATCATCACCAGGCTGCCCGGCTCGGCGATGGCCAGCGGGGCAATTACCAAGGCCATCAGCGGCAGGATCATCCAGCGCGCCAGCCGGCCGGTGGTGACATCCGTCAGTTTAAGCAGCGGTTGCAGCACGTCCTTGCTCCAGGAGAGCGCCACCGAGTGGATGAAGGGTTCGCTGGAGGACATCGACGCGGCCAGTGTGCCGGCACCGAGCAACCCGACCAGCACGACCGGCAGGTGCTGCATGGCGTACTCCAGCACCACGGTGTCGGCCCGCGCCAGGTCGGGCAACGCGAAGATGCCGATGAAGCCCACCACCACCATCGGCAGGATCACCACGTAGTAGGTCGGCAGCCAGGTGGCACTGCGTCGAATGGTGCGCGCCGAGGAGGCACTCATCCACTGGGTCCAGACCGGCGGCATGAAGGAGAACATCGAGACGATGACCGAGGTCGTCCAGAAGCTGAAGCTCATGTCGCCACCGGCGCCGGGCAGGGTCAGGAACTCGCCATGCTCGGCCTGGAGTCGCGTGAACAGCGCACCGACATCGAGCCCGCCGGTGGCGCTATGCAACGCCCATAGCCCCACGGCCCAGGCCACCACCAGCATCAGCACACCCTGGAAGGCATTGGTCCGGCCGATAGCGCGCTGGCCACTGATGAACAGGTAGACGGCAATGCAGGCCAGCACCAGCAGCACGCCCAGCCACACCGGAATCACCCCGCCGCTCATCACGTTGAGGATGTAGGCGGAGCCGATGGTCTGCAGCACCGCGTAGGCGATCGAGCCGATCGACATCACCAGTGCCGCCAGAGCCCCCAGCAACGGGCTCTGGTAGCGGTCGGCGATGGCACTGGCCTGGGTCACATGGCCGAAACGCTCGCCGAACTGCCACACCTTGGGGCCGACGTACCAGGCCACCAGCGCCAGATAGGCGAGATAGACGGCCACGTAGAATACCGGCACGCCCTTGGAATAGGCCCAGCCCGGCGCGCCCATGAAGGTGTAGGCGCTGACGCTGCCGGCGGCGATCAGCAGGTAAAGCGTTACCGGCCCCATGCTGCGCCCGGCCACGCCCCATTCCTCGAGGCTGTTCATGCGCCGCCCGCCCCGGGCACGCAGGCCGATGAACATGGCGATGGCAACGTAGGCCAGGGTGATGAGCAACGGCCAGGGACTAGTCATGCTCATCCTCCTTGTGCTCGAGGACGCGATTGGCGATCAGCATGACGGCGAAACAGGCGAAGATCACCACATAGCTCCACACCACCAGCAGCGGCAGGCCCAGCACCAGCACGGCGCGGTTCACCCAGCCGATGACCGGCCAGATGCCTGCCGCCACCACGGCGACGAAGACGATCAGCAGCACCCAGCCGGCGCGACTGGTGGGCAGGACGACAAGACGGGACATGAGGAAAATTCTCCCACGATGACAAGACGAGACAGTTGACCGAGAACCTTACTGCGCGACGGGCGGCGACGGCCAGCGTGGTTCGAGAGCCAACCGTGTTTCCAGGGTCTTGGCCAGCTTGAGCACCCGGTGATCGGCAAAGCGCGGACCGATCAACTGCACGCCGAGCGGCATGCCCTCTCTGGAGAACCCGGCATTGAGCGATAGCGCCGGTTGCTCGCCCATGTTCCACGGCACGGTGTAGGCGATGTGCTCGAAGGGTTGCTGCGGATCATTGGTCGGCGAGACCCAGTCGGCGGGAAAGGCAACGTTGGGCGTGGTAGGCGAGATCACGGCATCGACATCATCGAACACCGCCTCGGTGGCGCGGCGCATGGCCAGGGTCTGCTCGAAGCCGCGCACCGCCTCGACACCACTGATCCGCCCGCCGTCGTCGGCCCAGGCGAGAATCGCCGGCAACACGCGCTCACGTTGCTCGAGCGTCAGCGCTTCCAGGGCACTCCATTGGCGGGTGCGCCAGAAGCGATCCAGGCCATCGAGCATCTCGCGGGTCAGCACCGGCGCCAGCGGCACCAGGGTGGCGCCTGCTGCCTCGAGATGCACGGCGGCCCCTTCCACGGCGCGGGCGATTTCGTCGTCCAGCGGCAGACCGCAGCCAGCCTCCAGCATCACGCCGATGCGTAGTCCCGAGACGTCGAGCCCAAGATCCGTCCAGTCGATCGACTCCGGTGGCAAGCGCGTGGCGTCGCGGCGATCGGTACGAGCCAGGGCCGTCATCATCAGAGCGGCATCGTCCACGCTGCGGGTCATCGGGCCGGCACAACGCCCCACATAGTAGGGATCGATGGGAATGCGTCCCTGCGTCGGCTTGAACCCCACGACTCCGCACCAGGCCGCCGGCAGGCGTACCGAGCCGCCGATGTCGGTGCCCACGTGCAAGGGGCCATAGCCGGCCGCCGCCGCGGCCCCTGCTCCGGAACTCGATCCCCCTGTATTGCAGTCGAGCCGCCAGGGGTTGCGCGTGGTCCCGTGGAAGGAGGAACGGCCCGAAGAGAGCATGCCGAAATCCGGGCAAGTCGTCTTGGCCAGCAACAGCGCGTCGTCCTCGGCCAGTCGCGCCGCCGGCGGCGCATCCTCGACGGCCGGTGCCTGCTGGCCCAGGCCTGTGCCATTCGGTATCGGCGTGCCACGCGTCGCAATCAGTTCCTTGAGAGTGATCGGCACGCCATCCAGCGGGCCGCGCGGCTCACCGCGCACCCAACGATCGCTCGAGGCGCGCGCCGCTTCCAGGAAGGCTGCCGGGTGGTATCCGTAAAGCGCATTGAGGTGTGGCTCCCAACGGTCGATGTGCCGGACCAGCGCCTCGGCGACATCCAGCGGCGACAGTCTCTTTTGGCGATAGGCATCCAGCAGTTGAGTGGCAGTCATCAGATGGAGAGCAGTCATGGGCGGTTCCACGTCTTGTTATTGGTGCCCTCAGCTTGGCGTCGCCTGGTGTCTATCGCCATCACAATCATGGTGCCAGGGTGTCCACTTTTTGTGTGCACACCTTCAAGGCTCGCTCAATGTCTGAAGCGATGCGGCCAGCAATCCGAGGCAGGCTTCGGTGGCGAAACTGCGCTGCCGATGCCGGTGGAGGCAAAGGTCCAGCCGGGTATGTTCGAGTTCGCCCCGGGCCAGGGGCACGCTGACCAGTTGGCCGTCCCGACACTCCCGGGCCACCGCCATGGGCGGCAGGATCAACAGCCCGGCGCCCGACATGGCCAACGCCTTCTGGGTCTCCAGAGAGGCCGTGTGAAAGATGGGATTGAGCGTCACATCCTGGCGTCGTGCCGCTTCGTCGAGCGCTTGCCGCACTCCATAGTGCTCATCGGGCAGCGCCAGGGAATACTCGGCCAGTTCGGCCAGCCGCAACTCGGCCCTCCCCGCCAGCGGATGGCCAGGTGCCATGACCGCATGATGCTCCAGGCGACTGCTGGCGAACGGCAGGATGTCGTCATGGCGCGGCATGAAAAAGGTCAGGCCGATATCGGCATCGCCACTGCGCAGCGCCTCGACGACCTGGCCGGCACTGGCGATCTGAATATCGAACTGCAACTGCGGATGGCGTTGGTTGAGCTCGGTCAGCGCCGGCACGAGCAAACCGGCCACCACGCCTTCGGCCACCCTCAGGCTCACCTTGCCGGTACGCAGGCCCTTGAGGTCGCTAATGTGCTCCTGCACCCGCTCCAGATCGCGCAAGGTGCGGCGCGCCTGGACCGCCAGCAATTCCCCAGCGGCGGTCAGGCGAATGCCACCGGGACCGCGCTCGATCAACGGCGCCCCGAGCTGATACTCCAGCAGGTCGATCTGGCGGCTGATGGCGGTCGGGGCGATATGCAACCGAGCCGCCGCCTCGCGCAGTGAGTGGCTGCGGGCCACGGTGTCGAAATAGCGCAGGGCTCGCCAGTGCATGGCTCAGACCGGAGCCGGAAAGTCGCGTTGCATGATGGTCACCATCTCGCCGCGATATTCGCGCTCCTCGACATCCTGCCAGCCCAACCGGCGGTAGAGCGCCTGCTGATCCGGTGTGTAGAGGTAGAAACGCTCGATGCCGTGTGCCTGGGCCTCTTCCTCCACTCGGCGCACCAGCCGTGAGGCGATGCCGCGACCGCGCCACTCGGGCAACACATAGACCGAGGCCAGCCAGGGTGTCAGTTCGCGACGGTCGCTCATGTCGTCGACGACCAGACTGGCCGTGCCCACCGGCCGCTCACCGTCCATGGCGGCAAATACCGAAGGCACTCCGGCCAGGCCGCAGTCGCCGCGAAAGTGCCCGACGGCAGCGGCGAAATCGCGGCCGGCATGCAGATGCCCCCATTCGGCATGGATCCAGCCGGCCAGGGTGGCAACATGAGACGAGTTAGCGTGGATGCGGACGAGAGGCAGGCCTGAACCCATGGCGAAAAAATCCTGTCAGCGATGCGTGGCGATGCCGGTGTTCCCCTGGCACAGGGGGCACGGCGAAACGCCACAGTATCCCCGTTCTCGGCGCCACTCGCCAGGGTTGGAGCCACCACTCAGCCAGCCGGAAGATCGTGCAACCACCCCGCTCCCGTATGCCATCGAGCTACTGCAGACGCAGCCGCATGCTGCGAAAACGCCGTCGGTACTGACTGGGCGTCAGGCCGACCCGGCGGACGAACAGCCGTCGGAAGAAGCTCGGGTCGGCGTACCCCACCTCCTCGGCCACTGCGTCGATGGGGGCATCGCCGCTTTCCAGCACCTGCTTGGCTTCCTCCAGTCGCAGGGTATGGACATAGTCCATCGGCGTCATGCCGGTGGCAGCCTTGAAGCGTCGCTTGAAGGAGCGCTCCGTCAGGCCGCTGACCGCCACCATGCCGGCCACCGGCGAGGGGGTGTCGTAGTGCTCGGCCACCCATACCTGGCAATTGGCGATACCGGCATCCTCTACCTGGCGCGAACTGCTCAGGGCGGCATAGGGCTGCTGGCCCTCAAGGTGCCAACCGATCAGGTTGAGCCGCGCCAGATGCATGGCCTCGTCCACGCTCACCAGCCGCGCGACCAGAAACAGCGCCAGATCCTGCCAGGTGGTGCCGCCACCGGCCATGATCAACCGCTGCCCTTCTCCGCTGATCACCAGGCTGCGATGGGCATGCACCCGCACCTTGGGAAAGCGTTGCGCCAGCACGTCACAATAGGCCCAGTGGGTGGTGGCATCCTGGTCGTCAAGCAGCCCCGCTTCGGCGAACAGCAGGGCGCCGGTACAGGCCGCCGCCATCAGCGCCCCCGACTCCTCACAGGCGCGCAACCAGGCTATCTCGGGCACGTAGCTGGCCAGGCTGGCGCCGGGGGCGATCATCAGATCCGGTACGCACACCGCCAGCGGCGCAGGGCAGTCGGCCAGGGCGACATCCGGCTCGACCCAGGCCCCATTCGCGGTACGGAAGCCGCCGCCATCCCGCGAGACGATCAACGGCTCGAGCAGCGGTTCGCCCGGTCGACCGTGCATCAAGAGTTCCCAGTCTCGACCCGCCGAACCGAAGATGTCGTACATACCGAAAAGCGTCGAGGCGGTCACATCAGGACCGGCCAGCAGGGCGATGATTGCCTTGTCTCGGGGCTCGATTTCAGTCATGGCAGAAACCCCTCGTTTGCGGCGCAATGCGCCTGAGTATCGGCGGCCTCCCGGTCGTATCGTGAAGCTGTCCTCATCGACGACACGCATCACCAATACAACAACGACCGGAGGACCCTGATCATGTGCGATACCACTCTTGCCATCCAACCGACGACCGACGATTTCGAAGCCCGGCTGGTTCAGGCCCTCAATCACGGTGGCCTGCTGCTATTGACCTCGCTCGGCTACCGCACCGGACTGCTGGAAGCCATGGCCGGGCAACCACCGATCACCAGCCAGGCCCTGGCCGAGCGCACGGGGCTCCAGGAGCGTTACGTTCGCGAATGGCTCGGCGGCATGGTGGCAGCCGAGGTGGTCGAAACCGACTCCGCCACTGCCAGCTACTGGCTACCGGACGAACGCGCTGCACTGCTCACCGACCGGGGCGAGGCAAACCTGGCCGTCTATGCCCAGTTTATGCCCTTGTTGGGCAGCGTGGAGGATGACGTGTTGCGCTGCTTTCGTGAGGGCGGCGGCGTACCCTACTCGCGCTATCCACGCTTCCAGGAGGTGATGGCCAGCGACAGCGGCCAGACGGTGCTACCGGCACTGTTCGACGGCATCCTGCCGCTGGCCCCGGGGCTGATCGAGCGCCTGGAGAGCGGTATCCGGGTACTGGACTGCGCCTGCGGTCGCGGCCGGGCCCTGCTGGCCATGGCCGAACGCTTCCCCGCCAGCCGCTTCACGGGTTACGACCTCTCCGAGGAGGCCATCGGCTGGGCGCGCGCCCAGGCTGAACGGGCCGGGCTGACCAACCTCAACTTCGAGGTACGTGACCTGAGCGACTTCGACACCACCGCCACGCCCGGGGCCTTCGAACTGGTGACCACCTTCGACGGCATTCACGACCAGGGCCAGCCGCGCCGGCTGCTCAAGGGGATTCACCGCAGCCTGACCAGCGACGGCATCTACCTGGTGCAGGACATCCACGCCTCGAGCCATCATCACCTGGATCGCGAGCACCCGTTGGGCGCGATGCTCTATGCGGTATCGATCAGCCACTGCATGACGGTCTCGCTGGCCCAGGGCGGCGAAGGGCTGGGGACCATGTGGGGCCGCGAGCGCGCCCTGGCCTATCTGGAGGAAGCCGGCTTCCGCGATATTCAGGTCCACCAGTTGGAGCACGATATCCAGAACGACTACTTCGTCTGCCGGCCTTGATCCCGAGGCCCGGCGTCATCCTCACGGCGCCGGGCCGGGATATGCCCTCACCCGCCGTCCGCGGCGCGTTCCAGGTCAGCGATGATGAGTTTTTCCATCTGCATCATCGCCTCCATGGCCCGCCGGGCACGCTCGGGATCGGGGTCGTTCAACAGCTCGTGCATCCGGGTGGGCACCACTTGCCAGTGGAGCCCCCAGCGGTCCTGCAGCCAGCCACACTGAATCTTGCGACCGCCCTCGCTCAGGGATTCCCAGTAGTGATCCACCTCGGCCTGGTCGGCACAGTCGATATGCAGCGACACCGCCTGGTTGAAGGGCACATCGGGACCACCGTTCAGGCCCGCGTAACGCGCGCCGTCCAGGGTGAATTCAACGAGCAGTACCTCACCGACCGGCACGCTCGGCGTATCGGTCGGCGTCCGTACCACCCGCTCGATGCGGGAATCGGGAAACACGGAAACGTAGAAGCTGGCCGCCTCTTCCGCCTGGCCATCGAACCACAGGAAGGGAGTGATCCGGTGCATGAAAGCCTCCTCCCGGCAGGCAGGCCTGCCGCTTGATGGATCTGATGCAACAGTAAGACCGGCTATTCGTCGAAGATGACCTCGAATCCTCCATAGATCAGCCGCTTGCCATCGAAGGGCATGGGATTGACGTCAGGCTGCATGCGCGGGTCTTCCATGATCTTGGCCATGGCCTGGTCGCGCACCTCACGAGAGGGCCAGAGCAGCCAGCCGAAGACAACGGTTTCATCCGGCTGACGCTTCACGGCCATGGGAAAGGAGGTGACTTCGCCCTCGGGAACGTCATCGCCCCAGCACTCCACCAGCTTGAGGACACCGTGCTCCTTGAACACCCCCGCGCAATCGCGCACATGCTGCAGGTATTTTTCCCGATTGGCGGTGGGAACGGCGGCCACGAATCCATCGACGTACGTCATGCTGTGCTCCTCCTATGTCGCTCGAAGTGAACTGCGAACAGATTCTGTCGCAGGCTTTCATGAGTCGTTCCGGGAGCACGCAAATCGACATCGCCTCGTGCCGACATATGCCCTTGGAGGTATTTCCCCCCTCGCTGAACCTCGACTAGACTGCAAGCTTTTGATGATCAGGCGAAAACTTTATGTCATCGGCCCTCGAGCAACGCGCCCTCAGAATCTCCATCCTCATGGCTCTGCTGATCGCTGTGCTGGGGGTCATCTTCGGCCTGCAGGCGGGCTCACGCTCGATTCTCTTCGACGGGGTCTTCGCGGCCATCGATGCGGTCATGTCGCTCCTGGCGCTGGTGGTTACACGGCTGATCGCCAGGGAAGTCAGCCAGCGCTTCCAGCACGGCTACTGGCACCTGGAACCCCTGGTGGCGGCACTCAACGGCGCCGTGCTGCTGTTGCTGTGCTTCTATGCCTTTCTCAATGCCGTGCAAGGGCTGATGACCGGCGGCCATGACCTGGCCTTCGGCCTGGCCAGCCTCTATGCCGTGATCGTGGCGATCATCTGCTTCGTCATGGCCGTCTACCAGCACCGCCTCAATCGCCATGTCGATTCAGAGTTCGTGCGCATCGACATGCATAGCTGGGTGATGTCGGGCCTGATCACCAGCGCCCTGCTGATGGCCTTCATCGTCGCCTTGATCCTGCAGCGCACCTCCTACGCCTACCTCACCTCCTACGTGGATTCGCTGTTGCTGACGATACTGACGGTGGCCTTCATGCCGGTGCCCATTGGCATCATCCGCCGCTCCATGAAGGAGGTGTTCCTGATGGCGCCAAGCGCCATCGATCGGGAGGTGCATGCCGCCATGGCGCCGGTGATGCAACGCGCAGGCCTGCTCGAGTACCGCAGTCATGTGGCCAAGTCCGGCCGCGGCCATTTCATCGAGATCCACATCGTCACCACGCCCGAATTCGCCGCCGAGCGAGGCGTGAGTGAACTCGACGAGATTCGCGAGATCATCACCGCCAACCTGAGCATTCCCGCCGAGCGACGCTGGTTCACGGTGTCGTTTACCGCCGATAAGCGTTGGCTGTGAGGAACATCGGTGCACGGCCGCATGTCGCAGGCCATGAAAGGCCATGCAATACACGGGAGCCAGAATGCCGACTTTCCATAATGATGCCACCCTGCCAACGCCCACCTTCCCCGGCAGCCATGTGGTGCTGGATGACCGCTATGTGTATCTCTCCGGCCTGACGGCGGCGGACATCCAGGGCAGCGAGGCGATACTCGGCGACGTGGGCGAGGAGACCCGCTGGATCATGCGTCGCGTCCAGCACCTGCTTGACTCGGTGGACTGCGAACTTGCCGATATCGTGCGGGCTGACGTGCACCTTACCAACCTCGAGAAGATCCACGAGCTGGATGCGGCCTACGCCGATTTCTTCGAATCGCCGCATTACCCTGCCCGCACCTGCACCCAGTCCCCGACCCTGCTGGACGGCGCCAACGTCGAGATCACTCTGGTGGCGCGTCGTTCGGACGATGACGACCTCGCCGTCAACCGAGGATGAAGAACACGCAGGCCGCGGTGAGCGCGCCCATGGTGCCGTTGAAGATCCGCCATGCGCGCGGCCCCTTGAGCCAGCGTCCGATGGCGGTACCGAACCCCGCCCAGAGGGAGATGCAGGGCAGCCCCACCAGTTCCGCGAAGCCGGCCAGCAAGAGCGCGTTGACGACGCTATTGCCGTCTTCCGGCAGAAAGCTCGCCATCAGCGTCAGCCCCATGACCCAGGCCTTGGGATTGGCAAACTGAAAGGCCGCCGCCTGCCAGAAGCCGAAAGGCCGCCCCTCGGCATCGCCGAACTCGGGCGGCGGCGCGGTGGCGATCTTCCAGGCCAGATACAACAGATAGAGGCTGCCGATCACCCGCAGCGCCGTCTGTACCAGCGGATAGCGCTCGAAGAGGATACCCAGTCCCAGGGCAATGGCGGCGAACAGCACGAAGCATCCACCGAGAATGCCCAGCACATGCGGCATGGTACGGCGAAAGCCATAGTTGGCGCCGGAGGCGGTCAGCATCACGTTGTTGGGGCCGGGCGTGATAGTCATCGAGACCATGAACAGGGTCACGGGCCCCAGGTAGGCCAAGGTATCCATCTCTATTGTACCCATACAATTTTATGAAAACGGGTTAACTTTCCTCGTTTCTCTGAGCATAATGAGGACAAATTTGGCGTCAAAGGTTTTATTGTCACCATGACAATCTGGACACCCGAGCTGCCCGAAGACGGTCCGCGCTACCGACGCATCGCCGATGCCATGGCCGAGGCCATCACCCGGGGCGAGCTGGCACCGGGAGAGCGGCTGCCGCCCCAGCGCCGTCTCGCCGACAAGCTCGGCGTGACCATCGGCACCATCACCCGGGCCTATGCCGAGGCCCAGCGTCAGGGCTGGGTCGAGTCACGCGTCGGCAGTGGCACCTATGTCCGACACAGGGAGGCGGAGTCGACGGCCACGTTCCGCGCCGGCCAGCCGGTCGAGAACGGTGTCGTCGACATGAGCATGAGCCTGCCTCCTCCCCATCCGCTGCGCCCGCAAGGGCTGCGCGACACCCTGCTTGCCCTGGCCGACGATCCGGCGAGCCTGCAGCGCGCCGTGGACTACCAGCCGGAATACGGCCTGGAAAGCCACCGCCGGCAACTCGCCGAGTGGCTCGGCCACCTGGGCATGTCGGCCGAACCCGAATCGCTGGTCATCACCCAGGGCGGACAGCATGGCCTGACGCTTGCCCTCCAGGCCCTGACGCGACCGGGCGAACTGGTCGCCGCCGATGCCCTCACCTATCCCGGCTTCATCGGCGCGGCCCGACAGGCGCATCTCAAGCTGCTGGGCGTGCCTCTGGATGAGCACGGCATGGATATCGAGGCCCTGAGCCGGCTGTGCGCCCGCCAGCCGCCACGGCTGGTCTACACCACACCGGAGCAGAACAACCCGACCGGGGCCTGCCTCACCGAGGCGCGCCGGGAACGACTGGTCGCCCTGGCCCGCGAGCACGATTTCTGGCTGATCGAGGACAACGTCCAGTATCTGCCCGAGGCCGACCGAGGCACGCCGTTGATCGAACTGGCCCCGGAGCGAACCCTGCGCATTTTCAGTACCTCCAAGGTGCTGGCCGGCGGTCTGCGAATCGGCACCCTGGAGCTTCCCGAAGCGCTGCTGGGGCGAATCGGCAGTGCCCTGCGCGCCCAGACCTGGATGGTGCCGCCGCTGATGGTGGAGACAACCTGCCGCTGGATCGCCAGCGACACCAGCCGCCGCTTGCTCGACTGGCAGACCCACGAGCTCGAGGCCCGTCAGCGACTGGCCAGGGAGCGACTGGCGGATTACCCGACCAGCGGTCGCGAGCGCTCCTCCAATCTCTGGGTGACCCTGCCCGCCGGCCGGCGGGGCAGCGAGGTTCAGGAACTGCTGGACCAGCGCGGAGTGCGCGTCTCGACGCCGGAACCCTTCTGCGTCGGCAGCGAACCGGCCCCCCAGGCCCTGCGCCTGTGCCTGGGGCCGCCGGCAAGCCGGGAAGAGCTCGACCGGGGGCTGCGTATCATCCTCGAGACGTTGGCGGAGCCGCCCTGCTCTCCCTGGCACACCATGTGACGCGGCAGCCCATCTTCCCCTGGGCCTCTCACCCTGATTCAACGACGACGGTCGGCGCATGGACGGTGAACCAGCGCCGCCGTGGTGGCATTCGGGCACGTCCGTCGGTCGGTTTGGTCCCTGCGCTGCGTCACATCCCCCCGCCCGAACGACTTGCCCAGTTCCCGGATTCCCCCTACACATGGACTAAGCACCATGCAGCGGGCACAGGGACGCATCTGACGTGGCAGGCGAACCGGAAACCAGGCGTGCAAACGACGCCGGGCGCCCCACCCAGGGTGCCCGGGGCATGCTGCGTTTTCTCGGTCTGGTGGTTCTCGGCGCGTTGATCGGCGGTCTGGCGGCGCTCGCCGCCGTGGGCTTCGTCAGCGCGGTGCTCTGGCTCAATGATCTGCTGCTGATCTCGCCGCGCGGGCGCATGATGTTCGCCCACCCCGAGGCGCTGGCCATCGCCACCGTGCTGGTGCCCGCCCTCGGCGGCCTGGTGGTGGGACAACTGCACCGCGCCATCCGCGAGCGTCGTCCCCATACCCCTGCCGACGTGATTGCCGCCGTACAGACGCGACGCGGGCGCCTGCCGGCGCGAGCCGGTTTCCTTTCGGCAGTATCTGGGCTGGTGTCGCTTGGCGCCGGCGCTTCCGTGGGCCAGTACGGGCCACTGGTGCACCTGGGGGCCAGCCTGGGCTCGCTGGGCGCCAGGCTGCTCAAGCTGGGGCGCTCCGACGACAACGTGACCATCGCCTGCGGGGTCGCGGCGGCTATCGCCACGGCCTTTCATGCGCCGCTGGCCGGCATCGTCTTCGCCCACGAGGTGATCCTGCGCCACTATGCCCTGCGCGCCTTCGCCCCAGTGGCCGCCGCCGCCATCGTCGGGCATGTCATCGCCACCAATGTGCTGTCGCAGGGCGCGCTCTTTCATGTCGCCGACACCGCCGTGCCCCAGCCCTGGGAGTTCGCGGCGTTCATTGTCATCGGCGGGCTCGGCGCCCTGGTGGCCGGGGCCTACATGCATGCCATTCTCGCCGTCGGCCGCTGGGCCGCTCGACTGCCCGTGGTACCCTCGCTGCGCCCCGCCCTGGCCGGTGCGGCACTCGGCCTCGTCGCCCTCTGGGTACCGGACATCCTCGGCATGGGCCAGGAGACGCTGCGCTTCGCCACCATCGAGGGAGCCTTCGGTGGTTTCGAACTGGTCATCGTCCTGGTGCTCAAGCTCGCCGCCACGGCACTGTGCATCGGCATGGGCTTCGGCGGCGGCGTGTTCAGCCCGGCGCTGGTGATCGGCACCCTGTTCGGCGCCTTGTGCGGCACCCTGATCGGCAATACCGGCCTGGCCGGCGATACCTTCGTCTTCTACGCCGTATGCGGCATGGTCGCGGTGACAGCACCGGTGATCGGCGCCCCGCTGACCAGCCTGCTGATCGTCTTCGAACTCACCGGCAGTTATGTGCTGACCACCGCCGCCCTGGCCAGCGTGACCCTGGCCAGCCCCATCGCCGCACAGCTGTTCGGTCGTTCGCTGTTCGATATCCAGCTCGCCAACCGTGGCCTGGACCTCTCGGCGGGTCGCGGCCGCGCCTTGCTGCAAAGTGCCAGACTCAAGCACCTGCTGAGCCAGGACTGCGTGACGCTGAATCCGCGCGGCAGCATTGATGACGCCGTGGCCTCCCTGGGGCACCACGGGCACGGCGAGGCCTATCTGGTCGACGACAAGGGTCGCTATCACGGCAGCGTGACGCTGGCCGACCTCGAAGTGATGCGCGGTCGCGGCCAGGGCCAACGCCGGGTGCGCGACTGCCCGCGCACCCCACGCCCGGTTCTGGGCCCGGAGGCCTCGGTATGGAGCGCCATGCATCAGCTTCAGGATGTCACCGGCGAGGCGATCGCCGTGGTCGACGACAAGGCCGACGATGCCTTCCTCGGTGTGGTCTACGAGGCGAGTATCGCCCGCGCCTACCTGCAATACAGCGAGGAACTGCGACGGGAGGAACATGGCACGGGTTGATCACGGTATGCGACGCGCCTGCATGGGGGCCCTGGTCGGCTTGACGATCATGCTGGCACCTTGCGCATACGGCGATGAGTCGGCAACGGAAACACTGACCGTGCTCAGTTGGGGCGGTGCCTACGAGCGTGCCCAGCAGCGCGCCCTGTTCGCTCCCTTCACCGAGGCCACGGGCATTCCGGTGGAGGTTGAGCAGTACGACGGCGGTATCGCCGAACTCCGCCGGGCCGTGGCCAAAGGCGACATGACCTGGGACCTGATCGACATGACCCGCAGCCAGGCCAAGGCCGCCTGTGCCGAAAATCTGCTCGAACCATTGGCCCCCGAATTGCTGGCCCCCGCACCGGATGGCACCCCGGCCGAACGCGATTTCATCGATGGCGCCCTGAACCGCTGCTCCATCACCCACTCGGTCTTCGCCACCGTCATCGCCTATCGCCGCGATGCCTTCCCCGGTCGTCGCCCCACCTCGATCGCCGATCTCTTCGACCAGCAACGCTTCCCCGGCCCCCGTGCCCTGCAGCGCACACCCGCGGTCAACCTGGAGTGGGCGCTGCTTTCCTACGGCGTTCCCAAGGAGGAAATCTATCGCTTGCTCAGTACCCGTCGCGGCCTATCGCTCGCCTTCGAGCGGATCGACAGCCTCGAGAATCTGCACTGGTGGGAAGCCGGCGATACCCCGGTACGGCTGCTCGCGGAGAACGAGGTGGTCATGGCCTCGGGCTACAACGGGCGTTTCTTCGACGCCATGATCAACCGCGACCTGCCCATCGAGATCCTCTGGGATGGCCAGGTCCAGGAGCACGAAACCTGGGCCGTGCCCCGCCATGCCGCCCATCCCGACATCGCCCGCGACTTCATCCGTTTCGCCACTTCCAGCGAACGCCAGGCCGCCCTGGCCCGGCTCATTCCCTACGGCCCCTCGCGCCGCTCGGCGACCCTGCAGGTCACGACCCATCCCGACAGCGGCGTCGACATGCGCCTGCACATTCCCACCCACCCACTGAACACCGAACGCGCCATCACCAAGGATGACGACTGGTACGCCCGCAGCCATACCCGCATCAACGACTACTTCCGGGATGCCCTGCTCGATGACCGCGAGGACAGCGGGGACCGGTAACCGGTGCCTTCCCCACCTTCATACCATCGCCGCCTTACTCCTCTGCCGACAGGTACCTCGTCTTTGGATCGCTCTTTGTCGTCGTCCTCTCCTGGTGGCCCAAACCGGCCAAGCGACAGCCGCCTTGATCCCTCATTATCTCGATGATATTTTGAACCTGCATTTTAATTTTATAGAACCACTGATCCTGGAGGCCGCATGGAGATTCGTCAGGCGATCCACAGCGAACACGCCAAGACTCTCGACACCCAAGGACTTCGTGACCAGTTCCTGATCGAGGAGCTGTTCGTCGATAATCAGCTCAAGCTGGTACATAGCCACATTGACCGCATCATCATCGGAGGCGCCCAACCCGTAGAGGAACCCGTGACCGTCCCCGCGGCTCTGGGCAAGCAGACCGGGACAGACTTCTTCCTCGAACGCCGCGAACTCGGTACCATCAACATCGGCGGCCCGGGGAGCGTGGTCGTCGATGGCACTCGACATGACATCGATACCCACGAAGGCCTCTATATCGGCAAGGGCAGCCGTGACATTCAGTTCGAAAGCCAGAACCCCGATAAACCGGCCGCTTTCTACATGGCTTGCGCTCCTGCCCACCAGGCGCATCCAACCCGCAAAGTGACGCTGGAGGATGCATCCCCCCAGACCCTGGGGGACACGGCAAACAGCAACCGTCGCACCATCTACAAGTACCTGGTACCGGATGTTCTGCCGACATGCCAACTCCTGATGGGAATGACACGACTCGAAGAAGGCAGCCTGTGGAACACCATGCCCTGCCATACCCATGAGCGACGCATGGAAGCCTACTTCTACTTTGATATGGCCGACGACAGCCTGGTCTTTCACATGATGGGAGAACCCCAGGAGACCCGGCATCTGGTGGTGCGCAACCGCCAGGCTGTCCTTTCTCCAAGCTGGTCGCTGCATTCCGGCGTGGGCACCGGCAGCTACACTTTCATCTGGGCCATGGTCGGCGAGAATCAGACGTTCCCCGATATGGATCATGTCGCGATGTCGGATCTGCGCTGAGCCTAAGGAGGCCTATCCATGAGTCAGCTTTTCGACCTGAGCGGCAAGACCGCTATCGTCACCGGATGCAATACCGGCCTGGGCCAGGGCATGGCGTTGGGCCTGGCAAGCGCGGGATGCAACATCGTGGCCGTGAACCGTCGCTCACCGGAAGAAACCCAGCGGCAAGTCGAAGCAATGGGGGGAGCGTTCTTGCCCGTGGAGGCCGACCTGGCCAGCACGACGCCGATCAACGATATCCTCGAACGGGCACAGGAACACTTCGGCGGTGCCGACATCCTGGTCAACAACGCCGGTATCATCCGACGCTCGGATGCACTCGACTTCACGGAAAAGGACTGGGATGACGTCATGGACGTCAATCTCAAGAACCTGTTCTTCCTTTCCCAAGCCTTCGCTCGCGCCTGCATCGAAGGACAACGACGCGGCAAGATCATCAACATCGCCTCGATGCTGTCCTTTCAAGGCGGTATCAGGGTTCCTTCGTATACAGCTTCGAAAAGCGGTGTCCTGGGATTGACCAGGCTGATGGCAAACGAGTGGGCCTCACACGGCATCAATGCAAACGCCATCGCCCCCGGGTACATGGCAACCAACAACACGGAGGCACTGCGAAACGACCCCGAGCGCAGCCGCGAGATCCTGGGCCGAATACCCGCTGGACGCTGGGGGGAACCCGAGGATCTGGCCGGTGCGGCGGTATTCTTGGCCTCGGAGGCCTCGAACTATGTTCATGGCCATACGCTGGCGGTAGATGGAGGATGGCTGGCCAGGTAGGGCCTGCACAAGAAAGGCCGGGCACAGCAGATCGGCTGTGTCCGGCGGAACTCATGACGGCAATCTGTCATCAACCTGTTTGGGAATGGGCCTCGAAGGAATACTCGTGGAACCCTTGACCTGCAGAAATACGCCTCCCGGCCTCATGCAACAAGCGTACATATTCGGCTCGTTTCTTTGCGTCATAGCGCACCACGGGGAATGACAAGCTCAAGGCCGCCACGGCGTGACCGAAGCGATCAAAGACCGGAACCGATAGGCAACGAACGCCAAGCTCGGCTTCTTCCCGATCTTCTGCAACACCTTCTTTCCGGATCTCTGGCAACTCACCCATGACTGCCTCTACGCTGGTCAAGGTGTGTTCGGTATGGGATACGAAATCCACGGATTCCAGAACCTCCCTTGCCCGCTCCTGATCCATCCACGCTAGAAGAACCTTCCCCATTGCAGTGGAATACACCGGGTTGCGACGCCCGATACGTGACTGCATGCAAAGGTTGTACTGGGAACTGTACTTGTGGATGTACATGATCTGCCTTGGATCATCATCCAGAACCCCCAAGTGAATTGCCTCGTGGGTCTGCTCGGAAAGCTTGCGCATTTCCACATCGGCCAGGCGCGTCAAGTCGACATGCTGCAGTGCCGAAGAGCCCAGCTCGAAAAGCTTCAGGGTCAGGGCATATTTCTCCGACTCTTCCTCCTGACTGACATAACCCAGCTCCTTCATCGTCTGCAGGAAGCGATAGGCGGTGCTCTTCGATGTAACAGCACGCTGGGAAAGCTCGGACAACCCGATCTCCCTTTGCTCGGCCAGCCCCTCGAGAATCCCGAACACCTTCATGACGGCGGCTACGTTATCGGGTTTTTGCGACGTGGCCATAGCCCCACACCTCGTTTCATAAAAATTGGAATCATGGTCTGAATTTAACGCAAAACGTCTTCTGCCGCCACCGGTCTCCTCGCATCGCCCTGCCCCATAGGACATTTGGCATCGACCAAAGTATAAAAGAAACGCCATTTCATTTTTATAGGAACATTGTTACTTTTTTAGTGGCCCAAGGGATTAAAACGTGAAAAGCCTTCTTTTCCCACCACGCTGGACCGGTAAGAACAAACCCTTTTGGCCTGATCATGACAATTCACAAAAACCAACAATGGAGCTGACATGCGAGCCACACACCAGTCGAGATGGTTCATCGGTACCGCCACAGCCTGCATGACGATGTTTCTGGCAGGACCTTCTCTCGCTGCCGAAGACATCCTGACAATGAAGCTGGAACACACTACCAATAGCCATGCCCTGACCTTGCCCAAGGTGGCTATCACTCGAGTCTTTGATGACACTTCATCCCTGACCCTTGAAAAATCCTGGTACTGGCAGGAAGGCGTCCATGAGAATGGTTGGCCAAAACACGATGAGGGATTTGTCAACTACTCCTTTCCTTCCCAGGGTCTGGGCGAAGATAACAGGTGGTCCTTGACACCGCAGCTAGGTGCAAAATTTCGCCCGAATGTGACTCGTGCCTTGGCTGCTATAAAGCTAGGTTATCAAGGCAATGGTTGGAATCTTTCCGGGCGCTATCGTTACGAACAAGAAACGACTCATAAAACAGCAAAAGAAGGTACGGCAGGAAGGATAGATCTATATGCCAGTTATGACATCAACGATGAATGGATGCTCCTATATAACCCTCATTACCATTTCAAGCATGAAGACGATTCACCTGATTTCGGCACCGGAGATCGTGACTATCTCGAGCAGGAGCTACTAATCTTTCATAAGCTCGATGCCAAAAACACGCTCTTCGGCGGTTATATTCAACGGGACAAGAATAGCGACCAGGCATCAATGGATCCCGGTCAGCGAAACAGTTCCTGGCTGATTGGCTATCAACACAGGTTCTAATCATTTCAGGCATGGGAAAATATTTCCCATGCCATAATCGATCGAATTTTGAGAGCAAGATGATCCATCAAACCTGACAGATCGGCACAACATCATGACCCAGGAGAGAAAGCATGCAAAAAGTACGCACAGTAATTGATCGAAGCATACAGCTCGTTTGTTGCTTTCTATTCATGGTGATGGTGGTAACAGCCAGCTGGCAGGTGATCAGCCGTTATATTCTCAACAGCCCCAGCACAACATCAGAAGCTTTTCTTCGCTGTTCCTTGATATGGCTTTCCATGCTCGCCATCGCTTATGTTGCGGGCCGGCGAGAGCATGTCAGCTTGACACTATTCACTGATAAGCTGACCGGATCCTGGAAAATGGCTTCCGACCTTTTAACCGAACTACTTTTCATTGTTTTTTCCATCTTTATCATGATACATGGCGGTTTTCATGCCGCATCCAACACGATGTCACAACTATACCCCATGTTGAACATCCCGAAAGGGTTGATTTATCTATCTCTGCCTGTGTCCGGCTGCATCATCGTTGCATATAGCATTATCAACTGCTTGAAAATAATCCAAAACTCACAGACGATCAGGAGTCAGTGATCATGATACTGGACGCAGGCCTTGTTCTCGTCTTGTCTTTCCTTGGACTTCTTGTCATTGGAGCGCCAATTGGAATCTGTATCGCGGCCTCTTCGGCGATAACGATACTTCTGGAGCTTCCAGCAGATATTGCCATTTTCACAACGGCTCAAAAAATGGCATCAAGCCTGGATAGCTTCACACTGCTGGCCGTGCCTTTCTTTATATTTTCCGGAGTTCTCATGAACAACGGAGGAATTGCCCTTCGCCTGGTCAATTTCGCCAAACTATTCAGTGCCAGGATTCCTGGATCGTTGGCACACACGAATATTGTCGGCAACATGATGTTTGGAGCGATCTCAGGATCCGCGATTGCCGCCTCGACCTCCATCGGGGGAGTCATGGTTCCCATGAGCGAGAAGGAAGGTTATAGCCGACCATTCTCTGCATCTGCAAATATCGCCTCTGCCCCTACGGGAATGCTGATCCCTCCGACAACCTCTTTTATTCTCTATGCATTGGCCAGTGGCGGAACCTCAATATCTGCTCTGTTTGCCGGAGGGCTCGTAGCCGGCAGCCTATGGGGTGCAGGATGTATCCTGGTCGCTCTGATCATTGCCAAGTACCGGAACTACACAGTCAAGCTGGACTTGCGCGATAACTCCATCAAGACCGTCATCTTTCAGGCACTTCCCAGCCTTCTTCTGATTGCCATCATCGTCGGTGGCATCGTATTTGGCATCTTTACGGCTGTCGAAGCATCTGCCATTGCTGTTATCTACACAATATTCTTGACCGTCATCGTCTATCGAACCATTAATCTAAGTTCCTTCATCGATTCATTGATCAAAGCAACCGAGACGACTGGCGTGATCATGTTTCTTCTCGCGGCCTCTTCGGCCATGTCGTTCGCCATGTCCATCACAGGATTGCCTACAGCAATCAGCTCCGCCATTTTAGGGTTTTCCGATAATCCAGCTACCGTATTGTTAATCATCACGGCCTTGCTCCTTATCATCGGATGCTTCATGGACATTGGCCCTGCCATCTTGATCTTTACGCCGATTCTCCTTCCCATTACATCAGCAATTGATATCGATCCAATACATTTCGGCATTATCATGGTATTCAACTTGTGCATCGGAACCATCACTCCTCCTGTGGGAACCGGGCTTTTCATTGGTGCCGGCATCGCCAAGGAAAAGGTCGAAAATTTGCTTATCCCTCTTTTACCTTTCTACTTTGTCATCCTTTCAGTCCTGCTACTAATCACTTTCATCCCGGAAATTACATTATTCCTTCCCGTCATGATGGGACTCTAGCTTTAAAACCCGAAAAGGTGAGAATCACATGAAGACATTCAGCGTCAAGCACAGCCCGCTTTTGAGGCAGGAAGAGCGTTTCATCTCCAAGAATGAAGTCACTGAATTGATCAGAAAGACTATCGACAACCTGATCAATATACAGGATGAAACTGGTGAATTTCTGCTTCATCTGGATGATGGTCGAACCATAGACACAAAAGGATGGGCTGGCTGGGAATGGACCCACGGCATCGGTCTTTATGGTATCTACAAGTATTACGAACAAACCGATGACAACGAGGCATTGGCCATCATCGACTCCTGGTTCCATGACCGCTTTACCGAGCGACTGGCAACCAAGAACGTCAACACGGTATGCCCCTTTCTCACACTCGCCTACCGCTACGAGGAGACAGGTCGCAAGGAGTGGTTACCGTATCTGCAGGCCTGGGCAGATTGGGTCATGCACGATATGCCCCGTACCGACAAGGGCGGACTACAGCATGTCGTTTACAACAGCGAGAATCATCAACAACTCTGGGACGACACACTGATGATGAGCGTGCTGCCGTTGGCCAAGATCGGGCAGCTCCTCAACAGGCCAGATTATGTGGAAGAAGCGAAATACCAGTTCCTGGTACACGTCCAGTATCTCATGGACAGGGAAACAGGCGCCTGGTTTCATGGCTGGACGTTCGAAGGCAACCATAATTTCGCCAGGGCACGCTGGGCGCGTGGCAATAGCTGGTTGACAATCGTCATTCCCGAATTTATCGAGCTTCTCGATCTTCCTCCCCACGATCCTATTCGACGTTTTCTCATCCAGGTTCTGGAATCCCAGGTAGAGGCACTGGCCAAGTGGCAATCGGAATCAGGGTTGTGGCATACGCTACTTGATGACCCATCCTCTTACCTGGAGGCATCAGCAACAGCCGGCTTCGCCTATGGCATTCTCAAAGCCGTCAGAATGCGCTATCTCGACGCTTCCTATTACGACATCGCCGAGAAGGCCATCAAAAGTATCATTCACCACATCACCCCTGATGGAGAGTTAGAGCAAGTCTCTTTCGGAACCGCTATGGGAGATGATCTTGACTATTACCGAACGATTCCCTTGACATCCATGCCCTATGGCCAGGCCATGGCAATCCTGTGCCTATCAGAATACTTGAGGACATATTTATAACGTTCACCTGGCCCGCTGGGCCTCGAACTCACCAACAAGTTCAAGAAAGGAGCCGTCATGACTAAACCAGCTCATACAAAGGCGTTTTTGGCTGCCACGCTTACCGCCCTCTCTCTTGGAGCATCAGCGGTTCATGCCGAAAACAAAGTTAATATCAAACTAGCATATGCCCAAAACTCCCAACCTGTAAAAGATGCGCTAGCCAAGTTCGGCTCACTCGTCGAGGAGAAGTCAGGAGGCTCAATAAGCGTCACCTACTTCCCCGATAGCCAACTAGGTGGAGAAAGCGAACTCGTCGAGCTCCTGCAGACCGGCGCAATCGATATGACCAAGGTCTCCGGCGGGCTCATGGGAAGCTTTTCACCACTTTACAGCGTCTTCTCCATGCCTTATTTATTCGATGGAGAGAAGCACTTTCATGATGTAATGAGCAATCCTGACATCATGAATGACGTATATCAGTCGACAAAGGACCAAGGATTCGTGGGTGTTGGCTGGTACGACTCTGGACAACGAAATTTTTACACAACAGATGAGCCAATCCACGAAGTCTCTGATCTGGAAGGTAAAAAAATTCGGGTCATGCAGAGCGAAAAGGCCATCAACACCATGAAGCTGCTTGGAGCTTCGCCCGTTGTGATGTCCCAGGAGGAGGTATACACCGCACTACAACAGGGTATTCTTGATGGCGCGGAAAACAATGAATTCGCATTGACTGCGGCACGCCATGGAGAGGTGGTCAACTACTACACCCTCGATGGTCACACTAGAATCCCCGACATCATTCTTTTCAACAGTAACACGCTTTCCAGCTTGACGGATCCACAGCGTGAAGCCGTCATGTCGGCTATCGATGAGTCGATTCAATTTCAGCTTGAACAGTGGTCTCAATCCGTCGAGGAAGCGAGAAAAAGTATCAAGGATGACTTTAACGTTGAGATCAATGAAGTGGATATTTCACCTTTCCAGGATGCCGTACAACCGATGTATGACAACCTAAAAAGCCATCCAGAACAATATTCACTTTACCAAAAGATAAAAAACACCAGCAGCAACCAGTAACCTTCCCCTAGAGATATTGCCGAAACGCTTGGCAATATCTCTTCATCAACACACAAAACACCGAAGTAATGAAAATGAGCACAACCTTGAATATTGGAATCAGGGCACACGACCTGCCCAAGCAGCCCATGGAAGGCCTGATAAAGGATATCGCCCGCCGAGGGCTTGGATCAGTACAGTTAGCACTGAACAAGTCTTTCGACCTTGATATAAAGCCTGGGACATTAAACCCAGGAATGGCCTACTTGATTGGGTCAGCGTTCCGGCGCCACGATATCCAAATTGCTGTTCTTGGCTGCTACACCAACATAATTCATCCGGACCCCGAAGAGCGGCACTCTGCATTATCGAGATTCAAGGAGCACATCCGTTTTTCGAGAGACTTCGGCTGTGGAATCGTTGGAACCGAAACAGGCAATGTCAACCCAGACATCATATACACTGAAGAAAACTTTCATGAGAAGCCATTCCAGGATGTTTTATCAAGTGTAAGAGAGCTCGTGGAGGAAGCCGAAAAATTCGGTGTCATCGTAGGTATCGAACCGGGTGTCAATCATCCCATATACTCTCCCGAGACAATGAAACGCTTGCTCGATGAGGTGCAATCCAACAACCTTCAGGTGATATTCGACCCGGTCAATCTCATGACAGCGGAGAATCACGAGCGACAGAATGAAATATTGAGAGAAGCCTTCTCATTGTGGGGAGACCGCATAGCGGTCATCCACGCCAAGGACTTCATCATCTCGGAAGGACGCTTGGTTCCCGCGTCCGTGGGGAAAGGACTGATGGACTATGAGTTCATCATTCAGCAGCTTAGTCCCCACATCAATATCATTCTGGATGAAACAAGCCCCGAGCATATCGAGGATGCCATTCATTTCCTGAAATCCTGCGAATCGACCTCATGAAAATCTAGCGGGTCCTGATATCACCCGCACTGGAGCGTGCCAAGGATAGGGGGCATACCTATCCCTGTCGTATGGTTTCCCCTATCCTGCGGCGAATATCCGTGCAACCAAGGGAAAGCCATCATGTGGGACCAGCAAGAGATTCGCCTCGCGCCGCGTTCGCGGGGCTTTCACTTGATCACCGACGAGGTCATCGAGGCGGTTCCTCGCATAGCGAGCTTGCAGGTTGGTCTGCTGCACCTGCAGCTATTGCATACCTCGGCCTCGCTGACTCTCAACGAGAACGCCGATCCCGATGTGCGCCACGACATGGATGCCTTCCTGCGCGACCGAATACCGGGCGATCTTCCCTATTTCCGCCATACGCTGGAAGGGCCGGACGACATGCCAGCCCATGTCGCGGCGAGCCTGTTCGGTACTCAGCTAACCCTGGCCGTGCGTGACGGCCGCCTGGCGCTTGGTACCTGGCAAGGTGTCTGGTTCGGCGAACATCGCGACCATGGCGGGCCCCGGCGCCTGATCGCCACCCTCAACGGAGAGTGAAAGGCCAGGCATCGTCACGGGAGCCATTGGCACTCCGGCGGCCGCGGCTAGGCGACCTCATCGCGAAGCGGTAAAATAGGCAACTTTGCATCGGCAGACGTTTCAGGGTGAAGTCTCGGCATGCCGATCCCGACATTGCTCACGGCCTGCCCCGGCGCGGGTCGTGTGTAACGCTATAAGAGCCCGCTCGTGAAACTGCTCGACATTCCCTTCGATGATCGCCGGCGCCGTTATCTGGTCTTTCGCCCGAGGGACCTGCCGGATCGCCTGCGGCTGGCCAGTACCTCCACTACCGCAGCTTTCGAGGCCATGGGCAGCAGTCGCTTCTATGTCTCGCAGGATCAGCGCATCCTGGCCAAGGTGGTGCCGGATAAATTCAGCAAGAGGCGGCATCCGCTGAAGTGGTTGTTGCACGACTACCTCGAGAAACGCTGGTTGATGCAGTCCGATGCCCGCAAGGAGTTCCTCAGCTTGCGCATCCTGCAACGTGCTGGGCTGCGCGTTCCCCATTGCCATGGCTGGGGCCTGTCCTTCAATCCCGCCAACCGGGCTCCTTCACTGTTGCTGATGGAGCGGCTGCACGATGCCCGCACAGGCGGCGAGGTCTTCGATGCCCTCGATGAGACGGGACGCCGGCATTTGCTCGATACCTTCTGCCGTGAGGTGGTACAACTCGCCCACGCTGGCTACGTGCATCGCGACCTGCACTTCAACAACCTCCTGGTGGACGACCAGGGGCGTTTGACCTGGCTCGATGCCCATGTCCGCCCCCTGCCACGGCGGGTCAGCGACCACTGGCCGGCCATTCGCGACTCCCTGACTGCCGGCAAGCTGCGTGGCGAAGCCTACCGAGCCCTCGCCGAGCGTCGTATCGCCGAGCTCTGGGCCGGCGAGCCGACCAGGTAAACCGCCAGGATTGAATCGCGCCACCGTGAACGTCTCTCACTCATCATCCCAGTCATTCGGCGTCCAGGTAATGCCGTTGTCATTGGTGGCATCCCATTCCAGCACAGCATTGCGATGGAAGTTTTTCGAGCCTGAGTCGTTATTGTCCGAGGTATTCTTGATGGTGCCGCTCACACTATCACCGTTACAGCCCCAGCCCACGTCTTCACAGGGATCCTCCAGTCCCTCGGCGATATTCACCGAGACGCGCAATTTCGCCGCACTCAGTTCCGACAGCGCGGCGCTGTGCTCTGCACGCTCGGTATAGTCCTGGTAACGCGGCACCGCAACCGCCGCCAGTATCCCGATGATCGCCACCACGATGAGCAGTTCGATCAGAGTGAAACCTAACTGACGCGGCGCCAGGGTCGCCGTCGCTCCGTCTTTCTGCCCTTCTTGCGCCCTTTCCCTCGCCCTTTCTTGAGTATTTTCTTGAGTACTTTCGACCCTTTCCATGGTCCATCTCCCTGATTGGCTGGACATTCTTCTCAGGAGACTCGTGGCTTGCTGCTCCCATCAAGCCACGTCTGCCGCTCCTGTCTTGACGGTAGGTAGCGGCCCCGAAGCCAACAAGGACGATTCTCTGGCTTTTCGGCGTCGTCATCTCGCATGGCGGAGTCGGTGAATTCGTCGCCATGACACCGCAGAAAGCGTCGGGCCGCGAACACACTGACTGCCTAGACTCGGCGATATCCTCAGCCGTATCGCGAGACGTCATGAGCGACTATCCAGCGTGTGACGACATGGACCGGAATCCCGATCGCCCCACCGATGGCCTTGGTGGCCTGGCTCGTCGGCTGGTCGAAGACGGCCTGCTCGATGCCCGGGAGGCCCGGCGACTGGAGCAGCAGGCCCGACACAGCGGATGCTCGCTACTGACGCTCGCCGTCGATGCCGAGGCCGTGTCGGCGTGGCAAGCCGCCGAGGCGGCCGCCAGGGAATACGGGCTGGGCTTCGTCGATCTGGATACCCTGGAATTCGACGAACTGCCGCCCGTCGCGGACTATCCAGAAGCCCTGTTGCGTCGACTCGGCGTACTGCCCCTGCGTCGCCATGGCGGACGTCTCAGCGTCGCCGTGAGTCAACCCGCGACACTCGCCGAGCTCGATGAACTACGCTTCGCCACCGGCCTGACGCCCGAGGGCGTCCTGGCACCCAGGGATCAGCTCGCTGCCTGGCTGGAACGCTACCTCAGCTCCACGAGCGGTACCCTTGCGGCAATGGCTCGCATGGAGTCGATATCCGGAGCACCGGGCACGAGCCATGAGGAGGAGATCCCGACATCCAGCGCGACGCACGACGATGCGCCACTGGTGGCCTTTATCGACGGAGTCCTTCAGGACGCCATCCGGCACGGTGCCTCGGACATCCACTTCGAACCCTATGCAGCTCACTTTCGCATTCGCCAGCGGATCGACGGCATCCTGCATGACGTGGCACACCCTCCCTTCGCGATGCGCTCGCGCATTGCCGCCCGACTCAAGGTAATGGCGCGCCTGGACATCTCGGAACGTCGTCTTCCCCAGGATGGCGCCATCAAATGGCGCCACCTCGGAGGTCCCGGTGTCGATTTCCGCGTCAACACCATGCCCACCGTGCATGGCGAAAAAATCGTCCTGCGCTTGCTCGACCCGACTTCGGCGCAGTGGAACATCACTCAACTGGGCCTCACCACGGCACAACAGCAGCTCTACGAAAGCGCCCTGTCTTCCCCTCAGGGAATGATCCTGGTCACCGGCCCCACCGGCAGCGGCAAGACGGTGACGCTGTATAGCGGGCTGGGACGGCTCAACGAGGCCAGCCGCAACATCTGTACTGCCGAGGATCCGGTCGAGATCAAGCTGGAAGGCATCAATCAGGTCAATGTCCAGCCACGCATCGGGCTGGATTTCGCCAGCACCCTGCGCGCCTTCCTGCGGCAGGACCCGGACGTGATGATGGTCGGCGAGATTCGTGACCGGGAAACCGCGGACATCGCCGTCAAGGCATCCCAGACCGGCCACCTGGTGCTTTCCACGCTGCATACCAATTCCGCGGCACAGACGCTGACACGACTGGTCGACATGGGCATCGCGCCCTTCAATATCGCCGATTCGGTGAGCCTGATCATCGCCCAGCGCCTGGCGCGCCGACTCTGCGAGCGCTGCAAGCGGCCTACGCGACCGGACCATCAGGCCCTGCTGGATCTCGGCATCGACGCGCGCATGGCCTGTCGCGCCGATCTCCACGACCCCGTCGGTTGCGGCTATTGCACGCAGGGATTCAAGGGACGCATCGGCCTCTACGAAGTCGTGCCGATCGACGCGGCAATGCGCGAACGCATCCTGCATCGCGGCACCGCCACCGAACTGGAAGAGCAGGCACGCCGCAGTGGCCAGCCGAGCTTATGGCACGACGGGATCGACAAGGCCATGCAGGGACTGACCAGTCTCGGCGAAGTACATCGCGTGACCGGCAATCATTGAGACAAAACGACACGGAGGCTCGATGCCCCATTCCCATCACGGTGATGCCCCCAGGCCGTACCGTTGGCGCTGGGCGGGACGGGATGCCGATGGCCGACGCATTTCCGGCGAGAGCGTCGCCACGCGGCGTGAAGACGTCGCGCGACACCTTGCCGAACAACGCATCCTCGTCCGACGCATCCAGCGCAAGCGGGGCATGGGCGCGCGCGTGGGGCGTATCGGCCCCCGCGACATCACGCTCTTTGCACGCCAGATGGCCACCCTGCTGCGCGCCGGCATTCCGGTGCTGCAAGGCCTGGGCGTTGTCGCCAAGGGTGTCGAAAAGCCTGCCATGCGGCTTCTGGTCGAAGCGCTGAGCAAGGAGGTGACCGAAGGCGCCAGCGTGGCGGAGGCCCTGGGCCGTCATCCCCGGCACTTCGGAGGGCTCTTCATACATCTGGTGGCAGCCGGCGAACAGTCCGGCACCCTGGAGCGCATGCTCGATCGCGTGGCCACCCACAAGGAAAAAATCGAAAGGCTTCAGGGGCGTGTCCGCAGGGCGCTCTGGTATCCGGCCGTTGTCCTCGTCACAGGCGTAGCGGTCGCCGCTCTGCTGCTGGTCAAGGTCGTACCGCGCTTCGAGGGTCTGTTCAGGGATTTCGGTGCCGAACTGCCGGCATTGACGCGCTTGACGCTGTCGCTATCCCAGGCCGTGCAGCACTACTGGGGCTGGGGACTCGCCCTCGCGATCGGCCTGCCCCTGCTGGTGCACGCCGGGCAGCGACGCTCTGCGGCTTTCGCCGGCCACCTGCATGCACTGGCCCTGGGCTTGCCGGTGCTCGGCGATATCCTCGACAAGTCCTGCGTGGCCCGATATTGCCGGACACTGGCAACGACCCTCGGCGCCGGCGTGCCCCTGGTGGAAGGGCTGGAAAGTGCCGCCGGCGCTACCGGGAATCGCACCTTCAGCACTGCCATCGGCCACATTCGACGCGAGGTGCTCGACGGTCAGCCGCTGCATGTCGCCATGCGCCACTCCCGACATTTTCCAGCGCTGGCGACTCAGATGGTCGCCATCGGCGAGGAATCAGGCACCCTGGATCAGATGCTAGAGCGCATCGCCGACCATTACGAGCAAGAGGTCGATGACCGTGTCGACGTCCTGACCTCATTGCTCGAACCCGCCGTCATCGTGATTCTCGGCGTGATGGTCGGCGGACTGGTGGTGGCCATGTATCTGCCCATCTTCGCGCTCGGGGGCGCCATTTGAGCAATGCTTTTACGCATCGCCCATTCAATGCAGCCGCATCAACTCGCTTCCTGCTGCGCCGGCGGCTCGGGCAACGGGGCCTGCATCGCCGAGACCACCACGGGGCGCAGGCGCCGTACCAGGTCACGCACCGAGACATGTTCGTGATAATCCTGCTCGGCGATATCGCGTAGCGCATCCAGTCCCGAGAGCGTGAAGATCACCGTGCCAAGCACGAAATGCAGGCGCCAGAAGCGTTCGGCATCGGGCAACTCCGGCGTCGCCCGCCTCACCAACTCGGTGAAGCGCGTGAAGACACTGCCGTACTCTTCCTGGATATAACGACGCAGATGGCCCTGGGCCTGGCTGTAGGCCAGACCCAGCAGGCGCATGAACACTTTCAGGCTATTGCGCTCCGCCGGCACCTCGAGCACGGTGCGGGCCATGGTCTCGAGCAGTTCTTCGAGCGGAATCTCGCTGCCATCCTGGCGATGTCGTGCTTCCAGCTCGTCAAGGGCGGCATGGAAGCGTGTGGTGAAAGGGTCCAGATAGCGCGCGAAAACGGCCTGGATCAACGACTTCTTGGAGCCAAAGTGGTAATTCACCGCGGCCAGATTGACCTTGGCCTTGCTGGTGATGTTGCGCAATGACGTCTCGGCGAATCCACGCTCGGCGAACAGCACTTCGGCGGTATCGAGAATGCGCGTGACAGTGTCAGGCTGGGCCATGAATCGGGTCCAAAGTTGGAAACAATTGTTTGAATATGGCCCGAGTGTACGACAGGCCACGCACTGCCTCAATGTCACAAATTATGAACCGTTTTAAACGTTGCCTCGCTAAGGAGTCGTTGTCGCGATATGGGATGCGCTTTTACTGGATGGATCACCATGCTGTATACTTGACCAATAGCATGGCGGTCGGATCTGACGCTGTCCGAATCCTGGCTGCGCTCGCGGCTTTTCGGATAAGAGCCCGGGCCCACCGATCCGTCCCTTGAACAGGTTCTCGACCCGGAGGTCGCATGACTCGCTCCCTCACGCCCCGTCAGCAGAACGTCTTCGATTTCATCGTCAAGACCATGAACGAGCTGGGCTATCCCCCGACCCGGGCCGAAATCTCCCGCGCGCTCGGCTTTCGCTCGCCCAACGCCGCCGAGGAGCATTTGCGGGCCCTGGAACGCAAGGGGGTCATCCGGGTGATTCGCGGCACATCGCGGGGCATCCGCCTGCCTGCGCAGGAGGCCGACCCCCAGGCCGCCGGCGACACCGCCACGGACAGCACGCCCTCCCAGGGGCTGCCCATCATCGGCGAAGTCGCGGCCGGCAGCCCGATCCTCGCCACCGAGCACATCGATCGCTACTGCCCGCTGCCTCCTGAATACTTTACCCCGCGCGCCGATTACCTGTTGCGGGTACGCGGCCTGTCCATGCAGAACATCGGCATCCTGGAAGGCGACCTGCTCGCCGTGCATCGCACCGAACGCATCCGCGACGGCCAGATCGTGGTCGCACGCCTCGAGGAGGAAGTCACCGTCAAGCGCTTCCATCGCCAGGGCCACCGGGTGGTCCTGGAAGCCGAGAATCCCGATTTCGCCCCCATCGAGGTCGACCTGCGCCACCAGGAACTGGAGATCGAGGGTATCGGTGTGGGCGTCATTCGCGGGGGCAACGGCCAGGCCCTGGCCTGATGCCTGCGGGGAGCGGAGACGGCCGTGCGCAAGATACTGCATGCCGACTGCGACTGCTTCTATGCCGCCGTAGAGATGCGCGACAATCCTGCGCTGCGTGACATTCCACTGGCCATCGGCGGAACGCGGGAACAGCGCGGCGTGATCGCCACCTGCAACTACCCCGCCCGGGCCTACGGCATCCACTCGGCCATGCCCACTGCCCGGGCGTTGCGCCTCTGCCCTCACCTGACCCTGCTGCCCGGCGACTTCGACAAGTACCGGGCGGTGTCCCGACAGCTCCAGGACATTTTTCACGAATTGACGCCGGTGATCGAACCCCTGTCGCTCGACGAAGCTTTCCTGGATGTCACCGATGTCGAGAATTTCCAGGGCAGCGCAACCTGGATGGCCCAGTGGCTCAAGCGGGAATGCCTGGCCCGCACCGGCATCACCGTCTCGGTGGGCGTTGCACCGGCCAAGTTTCTGGCCAAGATCGCCAGCGACTGGGAGAAACCCGACGGGCTCACGGTGATTCCCCCGGAACAGGTCGACACCTTCGTTGCCACGCTGCCGGTGCACAAGCTTCACGGCGTCGGCCCCGCCACCGCGGCACGGCTGGAGGCCCTGGGAATCGCCACCTGCTCCGACCTGAGACGCTTGCCCTTCGAGCGCCTGATCGACGAATTCGGCAAGTTCGGACGCCGTCTGTTCGAGCTCGCGCGGGGCATCGACGAACGTCCGGTGCGTACCGAACGCGAGCGCAAGTCGATCAGCGTCGAGACCACCTTCGAACAGGATCTGCCCGACCTCTCCAGTGCGCAGCAGGCACTGGCGCCGCTGTGCGAACGCCTGAAGGAACGACTCGCCCGGTACGGTCAGCCCCCCCTTGCCGGTCTGTTCGTCAAGGTACGTTTTGACGACTTCAGTCTCACCACCCTGGAGAGTCGCGGTCTTCCAGCCGCTCCCGAAAGCTTCTCGCAGTTGCTCGAACAGGCCTGGTCACGCGCCCATCGCCCGGTAAGGCTGCTCGGCGTCGGCGCGCGCCTGATACCCGAAGAAGCCCGCCAGCAGCTCCCGCTGCCGCTGTAATCCATCCTGTCTCAGAGGATGTATACAAAGGTCACGGGCGACGACATCTCAGGCAAAGACCACCGTCTTGTTACCATGCAGCAAGACACGATCCTCCAGATGCCAACGCACGCCCCGCGCCAGCACTGCCTTCTCGACATCGCGGCCGAACCGCACCAGGTCATTAGGCGTATGGCAATGGCTGACCCGGTGAATGTCCTGCTCGATGATGGGACCGGCATCCAGCTCTTCGGTCACGTAATGACAGGTGGCACCAATCAGCTTCACCCCTCGTCGATACGCCTGGTGATACGGCTTGGCACCGGCGAAGGACGGCAAAAAGCTGTGATGGATATTGAGCACGCGTCCGGCATAGCGCTGGCAGATTCCCGGCGGGAGAATCTGCATGTAGCGCGCCAGCACCACACAGTCGGCGTCCGCCGACTCGACCAGTTGCTCGATCTCGGCGAACGCCGGCGCCTTGTCTTCGGCCGGTACCGGCACATGGTGGTAGGGAATCTCGTGCCATTCCACCAGACTGCGCAGATCGTCATGGTTGGAGATCACCGCTGCAATGTCGCAGTCGAGCTCACCGGCGGTCCAGCGGTAAAGCAGATCCACCAGGCAATGACTTTCCCGGGAGACCATCAGCACCACGCGACGACGCTGCCGGGTATCGGTGAGTGCCCATTGCATGTCGAATTCCCGGGCGATCGGTTCGAAAGCCTCGCGCAAGGCCTCTGGCGTCATGCCGACGGTATCGGCCAGGATTTCGTAGCGCATGAAGAAACGCCCGGACTCGAAATCGGAATGCTGGCTGGCCTCGGTGATGGAACCGCCATGGCCGGTGATGAAACTGGAAACACGGGCCACGATCCCCAGACGATCAGGGCAGGAAATCACCAGACGATAATAATGTGACATCGCGAAAGCATTCCATTGGGATAACAGCAGAAGGCGGCATTGTAACGAAACCCGGCCAACACTACACGGTACGAAGCGGCGCATTGTGGGGCATGGCAGCGATCCCGTATAGTGGACATCACACTTACTGCCCAGCCCCTCTCGATGCCCCAGCCCCGCGTTCAGATCCGTTCCCGCCGCCGTGCCCCCCTTCATCTTCTCCCCCTGGGCGGCTGTGGCGAGATCGGGATGAACCTCACGCTCTATGAACACCGTGACCGCTGGATCGCCGTGGACTGCGGCATGATGATTCGCCAGGACCTGCCGGGCAGCCCCCTGCAAGTACCCGACCTTACTCCCCTCGAGACTCTGGGCATCGCCCCGGAAGCCCTGGTCATCACCCATGGCCACGAGGACCATATCGGTGCTGCGGCCTGGCTCTGGCCGCAATGGGGCTGCCCGATCCACGCTACTCCCCTCGCCGCCGGGCTGCTGCGCAGCAAGTTCGCGGAACGCGGCCTGCGTACCGATGCCATCCATGTCATCGAGCCAGGGGAAGCGATCGAGATCGGCCACTTCGCGCTGCGCTACCTGCCCCTGACGCACTCGATACCGGAAAGCTGTGCTCTGCTGATACAGGCCGGAGAACGTCGGATCCTGCACACCGGCGACTGGAAGCTCGATCCCGCCCCCTTGCTCGGCGCCCCCATCGATGCCGATATCTACCGGGCGATCGCGCCGGTCGACCTGGTGGTCGGCGATTCCACCTGCGCCCCGGAGCCAGGACACTCGCGCAGCGAAAGCGAAGTGGCGAACGCCCTGGAAGAGGCCATCGCCGCCCTCAGCGGCCGCGTGGTGGTCAGTTGCTTTGCCAGCAACCTCGACCGGGTTCTGGCGATCGGCCGGGCGGCCGAGCGTTGCGGACGACGGGTGAGCCTGATGGGGCGCTCCATGGAACGCATGGTGCGGATCGCTCAAGGGCTCGGCTATCTGGAGGACTTTCCTGCCCTGGTCCCGGTACACGACCTGGGCTACCTGCCCCCCGATGAGGTGCTGGTGATCGCCACCGGCAGCCAGGGCGAACCGCGCGCCGCCCTGTCACGCCTGGCGGCAGGACGTCATCCGCATTTCGAGCTGATGGAGGGCGACAGCGTCATCTTCTCGGCCCGGGCCATTCCCGGCAACGAACGGCTCATCGAGCGCCTGAAGCATGCCCTGAGACTGACCGGCGTCCGCTTGCTCGACGACACGCACCAGCCGGCACTGCATGCATCGGGCCACCCTTATCAGGACGAGTTGCGCACCTTCTACGACTGGATTGCACCGTGCAACCTGCTGCCGGTACATGGCGAGGCCCGTCATCAGCAGGCCCACCAGGCTCTCGCTAGCGAAATGTCGATCGAAGCGCCGCTGACGCCGCGCAATGGCGATCTGATCCGCCTGGACGACCAGGGCCTTCACCTCCAGCGACATTATCGACTGACACCACGCATCATCGATCAGGACAAGATCGCCCCGGTTGCGGGGTCGGGAGGCGAATCCACGGCACGCCATGACCAGTTGTTCCTGGCCATTTCCGTGGCCGCCAGCGGATGGGGATGGACACGCATCGGCCGCCTCATGCTGGACGACAGCCACGCCAGCCCCCTCGACGAGACGGAACTGGCCGACCGGATCGATGAATGTCTGGATGATATCCAGGCAGACTCCCTGGCGGAACTGCGTGAAGCCCTTTACCCGGACATGATGGCCTGGTTAGCCGACCATCTCCACCGCGTACCCGAAGTGCACCTGCAGATCTTCGCAGTGGAGACCCAGGCCGCGGTGGGGAAGTAACAGGGAAGTTCGCGCACTATTGCGCCGTACAGACTGAAAGCGTCTTGCGCTCGTCTCCGGCACGCGCGTTTTCTTCAACGCCACCCTATCCTTCCATGCCTCTCGCTCACATGCCCATCATGCCTTGTCGGCATCCTTGGCATTCTTCGGCGGACGCCCACGCTTGCGCTTGGGCTGATCGGGCACCAGGTCATCAATGGAAAGACCGGCTTCATTGATTTGCTCGCGAATTTCCGCAAGCTTGCGCGCCTTTTGCGCCTCTTCTTCCTGACGGCGCTTTTCCTCGTCGTTCTTCTGCTCGATCACCTCGCCGATCACCTCGGCCAGTTTGTGCAGTTGTTCCATGCTCAACTGGCGAGCCGCTGCGCGTGCCACATTCTTGTTTCGAGCGATTCGCTCCAGGGTTTGATTGGACATTACCCCCTCCATGACGAATTTAGACGTGCCGGAAAAAGCTGAGTGAACCTTCCACGAGTCTCGGCATGTTCGCTTGACCGCCGAGCTCGTGTTGCACCGGACCATTCAGTTTTCCCCAAAAGCCGATCGGCCGGCCTAAACAAAAGTATATTCGTCAATGCAAGTTTGGCAAGAAAAGCCTGGGAAAAATATATCCAATCATTGGCCATAAAAGACGGACAATCGAACTGGCTGAAAACTTCAGCCACCGGTCATGTTCATGAACCTAACCACTTGTACATCGCCATCGGTGGTGAAGTGGTGACGCTCCGGCTTGAGGGGCATCGCCGCCACGATGGCGTTCTTGAGCTCGTCAATATTGCCGGGATGACGTCGCAGCACTTCCCTGAGATCGACCGAATGCTCGTTGCCCAGACATAGCAGCAGACGACCTTCCACCGTCACGCGCACCCGATTGCAAGAAGAACAAAAATTGTGACTATGCGGCGATATGAAGCCGATACGGGTATCGCTGTCGGGCATGCGGAAATAGCGAGACGGGCCCGGAGTCGTCTCGGTGGTGGGGATGAGCTCGTGCTGCTGTTCGATCAGTGCCTGGACTTCATCACTCGAACAGTAGGTTTCGGCACGAGAATGATCGGATACATCACCGAGCGGCATTTCCTCGATGAAGCTGATATCGACCCCTTCGCGACGAGCGAAGTCGACCAGAGGTATCACCTCGTCATCGTTACGCCCCTTGAGGATCACGGCATTGAGCTTGATGCGTTCGAAACCAGCCTCGCGTGCGGCACGCATGCCATCGATGACCTTGTGCAAGTTGCCAGTCCGCGTCAGCCGCCGAAAACGCTCAGGGTCCAGGGAATCGATGCTGATGTTGAGACGCTGAAGCCCTCCTTCGCGCAGGAGCGATGCGTACTTGCCGAGCCCTGCCCCATTGGTCGTCATGGCGAAGTCCTTGAGACCCGGCAAGGAGCCGATGTCGGCTACCAGTCGATCGATGTCGCGTCTGACCAGAGGCTCGCCACCGGTCAGGCGAATCTTCTCCACCCCCAGTTCGGTGAAAGCCCTGGCAACCAGACTGAGCTCCTCGAGTGTCAGGACCTGTTCGCGTGGCAGAAACGTCATCTCCTCGCTCATGCAATACACACAGCGGAAGTCACAGCGATCCGTGACGGAGATGCGCACATAGCTCACCCGTCTGCCGAAATCGTCGATGAGTTCGTCGGTCATGATGATGTCTCCCAGCGTCGGGCGTCTCGATGGTCGGTCTCGCGTTCGGCGACCCAGTAATCGCCACTGGCGGTGTGTTCCTTTTTCCAGAAAGGGGCGCGCGTCTTGAGATAGTCCATGATGAAATCGCAGGCTTCGAAGGCCGCGCGTCGGTGTGCGCTGGCCACCAGTACCAGGACAATGGGATCTCCCGGTTCGAGGCGCCCCACACGATGCACCAGTCGCACGTCCTGCAACGGCCAGCGAGCCTCGGCCTCGGCGACGATCTCGGTCAATGCGGACTCGGTCATGCCCGGATAATGCTCGAGGCTCAGCGCCTGGACTTCGGGGCGCTCGTTGAAATCTCGCACCAGTCCCGTGAAGCCGACCACCGCACCGATATCGTGCCGTCCGGCCAGCAGGTCCCTCTGCTCATCACCCGCATCGAAAGCTTGTTGTTGTACGCGGATCATTCGCTCAGCCTCCGGTAACCGGGGGAAAGAAGGCCACTTCGTCATCGGCGGTCAACGGCGTGGCGCCTCCCGCCATGACCTGGTTGACGGCACACAGTACGCGCCCCTCGTCGAGTCCGGCAAAACGCGCATCCATGTCTTTCAGCACCGCCTTGAGACCATTGATGTCGGCGCTCTCGAGCCGTTCGAAGGGCACCGCTACTTCTCCGACACCGAGACGCTCGCGTAGCTCCGCCAGACACTTGACGCGCACGCAGGGCTCGCCCAGATCGCAGCGCACGCCCAGGGACACTTCACCGCTGGCACCCTCCCCCGTGACGATAGGCGAAGCTTCGACCGGTGCCGCACGACGGTAATCGCCGGAAGCACCGCCACTCTTCTCGTCCAGGTGGATGGCGCCGATTTCCATGTCCTTGTCCACCGCCTTGCACATATCGTAGAGCGTCAGGCAGGCCACGGATACCGCCGTCAACGCTTCCATCTCGACGCCCGTGCGACCGTTCAGCCGACAGCGCGCGGTGACATGCACCCCGCCTCCCGCTTCGTCGAGCTGGAAGTCGACCTCGACCTTGGACAAGGGCAGCGCATGACACAGAGGGATCAGCTCATGGGTGCGCTTGGCGGCCTGAATGGCGGCGATACGCGCCGTGGCCAGAACATCGCCCTTGGGCAGGTTGCCCTCGGCCAGCAACTGCAATGTTGCCTGCCGCATATGGATGACGCCGGAGGCACAGGCCTCCCGGCGACTCTCGGGCTTGTCGGCCACATCGACCATGCGGGCCTCGCCGCGTGCGTTGAGATGGGTCAGGGTCATGGATTCAATGCCTACAGTCACGGTAGAGATTGGATGGCCACCTTGTCGATGACCTCGCAGCAGGATAACGTCATGCCTTCCCGGTCCGCGGCGCACGCTCGTCGGGCCAGCGTAACGGCCAGGCCGCCACCCAGTCGACCAGGGCACCGAGGTCGTCGAGATCCAGCCGCTCGACATCGGGCGGATGCGGCGCGTCTCCCTTGGCGGCCACGGCCTTGATCCAGGGATCCTCCGCAGCGCGCGGCGGCTTGCCCAGCTCGCTCCGGTACAATTCCAGCTTGGGCAAGGGCCAGGCCTTGAAGCCTTCCACCAGGATCAGGTCCGGCGACTGCGGGCGCACCATCTCGATCAGTTGCGCCAGATCCGCTTCTTCGCGATCCGGGGTTTCCAGCATCATCGCGATCCGCGCCCGGGAGGCCACCAGCATCGGTGTCGCTCCGGCCTGACGCAGACGGTGGCTATCCTTGCCCGGTTGATCGACGTCGAAATCGTGATGGGCATGCTTGATCACTGCCACTCGCAGGCCGCGCTGCCGCAAGGCGGGCAGCAATTGCTCGAGCAATGTCGTCTTGCCCGTTCCGCTCCAGGCAGCGATGCCCAGCAAGGCGGGCGATTCGGGCAATGCCAGTGTCGCGGGTACTCCATCGGTCATGGCGATGCCGCCTCCCTGCCGAGCTCATGTGCCAGACGCTGCCGCTCGGCATCGGTGTTGAGATTGGCGAAGGCCTCGGGGCAGTCGGAAACATCGACCCAGACGCGCTCATGCCGCGCCTGCCAGGTTTCGACCTTGCGCACGCCCTCGACCAGGCAATGCGCCAGGTCATCGGCCAGGGCAACACGCACCAGGGCCACCACCGGATGGGCACGATGTCCATCATGGGCGACGGCAATGTCGGCCTCGCCGATACCGGCGACCAGGCGGTCGACCAGCGAAGGCGGCAAAGCCGGCGTATCGCACGGCACGACTACCAACCAGGGAGTGCGGGCGGCACGCAGGCCACTGTAGAGGCCCATCAGCGGCCCCTGATACCCGGCTTCGATATCAGCGACGACCCGGTCGGCCAGCGAGGCATAGTCCTCATGATGCCGATTGGCGGTGATCAACAGCTCGCTCACGTGGTCACGCAGCACGTCGCCGGCATGGGCAGCCAGGGGGCGACCAAGAAAGAGCTCGAGGCCCTTGTCGCGTCCCCCCATGCGGCTTCCCCGACCACCGGCCAGCACCAGGCCGGTCAGGTCGTCGCGACGGATCATGACGTCTCCTGCGTTCGGTAACTCTTCAGCCATGATGCCTCACCCAGCGGCTCGGTGCCATGGCTCTGGGCCTCGATGGTGACCCGAAGGCACTCGAGCGGGTATCATGCGTCAAGAATTTTCCACAATGCAGGATGGCGGCAACGCCGCTCACGGGACACAGGATGGAAGAAGGATTCGATGTCGGAGCGCGTCTGCGCCAGCTCCGACAGGAACGACAGCTCTCGCAGCGCGAACTCGCCAAGCGCGCCCAGGTCACCAACAGCACCATCTCGCTGATCGAGCAGAACAGCGTCAGCCCCTCGGTCAGCTCGCTGAAGAAAATACTCGACGCCTTGCCGGTATCGATCACCGCCTTCTTCGCCGGGGAGGAACCCAGCCATCCTCGCCCCTTCTACCGGGCCGAGGAACTCACCGAGATCGGCGATGGCGTACTCTCGTGGCGCCTGGTGGCGGCACGCCGCCCCGATCGACGCATGTCGGTACTCCATGAGCGCTACCCGCCCGGCGCCGACAGCGGCGAGGACATGCTCGAGCACGACGGCGAAGAAGGCGGCGTGGTCATCTCCGGCCACATCGAAATCACGGTCAATGGCGAGGTCGCGGTCCTCTCGGCCGGCGATGCCTACTACTTCGACTCCCGGCTCCCCCACCGCTTCCGCAATGCCGGCGACACCGAATGCGTGATCGTCAGCGCCAACACCCCGCCCTCCTTCTCGGATGGCGGCGAGGTACTGCACCACGGGCAGAGCGGCGCCGAGGGCTGAGCCACCACTCTCAGCCCTTGCAACGTGCCCACTCAGGCTTCGGGCTCAGGCGGCAACACCCAATTGAGCCCGATACCGACCAGCGCCGCGAGGCTCACGCCCTGCAGGGTGAACTGACCATCGCCGAATTGCATGCCGCCGATGCCGAACACCAGGATCAACGACACCACCACCAGGTTACGCGAAGCGGTCAAGGCGCTGCCCGCCCGCACCAGGGTATTCATGCCCACCACGGCGATGGAACCGAACAGCAGCGTCATGATGCCCCCCATCACCGGCGCCGGAATGGTCTGCAACACGGCTCCCAGCTTGCCGAGGAAGGACAGCACGATGGCGATGGCAGCGGTGACCAGCATGATGCGCGGATTGAAGGCCCGCGTCAGGGTGACGGCACCGGTCACTTCGGAATAGGTAGTGTTGGGCGGCCCCCCGAACAGCGCCGCCGTGCAGGTCGCCAGGCCATCGCCCAGCAGGGTGCGATGCAGACCCGGCTTTTCGAGATAATGGCGGCGCGTCACCGAACCAATGGCGACCATGTCGCCGATGTGCTCCACCGCCGGCGCAATGGCCACCGGAATCATGAACAGCACCGCCGCCCAGTGGAAGGTCGGCGCCGTGAACTCGGGCAGCGCCAGCCAGGACGCCTCGCGAACCGGCGTGAAATCCACCACGCCCATCATCATCGACAGCGCATAGCCGGTCACGATGCCGCCCATGATCGGTACCAGGCGGATCAGGCCACGGCCGAAGACCGCCAGCACCAGGGTCACCAGCAGGCTCGCCATGGACAGGGTGATGGCACGCCCGTAGCCGATGGTTTCACTGGTCTGACCGGTCGCCATGTCGACCGCCACCGGCGCCAGCGCCAGGCCGATGACCATGATCACCGGCCCGACCACCACCGGCGGGAGCAGCCGATGCAGCCAGGCGGTGCCCTTGAGCCTCACCAGTTGGGAAATGAGGACATAGACCAGACCGGCCGCCAGCATGCCGCCCAGGGTGGCGGGAATGCCGAAGCTTTCCACAGAACTCTGGATGGGTGCGATGAAGGCGAAGGATGACGCCAGGAAGACCGGCACGCTGGCACCCGTGACAGCATGAAAGACCAGGGTGCCGACACCGGCAGTGAACAACGCCACATTCGGATCCAGACCGGTGAGCAGCGGCACCAGCACCAGGGCACCAAAGGCCACGAAAAGCATCTGCGCGCCCACCAGCAAGGTGCGCAGCGGGGTATCGGTCGGCATGGCCGGGGCCGTCGTATCGTCGGTCATCGGAGAGGCTCCTGGTATGGGCGAAAGCAAACGGGCGGCATTCTAGCAACCCCGACCGTTAAGAGGGCAGCTTGCCGCGGACGGAGTCGGCTTCGATCTCTCCCCTCTCGGCCGACCAGTACTCCGCCAACCGCTGCTGTGCCTCCTCGCCGAACAGGATCGTGCAGGCTTCCTCGAGGCCCGGCGAGTCACGCAGCATGGCCCGGGGCACCACCTGCTCGACCTTGGAACGCCGTCTCAGGAAGTCCTCGAGGCGCGTGACCATTTCACGCCGCCGAATCAACTCGAACTCGCAACGCAGATAGTCGGCACCCTCGATGAGTCGTTCGCCCTGGCGCGGATCCCGATGAATCGCCTCGAGCAGATCCAGGGCCTTCAGGCCGTAGCGTCGCCACAGGCGCGTGCTCAAGGGTTCGATGGCCTGTTCGTCGGTAAGCTCGTCGAGCCCCATCAGGTGCGCCCGATGCAGGAAAGCATCGCGTACCGAGGCCGGCGGCTCGCCATACCAGCGATAGTCGGGATACGCCACTTCGATACCCAGCCGCTGCACCGTCGCCACGACCTCCTCGCCGACGTTCAAGCAATCGGTGAGCTTGCCACCGAAGATGCTCAGGTGCCGCCCCGACTCATCGACGTCGATGGCATGCTTGCGCGATAGATTGAGAAAGTCGCGGTCGCCTCCCCCATTCGGCTTGACGGCCAATGGCCGCACGCCGCACCGGGTGGCAATGACATCCAGCTCGTTCAGCGGCGTCGTCAGCGCCAATCGCTTGTTGATGTTGTCGAGCACGAAACTCACGTCTTCGTCGGTGACCTCGACCTCGGGGCTGTCGACCCGGGTGTCGGTCGTCCCGATGCAGGTGCGGGGCCCCATGGGAATGACGAAGAACAAGCGGCCATCGTCGTCGAAGAAGGCCAGGATCCGCCGACTCTCGGTCAGCCGGGGCACGATCAGGTGAATGCCCTTGGAAAAGACGTGACGATGCTCGGTGGTCTGGTGCGTCAACTGATTGTGCTCGTCGACCCAGGGGCCGGCCGCATTGATCAGCACCCGCGAGCGTACGTCGAAGGTCTTGCCAGCGATGCGGTCATGCACCCGCACGACCCAGAGATCGCCCTCTCGATGAGCGCCCAGCGACTCGACATAGTTGGCAGCCACGGCGCCATAATCCAGGGCGCTGCGCACGAAGTTGAAGACGAAGCGCGCATCGTTGTCATGCAGATAGGCGTCGGAATATTCGAATCCCCCCAGGGCATTTCCGGTCTCAATGACCGGCTCCCGGGCCTTGAGGGCCGCGGGGCGCAGGTAATGCGGCAGGCGCGTGAAGCCACTGCCCATCAGCCAGTAGAGCCAGGTACCGAGCCAGGGCACCAGGGGATGGTGACGAAAGCCCCGTTCGATGGTCGTCAGAAAGCGAATCTCGCGTACCGCGGAAGGATAGTTCTCGAGCAGATGGTTGCGGCTCTTGCAGAGCTTGCGCACCAGGGAAAACTCCCCGCTCTCCATGTACTTGATGCCTCCCCACACCAGATTGGAGGAATGCATGCTGGTCCCACCGGCGAAATCGCCGCGATCGATAAGCGCTACATCGACGCCCTTGCCGCTGAGCGCCGCGGCCGCCGAGGCACCATTGATGCCGCCGCCGACGATCAGTACATCGAAGACTTTCTCATCCAGCCGGCGAAGATTGTCATCACGAAGTTGCATATCAGGCCCCTTGAAAGACAAAGACCCCACCCGGCGTCGCCGAGCGGGGCCTTCCCGTTCAGGCAACCGATCACACTGTCCATTGTTTCCGGAAAGGCCGAGGCGCAAGCCCCGGCCGGATTCATCAGCGTGTACCGGCGGCCATCCAATCCTCCATCATCTTGTCGTAGGGAACCGTCTTCCCTTGCGGCATCTCGTCGTCCAGCTTGGGCTTGGGCGCGCCCGGCTGGGAGAGCCAGTACTCGGGGTCACGCTCCTCGTTGAGCTTGGGTTCGAAGGTCGAGAACACCTTGGCCCGTGCCAGGCGCAGCATGATGTTGTCGAGATCGCCGGCCAGATTATCGAGCGCTTCCTGCGGCGAGATATCGCCGCTGACCGCAGGCGACAGGTTCTGCCACCACAGCGGTGCCATGCGCGGATAGTCGGGCACGTTGGTGGAAGACGGCGTCCACATGGACTCGTTGGGGCTGCGATAGAACTCCACCAGACCGCCCAGTTTCGGCGCCATCTCGGTCATCTGGTCGGAGAAGATATCCGACTCGCGAATCGGCGTCAGGCCGGCCATCAGCTTCTCCAGCGACACCGTCTTGGAGACCGTGAACTGGGCGAACAGCCAGGCTGCGGTACGACGATCCTCGGGAGTGGACTTGAAGAAGGTCCAGGCCCCCACGTCCTGGTAGCCGACCTTCATGCCCTCTTCCCAGTATGGGCCGGTCGGCGACGGCGCCATGCGCCACTTGGGATTGCCCTCATCATCGGTCACGGCCACATCCGGATCGGTCATGTCGGCAGTGAAGGCGGTGTACCAGAAGATCTGCTGGGCGATATTGCCCTGCGCCGGCACCGGCCCTGCCTCGCCGAAGGTCATGCCCTGGGCCTCGGGCGGCGCATAGTCGCGCAGCCAGTCGACCATCTTGGTCACCGCGAACACCGAAGCCGGCGAGTTGGTAGCACCGCCACGGCTCACGCTGGCCCCCACCGGGCGACTCTGTTCGTCGACACGAATGCCCCAGTCATCGACCGGGTTGCCGAACGGCACGCCGGGACTGCCCATGCCGGCCATGGAGAGCCAGGAGTCGTGGAAACGCCAGCCCAGCGACGGGTCGCGACGACCGTAGTCCATGTGGCCATAGACCTTCTGGCCGTCGAGCTCACCGACATGCTCGCTGAAGAACTCGGCGATATCTTCATAGGCCGTCCAGTTGACCGGCACGCCCAGATCGTAGCCGTAGATGTCGCGGAATTGCTTCTGGAGGTCCTCGCGCTGGAACCAGTCGTAACGGAACCAGTAGAGGTTGGCGAACTGCTGGTCGGGCAACTGATACAGGTTGCCGTCCGGCCCGGTGGTGTACTGGATACCGAGGAAGTCATCGAGATCCAGGGTCGGCAACGTGTAATCCTTCCACTCGTTGGCCATCGCCTCGGTCAGGTTGACGGTAGCGCCATAGCGGATATGGGTACCGATGGCGTCGGAATCGTTGACGTAGCCGTCGTAGATATTGCGCCCCGACTGCATCTGGGTCTGCATGTTCTGGACGACATCGCCCTCGCCGATGATGTTGTGCGTGAGCTCGATACCGGTCAGTTCGCGGAAGGCCTTGGCCAGCACATCCCGTTCATAGGTATGCGTGGTCAGCCCCTCGGCCACGGTGTTGATCTCCATGCCGCGGAAGGGTTCGGCCGCCTTGGCGAACCATTCCAGCTCAGCGATCTTTTCCTCGCGGCTGAGCGTCGAATGCTGGAAGACTTCGTCCGCCAGGCGTTCGATGGTCGCACTGGTATCCTCGGCAGCGTGCAGGTGGCCGCTGGCCAGGAAGACCCCGACGGCCAGTAGAGAGAGTCGCGTTCTTGTCGCTTTCATATTGACCTCTTCTTGGTGGTTGAATCGTCCTTGATGGCGTTTCCGTGTTCCCGTTTTTTCCTCTCCGTTTCCTTTCCAGTCATCCCCAGCGCATCAGTATCAGCATCCAGAGGACCGAGATCCCCAGGGCGACCCAGACGCTGAGCGGGGTGAAACCGATGATGATCAAATGGATATAGGCGGCACTGAGCAGCGAGATGAAGAAACGATCACCGCGCGTCGTGGCAATCGGCAGAAAGCCCCGGCGTTCCACCGTCGGCGAGATGACCTCCCAGACGGTCATGCCCGCCAGCATCGCCGCAATGGCGGTGAAGAACAGCGCCGTGGGCAAGGTCCAGACCATCCATTCCATGATGCCCTCCTTCAGGTACGGCCCAGGGCAAAGCCCTTGGCGATGTGGTTGCGCACGAAATAGACCACCAGGATGCCCGGCACGATGGTCAGCACACCGGCGGCGGAAAGCGTACCCCAATCGATGCCCGAGGCCGTGGAGGTTCGGGTCATCACCGAAGCGATCGGCTGGGCCTGCGTCGAGGTCAGGGTGCGAGCCAGCAGCAGCTCGACCCAGGAGAACATGAACAGGAAGAACAGGGTCACGCCGATCCCCGAACGAATCATCGGCAAGAAGATCCGCACGAAGAAACGCGGGAAGCTGTAACCGTCGATGAAGGCGGTTTCGTCAATCTCCTTGGGCACCCCGCTCATGAAGCCTTCAAGAATCCAGACCGCCAACGGGATATTGAACAGGCAATGCGCCAGCGCCACGGCGACATGGGTATCGAACAGCCCCACGGTGTAGTAGAGCTGGAAATACGGCAGCAGAAATACCGCCGGCGGCGCCATCATGTTGGTCAGCAGCCAGAAGAACAGGTGCTTGTCACCGATGAACTTATAGCGGCTGAACGCATAGGCGGCGGGCAATGCCACCACCATGCTGATGGCCATGTTCATCAGCACATAGGCGATGGAATTCACATAACCCATGTACCAGTTGGCATCACCGAAGATATTGGCGTAGTTGTCGAGCGTGAAATTCTGCGGCCAGAGCGTCAGCTCGCCGAGAATCTCGTTGTTGGTCTGAAAGGACAGGTTCAGCAGCCAATAGATCGGCAGCAACACGAAAACGATGTAGGCGGCCATCAACAGACCCCGACGCCAGCGTCGCGTCTGGGGGCGCGCCTTGCGGCGGCGCCGGGCATCGGCAGTAGCGGCCCGTGTGCGCACAGCCTCCGGAGTCGTGGGCATGGAATCGCTCATCTCAGGCCTCCCCACTCTGTTTGTCTTTCTGCATGTTCATGATCGCGGTGTAGAAGACCCAACTGACCAGCAGGATGATCAGGAAGTAGATCAGCGAGAAGGCCGCCGAGGGTCCGACATCGAACTGGCCGGTCGCCATGATCGCCAACGACTGGCTGAGAAAGGTGGTCGAGCTGCCGGGGCCGCCGCCGGTGAGCACGAATGGCTCGGCATAGATCATGAAGGAATGCATGAACCGCAGCAGGATGCCGATCACCAGCACATTGGTCAGCTTGGGCAGCTGGATGTAGCGGAACACTGACCAGCGTGAGGCCCGGTCGATCCGCGCCGCCTGATAGTAGGCCTCGGGAATCGCCCTCAGGCCGCTGTAGCACAACAGCGCGATCAATGGCGTCCAGTGCCAGACATCCATGATGATGATGGTCACCCAGGCATCCAGCGGACTGCTGGTGATGTTGTAGCCGTAACCGAGCTCACGCAGGCTCCAGCCCATCAGCCCGATGTCGCCGCGCGTGAAGAGCTGCCAGATGCTGCCCACCACGTTCCAGGGAATCAGCAGCGGCAGGGTCACCAGGATCAGCACCGCCGAGGCCCGCCAGCCCCGCTTGGGCATCAACAAGGCGATGCCGATGCCGAGCGGCACCTCGATGGCCAGGATGGTCAGCGAAAACGCGAACTGGCGCAGCAGCGCGGACTGCAGCACCGGGTCGTTGAGCATCTGCACGAACCATTCCGTGCCGGTGAAATAACGGGTCTGGGCATCGAAGACGTCCTGTACCGAATAGTTCACCACCGTCATCAGCGGGATGATCGCCGAGAAGGCCACCAGCAGCAGCATCGGCAGGATCAGCCACCAGGCCCGGTTGTTATAGACCTTGTTCATGCTTGAACCTCCACGCGAAATTCATCGACGTACAGACCGACGCGCTCGCCGGGGAAGCGCAGGTAGGCAATCTCGCCGGGCGGCGGCTGGTCCTCATCGATACGTGCCTTGAGCGGCATGTCGCCGAGCCGCAGATCGATGATCGAGTAGGTGCCCAAATCCTGGATGTGCTCCACCCTGGCCTGCATGCCCCCCTCCACCGGAGCGTCGTGTACCTCCACGAATTCGGGACGGATGCCCAGCTTGACGTTGGTCGTCTCCGCCTCGGCCACCGCAGCGCACAATGCTTCGCTGACCGGCAAGGGAATTTCTCCGGCCATGACGCGCCCGTCACGCACGGCCACATCGAGAAAGTTCATGCCGGGGCTGCCGATGAAATAACCGACGAAGGTGTGGTTGGGGGTCTCGAACAACTCGCTTGGCGTGCCGAACTGCACCACCTGCCCTTCGTACATCACCGCGATCTTGTCGGCGAAGGTCGACGCCTCCAGTTGATCGTGCGTGACATAGACCATGGTGATGGCGAAGCGCTTGTGGATCTCCTTGAGCTTGCGCCGCAACTTCCACTTGAGCTGCGGATCGATGACGGTCAGGGGTTCATCGAACAGGATCGCCGAGACGTCATCGCGCACCAGACCGCGCCCCATGGACACCTTCTGCTTCTCGTCGGCGGTGAGGTTCTTGGCCTTGCGGCCGAGTTGGTCGGTCAGCTCGAGAACCTCGGCCACTTCCTTCACACGCTCGGCAACATGCGCCTCCGATGCGCCGACATTGCGCAGCGGAAAGGCAAGATTGTCGCGAACCGTCATGGTGTCGTAGACGACCGGGAACTGGAAAACCTGGGCGATGTTGCGCGCCTCGGGAGGCAGGTCGTTGACCGTCTGGCCATCGAACAGCACCTCGCCGCGGGAGGGAGACAGCAGGCCCGAGATGATATTGAGCAGCGTCGACTTGCCGCAGCCCGAGGGACCAAGCAGCGCATAGGCGCCGCCCTGCTGCCAGACATGGTCCATCTCGCGGATGGCGTAGTCCTCGGCACCGCGCGGTGCTGCCACATAAGAGTGCGCCAGCCCCTTCAGAGTGATCTCCGCCATCGTCAAACGCCTCCCAGGTGCGCCGGTATGTGTTTCACGTCACCCCGTGCATCGAAGGCATAGGCACGATGGGCGGGGAAGTAGAGCGTCACCGGGTCGTCGACCTCGAAGCGATGCACGCCGGTCAGGTGCGCCGTCATGGAAAGTCGATCATTGCGCACGTGCAGAAAGGTTTCGGACCCACTGATCTCCGCCAGGTCGACGATCATCTGCATGGCGATGTCATGCTCGGACTGGCGTTCGAGGGACAGGTGGGATGCCCGAATACCGAACCGATAGTTACCGGCGGCCAACTCCTCGAAGCCGGCGGTGGCCGGGAAGGCGTTGCCATCGCCGAAGAACACCGAGGTACCATCGATGGCACCGTCGATGATGTTGATGGGCGGCTCGGAGAACATTTCGGCGCTCAGGATATCCCGGGGGCGGTGATAGACCTCCTCGGTACGGCCATACTGGAGCAGGCGCCCTTCGTGCAGCACGGCGGTATTACCGCCCAGCGCCAGTGCCTCGGCAGGCTCGGTGGTGGCATAGACGGCGATGCAGTTGCGTTCGCTGAACAGGCTGCGCAACTCATCCCGCAAGGATTCGCGCAGCTTGTAATCGAGATTGACCAGCGGCTCGTCGAAAAGCACGACATCGGCGTCCTTCACCAGGGCCCGGCCCATGGCGGTGCGCTGCTGCTGACCACCGGAAAGTTCCAGTGGCTGACGATCCAGCAGGTGTTCGATATGCAGCATCTCGGCGATGCTGCGCACCCGGCGATCGATCTCGGCGCGCCCGACCTTGGCCAGCTTCAGCGGCGAGGCGATGTTGTCGTAGACGGTCAGGCTTGGGTAGTTGATGAACTGCTGATAGACCATCGACACATTGCGATGGCGCACGGAGCGGCCGGTCACATCCCGGCCATCCATCAGGATTCGACCGCGGGTCGGCGTATCGAGTCCTGCCATCAGCCGCATCAGCGAGGTCTTGCCGGCCAGTGTCCGGCCCAGCAGGACGTTGAACGATCCGGGTTCGAGGGTCAGGTTCATGTCGGCGATATGCGTCTCGCCACCGACCACCCGATCGATGCTTTCTAGGATCAATGACATACGGATCTCGGCTGTTCTTTGTTATGCGATCACGCTTGGCAGGCGTGTACCGCCACGTTAGCCGAGATTCGATTTCGGACACAAATGTAGTTTCGCGAAAACAGCTTTCCAGTGGCTGAAAAACACCGAAAAACTCATCTAATATACTGTTTTACAAATTATTTTTTTAATATTAAGACTTTTGTCTACACATAAAAGCGCCGCACACTGCCAGGCAAGCCGATCCACTATGCGGTCCATTTTTTCGAATTCGAACACAAAAAAAGAGGCCGTTCAGAACGGCCTCTTTAGCACTCCCTTCGAAGCCCAGCGGAATGAAGCGGGCTTTCCCGGCAAAAAGTCCTGTCAGCACCGCGTCATCAGCGCGTGCCGAAAATCTTGTCGCCCGCATCCCCCAGTCCCGGCACGATGTAGCCGTTCTCGTCGAGATGGTCGTCCACCGAGGCAGTGTAGATTTCGATATCGGGATAATCGCGCTGCACGCGTTCGATGCCTTCCGGTGCCGCCACCAGCACGATCACCTTCATGTGCTTGCAGCCCCGGTCACGCAGCATGTCCAGGGTCGCGACCATGGAACCGCCGGTGGCCAGCATCGGATCGATGACGATGGCCATGCGCTCGTCCATGTCACCGGCGAACTTCGAGAAGTACGGTACCGGCTGCAGCGTTTCCTCATCGCGATAGAGCCCCACCACGCTGACCCTGGCGCTGGGAATCAGATCGGTCACGCCGTCCAGCATGCCGAGACCGGCACGCAGGATCGGCACGATGGTGACCTTCTTGCCCTTGAGCTGATTGACGGCGATCGGCTCACCGCTCCAGCCCGGGATATCCTGCGATTCCAGCTCGAGATCCTGGGTCGCCTCGTAGGTGAGCAGCTTGGCCACCTCGCCGGCCAGCTCACGGAAGCTCTTGGTACTGATGCCAGCTTCGCGCATCAGCCCCAGCTTGTGCTGGACAAGGGGATGTTGAATGGCGTGAACACTCATGGGAGGAAACCTCTTCGGCGACGATGGGATCGATGGCGGCCTTTGTCGCATGGGGCATGCGCAAATTGCGCGCCATTCTACCCGTATCCCGCGTTGAGGTTAAGTTGGAGGAGTGCTGGCTCAGGGTTGTTGGGGCAATTGCCAATCGATAGGCGTACGCCCCTGCTCGGCCAGAAAGGCGTTGGCCCGCGAAAAATGCCGGTTGCCGAAGAAGCCGCGATGGGCCGACAACGGCGAAGGATGAGGCGACTCGAGCACCAGGTGCCGGCTGGTGTCCACCAGGGCCTTCTTCTTGCGGGCGTGACTGCCCCAGAGCAGAAATACCGTGGGGCCAGCATGCTCGTTGACCGTGGCGATGGCCCGGTCGGTAAAGGTCTCCCAGCCTCGCCCCCGATGGGAGCCGGCATTGCCCTGCTCCACCGTCAACGAAGTGTTCAGCAGCAGAACCCCCTGGCGCGCCCAGCTTTCCAGAAAGCCGTGATTGACCGGCTGAAACCCGACATCGGCTGCCAGTTCCTTGTAGATATTGACCAGCGAAGGCGGCACCTGCACGCCGGGCCGCACCGAAAAGCACAGGCCATGCGCCTGATTCGGGCCGTGATAGGGATCCTGACCGAGGATGACCACCCGCACCTCTTCCAGCGGCGTCAGCTCGAAGGCGCGAAACCAGTTCGACGAATGCGGATAGATGACCTTTCTGGCCGCTTTCTCGCCGGCCAGAAAGTCTCGCAATGCCTGCATGTAGGGTGCCTCGAACTCGGCACCCAACCATTGTTGCCAGCTATCGGGCAGCGGAATACTCATGACTCACCGCTTGATCTGATCCGCCAGGGGTTCGACATAGGCCACGCCCATGTCCCAAGGAAACTGAATCCAGCAATCCTGGGCGACCTCGGTCAGGTACTGGTCCACCAGCGGCCGCCCCTCGGGCTTGGCGTATACCGTCACGAAGTGCGCCTTGGGCAGCATTTCGCGCACCCGCCGCGCCGTCTTTCCGGTATCGACCAGGTCATCGACGAGCAACCAGCCATCCCCGTCGTGCTCGACGCCCTTCATGACCTCCAGGCCGCCCTGCTCCATGTGGTCATAGCTCTTGATGCAGACCGTGTCGATCAAGCGCACATTGAGCTCACGTGCGATCAGAGCCGCCGGAATCAACCCGCCCCGAGTGATGGCGATGATGCCCTTGAAGTCGCGCTCGACGAGCTGATGGCAGAGCTCACGCACATCCCGGTGCAGCTGATCCCAGGAAACGGTGAAATGCTGGTGATAACGATGAGTACTCATGACCGGTTCACTCGTCCTCGGTAAAGGAACAGACCGCGAAGACGCCGTAACCGGCATCGCGGATGCGCTGGGCACCGCCAAGATCCGGCAGGTCGACGATCGTCGACGTCTCGACCACCAGACCTCCGCTACGGGTGATCAGCTTGGCCGCGGCCAGCATGGTGCCGCCGGTGGCGATCAGGTCGTCCACCACCAGGATACGATCCCCTTCGCGGAAGGCATCGGAATGCAGCTCCACCTCGGCTTCGCCGTATTCCAGCGTATAGGTCTCGCTGATGGTCTTGAACGGCAGCTTACCCTTCTTGCGTACAGGAACGAAACTGCAGCCCAGCTCATAGGCCAGCGGCGCCCCGACGATGAAGCCTCGAGCATCGATGGCGGCGATGGCATCGAGATCCATCTCCTGGTAGCGGTGGACGAAGCTGTCGATCAGCTTGCGAAACGCCGCGCTGTTCTGCAGCAGCGGCGTGATATCGCGAAAGTTGACCCCCGGCTGGGGCCAGTCGGGAACGGTACGGATCACGGACTTGATGTAGTCGCCGTAGATGCTCATCACGAATCTCAGTCGGTAAGTGTCAGTCGAGGAACAGGAACTTGGCGGCGAAGATCAGCGCCAGCACCACCACGGCCGGATTCAGGTCCCTGAAGCGGCCTGAAAGCGCCTTGATGGCCGCATAGCTGATGAAGCCAAGCGCGATACCCTCGGCAATCGAGAAGGTCAACGGCATGGCCAGCGCGGCGATCAGTACCGGCGCCGCCTCGGTGGCGTCTTCCCAGTCGGCGTGGGCCAGGCTGCCGGCCATCAGCACCGCCACGTAAAGCAGCGCCCCGGCCGTCGCATAGGCAGGAATCGAACCGGCCAGCGGCGAGAAGAACAGGCTGATCAGAAAGAGTGCGCCCACCACCACAGCGGTAAGGCCGGTACGTCCGCCCGAGGCGATACCAGCCGTGGATTCGATATAGCTGGTCGTGGTGGAAGTCCCGAGCGCCGCGCCCGCCATGGAGGCACCACTGTCGGCCATCATGGCGCGGCCGATGCGCGGCAGTTTGCCATTCTCGTCGAGCAGCCCTCCACGGTGCGCCACCCCGACCAGGGTACCGGAGGTATCGAACAGGTCGACGAACAAGAAGGCGAAGACCACGCTGAGCATCGCCACGTCCAGCGCACCGGCGATATCCATTTGCATCAGGGTGGGAGCGATGGAGGGCGGCATGGACATCACGCCGCCGAACTCATTGTGGCCCAGCAGGATGGCCAGGATGGTCACGCCGAGAATGCCGATCATCACCGCCCCGGTCACCCGCAGGTGCGCCAGCGCCGTGATCACGAAAAAGCCGAGCAGCGCATAGAGAGCCGAAGGCTCGGTCAGGTCGCCAAGTGCCACATAGGTGGCGTCGTTGGCCACCACGATGCCGGCGTTCTGCAAGGCGATCATCGCCAGGAACAGGCCGATACCGGCGGCGATGCCCAGCCGCAGCGACATGGGAATCGAATTGATGATCCACTCGCGGATGCGAAAGACGCTGAGCAGAAAGAAGGTGAAACCGGACAGGAACACCGCCCCCAGGGCCGCCTCCCAGCTGTAGCCCATACCCATCACCACGCCATAGGTGAAAAAGGCATTGAGCCCCATCCCCGGCGCCAGGGCGATCGGATAGTTGGCCCACAACCCCATGATCAGACACCCGATGGCCGAAGCCACGCAGGTCGCCACGAATACCGCGCCATAATCCATCCCCGACTCCGAGAGGATGCTCGGATTGACGAAGATGATATAGGCCATGGTCAGAAAGGTGGTGATGCCGGCGATCACCTCGGTCTTTACATCGGTACCATGTTCGGCAAGCTTGAAATGGTTATCGATCAGGCGTTTCAACATGGGATGCGTCCTTCACGCGGGCACGTCGTGCGTCCGGGGTGCGAGAAAAGCCGCACATGGTAGCGGATGGCGTCCCAGGATGCGAGACGCCGCCCGCCGGCACGGCACATGACTTGTCATATAAGCGGCTTCCGGTGCGAAGCGCCACTCCGGCCACCAACGCAACCAGAACGACTCAGCGATCCCGATCGGCCAGAACCCGCTCGACCGTCTCGACGATCGCCTGGGTCTGGGGATCGATCTCGATATTGACGCGATCCCCCACCCCACGCTCGCCCAGCACGGTGCGCGCCAGCGTCTCGGGAATCAGGTCGACGCAGAAGCGTACCCCATGCCCGGCGCCGCCATCCCGTACCTCGCCAATGGTCAGGCTGGCCCCGTCCACGCCGATGTAGCCCTTGTCGAACAGGAAGCGTCCGAGCCGCTCGGGCGGCGCAAACCAGAGCCGCCGATTATTGGGGGCTTCCTCGATCTCCACCAGCTCGGCCATCCCCATGACATGACCCGACATGGCATGACCGCCGATCTCGTCGCCGAAACGCGCCGCGCGCTCGATGTTGACGCGATCCCCGAGCTCAAGATCGCCCAGATTGGTCAGCCTCAACGTCTCGCGCATCAGATCGAAACCGACACGCTCCCCGTCGATGGAGGTCACCGTCAGGCAGGCGCCGTTATGTGCCACCGAGGCTCCGATGACAAGCCCCTGCCGCAACGCTTCCGGCAGGCGCAGCACATGGGTGCGAAAGTCCTCTGCCTCCTCGATGGCCACCACTTCGGCGGTCCCCTGGACGATACCCGTGAACATGACGAACCCCCACTACTTGAGCCAATGCCGAAAGGCGGAAAGTGACCAGTCTATGAAAACCGCCCTGCCGGCGTCCACGTCATCTCCCTCGCTACTGCTCCATGCGATGCCATCCAGAGCCCCTGAAGCCATAAATATTACTACCCATTTCTGTTCTGCAGTCTTTTTTGCTATATCAAGGCCTTGCCGCTGCCAGACTCGCCCAAAACGTTTGACAAACACCCGTATGACACCTAGGATTTCGCGCTACATTTCGTAGGCGCCGATTTGTACCCGGATTGCGGGCGCCGACGATGCGGCGGCACTGCCGGCGCGTTGTGAAATGCAGCTAAAAGGGTGTGTCCAGCGTTGATGGCCACCCGTCAGGGTGGCCTTTTTTTGGCCATCCGAACCTGCCCGCCCGCTCCGCGACCCAGCGGCGCCACCTCCGGTGGCCCAGATGATCCGACTGCAGAACGTTTCAAAGACGTATTTCCCCACGAGCAAACGCCGCAATGCCCGGGCCGTCGAAGCCCTCAAGGCGGTAGACCTGCATGTACCCCAGGGACAGATCCATGGCGTGATCGGCCTGTCCGGCGCCGGCAAGTCGACCCTGATCCGCTGCGTCAACCTCCTCGAGCGCCCCACCACCGGCACGGTCAGCGTCGACGACCAGGAACTCACCGGACTGTCCGGCGAGGCACTCAACCAGGCGCGCCACCGCATCGGCATGATCTTCCAGCACTTCAACCTGCTGACCTCGCGCACCGTATACGACAACATCGCCCTGCCCCTGGAACTCATGGGCATGAAACGCGGCGACATTCGCGAACGGATCACGCCATTGCTCGAGCTGGTCGGCCTGGACGACAAGGCACACCAATATCCCGCGCAACTCTCCGGCGGCCAGAAACAGCGCGTAGCCATCGCCCGCGCCCTGGCCAGCCGCCCGCGGGTCCTGCTCTGCGACGAGGCGACCTCGGCGCTGGATCCGCATACCACGGGCGCCATTCTCGAGCTGCTGCGCGACATCAACCAGAAGCTGGGCCTGACGATCCTGCTGATCACCCATGAGATGGAAGTGGTCAAGTCGATCTGTCACCGGGTCAGCCTGATTTCCGGAGGCGAACTGGTGGAAGAAGCCGATGTCGGCGACTTCTTCACCTCACCGTCCACCCAACTGGGGCGCGATTTTCTCAACGACTTCCTCGAGCTCGAGCCACCCGCTGCGCTCATCGAACGTCTCGAGGAAACACCAGGCGAAAACAGCCACCCGGTCGTGCGACTGGCGTTCTCCGGCGATGCCGTCTCGACACCGCTGATCTCGCGCCTGGCCCGGGAGTGCGGCGTCGATGTCAGCATCCTTCAGGCCAAGGTGGAGTCGATCCAGGATCGCACGCTGGGATTGATGATTGCCGAACTGATGGGCGATGCGCACGACACGCGACGCGCCCTCGACTATCTGCAAAACCACGACCTACAGGTGGAGGTGCTCGGCCATGTCCAGCGCGATGATTAACCTGATTCTCGACGCCACCCTGGACACCCTCTACATGGTGGCAGTGTCCGGGCTGATCGCCGCGGCACTCGGCATTCCGCTCGGGGTGATGCTCTACGTCACTCGACCGCGCCAGATACTCGCCCAGCCCGTGCTCAACAGCGTACTGGGTATCGTCACCAATATCGGCCGCTCGATTCCTTTCATCATCCTGATGGTGGCCATCATTCCGTTCACTCGCGCCCTGGTCGGCTCATCGATCGGTACCAACGCGGCCGCCGTGCCGCTGACCATCGCCGCCATCCCCTTCATCGCCCGACTGGTGGAGGGCGCGCTGAACGAGATATCCCCCGGACTCGTCGAAGCCGCCCAGTCCATGGGCGCCACACCCTGGCAGATCATCACCAAGATGCTGCTGCCCGAAGCCCGCGGCGGCATCTTCACCGCACTGACCGTGACGATCGTCACTCTGGTCAGCTACTCTGCCATGGCCGGCGCAGTGGGCGGCGGCGGCCTGGGCGACCTGGGCATTCGCTATGGCTACAATCGCTTCAACCCCACCATCATGCTGATCACCGTGGCGATACTGGTGATCATGGTCCAGGGCTTTCAGAGCCTTGGCGACTACCTGGTGCGCAAGAGCGATCACAAATGATGCCCCTCGGGTCTTGATAATCAGAAGGTCTTGATAACCAGAAAGAATTACACATAGCCTGGTTATTCCAATAACATTGGTAACGATCTGACGTCCTACATGCAAGGGAGACATCACATGCGCAACATCCTGATCGGCGGCCTTGCCGCCTCCGTCCTGGCCTTCGGCCAAGCCAATGCCGACGAGCAGACCCTCAAGATCGGCACCGTCGCCGGCCCGGAAACCGAAGTGATGCAAGTGGCGGCAGACATTGCCGAGCGCGAGTACGGCCTGAATGTCGAGATCACCGAATTCACCGACTATGTGACCCCCAATGCCGCCCTGGCCGACGGCAGCCTGGACGCCAACGCCTATCAGCATGAGCCCTACATGCAGTCGATGGTCGAGGACCGCGGCTACGACTTCGCCATCGCCGGGCGCACCTTCGTCTACCCGATCGGCGCCTACTCGGAGAAGTACGACAGCATCGAGGAACTGCCGGACGGAGCGACCATCGCCCTGCCCAATGACCCGTCCAACGAAGGCCGCTCCCTGATCCTGCTGCACAATGAAGGGCTGATCACGCTGGACGACCCGGAAAACCTCGAAGCCACGCCGCTGGATGTGGTCGAGAATCCGCATGACTTCAAGTTCCGCGAGATCGAGGCCGCCCAGCTGCCCCGCGTGCTGCCCGACGTCGACATGGCCTTCATCAACAACACCTTCGCCCAGCCGGCCGGCCTGACCCTGGACGACGCCCTGCTCAAGGAAGGCGCCGAGTCGCCCTACGTCAACATCATCGCCGTGCGTGCCGGTGACGAAGACAAGGAAAGCATCCAGCAGCTGGTCGACGCCTACCAGAGCGACGAAGTGGAAGCCAAGGCCAGGGAGCTGTTCGGCGCCCAGGCAGTACCCGGCTGGAAGTAAGGGAAAGCGAAGACGCCTTAAGACCACCCTCAGCATCAAGCATCTCGGGGCCGGCCGCTGTGCCGGCCCCTCGCGTTGGAAGAGAGCTCATGACCGATTACCCACTTCTCGCCCGACAGCTGGACGCCCTGCTGGACACCCCCGACTGGCTGACCAACAGCGCCCAGACCTGCGCCTTGCTCATGCAGGAAGTTCCAGACCTCAACTGGGCTGGCTTCTACCTTCAGCGCCAGCCCGACATGCTCCATCTGGGCCCCTTCCAGGGCAAGCCGGCCTGCCACCCCATCCCCTTCGACAAGGGGGTCTGCGGTGCGGCGGCGCGAAGCCGTCAGACCCAGCGCATCGAGGACGTCCACGCCATCGCCGACCACATCGCCTGCGACAGCGCCTCCCAGGCCGAACTGGTCGTGCCTATCGTCGTCGACGGACACCTGTGGGGCGTGCTGGATCTCGACAGCCCCGTACCCGGCCGTTTTTCCGAAGCCGACCAAGCCGGCATCGAAGCGCTGGTCGAAGTGTTCATCGCACGCACGACGTTCTGACCCTCACGCCGATCGCCCTGGTTTCCACTGCAATAAAAGCCCGGAGGAGCGCTCCAGACCCGGGGCGCTCCTCCCGCTCGTACCGCTGGCGCAAGGAGCGGATGCACACGAAAAAGCCCCGTGACAGTAACGTCACGGGGCTTTCGGGGATCTGGTAGGACCAGGCGGATTTGAACCGCCGACCTCCACGATGTCAACGTGGCGCTCTAACCAACTGAGCTATGGTCCTGAAATGTACGCGTCGAGAAGCCGAAAATCTTCTTGGTAGGACCAGGCGGATTTGAACCGCCGACCTCCACGATGTCAACGTGGCGCTCTAACCAACTGAGCTATGGTCCTACGTCCCTCGGCGATGTTCGCCTCGACAACGGATGCGTATTCTACGCATCCCGAGCCGAAATGCAACCCCTGATCGCCACGAACCGACACCGGCAAGGTCCCGGGGATCAGTGACTTGAGTCATGCTCCGCGGGCGCCGAGCGCACCCTGTCCACCGCTTCCAGCCAGCCGTCGTAGAGCCGGCTCCGTTCCTCCTCGGGCATTTCCGGCTCGAAACTGCGCTCGCAGCGCCACAGGCCGGCGATCTCCTCGAGGTCTCGATACCAACCGAGCCGCAGCCCCGCCAGATAGGCGGCTCCCAGGGCCGTGGTCTCCAGCACCGTGGGACGATCGACCCGGACGCCGAGCATGTCGGCCAGAAACTGCATCACCCAGTTGTTGGCCACCATGCCCCCATCGACTCTCAGGGTACCGGGAGCGGCCGTCATGTCGTCATTGATGCACATCTGCAGGTCCCGAGTCTGGTAGCAGACTGCCTGCAGGCCGGCGGCAACGATCTCGGCAATACCGGTATCGCGGGTCAGGCCGAAGATGGCGCCGCGTGCCTTGGGATCCCAATACGGCGCCCCAAGCCCGGTGAAGGCCGGCACCAGATAGACGCTGTGCCCACGGCGCGTCTTGCGTGCCAGGGCCTCGGTCTCGGCGGCATCGGCGAACAGCTGCAAGCCGTCCCTCAGCCACTGCACGGTGGCCCCGGCGACGAAGATACTGCCTTCCATGGCGTAGGTCGTCACACCATTCAGCCGATACCCGACCGTCGTCAGCAGTCGGTTGCGCGACACCCCCGCCTCATGGCCGGTATTGACGATCATGAAGCATCCGGTGCCATAGGTACTCTTGCCCATGCCGGGGGCAAAACAGGCCTGCCCGACCAGCGCCGCCTGCTGATCGCCCGCGACTCCCGCGATGGGCAGCTCTCCCCCCAGCCATTCGGCATCGGTCTGGCCGAAATCGTCGCTGGAATCCTTGACCTCCGGCAACAGGCTCTCGGGAATGCCAAAGAGTTCGAGCAGCGATGGATCCCAGCTCTGCTCATGAATGTTGAACAAGGCGGTGCGCGACGCATTGGTGGCATCCGTGGCGTGCACGCGCCCACCGGTCAAGCGCCAGATGAGAAAGGTATCGACGGTGCCGAAGGCCAGCTCGCCTCGCTCGGCGCGCTCCCGGGCGCCGGCCACGTTATCCAGGATCCAGGCCAGCTTGGTGGCCGAGAAGTAGGGATCGATCAACAAACCGGTACGCGACTGCACCACCTCGGTATGTCCCGCCTCGCGGAGTTGCTCACACGTTTCGGCGGTGCGCCTGTCCTGCCAGACGATGGCATTGTACAAGGGCTTGCCGGTGGCACGATCCCATACCAGAGTGGTCTCCCGCTGGTTGGTGATGCCGATGCCGAGGATGTCGTCGATACCGATGCTCGCGTTTTCGATGGCCTCCCGGCAGGTATCGACCACCGTCTCCCAGAGCGCCTCGGGGTCGTGCTCGACCCAGCCATCCTCGGGAAATTGCTGCGGGAACTCACGCTGGGCGGTAGTGACGACATGCCCCTCGCGATCGAAGAGAATGGCGCGGGAGCTGGTAGTGCCCTGATCGATGGCGAGCAGATGAGAAGCCATGAAAGCGTCCTGTCGTTGTGAGAAGCGCACCCTTCCGCGCTTCCAGGTCGGCCAATTTCGTTTTGCAACGGCAATGTTCGTTTACGATCATAAAGCCTACTCCAGTGATCCGGGCCACTCAATTGAAGAAAGCCCGTCACCTCTACGACCTTCGGCGCATACCGGCGACTCGCTGCATCGCCGCCATCGATACAGTAGAATCGTCGACATCAAGGAGTCGCCATGAATCAACAACAACGCCAGGCCAGTATTCTCGAACTGGTAGGACGTCAGGGCTATGCCAGCATCGAGCAGCTCACCGAGCACTTTGCCGTCACGCCACAGACCATACGCCGGGACCTCAACCAGCTCTCGGGCGAGGGTCGCATTCGCCGCGTGCACGGCGGCGCCGGGCTCGAGTCGAGCACCGTCAATACCGCCTACTCGACCCGCAAGACCCTGAATCTCGAAGCCAAGCAGCGCATCGCCGCCCTGCTCGCCCGACAGATTCCCGACCATTCTTCGCTGTTCATCAACATCGGCACCAGCAACGAAGTCATTGCCGAGGCACTCCTGCATCACCACGGCCTGGAAGTCATCACCAACAACCTCAATGTCGCTGCCATCCTGCAGCACAAGGAGGACTTCAACGTCATCATCGCCGGCGGCCAGATTCGCTCCCGGGATGGCGGCATCATCGGCGAAGCCACCATCGACTTCATCAACCAGTTCAAGGTCGACTTCGGCATCATCGGTATCAGCGGCATCGACGAGGACGGCTCGTTGCTCGAGTTCGATTACCAGGAAGTGCGCGTCGCCCAGGCGATCATCCACAATTCCCGGCAGGTCTTCCTGGCCGCCGATCATTCCAAGTTCCAGCGCAATCCCGTGGTCCGTCAGGGCAACCTTTCCCAGCTCAACGCTCTGTTCACCGATCGCGAGCCCCCGGAGAGCATCAAGCGGCTGTTGAAGCAGCACGACGTGACACTCTACCTGGCCTGATCCCTCGATCCGTGGCGCTTGTGCCACCGGCGCCGCCCTCCCTCGCTGCATCGCTCAACGACATCTCACCCAGCCCTTCGTCGCGCCCGCTTGCATGAGCGGGTCGGCTTGATGTTCGAATTCGATTGCTATATTTTCGTTTTCAAACACATCATGTTCACCTATGAACCCGGCGACTCGCCGGTCGGAGCTTGCGCGATGGGCACTTCCATGGACGATACCCTGGATCTTTTCGTGATCGGCGGCGGCATCAACGGCACCGGTATCGCGGCCGATGCCAGCGGCCGCGGCCTCTCGGTCGCGCTATGCGAACAGGCCGACCTGGCCAGCGCCACTTCCTCGGCCAGCAGCAAGCTGATCCATGGCGGCCTGCGCTACCTGGAACACCACGAATTCCGACTCGTCAGGGAAGCTCTGCGCGAACGCGAGGTACTGCTCGCCAAAGCGCCGCACATCATCCGCCCCCTGCGCTTCATACTGCCGCATCGCGCGCACCTGCGGCCTGCCTGGATGCTGCGGGCCGGCCTGTTCCTCTACGATCATCTCGGCAAGCGCCAGCGACTCTCCGGCTCGCGAGGCATCCGCCTGTCGTCATCACTGGGTCTGAAACCGGACATCCGTCGCGGCTTCGAATACTCGGACTGCTGGGTCGATGACGCCCGGCTGGTGGTACTCAACGCCATGCACGCCAGGCAGCATGGCGCCGACATCATGGTCAGAACACGCTGTGTGGCAGCTCACGATCATGGCGATCACTGGGAAATAGAACTGGAAGACGGCGACAGCGGCCGACGCTTCACCCGCCGCGCCCGGACGCTGGTCAATGCGGCCGGGCCCTGGGTCGATGGCGTGGTGCGTGGTCAAGCGGGGCGCACTTCACGCTACGGTGTGCGCATGATCCAGGGCAGCCATTTGATCGTGCCGCGTCGCAACAACGACGAACGGGCCTTCATCCTGCAGAACACCGACCAGCGCATCGTCTTCGTCCTGCCCTACGAGGAAGAGTTCAGCCTGATCGGCACCACCGACCGCCGCTACCGAGGCGATCCGTCACAAGTCGAGGCCAGCGAGGAAGAGATCGACTATCTGCTCGATGTCGTCAACGACCACTTCACCACCCCCCTGACACGCCAGGACGTCCTGCGCACCTTCTCCGGCGTACGCCCGCTGTGCGACGACGAATCGGCGGATCCCTCCGCCATGACCCGCGACTATACGCTGGACCTGGACGACACCAGCGGCGCGCCATTGCTGTCGGTGTTCGGCGGCAAGATCACCACCTATCGCAAGCTCGCCGAAGCCGCTCTCGATGCCCTCTCTCCCCACCTGCCCGGAATGGGGGCCTGCTGGACGGCCGACTCCCCGCTACCCGGAGGCGACATCGACGATCAGGAAAGCTTCACCGCACGCCTCGAGGCCGATTTCCCCTTCCTCGGCACGGCCCGAGCACAGCGCTTCGCACGCAGCTACGGCACCCTGTGCCTGGCATTCCTGAACGGAGCGCGTCGTGCCGAAGACCTCGGCGAGTCATTCGGTGCCGGCCTGACTGCCGCCGAAGTCGACTACCTGGTGGACCATGAATGGGCATGCAGCGCCGAAGACATCCTGTGGCGACGTACCAAGCTGGGGTTGCGGCTGACGGCCGATCAACAACGACGTGTGGCGGAATACTTGTCTCGCAGTCGACCCGCCGTCGCCTGGTGCAATGTCTCGTAGGTACTGTCCGCAAAGTGCCTGCACTCGACCATACCGCGTTAAAAATTGTCTCAAGAGCCTCATTTACTGCTCGTAAACTCCGGACTTTCGACAATTTTTGCCTTGCCTGGTCATCGCTCGTCGACTTTTCAGGCAGCGCCTAGGTACGGCGTGTTGCCATGCCATGATGATCACTCGGACAACACCACCACCTCGGCAGGCTGCAACGGCGGTCGGTCGCGGTGGTGGCGAAGATCGACACCAGCCAGGGCGCTCAGCAGGATCTGCAACGGGTCGCCATGGCTCACCAGCAACACCACCTCACCCTCGTAACCTTCCTCCAGACCTTGCAGGACCGCAATCATGCGTTCGGCAACCGCATCGACGGGCTCGACGCCGAATCGTTCATGGCCCGCATCGACGGCATCCCAGGCCCAGACGTCTGCGTAGCGGGCATCTTCACCGCCTTCGAGCTCGCCGAACTCCCGTTCGCGCAAACCGGCATCCACGCTCGTGGCAATGCCGAAGTGTTCCGCCACGCGCATCGCCGTCTGGGTCGTGCGCAGAAAATCGGAGTGCACGATTCGTGTCGGCCGCGGCCAGCGCCAGGCCGACAGGACCTCGCTTACCTCTGCGCGCCCCCGGGCCGATAAGCCGAACGAGGCAATGCCCTGTACCGGGGAGCTGATGATGCGCCCCTGCCGATTGGCTTCGCTGTGACCATGGCGCATCACCAGGTAGCGATTGCGGCGGTTCGGCAAGTCCAACGGTAAAGTGTTTGACATCAATCTGAAACAAACCCTAGATTGCAAAAGAGGCTTTCGAAAAAACACATTCATGTCAATTTTCGAAAAAAGTGCCTTTTTTATAACAACAAACGTCGAGGTACGCCATGCGACGCATCCCCTCTCCTGCGGCCAGGCCTGTACTGGCTGCGTCCGCCCTGCTGCCCTTCCTGCTGGCTACCGGCCCCGCCATGGCACAGGAAGACTGCCCCCGGGGTGACCTGGATGCCATCTACTGCGACAGAGATGGCGATCTGGTCGCCGATCGGCCAGAAGACGAGTCCGAATGGGCCAATCCCGATACGCTGATATTCGCCTATACGCCGGTCGAGGATCCGGCGATCTATTCGGACATCTGGCAACCCTTCATCGATCACATGGAAGATGTGACTGGACGCGACGTACGCTTCTTCGCCGTCCAGTCCAACTCGGCCCAGGTCGAGGCGATGCGCAGCGGGCGCCTGCACGTTGCCGGCTTCTCCACTGGTCCTACGCCTTTCGCGGTCAATCTGGCGGGTGCTGTGCCCTTCGCCCTGATGGGCTCCGACGACGGGCAGTTCGGTTATACCCTGCAGCTCTATACCCATGTCGACTCGGGCATCGACGAGATCACGGATCTCAAGGGCAAGCGCGTGGCACATACCTCGCCGACATCCAACTCCGGCAATCAGGCACCGCGCGCCCTGTTCCCCGAACTCGGCATCGTTCCGGGTGAAGACTACGAGGTTCTCTATTCCGGCAGCCACGACCAGTCGATGCTCGGCGTGGTCGCACAGGACTACGACGCCGCTCCGGTGGCTTCGGAAGTCGTCGAGCGCATGGCCGACCGGGGCCTCTACGACCCTGATGACGTGAAGATCATCTACGAATCCGACCGCTTCCCGACCACCTCCTATACCTACGCCCACAATCTGCATCCCGATCTCGTCGACAAGATCAAAGAGGCCTTTTTCAGCTTCGATTTCAAGGGCACCGAACTCGGCGAAGAATTCGAAGGCGTGGAGAAGTTCATCCCGATCAACTATCAGGACAACTGGAAGGTGATACGCACCATTCAGGCTTCCAACGGTGTCGAGTATACCCCCGACAATCTGCAGTGAGCCTGTTGCTCGGTTGACAACCACGGGCGGTTCGCCAGAACCGCCCTCTATTCCTTGCGCCTTCCCGGTCGGATACTGCCATGCTCGAGATTTCCCAGCTGACCAAACGCTACGGTCAGGACGACCCGGTGCTCACCGGCCTGGACCTGACGGTTGAAGGCAACAGCGTGGTTGCCATCGTCGGCGCGTCCGGTGCCGGCAAGAGCACCATGCTGCGCTGTATCAATCGCCTCGTCGAACCGACATCCGGCTCGATCAAGCTCAACGGCCATGAGCTGGTCGGCCTGAAGGGCGCCGAACTCAGGCGCGCCCGGCGCCGCATCGGCATGGTCTTCCAGGGCTTCAATCTCATCGATCGTCTCAGCGTGATGGAGAATGTGCTCGCCGGACGCCTGGGCTACGTAAGCCTCTTCCAGGCCGTGACCCGACGCTACCCCCAAGCGGATATCGAACGGGCCTTCCAGCTCATGGAAAGAGTCGACATTGCTCACTACGCCAACAAGCGAGCCGACGAGCTCTCCGGTGGGGAGCGCCAACGTGTCGGCGTGGTCCGCGCCCTGATGCAGGAGCCCGAGGTACTGCTGGCCGACGAGCCTACCGCCTCGCTCGACCCACGCACCTCCGAACAGATCATGATGCTGCTGCAGAGCCTGGCCAGCGAGTTGTCGCTGCCGGTCCTGATCAACATTCACAACGTCTCGCAGGCCAAAACCTATACCGAACGCATCGTCGGTCTCCGCCACGGCAAGATGATCTTCGATGGCCGGCCGGCCGATTTCACCAGCGACGCTCTCGCCGCCATATATGGCGGCATCGAGGCCGCCCAGGACGAGCCTCCTGCCCCGCCAGCGACGACACGCAAGCACGAGGCGCCCCATGAACCGTTCTGACACGCCGCATACCTGGCGCAAGCCACCGTTCATCGCCAACCCGCTGCTGCGCTACGGCATCCTGGCCGTTACCGCGACCTATCTCGTCTGGGCCTTCGCCACCCTGCCGTTCAACTGGCAACGCATCGCCGAAGGCCTGCCCCGTTCCGCGCGTATCTTCGGCGGCGGCTTCCCGCCGGACTTCTCGCGTGCCGACCTGCTGTTGACCGGCTTCGTCGAGAGCCTGCAGATCGCCATCCTGGCCACCCTGCTCGGGGTCGCCCTGTCGATCCCCTTCGCCATCATGGCGGCACGCAATATCGCCCCGCTACCCGTCTACCTGCTGGGTCGGGCGGTGATCATCGTATCGCGCAGCTTCCATCCGGTGATCGTGGCAATCCTGTTCGTCGCTGCCGTGGGCTTCGGCCCTCTCGCCGGCATTCTGACCCTGACGCTCTACTCCATCGGTTTCGTCGGCAAGCTGCTCGCCGAGGAAATCGAGGAGATCGACTGGGGACAGGTGGAAGCCATTCGCGCCGCCGGGGCCGGCTATCTGGCCACCCTGATCTATGCCGTCTTTCCGCAGATCCTGCCACGCCAGGTGGGGCTGTCGATGTATCAGCTCGACAGCAATCTGCGTGCCTCCGCCGTGGTCGGCATCGTCGGCGCCGGCGGGATCGGCAGTACCTTGATGAATGCCTTCGGGCGCTACGACTACGATTTCGCCTTCGCCATCCTGCTGGTCATCATCGCCGTGATCCTGGTCAGTGAAGGCATCAGTGGCTGGGTGAGGAAACGTCTATGGTAGAAGAACAAGCAGAACACCCCGCCGACCGTATTTGGCGCCGCCATGATCGCCGCCAGCGACTGATCCGCTATGCCGTCGTCCTGACCGTGACGATGGCAGTGGTCTGGGCGGTCCATGACATCGACATCTTCTGGCCCTGGGTCTGGGATGCCCCTAACCAGATCTCGAGCCTGGGGGCACGCATGTGGCCCCCCGACCCGACACGGCTTGGCGCAATCGTCGCGGCCATGCTGGAAACCGTACACATCGCGACCCTGGCCACCATGCTGACCGTCTTCATCGCCTTGCCGGTCTCCTACATTGCGGCCCAGAACACGACACCCAATCGTGCCTGCCTGTGGCTCGGCCGCTTCATCCTGGTGGCCAGCCGCTCCGTCAACACCATCATCTGGGCCTTGCTGTTCGTGGCCATCTTCGGCCCCGGCGTGCTGGCCGGCATCCTCGCCATCATGTTTCGCTCGGTGGGATTCATCGGCAAGCTGATGGGCGAAGCCATCGAGGAGATCGACCGCCGCCCGGTGGAAGCCATGGAAGCCACCGGGGCCTCCAAGGCCAAGGTCATCGTCTACGCGGTGGTGCCCCAGGTCATGCCGGCCTTCTTCGCCATCCTCATCCTGCGCTGGGACATCAACATCCGCGAGTCCACGGTGCTGGGCCTGGTCGGTGCCGGCGGTATCGGCGTGATCCTCCAGGGCGCCATCGACACCTTCGCCTGGCCTACCGTGGCCACCATTCTCGTCGCCATCATCGTCCTGGTACTGCTCGGTGAGGCATTGACCAGCCTGCTGCGGCGCAAGGTGCTTTAGCAACGGCAACCACAGAGACGGCAACGACAGCGAACGACGACAGCACATAACGACAACAGTCAGCACGGCGGCCCTCCCATCGCCGTGGTATCCGGGGTATGCTCCGCTGGACACCCGCAGGCATCGACATGGAGGACGAGCCATGCTGTCCATCGTCATCGCGACCCTCGCCATCCTGCTCCTGGGCATCACCATCCTGGCTCGTCTTCCAGTCCACTGGTGGTGGATACGCAGCTGCGAATTTCCGCGCCTGCAGATCGCCACCCTGGCACTGCTGACCCTGCTGTTCGCTCCCTTCAGCGAGGCGCCCTGGCGCTGGCTGATCGTCTCGAGCAGCCTGGTCACCCTGGTGGTCCAGGCCTGTTACATACTGCCGTGGACACGCCTCTGGCCCGTCCAGGTCCAGCGCGCCGAGCCCGGCCATGACGAACGCTGCCTGCGCCTGCTGATCGCCAATGTGCTGACGCCCAATCGCAACGCCGAAGGCCTGATCGAACTCATCCGCCGGCACTCGCCGGATATCGTCCTGACCCTCGAATCCGACGACTGGTGGGGGCAACAGCTCGACACCGCCCTGGCCAGCCAATGGCCTCACGCCGTTCGCATTCCTCAGGACAACCTTTACGGCATGCATCTCTATTCGCGACTGCCACTGGTATCGCCGCGCGTCGAACGCCTGATCCAGGACGACATTCCGTCCATCTCGACCGGCATCACGCTGCCCTGCGGGGACGACATCCAGCTCTACGCCGTTCACCCCCGCCCGCCGGCACCCAACGAAAGCGAGGAGTCACTGTGGCGCGACGCCGAACTCCTGCTGATCGGCAAGCGCATCCATGATGCCCCCGTCCCGACCCTCGTGGCCGGCGATCTCAACGACGTGGCCTGGTCGCGCACCACCCGACTCTTCTGCCGCATCAGCGGCATGCTCGATCCACGTCGCGGCCGCGGCATGTTCAGCACCTTCCATGCGCATTACCCGGTTCTGCGCTGGCCGCTAGACCATGTCTTCTCCAGCGAACATTTCACGCTGCGCGACATGCAACGCCTGCCGGGCTTCGGCTCGGACCATTTCCCGATACTCACCACGCTCTGTTACCGCCCTTCCCGCGCCGACGAACACGAGACGCCTGACGCCGACCGCGACGAACACCGGGAAGCACATGCCACGATACGTGAGGGAAAGGAGAGGGAGCAGGAAACCTAGACAGAAACGAGTGCCCTGAAATACCAAACCCTCCGAGGCATGCCTCGGAGGGTTTTCGTACGGTTTGCCGTCAGGGTGCGACGCAGCCCGGCCCTTCGGGCATCAGCCGGTGTTGCGCAGCCCTGCGGCGATGCCGGCCATGGTCACCATCAAGGCCCGTGACAGGTCGGCGCTGATGGCGCCGTCGGCATCCCGGTTACGCTGCAGCAGCTCGGCCTGCAAACCATGCAGCGGGTCGATATAGGGGTTGCGCACCTCCACGGCCTGACGGATCAGCGGCGTATTCTCGAGCAGTTCCTGCTGGTCGAGTATCTCCAGCACGACCTGATGCAAGCGGCCGAAGCGTTCGCGCAACCGCTGCCCCAGCGCTTCCAGCGCCGGCTCGTCCACCAGGCGGTGCTCGTAATAGGCGGCAATGCTGACATCGGCCTTGGCGAGCAACATCTCCAGCATTTCCAGATAGGTGCCGAAGAAGGGCCAGCGATCGCGCATGTCGCGAAGCACCTCCAGACCACCCTCGTCTTCCAGACGTTTCGCGAAGGCCTCGCCGCTGCCCAGCCATGCCGGCAGCATCAGGCGAGTCTGGGTCCAGGCGAAGATCCAGGGAATCGCCCGCAGCGTCTCCACGCCACCATCCTGGCGACGCTTGGCCGGCCGCGAGCCGAGCGGCAAGCGTCCCAGGGCACTCTCGGGCGTCACCGAACGGAAATAGGGCACGAAGTCGGGGTCCTCGCGCACCACGCTCACATAGGTGCCATGCGCCACTTCCGCCAGACGATCCATCTCTTCCCGCCAGGCCGGTTCCGGAGTGGGCGGCGGCAGCAGCGAGGCTTCCAGGACCGCGCAGGCATAGATCTCCATGGAACGCAGGGCGATCTCGGGCTGACCGAACTTGAAGCGGATCATCTCACCCTGTTCGGTCACCCTCAGGCTGCCGTTCACCGAGCCGGGAGGCTGCGAGAGAATGGCGGCGTGGGCCGGGCCACCGCCACGCCCCACGGTGCCGCCCCGACCGTGGAACAGCGTCAGGTAGACGCCGTGGTGCCGACATACCTCGACCAGGGCCTCCTGGGCGCGATACTGGGCCCAGGCAGCCGCCAGTTGGCCGGCGTCCTTGGCCGAGTCCGAGTAGCCGATCATCACTTCCTGGCGGTCGCCCGTCAGTTCGCGGTAGCCGGGCAGCGCCAGCAGACGGTCGATGACATCCCCCGCCCGATTGAGATCGTCGAGAGTCTCGAACAGCGGCGCGATGGGCAGCCTGGCATCACCGCCGACCTCCTTCATCAACAGCGCCACGGCCAGTACGTCCGAGGGCTGCGCGGCCATCGAGATGATGTAAGTGCCGAGCGCCTCGGCATGTTCGCCGGCCGCTACCTGGAAGGTATCGAGCACCTCGCGGCTCTCGGCGGAACACTCCCAGCGCCGGGGAATCAGGGGACGGCGCGAGGCCAGTTCGGCAAGCAGGAATTCCTGGCGCTGTTCTTCATCCCACTCGCGGTAGTGGCCGAGCCCCAGCCCGTCGGTGAGCTCTTCCATGACCTGTTCGTGGCGCCCGGCCTCCTGGCGCAGGTCGAGCTTGGTCAGTGTCACGCCGAATACCGCCACGCGGCGCAGGGTGTCGAGCAGCACGCCATTGGCGATGGTGTCCAGCCCCACATCGCAGAGCGAGCGATAGCAGGTCAACAACGGCGCATAGAGCTGATCCCGGGTCTCGATGATCGGGCCACCATCGTAGCTCTTGCCATCGAGCTGGGCCTTGGCCCAGTCCCGGGTCGCCTCGACCCGCGCCAGCAGCCGCTTGAGCAGCTCCCGATAGGGCTCGGCGACATCGCCGACCTCGGCCCTGAGCGCGCTGTTGGCCTTCCACATCGACAGCTCGGTCTTGAGCTGATCGAGATCGCGCAGATAAAGATCGGCGGCCATCCAGCGCCCCAGTAACAGGACTTCGCGGGTCACCTTGGAGGTGACGTTGGGATTGCCGTCGCGATCGCCCCCCATCCAGGAGGCGAAGCGGATCGGTGCGGCGTCCAGCGGCAAGCGTTCGCCAGCGGTATCGAGCAGCAGGTTATCCAGGTCGCGATGAAAATCCGGTACCGCCTGCCACAGGGAGTTCTCGATCACCGCGAAGCCCCACTTGGCCTCGTCGACCGGCGTAGGTCGCTCGTGGCGAATCTCGTCGGTGTGCCAGGCCTGGCCGATCAGCTCTTCCAGGCGTCCCTTGGCCCGGGCACCACGCTCGGGATAGTCCGCCGAGGACTCGATGGCCGTCAGGCAATCATCGATGGCGTCGTATTTCTGGATCAGGGTACGCCGGATGACCTCGGTGGGATGCGCGGTGAGCACCAGTTCCACACGCATGTTGGCCAGGCTCTCCACCAGCTTGCGCGGCGAATGGCCTTCGCCGCGGGCACGTTCGAGCAGTTCGCCCAGTGCCGGCTGGCTGCCCGGCTTGTAGTCCTCGACCCGGCGGAAACGCGCGCGATAATGCTGCTCGGCGATGTTGGCCAGGTTGAGGAACTGGTTGAAGGCCCGCGTCACCGGCAGCAGCTCGCTGTCGGGCAGCTGTCGCAGGTACTCGATCAGTTCGCGCCGTCCATCGGCTTCCCCCTGGCGTCCCCGCTTGGCGAGCCCGCGAATCGTCTCGATACGGTCGACGAACCCCTGCCCCAGGTCATCGGCAATGGTGCGCCCCAAGCTGTCACCCAGGATTCGGACATTGTCGCGCAGTGATTCGTGCAGGTCGTGACTCATGATCGAGACTCTCCTTCTGACGATGACGTTGGCGTGGTTTCTTGTTGACAGACGTCTTGTTGATCGACTTCTCGTTGCTTGGCGACTTGCCAGTGTCGTTCCATCCGCGGCAGCCCGGCCTCGGCGAGCGGCACGCCCTCCTCGGCCAGCGCGGACTCCACATGGCGAAAACGCCGCTCGAACTTGGCGTTGGTGGCACGCAGACAGCGTTCCGGGTCGGCATCCAGGGTACGCGCCAGGTTGACGGTGGCGAACAGCAGATCGCCGATCTCCTCCCTGACATGCTCGTGATCCCCCGCATCCAGCGCTTCGGCGACCTCGTCGAGTTCCTCGCGCAGCTTGTCGATCACCCCGCGGGTATCGGGCCAGTCGAAACCGACCCGGGCGGCACGCTTGGAAAGCTTGGCGGCCCGGGACAGCGCCGGCAGGTTCAGCGGCACGTCGGCGAGTACCGAGCGAGCCTCGCGGGCATCGCGCTCCTCGGCCTTCAACGCTTCCCAGCGGGAATGCACCTGATGCGTCTGCACCTCGGCGGCACTGAGGTTCTCGCGACGCGATGCCAGAGTGCCGTCAGGGAAGACGTGCGGATGGCGCTTGAGCATCTTGGCGGTGAGCACATCGACCACGTCGTGGAAGTCGAACCGCCCCTGCTCGGCGCCGAACTGACTATAGTAGATCACCTGGAACAGCAGGTCGCCGAGTTCACCGGGCAACTCGTCGAAGGCACGACGCTCGATGGCATCGGCCACCTCATACGCCTCCTCCAGCGTATGCGGCACGATGCTGTCCCAGTCCTGCTTGACGTCCCAGGGGCAGCCCTGCTCGGGATCACGCAGCACCGCCATCAGGGTCAGCAGGTCGTCGAGTTCGTAGCGCTGCCGGCTCATGAACGCTTGCCTCCGCGTTTGCCGCCACCCTTGATCGAGTCCTTGCCCCCAGAGCGCAGGCGACGCACCTCGATGACATTGGGCAACTGCTGAATGCGCGAGAACAGCCGACCCAGGGTCTCCAGGCCATCGACCTCCACGGTGATGGCCATGCGCGCGATGCCATCGTCGGTATCGGTCAGGGTATTGACCGACAGCACGTTGACCCGATCATGGCTGAGCACTGCGGTCACGTCACGCAACAGCCCCGCGCGATCCCAGGCCTGAACCTCCATGTCCACCGGATATTGGGTGCGCGCCCGTTCGCCCCATTCCACCTCGATCACCCGCTGGGGCTCATCGAGTTGCAACTGCAGGATGTTCGGGCAGTCCTGGCGATGCACGGTCACCCCGCGTCCCTGGGTGATAAAGCCGACGATGGCCTCGCCGGGCACCGGATGGCAGCAGTTGGCCATGCTGGTCTTGAGATTGCCGACGCCCAGCACGGTGATATCGCTGTCGCCCTTGTCCGCCGAGCGACGGGGCTTGGCCAGCAGCTTGTCGAGCTGCTCCTGGCCGTCGCTTTCGCCGAACAGTTGCTGGGCCTGGTGCAGGACCTGACCGATGCGCAGATCGCCGGCACCCAGGGCGGCGTACATGTCATCGGGGCCGTTGTAATTGACCTTGTTGGCCAGCCGGGTGAGATCCATGTCTTCCACATCGAGACGCTTCATCTCGCGCTCGAAGAGTGCCCGGCCCTCCTCGAGGTTGCGGTCCCGCGCCTGATGCTTGAACCAGGACTGGATCTTGGCCCGGGCGCGCGACGTGCAGACATAGCCGAGGCTGGGGTTGAGCCAGTCGCGGCTGGGCCCGCCCTTGCTGGCGGTGAGGATCTCGACCTGCTGGCCGGTATGCAGCTGGTAGGTCAAGGGCACGATGCGTCCATTGACCTTGGCACCGCGGCAGCGATGCCCCACCTCGGTATGCACCCGATAGGCGAAGTCGATGGGCGTCGCCACGCGCGGCAGGTCGATGACGTGGCCATCCGGCGTGAAGACGTAGATGCGGTCCGGCGCCACATCGCTGGAGAGCCCCTCGCGCAGGTCGCCGAAATCGCCGACCTCCTCCTGCCATTCCAGCACCTGGCGCAACCAGGCGATCTTTTCCTCGTAACTGGCGCTGCGCGCACTGGTATCGTGCCCCTTGTAGCGCCAGTGGGCGCACACCCCGAGCTCGGCCTCCTCATGCATGGCGAAGGTGCGGATCTGGATCTCCAGCACCTTGCCTTCCGGGCCGAAGACCGCGGTGTGCAGTGACTGATAGCCATTCTTCTTGGGATTGGCGATATAGTCGTCGAATTCGTTGGGCACGTGATGCCAGCGCGAATGCACGATGCCGAGCACCGCATAGCAGTCGCTGACATCGGGCACCAGGATGCGCACCGCGCGGATATCGTGGACCTGGGAGAAGTCGATCCGCTTGCGTTTCATCTTCCGCCAGATCGAGTAGATGTGCTTGGCACGACCATCGACCTGATGCTGGATGCCCTGGGCATCCATCAACGACTTCAACGTCTCGACCACATCATGAATGTAGCGGTCGCGATCCAGGCGCTTCTCGGCCAGTTGGCGGGCAATGGCCTTGTAGTCGTCCTCGTGCAGGTAGCGGAACGACAGATCCTCGAGTTCCCACTTGAGATGGCCGATACCCAGCCGGTGCGCCAGCGGCGCATAGATATCGAAGACCTCGCGGGCCACCTGCAGGCGTTTCTCCCGCGGTGCATCGCGCACCTGGCGCAGCGCACAGGTACGCTCGGCGATCTTGATCAGCGCCACCCGCACGTCATCGATCATGTTGACCAGCATCTTGCGCAGGTTGTCCTGCTGGTCATGCTGGCTCAGCCCCTGGGTCGGCATCTGGGTCGTACTGATGGCCGCCATCTGCAGCACGCCCGATATCAGCCCGGCGACCTCTGCGCCGAAGCGCTTTTCGACCTCATCCAGCCCGAGCAGCCGCTCACGCACGGCGCGGTACAGCACCGCGGCCTCCAGCGCCGGCTGGTCGAGACGCAGCTCGCCCAGGATGTCGGCCATCTCGAGCCCCATGCGAAAGCTCGAGCCGTCCTTGAGCCAGGCCTTGTGAGGGCGTTCGGATTCCAGCTCCAGGCGCTGGGCGATATCGCAGGCCGCACGCATCTCGTCGGGCGCGCGCAGCTTGACGTCTTCCTCGAGGCGTTCGACCCAACGGCCGACATCGACCCGTCCATCGGGATCCAGCGGCTGGTCTTCCCGCACTTTAACCATCGGTTGACGCTCCTTGCTGCCGCCGCGCCGAGTCCGGATGCTCGAGCAGCAGCATGGATTCGAGATGTGAGGTATGGGCGAACATGTCGGCCACCGCACTGCGCCGGACGACGTAACCGGCGGACACGAGCCAGGCCGCGTCCCGGGCCAGGGTCGCCGGATCGCAGGAGATGTAGAGCACCCAAGGCACGGGATGTTCCACCAGTTGGCGGCACAGTGCCTCGGCCCCGCTGCGAGGCGGGTCCAGAACCAGCACCTCGGGTGCCGTGGTCGCCAGCAGTCGCCGGCAGGCCTCGGCATCGTTGAGATCGGCCTGGCGCGCCGTCACCGCCACTTGGTTGCGAGCCGCATTGCCTGCCAGGCGCTCGACCATCGCCGTACTGCCCTCCACCGCCGAGACCTCGGCTCCCTGAGTCGCCAGCGGCAGACTGAAGTTACCAATACCGGCGAATAGATCAAGCACCCGCGTTCCCGGTGCCACCGGCGACAACGCTGGCGCCAGCCAGCTCAGCGCGGTATCGACCATGCGCTGGTTGACGGCCTCGTTGGCCTGCAGGAAATCGCTCGGTTCGAGTCCCAGGACGAGCGTACGTCGCCCCGCCGTCAGCCGACAATGCAGCGCGGGGGGAGGTGTCAACCATTCGAAACGAGGCGACTCGCGACCCAGCCAGGCCCCCAGATGCAACCCCTGGGCCTCGGCGAAGGCCCGCCAGCGGCGTTGATCGGCGACATGCTCGCGCAACTGGCGCACGACCAGGGTCACGGCGCCGTCGCTGGCCAGCAGCTCCAGATGACCGACATGGCGCGGCGCCTCGAGGCTTTCGACCTGCTCGCGCAGAGGACGCAGCAGCGACGACAGCGCCGGCAGCAGCACCGGGCAGTCGTCCAGGTCCACCAGCCGGTGGCTGTGCCGGGCCCGAAACCCCAGGCGCACCTGCCCGTTGCTGTCGACACGCACCCCGATCCGGGCGCGTCGACGATATCCCTCGCCGGCATCGGCCAGCAGGGAGCTCGCTCCGGGCAGCTCGATGCCCTGTCGCGCCAGCAGCTCGCGCAGCACCTCGCGCTTGTGATCGCGCTGCGCCTCGAGCGACAGATGCTGCAGGTCGCATCCGCCGCAACTTCCGTAGTGCCGACAGGGCGGCGCGACACGCGATGCCGAGGCCGCGATGACCTCGCTCACATGGGCTTCATCGAAGCGCTTGCGGCGGCGATGCACGCTGGCCTGGACACGTTCGCCGGGCAACGCGCCCTCGACGAAGACGGTCTTGCCGTCGACGTCCCGCGCCACGCCACGGCCATCGTGGGCCAGCCCCTGAATCACCAGCTCCCGGCGGCCCTCCGAACCGGCGGAACGCTCGACGCTCGCTGGCTGTCGACGTTCCCGCAGACCGGAGACACCGGAGCGTGACCGTGCGGGCCGACGCTTGCCGAGTCCCGTCACCTCAGATCTCCGGAGCGAACAGACCGGTGGACAGATAGCGATCCCCACGGTCGCAGACGATGAAGACGATCACGGCATTCTCGACCGTTTCGGCAACGCGCAGCGCGCCGGCCAGGGCGCCTCCAGAGGAGACGCCGGCGAAGATGCCTTCCTCCCTGGCCAGGCGACGCATGTGCTCCTCGGCCTCGTACTGGCCGATGTCCAGCACCTTGTCGACCCGCGAGGCGTCGAAGATACGCGGCAGGTACGCCTCCGGCCAACGACGGATACCGGCGATGCTCGCCCCATCCTCGGGCTGCAGGCCGACGATCTCCACCTCGGGATTGTATTCCTTGAGACGCTGCGACACGCCCATGATGGTGCCGGTGGTGCCCATCGAACTGACGAAGTGGGTGATGGTGCCGCCGGTCTGCTCCCAGAGCTCCGGCGCGGTCGTCTGGTAATGCGCCAGCGGATTGTCGGGGTTGGCGAACTGGTCGAGCGGCTTGCCTTCGCCCCGGGCGATCATCGTCTCGGCCAGGTCGCGGGCCTCTTCCATGCCGCCTTCCTTGCTGACCTCGATGAGCTTGGCGCCATAGGCGGCCATGGCTTGCTTGCGCTCGTTCGAGGCGCTTTCCGGCATGATCAGCACCATCCGATAGCCCTTGATGGCGGCGGCCATCGCCAGCGCGATGCCGGTATTGCCGGACGTGGCCTCGACGAGGGTGTCCCCGGGGGCGATGGTGCCACGCTTCTCGGCCTGATCGAGCATCGACAGCGCCGGACGATCCTTCACCGAGCCGGCGGGATTGTTACCCTCGAGCTTCGCCAGCAGCGTGTTGTTGTGCCCGGCGGTGATACGCTTGAGGCGAACCAGCGGCGTATGGCCGATGGTGTCCTCCAGGGTGGGGAATTGCATGCAGCCTTCCTTATGGAAAAGTCTGTGGCCCATTATATCCTTGGCCGCCCGGACTGGACAGGCGTCCGCCCCGGCTATGGCATACTGAGCCACGACACACGCTTCGACTCTAGGTTTCAACACACTCTTCACGAGACGCGCCGATGTCCGTCAAGACACGCCTGATGCTCTGCATTCTCGTTCTGCCGCTGATCCTGCTGGGGCTGCTCATCGTCGCCGTCACCGAACTGGAGCATCGGCATCATCAACAGCAACTCGCCCAGCGCCTGAGCCAGGTCGCCGGCATGCTGGCCCCCGAGCTCGACGCAGCATTGGCCGAGGAGCGACAGCACGCCCTGTCGCCCCTTGCCACCCGGCTGCTCGACCTCGACGAGGTACGGGCCCTGGCCATACGTGACGCCGAAGGCAAGGCCCTTCTGGAGCTGGGCCGGCTGCGCAACATGCCCGACGGCCTGCTCGCCAGGGAGGATGCGCTGGTCAAGGACGGCGCCCAGTGGCGACTTCGTCTGCCATTGTCGGCCGCCAACGCCCGTCTGCTCCTCGATATCGATGCCTCGGCACTGCCACTGGCCTATTATCGCCAGTTGGCCAGTGGCGGCCTGCTGCTGCTGCTCGTCGGACTGCTGTTGTTCCTGGTCGCCTACTCGACGGCCCGCCGACTCAGCCAGCCCCTCGAGGAGGCCAGCGAGAGCCTGGCACGCCTGGCCGCCGGCATGACTCCCGAGCCACTGCCAATGCCTGTCGAGGCCGAATTCGTCCAGCTCGTGCAGCGTCTCAACACCCTGCGGGATCACCTGGCCAATGCCCACGACGACCTGCAGACCCAGGTCGAACAGGCGACCCAGGAACTGCAGGAGTCCATGGAAACCATCGAGGTCCAGAACATCGAGCTCGACCTGGCCCACCGTCGAGCCCTGGACGCCAACCGTGCCAAATCGGAATTCCTGGCCAACATGAGCCACGAGATCCGCACGCCCCTCAACGGCATCATCGGCTTCTGTCGGCTGCTGCACCGCTCGGAGCTGAACGCACGACAGCGCGAATGGCTGGATCACGTTCGACGCGCCTGCGACAACCTGCTGATGCTGGTCAACGATGTTCTCGACTTTTCCAAGATCGAGGCCGGTCGTCTGGAACTGGAACACCGCCCGCTGGACATGGTCGCCCTGGTCGATGAAGTGCTGGGCCTCCAGGCCCCCCAGGCGCAGCAAAAGAACCTGCAGCTGCTCGGCCTGGTGTATGACGACGTCCCCGGGGAGCTGTTCGGCGATCCACTGCGCATCCGGCAAGTGCTGACCAACCTGGTTCACAATGCCGTCAAGTTCACCGACCGGGGCGAGGTCATCGTGCGCGTCTCGGTGGAAGACACCAGCCACAACCAGACCACGCTGAATGTCTCGGTCAGCGACACCGGCATCGGCCTGTCGCAGGCCTGCCAGCGGCAACTCTTCGACGCCTTCCGTCAGGGCGAGACCAGCCACCAGCGCCAGTTCGGCGGTACCGGCCTGGGGCTGGCCATCTGCCGCCAGCTCGTCGAACAGATGGGCGGCGAGATCAGCGTCGACAGCGAGTCCGGCCAGGGATCGACCTTTTTCTTCACGCTACCCCTGGATGCCCATGACACCAGCGAGCGTCCCAGCGAAATGGACCTGGCCGGTGCTCGCGTGGCGATCGCCGAATCCCACTCCCTGACCCGGCGCACCCTGCACCACCTCGTATCGCGCTGGGGAGGCCGCCCCCTCGGACTCGACGCTGCCGAAACCGACGGTGCCGAGCTCGCCCTGATCGGCCTGACCGGCGAGGACTTGAACGGCGACGCCCTGGCCGGCTGGCGGGAGCGACTGTCGCGGCTCGACTGCCCCGCCCTGTTGATGGTCAATGCCAGCCCCTCCGATCTGCCCGACGACCCGCCATTGCCTCATGGCGGCGAGCTTTTGAGCAAACCGCTGTCGCGCCACGCCCTGACCGAGGCGATTCGTCGTACCCGGCAAGCGACGCTGCCCGCTCTCCCGGAAGTGGCGGCGGATACCGCGACGCCTCCCGAGGATGCCTCACGCCCCTGGCATATCCTCTGCGTGGACGATACCGAGTCCAACCGGCTGCTGCTCAAGGAGTTGATCCTGGGCGCCGGCAGCGGGGTCGAGGTCAGCCTGGCGGCCAGCGGCGAGGAAGCCCTTGCCCTGGCCCGACACACCACCTTCGATCTGGTCCTGATGGACATTCGCATGCAAGGCATGGACGGCGTGGAGACCACCCGCGAGCTGCGCCGCCTGGGCGGTCACTGGCGACGCCTGCCGATCATTGCCGTCACGGCTCACGTTCAGGACAATCAGCGCCGCGACCTGCTGGACAACGGCCTGGACGGCATGCTGGAAAAGCCGATCGATACCGCCCAGCTATCCCAATTGATGCAGCATCATCTCGGCATCGGCGTCGACAGCGACGTGGCCGAACCCACGGCATCACCCCGCGCGATCCGCGAGGAAGACGCGGAACTGGCCGAAGTCGACCTGGCACTCGGCACGCGCCTCGCGGGAGGGCGCGAAGCACTGGCCCACCAACTGCTCGATCAATTGATCGCCTCGCTCGACGAAACCGAGGCGAATATCCGCGACGCCACTGCAAGGGGCGACGACGAAGCGCTGCTCAACACCATCCACGCCCTCAACGGCGCCTGCCGCTACTGCGGCGTGCCGCGCCTGGCCCTGCTGGTGGAAACGCTCGAAACCCGACTGCGCTCACGCGGCGGCGAAGCCGTGGAGCCCCTGCTGCCGGATCTCTACGCCGCCATGGAAGGCCTGCGCGCCCGGGGCACCTATCACGCTTCCAGTACCACGAAGGCCACGGCAAACGCGACCTCGTCCGACAAGGACACATGAAGCCCCCGCACCCCCGAGGCCGTGGCCAGTTCCTCGGCCCGGCCCGACAGCTTCAGGACGGGACGCCCCGATGCATCATTGATCACCTGGATTTCGGTCCAGCGCATGCCGTGGCGCAGGCCGGTGCCCAATGCCTTGACGAAGGCTTCCTTGGCGGCGAAGCGTTTGGCCACATAGTCCGCCGACAGCCCACGGTCGCGAAATACCGCACGCTCGTCCTCGCCCAGCAGCCGTGTGACGAAACGTTCGCCATGACGCTCGATGGCGCGCTCGAAGCGCGCCACCCTGGCAATATCGGTCCCGATTCCGATGATCATGCGCCGTCGTCAGCCGTATCGTCATGCCCATGTTCGTGGTCATGTTCGTGGTCATGGTCGTGCTCGTCGAGCGCGGCCAGCAGTCCCGCCTCCTGACCGGCGATCGCCAGCCGCTTCATCTCGGCCACCGCCTCCTTGAGACCGACGAAAAGCGCCCGGGCGATCAAGGCGTGACCGATATTGAGCTCGTGAATACCCGGAATCGCCGCGATGGCTTCAACGTTGTGATAATTCAGGCCATGGCCGGCATTGACGATCAGACCCAGCTCGGCGGCCATTTCGGCGGCGGCCACCAGCCGGGCATGCTCCTGACGGGCCGCCTCGCCGCTCGCCTCGGCATAGGCGCCGGTATGCAGCTCGATCGTCGGTGCGCCGGCCTTGGCAGCCGCCTCGACCTGCTCCGGCGTCGGATCGATGAACAGCGAGACCTCACAGCCGACCGCCGCCAGCCGGCGACAGGCATCGCTCACGCCGTCCAGGCCGCCGGCCACGTCGAGGCCGCCTTCGGTGGTCAACTCCTCGCGCTTCTCGGGCACCAGGCAGACATGGGCCGGACGTACTTCCTCGGCAAACGCCACCATCGCCTCGGTGACGGCCATCTCCAGATTCATGCGCGTGTTGAGTACCTCGGCCAGCAGCCGCACGTCGCGCTCCTGGATATGCCGACGATCCTCGCGCAGATGAACGGTGATGCCATCGGCACCGGCTTCCTCGGCCAGCAAGGCCGCCTGGACAGGGTCGGGATAACGCGTGCCACGCGCCTGGCGCAGAGTGGCGACATGGTCGATGTTGACACCGAGCAGGATGCGGGGAGGATGCATGAAACTCTCCTTGTAGACGGAAAAAGCAGGCCGGAAGATAGAAGATAGAAGATGAGAACAAGGATATGGCGAAGCCACGCCTCATGTCTCGCGGCGAAGCCGGGAGGTGGCGAGTTGGCGCATCAGTTCACGCGAGCGCAGCGGTCGACTGCCCAGCAGAGGTGCCAGGGCCGCCCGCATCACCGCCTTGGCCGGTCCAGCGAGACCAGCGGCGTTCCAGTCGCCCGTCGCGAGCAGCTTGAGGGTGCGCCCGTCGATTCCGCGTTCGCCGGGGACGAAGGCCCGCGAGGCGGCATCGAAGACGTAGCGCGTCTGCGACTCCAGCGCCTGGCCATCGGGGCCGCCGAAGCGAGGTTCGGCATCCAGCGCCTCGAGCAGGGACAGCTCGAGACGCCGCAGCGCCACCGCCCGGCCACTTGGCTGGGGCAGCGCATCGAGAGCGGCGGCATAGAAGGCGAAGACATCGTCGACCGGCATCTCGACCGGCAGCAACCGCGCCAGCAGCTCGTTGGCATATAGCCCGCACAGCAGCCCCTCGCCCACCAGCATGGCGGCCGAGCCACGACTCTCCATCAGCCCCAGGCGCTTGAGGTCGCCGCTGCCGCTCCAGGTGACATGCAAGGGGGCGAACGGCTGAAGCACGGCACGCAGTCGGCTTCCCGGCCGCTGCACGCCGCGCGCCACGGCCCGTACGCGCCCATGATGGAAGGTCAGCAATTCCACCAGGGCGCTGGTCTCGCGGTAAGGGCGTTTATGCAGCAGATAAGCCGGTTCAGGAGTCATGGGACGCCGTTGTGAAGACGAGCTGCGAGAAACGGGATTCGCAGAGCCCCGAAAGCCACTTTCGAGTCCTGAAGCCCGAAATCAATCTAGATCATAGCCGAGGCTCTTCAAGGCCCGGTCGTCGTCGGACCAGCCCCGCTTGACCTTGACCCAGAGATTGAGCATGACCTTGGTACCGACGATCCGTTCCAGCTCGAGCCGGGCGTCGCGACCGATCTTCTTGATCCGCTCGCCACGATCGCCGATCAGGATCTTCTTCTGTCCTTGACGCTCCACCATGATCAGCGCACTGATGTGCGTGACCTTGCCCTCTTCCCGGAACTCCTCGATCTCGACGGTCATCTGGTAGGGAAGCTCATCACCGAGCTGACGCATGATCTTCTCGCGCACCAGTTCGGCGGCCAGGAAGCGCAGGCTGCGATCGGTCACCTGGTCGTCGGGGAAATAGTGCACGCTTTCAGGCAGATACTTGGCCACTTCGGCCTCGAGCTCGGCCACATTGGTACCGTGCTTGGCGGCGATGGGCACGATGGCGGCGAACTCGCGGCGTCCACGCACCTCATCCAGCCAGGGCAGCAGGGTCGACTTGTCGTTGAGCCGGTCGACCTTGTTCACTGCCAGGATCACCGGCGCCTCGACCGTGGCCAGCCGCTCCAGGACGACCTGATCCTCGGCGGTCCAGCGGGTGCGATCGATGATGAAGATCACGCAGTCCACATCCCGCAGAGCCTGGGTGGCGGCCTGGTTCATGAAACGGTTGATCGCCTTGTTGCGATCCTTCTCGAGCAGGTGAATGCCCGGCGTGTCGACATAGATGAACTGGGCGTCACCCTCGGTCTTGATGCCCATCACCTGGTGGCGGGTCGTCTGCGGACGCCGCGAGGTGATCGAGATCTTCTGGCCGAGAATATGATTCATCAGTGTCGACTTGCCGACATTGGGGCGCCCGACGATCGCCACGAAACCACAGGTCTGGGTCATGCTCGCGGTCCCCCTTTCTCGAGTTGCGACAAGGCTTGTTCGGCGGCCTGCTGCTCGGCATGGCGTCGGCTGGAGCCGATGCCCAGGGTGTGCTCGTCGAGCATCTCCACATGGCATTCGACCGTGAAGGTCTGGGCATGGGCCTCGCCTTCCACCGATATCACCTCATAGCGCGGCAATGCGACCTGCCGGGACTGCAGGAACTCCTGCAGGCGGGTCTTGGGATCCTTCTGGGTATCCTGGAGGTTGATGGTTTCCAGGCGCTCGGCGAACCAGGACAACACCCGGGTCCGGGCGGTATCCATGCCGGCATCCAGATAGATGGCGCCGATCACCGCTTCCACGGCATCGGCCAGTATCGAGTCACGGCGATGACCGCCGCTTTTCATTTCACCCGACCCCAGGCGAAGGCATTCGCCGAACGACATTTCCCGGGCCAGCTCGGCCAGGGTCTGCCCCTTGACCAGGCGGGCGCGCAGGCGCGAGAGCTGCCCTTCACGCGCCTGGGGGAAACGCTGGAAGAGATCTTCGGCGATGACGAAGTTGACGATGGAGTCGCCGAGAAACTCCAGGCGTTCATTGTTGCGGCCGCCATAACTGCGATGGGTCATGGCCAGTTCCAGCAGTTCTGGCTGGGCAAAACGATGCCCTATACGGCGGCTGAAAATATCGAGGGAATTACTCACGAAGCTCCTGCTATGTCATGACAGCGATGCCGATCCTGGCATCTCAGTGGATACCACGCACGTCAGTGAAACTCGGCAGACCACCATCCCAGTGCATCCACACGGCAAAGGCCTTGCCCACGACGTTGGCTTCGGGGACAAACCCCCAGTAGCGGCTGTCGTTGGAGTGGTCGCGGTTGTCTCCCATGGCAAAATAGTGATCCTCCGGCACCACGATTTCACGTACCTGCGGCCCCGGGTCACGAGGATTATTGTAGATATCGTGGGTCACCTCGCCCAGTTGCTCTTCCATCAACAACTCATCGGGTTCCTCTTTCGGCCCCGCTTCGAGCAACTGTTTGGGCACCGGTTCGCCATTGACGTAAAGCTGCTTGTCCTCATAGCGAATATGATCGCCCGGCAGGCCGATCACGCGCTTGATGAAGTTCACCGAAGGGTCCTCGGGAAAGCGAAATACCATGACATCGCCACGCTCGGGCTCGCCTAGCTCGACGACCTTGGTATTGATGACCGGCAGCCTCAGCCCATAGGCGAACTTGTTGACGAGGATGAAATCCCCCACTTCCAGCGTCGGACGCATCGATCCAGAGGGAATCTGGAACGGCTCGACCAGGAAGCTGCGCAGCAGCAGGACCACCAGCAGCACGGGAAAGAACGAGCGAGCGTAATCCACCGGCCAGGGGTCCTTGAGTGCCTTCTCGCGCGCTGCGGGGTCGATGCCCTCGGTGGTGCCGGCCTCTACGTCGGCGGTCAGGCGCGCGCGGCGCGCCGGACGCCACCAGACCAGGTCGAGCAACCAGATCAGCCCGGTGACCGCCACCGCCACTACCAGCAGAAGTGCAAAATCCATTGTCTCGGTCCTTCCCTAGTCATTCACCTTGAGCACGGCAAGGAAGGCATCCTGGGGAATTTCCACCCGGCCGACCTGCTTCATGCGTTTCTTGCCCGCCTTCTGCTTCTCGAGCAGCTTCTTCTTGCGGGTCGTATCGCCGCCATAACACTTGGCGGTCACGTTCTTGCGCAACGCCTTGACGGTGGAACGCGCCACGACCTGGCCACCGATCGCCGCCTGGATGGCGACATCGAACATCTGCCGAGGAATCAGTTCCTTCATCTTCTCGACCAGCGCCCGACCCCGGGAGTGGGCATGGTCGCGATGGATGATCACCGCCAGGGCATCGACGCGGTCACCATTGATCAGCACGTCGAGACGCGACAGATTGGCAGCCTCGAAACGCTCGAAATTGTACTCGAGCGAGGCATAGCCCTTGGAGATGGACTTCAGGCGGTCGAAGAAGTCCATGACCACCTCGGACATGGGCAACTCATAGGTCAACTGAATCTGGCTGCCCAGGAACAGCATGTCCAGTTGGGTGCCGCGCCGTTGCTCGCACTCGGCGATGACATTGCCGACGAAGTCCTGCGGCACCAGGATGCTGGCACGCACGACGGGCTCGCGCATCTCCTCCACGTCGGCCATGTCGGGCAACTTCGAAGGATTGGAGACATAGCGGATCTCGCCATTCTTCATGACGAGCTCATAGACCACCGTCGGCGCCGTGGTCAGCAGATCCAGGTCATACTCACGCTCGAGGCGCTCCTGGACGATCTCCATGTGCAGCGTACCGAGGAAGCCGACCCGGAAGCCGAAGCCCATGGCATCGGAGTTTTCCGGTTCGTAATCCAGGGAGGCATCGTTGAGGGCCAGCTTCTCCAGGGCGTCGCGGAAGTCCTCGTAGTCATCGGAACTGACCGGGAACATGCCGGCATAGACCTGGGGCTTGACCTTCTGGAAGCCCGGCAGCCGCGGCACGTCGGGCGTCTTGGCATGAGTGATGGTATCGCCCACCGGGGCACCCTGAATGTCCTTGATGCCGGCGACCACGAAGCCCACCTCGCCGGCACGCAAGACATCGGTCTGGCGGCGCTGCGGCGTGAAGATCCCCACTTCGGTGGCCTGCCAATCACGGCCGGTCGAGCTGATGCGGATCTTGTCGCTCTTCTTCAAGGTGCCATCAAAGATGCGCACCAGCGACACCACGCCGAGGTAATTGTCGAACCAGGAGTCGATGATCAATGCCTGCAGGGGCTTCTCGGGGTCGCCCTTGGGCGGCGGAATATCGCGCACCAGGCGCTCCAGCAGCTCATCGATGCCCAGGCCGCTCTTGGCGGACACCTGGCAGGCATCGGTGGCATCCAACCCGATGATTTCCTCGATCTCTTCGCCCACCTTGGCCGGATCAGCCTGGGGAAGATCCATCTTGTTGAGCACCGGCAGAACCTCGAGCCCCTGCTCGATGGCCGTGTAGCAGTTGGCCACCGACTGGGCCTCGACGCCCTGGGCAGCATCCACCACCAGCAGTGCCCCTTCGCAGGCATACAGCGAACGCGACACTTCATAGGAGAAATCGACGTGCCCCGGCGTGTCGATGAAGTTGAGCTGATAGACGTTGCCGTCCTGAGCGTGATAATCAAGCGTCACCGACTGGGCCTTGATGGTGATGCCCCGCTCACGCTCGAGATCCATCGAATCGAGCACCTGCTCCTTGAGTTCACGCTCGGTGAGCCCGCCGCAGGTCTGAATCAGGCGATCGGCCAGGGTCGACTTGCCGTGGTCGATGTGCGCGATGATCGAAAAATTCCGTATTCCGTTGATTATCTTGCGATTATCAGTATCTGTCATTCAATAAGGTCCGCTTCGTGTACGCGCTTCGTAAAGGCTTGGCCATGGCCACCGATCGAACGGGCGCGACGAGAAAGATGCGCGCATTGTAGCGTGAGGGAGGCAGGATGTCGCCAACCCCTACCCTGGGCAGGCAACTCTCAGCCCATGAGGGCCTGCATCCAGAAAATGGCCTGGATCGAGTGCCATTGATGGAATGGGTTATTCGCCTGCTGCATCGCAAAATGCCAGCGTCAAACGGAACGCGACAGCGCTATACAATGAGCCCGTCCAGTGGTCGAGCATCACGGCTATCGGGAAAGACCCGGGCATCCAGTGCCTGGACATCGATATGCAGATGATCTCGCAGCACCCCCTTCAACACGCTGCGCATATCCTGGGCAGCGATCAAATCGCGGTTATCCCGTAACCTCGACAATCCGGGCCAGTCGCCATGCACCTTTCCTCCCTTCACGGCCCCACCCGCCAGCAGGACGCTGCTGGCCGTGCCGTGGTCGGTACCTCGCGTACCATTGATACCCACCGTTCGACCGAACTCGGTGACGACGACGACGGCCGTATGACGCCAATCATCTCCCAGGGTGGCCTGCAGTCGTTTCATACCGGCATCCAGCCCTTTCAACTTTCGCTTCAGCACCGCATTCTGGCGCGCATGGGTATCCCAGCCTCCGTCCTGCACCATGGCAATTCGTGGCGCATTCTCCGCCGACAGAAAACGCCCGGCAGACTGCATGACGCCTGCCAGTTGTCCTCCACCACCGCGACCATCAGGCACTATCTGTTGCGAGAGCAGGGCCTGGGCAAAGGGTTCGGACAATCTGGCATCCTCGGCATAGAGATCGGCAACGCGCTTGGCAAGGTCCTCGGGGCCATGCTTGCCCGGCGTGGGCGACCACGTCATGAAAGGTGCGTCGCCTCGCACCAGCAGCGGCCTTGCTGAAGAGATGCTCAACCCTTTCTGCCCCTGCAATTCTCCCACGGTACGGTTGAGCCAACCCGTACGGCTGCCATCCGGCGAATCGCTGCCATTCTCCAGGCAGTCCTGCGCGTCGAAATGCGAGCGCCCCGTGTAGGGCAAGCCGCAGGCATGCACCACGGCGAACTCCTGGCGCCGAAAGAGTTGATGACAGAACCCCAGGGAAGGATGCAAGGCAAAGGTGTCGTCCAGCCTGTACATGGCTTCTTGCCCCTGCCCCGGAAATGCCAGCTCGCCCCGCAGCTCCTCGAAGCGTGGCTCGCCATAGCTGGGCACCGCGGCCAGTCCATCCATAGCGCCGCGCAGCAGAACGACCAGCAGACGTTGTGGCTGCCTGGCGCCGTCGGCGAGCGTCGTCACACCGGGCCAGAGCAACAGGCTGCACCCGCCGGCCAGACGAGCAAGGAATTGACGTCGATTCAACATGGGCAATTCTCCATGTGGCGCTGAAGAAGCGCTGTTCAGCGCCACTGAAACTCCGGGCTCGCCAGCACAATCGCGGCCCCCTGACGACGACCTGACTGGCTGATGGCGACTGCCGTCGCTTCCTGCAATGTCAGGCCAAGACTGTCCTGCGCAAGCTCCATGGGATCACGCGCCCGAGGCAGATGCTCGGCATATCGCTGAGCGAGCAACATACGTTTCCATAACGCATCGGCACCGATCCAGTCATCGGCAGAGTCCCCCCAGCCTGCAGGCGAGCCGGGGCGAAAGGCCTGCTGGCCCAGCAACCGCAACTCGCGCTTCCAGTGGGGGCCTTGCGAGGCAGGCAACTGTCCCAGGGCACGATGCAACGCGATCAGATATTCGTCGGGACGCCGAAACTTTCGGGGGCTCTCCTGCCATGCCAGTTCATGCGTGAACAGGGCCCGATACACTGGCAGAAGTCGTCCTTCGTGACGGCGGTATGTCTTCGCCAAGTGTTCCACCAGCTCGCTCGGAGGATCATCGGCAACATAATGTCGAGCAAGCGCTGTGGCCATGTGGGCTGCTGTCGCCGACCGATCGGCCAGATAACGCAGCATTGTGCGCCCCTGGGCGGCATAGCGCTGGCTGAATGTCTGACCCAGCAGCTTTCGGCTACCCGGCTCATGAGCGCGACGCTGAAATACACTGCCATAGGGTGCCAGTGTCCGCCCCTTGCTGCTGTCAGGGACCTGCAAGCGAGTGCGCCACCCCGTCAATGCGCGCGCCAGCTCCAGGACATCCTGCTGGCTATACCCGCCATCCACACCGAGACTATGTAGCTCCATGGCCTCGCGCGCGAGATTTTCATTGATGCCGGCCGGCTTGCCACGCCCCTTTGCCGCACGTCGGTTACGCCTCCTGCCCATCCGCGAACCCGGACCGATGGAACTCACGTTATCCAGATACAGCAACATCGCAGGATGCTGCTCGACACTGAGCAGCAGGCTGGCAAAGTCATCATCGATATTCGGACGAATGGCCTCTCGTTCAAATGCACCGGCAAGCAGTCGCACGGTCGGCTTCTCGGCCGAGACAGTGAAGTGGTTGCTCCAGAACATGACCAGCCGTTCATGCACCGGCGAGGCAGTGCCACATTGCTGACGGGCGCGAAGCTGGATTTCGGCCAGAATATCGCCATTGAAACGCCGGCCGAACTTCGGCACGGCTGCTTGTTCACCCTGCCGTCGTGCCTCACGACGCTCGCGGCGGTACTGCTTGAAGCGATCCAGATACTCCCGACTCCCCGGAAGCCCCAGCAATGCCTCATCGGGAGGCGCTGGCTGCTCCAGCTGTGCCAGCACCCACTCCTTGGGATCATGCGCTATCTCCTGCAGCTCTCCCGGCCTGGCCCCAAGCCCGAAGCGGTTAGCAGCTATGATGGCGCGGCCAAGGCCGTTATCCATGCATGATTCCTCCCTTTCGCCTGTCGCATTAGGCCAGTCCTGTATCAAGAGAGTTCACCTCTCGACAACATTTCTCGCTCGATGCCATCGACTCACTGCACGATCGATGCACCCCTGGCCCACCACGCCTGGGACATGGCGATAGAAATGGATGACCACCGATGCGAGGACAGGCAGGAACACCGTGGCGAGTGATGGGTCACAGGGATGGCCGCCCACGCTGGTGGCCACCCCTTACCCGCACATGGAGACGATTGTATGGACACACGCTTCAAGACTCTTGCCCTCGCCGGTCTGTTCGGCCTCATGTCGATCGGACAAGCCCAGGCTTCATCTCTCGACAGCATGAAAGACAAGGCCGGCGACATGCTGTCCGGTGGCGGAAGTGGTGAAGGCACCAGCCTGCTGAGCACACTATCTAGCGGATCCTTCAACCCCGGCAGTCTTACCAACCTGACGGGCGTGATCAGCTACTGCCAGGAGAACGGGTATCTCGGCAGTACCGCCGATGTCGCGAAGAACCAGGTGATGGAGCAGTTGGGCGTCAGCTCCGAGCCCACGGATGACAGCGACTACCAACAAGGTTTGAGCGGCATCCTTCAGGGCGAGGACCAGACATTCAATCTGGCGTCTCTCGGTGATCAGGTCGGCGAAAAAGCCTGTGGCATGGTTGCCGACAAGGCCATGTCGTTCGTCGGAGGCTAACGCTCCGCCACTGCCCCGCCACGGCGGGGCATCCTTGATCGGATCAATAGCAGTCCCCCCTGCCACACGGCCCCTCCCCAGGCGAAGGCACCCGGTACCACAATGCCTCCCGGACTTGTCCTGCCACTTCCTGACTGACATGACAGTAACCGTCTCTCCGACATCAGGAGCGAGCATGCACGCAGGCAAGGACAGCCGTATTTAGCAGGATACCCTGAAAATACAGCGACCCGACGGTCGGGCCGTCGGGTCGCTGTTCAGGGCTCAATGAGAAGAAGGGAAGGCCTCTTCACTTCTGCGCCAGGCGCAGCGCCACATAGTAGGAGTGACCGCTCCGATAGAGGCGCACCGGTACCGCGCGGTCCTCGGGCAGCTCGCCGATCAGTTCGCTGAGCTGCTCGGGGCTCTCCACTGCATGCTCACCGATGCTGACCAGGATATCACCGGCCCGGATGCCTGCCTTGGCGGCGACACCGGTGGGGTCGACCTCGACCACCCGCACACCGTTGTCGATGGCCTGGTCGTGCTGCCCCTCTTCCAGCGGCCTGACCGCAAGCCCCAGGCGCGCAGGCGCAGTATCGCCGGCCGAGCCGCCGGCGCCCTTCTGGGAGTCCGGCCAGTCACCGACGGTGACGGTCACGTTCCGATGCTCCCCGTTGCGCAACACCTTGAGCTCGACATCGTTGCCCGGCGACACCCGACCGATCAGTCGCGGCAAGGCACTGGAACTATCCACTGTCTGGCCATCCACCTCGAGCACGACATCACCAGCCTTCAGGCCATCCCGCGCAGCCGGCCCATCGGGATCGAGATCGGCAATCAGCGCACCCTGAGGCTTATCCATGCCGAAGGAATCGGCCAGTTCGCGGGACACCGGCTGGATCATCACGCCAAGCCAGCCGCGGCTCACCGAGCCGTCGTTGCGCAGTTGATCCGCCACATCCATGGCCACATCGATCGGAATGGCGAAGGACAGCCCCATGTAGCCACCGCTGCGGGTGAAGATCTGCGAGTTGATGCCGATCACCTCGCCATCCAGGTTGAACAGCGGCCCACCGGAGTTGCCCGGGTTGATCGCCACATCCGTCTGGATGAAGGGCACATAGACATCCCGCGGCAGAGTACGATTGATGGCACTGATGATCCCGGAAGTCACCGAATGGTCCAGGCCGAAAGGCGAGCCGATGGCGGCAACCCACTGCCCAACTTTCAGATCCTCGGAGTCACCCAGGGTCAGTGTCGGCAGGTTGTCGGCATCGACCTTGAGCACGGCGACGTCGGTCTTGGTGTCGGCACCGACCAGCTCGGCCTTGAGTTCGCGACCATCGTTGAGGCTCACGAGGATTTCATCGGCTCCCTCGACCACATGGGCATTGGTCATGATGTAGCCGTCCTCGCTGATGATGAAGCCAGAGCCGAGCGAGCGACGTTCCTCACTATGGCCCTGCGCTCCCGGCGGCATCGGCATCTGGTCGCCGAAGCGCTCACCGAAGAAATGCTTGAAGATCTCCGGCAGTTCCTGACCGCCGAACTGGCCAAACGGCATGTTGCGGGTTTCCACCGTACGTGACGTGGAGATATTGACCACCGCCGGAGCCGCTTCCTCCACCAGACTGGTGAAATCCGGCAACTTCTGCGCCATGGCAGACTGACTGGCAAGAATTGCCAGGCTGAGCAACATCCACAGGGCTAGGTGTCGCGTCATGCGTGTCATGAAAGACTCCTGTGACAGGATTGGATTGAGCGAGAATCTCGCATCCCTCTAAACCACAGTGGTGCGAAAAGGTTCAGCGAGCCGAAAGCACTCCCCCTGGCGAACACGACATCACGGCCATCCGCCCGCCCCGCCAGGCCGGCGGGCGTCGCTATCGGCCATGCACGACAGGTTCATGGGGGAGAAGCGCTATCCAGGGAAGAAGCAGCGGCACTGCGCTCGCCGCGCCATTCGACGGACTTGGCCACCCGCTGCAGTACCGATGGCGGCAGTTCGCCCATGACCACGACCTGGCGCGGGCGTCCACCGAGTTCTCGATGCTGAACGGCGGCATGGGACACTCCCAGGCGATGCACGCCCGGCTTGAGCAGTTGTTGCCCGGAAACGGGCTCGACGAACAGGCTGAGGGTGGCAAGCCCATCGCCGTATACCCGTTGCTCGACATTGGCGTGCGAAACCTCGGACGCCGCGACGATCTGCGGCTCGAAGCCGGCGGGCAACCAGCCGGGGCGCCAGGAATGCTCGACCTGATCGGCCTGTCCTGATTCGCCTTCGATCTTGCCTTGATACAGTTGGGGATCTTGCAGCTCGGTGATCTGAAAGGTCTCGATGGCGCGGCCATCCTCATCGAGCAGCACCTGCTTGAGCGGCAGGGCCGTGGACGCATCCAGCCACAAGCGACGCCCGTAGCGCTGATCGTCCAGGGGTTCGATCTCGAGGCGAACAGCACGGCGACTGGCGATCCGCGACTCCCCAGCCAGGCGCAGGCGATAGAACTCCTCGAGGTGGCGGGCACTGGATTCGAGACGCACCGCCCCCTTCGCGCCGCTGAGACGACCGGCCCCGCCGCGTCGCTCGTGGACCGCCGGCGGGCCATCCAGGAAGCGGGCCACCTCACGCTCGACACCTTTCGAGATGTCATGGGACAACGCCAGTGTACGGACACCGTCGACACCGATACGCACCGCACGAGCCTGGAAGATATAACAATGGCCGGCCCAGCGACTGCGCACGAACCAGGCATCGGCCGACGACGGCGCATCACGTTCGGCAAGTGAGGCACAATCGAAAGGCTCGCTGCCGGGCGCAGGTGACGCGTCCTCTTGAGCCAGCGCCGGCAAGGCGACGCAACCGGCCAGCAGGAAACAGGAGGTCCAACCCGGCCGCACCCGGTCCGACTGTTTTCGCCAACGCCACATCAGCGCTGTCCCAGCGGCTCGCTTCCGGTGGAGCGCAGCAGTGGCATCCAGACATCGGCGCCACTGGCGGCAGCGCCTTCGGCATGCCGATCCAGGTAGGACTGCAACAAGCGGGCCTGCTGCTGATCCATGCGCACCGACTGACGCTGGCTCGGCGACATCATCATCGGATAGGCGTCGGCGCCCACCGTCATCAAGCCGCGGTTATTGCCCGACGACGACTGGAACATCGGCAAGTCGGCCAGCGACGGGCCCTGGCTCGCCCGCATCGCGCCACTGTTGACGGACGCGGTCGGGGTGGACGCGACAGTGGTCGCCGAAGCTCCCCCGGAACCGGAGACACCGACGGAAGTGGGCACACCGGATGAAGAAGCCAGCGATGTCGTCTCGTCACCATCGAGCGGGGAGGCACCGTTATAGAACTGCACGCCGGTGATGACCATCAGCGATACCGCCGCCGCGACACCGGCACTGCGCGCCAGAGGCAGGGACCGTCGCCCCTGGGACGCCGGCTCGGCGACCGGCAACGGCTCCTCCTGCAAACGTGCCATCACGCCCACCGAAAGATCGGTGCTCGCATCGATGTCACTCTCGCGACGCAGCATGCTGCGCATCAGGTGATAGCGGCGCCAGGTGTCCGCCGCATCGGGTTCATCGTCCAACGACTTCAATACACGACGCAACTCGAGCTCATCGCCCTCGTTGTCCATCAGTGCAGAAAGCGATTCCCGTGCGTTCTGACTCATCTCTTCACACCCTCACACTCATCAAGGCTGGCCCGCCTTGCATCCATTGGAAGCCCGGTAGTCCGGCATCGAAGCTGTCATGCCGGTCGCGCCGGGGAGCCACTGCCCCACCGCATGCAAGCCGGTCACCGCATATGACGTCACAACGGCGTGACAGTTCAGCCAATCGACAAAAACCATGCAAATTCGCCTCATTCGGTCATCGTCTCCTGGTTGCGGGACGTCGTGACCAACGGTCGGATATGCTGATCCACGGCCTCGCGCGCACGGAATATCCGCGAACGAACCGTGCCGACCGGACACTCCATGATATTGGCGATATCCTCATAGGAGAGCCCATCGAGTTCGCGCAGCGTGATCGCCGTGCGCAGGTCTTCCGGCAGGCCCTCGATGGCCTCGAACACGGCCGCTTGAAGCTGGTCGCGAGCGATGGATGCCTCCGGCGTCTCGATGTCGGCCAATCGACCGCTGTGGTCGACGACCTCGGCATCCACGATATCCATGTCGCTGCCCGGTGGGCGTCGCCCCTTGGACACCAGATGATTCTTGGCGGTATTGATGGCGATCCGATACATCCAGGTATAAAAGGCGCTCTCGGCCCGGAACTTGCCCAGTGCCCGGTAGGCCTTGATGAAGGCTTCCTGAGCCACATCCTGAACCTCGGCATGATCGTGCACATAGCGGCCAATCAACCCAATGATCTTGTGCTGGTATTTCTTGACCAGCAAATCGAAGGCCCGGGTATCCCCCTTCTGGGCACGCTCGACGAGTTGCTGATCGGTCTCCCGAGTCGTCCCCATTCAAGACCTCCCCGGGGTGGGAGCGTGGCGAGACGCCGGATCGCGGCGTCGCAATGAAACGGGTGTCGCTTGCATAAATGTCAACCTGAAGCCCTGGCCGCTGGGTACAATGTCATTGTGCGCCCGTGAAAGAAGTGCTCAAGTGTTCCTGTTTCTCGGGCATCCATCAAGCCGGCGGCCCCGAACCGCCCTGCCGGCGGTCTGACAACCGATAAGCGTCACGGTTCCCAGACGATTGAATTTACACGACTCGCGGGCGATAGTAGGCGCCATTCATCATGAAAAGCCTCGTTTTTCCATCAGCGCTGACACGATACAGGTAGCAACATGTCCGAACGACAGGTCAACAACCTCAACGTCCTTGGCGAGGACGTGCTCATCACCCCCGTGGAACTCAAACGGGACATTCCCCTGAGCGAGCGGGCAGAACGCACGGTGATCGAGGGACGCGAGACCATCCAGAACATCCTGGAAGGCCGGGATCCACGGCTGCTGATGGTGGTCGGCCCCTGCTCGATCCACGATGTGGATGCCGCCATGGACTATGCCCGTCGCCTGCGCAAGCTGGCCGATGAAGTCCAGGACAGCCTGTATATCGTGATGCGCGTCTACTTCGAGAAGCCCCGTACCACGGTGGGCTGGAAAGGCCTGATCAACGATCCGCACCTCAATGGTTCCTTCGAGATCGAGCAGGGCCTGCACACCGCCCGCCGCTTGCTGGTGGACCTCGCCGAACTGGGCCTGCCGCTGGCCACCGAGGCCCTGGATCCGATCTCGCCCCAGTACCTGCAGGATTGCATCAGCTGGTCGGCGATCGGCGCTCGCACCACCGAATCCCAGACCCACCGTGAAATGGCCTCCGGCCTCTCCTGCCCGGTGGGCTTCAAGAACGGCACCGATGGCAGCCTCGACGTAGCCGTCAATGCCTTGCAGTCGGTGGCCCATCCCCACAACTTCCTCGGCATCGACCAGACCGGCAAGGTAGCGATCATCCGCACTCGCGGCAATGCTTACGGCCATGTCGTGCTGCGGGGCGGCAACGGCAAGCCCAACTATGACAGCGTCAGCGTGGCGCTCGCCGAGCAGGAACTGCGCAAGGCCGGCGTCACGCCCAATATCATGATCGACTGTTCCCACGCCAACTCCAACAAGGACCCCGGTCTGCAGCCGCTGGTGCTGGAGAACGTCACCAACCAGTTGCTCGAGGGCAATCGCTCCATCATCGGCCTGATGGTCGAATCGAACATCAACTGGGGCAACCAGAAGATTCCCGAGGACATCGACCAGCTCGCCTACGGCGTCTCCATCACCGATGCCTGCATCGACTGGGAAACCACCGAGAAGTCCTTCAAGGAAATGAACGAGAAACTGACGGCCACCCTGGCTTCGCGTCGCGACGGCGCCTGACGTCGCGTTCCGCTCGCCCCATGATTCCGCCGGGGCGAGCGGCTGCCGCCATTCCCACCCCAGCTCAATTCCGTATCAGTTCACGCGCCCAGGGCAACGCCTCGGGATACTGCTCGGTATCCAGCACGAACTCCTGCCCCCGCGCTACGGCACGCAACGCGGTCTGCCCTCCCGAGCGGCGCCAGCGCTTCGGATCGCCGTGGTAACTCAAGGGGGCACGCCCATCACCGGGATACCACCAGGCCGGCAACTCCCAGTCGGAAACCCGGGCCGCATTCGCCGCCGTCAGCCGGCGCTGCGCGGCATAGTGCGAAAAGATCCCCGCCCCGGGCAGGTCGTCCCCGCTCTCTGCCAGTTGCAGGCGACGGCGCGCGATATACAAGGCATTGCCGGCCTCGCCGAGCCGCTGGCAATGCGGATGATAACCGGTCCATGAGTACGCCGACGGCAGCTCCTCGCCCAGCGACAGGACTTCCGACACCTGCATCCAGCCCCACAACACATGACAGGGAGCGGCATCGCTGACCCAGCGCCAGCGTTCCGCGACCCGCTCGACACGCCGGAAAAGCCCGAAGAACAGAAACAGATCCCCCGGCCCGACGCCCTGGTTGCGCAAGTGGCCGAGGGCCTGGCCCATCTGCCCGAACACGGGGCGCCAACCGGGCTGGCGCGGCAGGCTTTCCTTGGTCAGGTCGGGATCCAGGTGGGCCCTCGCATCCGCCGCGATTCGCCCTCGCGTGAGGTCGGAGACGAGCGGCCCCAGCGGCTCCCCGGCATGGGAGATGGCTGAGTACGGAATGGTGGAGCGGGCATCCGGAATGGGCAGGACGACCAGGCGGCCATCGGGCAATATCGGGCTTGGCACCCCACCGGCGGAGGAGTCGAATCCCTTGCGGCTCAGAATCAGTTTCATGCGGCATCCCGCTTCATTGCGAGCACGGCAGTCGCGTCAGTCCTGCACCAGGCCATCGATCTCGCGCGTGAACGGCGGCAACGCATCGAGCAGAGCCCGGCCGTAACGTCGGGTCAGGACCCGCCGGTCGAGCAGGGTGATACGGCCGACATCGGCCTCCTTGCGGATCAGCCGGCCACAGGCCTGCACCAGCTTGATCGACGCATCCGGCACGCTGATGCGCATGAAGGGGTTGCCGCCCTGGCTCTCGATCCACTCGGCCAGCGTCGCCCCCACCGGGTCGTCGGGCACGGCGAAGGGCAGCCGGGTGATGACCACATGAGTCAGGTACTCCCCCGGCAGGTCGATACCCTCAGCGAAGCTCGCCAGCCCGAACAGGATACTGCCCTCGCCCTTGTCGACTCGCTCGCGATGCCGTTCCACCAGTTCGCGCTTGGGCAGTCGATCCTGGGCCAGCACCCTGTCGCGACGCTCACGGCTGAGGGCCCGCTCCACCCCGCGCAACTGGGCCCGGGAGGAAAACAGCATCAGCACGGCTTCCTTGTCGTCGAGTGCCTCGACGAACTCGACGATGGCGCGTTCGTGCCCTTCCCGGTCGGCGGGATCCACCGCCTCGCGCGGCACACTGAGCACCGCGCGGGAATAGTCGAAGGGGCTCGGCAGGCGCTGATAGCGGTAGCGATTGGCCAGTCCGGCGCGCTCCTGGAGGCGCTCGAACCGCCCCAGCGCCGTCAAGGTCGCGGAGGTCACCACGGCCCCGTGACAACGTCCCCAGAGCGACTTGGCCAGGGTGTGCGCGGCGGAGACCGGACTGGCCGCAAAGGTCAGTTCCGGCTCGCCACCGAAGCGCTCCAGGGTCAGCCAGCGCGCCCGGGGCGGCTCGTCCGCGGAATCCGATTCGGCGAAGGCGAGCCACAGGGCGTGGGCCTCCAGCGCGCGGCCATGCAGCAGCGCCACCAGCGGCAGCCAGGGTTCGGCCTGCTCGCGGGGCAGGCCGGTGGATTTCTCGGGATCCAGGCTCTCGCGCAGGATATCGCTCATCGATTCCAGCGTGCGCGACAGCTCGGCAAAGATCGTCACCAGGGCGCCGGACGTTTCGCGCAGGGCATCGGGTACACGGCCCATCTCGAAACGATGCTGAGCGCCCTCCTCGGCCTCGCCGAGCCCCTCCGGTCGACCGGCCAGTTGATGGCCCAGCGAGAAGGCCTCGCCGAGGCGCGGCTCGAGCGCCTCGATGGCCTGGGGCAGACCGGATAACAGCCGCGCGAGCGTCGGCTGCACGCCGAGTTGCTGGTTCAGCTCCGAGAGCGATTTCTTGAGGGTACTCAACCAGCGCAACCCGCCGCCCACGGCGAAGCGATGGGTGAAGTGGTTGATCGCCTTGTCCGGCAGGTGATGCCCCTCGTCGAAGACGTAGAGGCAGTCGCCGGGATCCGGCAGGACCACGCCGCCGCCCAGGGCGAGATCGGCCAGCACCAGATCGTGGTTGGCGACGATGATATCGGCGCTGTCCAGATCGCGGCGCGCGCGGAAGAAAGCGCAGGCGCCGAAGTGCCCGCAGCGCCGATTGGTGCACTGGCGATGATCGACGGTGAGCTTGCGCCAGTGGGCGTCGTCGATGGCCTCCGGCCAGCTGTCGCGGTCTCCCTGCCAGCGGCCGTTGCCGTAGGCCTCGCCGAGGGACTGCACCAGCTTCTGGAAGTCATCGCCGCCGCTGTCCAGCGACTGCTCGAACAGCGACAGGGCGGGATTGTCCTCACCGCCTTCCATGGCCTGGTCGAGCCGCGCCACGCAGACGTAACGCCCGCGCCCCTTGGCCAGGGCGTAGTCGAAGGCCAGGCCGCTGTGCGCCTTGAGTGCCGGCAGGTCCTGGTGCAGCACCTGCTCCTGGAGCGCCACGGTCGCGGTGGCCACCACCAGACGCTTGCCCCGAGCCTTGGCCACCGGCAAGGCCGCCAGCAGATAAGCCAGGGTCTTGCCGGTACCGGTGCCGGCCTCGAGCACGCAGACATGCTCATCGCTGGTACGCCGCCCGGCGTCATCGGTCTCGATGCCGGCCAGGGTGCGGGCGATCTCGGCGATCATCAGCCGCTGCCCGTAGCGCGGCGTGAGTTCGAGGCCCTCGAGCACGCGGCGATAGGCGGTCTGTATCTCGTCCTTCAGGACCTCGTCAAGCATGATGCACCCAAGCTTTAAGCTTTAAGCCGTAAGCTGTAAGAGAAAACCCACCACACGGGGAGTGCGGTAACCTGAGACCGGCAGTACCAAAACGTACCAAGTAGAAAACCTGCTCGCAGCTATAAGCCCTGATACTGCTGCCGCCCTCTCGGGCGGCATGGATTTTGATTTTACTTAAGGCTTACAGCTTATCGCTTACAGCTGAATCAGAGCAGTCCTTCCGGCGGGTGCTCGCAGGGCAGCTTGTCGTTGATGAAGCGCTCGATTTCCGGCAGCGAGAAGGCATCTTCCTCGCCCACGAAACTGATCGACACACCCTTGGCGCCGGCCCGGCCGGTACGGCCGATACGATGGACATAGTCCTCCGGATCCTCGGGCAGGGTGTAGTTGATCACGTGGCTGACATCCTCGATATGGATACCACGCCCGGCCACATCGGTGGCCACCAGCACCTGGATCTCGCCTTCACGGAACTGCTCGAGGGTACGGATACGCTGGTTCTGGGGCACATCGCCGGACAACATGGCGACATTGATGTCCGCCTTGCGCAGCAGGCCATCGAGCTTGCGCACCAGGTCGCGACGATTGCCGAACACCATCACCCGATCGAAGCTTTCCTGCTGCAGCAACTTGACCAGCAAGCGCTCCTTGTCGTCATCACTGACCAGATAGACGCGCTGGTCGATGTCGGCAGCGTTGTCGACGGTCACCTCGATATCCACATGGGCCGGCTCATGGGTCCACTGCCCGGCCAGGTTGAGAATGTCGTCGGTGAAGGTCGCCGAGAACAGGAAGGTCTGGCGTTCTTCCTTCTTCGGCGTATGGCGGATGATGCGCTTGACGTCGGGGATGAAGCCCATCGACAGCATGCGATCCGCCTCGTCGAGCACCAGCACCTCGACCTGGGTGAGATCGACGTCGCGCTTCTGATGGAAATCCAGCAACCGGCCGGGCGTGGCAACCAGCAGGTCCAGCTTCTTGCCCAGGCCGTCGCGCTGCTTCTGGTAATCCATGCCGCCAACGACGCTGGCAACATTGAGATTGGTGAAGCGTGCCAGTGCCTTGGCATCCTTCTCGATCTGCAGCGCCAGCTCGCGGGTCGGCGCGACGATCAGTGCGCGAGGTGCACCGGGCTTCTGACCATCGGGCGCTTCTTCCTCCAGGAAGTAGGCCAGGATGGAGATCAAAAAGGCAGCCGTCTTGCCGGTTCCCGTCTGGGCCTTGCCCACCACATCGCCGCCGAGCAGGGTATGGGTCAATGCCTCGGCCTGGATCGGCGTGCAGTACTCGAACCCCTGGGCATGGATGGCCCGCATCAGCGGCAGCGGCAGATCGAAGTCGTGAAAGCGCCACTTGCCCGCCACCGCGGGCACCTGGAACTGACGGAGATCCCAGTTCGACTGGCGGCGACGCGGCTTGCGGCGGCGACGCTTGGGCTTGCGGTTCTGGGCCGGTGCTGTGGTCTGTTCCGACTCGCTCATAGGCTGTGCTGTCTCGTCCGTGTTGTGGATGGATGCGTGACACAAACGGCCATTGTACCAGTTCTCACGCCTCAAGGGCGCACCCCTCGCTGTCGATGGTGCGTCCGGGCCTGCTAGAATGGCGACATTATCCAAGGAGCCATGCGTCATGACACGCCGAAAGAAGACCCGCTCGCTTTCCGACAAGGTGACGATCCGTACAGGACGGCGCAAGGACTACAAGCAGTGGCGTCACGACAACCCCGACCAGGTCGGCCCGTCACGGCGATTCACCCAGAAGAAACGCCAGCAACGCAAGCTGCAGGCCGCCCGCAAGCAGGCGCGCCAGGAGAGCGGCCAGCCGATCGACATCCATCCGGACAACTCCCAAGACAATTCCCACGACAAGGACGACTGACGATGCGCCTGGTGTCATTCAACATCAACGGTATTCGGGCCCGCCTGCACCAGCTCGAGGCCCTGGTCGAGCGTCATCGACCGGCGGTGATCGGCCTTCAGGAAACCAAGGTCCAGGACAGCGAGTTCCCGGCCGAGGCGGTGGAGGCATTGGGCTATCGTGTCTATTACCACGGCCAGAAAGGCCACTATGGCGTGGCCCTGATGTGCTGCCGCGAGCAGTGCCCGGAGCCCGAGCTCGTCCAGCGCGGCTTTCCCGATGACGAGGACGACGCCCAGCGCCGCCTCATCGGCGTGCGCCTGCGTGGTGCCGACGGCGAGCCGTTGACGGTCTGGAATGGCTACTTTCCCCAGGGCGAGAACATCGAGCATCCGGTGAAGTTTCCGCACAAGCGGCGCTTCTATGCCCAGCTCAGCTCATTGCTGAAGGAACAGCATCGCCCGGACGAACGCCTGGCGATCATGGGCGACTTCAATATCTCGCCTGCGGACATCGACATCGGCATCGGCGAATCCAACCGCAAGCGCTGGCTGCGCGAGGGCAAGACCAGCTTCCAGCCTGAAGAACGCGAATGGCTGGACGCCATCAAGGCCTGGGGCCTCTCGGACAGTTACCGGGACCGCTACCCCGAGGTCGACGACCGCTTCAGCTGGTTCGATTATCGCTCGAAGGGCTTCGACCGCGACCCCAAGCGCGGCCTGCGGATCGACTACATCCTGACCACCGCGCCCCTGGCGACGCATATCGCCGATGCCGGGATCGACTATGACCTGCGCGGCATGGAGAAGCCGTCGGATCATGCGCCGGTGTGGACGGAGTTCGATCTGAACGCTTGACCCGGCAAGCATTCGGGTCGGGGCAATAGCCGAGTGAGCGCAGGCGCTCAACCATCCGCTTCTGCGCTCGCCTGCCCGTCCAGCGCTTCGTCTTCGTTCTCGGGCAATGACGCCAGCCAGTCGCTCGCTTCCGTTGCACCGCCCTGACGGGCACGCTTCAGGGCTTCCCGGGCCAGCTCCAGACGGTCCCAGCCGGAGGCCAATTGCCCCAGCCGCAGCCAGTCCTCGGCGGTATCGCTCCGCTCGGCGACCTCGCGCCAGGCGCTCAGCGCTCGGTCATGATCCCGAGCCGCCTGCCAGGCCTCGGCCAGCAGGCGGCGATTTTCCAGGGAATCGTCCAGGCTGCCCTCTTCCAGCGCGCGACTCAGGATCTCCGCTGCCCGAGCCGGCGTGCCCGCCGCCAGATGCAGCCGAATACGCTGCATCAGATCGTCTGAGCCGCTGAGAACACCGCGCCGCCAGGCCGTCTCCCACAACGCCGCCGCACGGCCCGGATCGCCCATGCGCTGCGCCAGCCCCGCTGCACGGCGCCAGGCCTGAGGATCGTCCTCGGCACCCGCCAGTTGACGCTCCAGCACCGCCAGCGCTTCTTCCTGCCGACCGGCACGCTGCAAGGCCGTGGCCGCCAGCCCCAGGCGCTGCTGCGAGGCTGACGCATCGCCTGCCAGGGCGCGCTGCGCCCAATCGGCGGCCTGCTCCCAGCGGGAAGACTCGGCCTGAAGCTGTGCCATCAGCCAATGCGCATCGGCGTCGCCATCGTGGCGCTCGAGCCAGTCACCCAACAGTTCCCTGGCCCGCTCCGTGTCGCCGAGGCGGGCGCGCAGCCCTGCCTCCTGCCTCAGCCAGCGATCCGCCTGAGCAGGCTCAACGCCGCGGATGCCACGGGCGGTCGCCAGATGCTCGACAGCCGCCTGCACATTGCCACGGCGCACCTCGGCATTGGCGGCGAGCTGCAGATACAGCGCTCGTGCCCAGCGATCCGAGGCATTACCGCCCGCGAGCCGCTCGGCCTGACGGGTCGCCTCCGCCTCGACGGCCGCATGCTCGCCGGACTTGAGGCGAGCCTCGAGAGCCTTGAGGTCATCGATGATGCCACCGGACAGCGTCGGCGCCGCCCAGGCCGACGACGCAAACAAGCAGGCGCCGGCGATCAGGATGCAAGCATAGGGGGCATGACGCATGCGACTACCTCAAGTTGAACTCGAAACGCTGACGGGCCCGCCGACGCTGGTCGGCCTGCTGAAACTGCCATTCGACGATCGACTGTCTGGCGGCACGCTCGAACACCCTGGGCGGATTCGCCTCCAGCACTTCGACACTGCCAGGGTCCACGCTGCCATCGGGGCGAATGATGAACTGCACCACGACATGCCCCTCGATGCCCCGGCGCTGGGCCCGCGGCGGATACGTCGGCTTGCCCCGCCGCGTCGCCTGGGCCGACGTTCCCACATCCACGGGCTCCTGCGTGGCGGCCGGGGCCGACGCTGCGCTTGCCGACTCGCTGGGCACCGCTGCGGTGCTGGCGGCCGCCGGCTCGGAGGTCGGTTCCGGCGAAGGCTCGGGAGCCGGTTCGGGCTGCGGGGTCGGCTCAGGTTCTGGTTCGGGTTTCGGCTCGGGCTCCGGCTGAGGCTCGGGTGGTGTCTCCTGCAGTTCCGGCAGCGACTCGTCCAGCGGCACCTCGGGAGCCTCCATCGGCGGTAGTTCGGGTTCCGGCAAGGCGATATCGCTGCTGATACTGGGTGCAGGCGCCGGCTGGGGTGGCGTTGCTGCCGCCGGCGGTGGCGGAGCCGGTGCATTGGCGGCAGGGGCCGGATTCGGCTCGGCTTCTTCGGTCGGCGCCTCGGCCATGTTCATGGTCATGGTTTCCAGGCGCTGCTCGGGTTCGGCCTCCGGCGGCACCACCAGCAGCGCCAACAGCATGAAGAGCACCAGCGCCAGGGCCGCGCCGGCGACCAGGGAAAAAGGACCACGCAGCATCAGGCGCCGCTCCGCTGCGCCGCCACCGCGACCTGTTCGACATCGGCCTCGCGCAGGCGGTCCATGACCTCGATCAGCACGCCGGTGGTGGCCTCACGATCGGCCTGGATCACCACCGAGCCCTCGTCGCTGACCATGCCGGCCACCTTGGGGCCGACCCGATGGATATCCACGGGCTCGCCGTCGACCCAGACGGCCCCCTCCGGGGTGATCGCCACCAGGACCTGAGCATCGGGACGCGGCGTGGCCGCGCTCGATTCGGGGCGCTCGATCTCGACGCCGCTTTCCTTGATGAAGCTGGTGGTGACGATGAAGAAGATCAGCATGATGAACACCACATCCAGCATCGGCGTCAGATTGACCTCGCTGGACTCGTCAACGGTACCGAGTCGACGTCTACGCATGTGCGTCCTCCGCGGCGCGGGCGAGACGATCGTGCAACCGCTGGTCCTCGCGCCGGATGATGTGTTCCAGGCGTGTGATGAAGAGCAGGCCCACCACCGACACCGCCATCCCGCTCAGGGTGGGCAGTGTGGCGCGCGCCACGCCATCGGCCATGGCCCGGGCCTGATTGACCTCGCTGATCGACAGGCTGTCGAAGACCGTGATCATGCCGGTCACGGTGCCCAGCAGGCCAAGCAGCGGGCAAATGACCACCAGGAGCTTGAGCCAGGGCAAGGGCCCGCGCAGCGAGGCGATCAACTCGCGCACCCAGACCTCGCGCAGGGTCATGGCGCTCCAGCTGACGCGATCGCGTCGCGTCACCCAGCGTTCCACCAACTCTCGGCGCGCCGGGCGATACTGGAAGCGAAAGAACCACCAGCGCTCGAGCGCCACCGAGAACAGCAGCATGGCGACCCCGGCAATGACCACCAGGACCGGGCCACCGGCATCGATCAGCCGAACGAGGGGATCAAGCCAGGGCATCGGCATGTCGCTTCGTTGCCGCAGTGGCGGAGGCCGCAGCCTGGTCGGCCTCCAGACGATCCGCGAGCACCGCGCTGGCGCGCCCTTCCATGGTGCCGATCAACGCACGGCTACGGCTGCTCAATGCGGTATGGGCGAACAGCAAGGGCACGGCGGTGATAAGGCCCAGCACCGTGGTCACCAGGGCCTGGCTGATGCCGCCGGCCATCAACTGCGGGTCGCCAGTGCCGAACACGGTGATCGACTGGAAGGTCACGATCATGCCGGTCACGGTGCCCAGCAGACCGAGCAGTGGCGCCACCGCCGCCAGCATCTTGACCAGTGACTGGCCCCGCTCGAGACGCGGTTGCTCGGCGAGCATGGCCTCGTCGAGCCGTGCCTCCAGCGCCTCGGGGGCATGTCCGCTGCCGAGGGCATGGAAGCGCTTGAGAACCCGCCCGAGCGGATTGTCTTCGCGCAACTGCTCCAGGTCGCCGAGCTGGCGCTTGAGGGTAACCGTGACGCGCAGCAGGTAGAGGTACTGGAACAACGCCACCAGCAGGCCGAGCACACCGAGCACCACGACTACATAGCCCACAGCGCCACCTTGCTGGAAGCGTTCCAGCAGGCTCGGCTGCTGAGCCATAGCCTCGAGCACCTGGCCGTCGGTGGGATCCAGGGAGATCACATCGCCCTGCCCGGCCTGGAAAGCGTTCAGACGATCACTGACCGCGCCAGGCGTATGGTCGAGTACCGACAGATTTCCTTCGTCGCCGGTCCGCTGCAGCAGTTGACCGTCGCTGAAGGCCAGCAGGTCGCCGACCCTCGTCACCGACCGCTCGCTGCGCTGGCCATCCTGCCCGGCCACGGGCGCGGTCAGGTTCACGATCCGGGACGTCTCGCGGGTCATGCCCATCAGGCTATCCGCCAGGGTCTCGACCTGGCCGGGGCGCAGTACCCCGTCGCTGTCCAGGCGCGGTGGCAACGCCGCCTCGGCGCCCAGCGTCAGCCAGCTCTGACCAAGATCGTCGCGCAGCTCGCCGCTCACGCTCGCCACCGCATCGAACACCGGACCGAGATCGCCGCCCTGCTCATCGATCTGGGTGGCCAGTTCCTGAAGCTCGGCTTTTTGCGACTGCTGTTGCGCCTCCAGCTCCTGACGCCGTTCGCGAGCTGCCTCGAGATCGGAACGCGCTTCCTGCAAAGCGGACTCGAGCGCCTGGCGATCATCCACCAGCTCGGCGAGGCGCGCTCGGTCGCGCGCCTCGGCCGCTTCGCGCTCGGCCTGGAAGGTCTGCAATGGATCCTCGCTGGACTGCGCCAGAGCAACCCCCGACGGCAAGGCCGCCAAGGCGACAATGGCCAGAATGCGGAGCACGGAGTGACGACCGATCATGAGGCATCCTCCACAGGCTGGGAAACGGGCAGATCGAGCATCGCCGGGGCTCGCTGCTCGCGTACGATGCGCAGCCCCTTGCGGATTTCCGCCAGGGCCGACTCGTCGAGGGATTGCCATTCACCGGCCTCGGCCTTCCAGACCCCGCCCTGATGGCCATCCGGCGTCAGGTAATACCAGCCGATCCGCCCGATACGCAGGAAGTTCACTTCCCGGGGCGTGTCGCCCGGCAGCTCGCCGCGCCAGGCATCCAGTTCGCGACCATAGTCGAGCTCGGCGCGCCATGCCGCCAGCACCCGCTCCAGTTTCTCGGCGCTGCTCAGGTCCGCCGCCGACAGCGTGGACTCGAGCGAGGCCACCCGGGCCAGGCGCTCGTCGCGCAGAAACGGCATGTCGTGCTCGACCCAGGCCCGCAGGCGCTCGACCATCTCGCGCATCATCCCGGGCAAGGCTTCGCGGGTCTCGGCCAGCGATTCGACGCCGGACCGGCGCTCCTCGAGGGTCGCAGCCTGGCGTTCCACGACCGGCGCCAGCTCCTCGTTGTAGGCCCGCAGGCGACGAGTCTCTTCCCGCGCCTGACGAAGTTCGCGCAGTTGCTCGCGGACCGCCTCGTCGGCATTGTCGATGCGCTCCTGCAACTCGGCCTGGGTACGTTGGGCGTCTAGCGCCTCGTCGCGAAGCGACGACTGGGCCGACGCCGAAGCCGCCAGGGTCAGGGCGAGCCCCGCCACTCCCCAGCGAATCCATGGTTTCCTATACGGCACGCTCGTCTCCCGGAAGGTGCACTGAACGCCTGGCACATTACTTCAAACAAGAATTATTATCAATACCTCGACCGTTGTGGCGATACCATGAAAAAACCGGCCTCCCCGATGGGAAGGCCGGCCGTTGAACCAGCAGCGGCTGGTAACTATCGCGTGCCTGAGAGTGCCTTACAGCTTCTGCTCCAGCTCGGGCAAGGCGTCGAAGAGGTCAGCCACAAGACCGTAGTCAGCCACCTGGAAGATCGGCGCTTCCTCGTCCTTGTTGATCGCCACGATCACCTTGGAGTCCTTCATGCCCGCCAGGTGCTGGATGGCACCGCTGATGCCCACGGCGATGTAGAGCTCCGGGGCGACGATCTTGCCGGTCTGGCCGACCTGCATGTCGTTGGGCACGAAACCGGCATCCACCGCCGCGCGAGAGGCGCCGATGGCCGCGCCGAGCTTGTCGGCGATACCGTCGAGCAGCTTGAAGTTCTCGCCGTTGCCCATGCCGCGGCCACCGGAGATGACCACCTTGGCCGCGCCCAGTTCGGGACGGTCACTCTGGGCCAGTTCCTCGCCGACGAAGGACGACAAGGCGTTGTCGACCACGGTGTCGACGGCTTCGATGGTCGCGCTGCCGCTGGCGCCGACCGCGTCGAAGGCGGTACCCCGCACGGTGATAACCTTCAGGGCATCCTCGCTCTGCACGGTGGCGATGGCATTGCCGGCGTAGATCGGTCGCTTGAAGGTGTCGGCACTCTCCACGGCAATGATCTCGGAGATCTGCGAGACGTCCTTCAGCGCGGCGAGACGCGGCATGACGTTCTTGCCGGTGGTCGAGGCCGCCGCCAGCACATGGCTGTAGTCATCCGCCAGCGACACCAGCAGCTCGCCCAGCGGCTCGGCCAGTTGGTGGGCGTAGACCGCGTGATCGGCCACGCGCACCCTGGCGACGCCCTCGAGCTTGGCCGCCGCCTCGGCGATGGTGCCGACGTTTTCCCCGGCCACCAGTACGTCGATGTCACCGCCGATGGCCTGGGCCGCGGCCACCACATGGGCCGTGGTCTCGGCCAGCTGGCCGTCGTGATGTTCGGCGAGTACCAGAATGCTCATGAGATCACCTTGGCTTCGTTCTTGAGTTTGTCCACGAGCTCATCCACGGAGCCCACCTTGACGCCGCCCTGGCGCTCGGCCGGCGGCTCGACCCCGACCAGCTTGAGCTTGCCGGCGACCTCGACGCCCAGTTCTTCCGGCGTCTTGGTGTCCAGCGGCTTCTTCTTGGCCTTCATGATGTCGGGCAGCTTGGCGTAGCGCGGCTCGTTGAGGCGCAGGTCGGTGGTGACAACGGCCGGCAGGGCCAGCGAGAGAGTCTGCAGGCCGCCGTCGATCTCGCGGGTGACCTTGAGCTTGCCGTCCTCGACCGCGACCTCTGAAGCGAAGGTCCCCTGGGCTCGCCCGGTCAGGGCGGCCAACATCTGGCCGGTCTGGTTGTTGTCGCTGTCGATGGCCTGCTTGCCGAGAATCACCAGCTCCGGCTGCTCCTCCTCGACCACCTTGGCCAGCACCTTGGCCGCGCCCAGCGACTCGACACGCTCGTCGGTCTGCACGTGGATGGCGCGGTCGGCCCCCAGCGCCAGGGCGGTACGCAACTGCTCCTGGGCGGCCTTGGGACCGACGGTGACCGCGACCACCTCGGTGGCCGTACCGGCCTCCTTCAGGCGCACGGCCTCTTCCACGGCGATCTCGCAGAAGGGGTTCATGGCCATCTTGACGTTGGTGAGGTCAACGTCGGAGTTATCCGGCTTGACCCGGATCTTGACGTTGTAGTCGATGACGCGTTTGACCGCGACGAGTACCTTCATATTGTCCTCGCTTGGTTCAGTCTCGGAACCGGGTTATGAAGAAGGCGAAACGCCCCTTAGAACCGATCGGCATGCTTTTAGATGTTTCATGCGAGCGTTTGATAGGCGCTGCGCCGAAAAAACCTTTTCAATGTGCCACAGCCCCGGTGACGGCAACAATCCCGCCATGCCAGTCGAAGGGCCCGTTCGGCAGATCCCCATCGTAAGGGGTGCCCCTTTGCGGCTATTATGCCTATCATGGAGCACCCCTAGAAGCAAACGACCGTTTAAAATTGACGAGACGTCGGAGGGTGAACGCCGCACGGGCAAGCGCGGCAGTTGGCCGACACCCTCTCGGTGCCCGCAAGAGCAAGAGGCATGACGTCTCGCCATGGGAGGAGACCTCAACAATGACAGAACACGTAGAGCGCGACAGCATGGAAGTCGACGTGGTGATCGTCGGCGCCGGTCCGTCCGGGCTTGCCGCGGCCTGCCGGCTGATGCAACAGGCCAACGAGGCCGAACAGGAACTGACCGTGTGCGTGGTCGAGAAAGGCTCAGAGGTCGGCGCCCACATCCTTTCCGGTGCCGTCTTCGAACCCCGTGCCCTGGATGAGCTCTTCCCCGACTGGGCCGAGCGTGGCGCGCCCCTGACCACCCCTGCCGTGCGCGACGAGCTCTACCTGCTCCGCGATGCCGAGAAGGCCCAGAAGCTGCCCAATGCCCTGGTGCCCAAGAGCATGCACAACACCGGCGGCGACATCACCCGCTACGTGATCAGCGCCGGCAACCTGTGCCGCTGGCTCGCCGAGCAGGCCGAGGAACTCGGCGTCGAGATCTTCCCCGGCTTCGCCGCCCAGGAAATGATCGTCGACGAGGACGAGACGGTGCGCGGGATCATCGTCGGCGACATGGGCGTGGCCGCCGACGGCACCCCGAAGGACAGCCACATGCCGGGCATGGAGCTGCGCGCCAAGTACACGCTGTTCGCCGAGGGCTCGCGCGGCCATCTCGGCAAGCGCCTGATCGAGCGTTTCAAGCTCGATGAGGGCAAGGACCCGCAACACTACGGCATCGGCCTCAAGGAACTCTGGGACGTGCCCGCCGAACAGCATGAGCCCGGCCTGGTCCTGCACGGTTCCGGCTGGCCGCTGGACAAGCACACCCATGGCGGCTGGTTTCTCTACCATGCCGAGAACCAGCAGGTGGTGGTCGGCCTGATCATGGATCTAGCCTACCAGAATCCCTGGCTGTCGCCCTTCGACGAATTCCAGCGCATGAAGCACCATCCGGTGCTCAAGCCCTACCTCGAGGGCGGTTCGCGCGTCGCCTATGGCGCCCGCGCCATCACCAAGGGCGGCATCAACTGCCTGCCGAAGATGACCTTCCCCGGCGGCCTGTTGATCGGCTGTGATGCCGGCACCCTGAACTTCGCCAAGATCAAGGGCCTGCACACCGCCATGAAATCCGGCATGGTGGCCGCCGAGACGGTCTTCGAGGCGCTGGCGAGCGGCGACGAGGGAGGCACCGAACTGGCCGCCTTCACCGACAAGTGGCAAGCCAGCTGGGCCTGCAAGGAACTCGAGGAAAGCGCCAGCTTCGGCCCGGCGATCCACAAGTACGGCACCGTGGGCGGCGGCGCCTACAACTTCCTCGACCAGCTGGTCGGCGGCAAGCTGCCTCGGGTGCACGACACCACGCCGGACCATGCCACGCTCAAGCCGGCGGCCGAGTGCGAGAAGATCGAGTACCCCAGGCCCGACGGCAAGCTGTCCTTCGACAAGGCCTCCTCGGTGTTTCTCTCCAACACCAATCATGAGGAAGACCAGCCCTGCCATCTCAAGCTCGACGATCCGGACCTGCCGATTCGCGACAACCTGCCCGAATACGCCGAGCCGGCCCAGCGCTATTGCCCGGCGGGCGTCTACGAGGTGGTCGAAGGCGACGACGGCAAGCCGCAGTTCCAGATCAACTTCCAGAACTGCGTGCACTGCAAGACCTGCGATATCAAGGACCCGGCCCAGAACATCACCTGGGTGGCACCGGAGGGTGGCGGCGGCCCCAACTATCCGAACATGTGACGCCCCGCTCTTGCACAAGGCCCCCGCCGAAGCGGGGGCCTTGCATAGTGTTCATCCTCCGAGATAACGGCGTCCCTGGCGCATGACCGCACCTCGTCGTCGCTCTCCCCCGCCGTCCGGCGGCTGCGTGATCTCGCGCCACGCCGCCGCATCCAGCCAATCCCTGTCGGCCAGCCAGGCGGCAAGACGCTCGGGCTCGTGGCCGCCGTCCAGTTCGCAACCCGCCGCATCCGCCAGGACCGGAAGCCGCGTCCCGTAGGCCGCCACCAGCGCTTCATCCTCGGCCACTTCCACGCGAGCGAGTCGTAGCTCCTCGTTGGCCAGGCGACCCAACCAGGCCTCCAGCGCCTCGCAGAGATGGCAGCCACTCGTGGTATACAGGGTCAGCTGGATCATCTTCCCTTCTTTACGCTCCGTCCTTACGCCTCTTCCCCGTCACGATGTCGGATCAGGAAACAATGGTGCAAGTCCGGGCGACGCTTGAAGTCAGGATCGAAGGTCTTCGCCGAGATATCTTCCACGACGAAGGCCTCGGCCAGGTCGGCATCCAGCTTGAAGCGCCGCTGGTTGTTGGAGAACACCAGGGTGCCGCCGGGTGCCAGTCTCGCCATGGCCAGCCGCACCAGCCGACCGTGATCGCGTTGCACGTCGAGAGTATCGGTCATCTTCTTGGAGTTGGAGAAGGTCGGCGGATCGAGAAAGATCACATCGAACTCACTGCCGGCAGTCTCCAGCCAATGGAAGCAGTCGTCGCGCACCACGCGATGCCGCGAGGGATCCAGCCGGTTCAGGCGGAAGTTCTCCCGGGCCCAGTCGAGGTAGGTGTTGGAAAGATCGACACTGACGCTGTCGCTGGCACCCCGCCCTTCGTCCTGGCCGAGCGCGGCCTGCACGGTAGCGGCGGCCGTGTAGCAGAACAGATTGAGAAAGCGCTTGCCCTCGGCCAGCTCGGCCAGCAGGCGACGCACGGGACGATGGTCGAGGAAGAGTCCTGTATCCAGATAGTCGCGCAGATTGACCCATAGCCGCGCCCGGCCCTCCCGGACCTCGAAACGCTCGCCACTGGTATCCTGCCTCTGGTACTGAGCCCGCCCGCTCTGACGCTGGCGTTGCTTGATCACCACCTGGGAAGGCTCCACGCCGAGCACCTCGGGTATCACGCCGAGCGCTTCATGCAGACGCTTCTGCGCCTGGCCGGGATCCACGGAACGAGGCGGCGCATATTCCTGCACATGCACGCGATCCCCATAGACATCGATGGCCAGCGCATACTCGGGCATGTCGGCGTCATAAAGCCGATAGCAGCTTTCACCGGATCGCTTCAGCCACTTGTTCAATCGCTTGCGATTCTTCAGCAGGCGATTGGCGAACATCTGGGCGCCTTCGCTGCGAGACGGCTTGCTCGTCGCCTCGCCCTTCTCTTCGTCCGTCCCGGACGGGATGTCCATCAGCAACAGGCGCGCATCCAGAGGACCGTTCTTCAGCGAATACTGCTTGTGGGCACGCAGCCCCGTGCGATGACCGAGGTCGGGATTGGCGGTGAACAGCGCCAGGCGCCAGCCCGGGAAGGCCGCACGGGCCCGCTCGCCCAGTTGGGCGTACAGCTCGACGAGTTCCGGCAGTTCGCCCAGCCGTTCGCCATAAGGGGGGTTGGTGATGATCAGGCCCGGGGGCGCCTCATCCAGCCCTCCGGGACGCTCGAGCTCACCGAGCGCGCCCCCGGTCAGCTCGATCAAGGCCGGAATCCCCGCCCGCATGGCGTTGGACTTGGCCGCCGCCAGTGCCGGCGGACTGCGATCGAAACCGAACAACCGGTTGCGGCAACGCTTGCGGCCGATGCTCGCCCGGGCCTCGGCCTCGCGCTTGAGTTCGCGCCAGCTGGCCTCATCATGACCGACCCAGCCATGAAAGCCGAAACGTTCGCGCTGCAGGTTGGGCGCCATGTCAGCGGCCATCATCGCGGCCTCGATCAACAGGGTGCCAGCGCCACACAGGGGATCGACGAGCGGAGCTCCCTCCCGGGCCATCGCCGGCCAGCCGGCACGAATCAGCAGGGCCGCCGCCAGGTTCTCCTTGAGCGGTGCGTGTCCCGTGCCGCGTCGATAGCCGCGCCGATGCAGGCTCTCGCCCGACAGGTCGATCCCCAGCGTAAGACGACCGCGATGCAGGTTCGCGTAAAGACGCAGGTCGGGCGCCTGAGGGTCGACCCGGGGTCGCGCGCAGCCATCGGCCTGCAGTCGCTCGACCACACCATCCTTGACGGTCTGGGCCCCGAAGCGCGTGTGGCGGATGGCATCGCTGCGCCCATGGAAGTCCACCGCCAGGGTCGAGCCGACGGCCAGGTGAGCCTGCCAGTCGACACCTGCGCTGGCCTCACGCAGCCGTTCCGGGGTCTCTACACCGTCCTCCTGGATCAGGCAACGCACCACGCGATTGGCCAGTCGCGACCACAAGCAAGCGCGATACGCCGTGACCAGCTCGGCCTGGAAGTACACACCGGCCACCGTCGTCTTGGTCGGCTCGGCGCCGAGCGCGGCCAGCTCATCGGACAACAACGCTTCGAGCCCCTTGGGGCAGGTAGCCAGATACGCCCCGGGGGCGGTGGATCGTCTATCGATCATGGGATATCCATCGACGTGGCCGGATATCCGGCCGTTCATTACAGGCGTATGCGAGCCTTGTTACAAATCATCGGTCGACAGAACCGACCGATCTGGGCTATGTATTAACCAGTAGCTACTCGTTTGTAAACGCATGCGTTCCTGTCCATGGGTCCCGCTCCCCCTCGGCCTCGGTCGAGGGGGACGTCAAGACCCGTTATCACGGGACCGGTGCCGTACGCACCGGATTCCATATCGGCACCTTCACCAAGAGGTAGTCCAATGAAACGACAGAAACGTGATCGCTTCCAGCGTGCCTATGTACATGGGTACAAGGCGGGTCTTTCAGGTCGTTCCCGTGACGACTGTCCGAATCAAAACATCAACCTGCGCGAATACTGGATGAGCGGTTGGCGTGAAGGTCGTGGGGATCAGTGGTCCGGCATGACGGGTGTTTCCGGTATCCACAAAAACCCCATGGTGGTCTGATTCCCGACCATCGTTTCGTCAGACAAGATGACGACCCGTCAAGCCCATGGCCATGCCGTGGGCTTTTTTACGCGCCTCCCATGTGCCGTGCCTGCAGCGCCCGCACACATTCGCCCACCAGGGCCGGCCCGCGATAGATGAAACCGGAATAGAGCTGTACCAGATCGGCACCCGCCTCCTGTTTTTCCAGAGCCGCCGCACCGCTGTCGATACCGCCCACGCCGATGATCGGCAAATCCGGCAACCGGCGACGCAGCGCTCGAATCACCGTATTGGAAGGCTCGAACACCGGACGACCGGAAAGCCCGCCCTGCTCCTCGGCTCCCGGCAGTCCCTCCACCGCATCCCGCGACACCGTAGTGTTGGTGGCGATCGCGGCGTCGACACCATTGGCCTCCAGGCTCTGCGCCACCAGGGCAACTTCCGCTTCGCTCATGTCCGGGGCGATCTTCACCGCCAGGGGAACCCGCCGGCCGGTGGCACGATCGAGCGCGAGACCCTCCTCGCGCAGGCTGCCCAGCAACTGGTCGAGGTGCTCACCGAACTGCAGATTGCGCAGGCCCGGCGTGTTCGGCGAGGAAATGTTCACCGCGACATAGTCGGCATGACCGTGCACCTTGCGCAGGCAGTACAGATAATCGTCCACCGCCCGCTCCACCGGCGTCGTCAGGTTCTTGCCGATATTGATACCGATGACGCCAGTGTAACGCGAGCGCCGCACCCGCTCGACCAGGTGATCCACGCCGGCGTTGTTGAAGCCCATGCGATTGATGATCGCCCCGGCCTCGGGCAAGCGAAACAACCGCGGCCGAGGATTGCCGTCCTGGGGCTTCGGAGTAACGGTGCCCACTTCGACGAAGCCGAAACCCAGCGCCCCCAGGGCATCCAGGTGATCCGCATTCTTGTCGAGCCCCGCCGCCAGCCCGACCCGATTGGGAAAGCGCAGTCCCATCAGCGTCACGGGATCCTCCACGCCGCCTTTGCCGAGATGGGCTGCCAGGCCGAGGCGCTGGGCCATGTCCAGCGCCGAAAGCGCCACGCCATGGGCCTTCTCGGCATCGAGGCGAAACAGCAGCGAACGGGCGAGCGAATACATGGCAACTCCTGGCAAGGCAACGGACAAAACGGGCGCGAGTATAGCGCAGCCATCCCCGAACGACGAAACGCGTGGCTACCCGGCCCCTGCTCATCTGCCATGCGGCATGGCTTTTATGATCTACTTGGGAGACGGCGGGCCGAACTCGCCGGCCGTGATGACGCGCCGCCAGGGAGAAGGACATGACCGATACGACCGAAACGCTGGAAAACCGCCTGTCGCGCATTCATCTGGCACTCGAGCAGGAACGACTGGAATGGGTCGATGATGTCATCGCCGACCTCGAGCCCGCCGAAGTCGCCCTGTTGCTGGAGTCTCTCCCGCCCAACGAGCGCTTCCGGCTATGGGAACGGGTGCCCCAGGAGATCGATGGGGAAGTCCTGCTGCATGTCCACGACGAGGTCCGCGCGACGCTGATCGAGGACATGGATCATGCCGAGATCGTCGCCGCCACGTCAGGGCTGGACACCACCGACCTGGCTGAACTGTTCGAGGATCTGCCCCCTCAGGTCGCCGAAGACATGCTGCGCTCCATGGACGAGCTGCAGCGAGCGCGCCTGCAGGAGACGCTGGCTTTCGAAGAGGACAGCGCCGGTCGCCTGATGCGCACCGACACCATCGCCGTGCGCGCAGACGTCAACCTGGAGACAGTACAACGCTTCCTGCGCTGGAAGGAGTCGGTGCCCGACAACACCGACGCCCTGATGGTGATCGACCGCGAGGGCCGTTTCATGGGCACGCTGCCGCTTGCCCGCCTGGTGGCCAACGAGCCGGACATGGCCGTGGTCAACCTGATGGACAGCGACGTGGACAGCATCCAGGTGACCATGAAGTCCCGCGATGTGGCCACACTCTTCCAGACCCACGACCTGGTCTCGGCGCCGGTGGTGGATGACCGGGGCATGCTGCTCGGTCGCATCGTCATCGACGACATCGTCGACGTGATTCGCGAGAACTCGGAGCAGGCCTTGATGAACATGGCCGGCCTCGACGAAGAAGAAGACCTCTTCGCCCCGGTGCTGCCCAGTGCCAAGCGCCGTGCCGTCTGGCTCGGCATCAACCTGCTGACGGCCTTCCTGGCCGCAGGGGTCATCGGCCTGTTCGAGAATGCCCTGGAGAAGATCGTGGCCCTGGCGGTCCTGATGCCCATCGTCGCCAGCATGGGTGGCATCGCCGGCAGCCAGACGCTGACCCTGGCCATACGCGGACTGGCACTCGGTCAGATCAGCCGTACCAACAGCCAATGGCTGTTGCGCAAGGAAGTCGGCATCGCCGCCTTGAACGGCCTGCTGTGGGCCCTGGTCGTGGCATCACTCGCTGTACTGTGGTTCGACAGTCTGGCCATCGGCGGCATCATCGCCTCGGCCCTGGTCATCAACATGCTGGCCGCCGGGGTGGCGGGCATCGTCATTCCGCTGCTGCTCCGCCGCTTCGGCCTCGACCCGGCCCTGTCCGGCTCGGTGGTGTTGACCACGGTCACCGATGTGGTCGGCTTCATGTCCTTTCTGGGACTGGCCACGGTATTTCTGCTGTAGGGACGAATTCACGTCCACGAAACGCAGGAAGGGCGCCATCTTGGCGCCCTTCCTGTATCTGCCAGGCCAGGCGCCTCCCGCCAGGGAGGCGCCCGTCACGTTCAGGCCTCGCTGTTGCTCTCGGCCAGGTCCACCAGCTCACGCACCGCCACGGCGAACAGCGGGAAACCACCCTGGCTTCCGCTTCCCACTTCCTCGAGCAGGTGGCGCCAGCGCTGATGCATGCCCTCATGCAGGCTCAGCCAGCGGTCGACACGCTCGGCGCTGTCGCGCGGACCACCGTCCATGCCCAGCACGCTGGCAGTCAATGCCAGTTGCTGGCGATCGATATCATCGCGGAAGGTATCCCGCGCCTTGGCCTGCCAGCCATCGCGGACCTCGAGCCGAGTGACCTGCTGGATGATCCAGGGCAGCTCCAGGCGAGCGCCAACCTCGTAGAAGATCTCGGCGACCCGCTGGGGCTTCTCGTCGGTCTGACGCGCGGTCTGGATGATGCCGAGCGCGGCATAGAGGCTGCCTGCCGCCGCCACGGTGGATGCCAGGGCCTCGGGCACACCCGCCTTCACCAGCTCCTGGCGACGGGCCGACCATTGCTCCTGCTCCTCGCCACGCAACCGCTTGCCGATATTCTCCTGCAACTGCGCCAGGCGCGGCGCGAAGTAGTCGATGGTATCCCGGGTGCTCATGCCGGTGCGCTGGCGCAGGAACCAGCGTGTGGAGCGGCGCAGCATGCGCATCAGATCGAGCATCATCGAATACTGCACCTGGCTCGGTACCTTGTTGTCCAGGGCCTCGATCTGCTCCCACAGGCGCGGCAACTGGAAGCTGTCGCGGGCGATGACATAGGCTCGGGCGATGTCGGCGCGATCGGCACCGGTCGAGTCCATCAGGCGCCGCACGAAGACCACGCCCATGTAATCGACCAGATCGTTGGCCACCTGGGTGGCGACGATCTCGCGCTTCAGGCGATGCTCGTACATCTCGTCGCGATAACGCTCGGCCAGCATCGACGGGAAGACGCGCTCCACGAAACGCATGATGGTCGGGTCATCGGGAACGTCCGAGGCGATCAGGTCTCCCTTGAGCACGCTCTTGGCGTAGGAGATCAGCACCGACAGTTCCGGCAGGGTCATGCCCTGATTGTGCTGGGTACGCTCGAGCAGTTCCTCGTCGGAAGGCAGGAACTCGAGCTCGCGGTCGATCTGGCCGGCCGCCTCCAGCTCGCTGATGAACCGCCGATAGGGGCCGATGCCCTGACGCGACAGCAACTCGGCGAGATCCAGTGCCTGGGTCTGTCGATAGTTGTCCAGCAGCACCAGTTCGCTGACCTCGTCGGTCATGTCGGCGAGCAGCTGATTGCGCTGCTTCTCGGTCAGATCGCCCCGTGACACCACCTCGTCGATGAGGATCTTGATGTTGACCTCATGGTCGGAGCAGTTCACGCCGCCGGCGTTGTCGATGAAGTCGGTATTGACCCGCACACCCTTGGCGGCGGCCTCCATGCGCCCACGCTGGGTCAGGCCGAGGTTGCCGCCCTCGCCGACCACTCGGCAGTTGAGTTCGCGACCATCGATGCGCAGGGCGTCGTTGGCCTTGTCGCCGACCTCGGCGTCGGTTTCCTCGCTGCTCTTGACGTAGGTACCGATCCCGCCGTTCCAGACCAGGTCGACCTTGGACACCAGCATGGCGCGGATCAGCTCGTTGGGCGACAGCTTGTCCTCGCGAATGCCGAAGACCTTCTTCATCTGCGGCGTGATGGTGATCGACTTGGCACTGCGGGGAAAGATACCGCCACCCTCGGAGATCAGCTCGGTGTTGTAGTCTTCCCAGCTGGAGCGCGGCATGTCGAACAGGCGCTGACGCTCGGCGAAGCTCGCTGCCGCATCCGGCGTCGGGTCGACGAAGATGTGCAGGTGGTTGAAGGCACCCACCAGGCGGATCTTGTCGGAGAGCAGCATGCCGTTGCCGAAGACGTCGCCGGCCATGTCGCCGATACCGACCACGCTGAACTCGTCTTCCTGGGTGTTGACGCCCAGGCCCCGGAAATGGCGCTTGACCGACTCCCAGGCCCCCTTGGCGGTGATCGCCATCTTCTTGTGGTCATAGCCGTTGGCGCCGCCGGAGGCAAAGGCATCGCCCAGCCAGTGTCCGTATTCGGTGGAGATCTCGTTGGCGATATCGGAGAAGGTCGCCGTGCCCTTGTCGGCGGCCACCACCAGATAAGGGTCGTTATCGTCGTGGCGTACCACGTCCCGGGGCGGCACGACCTCGCCGCCGACCAGGTTGTCGGTGACATCCAGCAACGCGCGGATGAAGATCTGGTAGCAGGCGATGCCTTCCTTCTGGGTCGCCTCGCGGTCCGCGCCTTCGGGCATGCGCTTGCAGACGAAACCGCCCTTGGCGCCCATCGGCACGATCACCGCATTCTTGACCTGCTGGGCCTTGACCAGACCAAGCACCTCGGTGCGGAAATCCTCGTGACGGTCGGACCAGCGCAGCCCACCCCGGGCCACCTTGCCGCCACGCAGGTGCACGCCCTCGACGCGCGGCGAGCAGACGAAGATCTCGTAGGCCGGGCACGGCTTGGGTATGCCGGAAACCTGGGAGGGATCCAGCTTGAAGGCGAGGTAGTCCTTGTAGCGACCTTCCTCGGTACGCTGGTAATAGTTGGTGCGCAGGGTCGCCTTGATCAGCTCCATGTAACGACGCAGCAACTGGTCGTCGTTGAGGCTCGGCACCTCGTCGAGCAGTGTCAGGATGCGCGACTCGCATTCCTCGATGTCCCCTTCGCCGGGACGCTCGGCCGGATCGAAGCGCAGCTCGAACAGGGACACCAGCTCGCGGGTGATCTCGGGATGGCTGCCCAGGGTGGTGGCGATGTAGTCCTGGGACATGCCGAAACGGATCTGCTTCAGGTAGCGCGCGTAGGCACGCAGCATCGCTACCTCGCGCCAATCGAGGTTGGCACCGATGATCAGCCGGTTGAAGGCGTCGTTGTCGGCCTCTCCTGCCCAGATCCGCTGGAAGGCCTCGATGAAGGGGCCGCGCATCTCCTGGAGATTCATCTCCACACTGGTGTGGTGCTCCAGGTTGAAATCATGAATCCAATAGGAGGCGTCGCTGGCCTGTACCTCGTAGGGGCGCTCGCCGATGACCCGCAGCCCCAGGTTCTCCATCATCGGCAGCACGTCGGACAGCGGGATCGGCGCGCCCCGATGGAACAGCTTGAGATTGACGCCGCTGCCCTCTTCCTCGATCAAGCGATACAGCGAAAGCGCCAGCGGCGCGCCCTCGTCCAGCTCGCCGATATGCTGCAGGTCGTAGACCGCGGTACGGGCGCTGAAGTCCTCGCGGTAGCTGGCCGGAAAGGCATCGCGAAAGCGGCTCATCAGCAGGTTGGCGCTTTCCTCACCGAACCCTTCGATGGAGGCATTGAGCAGGTCGTCGCGCCAGTTGCGCGCCAGCTTGACCAGCTTTTCCTCCAGGCGCTTGATGTCGTACTCCACCGGCTTCTCGCCGTTGAAGCGCAGGATGAACTGAATGCGCGCCAGCACCGATTCGGAGAGATAGGTGTTGAAATCGCCGAAGGTGGCATCGAGCTCCTCGCAGAGCAGTTCCTGGAGACGTACCCGCAGCTCGGTGGAAAAGACATCGCGCGGCACGAACACCAGGCAGGAATAGAACTTGCCGAAGGTATCCTCGCGAATGAACAACCGCACGCGGCGGCGCTCGCGAATGTCGAGGATTCCCAGCGCCGTCTGCGCCAGTTCCTCGATATCGATCTGGAAGAGATCGTCGCGCGGATAGACCTCGAGAATCTGCAGTAACTGCTTGCCGTTGTGGCCCTTGGGACTGAAACCGGCGATGTCCATCACCGCCTGCAGCTTGCGGCGCAGGATCGGCACGTTGCGCGGCGATTCGTTGTAGACCGTGGCGGTGAACATGCCGAGGAAGCGACGCTCGCCGATCACCCGCCCCTGGTCGTCATAGCGATCGATGGAGATGTAGTCGGGATAGGTGGGCCGGTGGATCCTGGCGTGATGGGCGCTCTTGGCAAACGACATCAACTGCGGCATCGGTACGTAGTGATCGCCCTCGACACCGAGGTCGGTACGGATGCGCTCGCGATAGCGCGGCTGGTCCAGGCGGAAGACCCCGAGCTCGCTGTTCTGGACCTTGTCGAGGCGCTGGCGGCCCTGGTCTTCGCGCACCTCGTACTCGTCATAGCCCAGGAAGGTGAAGTTGTCCTGGAGCAGCCACTGCAGGAACTCGATGGCTTCACGATGATCCGCCGGATCGACCTGCGCCGGCCGTGTGGCCTCGAGCTCCTCGATAGCCGCCCGGGCCTGGGCACGCATGGGATCGAAGTCGCTCACCGCCGTCCGCACCTCGCGCAGGACCTCCAGCAGGCTGGCTTCGATTTCCTCGAGTTCGGCAGGATTGGAGTGTCGATCCACCTCGATGGCGATCAGCGATTCACGGGCCTCCGGAGCGTCGGTTTCCTCCGGCGAGGCGACCCGCTGCAGGCGATGCTCGTCGTCGCGGCCTACCGCCAGTACGGCGTTATGAATGGCATGAACGGTCATGCCGCGGCGGTTGAGTTCCACCCGCACCGAATCGACGAGAAACGGCATGTCCTCGTGGAGCACGGCGATGAAGGTATGCGTGGATTGCCAGCCGTGCTCCTCGAAATCCGGGTTGAGCACCCGAACCTTGGGGGCCTCGGGGTCGAACTGCTGGATGAAGTGCCACACCGACAGGGTCGCGCCGTAGAGATCGTCCAGACGTCGGTCGGCCAGGTCCTCCAGGGGTACGGCGGCATAGAAGAGGTGAGCGAAGGTATCGACCTCGGCGGCCTTGTCCTTGTCCAGACGGCTTTGCAGCCGTTCCTTGAGCTGCTTGAGAAGATCCAGGCGGGCCTCCTCCTGTGCGACGTGTAGCATCAATCACCTCGACTGCCGAATGTACATATGTAGTTGCGGGAGCTTTCACTCTCCTGCCCCGGGAGGTTACGCCAATCGACGCCTCATCCCCAGCAACATGCCCCTTTGCTCATGGTGCATGTCGGTTGCGCATCGGACCTTGACAATACCAGTTCACTTACAACAAAAGTCGCAATCAGGCTCGTCGCTCCAGCAGCACCCCGCACTCGCAATGATGGGTCCAGGGAAACTGATCGAAAAGCGCAAAACGCGTCACGGCGTGCGTCTGTGTCAACGTTTCCAGGTTGTGCGCCAGCGTATCCGGGTTGCATGAAATATAGACGATACGCTCATACTCGCTCAGTTGGCGACAGCTCGCCTCGTCCAATCCGGCGCGGGGCGGGTCGACCAGCACCGTGGAGAAATCGTACTCGTCGAGCGCCCAGGCCTCGACACGCCGGCCGCCCTTGTCGCCCTTGAGCGCCTGGGTGAATTCCTCGGCGGACATGCGCCCCACCGTCACGTTGTCGATGCCATTGGCCTCGAGATTCTCCCGCGCACTGGCCACCGAGGTACGCGAGATCTCGGTGGCCAGAACCCGCCGGAAGTTGTCGGCCAGGGCCACCGTGAAATTGGCATTGCCGCAATACAGCTCGACAAGGTCGCGTTGCTGGCTGCCGGCGGTGACATCCCTTGCCCAGGTGAGCATGGCGCGGCAGATCTCGGCATTGGGCTGGGTGAAGCTGTTCTCGACCTGCTGGTAATGCAGGCGGCGGCCATCGACCTCCAGGCATTCCCAGACGTGATCCCGGGTCAGAACCCGGCGCTGCTTGCGGGCACGCCCGATGATCATGATATCGAGTGCCTGCTCGAGCTCGCGAGCGGCCTCGTCCCAGTCCTCGTCGAGCTGGCGATGATAGATCAGGGTGACCAGCGCCTCGCCGGACAGGGTGGTGAGAAATTCCACCTGAAACAGCTTGTGGCGCAACACCGGCCGGTCGCGCACCGCATCGAGCAGCCGCGGCATCAGCTCGTTGATGCGCCGGCCGGCGACCGGATAGTCGTCCAGACGCACCACACGTTTCTTGCCGGGCTCGTCGGGGTCGACCTCGAACATGGCATAGAAGAGATCATCACCCTCGTGCCAGAGGCGAAACTCGCAGCGCTGACGATAGTGACTGGGCGGCGACGGATAGACCTCGAGTGCCGGCGGAGCGAAGGGAGCAAAGGTCTCGACGAGACGCGCGCGCTTGGCGTCGAGCTGCTCGTCATAACGGGGAGGATCGACAACGGGAATGGCCACAGCGGCTCCTGATGGTCGGAATGGGATAGCGTGAACGATAAAGACGCAACGCCAGGGGATGCAGCAGTCGGGCGCGTCAGCTCAGCGGCAGCAAGCGGGTCTCGGCGAAACCGAAGCCGGAAAGCCCCCGGGACAACGCCTCGGAGGGTGCCGTGACCCAGCCTGTCTCACTGCCCCGGCGTCGCTGGTGATCGGCCATCACCTGGCCGGCGCGGCGGGCGATGGCGTCGCCCGAATCGACCCAGCGCACGGGGCGCGGGGCGAACTCGATGAGCCAATCGCGCAGCAACGGGAAGTGGGTGCAGCCCAGCACCATGGTATCCAGATCCGGCATCTGCGCCATCGGCGACAACGTGCGGCGCAGGACATCCAGGTCGGGACGCTCGCCCGCTACCCAACGCTCGGCCTCGGTCACCAGCGGATCGGCGGCGATGCGCGTCACCCGGCAGTCGCCGGCGAACTCGCGAATCAGGCGCAGGGTATAGGCCCGCCCCACGGTGGCGCTGGTGGCCAGCAGACCGATGTGACGGGTCTCGCTCATTCCGGCTGCCGGCTTGATCGCCGGCACGGTCCCCACCACCGGCACCGTCAACCGCTCGCGCAACGCTTCGAGGGCCAGGGTGCTGGCCGTGTTGCAGGCCACTACCAGCCCGGCACAGCCACTGGCCGCCACTGCCGACTCGCAGACCTCGAGGATACGGCCTACCAGCCAGTCATCCTCACGCATGCCATAGGGCAGCATGGCATTGTCGCAGGCGTAGGCCAGCGCCGCCTCGGGGAGTCGCCGGCGCAGCGAGGCCACGACCGACAGACCGCCAACGCCGGAATCGAACACCAGGATCGGCCCCGCCATCAGCGCACGCTCCGGTCGTCCCCGGTCCTGACCGGACCGGGGAGCGAAAGGGTGGCAAAGGCAAGGGATCGCGGATGATGATGCATGGCGTCGCGCCTCGTCATTGAAGTGCGACGCATTCTACCCCAAGGCAAGGCGGACGCAGAAGGCGCTCAGGTCACGGGTTCCGGTGCATCGCGCAGTTCGGCATAGAGTTCCGGATAGGCCGCCTGGAGACGCTCCAGTTCGGCGGAGGCACCGGCCGGCAGGGCCTTGGCGAGGTTGTCGAGGTCACTATCGTTGAAATGTTCCCGGATCAGCGGGAAGAGTCGTTCGCGCTCCTCACGGAGATAGTTGCGATGTGCCTCGAGGTATCCCTTGAGGTCATCGGCGAAGCAATCCATCGGCACCACGGCATCCATCAGGATCATGTCGAGATCATTGGACAGCCGCTTGAGCCGGGCCCTGAGCGCACGATAATCCTTGGACAGGCGCTCGGTGACCTCATCGCACTCCGGGGCGAGCTCGCGCAGGCGTTCCGAGCAGATTTCCTCCAGCGGCAAGGTGAAACCGTCCATGTAATCGAGGATATAATCCACGACTTCACGCACCAACTGGAAGTTGGGACGTTCACCACCAGCCAGGGTCTTCTGCTTGAGCTGCAGAACGTGCAACATGCGCGCCATGTTGGCATGATCCTGACGCAGTTGGTTCAGCATGGGCATGGCGAAGGCCTCCTCTGTATCGGTCATGGACGGAAGGCACCTTGAATTTGACGCGCCTTCTCGGCATGGGTTCCCCAAGTCGGGACGACGGAGTTATCAAGCTAGACCCTGGACGCCATCTTTGCCCGCTCCCGACCATCATGTCATTCAATCGGCAGCCCCAAGGAGTCACACATGGACTTGTTCCAGCAAGCCACCTCCGATCAGCATGCGCCCCTGGCCTGGCGCATGCGGCCGCGCCGTCTCGCCGACTATGTGGGCCAGCAGGCGCTGGTCGGCCCGGACAAGCCGGTGAGGCGCATGGTCGAGACCGGCACGGTGCGCTCGATGATCCTGTGGGGACCGCCCGGTACCGGCAAGACCACCCTGGCGGAGATACTCGCCGAGGAATCCGGCGCCCACCTGGAACGCCTCTCGGCGGTGATGGCGGGCGTCAAGGACATCCGGGAAGCCGTCGACCGTGCCCGGGTTGCCCAGGGCCAGGATCGTGGCACCCTGCTGTTTCTCGACGAGATCCACCGGCTCAACAAGAGCCAGCAGGACGCCCTGCTGCCCCACGTGGAATCCGGCCTGCTGACGCTGATCGGCGCCACCACCGAGAATCCCTCCTTCGAGGTCAACTCGGCCCTGCTGTCCCGGGCCAGGGTGCATGTCCTCAAGGCACTCACCGATGACGACGTGGTCGAGGTACTGCGTCGCGCACTGGCCGACGAAACACGCGGCCTGGGCGCTCGGCGCATCGCCGTGGATGATGAGGTGCTCAACCTGCTGGCCCGTGCCGCCGCCGGCGATGCCCGCCGCGCTCTGGGCTTGCTGGAAACCGCCTGCGACTTCACCGAACCCGAGGGCAACGGCGAGCGGCTTCCCCGCGAAGCGCTGGAAGATGTCATCGGCCATCAGGCCAGTGCCTTCGACAAGCAGGGCGATCACTATTACGACCTGCTGTCGGCAATCCACAAGTCGGTGCGCTCCTCGCGTCCGGATGCCGCCCTGCTCTATATCGCGCGCTTCATGCAGGGCGGCGGGGATCCCCTGGACGTGATCCGCCGCCTCACTGCCATTGCTTCGGAAGACGTCGGCAATGCCGATCCCCGCGCCCTGCCGCTGGCCATGGCCGCCTGGGACGCCTACCTGCGGCTGGGCGACTACGAAGGCCAGCGCGCCATCGCCCACGCCGCCATCCACCTGGCGGTCGCCCCCAAGAGCAACGCCATCGACCAGGCCTGGAAGCGCGCCAAGCAATTCGTCGCCGCCCAGCCACGCCTGGAAGTGCCCACCTACCTGCGCAATGCGCCGACCCAACTGATGGAGTCCCTCGGCCACGGCGAGGGCTACCGTTACGCCCACAACGAGCCCAACGGCTATCCTGCGGGCAGCCAGCATGATTGCTGGCCGGACGAAGTGCCCTTCGAGCGCTTCTTCGAACCCAGCGAATATGGCCAGGAAAAGCGCTTTCAGCAGATGCAGGCCTGGCGAGCCAGTCTCGACGACGCCGCGGATCGTGGAGAAGGCTGAATCAGAGCGGCGCGCGCAGGAAGGCCGCTGCTTCGGGATCACTGGTGTAGGCCACATTGATCCGCAGCCAGGGCGAATCGTCGGCGTCGGGCAAGAAGACATGGCCCGGCGACAGGCGAATGCCCCGGCGACGCGCCAGAGCCACCAGTTCGCTGGACGACTCGACGTCCGGGTGGCGCACCCACAGGAACATGCCGCCCCGGGGCACGGCATATATTTCCCAACCGCCCTCACGCACCAGTTGCATGGCACGGGCCATCTGCGCGGCAAGCCTGACCCTCAAGCGTTCCATCAGCTTGCGATAGGCGCCGTTGCGCAACAGGGTCGCCACCACCTGCTCGGCGAACGGCGAGGTGGCGATATTACTCAGCATCTTCACATCCACCAGCGGCTTGAGCATGCCGGGTGGCGCCGCGATGAAACCGACGCGCAACGAGCATGACAGGCTCTTGGAGAAACTGCCCACGTAGATCACCCGGCGAATGCCGTCCAGGGAGGCCAGCCGGGGTGTGGGATCGTGCTGGAAATCGGCATAGATATCGTCCTCGACGATCCGCATGTCATGCCGCTCGGCCAGTTGCAGCACGCGATGGGCCACGGCGGGGCTCAGCGTGGTTCCGGTCGGGTTGTGGAAGACACTGTTACAGAAGAACAGCTTCGGCGAATACCGCTCGAGCAATGCCTCGAGGTGCTCGGGGTCCGGCCCTTCCGCGGTGCGCCTCACCCCAATGATCCTGACACGCTGCAGATGCAGCAGGCCGAACAGGTTGTAATACCCCGGCGTCTCGACGAAGACGGTGTCCCCGGGGCGCAGCAGCCAGCGCACGATGATGTCGAGCGCCTGGCTGGCACCGCCGGTCATGAGCAGCTGGTTGGCATCGGCGTCGATGGCCAGCCGCCTCAGACGCTCCTGTATCAAGGCGCGCAGCTCCGGCGAACCGAGCGGCGTACTGTAGTCGAAGAGACCACTCGAGGCATGCCGCGTCACCTGGCGCACGGCATGGGCGAAGACCTCTTCCTCCCGCCACTCGCTGGGCAGCCAGCCACATCCCAGCCGGAGGGAGTTCCCGTCGTCCTGAAACTGGTTCCACATCTCGCCCGACACGTCCGCCATACCGCTGCGTGCGCCCTGCTCGTCCGCCTCCATGGGACGTTCGGCGACATAGAACCCCGAGCCCGGCCGGGAGCGAACCCAGCCCAGGGCAACGAGCCGCTCGTAGGCTTCGATGACAATGTTGCGACTGACATTCAGTTCCGAGGACAGGCGCCGGATCGACGGCAAGCGCACACCACTGCTTGCATGTCGCTCGATCCATTCCCGGAGCCCCTCGGTCACCTGCTGAACCAGCGGCCTGTCTCCATCCGGCTCGATCTGCAACTGCATACCCTGTCTCCGTCCACCGTTCCGCCAAAATCCTGAACAGTTCCCGTAAAATCGTTCGTGAGTGTATCTTATCCGGCATGGGCATCAGTGAGAGCTTGGCAGCTTCATGTCTGCCACCGGGATATCCCATGCGCTCTTCCAATGCCTTGCGACTCGCCTTCGCCTTATGCGTGATCACCAGCGCCGTCAATCTTCAGGCCCCCTATTACGCCGCCCTGGCGGCCCACGATGGACTCGGTGTCGCCGCCACCTCGGTGGCCTTCGCCGCCTATGTGCTCGGCATCCTGCCGGTACTGATATTGCTCGGCGGTCTGCCGGATCGCGTCGGCCGGCGGACACTGATCCTGACAGCGCTGTGCCTGTGCGCCATCGCCACCGCCTTGACCCTGGTGGTGCCTGGAGTCGTCAGCCTCGGCGTGGCCCGGCTGCTGATGGGCATTGCCGCCGCCCTGACGTCCATATCGGCTCCCGCCTACATGCTAGCGTTGTTCGACACCGCGGACAGCCGAGGCCCGACGAACTGGGTCACGGCCAGCACATCTCTCGGCTTCGGGCTGGGTGCGGCTGCGACCAGCCTCTTCCTGCTGCATGAGCCCAGCCTGACGCCGCCCAGCCTGTGGGGGTACCTGGGCATGGCAGGGCTGGCCCTGATACTGCTGCTGGGACTCAAGGACGAACCCGGCGTGGCAACTCCCAACGGCCAGCTCCTGCGCCTTCCCGCCTATCCAGCAGGCAGCCTGCCGTTCGGCCTGTCGATCCTGCTGGCCTGGGCCATCGTGGGAGTGGTCATCGCCGTACTTCCGGCCATCCTCGACCGACACGACCTTGCCGCCTGGTCCGGATTCGCGACCCTGGGCATCTGCAGTGGCGGCGTGCTGTTCCAGCCCTTGGCAAGACGCCTGAACCCGGTGACTTCGGTTCGGCTAGGCCTGTGCATCCTGCCGTTTGCCTACACGATGCTTGCCTGGGGCTCCCTCACCGGCAGCCTGACTGGCGTACTGGCCGGGGCACTCGCCGCCAGCAGCGCCTGCTACGGTTTCATCTATCTCGGCGGGCTGAGTGGTGTCCTCGATGCGGCCGATGGTCAACATTCCCGCGCCAGCGCCGGTTTCTTCCTGATGGCCTATATCGGCTTCAGCGTACCAGTCGTGGTGACCGGCACGCTGGTGGACCGGCTCGGCCACACTGCGGCCCTGACGCTGTTCGGCGTGCTCCTGCTCGGCTCGGTACTGCCGGTGAGCCGGCACCTCGGTCGCCGGGGCTCCATCCGGCCGGAGACCGTCGAAAACGACATCGCCCCCGACGGATGCAACCGACAGGGGCGATGACAGCAAAGTTGGCGGGATTCACACGACCCCGGGAATGGTTCAGGGCGATTCGCGAATCACATCGGTCCCCTCGGGCAGATCGAGCTGGAAGCGGGAATCCGCCACCTCGACGTTCTGCTGGGCGTCATCGAATCCGATGGCGGTACGCTGCCCCGTGCTGTCGGTCATCTGCAGCCGACCGAGGGTTTCGCCGTAGAAGGTCATCTTCAGCGACTCGAACAGGGTATCGGCATCGTGCGGCGTCAGGGTGAAGGTTTCGGCGGTTCCCTGTTGCGAGCGAGTCACCTCGTAGCTCTCGGTCAGCTCGTCGGTGCTGCCGGACAACAGCAGCGCCGGCGTATGGGTCACGCGCTCGTCGAGGGCCTGGATCGTGGCCTGCTGCAGATCGGGATCGTAGAGGGTGACCTCGTCACCATTCGACACCACGATCTGCTCATAGGGGGCATCCACTTCCCAGCGGAAGCGACCCGGACGCGCCAGCCACATGCGGCCGCTCGCTTCCTGGAGCCGCTGACCGCTGCTGTCGAGAATCTCCTGGTCGAAATCGGCCACATAGGTCTTGACCGGCTCGAGCAGGTGCGTCAGCCGTTCGGCGGCCTCGTCGGCCATCGCCGTGAGCGGCGTCAGGGCCAGCAAGGTGCAGGCGGCGGCGAGGCTCTTTTTTACTGTCATGTCGTCATCTCCCTGAAGGGGTCCGGGGTGGCATCCTGTCTCGTTCGGACCCCGGTGATTCGGGCGAGTTGCGCACCCGCCCGAACTTGCATGGTGGTTGCACGATAGCCTTCAGTCACCCACGGGCGGCGGCGCCAGCACCTCGCGGGCGCCGTTGGTGCCCATGGTCGAGACCACGCCGGCCGATTCCATGGATTCGACCAGCCGCGCGGCGCGGTTGTAGCCGATCTTGAAACGCCGCTGCACCGCCGAGATCGAGGCCCGCCGGCTCTCGGTGACGAACTGCACCGCCTCGTCGTAGAGGGCATCCTGCTCGGCGTCATCGCCATCGCCGCTACCTTCGGCCTCGAGACCGGCCAGGGCATCGGCGGACACACCGCCGGACAGTATCTCGTCGATGTACTCCGGCTCACCGCGTCGCTTCCAGTCCTCGACCACGCGATGCACCTCGTCGTCATCGACGAAGGCACCGTGCACCCGGCTGGGCATGCCGGCCCCGGCGGGCAAGTAGAGCATGTCACCGTGCCCCAGGAGGTTCTCGGCGCCCCCCTGGTCGAGGATGGTGCGCGAATCGACCCGGGACGAGACCTGGAAGGCCATGCGGGTGGGGATATTGGCCTTGATCAGACCGGTCACCACGTCCACCGACGGACGCTGGGTCGCCAGGATCAGGTGGATGCCGGCGGCCCTGGCCTTCTGAGCCAGGCGTGCGATCAGCTCTTCGACCTTCTTACCGACGATCATGAACATGTCGGCGAATTCGTCGATCACCACCACGATGTAGGGAAGCTTCTCGAGTACCGGCGGCGCCTGGTGCATTTCCCAGGGCTGCGGCTCCCAAAGCGGATCGGCGACCTGGGCGCCGGCACGCTCGGCTTCGTCGAGTTTGTCATTGAAACCGGCGATGTTGCGCACCCCCATGGCAGCCATCAGCTTGTAACGGCGCTCCATCTCGGCCACGCACCAGCGCAGGGCATTGGCGGCTTCCTTCATGTCGGTGACCACCGGCGCCAGCAAGTGCGGAATGCCGTCATAGACCGACAGCTCCAGCATCTTGGGGTCGACCATGATCATGCGGACCTCATCCGGCTGCGCCTTGAGCAGCATGGAGATCAACATGGCGTTGACCCCCACCGACTTGCCCGACCCGGTGGTCCCGGCCACCAGCAGGTGCGGCATCTTGCCGAGGTTGGCCACCACCGCTGCACCGCCGATGTCCTGCCCCAGGGCCACGGTCAGTGCCGAGGCCTCGTGCTGATAGCGATCGGAATCGATCACCTCGCGCAACCGAATCATGGCGCGGTGGGGGTTGGGAATCTCGATACCCACGGTAGGCCGCCCCGGGATCACCTCCACCACCCGGACGCTCTTGACCATCAGCGAACGCGCCAGGTCCTTGGCCAGGTTGCTGATCTTGGAAACCTTGACCCCGGCCGCCGGCTTGATCTCGAAGCGCGTGATCACCGGCCCCGGCCAGGTATCGACCACCTCGGCCTTGACGCCATACTCGCGCAGCCGCGTCTCGAGCAGCTCGGCCATCTCGGCCAGTTGCTCGTCGGTATAGTTGGGCTGATGCGGCTCCGGAGGCGTCAACAGGCGCAGGCTCGGCAGTTCACCGTCCGGCTCGGAGAATTCCTCGAAGGAAGGCCGCTGGTTCTGCAGATGCTCCACGGTCCACAGTGCGGGGCCCGTTGCGTCGGCAGCTTCTCGCGCCTGATCGGCCGTGGCGGTTCGCGGCGCTTCGTTCTCCTCGGCCTCCCCGTCCACATCGGCCGTCATGGGCGAACGCGCTTGTTCCGGCATCGACGGTGAAGGCGACGGGGAGGCGGTGGCTTCACCCGCCCCGGGAGCTTCGGCGGCAGCTTTATCGCCCTCACCCGCGGGCTCGGTGGGAGCCGCCGGCTTAGACGGGGCCGGCTCCCGGGGCGTCTCGACCGGACGCGACGCCGTATCATCGTGTGCGGACTCACGCTCGGGAGACGAGGCATCCGGGGCGCGCCGCAGGGAGGACGGAATCTGATCGTCATCCGGCAATATCGGCTCGGGAACGGTTTCCGGTTCCCGACGCGGCGTTTGCGATTCGCGCGGCGATGGAGCCTCGCTTGCCGGTGCGTCGGCTGTCCTGGCCGGTGCATCGGCTGACTCGGAAGCGCTCGAATCGTCTTCTCGGGCCGAGATCGACAACTCGGCAGAGGACGGCGCACTGGGCGACGATTCAGCAGGAGGCTGCTCGGCAGAAGACGGCGCGACGAAGGCCGAGGCTCGAGGAGCCGGGCTCTCGCTCGGCGCACGCTCGGCCTGTGTCGGCGTGGAGGCTTCCCTCGGCGACAACGAGATGGTCGGCTCCTTCGGCCCCTGGGAAGCCTGGGCGGTATAAGCTGCCTCAGGACGCTTGGCCGAAGGCGTGCGATCGGGAACCTCCCAGGGAATCTCGGTCTTGCCGTCGTCCCCGAAGCCGGGATCGCGACGGCCCGCACCCTCCAGCACCGGCGACTCGCCACTGTCGAATCCCGGCACCAGGCGTCGCCACCAGGCCCCGCGCAGCGGCCCGCTTTCGGTCTCGGTTTCGGCTTCCTTGGCCGTCACCTCATCGTTGTCGGATGACGACGCTCGACGGCTGCGCGACCGGCTCGGCTCGGACGAGGCCTCCTCGGCATCGGACTCTCCTTGATTCAGGGCAAAACGGCTCGCTGCCCAACGCCACACCAGCACGGCACGCTGCCCCAGCTCATCCATGATGGTCAGCCAGGACAGCCCCGTGAACAGCGGAACCCCGCACAGCATGGAGGCCAATGCCAGAAGCGACGTGCCGCCACTACCCAGCATGGGCAGCAAGGCCCCGACCAGCCCTTCGCCGAGGATTCCCCCTGCTGCATAGGGCAAGGGGCTGTCGGGACGATAGAAATGCAGGGCGCCCAGCGTCGTGGTGCCCAGCAGCAGCAGCACCAGCCCGCCACAGCGAACCGCCAGCAGGGTGGCATCCCACTCGAAGTCCACCTGCCGGGAGCGTATCAACCACCAGGCGGCAAATCCGAGCATGGCCGGCCACCACAGGGCACTGGCACCAAACAGTGAATACAGCACATCGGCGAGCCAGGCCCCGATGGCGCCCATCCAGTTGGCCACCTCGGTTTCCGGTCCGCTGCGCGACCACCCGGGATCACCGGCATTGAAACTGAACAGGGCCAGCAACAGAAACACGCAGGCCGCCAGCAACAGGATCACCACGCCCTCGCGCGCCGATCCCTGCAACCGCAGGCCGAAGCGCCTGGCCCTCTCCTTGGCATTCGCCGCACGACCGTGCGACGCGGACTTCTTATTGGCAGTCAAGCGGCCATCCCCTTGCGCCACATGGCGTCTTCCAGATTCCACAAAGGTCAATCATACCGAGCCTGGCCGCGCCGTCACAGGGGCTTCGATGCTTGAGTGGCGCCCTGGCGCCCGTCACACTGGCGCTCCCGACGCAAGGAAAGGTCTCTCATGCTTCCCTGGCTGCCCGAGCATCCCATCCACTTCCCCCCGGTCGACACCGCCCTGGACGATCCCGGCGGCCTGCTGGCGGCGGGCGGAAATCTGAGCCCTGCCTGGCTTCTCACCGCCTATCGACACGGCATCTTCCCCTGGTACAGCGAGGGGCAGCCGGTCCTCTGGTGGAGCCCGGATCCCCGCATGGTACTCTTGCCCGACGAGATCCGGGTCCGTCGCAGTCTCGCCAAGCGTCTGCGCAACGGTGGCTTCCAGGTCACCGCCGACACCGCCTTCGATGCCGTGGTCAGCGCCTGCGCGGCACCGCGTCGCGACCAGCCGGGAACCTGGATCACCGACGAAATGCGCGCCGCCTATGGTCGCCTTCACGAACTTGGTCCAGCGCATTCGGTGGAAGTCTGGCATGACGGCAGCCTCGTGGGAGGCCTCTACGGCATCGCGCTGGGACCGGTCTTCTTCGGCGAGTCGATGTTCTCGCGCGAGGCCGATGCCTCCAAGATCGCCCTGGTGGCGCTGGCCAGGGCCATGGCCCGCGAGGGCGGACGACTCATCGACTGCCAGATGCATACCGCCCACCTGGCAAGCCTGGGCGCCCGAGACATCGCCCGAGCCGAATTCATCGGCTATCTTGAACAGTGGCTGGGCGATATGCCGGAAGGCGAGCACATTCTAAAAGCGAATGCCATCGCCCCACCAACCTGGTCGTTCACACGGCTCGGCGAGGTAACATGACAGGGCCACGAACGAGAGGAGACGGCAGCCTTGAGCAGTAACACTCCCCGGCAGCCGATACGCGATCTGCGTTTTTTCCTGACGGTGCCGCACTCATGCAGCTATCTGGAGGGACGCGAGGCAACCACGCTGTTCCTCGACCCCCAGCAATCTCCGGGCGTCGGCGTCTATGACGCCCTGACACTGCTGGGATTCCGGCGTAGTGGCCACCATCTCTACCGCCCTCATTGCGAGGGATGCAGCGCCTGCGTCTCGGTACGCATTCCGGTGGACGACTTCACGCCGAGTCGCACCCAGCGCAAACTCATGCGTCGCAATGCCGACGTGAGCGAGCACGTGCGCCCCGCCGTCTTCGATGCCGAACACTACGCGCTCTATGCCCACTACATCCGCACGCGGCACAGCGACGGCGACATGTATCCGCCGAGTGAGGACCAGTACCGCACCTTCCTGACCCTGGACCAGGATTACGCCAAGTTGCTCGAGCTGCGACTCGGCGACCGCCTGCTCGCTGTCTCCGCCTTCGATCAGCTTGAACATGGCCTGTCGGCGATCTATACCTTCTTCGACCCGGCCAGCCAGTTCGAGCGCCGCTCACTCGGCACCTACGCGGTCCTCAGCCTGGTCGAGCGCGCCCGCTACCTGGGATTGCCCCACGTCTACTTGGGTTACTGGATCCAGCAATGCCGCAAGATGGCCTACAAGCAGAGTTTCCGCCCTCTGGAACGGCTCGACGGTCGACACTGGCGACGCCTGATCCTCGACTGAAACGCCCCATCTTTTGCCTTGGCGGGCGGCATGCGGCACAATATCGCGCTATCCTTATCGGCACAGCCGGCTTTCCGCCGTGTGCCGCTTTGTTGTTCGACATCACCAGCGAGGAATCGCCTATATGGCACGCGAAGACCATATCGAAATGGAAGGCGTCGTCGTCGATACCCTTCCCAACACCATGTTCCGGGTCGAACTCGAGAACGGCCACGTGGTGACCGCCCATATCTCGGGCAAGATGCGCAAGAACTACATCCGTATCCTGACCGGCGACAAGGTCAAGGTCGAGCTGACCCCCTATGACCTGTCCAAGGGGCGTATCGTCTACCGCTCCCGCTGAGCCCTCGAGGCGCCAAGAGGCGCCCTGCCACGAGCCCGGAACGAACGACGCCCCGTCCGGAGACAGGGCGTGGGTTCACGGGAACGGTTGACGCGCCGCCTCAGGGCGCGTCGGCCAACTCTGATTCCGAGGCCAGGTGCAGTTCGTCGTCCTCGACGCTGACATGCACCACACCGCCGTGCTCGGCCAGTTCCCCGAACAGGATCTGCTCAGCCAGCGGCTTCTTGAGCTTATCCTGGATCAGGCGAGCCATCGGACGCGCCCCCATATCCGGGTCGTAGCCGCGCACCGCCAGCCAGTCGCGAGCCGCCTCGTCCACTTCGAGCTGCACGCGCTTCTCGTCCAGCTGGGCCTGAAGCTCGACCAGGAACTTGTCCACCACGTTGCGCACCACCTCGGTGGGCAGCGAATGGAACTGGATGATCCCGTCCAGGCGGTTGCGGAATTCCGGCGTGAAGGTCTTGCGGATCTCTTCCATGGCATCGGTGGAATGGTCCTGCACCTGGAAACCGATGGAACGACGCGTGGTCAGTTCGACGCCGGCGTTGGAGGTCATGATCAGGATCACGTGACGGAAATCCGCCTCGCGCCCGTTGTTGTCGGTCAGCTTGCCGTGATCCATGACCTGCAGCAGCAGGTTGAAGACCTCAGGATGCGCCTTCTCGATCTCGTCGAGCAGCAGCACGCAATGCGGCTGCTTGGTGATCGCCTCGGTCAACAGACCGCCCTGGTCATAGCCGACATATCCCGGCGGCGCACCGATCAGTCGCGACACCGTGTGGCGCTCCATGTACTCGGACATGTCGAAGCGCACCAGATCGATGCCCATGATGTGCGCCAGCTGGCGCGCCACTTCGGTCTTGCCGACACCGGTCGGCCCGGCGAACAGGAAGCTGCCCACCGGCTTGTCCGGCGACTTGAGCCCGGCACGGGACAGCTTGATCGCCGCGGACAGGCTGTCGATGGCCTCGTCCTGGCCGAACACCAGCATCTTGAGATCGCGATCGAGGTTCTCGAGCAGCTTGCGATCCGAGCTGGACACGCTCTTCGGCGGAATCCGGGCAATGGAAGCCACCACCGCCTCGACCTGATCCACGTCGATGCAATCGACCCGCACTTCCGGCGGCAACAGGCGCTGATGCGCCCCCGCCTCGTCGATGACATCGATGGCCTTGTCCGGCAGGAAGCGATCATTGATGTAACGATCCGCCAGCCGTGCGGCCGTCTCGAGGGCCTCGTCGGTGTACTTGAGCTGGTGATGCTCCTCGAAACGCGAACGCAGCCCCTTGAGGATACGCACGGTATCGTCCACCGAGGGCGCCATGACATCGACCTTCTGGAAACGACGCGCCAGCGCCCGATCCTTCTCGAAGATGCCCCGGAACTCCTGGAAGGTGGTGGAACCGATGCAGCGCAGCTCGCCCGAGGAGAGCAGCGGCTTGAGCAGGTTGGAGGCATCCATCACGCCTCCGGAAGCCGCACCGGCACCGATCACCGTATGGATCTCGTCGATGAACAGGATGGAGTTGGGTTGCTTGCGCAGCTCGGCCAGCAGCCCCTTGAGACGCTTCTCGAAGTCGCCCCGATACTTGGTGCCGGCGAGCAGCGCACCCATGTCCAGGGCATAGACCACGGCATCGGCGATCACGTCGGGCACGTCCTCCTCGACGATGCGCTTGGCCAGGCCCTCGGCGATGGCGGTCTTGCCGACACCGGCCTCGCCCACCAGCAGGGGATTGTTCTTGCGCCGGCGCGCCAGGATCTGCACGACCCGCTCGAGCTCGTGATCGCGACCGATCAGAGGATCGATCTTGCCGATGCGCGCCTGCTCGTTGAGGTTAGTGGCATAGCCGGTCAACGGGTTGCCGCTCGTCTCGCTGCCCGCCTCCTCGGCTTCCTCGGCATCCGGCGACGGCGAGGAAGAAGCGTTCTCGTCGTGACCGGAGACCTTGGAAATGCCATGGGCGATGTAGTTGACGGCATCCACCCGGGCCACATTCTGCTGCTTGAGGAAATAGACCGCCTGGCTTTCCTGCTCGGAGAAGATCGCTACCAGCACATTGGCGCCGGTGACCTCGCTCTTGCCGGAGGACTGCACATGGAAGACGGCACGCTGCAGCACGCGCTGGAAACCAAGCGTCGGCTGCGTCTCGCGATCCCCCTGGTCCTCGGGAATCAGCGGCGTAGTGGAATTGATGAAATCCTGCAGGTCGGACCGCAACTTGTCGATATTGGCCCCGCAGGCCTTGAGCACATCCGCCGCGGAGGCGTTATCCAGCAGAGCCAGCAGCAGGTGCTCCACGGTCATGAACTCGTGACGCTTGGAGCGCGCTACGGTAAAGGCCGTGTTGAGGGTCAGTTCAAGTTCTTTGCTCAGCATGGCAGTCCCCTTCTCGCCGCTTAGGGCTTGCGTCGGATCTTTCTCGGTCCGGCATCATCAACATCGGGTACAAACGGCAACGTTGCAAGTGACATCTCCAACGTTGTTTCGCCACCTTCCCCTTGGACCATGCCGATGCTCAATCGTCCGTCGCTTCGATATCGCACAGCAACGGATGCTGGCACTCTCGTGCATATTGATTGACTTGGTGGCTTTTGGTTTCCGCGATATCCCGGGTAAAGATGCCACAAGTGGCCTTGCCCTGGGTATGGACCGCCAGCATTATCTGCACGGCCGTTTCGCTATCCATGTGGAAAAAGGTCTGCAGCACCTCTACAACGAACTCCATTGGGGTGAAGTCGTCATTATGCAAGACCACCTTGTACATCGGTGGATGCGCCAGCTCCGGCTCGGACGACTGCACGGCCACATCACCGTCGCCCTCCTCGTCGGGCTCCGGGGGGCGTGTCATCCCGGCCCGGTACGGAGCGAGGCGGTCCGCCATCACTTTCTCCTCTTTTCTGAACATAAGCACCACTTCGCTTCTCGACAAGCCACCGTCGACGCCTTTCGACGAATATTGGACGTCGACGATGCACGCAGGTTCACCATGGTTTCATCCTGCTACCGCCTCGTGCGCCCCTCAATGCAACGACCCCGTCCTTGAACCAAGACGGGGCCGGAACACGTCAGTTCACGCTGATCAGGGAAGCGCTCAGGGAAATGCTGAACAAATAGCCGAGCGTAGTAAAGCGCAAGGCGCCCGGAGCACAGAAAGCGAGACATAACATGTCGTTAGGCGAGCTTTCGCGCACCGCGCAACACAGCAATTTGCACGCGCAGGCATTTCAGCAGCGTTTCCTTAGCGCTTGGCCACCAACTCCAGGGCAGCATTGAGGGTCCGGCTGGGACGCATGACGGCATCCGCCAGCTCACCGTCGACATGATAGTAGCCGCCGATATCCACCGACTGCCCCTGCACGCCGTTGAGCTCTTCGACGATGACCGCTTCCTTGGCTCGCAGTTCCGCGGCGAGCTTGCCGAACAGCGCCTTGAGCTCGGCGTCCTCGTCCTGGGCGGCCAGCGCCTCGGCCCAGTACATGGCCAGATAGAAGTGGCTGCCGCGGTTGTCCAGCTCACCCACCTTGCGCGAAGGCGACTTGTTGCTGTCGAGGAACTCGCCGTTGGCTTCGTCCAGCGCCTTGGCCATCACCCTGGCACGCGCGTTGTCGAAGGTCTTGCCCAGATGCTCCAGGGAAGCGGCCAGCGCCAGGAACTCGCCCAGGGAATCCCAGCGCAGGTGATTCTCCTCGAGGAGCTGCTGGACGTGCTTGGGCGCGCTGCCGCCGGCACCGGTCTCGAACAGGCCGCCACCGTTCATCAGCGGCACGATGGAGAGCATCTTGGCACTGGTGCCCAGCTCCATGATCGGGAACAGGTCGGTCAGGTAGTCACGCAGCACGTTGCCGGTCACCGAGATGGTGTCCTCGCCCTTGCGGATGCGCTCGAGAGAGAACTGCATCGCCTCCATGGGCGCCATGATGCGAATGTCCAGACCGCTGGTATCGTGCTCCTGGAGATAGGTCTCGACCTTCTCGATCAATTGAGCGTCGTGGGCGCGCTGGGCATCGAGCCAGAACACCGCCGGCGTGTCGCTCTCGCGGGCACGGCTCACGGCCAGCTTGACCCAATCCTTGATCGGGGCGTCCTTGGTCTGGCACATGCGCCAGATGTCGCTCTGCTCGACCTCATGCTCGAACAGCACCTCCCCGGCCGCATCGGTGACACGCACGGTACCGTCGGCAGGAATCTGGAAGGTCTTGTCGTGGGAGCCGTACTCCTCGGCCTTCTGGGCCATCAGACCGACGTTGGACACGCTGCCCATGGTGGTCGGATCGAAGGCGCCGTGCTGCTTGCAGTCGTCGATGACGGCCTGGTAGATACCCGCATAGCAACGGTCGGGAATCACCGCCTTGGCATCATGCAGCGCGTCATCGGCGCCCCACATCTTGCCGGAATCCCGGATCATCGCCGGCATGGAAGCATCGATGATCACGTCGCTGGGCACATGCAGGTTGGTGATGCCCTTGTAGGAATCGACCATGGCCAGACGCGGCCGCTGTTCATAGAGCGCCTCGATGTCACCCTCGATCTCGGCCCGCTTGGCCTCGGGCAGCTTGGCGATCGTGGCGTAGAGGTCGCCGATGCCGTTGTTGGGATCGAAGCCGACTTCCTCCAGGGCCTCGGCATGCTTTTCCAGCACGTCACGATAGAACTCGCTGACCACCATGCCGAACATGATCGGGTCGGAGACCTTCATCATGGTCGCCTTGAGATGCAGGGAGAACAACACGTCCTGCTGCTTGGCATCGTCGATCTGCTCGGCGACGAAGGCACTCAGCGCCTTGCGGCTCATCACCGCGCCGTCGACGACCTCGCCCGCCAGGACCGGTGTACGCTCCTTGAGCAGGGTGACGCTGCCGTCCTGTCCGATCAGCTCGATCTTCACCTCGCCGTCGGCGGCGATCCGGGCGGATTTCTCGCTGCCGTAGAAGTCGCCCTCGCTCATGTGAGCGACGTGGGAGCGCGAGTCGGCCTGCCACTCGCCCATGCGGTGCGGATACTTGCGGGCATAGTTCTTGACCGAGCCCGGCGCGCGACGGTCGCTGTTGCCTTCACGCAGCACCGGGTTGACCGCGCTGCCCTTGACGCGATCGTAGCGTGCCTTGATGTCACGCTCGGCATCGTCGCTCGGCTCGTCGGGATAATCCGGCAGCGGGTACCCCTGGCCCTGCAGCTCCTTGATGGCCGCCTTGAGCTGCGGCATGGAGGCGCTGATGTTGGGCAGCTTGATGATGTTGGCTTCCGGCGTCTTGGCCAGCTCGCCCAGTTCGGCCAGGTGATCGCCGAGTTGCTGCGCGTCGGAGAGGCGATCGGGGAATTGCGAGATGATACGCCCGGCCAGGGAGATATCACGAGTCTCGACGGTGATGCCGGCCGAGTCGGTGTAAGCGTCGATGATCGGCAGCAGGGAACGGGTCGCCAGGGCCGGCGCTTCGTCGGTAAGCGTATAGATAATCTTCGGCGTTTTTGACATGTTGGCGTAGATCTCTCTGAACACTGCGGTGCATGAAACGGGATCGGTAGCGCTCGCTCGCGATGTCTGGAAGACAGGGACCATGGGTGAGAACAGCCCGGCACAACAGTCGCAACGAGGCATCGGCCATCCCTCGGGGCTGATCACGCCAGATCCAGAAAAGAAACGAAGGCGCTCCGGCAAGCGAGGCGCAGTATATCAGCCCGCCGTCGCCAACGCATGAACCCGGATCGGAGACGATCCCTGCCATCCCGACACAGTGATCGGTAAGATAGCCTCATGAGCCGCTTATATCTCTTCCACAAGCCCTACCGCACGCTTTCGCAATTCACTGACAGCGAAGGGCGCGCGACGCTGGCCGAGCACATCGACGTGCCCGGCATCTATCCGGCCGGCCGGCTCGATCACGACTCCGAGGGCCTGTTACTGTTATCCGACGATGGCGAGCTGATTCACCGCATCAGCCACCCGAAACACAAGCAGCCCAAGACCTACTGGGTCCAGGTCGAAGGGCAGCCGAACGACGATGCCCTGGCAGCACTGCGCGACGGCGTCGAACTGAAGGACGGACGCACCCGCCCTGCCCGGGTTCGCCGGCTGGAAAGCGTCTCACTGCCCGACCGCCAGCCACCGGTGGACCCGCGTCGCCACCCCGTCACCCAATGGCTGGAGCTCATCATCACCGAAGGACGCAATCGCCAGGTACGCCGCATGACCGCCCATGTCGGACATCCAACACTGCGGCTGGTGCGCACGGCCATCGGCCCCTGGACGCTCGACGGCCTGGCACCGGGACAGTGGCGCTGCGAGACGCTCAACGCGCCACGTCGCAAGCCTCGCCGCTCATCCACGAGGAGACGCCCATGAGCCGTTGGCATCCCATCGTCAGCGTAGCCACCGTGGTGGAGCGCGCCGGCTGCTACCTGATGGTCGAAGAAGACCGCGGCGGCCCGCATACCCTCTTCAACCAGCCCGCCGGCCACCTCGAGCCCGGCGAGCGCATCCGCGATGGCGCCCTGCGCGAACTGCGCGAGGAAACCGCCTGGCAGGTAGGCATCACCGACTACCTGGGGCTTTACATCTACCAGGCGCCCGACGGCAAGACCTTCCACAGCCACGGTTTCCACGGCATGGCCCTCGCCCATCTCGGCAACGAGCTCGACCCGGCGATCCGCGCGGTACACTGGCTGTCGCTGGACGAACTGGAAACCCTGGAACGCGAGGACCGCATGCGCAGCCCACTGGTCATGCGGCGCATCCGCGATGCCATCGCTGAACGCTTCTACCCCATGGACACGATTCACGAGCGTTGAAGAGGGAAGACAGGCTAGCCCGAGATTTAAGGCGTCAACGGTTTTCTTCCCTCTTAAAGGCGCCAAGGCGCCGTTCTTATCTCTTCCAGCGGCGTCAGCCGCGATCTTCCCCTGGCGTCAAGCGCCGGTCTTCGAGCTTCGAGCTCGAATCAGGTATAATTCCTCCCCATTTGAGACCCATTCAATCCGAGAGCGCCATGTCAGCCAGCAACGGCAAGGTCATCGTCGGCATGTCCGGCGGTGTCGACTCCTCCGTATCCGCCCAGTTACTGCTCGAACAGGGCTTCGATGTCGAGGGTCTGTTCATGAAGAACTGGGACGAGGACGACGGCACCGAATACTGCACCGCCAAGGAAGACCTGGCGGATGCCGAGGCCGTGTGCGCCAAGCTCGGCATCCATCTGCATACCGCCAACTTCGCCGCCGAGTACTGGGACAACGTCTTCGAGCATTTCCTCGCCGAGTACCAGGCCGGGCGCACTCCGAACCCGGACATCCTCTGCAACCGCGAAATCAAGTTCAAGGTCTTCCTCGAGTACGCCGAAATGCTCGGCGCCGATTGGATCGCCACCGGTCATTATGTGCGCCGTGCCGAGCGCGACGGCCATGCACGCCTGCTCAAGGGGCTCGACGCCAACAAGGACCAGAGCTATTTCCTGCATGCCGTGCCCGAAGCCGCCATCGCCCGCAGCCTTTTCCCGGTGGGCGAGCTGGAAAAGAGCGAGGTCCGCGACATCGCCGAGCGCCACGGCCTGGCAACGGCGCGCAAGAAGGATTCCACCGGCATCTGCTTCATCGGCGAGCGCCGTTTCCGCGATTTCCTGCGCCAGTACCTGCCCGCCCAGCCGGGCACCATCGCCACGCCGGACGGCGACGTCATCGGCGAGCACATGGGGTTGATGTACTACACCCTCGGGCAACGTCAGGGCCTGGGCATCGGCGGGCTGGCCAACTACTCCGACGCGCCCTGGTACGTGGCCGGCAAGGATCTCGAGCGCAATGTGCTCACCGTGGTGCAGGGCAAGCATCATCCCCTGCTCTACACCGACAGCCTGGCTACCGAGGCCATGGACTGGGTGGCCGGCACGCCTCCCGCGCGTGAAGGGCGCTATCATGCCAAGACCCGCTATCGCCAGGACGACGTGCCCTGCACCATGCGAGTCGCCGAGGATGATGGCGTCGAGGTGCATTTCGACGATCCGCAGCGCGCCGTGACCCCCGGCCAGTCGCTGGTGCTCTATGACGGGGACATCTGCCTCGGCGGCGGTGTGATCCGTGCTACCTGGAATGCCACGGAGGCAGCCGCATGAGCGCATCCACGCCCATCCACCCGGCTCCCGACACACCGGTCGGGCGCCAGGCCCTGGCCTTGGCCGGCGTCTTCCAGGCCGCCAGCCTGGTCGATGAACTGGCCCGCACCGGGCAGGTCGACCAGCGCGCCTGGGACACCCTGATCCACGCCACCCTGGACACCAACCCCGAAAACTTCGAGGCCATCTACGGCGGGCATCCCAACAACCTGCGCCTGGGGCTCGACACTCTCGAGGGCATGCTCGGACGCCGCCAGGCCAATCCGGTGGTCATGCGTTACGGCTTCTCGCTGCTGATGCTGATGAGCAAGCTGCGTGGCAACAACGCCATGATGGACGACCTCGGGCAGCGCCTGACGCGCGCCCAGGGGCAGGCCGAACATTTCGGCGAGACCCACGAGAACATCATCGCCAGCCTCGGCGAGGCCTATCAGCAGACCCTTTCCACCCTCAAGACACGCATTGTCGTCCAGGGCGATCCTTCCCTGCTGCAAAGCCGCATGATGCCGGAACGCGTGCGCGCCTGCCTGCTGGCAGGCGTCCGCTTCGCCCTGCTCTGGCATCAGCAAGGCGGACGCCGCTGGAAGCTACTCTTCCAGCGCAGCGCCCTGAAGAAAGCTCTCGACACCCTGTAACCGACCGGAACACGAACCATGTCTCTTCCTCTGTCCGCCCTCACCGCCCTTTCCCCCGTCGATGGCCGTTACGGCAGCAAGGCCGATATCCTGCGCGAGCATTTCAGCGAATTCGGCCTGATCCGCGCCCGTGTCACCGTCGAGGTTCGCTGGCTGCAACGCCTCGCCGCCCACCCCGACATCACCGAGGTGCCAGCACTTTCCGCCGAGGCCACCGAGGTGCTGGATACGCTGGTACGTGACTTCTCGGTGGCCGACGCCGAACGCATCAAGGACATCGAGCGCACCACCAACCACGACGTCAAGGCGGTCGAATACTTCATCAAGGAGTGCATCGCCGACACGCCGGAGCTGCACGCCATCACCGAGTTCGTGCACTTCGCCTGCACCAGCGAAGACATCAACAACCTCTCCTACGGCGTGATGCTCACCGACGGCCTGGCCACCCTGCTGCCGGTGATGCACCGGGTCGCCGACGAGATCGCGCGCCTGGCCGACGAGCACGCCGAGCAGCCGATGCTCTCGCGCACCCACGGACAGACGGCCAGCCCCACCACCCTGGGCAAGGAAATGGCCAATGTCGCCTATCGCCTGCGTCGTCAGTTGAAGCAGATCGAGTCGGTGGAGATCCTCGGCAAGATCAACGGTGCGGTGGGCAACTACAACGCTCACCTGACCACCTACCCGGAGATCGACTGGGAGGCCAACGCCCGCACCTTCGTCGAGGAGCTCGGCCTGACCTTCAATCCCTACACTACCCAGATCGAGCCCCACGACTACATCGCCGAGCTGTTCGACGCAGTGTGCCGCTACAACACCGTACTGATCGACTTCGATCGTGATGTCTGGGGTTACATCTCGCTGGGCTACTTCAAGCAGAGCACCGTGGCCGGCGAGATCGGCTCCTCGACCATGCCGCACAAGGTCAACCCCATCGACTTCGAGAACTCCGAAGGTAACCTGGGGCTCGCCAACGCCATCCTCGGCCACCTGGCGGAGAAACTGCCGATCTCCCGCTGGCAGCGCGACCTGACCGATTCCACGGTACTGCGCAACCTGGGCATCGGCCTGGCCTACGGGCTGATCGCCTACCAGGCATCGCTCAAGGGCATCGGCAAGCTCGAGGCCAACGCCGCGCGCCTGGCCGAGGACCTGGACGCCAGCTGGGAAGTCCTGGCCGAGCCGATCCAGACGGTGATGCGCCGCTACGGCATCGAGAAGCCCTACGAGAAACTCAAGGAACTGACCCGCGGCAAGCGCATCGACCAGGCCGGCTTTGCCGCCTTCATCGATACGCTGGAACTCCCCGCCGCGGTGAAGGAAGAACTCAAGGCGTTGACGCCGGCGACCTACATCGGCAACGCCAGCGAACAGGCACGCAAGCTTTGAGCCGCAAGCCGTAAACGAAGAATATAGCCCCCGCTTATCAGCGGGGGTTTATCTTATGGCTTACAGCTTCTAGCTTACAGCTAGCCTTCAACCTCTCGACGACCCGGTAGCCTATGTCACCCGATTCCCCCCTCACGATGCTGGGCGGCCTGTCCGCCGCCGACTTCCTGCGCGACTACTGGCAGCAACAGCCCTTGCTGATCCGCGGCGCCTTTCCCGATATCGAGAGCCCGCTCTCCCCCGACGAGCTGGCCGGGCTGGCCTGCGAGGACAACATCGAGGCGCGCCTGGTCGAGGAACACGGCCCCGAAGGCCCCTGGCAGGTCAGTCACGGCCCCTTCGACGAAGCCACCTTCGCCCGGCTGCCCGAGCGGGACTGGACGCTGCTGGTCCAGGCGGTGGACCACTACGTTCCCGAGGTGGCCGAACTGCTCGAACGCTTCGACTTCCTGCCCCGCTGGCGCCTCGACGACATCATGATCAGCTATGCGCCTCCCGGCGGCAGCGTCGGCCCCCACGTGGATCAGTACGATGTCTTCCTGCTGCAGGCCAGCGGTCAACGCCATTGGCAGCTCGGCGGACGCGTGCCGGAAGACGCCCCGATCATCGCCGGAGTCGACCTGCGCATCCTCGAGCGCTTCGAGGTGCAGCCCGGTCAGGACTGGGTTCTGGAACCCGGCGACATGCTGTATCTCCCGCCGGGCTGGGCGCACCACGGCGTCAGCCAGTCCGATGACTGCTTGACGTTCTCGGTCGGCTTCCGCGCCCCATCGGCGGACGAAGCCATCACCTCCTTTGCCGACTACATCGGCGAACAGCTCCCCGCCTCGCATCGCTACGCCGATGCCGGCATGGACGTCCCCGAGGATCCCGCGCAACTCGACGACGCCGCGCTGTCCCGCATGCGCGCCCTGATCCTCGAGACGCTCGACGATCCCACCCAACTGGCCCAATGGTTCGGCCGGGTCATGACCCAGCCCAAGTATGTCGACCAACTGGTGCCCAACGAGACACCCACCGAAGAAACCGAGCTTGTCGCCGCACTACAAGCCGGCGAGACGCTGGAGCGCAGCCTCGGTTCACGCTTTGCCTGGCGCGCCCTGGACGACCAGCGCGCGACCCTGTTCGTCGATGGCGATGGCCTCGACTGCCCCACCGGGCTGGCCCGGGAACTGGCCGGGACTGCGACGCTCGACGCCCACCTGCTGGAGCATGCCGAGGCCCCACGGGTCCTGGTCCATCTACTGGATGCCGGTAGCCTCGACTGGACCGATCCCGACGAGGAATGAACGCATGACGCACACACTGGAAATCCGCGAAGGCGACTGGAGCGAGCTCGGTGACATTGCCGGCGAGATTCGCCGAGTGGTGTTCATCGAAGAACAGCAGGTTCCCGAGGACGAGGAATGGGACGGCCGCGATGACGAGTGCCGGCACTTCCTGGCACTCGACGCCGCCGGCAAGGCACTGGGCACCGCACGCCTGTTGCCCGACGGTCATATCGGCCGGGTCGCCGTGCTCGAAGAAGCTCGCGGCCGGGGTGTCGGCCTCGCCCTGATGGAAGCCGCCATCGCTTCGGCACGCCGTCGTGGCGATGCCACGGTGGCGCTGTCCGCCCAGACCCATGCCCTCGCCTTCTACGAACGGCTCGGCTTCCACGCCCATGGAGAAACCTTCCTGGACGCCGGAATTCCGCATCGCAACATGACGTTATCTCTGCACGACTGACCCTTCTTTCTCACCTTCCTCCGCGAAAAAAGACTACAGGAACCCCTCGTTCAAACGGGTTCCTGTCGTCGAGCTACAACCCTCTCTGCTCCCAAATACCAATGGTGAAAGCCCGTCATACGGGGCCATAGTGATCCACAAGACGAATGCACCAACACTCGCTGAGCGCTGTTTTCCTCGTCCAGCGACGTGACATGAGCACTCGTCAGGGGAAGAGCAAGGCACGCAAGACCGCCATGCCACCCCCCACGAAAGAGAACTCCATTTCGCAGTTGCAGCACAGACGTGACGCAAAGCAGCAGTTCCTTGAACTCGAACGAGAGGATCACCCCATGGCAGCTTTCAACGACGAACGCCAGGCACTGGCCCAGCACCGCGAGGCCCAGCGCGGCAAATGGGACAACATCAACCCCGATCACGCCGCACGCCTGCGCCTGCAGAACCGCTTTCGCACCGGCCTGGACATCGCACGCTACACCGCCGCCATCATGCGCGACGACATGGCCGCCTATGACGCCGACACCAGCCGTTACACCCAGTCGCTGGGCTGCTGGCACGGTTTCATCGGCCAGCAGAAGATGATCTCCATCAAGAAGCACTTCGGCGAGACCAAGGGGCGCTACCTCTACCTCTCCGGCTGGATGGTCGCCGCCATGCGCTCCGAGTTCGGCCCGCTGCCCGACCAGTCGATGCATGAAAAGACCAGCGTGCCGGCCTTGATCGAGGAGCTCTACACCTTCCTGCGCCAGGCCGACAGCTGGGAGCTCAACCACCTGTTCCGCGAACTCGACGCCGCCCGACAGGCCGGTGACGAGCTGAAAACCAAGGAGCTGCTCGGCAGGATCGACAACTTCGAAACCCATGTGGTGCCGATCATCGCCGATATCGATGCCGGCTTCGGTAACGCCGAGGCCACCTATCTGCTGGCCAAGAAGATGATCGAGGCCGGCGCCTGCTGCATCCAGATCGAGAATCAGGTCTCCGACGAGAAGCAATGCGGCCACCAGGACGGCAAGGTCACCGTGCCCCACGAGGACTTCATCGCCAAGCTCAATGCCGTGCGCTATGCCTTCCTGGAACTCGGCGTGGAGGATGGCGTGATCGTCGCCCGCACCGATTCCCTGGGCGCCGGCCTGACCCAGAAGATCGCCGTCAGCCATGAACCCGGCGACCTGGGCGATCAGTACAATGCCTTCCTCGACGGTGACGAGATCGCCTCCGCAGACGATATCACCAACGGCGATGTGGTCATCAAGCAGGGCGGCAAGCTGGTCAAGGTCAAGCGCCTGGCGTCCGGCCTCTACCAGTTCAAGCCCGGCACCGGCGAGGATCGGGTGGTGTTGGACTGCATCACCAGCCTGCAGAATGGCGCCGACCTGCTGTGGATCGAGACCGAGAAACCCCACGTCGGCCAGATCAAGGGCATGGTGGATCGCATCCGCGAGGTCTGCCCGGACGCCAAGCTGGTCTACAACAACTCGCCGTCCTTCAACTGGACACTGAATTTCCGCCAGCAGGTGTTCGACGCCTGGGAAGCCGAGGGCAAGGACGTCTCCGCCTACGACCGCGCCAACCTGATGAGCGCCGAGTACGATGAGACCGAGCTGGGGCGCCTGGCCGACGAGTGGACACAGAACTTTCAGCGTGACGGCGCCCGCGAGGCCGGCATCTTCCACCATCTCATCACCTTGCCGACCTACCACACCGCCGCCCTGTCGACCGACAACCTGGCGCGCGGCTACTTCGGCGACGAGGGCATGCTGGCCTATGTGGCAGGCGTGCAGCGCCGCGAGATTCGCGAGGGCATCGCCACGGTCAAGCACCAGGACATGGCCGGCTCCAATATCGGCGACGACCACAAGGAATTCTTCCACGGCGAGGCCGCTCTCAAGGCCGGTGGCCAGGACAACACCATGAACCAGTTCGGTTGATCAAGATATCACCGAGATTTTCCGGGGAGGCCTTCGCCTCCCCTTTTTCATGCCTTCCTGTTCATGCGTTCACGCGTTTTTTCGGTCCTGCCATGAAACTCACCGACAATAACGCTCGGTTCTTGTACGACATGTAGTCGAGTTACAACCGCAAGTGCGCCCAAGGAGGCATTGTGGCATTTGCTGTCCTGCACCATATTGAAATCACAGCGCAGGCAAGAGTTTCGTTATCCCGATTCGCGATCCTGCTCTGGGCTACAAACCGCGGCGCTTTCCTGATGATCCGGGCGCCAAAGGCGATGGTCTTTCCAAGCTTGTGACCATTTCGCAACTGCAGCACCGGGCGCTTACCCGGCCCGGCATGAGTAGCAAGATTATGACAATGCCATCGCCGGTGGCGGACTCACACGAGACGTTACCCTGGCAACAAATGGCCCTTATCAAGAGGTGTTACACATGAACTGCAACGAACTGAGCCAACAAGCCGACCTCATTGCCAGCACGTTCAGCAAGCAGGATCTGGCCAAACTGGTACTGGCCCTGAAGGGAAATCGCGAATCTCTGCAACACGCCGTCAAGGTCATCGATACCATCGACAATCGCGCGGGCTACTCGCTCGACGATGCCTGGGACGAAGTGTTGACCGGCGATTCCTGAACACGGAACAAGACGGGGATCGGCACCCCATCGTCTGGAGTGACGACTTGCGCAGCCTTGCTGCAGACTTCACCACACCCCCGCCATCCGGCGGGGGTGTTTTTATGAGGTACGGGCCGGGATGCCGACCATGAGCTCGGCGCCGACGCCAAAACGCACGACTCCGCCGATCACTGGTCAAACCCATACCTCCGAGATAGACTCGGAAACGCATCCATTCATCGTTTGCCGCGTTCAGACAGCAGGTTATCGGTCCACTGTCACGCATACCATTTTGGCAAGGAGGTCACACATGAAGCGTCTTCTCCCCGTACTGGTCCTGAGCACCCTGACACTCGCCGGCTGTGCCAACACCTCGCCCTACTCGGGCAACGTCTATTCCGGCAACCAGGCCAAGTCTGCCCAGACCGTCACCATCGGCACCATCACCGCCATGCGCCCGGTGCAGATCCAGGCCGACAGCCGAGCCGGCGGTCTGCTGGGTAGTGGCGGCGGTGCCATCATCGGCGGCCTGCTCGGCAACCAGATCGGCGGCGGTTCCGGACGTCAGCTCGCCACCGCAGCCGGCGCCATCGGCGGTGCCGTGGCCGGCACCAAGATCGAGGAATCTTCCAACCTGATCAATGCCACGGAACTCGAGATCCGCAAGAACAACGGCGAGCAGGTCGTCGTGGTGCAGAAAGCGGACCAGAACTTCCAGGTGGGCCAGAAAGTGCGTCTGATCGGCTCCGGCCGTAACGTCAGCGTCGCGCCCTACTGATTCGCGACACCTGTCAGTTCACTGCATCGATATACGCAAAAGGGCCCGCGGATCACTCCGCGGGCCCTTTTCGTCTTCGGTCAGCGTCGAGACGCGAACGTCAGTGGAAGTCGATCCGCTTCATCGCCCAGCACACCAGCTTGCCGCCGACCAACGCCAGCAGAGCGATGATCAGCAGCGTCATCAGCATGTCCACGGGACGCACGATGGTGGTAGCACCCAGCACCGCGATGGCTGGACTCCAGACCCAGCGATCATCCTCGCTGCGCAGGGCATCGGGCAGCAGCTTGTCGAGCACGCCGCTGACGGACGCCTCCCAGCGTTTCAGGCACAGCCACAGGATCACGGCGAAAGCGATCACCCAGATCAAGGTCACGATCATGAGGTTCTCCACAAAAAGATCGGGAAGACGTCGGGAAAATTTGGTTCACAAAGGGTATCCCCGCCCGCCACGGCACGCAACCGAGGACTCATGACGTGAATCCACTTCAGGCACGCACGCGATAACCTGAAAAATCCCCAGAGCCGCTGACAGAGCCGGATATCCCACGTTACCATGCCATCTTACATGCACTCACCAAAGGTTCATCAATGCAGATTGCGCAAAATTCGGTTGTCGCGTTTCACTACACCCTGACCAACGATGCAGGTGAGGTGCTGGACAGCTCAGAAGGTCGCGAGCCGCTGACCTACCTCCATGGCGCCGGTAACATCATTCCGGGCCTCGAGAAGGAAATGGAAGGTCGCGCGGCTGGCGACAAGCTTCAAGCCCAGGTCACGCCGGAAGAAGGCTACGGCGAAGTTCAGCCGCAGCTGGTGCAGGAAGTCCCGCGGGATGCCTTCCAGGGTGTCGAGAGCGTGGAGCCCGGCATGCAGTTCCAGGCGCAGACCCAGGGTGGACCGCTGATGGTCACCGTGACCAAGGTCGAAGGCGACACCGTCACCGTCGACGGAAACCATCCGCTGGCCGGCCAGCAGCTGAACTTCGACGTCGAGATCGCCGAAGTCCGCGAAGCCAGCCAGGAAGAGATCGAACATGGCCATGTGCATGGCGAGGGCGGCCACGAGCACTGAGTGCTCATGCCCGAGCCGATGGTTCGATATCGGGAGCGGCCGACGGGTCGCTCCCTTTTTTGTGCCTGCCTTTCCGCCTCCCCCGGCACTGTTTTCAAAGCGCATCGCCCTTCGCGGCCGGTAACGTAGCCAGCGTACGATACCCGCCCCACAGACGCGTTGCGGTCGTGACCAGGCAGGCCACCGCGAACAGTGTCGCCAGGATCGGAAACTGCCCCGGCCACAGGCAGAATGCCACCAGTGCCAAGACCGTCTCGGTGCCCTCGGTCAGGCCATGCAGGTAATAGAAGGCCTTGCGCTGGAAGCTCGGCCTCTCCAGCCCATGGCGGGCCGCCATGATGGCGAAGGCCAGAAAGGACGTCCCGGTGCCGATGAACGAGAACAGCAGGAATGCCCCAGCCAGGGCGTTGACGGCCGGATCGGCCAGGACGAACCCCAGCACCACGGCGGCATAGAAGACGAAGTCCAGGCCGATGTCGAGAAACCCGCCGGCATCGCTGTCACGACCGGTATATCTGGCCAGGGCACCGTCCAGCCCATCGCCCAGCCTATTGAGCAGGATCATGACCAACGCCGCCGTGTAGGCCTGCCATATCAGCAACGGCAAGGCCAGCATGCCGACCAGAAAGGCTACCAGGGTCACCTGATCGGGCCGCACACCCAAGCGCGCCAACCCCTTCGCCATCCACTTCAAGGGTGCCTGGGTCAGCGGCATGGTCCAGCGGTCGAGCATAGCGAATCTCCTTGTGGTGCCTTTACGAGGTTTGCGGAACCCTGACAGCCTATACTCATCGAATCGATAGGGTGCTCGCCAGCTCTTGACGGGTATCGTCCGACAGACGCCGTCCGGAGGACCACCATATGCCAATCTCGCCACTTTCCGCACGCTGCTGCTCGCTGCTGCTGATCGCCGGTTTCGCGTCGCCTGCCATGGCCGACAACACCGATACCGCCAGTGCCGTCTTCGCGGCCGGCTGTTTCTGGTGCGTCGAGGAAGCCTACGACAAGGTCGAGGGCGTGGTATCCACCATCTCGGGCTTCAGCGGCGGCGACGTGGCCGATCCCAGTTACGATCAGGTCGTCGCCGGCGGCACCGGCCACGCCGAGGCGGTCAAGGTCGAGTACGACCCCAGCCGGGTAGACTATGACACCCTGCTCTACGTGTTCTGGCGCAATGTCGATCCTTTCGCCGAAAATCGGCAATTCTGCGACGAAGGCCCCTCCTATCGCAGTGCCCTCTTTCCGATGGACGCCGAACAACGGCGACTGGCCGAGGCCAGCCGCGAGGCGGTGGCCGAGCGCTTCGATCGCCAAGTGGCCACCGAGATCAGCGACTTCGAGGCTTTCTATCCGGCCGAGACCTACCACCAGAACTTCTACGACAAGAACCCGCTGCGCTACCGTTTCTACAAGTCTGCCTGCGGACGCTCGGATCGACTCGAGGAGATCTGGGGCGACGAAGCCGAAGCCAGCGCACGCTCCTGATGCCGCCGTCCGCCCCCGGCCGGCTCGTTCGCCATGGGATGGCGACGCTCGCCGCGGCGTAACCACCAGGCGAGTGCGAAGGTGATGGCCAGAATCAGCCAGGAAGCGACCACCACGCCCATCCAGTTCCCCAGCAACCAGAAAGGCTCCAGCCAGAAACCGCCCAGGCTCGCCCCCGTGTAATAGAACACCAGATACAAGGCCGAGGCGCTGCCCCGATCACGCTGCGCATGGCGCCCTACCCAGCTCGAAGCCATCGAATGGGCGAGAAAGAAACCGAAGGCATTGACGGTCAGCCCCGCCAGGATCAGGAACACTCGATCGGAAAGCGTCAGGGCCGTGCCCGCCATCAGCAGCAGAATACCGAACGCCATGCACGTCGGTTGGGAAATCGCACGCGAGAGGCGACCGGACAGCGTCGAGCCCAGGGTACCGCTGAGATAGGTCAGAAACAGCAGCCCGAGCCACCGCTCTCCCAGCTCGAAGGGTGGCGCCGCCAGGCGGAAGGTGATGTAGCTGTACTGGTTGATGAAGATCAGAAAATTCAGCCCGCCCAACAGATAGGCCCCCAGCAGCACGGGATTGCGCAGATGCCCGGCGAGGCCGGCCCGCGCCTCGCGCAGACGAAAGCGGCGCGGCTCGAAGCGCCGTGCCGGCGGCAGCAAGCGCCAGAACACCGCGCCCCCGACCAGGGTCAGCGCCCCGACCGCCAGGAAACTGGCCGACACCCCACCGACCTCGGCCATCGAGCCACCGATCACGCGCCCGCCGATGCCCCCCAGGGTATTGGCACCGATATAGAGCCCGACCGCCGACAACAGGGCCGGCCTGTCGAACTCATCGCCCATCCAGGCGATCGCCACCGCCGGCAGACCACCCAGCACGAAGCCTTGCACGGCACGCAGGATCAGCAGGGTTTCGAAACCCGGCGCAAAGGCCAGGGCGATCGACAACAATCCGGCAAGCATCAGCGTCAGGCGCATGATGCCGGCACGTCCGATGGCATCCGACAAGGGGCCAAAGACCAGCAGCGACGCGGCCAGGGCCAGCGTCGAGACCGACATCGCCAGACTGGCCGCCAGCGTCGAAATCCCGTAAGCCTCGCGCAACAACGGCAGCAGCGGCTGCGGGACATAGAGATTGAGAAAGACCAGCAAGGATCCCAGGCACAAGGCCAAGGTGGCGCGCCACCAGGCGCGACTGCGAACGACGATCATGAATACCTCCGACTTGGAGGGCCATGATCGTCCGGTTAAGATGATAAGCCAAACAGAATATTATGATGACTTCCATCATCAAGGCTTATGACTCTACCCTTCGACCTTCGCGCCCTGCAGGTCTTCCTGGCGGTCGTCGACCAGGGCGGTTTCGGGGCCGCCGCCAGGGAGCTGCACATCGCGCAATCCGCGGTGAGCCAATCCATCGCCAACCTGGAGCGCCGTCTCGAGCTGACCCTGTTTCATCGCCACGAACGTCGTATCGCGCTCACCACGGAGGGCGAGGCGCTGGTCGCGCATGCCCGTCAGCTGCTCGAGCGCGCCGAAACCGCTCACCTGGCCATGCGCGAACTCCACGACCTGGTCAAGGGCGAGGTCCGCATCGGCATCCCCTCGATGCTCGGGTCCTATTATTTCCCGCCGCTGCTGATGGGCTTCAAGGCACAGCATCCCGGCATCCGGCTGACCGTGGTGGAAGCCGGCGCGCGACGCTTGCAGCACATGATCGCCAGTGGCGAGCTGGATCTGGGCGTGGTCATCGATGACGGTGCCAGTCGACACCTGGCAAGGCGTCACCTGACGCGGGAGGAAATGGTCGTCTGCGTACCGCGGGAGCACCCCTTCGCCGAATACTACAGTGTGACGCCGGAAGCCTTCTTCGCCGAACCCCTGGTGCTGTTCCAGGACGGCTACTTTCATCGCGAGTTCATCGACACCTTGTCGCAGCGCTGCGGCACCGAGGCGAATATTGCCTTCGAATCCAACCTGATACCGCTGACCAAGGCCATCGTGCGGCGCGGCTTCGGCATCACCACCTTCCTGCGACGCGTCGTGGAGGAGCCCGATCTGGCAGCCGTCTCCTTCGATACGCCGAGCTGGATGGATCTCTCACTGGCCTGGGCCGAGGGGGCCTACCTATCCCGGGCGGAACAGGCCTTCGTCGACTTCGTGCTCGCCAATCGCTAGGCGCCCATCACCCCTCGCCGGAAGCGATCACACTGCTGTCGAGACGCTGCGCCAGGTGCCGGGTATCCAGCGCACGCCGACTCTGCCAGTAATAGCGCTGCCAGTACTGGTTATCCAGGGAGGAGAGCTTGACGCCGCGCGAGGACGACGCATGCAGGAAACGGCCTTCGCCGACGTAGATCCCCACATGCCGATAGGCACCGGGAGGACGGAAGAACACCAGATCGCCGGGACGCAATTCATCCCGCGATATCCGTCGACCTTCATGAACCTGGCGGGCCGTGGTGCGCGGCATTTCGAGACGGAAGGTATCGGCGAAGACATTCTGCACCAGCGCCGAACAATCGATGCCGCGACGCGTGGTGCCGCCCAGTCGGTAGGGAGTGCCCAACCAGCGCTCATGCTGGGCCAGCAAGGCCCGGCGAATCAGGGTGGGTGGCGGATTGCCCAGTTGGCGCGCCTGCAGGATGGGATTATCTGCTGGCGACATCATCGGGCCTCCGGGCAGGCCCGGCAGGTCACGGGCAAAATAATTGCCCGTTGATTCTTCCGGTGACGGGGAACCGCCCGAGGCGGCACAACCCGCCAGCATGAGACACGATAACGCCACGGGAACGAGGCGACGCGACCCTGGATTGATCATCCCTGCTCCCTCACCCTGTCATACTCCTTGATTGCTATCCTGGCTTGGCTTTCTAGGCATCATTCAGGACGAGCCACATCCGGCCATCTCAGGCAAAAACCGGCCCAGCGACATCGTTTGCTACTCGTGACTGTCCACTCTCACGGCATCTTGCCCCGCCTGGCATTGGCGATGACCCGGCCGGCCAGACCCGCTCATGCGCGGATGGACTTATCGCGCCTCAGCATAGACATTTTTTGCATAATAGCCAAGAACAACGACTTATACGTTCCGCTATTTAACAATATTTCTTGGATGCGCGTTCCCTGAACGCACGATCAATGCAGTAACCGCTCATCCCCCGGTAGCGTATCCACATGCATCGGCGCCCAGTGACGCGGGCGCGCACCGGGAAAGTCCAGGGTCGCCCAGGGGCCTGCCAGTGGCGGCGCGGCGGCCAGCCAGCTCGCCAGAGCCTGGCGAAAGCCGCCCAGGAATGCCTCGCGCTCGGGCGTTTCCCCCATGAAGAAGGAAAAGCCCGCATAGAGGCCTCGTGCGTACTCCTCCCATCCTCCGTAATGGCTGGCGGCCAGGGCATGAGCACGCCGCAGCCTGGCAAAGAACGCCTCCTCGCTCAGCCAGTCCAGTTGACGACCGGCAATGGCAAGATCCACGGCCTGGGCCAGATCCCAGGCGGTGAGATCCAGGTCGTTGCAGCCATCCTCATTGGCGCGTACACGCTTGAGACGCAATAGATGATTGCGCTCCTCCTCGCCGCACTCGTCGCTCTCAAGCGTCGCGATCTCCGAGGCCAGGCGAGCCGGGTTCAGGGTATAAGGCGCATAGTTGATCTGGTATTCCTGACGGTCGCCGACCTCCAGCAGGTAATCGATGAACTCCGCCAGCCCTTCCGGACCCTGCACGGCATAATGGCCATCCACCCACTCGCGGATCGAGGCGCACTCGCGTTCGCTCTCCGGCTGCGGCAGGCTCCAGATCGCGCTGTTGAGCGGCCCGACCAGAGCCATGGCGGTGAACTGGCTGAGCCCCGGACGCGGCCCCGGCTCCCGCCACTCGCCACTGCGCCAGTCGAGCCAGTGGAAGAGACTGCCCGGATCATCGCGATGCCAGAGGATCTCCGCCACCAAGGAGGGTTGCTCGGGCTCGGGCAACAAGGCCTCCCATTGTGCCCAGGCCGACAGCAGGCGGCGGGCATCGGGATAGAAACGGCACAATGAGCCCTGCAACGCCGCCGCCAGCTCCGCCAGGCGCGGTGCCTCGAACCACTCGCTGTCCATGGCCATCTGGAGGTGGAAGGCGAACTTCTCCGCCATGTGGATGGTGGCGGCATGACGGCTGGCACGTCCCAGCGCATCGCGACCGGTCAGGTCGTCACCCGCAACCTCGCCGAAGGGCGTCCGGGATGGCGGCAAGGCGCCATGGGCCGCATCCGCCGCGAGCTGGTTGAGATGATGGGCCTGGGCCGGCAACCAGTAGCGCGCCAGCGCCTCGACACCTTCATCGGCATGCAGGTCGAGGGTCTCGGTCAGATGGCCGCGCGCATCCTCGCAACGCGCCAGCGGCAGACTCGGCGCCACCCCCTGGCGCAATGCCAGCTCGGGCTCGCGCACCGCCGCCAGGGCCAGCACCCAATGACGCGGCTCACGACGCCATTCGCGTATGCGTTTCCGAGAGGCTTCGATCTGTTCGGCATCGATCAATTCCTGCAGAGCGGGCTTCCAGGGGCTCACCGGTGCATGCAGGAGCAATCGCCAATCGGCCTCGAAGTCGCCCAGCAGGTCCTGCCCTTCGAACAGGCTGCGCCCTCGCTGATAGGCCCTGGCGAGCGCCGGCCAGTCGCTGTAGCGGCGCAGTATCAGATCCGCACCATGCAGCGCCACGTCCCGGGCCTCGTCGTCGGCAAGCCAGCCGAGGCAAGCACCGGCCCAGGCCAGATCGATCAGTCGCAGCCAGTCCCAGGCGGCCCATTCCAGCGGCTCGCCCCTTTCCACGAAGCCCAGCAGGACACGACCAAAATCGCGGTCCCGGGGAGCCAGTCCGGCATGCCAGCGGCGGCGCGCCTCGGCATCGGCCTCGAGTAATCGGTTGGCATCGAGATCCCAGCCCTGCCGGTCGCCCTGGGCTCCCAGCCACAGGAGCAGACGAATCAGCTCATCGCGCCCCGTCACCTGCCAAGACTCGGCCAGCCAGGTCTCGAGCCCCTGCCAGTCAAGCGCGCCAGCCGACGTTTCCAGCACCGGGCTGAAGGCGGCTCTCAGCCGCCATACCCGAGCCTCGGCCTCCTCGGGCCACAGCGCCGGCGTCCGTCGATTGGCCAGCAGCCAGTCGCGCAGCATTTCCCAGGTCACGCCTTCGCCATCATGCTCCAGGGTGGCCAGGGCTTCGCAGGCCTCGGCAAAGCCGTCATCGCCGCGCACCCAGCCTTCATCGTTGCGCGCGCGACGCAACGCCGCCAGCCAGTCGTCAAGGCTGGCATGGTGAGCATGAATCTCCTCGGCCAGGCGCTGTCCCCATTGCCGGGCCCGCGATTCACTCAGCCATCCGACCGCCCCAGCCAGGGCCACCACATCCAATGCAGCCAACAGGCGGGCCGGATCGGGGTGGGCGCTATCCAGTGCCTCCAGCAGGCGCCAACCCAGTTCCCCGCGATCGACGACGTCGAGATTCGCCAGGCGGGTGCGCGCCTCCTCCGGCTCGAGTGCCAGGGGGTCGGGCGCAAAGGCCCAACCGCACAACACCAGTTGCTGGGCCCACCAGGCATTCAAGGGATCGACCAAGGCACACCTCGCCACACATCAGGATCGGGGAACGCAAGACGCGTCCTTTGTGAATTCGGCGACATAGTGTAACGGAAAGCAGGCGTCGCGCCGATGCTCGAAAGCCGTTCGAGGAAAGATATCGCGGGGACTTGGCGGCATGTTGTAAATAATGCACACTCGTCAAACAAGATAGTCATTCACGTGAGTCCGCTGCCATGAACACCGATACTTCCCTGCTCATCGACAAGGCCTATATAGCCGGCCAATGGCGTGACGCCGAGCGTCGCTTCGCCGTCACCGATCCCGCTACCGGCGAGACGCTGGCCAATGTCCCCGACCTCGATGCCGAAGACGCTCGCCAGGCCGTGGCCGCCGCCGAGACGGCCTGGCACGACTGGCGCCGCAAGACCGCCAAGGAGCGGGCCGCGTTGCTGCGCGCCTGGTTCGAACGCATCATGGCCAATCAGGAAGCCCTGGCCCGCTTGATGACCCGCGAGCAGGGCAAGCCGCTGACCGAATCCCGCGGCGAAGTCGCCTATGGCGCCAGCTTCGTCGAGTTCTACGCCGAACAGGCCAAGCGCGTGGCCGGCGAGACGCTGCCCGGCAATGGCGCCGACAAGCGCATCCTGGTGCTGCGCGAATCCATCGGCGTAGTGGCAGCCATCACGCCCTGGAACTTCCCCCTGGCGATGATCACCCGCAAGTGCGCCCCGGCACTGGCGGCCGGTTGCACGGTAGTGGTCAAGCCCGCCGAGGCGACGCCCTTGACCGCCCTGGCCATGGCCAAGCTGGCCGAGGACGCTGGTATTCCCGCAGGCGTCATCAATGTGGTGACCGCCAGCCGTCCCGCCGAAATCGGCGAGGTACTCACCACCGACCCGCGGGTACGCAAGGTGTCCTTCACCGGCTCCACCGCCGTGGGCAAGCGGCTGCTGGCCCAGTGCGCCGGCACGGTCAAGAAGACGTCCATGGAACTCGGCGGCAACGCGCCGTTCATCGTTTTCGACGATGCCGACCTCGACGCTGCCGTGGAAGGTGCGGTGGCCTCCAAGTTCCGCAACTCGGGCCAGACCTGCGTGTGCACCAACCGCATGCTGGTGCAGGCCGGCGTCTACGAGACCTTCCTCGACAAGCTGGCCACTCGCGTCGCCGAACTCCAGGTAGGCAATGGACTGGAAGACGGCGTGGTCCAGGGTCCGCTGATCAACGATGCCGCCGTGGACAAGGTTCGCGAGCATATCGCCGATGCCCTCGACAAGGGCGGCCGACTGATCTGCGGCGGCCAGCCCCACGAGCTGGGAGGCACCTTCTTCCAGCCCACGGTGATCGGTGACGTCGACGACAGCATGCGCGTGGCCACCGAAGAGACCTTCGGTCCGCTGGCACCGGTGTTCCGCTTCGACACCGAAGAAGAGGCCATCGCCATGGCCAACGCCACCGAATTCGGCCTGGCCGCCTACTTCTACGCCAATGACTATCGCCGTATCTGGCATGTCATGGAAGCGCTGGAATATGGCATGGTGGCGGTCAATGAAGGCCTCCTCTCCACCGAGCTTGCGCCCTTCGGCGGCGTCAAGGAATCCGGGCTGGGACGCGAAGGGTCGCACCACGGTCTGGATGAATACACTGAACTAAAATACGTCTGTGTCGGCGGCTTGTAATCGCCCCCATATTTTCGATCCCAGGAGACAGCCATGAACAACGCCCAACTCAACGAACTCAAGCAGCGCTATGTCGCCAGCGGCGCCGCCAGTCCCGCCACCGCGTTCGCCGATCGCGCCGAGAACGCCGAGATCTGGGATGCCGACGGCAACCGCTTCATCGATTTCGCCGGTGGCATCGGCGTGCTCAACATCGGTCACCGTCATCCCAAGGTGGTCGAGGCGGTCAAGGCACAGCTGGACCGCGTGATGCACACCTGCCAGACGGTGATGCCCTATGAAGGCTACGTGAAAGTGGCCGAGAAGCTCAGCCAGGTCACGCCGGTACGCGGCCATGCCAAGGTCATGCTGGCCAACTCGGGCGCCGAGGCCCTGGAGAACGCCGTCAAGGTCGCGCGTGCCGCCACCGGCAAGAACAACGTGATCTGCTTCGACGGCGGCTATCACGGCCGTACCTTCATGACCATGGCCATGAACGGCAAGGTCGCCCCTTATGCCACCGACTTCGGCAGCATGCCGGGCAATGTCTTCCGCGCGCCCTTCCCGGTGCCCTACCACGGCGTCAGCGAAGACGAAGCCCTGCGCGGCTTGAAGATGGCCCTCAAGACCGACGCCAACCCCAAGGACACCGCAGCCATCGTGCTCGAGCCGGTACTCGGCGAAGGCGGTTTCTATCCGGCGCCGCCCAGCTTCCTCAAGGCGATCCGCGAGATCTGCGACGAGCACGGCATCCTGATGATCATCGACGAAGTACAGTCCGGCTTCGGCCGTACCGGCAAGCTGTTCGCCATCGAGCACAGCGGCGTCGAGCCCGACATCATGACCATGGCCAAGAGCATGGCGGACGGCATGCCGATCTCCGCCGTGGTCGGTACCGACAAGGTGATGGACGCCTCCGGCGGCAACTCCCTGGGCGGCACCTACACGGGCAGCCCGGTATCCTGCGCGGCGACCCTGGCGGTGCTCGAGGTCTTCGAGCAGGAGAACATCCTCGAGAAGAGCCAGGCGCTGGGCGACAAGCTGGCCGCCCGCTTCGCCACCTGGCAGAACGACTTCGCCTGCATCGACAACGCCCGCAACATGGGCGCCATGGCCGCCTTCGACGTGGTCGCCGACAAGAACGCGCATTCCCCGGACGCCGAACTGACCGGAGCCCTGTGCAAGAAAGCTCGCGAAAAGGGCCTGATCCTGCTGTCCTGCGGCATGTACGGCAACACCATCCGGTTCTTGATGCCGGTGACCATCGAGGACGCGGTCCTCGAGGAAGGCCTGGACATCATCGAGACCTGCCTGAAGGAGCTGGTCGGCCAGCAGAGCGCCGCCACCGCCTGAGCCAGGATCTGATCTTGCTGCCACAGCAAAGCGCCGCCCCGAAGGGCGGCGCTTTTTCATGCCAAACGTGCTTCATGACGGACAAGGCGTCCGCGTCAGGCCTTCTTGACCTTGGCGATGACCCACAGCAGCACCACGGCTCCCACCACGGCGGTCACCAGTGAACCGATGAACCCGCCGGATGACAGCCCGAGCAGGCTGAACAGGAAACCGCCGACCACTGCGCCGACGACTCCCACGCCGATATTGCCCAGCAGCCCGAAACCGCCGCCACGCATGATGTTGCCGGCAATCCAGCCCGCCAGTCCTCCAATGATCAACCATGCAATGATACTCATGCCGTTCTCCTTTCCGGTTGGTGGCTCCAATGATGGTGCCTTGCCAGGATGTCAGAAGGAAGACCCTGGCTGCTCGAGAAATGCCAGTTCCTCGACCGTCGAATGCCGGCCCAGGATGACGTTGCGATGGGGATAGCGCCCGAAGCGCTCGAGGATCGCGCGATGCCGATGTTCGAACTCCAGGTTGCGCTCCAGGCCGGGCTGATCGAAAAGGCGCAGCGCTTCGTCATGAACGACCCGCGACTCGCTGTGCATGTAAGGCATATAGAGGAAAGCGCGCTCCCCGGGTTCGAGCGCCCGATCATCGCCCCGAGCCACGGCTTCCTGGGCCAGGACCAGGGCAACGGGATCGGCGGCGAAGGCCCGAGGCGTGTCACGATGGATATTGCGCGAGAACTGATCGAGCACGATCACTTCCGCCAGCCTGCCCCGGGGTGTCTCGCGCCAGCGCCAGAGCTCGCCGCGTAGTGCCGCTTCCAGCGTATCGGCGAAACGCTCGGCGATCTCGGCATCCAGGGCCGGATCCTTGCGAAACCACTGGGCCGGCTCCAGGGTCTCGAACCAGAACGCCAGTACCTGCCTCGGCTCTTCGTGCATCGTCATCTCGTCATTCCCTGCCCGTTCGGCTCATCATCCAGCTTAGCAGCTCGCCATGATGGGTAAGCGGTGCAATACCCCGATCAGTAGCAGACGAAAGGTACTAGCCAAAAGGCACTAGACGAAAGGCGTATGGCATCTGCTTGCACGGCTCCTAAACTCCCCGCGTCGCTGTAAATTTACGAAATTTAATTTTTAAAAGTGCGAGCGACACGGCAATAAACCCCGACATTTACGGAACCTTCTGACATGCATGCCCTGACACTCGCTTCTTTCCTGTTCTTCACGGGTCTGGTGGCCCTCATCACCTGGCGGATCACCCGCCGCGACGACCACAAGAGTACCAACGGGCTCTTCCTGGCCGGTCGCAGCCTGACCTTCCCGCTGATCGCTGGCTCACTGCTGATGACCAACCTCTCCACCGAGCAGATGGTCGGGCTCAACGGCTCCGCCTTCAGCGACGGCCTGAGCGTGATGGCCTGGGAAGTGGTGGCCGTCATCGCCCTGGTGCTGCTGGCACTGTTCTTCCTGCCGCGCTTTTTGCGCAGCGGCATCGCCACCGTGCCGCAGCTGCTGGAGATACGCTTCGACAAGGCCACACAGCGCATCACCAACGTGATCTTCCTGCTTGCCTATGCGGTGATTCTGCTGCCGATCATCCTCTACTCGGGGGCCATGGGCTTGCAGGGCATGCTTGACCTGCATGGGCTGACAGGCATCGAGTCGCCGACACTGCTGCTGTGGCTGACCGTCTGGCTGGTGGGGCTGATCGGCTCGGTCTATGCCCTGTTCGGCGGCCTGCGTACCGTCGCCGTTTCCGATACGCTCAATGGCATCGGCCTGCTGGTCGGTGGCTTCGTCATCGTCTACTTCGGCCTGCAGGCGATCAGTGATGGCAGCGGCATCATGGCCGGCTGGGATACCCTCAAGCAGACCCATCCGGACAAGCTCGATTCCATCGGCGGGTCCGACCAGCAGGTGCCCTTCTTCACCCTGTTCACCGGCGTTTTCCTGATCAACGTCTTCTACTGGACCACCAACCAGCAGATCATCCAGCGCACCTTCGCCGCCAAGAACCTGGCCGAAGGCCAGAAGGGCGTGCTGCTGACCGGCTTCTTCAAGCTGCTCGGCCCCATCTACCTGGTACTGCCCGGCATCATCGCCTACCACCTCTATGCCGATCAGGGCATCAAGGCCGACGAAGCCTACGGTCACCTGGTGTTCAACGTGCTGCCGCCCTACCTCACCGGCTTCTTCGCCGCCGTGATGGTCGGCGCCATTCTGTCGTCCTTCAACTCGGCACTGAACAGTACCACCACCCTGTTCAGTCTCGGCTTCTACAAGGGCGTGCTCAACAAGGATGCCAGCGAGGCACAGGTGGTGCGCGCCAGCAAGATCTTCGGCTGGCTCATGGCCGTGATCGCCATGACCATCGCCCCGCTGCTGGCCGGTCAGGAAAGCCTGTTCGGCTACCTGCAGAAGATGAATGCCATCTACTTCATCCCCATCCTGGCGGTGGTTCTGGTCGGCCTGCTGACCAAGCGTGTGCCGGCCATGGCCGCCAAGATCGCCCTGGTCGGCGGCTGTCTGCTGATCTTCGCCGGTTATTTCATTCCGCCGTTCGACAAGCTGCCCCAGGTCATGCATGAGTTCCACTTCGTCGGCGCCGTCTTCGTGCTGCTGGTCGTGGGCATGCTGATCATCGGCAAGCTGCGCCCCCGGCCCGAGGCCTGGATTCACGAGGACAGCGGCGCGGTCGATCTCACGCCCTGGAAGGGAGCGGTACCCGTCGGCATCATCCTGGTGGTCCTGGTCGTCATCATGTATGCCGCCTTCGCCGGCTGACGACGCCAACCTTTTGCGCGACCTCGATGCCCCGCTTCCACGCGGGGCATCGTCGTTTCGCCACCGCATGCACCTGACCACCATGTCCCTATCGGTGGGATATCGGTCATTGTGGACACTCCTGCCTTCCGCCAGACTCAAGCCACTGCGTTGAGTTCCGGAGCCACCCATGACCTCCCCATCGCCCCATGCACGTCGCGTGGTACTGCTCGCCTATCCCGATTGCCAGGTTCTCGACGTTTGCGGCCCCTGGCAGGTCTTCGCCAGCGCCAACACACTCGCCGACCAGCCGCTCTATGAACTGAGCCTGGTCGCCCACTCTCCCGGCACCCTGGTCACCAACGGTGGCCTGGCGATGATGGCCGATCTCGACTGGCAGGGCCTGGAGGCACTCGGCGCCCCGGATACCCTGCTGATCGCCGGGGGCAGTGGCGTCTTTCAGCAGTGCCGACAACGCCACCACATCGACGGGCTGCGCGAGCTCGCTCCCGACATCCGGCGGCTGGGGGCCATCTGCAGCGGTGCCTTCCTGCTGGCGGAAGCGGGGCTACTGGACGACCGCCAGGCCACCACTCACTGGCGCCACTGCGACGCCCTGGCCCGAACCTATCCACGACTCCGCGTCATCCCCGATGCCCTCTACGTGGAAGACAAGGGCCGCTACACCAGCGCCGGCGTCACTGCCGGCATCGATCTCGCCCTTTCGATGGTCGAGGACGACCACGGCTCCGCCCTTGCGGGTCGCGTTGCCCGCGAGCTGGTGATGTTCCTGCATCGCCCCGGTGGCCAGGCCCAGTTCAGCGAGGCGCTTCTGGGCCAGCAACGCGCCACTGGCCCCTTGCGTGAACTGCTCGACCAGTTGCATGCCGATCCTGCCGCCGATCACGACCTGGAGAACATGGCGGCGCGCATGTCGGTCACGCCGCGCCATCTGTCGAGGTTGTTTCGGCGTCACCTGGACACCACGCCCGGCGCCTACCTGACTCGCCTGCGACTGGAGGGCGCACGCATGCACCTGCTCGACGCCCGCCCCGCTCCATCGCTCGAACGGCTGGCCGCGCAGTGGCGGCTGGGGCGCGCCGAACAATTGCGGCGCCTCTTCCATCGCCAGTACGGCGTCTCGCCCTCGGTCTACCGCCAACGCTTCGGCCCCGCCACGACACCCGCCAAGGAGGTTCCATGCCCCTGACCGTCTCCCTGCTCTCGCTATGCCAGGCCTTGCTGGTGAGCGGCAACATCCTGCTGATCGCCGTCTCACCGCTGATCGGCGCCCAGCTCGCCCCGGCCCCCGCCTGGTCCACCGCCCCGGTGGCCACGCAATGGCTCGGCCTGATGTGCGCCACCATTCCGGCTTCCCTGATCATGGCCAGGCTGGGCCGTCGTCGGGGCTTCGTGCTCGGCAACCTGATGGGCATCGCCGGCGCGGCTCTCGCCGTATTGGCCCTGCACGCGCAACGCTTCGACCTGTTCCTGGTCGCCACCTGGCTGATCGGCATCGGTATCGGCTTTGGCCAGCTCTATCGCTTCGCCGCCGTCGAGGCCGCGCCCGAGGGCGGTCGCGATCGTGCCATCGGCCTGGTGATGGGCGGCGGCGTATTGGCGGCCTTCTTCGGCCCCTGGCTGGCACGGCACAGTCACAGCCTGGCCGACACGCCCTACCTGGGCAGCTTCATCGGCCTCGGTGTGCTCTATCTCTGTGCCCTGGTCTTGCTGGCCTTCGTGCGCATGCCTGCCGGCACCCACGACACCAGCACCGGCGAGCAGCGCCCGCTGGGCGAGATCGTTCGCCAACCGGTCTTCATGCTGGCGGTCATCAGCGCCATGGTCGGCTACGGGGTGATGAACCTGGCGATGACCGCCACCCCGCTGGCCATGGCCGAGGCCGGCCACGATTTCAATCACGTCTCGACCACCATTCAGTGGCACGTGGTGGCCATGTTCCTGCCGTCCTTCGTGACCGGCCGCCTGACGGCCCGCTTCGGCGCCTCGCGCATGATCGTCTGCGGCTGCCTGCTGCTGATCGCCAGCGCCCTGACCGCCCAGCTCGATGCCGGATTGGCCGGCTTCTATGCAGGCCTGGTGCTGCTCGGCGTGGGCTGGAACTTCACCTTCCTGCCGGCCACCGGCCTGCTCACCGAAGCGCATGGTCCCGCCGAGAAGGCCCGCACCCAGGCCGCCAACGAATTCCTGGTGTTCTCCACCGTGGCCATCACCGCGCTGCTGGCCGGACCTGCGGTCTCCAGCCTGGGCTGGCCGCTGCTCAATGTCGTGCTGATCCCCTTGTGCGCCGTGCCGCTGGTGCTGCTCGGTCTTGCCTTCCGCGTCCATCGCCCACAAATTAGAGGCTGACGACATGGACGCCAGGCGGAACCTTGAATGCCCCAGGATTTGACACGCGACCTGCAGGACCTGATTGAACGCGGCCGTGACCGCCAGCTACGCCTGGCGGTCACCGGTCTGTCACGCGCCGGCAAGACCGCCTTTCTCACCTCGCTGGTCGACCAGCTTCGACACGCCGGCCTCGAGGCTCGGCTCGACCTGCTCGGCGCCGCCCGCGAGCAGCGCCTGCTCGGTGCCCAGCGCGTGGCCCAGCAGGATCTCGGCGTACCGCGCTTCCCCTACGACCAGGCCATGCAGGCCCTCGGCGCGGACCCGCCGAGCTGGCCGACGCCGACCCGCGGCATCAGCGAATTGCGCCTGAAGATCCGCTACCGCCGCGCCCATGCCAACTGGTGGCGCGGCAACACCGCCGAACTGACGCTCGATCTTTTCGATTATCCCGGCGAATGGCTGCTCGACCTGCCGCTGCTCGATCATGACTTCGCCAGTTGGAGTCGCACGCAATGCGAGGGCAACGGCCCCGCCCGACGCGCCCTGTTCGCCGACTGGCATGCCGCCATCGCGGAGCTCGACCCGGCCAGCGAGGTCGATGAAGCACGTCTCGCCGAACTGGCCGAACACTACGCCGAGGGGCTGCGTGCCGCCCGCGAGGCCGGCTTCTCCGATCTGCAGCCCGGCCGCTTCCTGCTGCCCGGCGACCTGGCCGGGGCGCCGGTGCTGCAGTTCTTCCCCCTGCCCGGCCTCGACGACTGGTCGGCCGAGGCCCTGGCAGCATTGCCCGACACCAGCCTCTACGCCACCCTGGCGCGGCGCTTCGCCTACTACCAGCAACGCATCGTGCGGCCCTTCTATCGGGATCATTTCCGACGCTTCGACCGCCAGATCGTGCTCGTCGATGTCCTCGGGGCGCTCAATGCCGGCCCGGAACGCTTCGAGGACCTGTCGCGCGCCCTGTCCCGCCTGATGCAGAGCTTCGACTACGGCCAGCGCAGTCTGCTGTCACGATTGTTCACCCCGCGCATCGACCGTCTGGCCATTGCCGCCACCAAGGCCGACCACGTCACTCCCGAGCAGCATGTGCGCCTGGTGGCATTGCTCGAGGCCCTGCTGGTCGAGCCACTCAAGGATCTGCGCTTCGCCAACGTGCCCGTCAAGGCGCTCTCCCTGGCCTCGGTACGCGCCACCGAGGTACGCGAGGTTACCCAGCACGGACGGACGACACCGGCCCTGCGCGGCACCGACCTGAACGGCGAGAGCGTGCTGACCTTCCCCGGCGAGGTGCCGACGCGACTGCCCGATGCCGATTTCTGGGCGCGCCAGGGTTTCGACTTCACAGCCTTTCGCCCCCTGCCACGCGAGCCCGGCCCCCTGCCCCACATTCGCATGGATGCCGCCCTCGACTGGCTGATCGGAGACAAGTTGACATGAACGACGCCCCACGCCAGGACACGCCGGATCCCCGGCCGGGCCAGCGATTCGATTCCCGGGCGCCCTCTCGCGAGCCGGACCCCGCCCCGGCCCATCGCTTCGAAAGCGACCTGTCGAGCCGCGCCCTGGCCCCGAGCGACGAGTCGGATGCCCCTGGACAGCCGGACCCGGCGGTACACCTCGGCCGCCCTCGCAAACGACGCTGGGGACTGCTCGGCGTGCTCACCGGCGCACTGGGCCTGGGAACCGCCGAATTCATCACCGGCCTGCCCGCCAGCCTGGCCGGCGGCGACTGGCTGACCGCCGGCTGGCAATTGCTCGGCCTCGCCGCCGTGGGGCTCGGCAGCCTGGCGATTCTGCGCGAGCTCTGGCGACTGCGCCGACTCGGCCGGCACGATCGCCTGCGCGAGGCGCTGGCACGGCTGCCCGAGTGCTCACCCGAACAGGCCATGACCTTGGCTCGTCACCTCAAGACCCAGCTCGACCTGCATGACGACCACCCTCACTGGCAGGCCTTTCTCGCCGCGCGCGAGCCGCATCACGACGGTCAGGATCTCGCCCCGCTGCTGGCCCATCATCTGCTTGCCCCGCGCGACCGCGAGGCACGGCGGCTGATATCGCGCATGAGCGGCGAGACCGCCGTGATGGTGGCGGTCAGTCCGCTGACCCTGGTCGACATGGGCCTGGTCGCCTGGCGCCACCTGGCCATGATCGACCGCTTGTGCCGACTCTACGGGCTGGAGCTCGGCTACGCCGCCCGCATTAGCCTGCTGCGCGACGTCTTTCGCCAGATGGCCTTCGCCGGCGCCACGGAACTGGCCAGCGACGCCAGCATGCAGATGCTCTCGCTGGATCTCGCCGGCCGACTTTCCACCCGGGCCGCCCAGGGCCTGGGCGTCGGCCTGCTGGGCGCGCGACTCGGGCTGCGCACCCAGCGCCTGACCCGGCCGCTGGCCTTCGACGAGGCCGAACGGCCCCGCCTCAACGACCTGCGCCGCGATCTCTGGCAGCAACTGCGCCGCCTCGAGAACAAGGACAAGCGTCCGTCCTGAGGCACCCTGGCCACAGGCGCTTCACCCGCCCATCTGCTGGCGGCCCAGGGCATCGAGATCCGCGGGCCGGGCACGACCGGTGAAGTCGACCTCGAAGTCGTCCGGCGCGAAATCGGGCGGCGTGCGTCCTTCGACGAAGGCCTGCCATTGTCCCGGCAGGTAGGCCGCATTCTTGTCGCACCAGGGCGCGGCCCCGATGTACATGACGTTGCTGTCGTACTCGCCGTCATGCTCGGGATCAACGGCGTGCACCACATCGCAGTGCCACCAGATGGTGTCGCCGGGCTCGAGATCGGGAATCGGCGTCAGCGCTTCCAGCAACGGCGCGTGCCAGTGGGGATCGATCGACAGCGCGCGACCGGGTCGGGCACCGCACAGGTCATCCTCCGGCACATCATCCTGCAATGCCCGCAACAGCAGATAGCTCATCACATTGGCGATGGGAATCAGGTTCAGGGTTCCGGCGCCCGAGCGTTGCGGTGTCAGCGCCGTCCAGCCCTGGAAGGTGCGGAACATCGAACATACCGCCGGCGAGGCGATCTCGCGCACCTGGGTACGCCCCAGGGCGGCGAAGGGATCGAAGCGCTCGGGCACCCCGCGAAAGACATGGCGATAGACGTAGCGGAAGCCGTCGTCGAGCCAGCGCTCCACGGAGCCACCATCGACATGAGGCGACAGCCCCAGGCTTCCCGAACCCGGCGGTCGGCGACGCAGCCGGTCGGCATAGCTGGCTAGATGGCCGGGATCGAACTCTTCGCCGGCATCCCACAGGCGATTGAGAAACACCTGGACGTCACACAGCCGCGCGTCCTGGCGCGCCTGTACCTGGGGCGATGACCAGTAGACGCCGTAGATCTGCGGCTTGCCCTGTTCGAGCTCGCCGAAATAGGGATCATCGGCGGCATTCGCCAGGCGCTGCATGAAGCGATTGCGCTCGAGGTAGTCACCGATCTCGGCATTCCAGTGTCGCGCGCGCTCGGCCGGGAAGACACCGGCGACGGCACAGGCACCGCGCTGGCGAATGCGCTGTCGATCGGCCTCGGAGAGTCGGCCGGCGATGATGTCATCGGCCGCGAAGCGGGGAATCGGATGCTCGCCGGCGGCGCGTTCCGCCCTGATGCGTTCGACCTGCGTCAGGATGTCGTCCCGGGCGCGCTCGAAGGCGCCACGGTAATCCGGCAGGTCGCGTTTCAGGCGCTGTTTGGTGTCACGAATCGTCGCGCGGAGCGTATCGGCAGAATCGGGGCATTCTCGTGTCATGGCGGCTTCCCTCTCAGGCAAGGCGAGCTTCGGTGTCGGCATCGAACAGCACGGCGCGTCGCATGTCGACACGCAGGCCGAGCCGTTCACCCGATGCGACCCGGCAGTCCGGGCCCACCCGGGCGGTGATCTCCGTATCGCCGAGCGGCAAGCGCAGCAGGATATCGGCACCGGTGGGCTCGACCACACTGACCCTGGCCGAAAGCGGCGTGCCCTCGGCCCGATCGCCCAGTCGGGTGTCTTCCTCGGCGAAGTGTTCGGGGCGCAGGCCGAGCGTCACTGTCTGCCCGACACGTTCGGCCAGCACCGGCGTCTCACGGGAATCCGGCCACGGCAGCGTCAACGCCGCCTCGCCTTGAGTGGCGACATACAGTCGATAGGCGCCGGGCCCGCCCGCCAGTTCCGCCTCGATGAAATTCATCGACGGCGAGCCCATGAAACCCGCCACATACTTGTCGACCGGATCGTTGTAGACCTCGTCCGGCGTGCCCAACTGCAGGATTCGGCCATCGCGCATCACGGCGATGCTGTCGGCCAGGGTCATGGCCTCGATCTGGTCGTGGGTCACGTAGACGATGGTGGTGCCCAGCCGCTGGTGGAGCTTCTTGATCTCGGTGCGCATCTCGACGCGCAGCTTGGCGTCCAGGTTGGAGAGCGGCTCGTCGAACAGGTAGATCTGCGGCTCCCGGGCCAGGGCACGCCCCATGGCCACGCGCTGACGCTGTCCGCCGGAGAGCTGCGACGGCTTGCGATTAAGCAGATGCGAGATCTGCAGCAGGTCGGCGACGCGCTCCACCGCCGCATCCCGCTCGGCCTTCGGCACCTTGCGCATCTCCAGACCGAAGGCGATATTGCCGTGCACCGTCATGCTCGGATAGAGCGCATAGGACTGGAAGACCATGGCGATGTCGCGCTCGGCGGGGGTTCGCCAGGTGATGTCGTCGCCGCCCACCTTGATGCGGCCCGAAGTGACCGGCTCCAGGCCGGCGATGGCATTCATCAGGGTCGACTTGCCGCACCCCGAGGGGCCCACCAGGATCAGGAACTCCCCGGAGTCGATGGCCAGGCTGACCTCCTCGAGCACCCGGGTCGTACCGAAATCCTTGCAGACATTGTCGATTTCCAAAGCTGACATGGCGAATTACCTCGCGTTGTTATCCTTTTACCGAACCGGCGGTGAGCCCCCTCACGAAATACTTTCCTGCCAGCACATAGACCACCAGGGTCGGCAGCGCGGCGATCATGGCGGCGGCCATGTCGACGTTGTATTCCTTCACGCCGGTGGAGGTGTTGACCAGGTTGTTGAGCGCCACCGTCACCGGCTGGGTGTCGTGCCCGGAAAACGCCACGCCGAACAGGAAGTCGTTCCAGATCTGGGTGAACTGCCAGATCACCGAGACCACGATGATCGGCTTGGAGACCGGCAGCAGGATTCGCCAGAAGATACGGAAGAAGCCCGCGCCGTCGAGCTTGGCCGCCGAAACCAGCTCGTCGGGGATCGAGACGTAGAAGTTGCGGAAGAACAGCGTGGTGAAGGCGATACCGAATACCACATGCACGAATATCAGGCCGGCCCGCGAACTCGACAGCCCCAGCCAGCCCAGCGTCTGGGCCATGGGCAGCAGGATGACCTGAAACGGTATGAAGCAGCCGAACAGCATCATCGCGAACACCAGCTCGGCCCCCTTGAAACGCCACTTGGTCAGGGCGTAGCCGTTCAGGGCACCGATCAGGGTGGCGATGATCACAGCGGGAATCACGATGGCGAAGGAGTTCCAGAAGTAACCGCTCACCCCATCGCAGCGCATGCCGGTGCAGGCCGATCCCCAGGCCTTCAGCCAGGGGGCCAGCGTCGGGTTGTCGGGCAGGGCCAGCAGGCTGCCGGCGCCGATCTCGTCGAGGGGCTTGATGGAGGTCAGCACCATTACCGCCAGCGGCAGCAGGTACCAGAGCGCCGCCACGAGCAGCGTCAGGTGGAGCATCAGGCGCCAGACACGCGCCGCCGGGGTCCGGGATCGAATCACGTTATCCATGTCGACGGCTCCGCAATTCCGCATAGAGATAAGGCACCAGGATCGCCAGCACGCCACCCAGCATCAGGATGGCACTGGCCGAGCCCATGCCGATCTGGGCGCGGGTGAAGGCATGGGCGTACATGAAGGTCGCCGGCAGATCCGAGGAATAGCCCGGACCACCGCCGGTCAGCGCCACCACCAGGTCGAAGCTCTTGATGGCGATGTGCGAGAGGATCATCACCGCGCTGAACACCACGGGACGCAGGCAGGGCATCACCACCCGCCAGTAGATGCGAGGCAGGCTGGCCCCATCGAGCTGGGCGGCCTTGAGGATGCTGTCGTCGATGCCGCGCAGCCCGGCCAGAAACAGCGCCATGACGAAGCCCGAGGCCTGCCACACCGCCGCGATGACCAGGGTATAGACGGCCATGTCCGGGTCCACCAGCCAGTCGAAGGTGAAGGACTCGAATCCCCAGCCACGCACCATGGCCTGGATGCCGAGACCGGGATTGAGCAGCCATTTCCACACCACCCCGGTGACGATGAACGACAGTGCCATGGGGTACAGATAGAGAGTACGCAGCATGCCCTCGCGACGGATGCGCTGATCGAGCAGGATCGCCAGCCCCGCCCCCAGTACCAGGCACAGAGCGACGAAGAGCACACCGAACACGCCGAGGTTGGTGGCCGCCACCCACCAGCGTTCATTGTTCATCAGTCGCGCATACTGGGCGAAGCCGACGAAGTCGTAGCTCGGCAACATGCGCGAATCGGTCAGGGAGAGGACGAAGGTCCACAGCATGAAGCCATAGACGAAGCACAGCGAGATCACCACGGACGGCGCCAGCACCAGTTTGGGCAACCAGGCCTGGAGATGACCGGCCACGCTGGGGCGCGAGATCGTCGCGCCGCCGGGCCGCGCCGCCTCCCCGGGAGTCGAAACGGATTTCATAGGACTACCTCAGGCTCGAGAAGAATACGACGCCCGCTCCCGCGGGCGCCGTAAGGACATCACATGGCCAGCTTGGCGGCCTGCCCCAGCCGCTCGGCGGCTTGCTCGGCGGTCATGTCGCTCGAGTTGAAGTAGTTGGTGATGATGTCGAAGAAGGCACCCTGCACATCGCTGCGCATGGCCATCCGGTGCGCCATGCTGGGCACCAGGGTGTCGGCGTCACGCGCCGCCTGGAAGTCTTCCATGGAGCGCTTGGCGCAACTGTCGAAGCCGCTCATGTCGAGATCGGGACGCGCCGGGATCGAGCCCTTGATCTGGTTGAAGGTCTTCTGGAAATCCGGCTCCAGGATCAGGCGAGCCAGGGTCTGCTGGGCCTGCTGTGCGGATTCGTCGCCGAGCTGGAACATGGCGAAACTGTCGATGTTGAAGGTGAAGGCATCCTCGGTGCCCGGCACCGGCGCACAGACATAATCCTCGCCGGCCTGCATCTCGGCGGCGGTGAATTCGCCCTTGGCCCAGTCGCCCATGATCTGCATGGCGGCTTCGCCATCGATCACCATGCCGGTGGCCTGGTTCCAGTCGCGCCCCGGCATGCCCTCGTCCATCAGCCCGCGCAGGCGCTTGAAGGTGGTCAACGCCTCGATCATGGTGTCGCTCTGCAGCGCCTGCTCATCGAGATCGACGAAGGCACGACGATAGAAGTCGCTGCCGCCGAGACTCAGTACCACGCTCTCGAAGGTGGTGGCATCCTGCCAGGGCTGCCCGCCGTGGGCCAGCGGCACATATCCCGCCTCACGCAGGGTCTCGCCGGCGGCGAACAGCTCGTCCCAGGTGGTCGGCATCTCGACGCCAGCGTCATCGAGCACCTCGGGATTGGCCCACAGCCAGTTGACGCGGTGCACGTTCACCGGCACCGCCACGTAATGGCCGTCGTGCCGCATCATGTCGGACACTACCTCGGGCAACAGCTCGTCCCAGTTGCCTTCTTCGGCCACATCGTCGAGGTTGCCGAGCAGGCCCAACTCGCCCCACTCCTGGATCTCCGGCCCGTTGATCTGCGCCGCCGCCGGCGGGTTGCCGGACATGGCGCGCGACTTGAGTACCGTCATGGCGCTGTCGCCGGCACCACCGGCCACGGCGAAGTCCTTCCATTCATGGCCCTCCGCCTCGAGCAGGTCGCGCAATTCGCCCACCGCCTTGGCCTCCCCGCCGGAGGTCCACCAGTGCAGGACTTCCACCTCACCGGCCTGGGACTGGCCGGCGGCGCCCAGGGTACCGGCCACGGCCAGTCCCAGCAGGGTGTGGCGGAGTGGTGAGAATCGCATCAATGCGCGCATAGAACGTGCCTCCTGAATTGTTGTTGTCTTGCGCCGCCGAAGCGGCTCTCATCACGCTAGCGCACTCCTCCGCCCCGGGGGATTACCAAGTACTGAATAGTGTTGCCGGACTATTGCAATGCCGAAACAATGTTAAACACCGGTAACATAATTCCTCGCCTGCAAGGCCCAAGGTCATTGCAGACAGGGGGATCGTCCGGGGCTGATCCGTCGACAAGCCTGCAAGGAGGCGTCCTCTTCGGCTTGTCCCCGGCGCCCCTAGCGGTATGGCCTCGCCTTCAATGCGGCCATGGCGTCCTGACAGGCCCCCATGGTGTGATAATCGACCTTGCCCGCCGGACTCTTGACGTCGGAATAGCGGTGATTGTCGGCATCGAGCAGGCGATACCAGGCGCCGTGACGATGATCGATCATGTGCTGCCAGCTGAAGTCCCAGATGCGTCGATACCAGCGCCAGTAGATATCGCGGCCGGTCCGCTCGCCCAGCATGGCCGCCGCGGCGAAACTTTCGGCCTGCACCCAGAAGTACTTGTCGGCGTCGCTGATCCGCCCGTCCAGATCGAGCCCGTAGACCAGGCCCCCCGTCTGCGGATGCCAGCCGGCCTCCACGCTGCTCGAGAACAGGCGCTCGGCGGTGGGCAACAGCCAGTCCTCGGGCCGGTATCGATCGAGCATGACCAGCAACTTGGCCCATTCGGTCTGGTGCCCCACCTGATAGCCCCAGGGGCGGAACAGGTGGCTCGGGTCATCACGGTTGTAATCCAGGTCTCGACGCCATTGGGCATCGTAGTGCTCCCAGATCCAGCCATGTTCATGGTCGCGATTGGCGTCGATGATGGCCCGGGCGACGGTCATCGCCTGGGTCAGGAAATCCGCGTCTCCGGTGGCCTCGTAAGCCGAGATCAGCGCCTCGCAGGCATGCATGTTGGCGTTCTGGCCCCGATAGCCGGACACATGCCACTGGCGGTCGGCCTCGTCGGCGAAACGCCCGTGCTGTGGTTCCCAGAACCGGCGCTGCAGCATGGCGTGAGTCGCGTAGAGGCCCTCCCGCGCCCCGGGCACCTCGGTCTTGAGCGCTTCGGCATAGGCCAGCAGCACGAAGGCCAGCCCATAGCAGTGGTTGGTGTCGTCCTCCACCTCGCCATCCGACAGGGTCCAGGCGTAGCCTTGATAGGCCGTCTGGAAATGGGCCTGTTCCAGGTAGTCGAGCCCGTGCCGTGCCCAGTCGCGATACTCCGACTCACCGCTGTGCCGCGCGAAGCGGGCATAAATCACCACGAAGCGGGCGCTCGACACCAGATGGCGATGCTGTCGGTCGAGGATGGCGCCATCGTCACGCAGGTAATGAAAGAAGCCACCCTGCGGGTCGATGGCACGCGGATGATAGAACGCCATGGTCGTGCGGACATGGCCATCGAGAAAAGCGGGATCGAAGATGTTCACGATATTCCCTCCGAATGGTTTCGAGACTCTGGCTTGGCGGCGCGTCCTTCCCGCCACATGAATGTATGTTGCCGAATCCGCAATCGATCTGCCTGGCGCGGCTTCCCCAAGTGCCAGGCGCTGCCTGAAAAATGGCTAGAGCTCTGCACTCCCGGAATCCTGGCGGGGCAACATCAAGCTCACCACCAGCCCGCCTTCGGGATGGTTGTCCAGCGCCAGCCGGCCGCCGTGGGCCTGGATGATGTGCCGGGCGATGCCCAGCCCCAGGCCGCTGCCGCCGGTGTGACGGCTGCGCGACGGTTCGAGCCGCACGAAGGGCGAGAAGACCCGTTCGCGCTGTGCCGGCTCGATGCCGGGGCCATGATCGCGGATCGCCATCTGCAGGCTGTCCGGCGTATCCTCGAGCCGCACCTCGGCGCGCCGGCCATAGAAGACGGCATTCTCCAGCAGGTTGGTCAGGCAACGCTTGAAGGCCAGCGGCTTGACGGCCACAGGCGCGGCCTCTCCCATCACCCGCACCTCGCCGCCCTGCAATGCCATCTCGCCGGCCAGCTCATCGCACAGTGCGCGCGGCTCGATGATCTCGACCTCTTCGTGCATGTCGAGGCCCTTGACCGAATCCAGCGCGCCCCGGACCAGTTGATCCAGTTCGTCCAGGGAAGCGCAGAAACGCTCGCGCAGCATCGGGTCGTCGAGCATTTCGGCACGCAGGCGCAGGCGAGTGATGGGCGTCTTCAGATCGTGGGAAATCGCCGAGAAGAGCCGCTCGCGCTCCTCCACCTGATGCTGGATGCGCCGCTGCATGCGATTGAAGGCGATGGCGGTCGCCGCCACCTCGCGGGGCCCGCCTTCGCTGAGTGGCGGACTGTCGAGATCGTCGCCCAGCCGACGAGCGGCCCGCGACAGCCGTGCCAGGGTTCGAGTGGCGCTGCGGATACCGAGCCACGACAGGCCGATGACCGTCAGCAGCACCATCAAAGCCACGAACAACCGGTCCCCGGACAGCCAGCCGCCGTCATGGAAGACATCCGACACCGGCAGCAGCGTAGCGACATACAGCCACTGGCCGCGCTCCAGCGGCAGCTGTACCACCAGAATCGGCTGCGACAGCGGCGCACTCATCAGGCTGTGCTGCCCCCAGCGCGGCGGCATGTCGCGCAGCAACACCTCGTTGTTGAGCAAGCGCAGGGTATCGGGCCGGGTAAAGGTCACCTCGGCGTCCGTCACGCCGATTTCATCGCGCAGCACATCGTGAAAGTTGTCGATCACCAGCGCCTTCGCCGACCCTTCGCCGATATCGTCCACCTCGATGCGATGGTCGTTGACGCTGACGAAGAATCGCGTGCCGCCCATGTCGCGCAGTTGGTCGAGCACGATGTGGCGATAGTCATACGGCAGGGAGCGAAAGAAGCGCACCGTGGAGGCAACGCTGTAGGCAATATTACTCGACAGTTCGTCGAGCCGGGCGAGCTGGCCATCACGTGCCTGGGCCGTCCAGATGGAATAGCTGGCGAGCTGCGCGCCCAGCACCCCGACCACCATGATCAACAGGAAGCGGCCACGCAGGGAGCTCGGTAACCCTCGCGCCAACGAACGACGCCAGCGTCGCCAGGTGGCGCGCCTCACGCGATCACATCCACCCGGGCCGCCAGCACATAGCCCGTGCCGCGCACCGTGCGAATCAGCTGCGAATGCTGGGCGTCTTCGCCCAGCCGTTGGCGCAACCGGCAGACGTGCACATCGATGGAACGATCCAGCGGCGGCGCCGGACGCCCACGGGTCAGGTCGAACAGGGCCTCCCGCGAGAGCACCTGTTCGGCATGCTCGAGGAAGACCTGCAGCAGCGAGAAATCAGCCCCCGACAGGGCACTGCGCATACCGCGCTCGTCGATCAGCTCACGCGTCACGCGGTCCAGGCGCCAGTCGCCGAAGGCCACGATCCGGGCCATCCCCGAACCGGCCGAGTCGCCGCGGGGCCGGCAGCGGCGCAATACCGCCTTGACCCGCGCCAGCAACTCGCGGGGATTGAAAGGCTTGCCCAGATAGTCGTCGGCACCGAGCTCCAGCCCGAGGATCCGATCGGTCTCGTCGGGGCTGGCGGTCAACATGATGATCGGCACCTCGCTGTCCCGGCGTACCTCGCGGCAGATGGCAAACCCATCGTCGCCGGGCAGCATCAGATCGACGACCAACAGGTCGGGGCGCTCGGTGGCCAGCAAGGCACGCAACGCCTCCGCGTCCTCGGCCATCAGGGCACGGTAACCGTGGCGCGTCAGGTAATCGGCGAGCAGGTCACGGATCTCCGGGTCATCGTCGACCACGACCAGGGTGGCGGCAGGCGTCGTCATCGGCACTATCACCGGCAGCGGTGGCGCTCGATAAGCGCCGTGTCGAACATCGTCATGCCCGATACTCTAGGCCCCTACCCGCACGCTGGCGATACCACCAAGGTGGCAACAGTGGACAACGCCGGCCCCGGAGCTCCTAGAGCGCGAAGCGCTCGATCAGGCGTTGCGCCACGGCGGCCTGGTCGTGGGAACCGATGCGCAACGCGCCGGGCACAGCTTCCATCAGGGCCGGGTGGGCATTGCCCATCACATGGGCCTCGCCGGCCAGGTCGAGCATTTCGATGTCGTTGCGATTGTCGCCGAAGGCCAGGCAGCGCTCGGCCGGGATCTCCAGTTGCGCCAGCAAGGCGGTCAGCGCCGTGCCCTTGTTGACCCCGCCGGCCATGATCTCCAGCGAGTTGTCCATGGAGTAGGTGATGTGCAGTTCCCTCTCCGCGCGACGCCGTGCCTGTTGCTCCAGTTCGCCGAGCGCGGCGGGCTCACCGATGTAGAGCACCTTGCCCACGCCCTCGCCATCCAGGCCGTCGAGTTCGGCCACCCGATAGCCGAAACCGGTATGCGTATGCAAGGCCAGCAACTCAGGCGCCGGCGCATCGATCAGCCATTCATCGTCATGGTAGAGGTTGAGTCGCACCGCCTCGGGGCGCGGCAAGCGGATCAGCTCGCGCGCCAGCCCTGCCGGCAGGTAGCGCGCCTCGATCAGCCGGCCATCCGGTGAATGGGTATAAGCCCCGTTGGTGCTGATGATGTGGGCCTCGATGCCGAGATGATCGCGAAACGCCAGGATGTCGCGATAATGTCGACCGGAGGCCAGCACGATGTGATGCCCCTGCCCCGCCAGGGCGCGCAGGGTATCGACCGTCACATCCGCCAGGGCGTGATCGGCGCCGAGCAGGGTTCCGTCGAGATCCGTGACGATCAGGTGAGCCGTCATGCGTTGTCCCTCACACGATGAATGAGACGCCAGTCTAACAGCCCGTCCGGGGCGATGCCCCGAACGGGATGACCAGCATTTGCCGTGCGGCCATCGTGCTAGCCGACCAACGATCGACGCTCAGCCGCGCGCCGCCAGGGAAGCGGCGATGTCAGAGGCCTGCGGGCCGACCACCAGATGCCAGGTGCGCTCGCCGACGGCCATGGAACCGAGACAGCCCAGCGTCTTCAGTGCTGCCGTATCGAGGGATGCCTCGTCATGCAGCTCGACGCGCAGGCGAGTCCCGGCCCGGGCGGCAAGGTCGCGAAGGTTGTCGCGTCCGCCGAGCGCGGCCAGCCAGGCGGCGACCTGATCGTCGGACAGCGATGCCTCGGCGGTTTCTTCCACCGGCTGATGTGGCGTGTCGTCCTCGGATACCGGCGGCTCGACACCGGCAGCGGCCACGGCGGCACGAATCTCGTCGGCCACGCCATCGGCGATGGGCCCCAGCACGACCTGCAGACCGCCACCGCCGAGGCGCATCACACCGCGCGATCCCAGCGACTTGAGGGCAGGCTCGTCGATGGCATCGGCATCGGCCAGCACCAGACGCAGCCTCGTGGTGCAGGCACCGACGCTGCGCAGGTTGGCTGCCCCGCCGAGCGCGGCAACGAAGGCAGGTCCCCGCTCGCTGGCCTGCCCCTCCGCCGGGCGGGACATGGCGGTCTCCTCGTCACGGCCCGGCGTGGGCAGGTCGAAGCGCTGGATCGCCCAGCGAAAGACGCCGTAGTAGATCACGAACATGGCCAGGCCGACCGGCAACATCAGCCAGCCATTGGTGGAAAGGCCATAGGAAAGGGCGTAGTCGAAGGCGCCGGCCGAGAAGGTGAAGCCGAGCTTCACGTCGAGCAGCTGCATCAGTGCCATGGACAGGCCGGTCATCACCGCATGGAACACATAGAGCAGCGGCGCCAGGAACATGAAGGTGAACTCGATGGGCTCAGTCACCCCGGTCAGGAAGGCGGTCAGCGCCAGCGACATCAGCAGGCCGCCCACCTGGGCACGGCGTGCCTTGGGCGCGGCGTGATACATGGCCAGCGCCGCGGCCGGCAGGCCGAACATCATCACCGGGAAGAAGCCGGCCATGAAGCCTCCGGCACCGGGATCGCCGGCGAAGAAGCGATTCAGATCGCCGGTGGCGCCATCGAAGCTGCCGAACACGAACCACACGAAGCTGTTGAGCACATGGTGCAGCCCGGTGACGATCAGCAGGCGATTGAGCGCCCCGTAGACGAACTTGCCGAGCGCACCGGCCTCTATCAGCCAATGCCCCAGACCATCGATGCCCGCCTGGATCGCCGGCCAGCCCCAGCCGAAGACGATGCCGAGCAGCACCGCCGCCAGGCCCGTGGCGATCGGCACGAAACGCCGCCCGCCGAAGAAGGCCAGGTATTCCGGCAACTGGATGGCCCGGTAGCGGTTGTATATCAACCCTGCCACGGAGCCGATGATCACCCCGGCCAGTACCCCCATGTTGATGTCGGGGTTGATGGTGTGCAGCACCGCGTCCAGCACCAGGTAGCCGACCACCCCGGCCAGCCCCGCCGCACCGTTGCTGTCATCGGCGAAACCGACCGCCAGGCCGATGGCGAAGATCAGCGCCAGATGGTCGAAGATCGACTGGCCGGCGGCAGCCACGAAACCGATATCCAGCAGGTCGGGCTGGCCCAGTCGCAACAGCAGGCCGGCTACGGGCAGCACCGCGATGGGCAGCATCAAGGAACGTCCGAGCAATTGCAGCCCGGCCATGAGGCGGGAGCCTAGTTCGCGAGTCATGATGGGATCCTCTCGGGAGTTGTTGTTGTGGCGTCGGACACGGATTCATGGATCTCGGCGAGACGCCGACGCACGCTTGCGGCATCGGGCATCGCCAGCAGATCCGGCAGTTCGCGGGCCAGCGAAGCGGCATCGAGTCGACGAATCGACGCCTTGATGGCAGCCACCCGGGCCGGCTCGACGGACAGCTCATCGACGCCCATCGCCACCAGCAGGGAGGCGGCCAGCGGATCACCGGCCGCCGCACCGCACACCCCCACCGGGCAGCGACCGGCGGCGCCCTCGACGGTGGCCTGGATCAGGCGCAGCACGCCGGGATGCAGGACATCGGCGCGGGCTGCCAGGTGCGGGTCCTCGCGATCCATGGCCAGGGCATACTGGGTCAGGTCGTTGGTGCCGATCGACAGGAAGTCGGCCTGTTCGGCCAGGTTTGCCGCGCACAGGGCGGCGCTGGGCACCTCGACCATGGCGCCGAGACGCGGCCGCTCCGTGAGGCCACGTTCCACGGCAACGGCCTCTAGCCGCTCGCGCACCCAGGCCAGTTCTCCGACCTCGCTGACCATCGGCACCATGATGCGCAGGGCATCCAGCGGCACGACGCCGAGCAAGGCGTGCAATTGGGTATCGAGCAGTGCCGGCTGGTCATGCCACAGCCTCACCCCGCGCACGCCGAGCGCCGGATTGGGCACCTCGGGCAGGCGCAGATAGGGAAGCTGCTTGTCGGCACCGATATCCAGGGTACGAATGATCACCGGCTTGCCGCCGAGCGCCGTCAGGCTGGTCTGGTACTCGTGGCACTGCTCCGCCTCGTCGGGCGCGGTATCGCGGCCCAGGAACAGGAACTCACTGCGCATCAGGCCGACGCCGTCGGCACCGGATTCGGCCGCCAGCCGCGCTTCGCTGCTGTCGCCGATGTTCGCCGCCACTTCGATCTCGCGACCGTCGCGCGTGACGGCCGGTTCGAAGGCCTCGGCACGCTCGACCTCCCGGCGCTCGGCATCGCGGCGCAGGGCCTCGCGCACCGCTGCCAGGCGCGCCTCGTCGGGCGCGGGCTCGAGACGCCCGGCATGGGCGTCGAGCACTGCATGCTCTCCGCTCACGTCCTCGAGTGCCTCGCCCATGGCCACCAGGCAGGGAATACCACGCGCCCGGGCCAGGATCGCCACGTGCGACGTCGTGCCGCCGGCCTTCAGGCACAACCCGGCAGGACCGCGCTCGGCGAGGTCGACGAACTGCGAGGGAGAGAGATCATCGGCCACCAGGATGGCCCCTTCGGGAACATCGGGCAGCGGGGCCGCACCGGCCTCGGCGAACTCGGCCATGACATGACGCTGCAGGTCGCGCAGATCGGCCACGCGTCCCGCCAGCAAGGCATTGCCGGTGGCTCGCAGTTGTTCGGCCTCGTCATCCAGCGCCTCGCGCCAGGCCTGACCGGCACTGCGACCGGCCTCGATGCGAGCCGTGGCCGACTCGAGCAACCCCGGATCGTCCAGCCAGGCCAGGTGCGCCTCGAAGATATCCGCTTCGGCGCGCTGCCCCTGCCGTTCGGCCTGCTCGCGCGCGTTTTCCAGGGAACGCCCGACCCGCTCCAGGGCGGCCCGCAGATCCTCGCGTTCGACCGCCTCGCCACGTCCGTCGTAAGGCACCGCCGGCAGCGGCAGGCTCAGCGTCACCAGCGGGCCGATCGCCAGGCCCGGACTGGCGACGAGGCCGGCGAACTCACCTTCGGCCACGGAGGCCGGCATCGTCGCTTCCTGCTGCGGCTCGGCACCTTCCGGCGTGGTCAGCAGCTCGGCGATGGCCGCCAATACGGCCTGGGTATCCTCGCCCCGGGCGTGCAGGACCACCTCGCTGCCTTCGGCCAGGCCGAGGTTCATCAGGGCACTCACGCTGTCGCCACGCGCCTCGGCGTCGCCATGTCCGAGTCGCACCTCGGCGTCGTGCCGCTTCACGATGGCGCGCACCCGGGCTGCCGGTCGGGCGTGCAAGCCGGCCTCGAGTGCCAGCGTCACGCGGCGTTCCTGCCAGGGCCCTGTGCGCTCGGTCGTTGCCGTGTCGGACGCCGTGGCGGGCGTCAGGCTCATCAGCGCGGCGCCACGTTCGACATACCCGCCCGTGGCGTTCGCCTCGAGACGCAGACGCCAGCCGGCGTCATCGGTTACCACCAGCGGCGTGATCAGTGACCTGGCCCGCTCGGCCAGCAGCTCGGGATCGAAACAGCACAGTGGCTCGCCGGTCTTCACCCGCTGCCCCACTGCGACGTTCAATTCGATGCCCTGGCCCTGAAGTTCGACGGTATCCAGTCCCAGGTGAATCAATACCTCGACGCCCTGCTCGGTCTTCAGCGTCAGGGCGTGCCGGGTCTTGGCGCACTGCACCACCTCGCCGTCGCAAGGCGCGTGGAGCACGGGCTCCAGTGGATCCAGGGCGATGCCCTCGCCCAGGGTTCCGCCGGCGAAGACCGGGTCGGGAACATCGGACAAGAGCGTCACGATGCCAGTGGCCGGGGCCACCAGGGTCAGTTTGGAGGAAGACATGATCGACTCCGATACATTGTTGTTGTCGCAGCCCGAGGCTTACAACGTGCAGGTAACCTTGCGCAGGTGACGCGGCTTGTCCGGGTCGCTGCCCCTGGCCTCGGCGAGTTCCGCCGCCATGCGATAGAAGCTCTGGATCACCGACAGCGGCTGCAGGTCCTCGTGGCCAGCATCGCTCAACGTCAGATGGCGTTGTGACACCGACTCGTCGGCAGCCAGCAGCACTCGGGCACCGACTCCGCCGAGCCAGTCGGCGAGCTCCAGCAGGCCGGCCTGCTCGACGCCGGGAGGCGCGAACACCAGCACCGGATAGCCGGCCTCGATCAGGGCCATCGGGCCGTGCCGCACCTCGGCGCCGCTGAAGGGTTCGGCCTGGATGGCGCAGGTTTCCTTGAACTTGAGGGCCGCTTCCTGGGCCACCGCCAGGCCGGCACCGCGTCCGATCACCATCAGGCGATCGGCGTCGACGAGTGCCTCGACCGCCTCGCTCCAGTCCTGATCGGCCGCCCGGCTCAGGCATTCCGGCAAGCTGTCCAGGGCGGCCAGCAGGTCGCTATCCCGAGTCCAGTGCGCCAGCAACTGGGCGGCCGCGGAGAGCGTTGCCAGGTAGCTCTTGGTGGCGGCCACGCTGCGCTCCTCGCCGGCGTACAACGGCACCTCGAGATCGCTGGCCTGGCCCAATGGCGACTGCGGCGTGTTGACCAGCGCCAGGGTGCGAGCCCCGCCCTGCGCCAAGGCTTTCTGGGTAGCCACCAGATCCGGGCTCTGTCCTGACTGCGAGATCGCCACCGCCAGTTGCCCTTCTAGGCGCCAGGGCGCCTTGGCCAGAGTCGAAAGCGAGGGCGGCAGCGAAGCCACCGGAATGCCCAGGTGCTTCATGCAGAGATAGGCGAAATAGGCCGCGGCGTGATCGGAGCTGCCCCGGGCCACGGTCATGGCGCCGGACGGCGGCTGCTCGCGCAGTCGGGCGCCCAATGATTCCAGCACGTCGGCGTTGCGCTGCAACTGGCCGCGCACGCGCTCCGGGGCGTTGCGCGCTTCTTCAAGCATCAGTGACATGAGCGTCTCCTTCGACGACGAGTCGACCGCCGACATGGACGGCTTTCAGGTTCAATCGGGAATCCAGTTCCACCAGGTCGGCACGCGCGCCTTCGGCCAGGCGACCGAGGTCATGGCGACCCAGGAAATCGGCGGGATAGCGGGAAAGTCGGTCGGAAGCCTCGGCCAGCGTCTGGCCGAGATCGACCAGGTTGCGCAGTGCCTGATCCATGGTCAGGGTGCTGCCGGCCAGGGTGCCATCGGCCAGCCGCACGCCGCCCAGGCACTTGGTGACCGCCTGCTCGCCGAGGCGGTATTCACCATCGGGCATGCCCGCCGCGGCGGTGGAGTCGGTCACGGCATAGAGATGCGGAATGCAGCGCAGGGCGGCGCGAATGGCGCCGGGATGCACGTGCAACAGATCGGGAATCAGTTCGGCATACTCCGCATGCGCCATGGCAGCCCCCACCATGCCGGGCTTGCGGTGATGCAGCCCGGACATGGCATTGAACAGGTGAGTGAAGCCATGGGCGCCATGCTCCAGCGCCGCCACGCCCTCCTCGTAGCTGCCCAGGGTATGGCCGATCTGCACGCGCACGCCCCGCTCACTGAGCTGCTCGATCAGCGTCAGGTGACCGGCCAGTTCCGGCGCCAGGGTCAACAGCACGATCGGCGCCAGCCGGCGCAGTTCCTCGACTTCCTCGAGCACGCCGAGCCGGGCATGGGACGGCTGGGCACCGAGCTTGCCCGGATTGATGTAGGGGCCTTCCAGATGCACCCCCAGCACGCGACTGGCCGAGGGGTCCGGCGCTTCCATGTAGGCGCTGACATCCCCCAGCACACGCCGGGTATCGTCATCCGGTGCCGTCATGGTGGTCGCCAGCAGGCTGGTGGTGCCGAAGCGCACATGGGTCCGCGCCACCGTGGCCACCGCCGAGCCGCCTTCCATGACATCGGCGCCGCCGCCACCGTGCACGTGCAGGTCGATGAACCCCGGCAGCAGGCGCGGCAGGTCGTTCTGCTCGGGGTCGACCGGCTCGCCGTCGATGCGGCTGATGCGGCCGTCGTGCCAGTGCAACTCGCCGAGCCGCCAACCGTCGGGTGTCAGGATATTGCCGTAGCGCATGGTGTCTCCCGGTTCGCTCTAAACGTCAGAACTCAGCGTGTCAGCTCGACGATGAAGTCGTAGTAATCGGTGCGGCAGTAGGTGACGGTCAGCTCCGCCGGCGTGCCGTCGATCAGATAGCCCTGGCGGGTCACCTTGAGCAGGGCCTGGCCTTCCGGCACTTCGGCCAGCCGCGCCAACTCGGCATCGGCATTGACTGCCGTGACGTGCTGCAGCGCGCGTGCCACCGGTCGCCCCGCCTCCTCCAGGAAGGCATACAGCGAATCCCCCACCCCCAGGGGATCGTCGAGTACCGACTGCGGCAGGCAGCTCTCCTCGACCGCCATGACCACGCCATCCGCCAGGCGCAGGCGCTTGAGTCGTGCGACGCGGGCATCGCCGCTCAGGCCCAGGCGCAGGCTTTCGTCCGCCGAAGGGGCGGCCAGGCAGCGCGACAGCCAGCACGAGCGCGGCGTGAAGCCACGCTGGGTCAGCATTTCGGTGAAACTCGCCAGGCGCGTCAGGGGCTGATTGAGACGCGGCGTGATGAAGGTGCCGGAGCCGCGGGTACGCCGGATCAGACCGAGCTCGGCCAGCCGGTCCAGCGCCTTGCGGGCCGTGATCCGCGAGACATCCAGCGCCTCGGCCAGGGCCCGCTCCGAAGGCAGCGCCTCGCCGGCCTGCCAGGCCCCCTCCTCGATGGCTTCCTCCAGCCGGCTCGCCAACTGGTGGTACAGCGGCGTGGACAGCTCAGGGTCGAGTCGCAGTTGTTGAAGTCGGCGATCCATGGTCGCTCTCGTGCAGCATCGATATAGGACCAATATAGACCACCAGCAATACCAATTAAATACCACTTGTCTTATACCTTGGTCCGAACCGCTACCCGCAACCCGTGCCAAACGAGTGCATGGCGGAGCCGAGGCGCCAGAAGCCCCGGGAGCGCCCTGCCACGATTGGCGTGGGCCGACGGAATCCGTATAGTGGCCCTCCTATCCCGCCATTCGATCGTTATCATGCTGCAGAACAACTCGGCGCTTGCTCAGCTCAAGCAACAGATTCGCGACAACACGCCTCGAGTCGAAGGCGTGATCAAGGCCACCGAACGAGGCTTCGGTTTTCTCGAAACCGAGGACGGCACCTCTTACTTCGTGCCGCCCCCCGCCATGAAGCAGGTACTGCATGGCGACCGTGTCGGAGCCATCCTCCACGAGGAAGGCGAGAAGAAGTCGGTGGAGCCGGACACCCTGATCGAACAGGGCCTGGAGCGCTTCATTGCCCGGGTGCGCAAGCGCGATGGTCGACTGGCGGTGATCCCCGACCACCCTTCGATCAGCAACGCCCTCAAGGCGCGCGTCAAGCGCAGCCTCGACGAGGCATCGCTCGACGATGGCGACTGGGTCGAGGCCCGTCTCGTGCGTCACCCGCTCAAGCCGGATGACCGCGCCTTCTTCGCCCAGATCGACGAGCTGGTCGCCAAGCACGACAACCCGGCCGTGCCCTGGCGCGTGACCCTGGCTCGCCATGCCCTGGAACAGGCCAGCCCCGACGGCGGCGATGACTGGCCGTTGCGCGACGAGGGTCTGCAGCGCGAGGACCTCACCGAGGCGCCCTTCTTCACCATCGACGACGCCAAGACCCGCGACATGGACGATGCCCTGCGCATCGAGCCCCGGGACAACGGCGGCTGGCGACTGACCGTGGCCATCGCCGATCCCACCGCCTATGTCGCCGAAGGCGATGGCGTCGATCTGGAAGCGCGCACTCGCGCCTTCACCGTCTATTTGCCCGGGCAGAACGTCACCATGCTGCCGGAGCACCTGGCCGACGATCTCTGCTCTCTGTGGGAAGGCCAGGACCGCCCCGCCCTGGCCTGCGCCCTGGATGTGGAAGCCGACGGCTCCCTTGGCGACTACCGCTTCTTCGCCGCCACGGTGCGTTCCCATGCGCGGCTGGCCTACGACGATGTCTCCGACTGGCTGGAAGGCCAGGGCGAGTGGGCTCCCGAGCCGGCCATCGGCGAGCAGCTCAAGGCATTGCGCGACCTGACCGAGGCCCGCACCGCCTGGCGCGCCGAGCATGCCCTGGTCTTCAAGGACCGGCCGGATTACGTCTTCGACCTGGACGATGCCGGCAACGTGCTGAACATCCGCACCGAGCAGCGGCGCATCGCCAATCGCATGATCGAGGAATCGATGATCGCGGCCAATGCCTGCTGCGCCCACCTGCTGGCCGAGCACGTGGGCCACGGCATCTTCAACGTCCATCGCGCCTTCGAGCCGGAAAAGGCCGAAGCCGCCCGCGAATTCCTTGCCGATCAGGACATCGAGGTGGCGCTGGAAGCGCTCACCGAGCTGCCACGCTACAAGGAACTCAAGCGCGAGCTGGAAGGCCGCGACGACGCCTGGCTCGACGCCCGCCTGCGTCGCTTCCAGGGCTTCACCAGCATGTCGGCCCGCCCGGGGCCGCACTTCGGTCTCGGCCTTGCCGCCTACGCCACCTGGACCTCGCCGATCCGCAAGTACGGCGACATGGTCAACCACCGCTTGATCAAGCGCGTGCTCAAGGGCGAACAGGCCCCGGCGGAAGCCAGCCTCGAGCTCACCGAGCAGTTGACCGAGCGCCGCCGCCTGAACCGCATGGCCGAGCGCGACGTCAAGGACTGGCTCTATGTGCGCTACCTCGGCCCCCATGCCGAATCCGGCGAGGCCTTCAACGCCGAGATCATCGCCATCAACCGTGGCGGCATGCGGGTGCGCCTGACCGCCAACGGCGCCACCGCCTTCGTACCGGCCCCGCTGATGCACAGCGACCGCGACAAGGTGGTGATCGACGACAAGGAAGGCCGTATCCAGATCGAGGGTGAGGAACGCTTCAAGCTCGGCGACCATGTCCGGGTCGCGCTGACCGAAGCCCGCGAGGAAACGCGTTCGCTGGTGGGTCGCCCCGCCGACTGAGCGGACGCCCTCGCCCGACGCGACAAGTACGAACGGCGGCCCTCGGGCCGCCGTTTTGCATTAAGCCCCATCAGAAAAGTCGACGAGCACTGGCACTGTTCATCGAAGCCTAGTGTCGTCGAACTGTCGTAAAGTATGCATAGGCTGGAGACAGTCACCGGCACTACCGGGAGGGTCTCTTGCATATCGTCGACGTCACAATGTTCCACGCCCCCGCCAGCGGCGGCGTGCGCACCTACCTGAGCGCCAAGCATCGCTGCCTTTCCGGCCACGACGGCATCCGCACCAGCCTGCTGGTACCCGGCGCCGAGCGCGATGCCCTGGGCGATCTGCACACCTTGCCTGCGCTGCGCCTGCCGCTGGGCCAAGGCTATCGCTTCCCCCTGCGTCGCCGTCCCTGGCGGGCAGCACTGGAGGCCATGTCACCCGACCTGATCGAGGCCGGCGACCCCTACGTCACTGCCTGGGCGGCCCTGGAAGCCGGTCAGCGTCTGGGCGTGCCGGTGGTCGGGTTCTATCACTCCGACCTGCCACGCCTGATGGGAGATCGCTTCGGCGGTGCCGTAAGGCGCCGGCTGCAAGGCTATGTGGCCGATCTCTACGGCCGTTTCGACAGCGTGATGGCACCCTGCCGGGCCATGGCCGAGCGTCTCGCGTCATGGGGTGTGGATAACGTGCGCGTCCAGCCTCTCGGTGTGGACCTGGACACCTTTCACCCGGACTGCGCCGACCCAAGCCTGCGTGCCACCCTGGGTCTGTCCGAGCAGACCCGTCTGCTGGCCTTCGCCGGGCGCAATTCCCGCGAGAAGAATGTCGATGTGCTGCTCGATGTGATGCAACGGCTCGGTTCGCCTTACCACTTGCTGCTGATGGGGCCCGGCATGCCGACCCGGGTTCCCGACAATGTCACCGTGGTGCCCCGCTGCTGCGACAGCCGCGAGGTGGCCCGCGCCCTGGCCAGCGCCGATGCGATGATCCATGCCGGCACCCGGGAAACCTTCGGCCTGGTGGCCCTGGAGGCCATGGCCTGCGGCCTGCCGGTCGTCGCTGCCCGGGCCGGTGCCCTGATCGAGAATGTTCCCCTGGGTGGCGGCATTCTCTGCGAACCGCTGGAACCGATGGACATGGCCCGGGCGGTCGAGGAGCTGTTCATCAATGACGTCAAGGCGAGTGGCCGACACGCACGCCGCTACGTCGAGCGCCGCTTCCGCTGGGAGAACGTCATCGACGGCCTGCTCGACCACTATGCCACCCTGACGCCCCGGGCGCGTGACGCCGGTCTTTCACGACATGGCTGAGCGACGGGACAGGGAACGCAGTGTGATGGCACGCTGGGGCTGGCTGGGCCTGGCCCTGTCCATGGCCCTGGCGGTGCCCTGGATGCTGGGCGGCCAGGACATCCTCGGCACCCTGGCCGAGTTTCCGCTCGACATCCTGGGGCTGATGCTGGTCATGGTGGTGGCCTGCTGGAACCTCAACGCCCTGCGCCTGCGCCTGTTGCTGGACGGACGCGCCGGCCGGCTCGGACAAGGCCAGGCTCTGGCCATCGAGATGGCAGCCAAGTTCGCCCTTTGTGCCACTCCCGGCGGTAGCGGCGGCGCCGTCACCCTGCTGGCCCTGCTGGCACGACGGGGCTTCTCCCCGTCACGAGGGTCGGCGGTGTTCTTGGTCGACCAGGGCTGCGACATGCTGTTCTTTCTGGCGATGCTCGGCGTGCTGATCGGCATATCGCTGAGCGGCAACGTGAACTGGCCGCATCAGGGCCTGCTCGCCATCGCCATGCTGAGCCTGGTCGGGCTGATGCTGCTGGTCGGCCTGTCGCTTTTACGCCTGCCCCAGTTGCTGCGCCAACGCCCGAGCTGGTGGCTGCGCCGCCTCTCCTCCCGGCGGCGCCGCTGGCTGGCCAGACGATTGCTCAGCTGCCGCCTGGCCCTGATCACCACGCTCTGCCTGCCTCCCGCCCGGCTGGCGACCATACTCGGCCTGTGCGCGGCGCACTGGCTGTTGCGCTACAGCCTGCTTTACCTGGCCGTGCTCGGCGTGGGCACCCATGTCGACTGGGCCTGGACCTTCCTGACCCAGATGCTGGCCATGGCGGCCAGCCAGATCAGCATCCTGCCCGGCGGCGCCGGGGCCGCCGAACTCGGCGTCGGCGCCCTGCTGATGCCGTTGATGCCCGCTGCCCAGGCCGCCGCCGCCGTGGTGGTATGGCGACTGGTCACCTACCACCTTTATTTGCTGGCCGGCGCGCCGGCCTTCGCCATCCTGGTGGGACACTGGTTGCGCCGCGCATCCGCTAGTGACGGCACGCGCGGTGCGTCGAGGATCACTCCGCCAGCTCACCGGCGTTCGCGACCTGCCCGGCCTCCCGAGGCGGGCGCGTCACCCGATAGCCCACGGCCCCCGCGATGAGCAGCATGACCGCGCATCCCAGGGCCAGGCCATAGGCTCCCATTACCGCGCCCTGCGGTATTCCATGGCGTTCCGCCATGCCCGCCAGGGTGTCGGCATACTGGTGCCACAGGAAGACGCCGACGCCGATTCCGGAAAGCATGGTGAAGATCGCCACCCGACGAGATCCCTTCCTCCAGTTTGCCTCCAGGCGCTCATCGTGGCGGTGGAGAAAAGCCAGGTAGTCACGTTCCGCCGCGCTCACCCGCGTCAGGCGTGATGCCACCAGGATGACCGCCAGCGCCAGCAGAGTGCTGATGACCACCGGATGCAGATAGACGGGCAACTGGACCCAGCCCGCCTGATCCATCAGTGACAGGACGAGATTGCCGACGAAGCCCACGGCCAGCCCCCATCCGGCACCGGCTGCGGTGATCCGGCGACTCCAGATGCTCATCAGGGCGACCGGCCCCCAGGACGAAGCGAACAGCGTCGCCGCGAACCACACCACGGCCATTACCGCCGGCGGCTGGAACAGGGCCAGTATCAAGGCGATCAACCCGGCTGCCAGGACCGCGATCCGGCTCGCGCGCATGGCGGCCGCTTCGCTGCGAGACGCCGGCAGGATGTCATTGGAGAGGCTGAAGCCGATGATCGACAGGAAGGTCGAGCAGGATGACAGCCCGGCGGCGAACACGCCGGTCAGGATGATCACGCCGAGCCAGGGCGGCAGGATATTGAGCGCCGACCAGACCATCGCCCGCTCGGGGTCGAGCCCGGGGTCGTAAAGATTGATGGCCGCCCCGGTCATCATCATCAAGGCATAGAAGATGGCCAGCGCCACGGCGGTGAGCATGGCCGAACGCATGACGACATGTTCGTTGCGTGCCATCAGATAGCGACTCGCCTGCCAGGGGCTCGCCGCCAATACCGCCGCCCATACCAGGCCGAGCGTCAGGCCCCATGTCAGCGCTTCGCCGGGAGAGCCGAACGTCGCCCCGTCACCTTCGATCACGCCATGCCAGAGGGCAATTCCGGGTTTTTGCGACTGGCTCGACAATCCGTCGATGACCCCTTGCCAACCGCCCAGGTCGTTGATGATATACAGCGATCCCCCCAGGGCGGCCACCGAGAAGATCACGAACATGACGGTGTCGGTCAGCAGCACGCCGGGCGAACCCGAGTAGAGAATGAATCCTGTATAGGTCAGCCATACCAGCACCAGACCGACCCAGTACGGCATGCCGGTCAGCTCGGCGAACATGATGCCGGCCCCCTGCATGACGCCCAGCAGGTAGGCCCCCAGCCCGACCACGGTAGTCAGCCCGGCGATGACCTGGACACGACGCGACGCAAAACGCTTGCCGAAGAATTCCGGCACCGTCAGCGCCCCGCTACGCCGCAGGTAACGACCGAACGCCAGCGCACCGAGCAGACATCCCGAAGTGCTGATGGCGGCGAAGATCAGCATCACGAAAGGATAGCCCTGATAGGCAAAGCCGGTTTCCCCGAGAAAGGCGCTGGTACTCAGGTAACTGGCCACCAGGGTGCCGAGGATGAGAAAGGTCGGAGCATTGCGACCGGCGACCAGATAGTCGTCCAGGTGCTTGACCCGGCGACCGGCCCAGTGACCGATGACGAAGTAGGCGATCAGGCTGAACAGGATCGCAAGTGTATAGATCATGGCGACGAAAACCCTGAGGCTGTTGATTTTGTGCTCGCCATGATGCGGCCTGGCACGAACGGCGCCTTCCCATCAGCGTCATGACCAGCAGCATTCACGACACTTGTATTCACGACACTCTGCGCCAGACAGCGATTCGCCGGGTGACGTCTCGACACGCCCCCTTCAACGAGAAAAGGGCACCCGAAGGTGCCCTTTTCCTGCATCGAAAGACGCTGCTTCGACTTACCAGCCAGCGGCTTCCTTCAGCGCGTCACCGATCTCGGCCAGTGAACGCACGGTCTTCACGCCTGCAGCTTCAAGGGCGCCGAACTTCTCGTCGGCCGTGCCCTTGCCGCCGGCGATGATGGCGCCGGCGTGGCCCATGCGCTTGCCGGGAGGCGCGGTGACACCGGCGATGTAGGCGACCACCGGCTTGGAGACGTTCTCCTTGATGTAGGCCGCGGCCTCTTCCTCGGCGGTACCGCCGATCTCACCGATCATCACGATAGCCTCGGTGGCCGGGTCCTTTTCGAACTCGGCGAGGATGTCGATGAAGTTGGAACCCGGGATCGGGTCGCCGCCGATACCCACGCAGGACGACTGGCCGAAGCCATGGTCGGTGGTCTGCTTGACCGCCTCGTAGGTCAGGGTGCCGGAACGCGACACGATACCGACCTTGCCTGCCTTGTGGATGTGGCCGGGCATGATACCGATCTTGCACTCGTCCGGGGTGATCACGCCGGGGCAGTTCGGGCCGATCAGGCGCGCGCCGAGCTCATCGCACTTCACCTTGACGTCGAGCATGTCCAGGGTCGGAATGCCTTCGGTGATGCAGACGATCAGCTTGATGCCGGCGTTGGCGGCCTCGAGGATGGAGTCCTTGCAGAACGGGGCCGGCACATAGATCACGCTGGCCTCGGCGCCGGTCGCCTCGACGGCCTCGGCAACGGTGTTGAACACCGGCAGGCCCAGGTGCTCCTGGCCGCCCTTGCCCGGCGTCACGCCACCGACCATCTGGGTGCCGTAGGCGATCGCCTGTTCGGAGTGGAAGGTCCCTTGGCCACCGGTGAAGCCCTGGCAGATGACCTTGGTGTTCTTGTCGATGAGGATGCTCATTACTTGCCCTCCGCTGCCTTGACGACCTGCTGAGCCGCATCGGTCAGGCTGGTAGCAGCGATGATGTTCAGACCACTGGACGCCAGTTTCTCGGCACCCAGCTCGGCGTTGTTACCTTCCAGACGCACCACGACCGGGACATTGACGCCCACCTGCTCGACGGCGCCGATGATGCCCTCGGCGATCATGTCGCAGCGCACGATACCGCCGAAGATGTTGACCAGTACGGCCTTCACGGAGGTGTCGGAGAGGATGATCTTGAAGGCTTCGGCGACGCGTTCCTTGGTGGCACCGCCACCCACGTCGAGGAAGTTGGCCGGCTGGCCGCCATGGAGCTTGATGATGTCCATGGTGCCCATGGCCAGGCCTGCGCCGTTGACCATGCAGCCGATGTTGCCTTCCAGGGCCACGTAGTTCAGGTCCCACTTGGCGGCGTCGGCTTCGCGCTCGTCCTCCTGGGAGGGGTCGCGCATGGCCTGCAGGTCCGGATGGCGATAGAGGGCGTTGCCATCCAGGTTGACCTTGGCGTCCAGGCAGTGGAGGTTGCCTTCCTCGGTGATCACCAGCGGGTTGATCTCGAGCAGCGCCAGGTCCTTGTCGTGGAACAGCTTGGACAGGCCCAGGAAGATCTTGGTGAACTGCTTGACCTGATCACCGGACAGCCCCAGCTTGAAGGCCAGCTCGCGGGCCTGGTACGGCTGAGCGCCGACCAGCGGATCGATCTCGGCCTTGAGGATCTTCTCGGGCGTCTCCTCGGCGACCTTCTCGATCTCGACACCACCCTCGGTGGAAGCCATGAAGACCACGCGCTGCGTGCCGCGATCGACCACGGCGCCCAGATAGAGCTCGTCGGCGATGTCGGTGCAGTTCTCGACCAGGATCTTGGCGACCGGCTGGCCCTTCTCGTCGGTCTGGAAGGTCACCAGGTTCTTGCCCAGCCACTGCTCGGCGAAGGCACTGGCCTCTTCCGGGCTCTCGACCAGCTTGACGCCGCCGGCCTTGCCGCGGCCACCGGCATGCACCTGGGCCTTGACGACCCACTTGTCGCCACCGATCTTCTTGCAGGCTTCCGCCGCTTCCTCGGGGGTGTCGACGGCAAAGCCCTTGGATACCGGCAAGCCGTAGTCGGCAAACAGCTGTTTGCTCTGATACTCGTGAAGGTTCATCGATTCATGCCATTGGTTGCATGTGACTCGAACGATGGTCCAGCAGGCTCGCCGCAAGGGCTCGAGGCCGGACCACCACCGTTCGCTTCCGATTCATGGCCGGAAACGACGCGCCACCCGAAGGTGGCGCTTGTTGTCTTACTTGCGCTTCTTGCGGTTGGCCATGTGGATGGCATGGCCGCCCACCGCCAGCGCTGCCTCGTGCACCGCCTCGGAGGTGCTCGGGTGAGCGTAGCAGGTCAACGCCAGGTCTTCGGCGCTGGAGCCGAATTCCATGGCGATCACGCCCTGGGCGATCAGCTCGCCGGCATGCTGGCCGAGGATGTGCACGCCCAGGATACGGTCGGTCTCGGCGTCGGCGACGATCTTGACCTGGCCGTCCGGCGCATTGTTGGCCAGGGCGCGGCCGTTGGCGGAGAACGGGAAGGAGCCGGTCTCCACCTTGATGCCGGCGGACTTGGCCTCTTCCTCGGTCATGCCGACCCAGGCGACTTCCGGCGCCGTGTAGATCACGCTCGGAATGGCGTCGTAGTTCATCTCCGCCTTATGGCCGGCGATGATGTCGGCCACCATGACGCCTTCCTCGGAGGCCTTGTGCGCCAGCATCAGGCCGCGCACGCAGTCGCCGATGGCGTAGACGCTCGGCACGTTGGTGCGGCACTGGTCATCGACGCTGATGAAGCCGCGCTCGTCCAGCTCGACCCCGACACCCTCGCCGATCACACCCTTGGTATAGGGGCGGCGACCGACACAGACGATCAGCTTGTCGAAGGTGATCTCCTGCTCGCCCTTGGCGTCGGTGTACTTGACCACGACCTCGTTGTCCTTGACCTCGGAGCCGGTGACGCGAGCGCCGAGCTTGATGTCCAGGCCCTGTTTCTTGAACAGCTTCTGGGCATCCTTGGCGATGGTCTTGTCGACCATCGGCAGGAAGTCGTCCATGGCCTCGAGGATGGTGACCTCGCTGCCCAGACGGCTCCACACGCTGCCGAGCTCCAGACCGATGACACCGGCACCGATCACGCCGAGGCGCTTCGGCGCTTCCTGGAATTCCAGGGCGCCGGCGGAATCGACGATCAAATCGTCGGTCAGCGGCGTCGGCGGAATCTCCACCGGCACGGAGCCGGCGGCGACGACGATGTTGTCGGCCTCATAGGTCGTGGACTTGCCATCGTGATCGGTGACTTCCACTTCCTTGCTGCCGGTGACCTTGCCGGTACCGTCGATGGCAGTCACGCCATTGGCCTTGAACAGCGCACTGATGCCGCCGACGTTCTTGGCGATCACCTTTTCCTTGAACTCGAGCATCTTGGCGATGTTCGGCGTGGGCGCTTCCATGTCGATGCCAATTTCCTCGAAGTGGTCACGCGCTTCGACGAACTTGTGGGACGACTCGAGCAGCGCCTTGGACGGGATGCAGCCCACGTTCAGGCAGGTGCCGCCATGCACGGTCTTGCCTTCCTTGTTGACCCACTTCTCGACACAGGCAGTCTTCAGGCCCAGTTGAGCGGCCCGGATGGCGGCAACGTAGCCGCCGGGGCCCGCGCCAATGACGATCACATCAAACTTGTCAGCCATGTCGGCTCCTATCGTTGCTCTTCGCTGAGAGGCTCGTTATCCCGCGGCTCAGATGTCCAACAGCAGACGCGCCGGGTCCTCGAGCAGTTCCTTGATGGTCACCAGGAATTGCACCGCGTCCTTGCCATCGATCATGCGGTGATCGTATGACAGCGCCAGGTACATCATCGGACGGATCTCGACCTTGCCGTTCACCGCCATGGGACGCTCCTGGATCTTGTGCATGCCCAGGATCGCCGTCTGCGGCGGATTGATGATCGGCGTCGACAGCAGCGAGCCGAAGATGCCGCCATTGGTGATGGTGAAGGTGCCGCCCTGCATCTCGTCGATGCCGAGCTTGCCGTCGCGTGCCCGCTTGCCGAAGTCGACGATGCCCTTCTCGACGTCGGCGATCTTCATGCTGTCGGTATCACGCAGTACCGGCACCACCAGACCACGGTCGGTGGAGACGGCCACGCCGATATCCTGATAGCCGTGATAGACGATGTCGGTGCCGTCGATGGAGGCGTTGACATCGGGGAAACGCTTGAGCGCCTCGGAGGCCGCCTTGACGAAGAAGCCCATGAAGCCGAGCTTGGTGTCGTGGGCCTTGAGGAAGGTTTCCTTATACTGGGCGCGCAGGTCCATCACCGCACCCATGTCCACCTCATTGTAGGTGGTCAGCATGGCAGCGGTCTGCTGGGCCTCGACCAGACGCTTGGCGATGGTCTTGCGCAGCCGGGTCATCGGCACGCGCTTCTCGGGGCGCTCGCCCTCGACGGCCGGAGCTGCTGCCGCAGCGGCCGGCTTGGAACCGGCGGAGGACTTGGCAGCCGTCTTCTTGGCGGAGCCATCCTTCACGGCCTTCTGCACGTCTTCCTTGAGAATGCGCCCGCCCTTGCCGGTGCCTTCGATCTTGTTGACGTCCAGATCGTGTTCGGCGACCAGCTTGCGCGCCGCCGGTGCCAGGATCTTGTCGCCGACCTTCTCGTCGCTTTCGCCATCATCGGCGGAGGCCGCTGCCTTGTCCTCGCCGGCGCTCGGTGCGGCATCGCCACCGGCACCTTCACCGAACAGCGCCAGAACAGCTTCCGACTCGACCTGGCTGCCTTCTTCGGCCTTGATCTCGATCAGGGCGCCATCGGCGGGTGCGACCACTTCGAGCACCACCTTGTCGGTCTCGATCTCGGCCAGCACCTCGTCACGCTTGACCGCTTCGCCGACCTGCTTGTTCCAGCTGGCCACGGTGCCTTCCTGGATGGACTCGGGGAAGGTCGGCGCCTTCACCTCGTGCTGAGCGCCACCAGCGGCCGGCTTGGCCTCGCCGGCGGCGTCTCCAGCAGCCGGCTTGTCACCCTCGGACTCCTCGGATTTGCCCTCGGACTTGTCCGCATTTCCGGCTTCGCCACTCGCCTGACCTTCGCCGAGACGGCCCAGGACCTGCTCGGATTCCACGGTGTCGCCTTCTTCCGCCAGCACTTCGGTCAGGGTACCGGCCTCGGGTGCCACGACCTCGAGCACCACCTTGTCGGTCTCGATCTCGACGATCAGTTCATCGCGCTCGACGCTATCGCCCGGCTTCTTGTGCCAGGCGGCCACGCTGCCCTCGGCAACGGATTCCGGAAAGGAGGGTGCCTTGATCTCGGTAGCCATGTCGTTTCCCTTATGTGTTCTCTCTCGTCCCGGTGGGTCGCCTCAGAGATTGAAGGCGTCTTCCACCAACTGGCGCTGCTGTTCGGTATGCACGGACATATAGCCCGCTGCGGGAGCGGCGGAGGCCGGTCGGCCGGCGAACTTGAGACGCCCGCCCAATCCGGTCTTCAGACGCTCGACAGCGATCCGCATGTGATGCTGGCTGGGATACCAGGCGCCCTGGTTCAACGGCTCCTCCTGGCACCACACCACCTCGGTGACGTTGGTGTAGTCCTTGATCGCCTCGAAGAGCTCCTCCTCGGGGAAGGGATAGAGCTGTTCGAGTCGCAGGATGGCCACGTCGTCACGGGCGTTTTCCTCGCGCCAGTTGGCCAGGTCGTAATAGACCTTGCCGGCACACAGGATGATGCGCTCCACCTTGGCGGCGTCGCGCTTGCCCTGGTCGGGCAGCACCATCTGGAAATGGCCATTGGCCAGTTCGTCGAGGTCCGACGTTGCTTCCTTGTGGCGCAGCAGGCTCTTGGGCGACATCACCACCAGCGGCTTGCGCAGCTTGCGGATGACCTGACGGCGCAACAGGTGGAAGATCTGTGCCGGCGTGGTGGGCACGCAGACCTGCATGTTGTGTTCAGCACACAGCTGCAGGAAACGCTCCAGGCGCGCCGAGGAGTGCTCGGGCCCCTGCCCTTCGTAGCCATGGGGCAGCAGCATGGTCAGGCCGCACAGCCGCTCCCACTTGGTCTCGCCGGACGAGATGAACTGGTCGACCACCACCTGGGCGCCGTTGAAGAAGTCCCCGAACTGGGCTTCCCAGATCACCAGGTCGTTGGGCGCGGTGGTGGAATAGCCGTATTCGAACGCCAGCACGGCTTCTTCCGAGAGGAAGGAGTCGTGGATGGTGAAGGTCGGTTGTCCTTCGGCAAGATGCTGCAACGGCACATAGGTCGTGCCATCGTTCTGGTTGTGTATGACCGCATGGCGGTGGGAGAAGGTACCGCGGCCGCTGTCCTGACCGGTCAGGCGCACCGGGTGGCCCTCATCCAGCAGGGTGGCATAGGCCAGGGTTTCGGCGAAGCCCCAGTTGACCGCCATCCCACCGGCCTGCATCTTGCGCCGGTCGTCGTAGATCTTGGCGACCTGACGCTGGACGGCGACACCGTCGGGAATCGTGCACATCTTCGCCGCCAGCCGCTGCAGGCGCTTCATGTCGATGCTGGTGTCGGTATAGCCGGACCACTCGTGGCCGAGATAGGGCTTCCAGTCGACGAAAAGGGCGGTGTTGGGTTGCTGGACCAGGGCATTGGCCACATGGTTGCCGGCCACCAGGTCGTCGCGGTAGGTCTCGACCATCGCCTTGATCTCGTCCTCGGAGAGCAGGCCTTCGCCCACCAGGCGCTTGGCGTACAAGGCGCGCGAGGAAGGATGGTCCTTGATCTTGCGATACATCATCGGCTGGGTGCCGGAGGGTTCGTCGGCCTCGTTGTGGCCGCGCCGACGATAGCAGACCAGGTCGATGACCACGTCCTTCTTGAACTGCTGGCGATAGTCCAGCGCCACCTGGGTCGCATGCAGCACGGCATCCGGATCGTCGCCATTGACGTGGAAGATCGGCGCCTGGACCATCTTGGCGATGTCGGTGCAGTACTCGGTGGAACGCGAGTCACGGGGATGCGAAGTCGTGAAGCCCACCTGGTTGTTGATCACGATGTGTATCGTGCCGCCGGTCTCGAAGGCGCGGGTCTGGGACATCTGGAAGGTTTCCATGACCACGCCCTGACCGGCGAAGGCCGCATCGCCGTGCACGTTGATCGGCAGCACCTTGCCGCCATCCGGGTCGCTGCGGCGGTCCTGGCGGGCCCGTACCGAGCCCTCGACCACCGGCGCGACGATCTCCAGGTGCGACGGGTTGAACGACAGCGCCAGGTGAACCTCGCCTCCCGGCGTCATGACGTTGGAACTGAAGCCCTGGTGATACTTGACGTCACCGGAACCACGCTCGACCACTTTCTTGCCATCGAACTCGTCGATCAGTTCGGAGGGGTTCTTGCCGAGGATGTTGACCAGAACATTGAGACGGCCGCGGTGGGCCATGCCGATGACGACTTCCTTGGTACCGTAGCCGCCACTGCGCTGGATCAGCTCGTCCATCATGGGGATGAAGGACTCCCCCCCTTCCAGACCGAAACGCTTGGTCCCCGGATACTTCGAGGCCAGATAGCTTTCCAGACCCTCGGCGGCGGTCAGACGCTCCAGCACATGCTTGCGCACCTCGTCGCTGAACTTCGGTGCGCTGCGCACCGACTCGAAGCGCTGCTGCAACCAGCGTTTCTCCTCGGTGTCGACGATATGCATGATCTCGCAACCGATACTGCGGCAGTAGGTCTGCTGCAGCGCTTCGACGATCTCCTTCAGCGGTGCCTTGTCGGCGCCCAGGAAGAACGAGCCGGTCTGGAATTCGGTGTCCAGGTCGGACTGGGAGAGCTGATGGAAGGAGAGGTCGAGATCGGGAACGGGCGTCGGGCTACGCAGGCCCAGGGGGTCGATATCGGCCTTCTGGTGTCCGCGAACGCGGTAGGCGTTGATCAGCTGCAGGACCTTGACCTGCTTCTTGTTCTCGCCGCTGTCGGGCGAGGTGGCCTGAGCGGTACGCCGCTGCTGGCCTAGCTGATAGAACTGTTCGCGGGTAGGGGCAAGCGGAACGTCGCGGGTGGCGCTGCCTTCGGGTGTCGGCAGTGTATCGAAGTACTCTCGCCATTCGTCGGGAACGGCTTTGGGATCATCCAGATACTGCTCGTAGAGCGCTTCCACGTAGTGGACATTGCTGCCACTGACATGCGAGGAGCGCCACATCAACTCCATTATGCCTTGTTGCATCTCTCGGTCACCCTGCACTGATGGGGTGGTATCGGCGTCGCACGGCTCATCCGTGACGACATCGGTGGCGGCCACCGATGGTGGACCCGCCCTTGATTTCGATGGTCGAAAGCCGGTGCACAGGGCACCGGCTTTCGACGAATCACCGGGTCAGGGTTGCGGCATTACGCCGCAACTCAGGGCCGGTGAGTATGATAACAAGCCGCGAGCCATCATTTAAGTGGCATTGGCCAGCAACATCTCCCGGATCTTGCCGATGGCACGTGTCGGGTTGAGCCCCTTGGGACAGACCGCCACGCAATTCATGATGCCCCGGCAACGGAACACGCTGAACGGATCCTCGAGTTCGGCCAGGCGCTCACGCGTGGCCTCGTCGCGGGAATCCGCCAGGAAACGGTAAGCCTGCAGCAGGCCGGCAGGTCCGACGAACTTGTCCGGATTCCACCAGAACGACGGGCAGGAGGTCGAGCAGCAGGCACACAGGATGCACTCGTAGAGGCCGTCGAGCTTGTCGCGATCCTCCGGTGATTGCAGCCGCTCGATGGCCGGCGCCGGGTTATCGTTCTGCAGATACGGCTGGATGCGCTCGTACTGCTTGTAGAACAGCCCCATGTCGACCACCAGGTCACGGATCACCGGCAGGCCGGGCAGCGGACGCAGCGTCAGCTTGCCCTTCTTGACCACCTCGGACAGCGGCGTGATGCAGGCCAGGCCGTTCTTGCCGTTCATGTTCATGCCGTCGGAGCCACACACCCCTTCACGGCAGCTACGGCGAAAGGCCAGGCCGCTGTCCTGCTCCTTCACCATGTGCAGGACATCCAGGACCATGATGTCACGGCCCTGAGTGTCGATCTGGAACTCTTCCATGTAGGGGGCAGAGTCCGTTTCCGGATTGTAGCGGTACAGAGATACCTGAAGCGTGGACATCGTGACTCCCCTTTTAGTAGGTGCGAACTTTCGGCTCGAACATGTCGACGGTCTTGGGCGCGAAGTTGACCTCGCGCTGCCCCAGACGCTTCTCCGCCGGGAAGTACATCGAATGCTTCAGCCAGTTGGCGTCGTCGCGATCCGGATAGTCGTAGCGAGAATGCGCGCCACGGCTTTCCTTGCGCTCCAGGGCAGCGATGGCGGTAGCCTCGGCGACCTCCATCAGGTTGTCCAGCTCCAGCGCCTCGACACGCGCGGTGTTGAAGGCCTTCGACTTGTCCGGCAGATAGGCGTTGGCGATCCGCTCGCGCAGTTCGGCCAGTTGCTGAACGCCCTTCTGCATGTTGTCTTCCTGACGGAAGACGCCGAAATCGCTCTGCATGATCTCCTGCAGCGCACGCTTGAGTTCAGGCACGCTCTCGCCGCCTTCGGACTCGTCCCAGCGATTGATCCGGCGCATGGCCGCTTCGATGTCATCGTCGCTGGCCGCCAGATAGTCGATCCCTTCATTGAGGGCGCTCTCGATGAACATGCCGGCGGCACGGCCGAACACCACCAGGTCGAGCAGCGAGTTGCCGCCCAGGCGGTTGGCGCCATGCACGGAAACGCACGCTGCTTCGCCCACGGCGTACAGGCCATTGACGATCTGGTCGTTGCCATCGGCATCCTGGGCAATGGCCTGGCCATGCACGTTGGTGGCCACGCCACCCATCATGTAGTGGCAGGTCGGCACCACCGGGATCGGCTCCTTGGCCGGATCCACATGGGCAAAGGTCTTGGACAGCTCGACGATGCCCGGCAGGCGCTTGCCAAGCACTTCTTCGCCGAGATGATCCAGCTTGAGGTAGACGTGATCGCCGTTCTCGCCGCAACCGCGACCCTCGAGGATCTCCATGACCATGGAACGCGCGACCACGTCGCGGCCGGCCAGGTCCTTGGCATTGGGGGCGTAGCGCTCCATGAAGCGTTCGCCGTCCTTGTTGACGAGGTAGCCACCCTCGCCACGGCAACCTTCGGTCACCAGCACGCCGGCGCCATAGATGCCGGTGGGGTGGAACTGCCACATCTCCATGTCCTGCATCGGAATGCCGGCACGCAGCGCCATGCCGATACCGTCGCCGGTATTGATCAGGGCATTGGTGGTAGAGGAATAGATGCGACCGGAACCGCCTGTCGCCAGCACGGTGGCCTTGGCCTTGACGTGCACGACTTCGCCGGTCTCGATATCCATGGCGATGCAGCCCACCACGTCGCCGTTGGCGTTCTTGACCAGATCGACGGCATACCACTCGTTGAGGAAGGTGGTCTGGTTCTTCAGGTTATTCTGGTAAAGGGTATGCAGCAGCGCATGGCCGGTACGGTCGGCCGCCGCACAGGTCCGGGCCGCCTGCCCGCCCTTGCCGAAATCCTTGGACTGACCGCCGAAGGGCCGCTGATAGATGCGTCCGTTCTCGAAACGCGAGAACGGCAGCCCCATGTGCTCGAGTTCGAAGACCGCCTTGGGGCCCTCGGAACACATGTATTCGGCCGCTTCCTGGTCGGTGATGTAATCGCCGCCCTTGACGGTGTCATACATGTGCCAGCGCCAGTCGTCGTTGGGGTCGGCCGAGGCGATGGCGCAGGTGATGCCGCCCTGGGCGGACACGGTGTGCGAACGGGTCGGGAAGACCTTGGAAAGAACGGCGGTCTTCTTGCCGGACTTGGCCAGCTCCAGAGCGGCCCGCATGCCGGAACCGCCACCGCCGATGATGATGGCGTCGAATGTCAGACTACGCATGTTGGACATGAATCAGGCTCCCCACAGAACTTGGATGCCCCAGACCAGGAACACGAAGATGGCCAGGATGATGATGGACTGGGCGGCGACACGGATGCCGGTCGGCTTGATGTAGTCGGTGGTCACGGTCCACAGGCCGACCCAGGCATGAGCCGACAGCGACACGAAAGCCAGCAGCGAGAAGATCCGCATCCAGGTCTGGGCGAACAGACCGCTCCAGGTGGCGTAATCCAGCCCCGGGGAAAACAGCAGGTAGCCGACGATAAAGAGTGTGTAGAGGGCCAGGACGATGGCCGAAGCGCGCTGCACGAGCCAGTCGGAAAGCCCGCTGCGCCCGAGATTCGTGATGTTGGTTACCATACCCAGACTCCCGCCAGAATGATCAGGACCGCACTCACCGCCACGGTGATCTGCGCCTTCTTGACGCCACCCTCGAGGGTCACGCCGATATCGATATCCATCAGCAGGTGCTTGATACCGGCCACGAAGTGGAACGCCAGCGCGGACAGCAGCCCCCAGGCAATCAGCTTCGCCAGGAAGTTATGCGCCAGAGCGTGCTGCACGCTCGCGAAGCCTTCAGCCGACGACAGCGACGCATCCAGCGCCCAGAAGCCAAAGATCAAGCCAATGAAGAGAATGACGCCGGTAATGCGGTGCGCAATGGACGTCAAGGCGGGAAGGGGAAACTGTATCGTGGACAGATCCAGATTTACGGGTCGTTTGCTATTCACGGCTCTATACACACTCTCTTGGCCCGCCGCTGGGCACTCGTGCATGCCCCCGAAGCGGGCGGTGGTTTCGGGAAGGGGCAGTCGTGACCGACACGGTCACGATTGCCGTTTCCTGCCAGTCGCGGGACAAGATTATAGGGTCATGCCCCACCTGTGACAAATCGGCCCCCGGTTCCCACGGCCATGACAGGACATATCAAAGCAGGAAATTTCGATGGCTTCGTCACCGCTTCTTTCCCACCCCGGCGGTTCATGTGGAGGCCGCGTCATGCATGGTGCGAAGCATCATTTCATGTACAAAAGCCATACACCGAACACGAACTGGTAGAACTAATGGCGCCGATAGGCCAATTGACAATCGTGAGCACGCTTCTATAGTGGGCAAACCTTTTTGCCGGCAAGTCCTGCGAGATAGCGACTTATCGGCTCATCATGAACACGCAGAGGAGGCCATCATGGCTGACAGGAAAGCGACTTTGACGGTAGAGGGCCTAGACAAGCCGATCGAGCTGCCGATCTACTCCGGCACGCGCGGGCCGGACGTGATCGACGTTCGCGGCCTGGGCTCGGAAGGTCTCTTCACCTATGATCCCGGCTTCATGGCCACCTCCTCGTGCCAATCCGCCATTACCTACATCGATGGCGGCAAGGGCATGCTGCTCCACCGCGGTTACCCCATCGATCAGCTGGCCCAGAATTCCGACTTCGTCGAACTGTGCTACCTGCTGATGTTCGGCGAGCTGCCGAGCAAGGCCGAGTACACGGATTTCGCGGACCGCGTCACCTCGCACACCATGGTGCATGAACAGCTGGCCAACTTCTTCAAGGGTTTCCGTCGCGATGCCCATCCGATGTCGATCATGTGCGGCGTGGTCGGCGGCCTGGCGGCCTTCTACCACGACCATCTGGACATCACCAAGCAGGAAGATCGCGAGATCAGCGCCATCCGCCTGATCGCCAAGATGCCGACGCTGGCGGCAATGTCTCACAAGTACAACGTCGGCCAGCCCTTCAACTATCCTCGCAACGACCTGAACTATGCAGAGAACTTCCTCTACATGATGTTCAGCAACCCCTGCGAGGAGTACAAGATCAATCCGGTGTTCGCCAAGGCCATGGACCGCATCTTCATGCTCCATGCCGACCATGAGCAGAACGCCTCCACCTCCACGGTTCGTCTGGCCGGCTCCACCGGCGCCAATCCCTTCGCCTGCATCAGCGCCGGCATCGCCGCTCTCTGGGGTCCGGCCCACGGCGGCGCCAACGAAGCCGTGCTGAACATGCTCGACGAGATCGGCGACGAGAGCGAAGAGAACATCCAGCGCTTCATCGACCGCGCCAAGGACAAGGACGACCCCTTCAAGCTGATGGGCTTCGGCCACCGGGTCTACCGCAACTTCGACCCGCGCGCCAAGGTCATGAAAGAAACCTGCGACGAGGTACTGGAGCAACTGGGCCGCGCCGACGATCCGCAACTCCGGATCGCCAAGCGCCTCGAGCAGATCGCCCTGGAAGACGAGTACTTCATCGAGCGCAAGCTGTACCCGAACGTCGACTTCTATTCGGGCATCATCCTCAAGGCCATGGGCATTCCGAAGAACATGTTCACCGTGATCTTCGCGGTGTCACGCACCATCGGCTGGATTTCCCATTGGCACGAGATGCTCAGCGAAAGCTACAAGATCGGCCGTCCACGCCAGCTCTACGTGGGGCACGACAAGCGCGACTACCCCACCGACTGATCGTTCGCTGACGATGCGAACCCCTGTACGAAAAAGGCCACCCCTAGCGGTGGCCTTTTTCGTCTCGACGGTATCGCCGACAACCGACCACTCCATCCACCCCGCACTCGGGAGCGACACATGAGCCAGACAATCAAGCGTATCGCCTTCATCGGCCTCGGCGTGATGGGCCATCCCATGGCCGGCCACCTGGCCAGGGCCGGCCTGGAGGTTCACGTCTACAACCGCACAAGCGCCAAGGCCGAAGACTGGACCGAGCGTTACGGCGGCCACCACCACCCGACACCGCGCCAGGCCGCTGAGCAGGCCGATCTGGTACTGCTCTGCGTGGGCAACGACGACGATGTCCATGAGGTTGCCCTAGGCGACGACGGCGTCCTGCATGGCATGCAGGCGGGCAGCCTGCTGGTCGATCACACCACGGCGTCCGCCAGTCTGGCCGAATCCCTCGACACGGCCTGTCGCGAACGCGGTATCGGCTTTCTCGACGCCCCAGTTTCCGGCGGCCAGCAAGGCGCCGAGAACGGCGCTCTGACCATCATGTGCGGCGGTACCGAGAGCGACTTCGCACGGGTCGAACCCCTGCTCGCCCATTATGCTCGCGCCGTGAACCTGATGGGGCCGGCCGGCAGCGGCCAATTGACCAAGATGGTCAACCAGATCTGCATTGCTGGCCTGGTCCAGGGGCTCTCGGAAGGATTGCACTTCGCCGAACGCGCCGGCCTGGATCAAGCCAGGGTCGTCGAGGTGATTTCTCAGGGGGCCGCTGGCTCCTGGCAGATGGAGAACCGCCATCGCACCATGATCGACGACGAGTATGAACATGGCTTTGCCATCGACTGGATGCGCAAGGATCTAGCCATCTGCCTGGATCAAGCACGCCACCTCCAGGCCCGCCTGCCCGTCACCGCTCTGGTGGATCAATTCTATGCCGACCTTCAGGCCATGGGCGGCGGACGCTGGGACACCTCTGCCCTGCTGCGCCGGCTACGAGCCTTTGACTAAACACTGATACCTCTCCAAGCAGGAGGAACAACACCCCGCTATCCTCCTGCTCGGCGCCCTCCAGCACCCCTGAAGCCTTTTCCACACATTCTGTGGATAACCCTGTTCAAAACCTTTCCAAAACGTCCCTGAATCGCCATGAACAGCGGGTCGCTCTTAAATTGATCAATTTTTAACCCAATGACAAGCCATTGATTTAAAAGGATTTCTCAGAGAAGCCCACTACCATGCGGGCTGGCGGCAAGGCCAGGGACTCGCTGGACAACAGGAACAGAAGACGTGGACAAGTCAAGCCCGAAATCAGGCTTTAGAGGCTTTGAGTGAGATGCATGCGCATGCCGCGAGCGGCATGAACACCATGGCACGACCCACCATCACCCATTCGGTGAGAGGTCACGAGCCAGGGAAAAATCAAGAGGGAGTGGCGTCCCATAGGGGGTTCGAACCCCTGTTACCGCCGTGAAAGGGCGGTGTCCTAGACCACTAGACGAATGGGACGCATTGACTTCGAAATGAGATGGTGGTGGAGCCTAGCGGGATCGAACCGCTGACCTCAACACTGCCAGTGTTGCGCTCTCCCAGCTGAGCTAAGGCCCCACATCTCGTGAAGACGGGGCGTATATTACTCAGAACCCGCCTCTTCGTCAACATGTTTTCAGGCAAAGAGCGAAGCATGAAAAAGGGAAGGCTTGAAACCTTCCCTCTCGAGACGCCAGGCGCCGCTCTTCCTGCTGGCAGGCGTCTCAGCTGCGCCCTACAGCTCCCGGTATTCCTTTTCGAAGCGCTTGGCCTGTTTCTTGGAAACACCGCCCAGCACCTCGATGGCGTGGCGCAGGCGCGCGCGCGTCATGTCGGACCCCAGGATGGCCATGGCGTCCATGACCGAGGTACTCGAGGGCGAACCGGTAATGGCGATGAAGACCGGTGCCAGGAATTCCTTCATCTTGAGCTCGAAATGGGCAGACAGCGCCTTCACCTCACCGAGCAGGGCTTCCTTGTTCCAGGCCGGGACGACCTCGAAACGCCAGACCAAGAACTGCAACAGCTTGAGCAGGGGCTCACGCTCGAGCTTGACCCGGGCGAAGCTCTCTTCGTCGATCGCCGGCAGCCCGGAGAAGAAATGCCCGGCCAGGGGCATCACTTCGGACAGGGTCTCCACCCGCGGGCGCACCTGGGGCAGAATCTGGCGCACATAGTCTTCATTGAAGGCCCACTCCTTCAGTGCCTCCAGCAGTGCATCGTCATCGAGATCCTCGCGAATGTAGAGCCCATTGAGCCAGGTCAGCTTCTGCAGATCGAAGACCGGCCCTCCCAGCGAGACGCGCTGGATATCGAAATGCGCCATCATCTCGTCGAGGGTGAATTTCTCGCGCTCGTCGGGCATCGACCAACCCATGCGGCCCAGGTAATTGGCCACCGCCTGGGGCAGAAAGCCCATGCGACGATAGTAGTTGATCGAGGTGGGATTCTTGCGCTTGGAAAGCTTCGACTTGTCCGGGTTGCGCAGCAGCGGCATATGGCACAACGACGGCATCGGCCAGCCGAAGTACTCATAGAGCAACTGGTGCTTGGGTGCAGAGTTGATCCACTCCTCCCCGCGCAGCACATGCGTGATCCCCATCAAATGGTCGTCGACCACATTGGCCAGATGATAGGTCGGCATGCCGTCGGACTTGAGCAGAATCTGCGCGTCTACCTGCGCCCAGTCCACTTCGATGGTACCGCGCAGCATGTCCTCGACCACGCAGGTGCCATCGGCCGGCACCTTCATGCGCACCACATGGGGCCATCCCTCACGCTCGCGACGCGCAACCTCTGCCTCGGGCAAGGCCAGGTCATCGGGCTTCAACGCCAGGTGCTGGCCGGCTGCCTTGCGCTCATCGCGCAGCGCGTCCAGCTCCTCGCTGGTGCGATAACACTTGAAGGCATGACCGGCATCGAGCAATTGCCGGGCATACTCGACATAGATATCACCGCGTTCACTCTGCCGATAGGGGCCATGAGGACCACCCACATCCGGCCCCTCATCCCACTCGAGCCCCAGCCAGCGCAGAGAATCGAGGATCATCTGCTCGGACTCGGCGGTGGATCGCAGACGATCGGTATCCTCGATGCGCAGGATGAACTGGCCGCCGTGCTGGCGGGCAAAGCAAAGGTTGAACAGGGCAATATAAGCCGTGCCCACATGGGGATCCCCGGTGGGAGATGGCGCGATACGAGTACGTACGGTCATGTCGTCCTAGGTCCGGTCGATGAAAAGTAGCCCCAGCCATCAGGGCGATTGGCCACATTATACGCACCTGGCCAACCCCCGGCAGCACATCCGCAGGCTCATTCTCGATACCCGGCCCTGGATCTCATGGCGTCATCTGCACACCGCCCGGCTCGATACGCAAGGACCACTGCGCCTCGATGACCTGCCCCTGGCCATGCTGGGTGCCCACGACGAAAGGCCCGCTCAGATGCTCTCCCTGCCGTCCCAGCCTGGACTGCACGGAAGCGGGTTGCACACTGGCAGGCGGCATCGTCACGCGAATGCGATAAGCGCCTTCCGGAAGGCCACTTCCCGGCCCGAATGGGCCTGCGGCGAAACCGCCCTCCTCGACCACGACGCTCTCTCGCCAACTCACCCCACTGGCATTCCGCTGGGCCATCACACGCAATCGAGTGCCCGGCGGCAGGTTGGTCGTACCCTCGACCCGCAACCGACTCGTTTCATCCAGCCTCACCGACACTCCGAGGGCAACCTCCTGATCGAAAGGCTCCTGCTCGGGCGCTGGCTCCGTATCATGCTCCTCTTCCGGCTGGGCGACCCCACCGAGGCGTTCGGCAGATCCATCATCCTGTTCCTCGCCATTGCCGCATCCCGCCAGCAACGACAGCATGATCCCCACCATGACCCGACGCCATCCTTTCATGCATGCTCCCTCGACCCGAGGATGAACTGTCAGACTATCATTCCACCCCGCCTCTTCCGATACACTTTGATGAGCGTCAGCCAGCAGGCACGCTCCGCTCCCATAAAGGACGGAGCGCGACGCCTGAGCGGGCCCGGGCAGACCCGCTCATCCGGCCAGGAAAGACTTCCTGTCAACCATGTGCATCCAGCACCTTGAGCACCGAAACCTGGGGCTTGAGTGACACCTGCTGATGCAGACGGGCAGACAGTTCTCCCACGGAGATCAACCCCCGGATCTGGTGATGCGCGTTATCCCGCACCAGGCAATAGGGCTCACCCGCCTCACGCAGCGTCGCCACCAGATCTGCCACGGTAGCTCTCACCAGGTCGTCGTAGTTCAGTGCCGGCATGGCAGAACGGGGCAGCATCAAGTCAGCAACGGTCAGGCTCTTGCGGTCAATACCGAACTTCGCCTGGGCAGCAATCAGGCTCTGCTCCGAGAGGCGTTCCTGAGTCAACAGGCCGATGAATTCCCGCTGGTGATCGACCACCAGCTTGCAATCCACCTGTTCAGTCTCCATCAGGCTGGCGGCCCAGAGTGCCGGCATCGAAGCACTGATGGCATGAGGGTGATGCTGCCGGAAGTCCATCATCAGGCTGAGGGCCGGAGAACCACCCTCGATATCGAAGAATTCCTGGGGAGTGACCAGATGATCGGCAGTATCGAGACGTGACAAGGGCAAGAATTTCATTTGGCAAACCTCTGAATAGAGCCCACGTTGACAAGACACGCGGGGCATTCTCAAAAACGGCTCACGACGAGCCAGGATGTCGAAGAGAAGAATTCAGAGGTGCTGTGGCGGAGCCCGAATGGACTGAGCCGAGCGCTGGCGAAGGCCTTCCGAAGAAAGCGGCGACACCACACCCGACGCGGGAGTGATTCTCGATGCAAGGAAGACGTGCCCTGCAAGCTCGTCGATATCCCCATCGCTTGTATCCGGCAGCACTGCCGCAGGAGCGACCTCTCCACACGCACAGGTTGCCAGCGTCTTGTCTGCAGTCAGCACTTCCCCCGCGCCTGCAGGCGACGTCGAGAGCATGGCTCCGAAAACCAGGAAGGCCAGACAAGCAGTGACAAAACGACGCATAGACAAGCGCATCAACCCAAGAGAGGATAAAATAGGGTACATACCTATACATTCCCAAGTTACTGCAATGACCGCAGTAGCACAAGAATGTTTCATCGCGGCCACCCGGCGATGGCCCACGCTCAGGCCACATCTCGCGCCGAAAACGCAGCCAAGCCCCATCACGCACGCGATCGTCACGGCGGTGAGAGCCTGGCATCCCTGGTGCATGAACCGACAACGTGGCCTAGAAGGCCCCCCCCCCGTCCTTAGTGGCGAAGCGTTCTGGTCTGGGCCGAATAGCCCTTCTTACGTACAATACCCGCCATTGAACACCGCACTGCCGGCATATCACCCATGGAGTACCACTCGACCATGGGGAAACAGACGCTGCGCCATACCTGATACGCATAAGGCGCACCAAGTCCGGTTGTGGGCGGCATGAAAGGATATTAAACGTGATCGGTCGAACACCGGCACGAAGGGTAACTAGCTGATATGTCGATGAATAACGCTGCAGATGGGGCTCGTCGGTTTTCTGTGGCACCCATGATGGACTGGACGACCCGCGATTATCGCGCCTTCGCCCGGACCCTGACGCGCCATGCCCTGCTCTATACCGAGATGGTCACGACCGGCGCCATCCTGTATGGGTCGCCGCGCGAGCGCTTTCTGGGTTATGACGCTATCGAGCATCCATTGGCCCTGCAACTGGGCGGCAGCGACGCCGGCGAGCTCGCCGAGTGTGCCGCAATTGCCGAGGCGTGGGGCTATGACGAGGTCAATCTCAATGTGGGTTGCCCCAGCGACCGCGTGCAGAACAATCTGATCGGCGCCTGCCTGATGGCCTACCCCGACAAGGTCGCCGCGGCGGTCAAGGCGATGCAGGCGGCAGTGTCGATTCCGGTGACCGTGAAGTGCCGAATCGGCATCGACGACCAGGATGAAGACGCCGACCTCGCGCACTTCATCCAGCGTGTCGCCGATGCTGGCTGCAGCACCTTTATCGTGCATGCTCGCAAGGCCTGGCTGGAAGGACTCTCGCCCAAGCAGAACCGTGACGTTCCGCCGCTCAACTACCCACGCATCCACCGCCTGAAGGCACAACACCCCGAACTGCACATCGGGCTCAATGGCGGCCTCAAGACCCTGGAGAATTGCCAGGCGCAACTAGCCCACGTCGACAGCGTGATGGTCGGCCGCGAAGCCTATCAGAACCCCTGGTTGCTGGCCTCGGTGGATTCTCGCCTGTATGGCGAGCCGGACCCGGCGGAGGATCGCCATTCAGCGGCACGCGCCCTGCGTCCCTATATCGCCCAACGGCTCGAGGAAGGTGCCCGACTCAACCACCTCACTCGCCACTTGCTGGGCCTGTTCCAGGGCTGTCCGGGCGGCCGCCGCTTCCGCCGTCACCTGTCCGAGAACGCCCACCGTGACGGCGCCGGCCTGGCGGTCTTCGATGATGCATTGGGCCTGGTGGCAGAAGATCAGCCCGCCCTGGCGGGCTGATCCGTTGACTCAGTAGAGCGGGTCGGGTGGTGGCTCCAGGCTCGACTGAAAGGTTTCCACGGCATTTTCGGCTTCCTCGATGACATCGAAGCGCGCGATATGGAACAGAGCTTCGCCTTCATTGACCAGCGGCAGCCGTCCCATGCCGATGACGATGCCATCGGCCATCGACACCACCTCGTCTTCGGCATTGCCGAACGGGTCGGCCACGCGCCCCAGCCGCTCTCCCTTGGCAACCCGCGCACCGAGCCGTACCTGGGGACGCAGAATGCCGTCGATCGGCGCCCGCGCCCAGCTTGAGCCGGTCGCCCGTTCCGCCGCAGGCGGCGTGCGGCGCCGCTGCTCGCCACGCAGCATGCCGAGACGCCGCATCACCCTCAACACGCCCCGTACACCGGGAGTGATTGCCCATTCGTCGAAGCGCAGCGCTTCACCGGCCTCATAGGTCAACACAGGTATGCCGCGGCTCTGCGCATAATGACGCAAACTGCCATCACGCAATTCCGAATTGAGGATGACCGGTGCACCGAAGGCACTGGCCATGCGCTCAGTCTCGTCACACGACGTCAACTGCGCACGGATCTGCGGCAGATTGGTACGGTGGAGAGCTCCCGTGTGCAGGTCGATGATATGACTCGCCTGATCGACGATCTGCTCGCGGAACAGCGCCGCCATCCGACCTCCCAGCGACCCCGCTTCACTACCCGGAAAGCATCGATTCAGGTCGCGCCGGTCCGGCAGATAGCGGCTGTGCTGCACGAAGCCGAACACATTGACGATAGGAATGGCGATCAGGGTGCCACGCAAGCGCGACAACTGCCGCGAATGCAGCAGACGGCGCACGATCTCCACGCCATTGATTTCATCGCCATGGATACCGCCACACACCAGCAACACCGGCCCCGGATGCCGTCCATGCACGATCTCCACGGGAATATGCAGAGGGGCATGGGTGTAGAGTCTGGCCATGGGGACATCGATCTGTTGCCGGGTCCCTGGCGCCACACGCATGTCGGCCAGTTCGAAGGGAGCACGCGCCATCATCTGTCCTTGCTGTCTGCCGGAAAAGATTCCTGCCTCGTCTTATACCCTCCATGGCGATTCAAGACGAGCGATGACGACAACCATACACCAACGAATGTAAAAACCGTCCCCCTCGGGTAGAATGGATGCCACGCACTATCCGGAGTCGAGTTCCCCATGGCCAGACGTACCAAGGCCGAAGCCGAGGCCACGCGAGAAGCATTGCTGGACGCCGCCGAAGAAGTCTTCTTCGAGAAGGGCGTCGCCTGCACTTCTCTGGAGCAGATCGCCCGCCACGCCGGCATGACCCGCGGTGCCGTCTATTGGCATTTCCGCAACAAGGCCGACCTGTTCCGCGCCATGCTCGACAGGGTGCGGATGCCATTCGAGGAACTCGTGGCGGAAACCGCCCCGAGCAATGCCTCACCGCTCGAAGCGATTCGCCTGGGGTGCCAGCAGGGCTTTCATCGTCTGGAACAGCCCCGCCATCGACGCGTGCATGCCACCCTGCTCCATCGCTGCGAATTCTTCAGCGATATCGACCCCCGCGCCCTGGAAAGCGAGATGGCCAGCGAATGCCTGGATGCCCTGTTGATCTATCTCCGCAAGGCCCAGGATCAAGGGCTGCTTCGCGAGGATCTCTCCCCCGAGAACGCCACCCGCCTGCTCCAGGCCACTCTCAGTGGCCTCTTCCATGACTGGCTGCGCGATCCCGAGGCGTTCTCCCTCTATAAATACGGCACCCAGTTGGTCGATATCCAGCTTCGACTGTTCGAGCGAGACAGTGCATCAAGCTGACGGCGATGAACCGTTATGGCCATGCCGCTGCGTCTCCGAAGGCTCGTGGTGGCCGACCAGATGCAGCCGCACCAGCCGCGTGCGCGCATCCAGATAGTCCTGCTCAAGCACCGAGCGATAGGCATCGACATCCGGAAGATACTTGACCAGGATCCGCGTTTCACCGGAGGCGGGCTGATTGCCCGACTTGCCCAGCAGCTGGACCTCCCGAGCCTCGTCATCATCCATCACGGCTCGGGCACGGCCGTCGTCATCGACCCCGGTGACCCGGACTCGCTCGCCAAGCAGGCAGCGCCGGGAAAGGCCGGGATGACGATGCAGCCGGCAATGCAGCCGTCGGCACAATCCCGCTGTCAGCGGCGACGCCACGGCGAACGATGCCCATAGCACCACGACACCGACCGGCACCCGGAAAAGACCCAACGGCACCCACCTGAGCACCAGCAGCTCGACCGCCAGACTAAAGGCCCCGGCCAGCACGACCAGCAGGCTCAAGGCCACCGATACAGGAACGCCGGCGAAGCCCAGCGACACCATGGTGCTGGCCAGGTGATCCTCCTTGAGACTGTCATGCTCGAACAGCTCGGTGGGCACCAGGCGCACCACCACCAGCAGCCAATACACCGCCAGCAGCACCAGCAGCACCGTGAAAACGATCAGCGGAAAGCTCAAGGCAAGATCAATGATAGCGTTCATGGCGTCTCCTCCAGCCGGTCTTATTTAGCCGGCAAAGTGTTCTTCTATCTATCAGCATAGACGAATAATCCCGGACGACGCCCCCTCATTTGTATCGAACGATGCGTTGCACTCCCCGCATAAAAAAAACGGGCATCGCTCCCATGGAAGCGATGCCCGTCTGCACTCGATCACACCGGATGATCAGCGCGTATCGTGCTCCAACGCCGGTTCGTCGTCACGGCTGTCACCCTGGCCTTGCGTCTTGCCCCTCAGCCAATCGGTGACGCCGGCGATCATGGCGTAGAAGGTCGGCACGAACAAGCTGCCGAGTATGGCCACCGACGCCATGCCCACCGCCACTGTCGTGCCGATGTGGTGGCTGCTGGTGTCACTGGCGCCGGTCGCCAGTGCCAACGGCAAGGTGCCGAAGATGAACGCCAGCGAAGTCATGACGATCGGCCGGAAGCGCAGATGCGCCGCCGTAATGGCCGCCTCACGGATCGACTTGCCTTGCTCACGGCGTTGCAGCTCGGCGAACTCGACGATCAGGATGGCGTTCTTCGCCGCCAGGCCGACCACCACCAGCATGCCGATCTGCACGTAGACGCTGGTATCGAGCCCGCGCAGCGCGATGCCGCCGATACCGCCGAGGAAGGCGAACGGCGTGGCCGTCAGCACCGCCAGCGGCAACGACCAGCTCTCGTACTGGGCCGCCAGGATCAGGAACACCATCAGCATGCCGAAGATGATCGCCATGGTCGCGGCGCTGCCGGCCTGGCTTTCCTGATAGGCGGTGCCGGTCCAGCCCATGCCCCAGCCATCGCCGAGTTCGTCCTGGACGATCTGCTCCATGGCCTCGATGGCCTGACCGGAACTGTAGCCGGGTGCTGGCCCGCCCTGGAATTGCGCACCGCTGTAGACGCCGAAGCGGGTCACCACCGCCGGAGCGGTCTTGCGCTCCATGGTCACGAATTCGGAAAGCGGAATCCGCTCACCGTCGCCACCTCGCACATAGACGCTGGAGATATCGTCCGGTGTCTTGCGGAACTCATCCTCGTTCTGCAGATAGACCTGGAAGTTGCGCCCCTGATAGCTGAAGTAGTTGACGAAACCATTACCGAAGGTATTCCCCAACGTCGAGTTCAATGCCGACATCGAGACGCCATAACTCAGCGCTTTCTGCCGATCGATCTTCGCCTCGTAGGACGGCACATTGACGTTGAAGGTCGTGAACACCTGATTCAGGACAGGATTCTGGGCAGCCGCCTGCATGACCTTCAGCGAGGCCTGATAGAGCTCCTCGGGAGATGCCCCCTCGTAGGACTGCAGATAACCGGTGAAACCGCCCGTGGTCGAAAGACCGACGATCGGCGGCATGTTGAAGGCCATGGCCGAACCGCCCGGAATCTGTGCACCAAACTGCATTATCTTGCCGATCAGCTCGGAGGCCGTCAGGTCACGCTCGCCCCAGGGCTCCATGTTGACGAAGATGATACCGCGCGCGGTATTCACCGAGCTCGTCAGCATGTCGTAGCCCGCCACCGCCGTGGAGAACTTCACGCCCTCCACATCCTTGATGGCGCTGCTCAACTTGTCCATGTAGTTCTTGGTACGCTCCAGCGATGCCGAATCCGGCAGCTGCACCGATGCCAGCACGATGCCCTGATCGGTCTCGGGCACCAGCGTCGAGGGCGTGCTCTGGTAGAGCCACCAGGAGCCAGCCCCGACCAGAGCGGTCAACAACAGCGCCACACCCCAGAAACGCACCAGCACCTTGACCACCCACATGTAGACGGCGGTGATGCCGGCGAACAGCCGGTCGAACAGGCGCAGCGGCGTACGTACCGCTCGCATGAAGGCCGATTCCTTGCGATGCAGGTCATGCTTGATGAAGATCGCCGAGAGCGCCGGTGTGAAGGTCAGGGCCATCAAGGCAGAGAAGGCCACCGACACGGCAATGGTCAGCGCGAACTGCTGATAGATCTGGCCGCTGAAACCGCCAAGGAACGCCACCGGCACGAAGACCGCCGCCATGATCAGCGAGGTCGCGATGACCGGCCCCCCGACTTCCTTCATGGCCCGGATCGTCGCCTGGGTGACGGTGATCTCCTCATCCTCGCTGAGCACCCGCTCGACGTTCTCCACCACCAGGATGGCATCATCGACCACGATGCCTATCGACAGCACCAGGGCGAACAGCGTCAGCAGGTTGATCGAAAAGCCAAAGGCATAGAAACCGGCAAAGGTCGCCAGCACCGAGACCGGCACCACCGACATGGCGATCACCGTGAAGCGCCAGTTCTGCAGGAAGATGAACAGGATGACCCCGACGATCAAGAACGCCTCGATGAAGGTGTGCAACACCGTCTCCACGGAGGCATCGATGAACTGGGTCGTATCGTAAGGCGTCACATATTCGAGCCCCGGCGGGAAGCGACCGGCCAGCTCATCCATGACCTTTTCCACCCCCCGGGCCGTTTCCAGGGCATTGGCACCGGGCTGCTGGTTGATCATGATCGGCGTCATGGTGCCGCCGTTCAGCTTCGCATCGATGCCATAGAAGGAGGCTCCCAGTTCGATGCGCGCCACATCATCCAGACGCAATGCCGACCCATCGGGGTTGGTGCGCAGGAAGATATCGCGGAAGTCGTCGGTATTCGATAACCGCCCACCGGCTGTGATGGTATAGGTGTAGGCGCGTGGATCGGATTGAGGCGTGGCCGCCAGACTGCCCGCCGGCACCTCGGTGTTCTGGGCACGAATGGCACTGGCCACCTCGGACGGCGTCAGGTCGTACTGCGCCAGCTTGTCCGGATCCATCCAGATGCGCATGGCGAACTCACCGCCACCCAGCACTTCGGCATCGCCGACCCCCGGCACCTGGCGCAGCTCGTCCAGGATGTTGAGGGTGGCATAGTTCTGCATGAAGACCTGGTCGTAGTCATCATCGGGCGATATCAACGACACCAGCATCAGGATCGAGCTGGAGCGCAGCTCCACCGTCACCCCCTGATCCTGCACCGCCTCCGGGAGCTGGGAAAGTGCCCCCTGGACCCGGTTGTTGACATTGATGGTGTTGATATCGCCATCTGTGCCGATATTGAAGGCCACGCTGAGGCTCATCGAGCCATTGTCGGCACTGGTCGAGGTCATGTAGAGCATGTTCTCGACACCATTGATGGCCTCCGCCAATGGCGCCGCCACCGTCTGGGCCACGGTCTCGGCATCCGCCCCGGGGAAGGTGGCACTGACCGAGACCGTGGGCGGCACGACACTGGGGTACTGCTCGATCGGCAGCACCCGCATGCTCATCAACCCGATCAACGTCAGGATAATGGCAAGCACCGACGCGAAGATCGGCCGCTTGATGAAGAAGTTGGAGAAATTCATTCCGCCGCATCCTCTTGGGCCGGCGCGGACGACTCATCGGATGCCTGCTCCTGGCCATCCCCGGCCGACGCACCGCCTTTTCCTTGCGCTTGTCCCTGGCCTTGCTGTCCAGACGGTTGCTGGGACGACTGCTGCTTGGCCATCAACGCCTCGGCATCGCCATCGAAGGGCTGGGGTTCGATGGGCGTGCCCGGCTCCAGTCCGGCCGGATCACCGACCACAACCCGATCGCCCTCTTTCACCCCGTCCCTGAGGATCTGCCAGGGACCGGCCAGCTCGCCGAGCTGCACCGGGCGAGCCCGGGCAATGTCATCCTCGTCAAGGACGAAGACCTGCGGCCCCATCAGGCCCTGGGTGACAGCGATTTCGGGAACCGCGAGGACATCGAAGCGCTTCAGCCCTTCCAGGTGAACCCGGGCGAACTGCCCCGGCAATGCCTGGCCATCGGGATTGGAAAACGTGGCCTGGGCCTGAACGGTGCTGGTGCCTTCATCGATTCGCGAACCCAGGAAATCCAGTTGCCCTGTCAAGGGATCGACACCCGTCGTCAGCTCGAGATGCGTCCCGATATCGCTCACCGACTGATCGGCCAACTGCTGGCGCAGGGCGAAGGCATCGGCCTGCGGCAGCTGGAACCGTACTTTCAGTGGATCCAGCGGCGTGATCGTGGCGAGCTCGGTACCGGAACTCACCAGATTGCCCTCATTGACCTGGCTCAGGCTGATCTGACCGCTCACCGGGGCCGTGACATTGGCATATCCCAGGTCGATGCGCGCACTTGCCAGTGCGGCTTCGGCCTGGGCCACGCTGGCACGCGCCACATTGCGATCGGCCAGGGCCTGGTCATATTGCTGGCGGCTCACCGAGTTCTGGTTGAGCAGTTGTTCATAGCGTCGCGCATCACTCTGTGTCCGAGCGAGCTCGGCCTTGGCACTTTCCAGGTCAGCCTCGCGCTGATCCACGGTGGCCTGATAAAGATCCGGCTCGATGGCATACAGGCTATCGCCCTTCTCGACCATGTCACCGGGATTGAACTTGCGCTCCTCGAGGAAGCCGGTCACCCGAGCTACCAGCGTCACCTCTTCATCGCTGCGCAACTTGGAGGGATAAGACTTTTCCAGGGGAATGTCCTGACGTACCAGTTCCATCACCGGCATCGGCCTGGGCGGCACGTCACCACCCGCCGCTTGCTGCTGGCCGCCTTCATCCTGACCGCAGGCCACCAGCAACAGGCTCGAGACCAGTGCCAGCAACCCGCCCCGACTCCTGTGGATCATCGTTTTCATGCCTAGCTATCCCGTTGAGCACTTCGAAAGTCGACAGAGACTATACGCATACAGGCGTGAATGTAAATATACATTCATGCCTGTATGCCATTAAGTGATGCCAGCGATATCAAGCATCGGGCCGGGGGGGTTCACCGATATCCAGCGCCTGCTCGTAACGCCCTTCCTCCGGCAGCGTGAAGGAAACGCTCTGGTTTTCATCCAACCAGCCATTGACCTCCTCGATGGCATCGACATCGAGGGTGCCCGATTGCTGCCGCAGGGTCAGGAGGTTGATGACGTAGTCGTAACGCGCATCGGCATGATTGGCGATGGCATCGTAGAGGTTCTGTTCGGCGTTGAGCACATCGACGATATTGCGCGTGCCCACTTCATAGCCGGCGCGGGTCGCATCCAGGGCGCTCTGGTTGGAGACGATGGCCTGGGCCCGCGCCTCGACGGTCGCCACGTCGTTGGTGACCTGGGTGTACAGCGAACGCACCTGCTGGATGGTATCGCGACGCTGCGCCTCGAAGTTGTACTGGCTGGACTCCAGGGCATAGGTGCTCTGGCGAATCCCGGCGCTGGTCCGACCGCCGGTATAGATCGGCACGCTCAACTTGACGCCAACCTGGGCGGAGGAGTCTTCCCCCTCCAGGGTGTCATTGTCGCTGTCGGCATACTGGTAGTTGGCAAAGGCATTGACCACCGGCAGGCGTTGCGCCTTGGACACGTCGACACCGCTGCGCGATACCTCGACACCGGCCTGTTGCGCCAGTACCAGCGGGTTGTTCTCCATGGCCAGGTCGATCCAGGCATCGCGCTTGCTGGGCTCGGGCGGCGTGACCGGCATGGCGTCCTCGAGCGACTCGATGCTGTCGTAACGCTTGCCGGTCAAGCGCTCGAGGGCCTCGAAGGCCACCTGCAGGTCGCTTTCGGCGGAGATACGATCAGCGCGCGACTGGTCATAGCTCGCCTGCGCCTCTTCCACCTCGGTGACGGCGATCAGCCCCACGTCGAACTGCTCGCGCGCTTGCTCGAGCTGGCGTCCGATGGCGCGTTCCTGGGCGCGACGCGCCTCGAGGATCTCGTGCGCACGCAGGATATCGAAGTAGGCCGAGGCCACATCGATCAACACTTGCTGTTCAGTCGCCGCAAGCTGGTAAGTCTGCTGATCGATTTGCCGATCGGCCTGCTCGAGCTCGGCACTGTTGACGGCGTCATACAGCACCTGGCTCGCTTCCAGCGTGAGGCTGGCGCTGTTATAGCGATCGTCGGAAGGTGTGCTTCCCGCGCTGAACGCGCTGCTCTGGCTCTCGAACTGCTCATTGTGGGCGACCTGCCCGGAGGCGTTGACCTGGGGCAACAGATCGCCGCGCTCGACATCACGACCGGCTTCTACGCTGTCGGTATCGGAGCGCGCCGCCGCCAGATCGGCGTTGTTGTCCAGGGCATCCCGCGTGATGGTCAGCAGATCGGCGGCCTGCACCTGGCCCGCCATCAGGGAGGCGACCAGCATGGGCAGAAGAGCCCGACGAGCTACGCGGCTCGGCGGCGTCACGGGACGAGAAGGCATCATCGGCAAGATCCTTTGTCGATTCGTGGACTTGATTTACATACATTGTCGCATGTTTCCAGCATGAGTCCATCGCTGTTCATGCAAGTTGTATGAAAATTTTGTGGTTTGCCAGCACACCTCGTCGTATCGGCTATCCTGCAAAGCAGCGTAGCGCAGACCAACAAGGATGCCACTACAATGGATGAACTGACCCTGCTCAAGGTCCGGGAACTGGAAATCGCCGTACGGGTCTGGAACCCGGACGCCCCCCGAACCCTCATCGCCTGGCATGGCTTGGCACGTCATGGCGGTGACTTCGGCGAATTTGCGCGCCAGCTCGGCCCCGAGTGGCGTGTACTGGCTCCCGACACCCCAGGGCGGGGACTCTCCAGTTGGTCACTCTACCCCGCCCACGACTATCTCTACTCGCATTACATGACGATCGCCAGGGCGGTGCTGGACCATTTCGAGCTCGAACGAACCGCCTGGGTCGGCACCTCCATGGGCGGCCTGCTGGGTATGCTGCTGGCGGCCGACAAGGACACTGCATCGCGCATCGACAGGCTGGTACTCAACGACGTCGGCCCCGAGCTCGAGGCCGATGGCCTGGCTTCACTGGCCTCCTACTTCACCGTTCCCCATCGCTTCACCCGTTTCAGTGAACTGGAAACCGAGCTGCGCCGCCACTACGCCGAGTTTGGTATAGAGGACGACGCTGCCTGGCGGCAACTGGCGCTGAACAGTGCCCGCCGGCTGCCCGATGGCAGCTGGACTCACCACTACGATCCACGCATCGGCGAGCAATTCATCCATGACACGCCGCGGGACCTCTGGAACGACTGGCGTGCCATCCGCTGCCCCGTGATGGTGATACGCGGCGGCACTTCCACGCTGCTGAGCGCCGAGAGTATAGACAGGATGCGCGAAACGCGCCCCGATCTGGTCAGCCTGGAAGTTCCCGAATGCGGGCACGCGCCCATGCTCGACCGCGCCAGCCAGGTGGAACCGGTCCTCGACTTCCTGACCCAACCCATGCAGACCCCGACCCCGAGCACCACCCGGACACCCTGGTGGCGCCGGCTATTCGGACAACGTCAGGCTCCGGCGGCCGAGTGAGGCTCAGCCAGCCTCGACTCGACTCAGCGCACGCTCGACGCCGCTGCGATAGGCACCACCGAACAGCAGCAGATGATTGAGCAGCGGGTACAACTGGAAAAGCGCCTCGCGACGCGGCCAGTCGGCAGGGGCGTCTCCATCCCAGTATGCCGCGAAGAAACCTTCCCCGGGCGCACCGAACAACGTCAACATGGCCAGATCCACCTCGGGATAATGCCGATAGACCGCCGGGTCGATGATGGCCGGCCCCCGTCGGGTGAACAGCACATTGCCCGACCAGAGATCGCCATGCACCAGACTCGCCGGCACAGCCGGCAACCAGGCCTCGAGATCGGCGGCGACGTTTTCCAGCCGGCTGCGCAGGCGGGTGTCGATGAGGCCGCGGTCATGGCAGGCCCGCGTCAACGGCAGCAGACGCCGTTCACGCTGGAAGGCACGGCCATCCTCGAGCGGTTCATTGGGCTGCGGAGTGGAACCACAGGCATTGTCGCGATGCCAGCCATGCATCGACCCGGTCGTGTCATGCAGCTCACGCAAGCCTTCTCCCAGGGCCGTCTCGTCCCGCCCTGTGCGTCCGGCACTTTCCAGTGCCTCCATGACCAACCAGCCATCGCCTTCACCCAGGACTTCGGGCACCACCAGCCGAGACGTCGCCTGCCCCAGAACGCGCAGGCCCTCGGCCTCGCCAGAAAGCCGCTCGGCATCGTCACGCTTGATCACCACCGGGCCCTGGTCGGTCTCCAGCCACGACACTGCCGCGATGTCTCCGCCGCCCAGCAGGCGCGGCTCGCCCTGCGGCGACAGGCCGTGGGATCTCACAAAATCGCGCAATTCGCTATCCATGGATTCGCTCCGTTCGCTTGTCGAGACGCCTGTCGAAAGGATGTGCGATGCATGAGATGCCCATGCATCTTGCCATGCCCGGAATCAGCCAGGAGGATGGGCGCGAACCACCGAAAGAGGATGCCCCATGTACAAACTCGCTTTCTTCGTTCCCGAAGAGGACGCCGAGACCGTCAAGGAAGCCGTCTTCGCCACCGGAGCGGGACGCATCGGCGACTATGAGGCGTGCTGTTTCCAGACCCGGGGCACCGGGCAGTTCCGCCCCCTGGAGGGAGCCGACCCGCACATCGGTCGCGTCGGCGACCTGGAAAGGGTCAGCGAGCTCAAGGTCGAGCTCGTCTGTGACGACAGCCTCATCCACGACGCCGTGGCGGCACTGCGACAGGCCCACCCCTACGAGGAACCGGCATTCGATGTGTGGCGCCTGGAGGACATCCAAGGAAGATAACCTCAGGCCGAGCCGAAATAACGTTCCCTGTCCTCCGGCGTGATATCGCTGACGTGCAACGGGTAGCTCCCTTCGCGGCGATCATCGTAGAAGTGACGCAGGGTCCGCTCGATGGTGGGAAACGCCAGTTCGTCCCAGGGAATTTCGCTCTCCTCGAACAACGCCACCTCGAGACTTTCCGGCCCGGCATCGAAGCCGCCATCGAGGTCGGCCAGGAATATCATGTAGACCTGATCGATATGCGGCAGGTTGATCAAGGTGTAGAGGCCGTGCAGCGCCACCTCGGCACAGGCCTCTTCCCGCGTCTCGCGGGCCGCCGCTTCCAGGGTGGTCTCGGCGTTTTCCATGAAGCCCGCCGGCAATGTCCAGTAGCCCTTGCGCGGTGCGATGGCACGCCGGCACAACAGGATTCGCGAGCCGCTGATCGGCAGCGTCCCGGCGATGATGCGCGGATTCTGATAATGGATGGTGCCGCAGGCGTCGCACATATAGCGCGGCCGATCGTCGCCCTCGGGAATAGCGAAGCGGACCGGCTGGCCACAATGGCTGCAAAAGTTCATGGTCCTCCCTGACGAACCGAAAGCGCGCTCCCGGCCCGGACTTGACGCCGCGCTCGGCGACTGGGTAAAAGGGGTGAAACCCGACGGAAACACCATGTTAGAAAAACTTCGCGAGCGCCTGCAAGCACATGCTCCTCGTCGCCTGCGGCTCGATCTGCCCCAGGCCGCCGTGCTGATCCCCCTGGTCGCCCGGCCGGAGCCGACACTACTGTTCACCCGCCGCGCCGCGCACCTCTCCACTCATAGTGGCCAGGTCGCCTTCCCTGGCGGCAAGCGCGAGTTCGACGACCCGGACCTGCTGGCCACCGCCCTGCGCGAATCCCGGGAAGAGATCGCCCTTCCCGCCGAACGCGTGGAAATCCTCGGACGGCTCTCGGATGTCGTCTCGCTGCACGGCATCCTGGTGACGCCCTATGTCGGCGTGATTCCCCCCGACCTGCCGCTGACGCCGGATCCAAGCGAGCTGGATGCCATCTTCGAGGTGCCGGTGCGTCGTTTCCTCGACGATCAGCGCACCCATACCGACGTGATCCGCGTCGACGAACGCGACTACTACGTACCCAGCTATCGCCAGGACGAACATGTCATCTGGGGATTGTCGTCGATGATGCTGGTGGAACTGCTCGCCGAGGGATTCGGCATGCCGATCAGCCTCTTTCAACGGCCCGATGGCGAGTTGCGCCACCACCCCGCCCGCCGGATGTCTGCATCATGAGCGACACGTCACGCCTCCCCGAAGCCCGTCTGGGCGAACTGATCGACAGCCTGGTCACCCAGGGCTGGTATGTGGGGCCATCCTTCCTGCCTGCGCCCCTGTGCAGCGCCTTGCATGCCGAGCTCGACGACATGACGGAACGCGATGCCCTGATTGCCGCCGGTATCGGCCGTGGCGACAACCATCATCTGCGCCGCGATGTACGCGGTGACGCCATTCGCTGGCTGGACCGCGAGAGCCAGGCCCAGCGGCGTTATCTCGAGGCCATGGGCGATCTCCAGCGGGCCCTGAACCAGGCGCTGTTCCTGGGGCTCTTCGAGTACGAGGCCCATTTCGCCCACTACCCGCCGGGCGCCTTCTACCGACGCCACCTGGACAGCTTCCGGGGACGCGCCAATCGCGTGGTGTCCACGGTCGGCTACCTGACTCCCGACTGGCCCTCGGATGGCGGGGGCGAGATGGTCATCTACTCGCCGGACGACGACCGCGAGGTGGCGCGCGTCCGTCCCGAAGCCGGCACTTTCGTCTGCTTTCTCGCCGAAACGATTCCCCACGAGGTGCTGCCGACCCGCTTGCCCCGGGCTAGCATCGCCGGCTGGTTCCGCCGCAACGCCTCACTGAACGGACTGATCGACCCGGCCAGCTGATCACCGTTCAGTGGCCGCCCGCTTGCCGAAGCCGTGACCATTCCATACCGACGAGACCAACCCAGCATATTCAATCCGCGCGGCGCTTCGAGACGGCCAGGCGGTCGCCCACGCGCAATTCCCGACCCTCGCCGGCCAGCAGGATCGCGTTCTGCCCGAAGAAAGCCCCCTTCATATCCGGCTGAGTCGCCATCTCGACCAACGTCTTGAGCGGCTCCTTGGGCGTCGGCGCCACGCCGCTATACTGATCCTGGGTGATGATCTTGCAACGCTTGCAGGGCTTGCGCAGGCCCAGGCGTACTCCAGCCTCGTCGTTGCCGAGTTCATCCCACTGGCGCTCGTCGAAGGCCTCTTCGCCCTGCACCACGATATTGGGCCGGAACCGGCTCATCGGCACCTCATCGACCCCCTTGTCGGAGAGTCGCGCATTCAGCGCCGCGAGTGACGCCTCGGACGTCACCAGGAAGGAATAGCCATCGGCGAAACCGGTCTGGGCACTCTCGCCGCGCAGATGATCGGGGGCGATGTCACGTCGCTGATCATCGGGGAAGCGCACCAATCTCAGACGGCTTCCGCCGGGCCGGCCCAGCACCTCGGTCAACCAGGCGGAAGCCCGCGCGCCTTCATCCAGTGCCTCGCAGTCATCCTTCCAGATGCGAACCGCCAGCCGCGGTGCCGCCGCCTCGTTTCGCCCGAACTCGACGACCAGCGGCTCGGCGGCATCGTCATGCTCGAGAATCAGCGCCTGCGGTTCGAGACGAACCCGCACCTGGGCCATGGCGGGCACTTCCCGTTGGGTCACGAAACGGTTGTCGTCATCGATGATCATCCAGTGCCGGTCGAAGGCGAACCCTCGCGCCGTGATCGATGCCGTCTCCAGACCGATCCCGCGCAGCGACTTGACCGGATAGATGTTGAGCTGGGTAATGCGCACCTTGCCTCTCCCTTGGCGAATTCGCGAACCCTGTATTTTACCAGCCCTTCCTTGCCGCTGCCCGTCACCAAGGCCTTATCAAGGCTCGAGCGCCATGGCGACGGCGCTGCCGGCATGGATCGCCGTCGTGTCGTAGAGCGGCACCTGCGTGTCCGTCTGGTTGACCAGCAGGGCAATTTCGGTACAGCCGAGAATCACCGCCTCGACTCCCCGCTGGCGCAGCGACTCGATGATCTCGAGATACTCGGTCTTCGATCGCGGCTCGATCCGTCCCTGGCAAAGTTCTTCGTAGATGACCCGGTGGACCCGTTGCCGCTGCTCTTCCTCGGGCACCAGTACCTCGATGCCGAAACGCTCGGTCAGGCGGGCCTTGTAGAAGTCCTGCTCCATGGTGAAGCGGGTGCCCAGCAGGCCGACACGCCGCATGCCGTCGGCCACCAGCCGTTCTCCGGTGGCATCGGCGATATGCAGCAGCGGAATGTCGATGGCATCAGCCACCTCGGGTGCCACCTTGTGCATGGTATTGGTGGCGATCAGCAACATGTCCGCTCCGGCAGCCTCGATGCGACGAGCCTCCCGCGCCAGGATGCTCGCCATGGCCTCCCAGTCTCCCTGACGTTGCAGCACCTCGATCTCGGCAAAATCGACGCTGACCATCACCACCCGTGCCGAGTGCAAGCCACCCAATGACGCCTTGATCCCGGTATTGAGTGCCCGATAGTAACTCTCGGTGGATTCCCAGCTCATGCCGCCCAACAGGCCGATGGTTTTCATCTCTCACTCCCTGATTTCCTGTATTGGCCCCTCGAATGTCATGCCCATGCTGTCGGACCCGCATTGCCTTCATGACTTGTCCACGAGTCAGGTTCACAACAACGACATCGACATCAACCCATAGTGATCACGAGGCGTGAACCCGAGGCCATGGTAAAGACCCCGCGCGCGGTCATTCGACTTCTCTACCTCGAGGTGCAACGCCACAATACCGCTGTCACGCATCGTCTCCGCCAGCCGTACGAGCGCCTCTCTCCCCGCCCCCAGGCCACGCGCCTTCGGAATGACATACAGCTCATCGATGAAGGCATCGCGACCGGCGAACTCGATCGAAAAGCCGAAGCACACCGCGAGATAACCGATCGGGTCTTCTCCAGCATATATCAGAAAGATATGCCCGTAGTGATCGTTCGCCAGTAGTGCGTTGACCGCCGTAATGCGCCGCTCCTCGGCAAGCGCCACTGCTTCTTCAGCATGAAAGGCGCGTACCAGTTCGAGTACGGTAGATAGATGATGTGGCTCGGCACGCCCAAGATGCACAGCCATTGAGTGCCCCCTCGCCTCGACAGTGCCTGTTCCGCTGCCTGTTACAGCAAACAAAATGGCCACGGCGTCATCGCCGTGGCCGTCCGAGGCAGGGTGCCAGCAGCGCGGTGTCAGAAGTTCGGCTTGCGCTTCTCGACGAAGGCACTCATGCCCTCGGCCTGCTCCTCACCAGCGAAGCATAGCGCAAACAGGCTGTTTTCCAGGGCCAGGGCAGTATCCAGGTCCTGATCCAGGCCATCATGCACGGCCTGCTTGGCACTGCGCACCGCTTGCGGTCCATTGCCGCCGAGTTGCCGGGTCAGTTCGTCCACATAGGCCTCGAGCTCGTCCTGGGCCATGACGCGATTGACCAGCCCGATGCGCAGCGCCTCGGCGGCGTCGATCTTGCGGCCGGTGGTCACCAGATCCAGCGCCATGGCCGGCCCGACCCGCCTCGGCAAGCGTTGCGTGCCCCCGAAACCGGGAATCACGCCGAGCTGCACTTCGGGCTGCCCGAAGACGGCATTGTCGCTGGCCACCGCCCAGTCGCAGGCCAGGGCCAGTTCGCAGCCGCCGCCCAGGCAGAAGCCATTGACCAGGGCCACCACCGGCACCGGCAGGGTCTCCAGCCGCTTGATGGTCCGCAGTGCCTGGCCGGCGAAGTCGCGGGCCTGCTGCGGCGTCTTGCTGCGCATCTCGGTGATGTCGGCACCGGCCACGAAGGACTTCTCGCCGGCACCGGTGAGCAGCACGGCACGCAGGTCGTCACGCCCCTCGAGGTCGATCAGCAGACGTTCGAGTTCGGCGATCACCTCACTGTTCAAGGCATTGAGCGCCTTGGGACGATTGATGGTCAGACGCACGATGCCGGCGTTGTCCCGTACCTCGATCAACGGCTCGCTCATGGTAGCTCCTCATGTTGTGAAACGACGATACATCGACCTCAACCCTAGCGAACGCTAGGTTGGGCAGCAATCGCTCCTTTCGCAGGGTCCATCATCATGCGCCGATACAAGGAAGCCGGGCGGATCAATCGCCGTCGGGAGCATAACGCGCCAGCCTGTCCACACCGGCCTCGATCACCGCGCGCTGGGCACGACCGATCGGCAGCCAGTGGCGCAAGGCATGGTCGGCGGCGGCCAGCTTGGCGTGATAGAAGGGATCGGTACTGCCGTCGAGCAGGGCAGCCTCGGCCACCAGGGCGGCACGCCCCATCTGCCAGGCACACAGGACATGGCCGACCAGCGACAGGAAGGGGGTGGCGAAAGCCTGGATGGCATCGGTTCCCTGTTCGGGATCGCGACCTCCCTCCAGCACCACGGCCATGGCAGCACGCAGATCGGCCGCACCACCGGCCAGGCTCTCGCCCAGGGCCAGCAGATCTTCGCGGGCCGCCAGCGCCGCGGCCGTAGCCTCGACATCATCGACCAGGGAGGCAAGTGCCGCGCCACCATCGCGCCCCAGTTTGCGACCGGCCAGGTCCAGCGCCTGGATGCCGTTGGTGCCCTCGTAGATGGGCGCAATGCGCGCATCGCGCAGCAACTGGGCGGCACCGGTCTCCTCGATATAGCCCATGCCGCCGTGCACCTGGATGCCCAGGGAGGCGATCTCAACGGCCTGGTCGGTGGAAAAGGCCTTGACCACCGGGATCAGTACATCGACCCGGGCCTGCGCCCGTTGCCTCGTCTCTTCCTCCTCGGCATGGCGCGCCTTGTCCATCTGGGCCGCGCATGTCAGGGCCAGGGCCCGCAGGGCATCGGTGCGAGCCCGCATCGACAGCAACATGCGTTTCACGTCGAGATGTTCGGCGATCGCGCACTCCGCACCATTCCGACGCCCCTGCCGGCGCTCCCGGGCATAGGCCAGCGCCTGCTGACAGGCGCGTTCGGCCACGCCGATGCCCTGAATACCGACCTTGTGGCGCGCGGCGTTCATCATGGTGAACATGTGATTCAGCCCGCGCCCGGGCTCGCCGACCAGATAGCCGATGGCGCCCTCTCGCTCGCCGAAGCTCAACACACAGGTCGGCGAGCCATGGATGCCCATCTTGTGCTCCAGGGCGGTGCAGACGACATCGTTGCGCTCCCCTGGAGCTCCGTCGTCGTCGACCAGGAACTTGGGCACCAGGAACAGCGAGATGCCCTTGTTGCCCTCGGGGGCGTCGGGCAGGCGCGCCAGCACCAGATGCACGATGTTCTCGGCACAGTCATGTTCGCCCCAGGTGATGAAGATCTTCTGGCCGGTCAGGCGATACACGCCGTCCTCGCCGCTCGGCTCGGCGCGAGTGCGCACCAGGGAAAGATCGGAGCCGGCCTGGGGCTCGGTGAGATTCATGGTGCCCGTCCAGCGCCCCTCGACCAGCGGCGCCAGGTAGCGCTCGCACAGCACCTCGTCGCCATGCTGGATGAGCGCCTCGATGGCCCCGGCGGTCAGCATCGGGCACAGCCCCAGAGCCATGTTGGCGCCATGCAGCATTTCCTGGACGGCGCTGGCTACCACCTCGGGCAGCCCTTGCCCGCCATGCACCTGCTCGACGCCGATACCATTCCAGCCGCCTTCGGCGTAGGCGCGATAGGCGTCGGCAAAGCCGTCCGGCACATTCACGCCACCGTCATCACGGCGCACGCAGCCCTGGCGATCGCCGCTGGCATTCAGCGGTGCCCACACGTCTCCGGTAAGACGCGCGGCCTCCTCGAGTACCGCCTCGACCAAGTCGGCACCGACCTCCTCGAAACCGGGCAGCGACAGGACCTCGTGTTCGAGCAGCTCCTCGAGGACGAAACGATGCTCACGGACGGGGGCGGTATAGGGGGTCATGGTGACTCCTCGGCAGACAAAGACTGATGCACGAGCTTATTTTCACAACGCCTCATGAACCATTATGCCTAGGTCGCACCCTTCGTGCCGACGTGCTTCTGGTCACCCTCGTAATAGGCGATATGAGCCTCATCGGGCCGCGGCGGTCCCATCAGGGGTTCGGCCACTTCCACATCGGGCACGGCCTGGGAGAGATCTTCCACATGCTCGTGCTCCAGTGCGCCTTGAACCCACTCATCGGTCACCGCCAGCTCTGCCCCCACCGCACTGAGCGGCGTGGCAGGCGAGAAGGGAGCGACCGGCACCGGCGCCGGACGCACGCTGCGTCGCCAGGCGAAGAACCCCACCAGCGCGACGCCCAGCACTCCCATACACCAGAACAGCCCCTCGTTGCCGACGACCGCCATGACCGGCGAAATCACCGACGGACTCAGGGTCGACCCGATGGCGTTGATCAGCAGCAGCCCCTGGCTCATGCGCACCAGGGCGCCGGCAGGGGCGCGGTCGGCGGCATGACCGACCGCAACCGGATACAGCGAGAACACCCCGCCGCCGAGCAGGAACAGCAAGCCGGCCAGGCCCCAGCCTCCCAGCGGCAGCCAGAGAATACCGACAGAAATCAGAACGCAGACGGCCCCCATCAGGATCAAGACCATCTGCCGGTCATGACGATCCGACCAGCGGCCCACCGGATATTGCAGCAGCATGGCCCCGAGCACCACTACCGCCATCAACTGGCCGACCCGGTCGATACTATAGCCGAGCCCCTGCAAATAAAGCGGCAACAGGGTGTAGACCGCCGCCACCGCCAACCCCGAGCCAAAGCTGCCCATCACGCCGGTGGGCGTCAGGGTGATCAGGCGCAACGGTGACAGCGGCTCCGCTTTCTCCAGCAATGGCGTCACCCGGGGGATCATGGCCATGGGCAGCACCGAGAGCGCAGCCAGCATGCCGATGATCATGAACGGCGCGGTGTCCCCCAAGGACTGGGCGACACCGAGCATCAATTGCCCCACCACGCCGGCGGCATACATGGCGATCATGTAGAGCGCCAACAGGCGTCCCCGAACCCTCGCCTCGCCGGCGGCCAACAGCCAGCTCTCGATGACCAGGAAAACTCCGACCGTGGCCCAGCCACCGATCAGGCGAAGCACGAACCAGGCCGTAGGGTCAGCGAACAGGCCCTGCAGGAGAACGGCCACTGCCACCAGAGAGGCGAAGCTGCCATAGGCGCGAATGTGACCGATCGCCAACAGCAGGCGGTCATTGAATAGCGCACCCAGGGCCAGGCCGATGAAATAGGCCGACGATACCCAGCCGATGACTTGCGGCGAGTAACCGGCGGAATCCAGGCGCAGGGTGGTCAGGGTAGCGAGAGACCCGTTACCGATGGCGAGGATGAACAATCCCAGCAACGGTGCCAGGGCCATGAGCAGCAACTGCCGTGACATGCAAGGCTCTCGTGGCAAGGGAAAGGAAAACGCCACGACTGGCGGCGTGGCGCGATATCGGGCCGACTATACGCCGGCTTTGCATGCCGGCCAAACAGTTTTCGCCCCCCTTGCGCCTTCACTTTCTTGCCATCATCGAGCCTGATCGAACCCGCCCGGTCATCGCTTCTGCAACAGTACGACATCGTCGGCATGAAAGGTCACGTCCAGCTCGAAACGTCTCCCCAGCCATTGGAACGTCGACTCGGAGAAAAACGCCACATGCGAGGGATCACGAATATAATGCCAGTCGGCGAAAGCCTCGCGCGAACGCACGCGCTTGGTCATCAGCCCCAAGCAGCCACCGGGCCTCAGGTGGTCGAGCAGCCGCTCGATTTCCCTGCCCGGCGCGGCGAGGTGCTCGACGACTTCGGTGGCGGTAATGAAATCATAGTCTCGCTGCCATACTGACGCGTCCGGTGCATAGAAGGGATCGAAGAGCGCCATCGAGTATCCGGCCTCCTCGAACATCACCGACAGGGTCGGCCCGGGCCCGGAGCCGAAATCGAGCCCTTGCGCACCGGGCGACAACCGGGCGACCAGCGGTGTGAACAAGCGCCCGAGGAAACGGCGATAACCGAGGTCGTCGGGATGGTTCTCATGCCGATCATAGACGGCCTTCTCCTCGGCCGTGGACAGGTGTTGCCATGCGGGCACAAAAACGAGCGCACAGTGTCTGCATGAAAGGTAGTCGCGTTCGTCATCGCAATGATAGTGCCCAGTATCGGGCGACGCGCATAGCGGACACGTCTGCATCATCGTATTCTCTTGCTGGAAACATCGTTGAAGGAGACATGCATGCTGTCAGGTCTGGACCATCTGGTCATCACCGTGACCGATATTTCCCGCGCCGTGGACTTTTACAGTCGGGTCCTCGGGCTAGATGTACGCTATCGCGACCGGGAACGCGTTGACCTGATGCTCGGCGACATGGCGCTGCGCCTGCATTGGACCGCCACCGACATCGAACCCCGTGCCGCCACGCCGACACCGGGCAGCCTGGACCTGTGCCTGCGCAGCCAATTGCCCCTGGATGAAGTGCACCGCCATCTGGAGGCCCTGTCGGTGGACGTGGAACTGGGTCCCGTCAAGCGTCAGGGCGCCACCGGCGAACTCGAGTCCCTTTACCTGCGCGACCCGGACGGCAACCTGCTGGAAATCAGCCGGCCGTTGCGTTGACACCAGAGACCGCGCCCGGTGGCATCGGCCGTGGTGCCAGGTATCATGACCCGGGCAACCATCACGCTCACTCACCTTCAAGGATGACCGATGAACGAGAACTCATCCCAAGACTCCGTAGTCGTCGAGTCCAATCCCAGGCCCGATACGACCATTCCCATGGTCATTTACGCGCTACATCTGGCAGGCATCGTCACCGGCGGTCTGACCGCCCTGGTCGGCGTGGTGATCGCCTATGTCTATCGCGGCAAGGGGCCCGACTGGCTCGACGAACACTATCGCTATCAGATCCGCACCTTCTGGATCGGGCTGGTCTACTTCGCCGTATCCGGCTTGCTGACCTTCATCCTCATCGGCTTTGTCACCTGGCTGCTGGCCGTGATCTGGCTGGTCATCCGTTGCGTCAAGGGATTCAAGGGCCTGCAGGAACACCGCAAGCCGGAAAATGTGGACACCTGGCTGGTCTGACCCATGGCGTCATCCGAATCTTTCATCGAACGCCTCCAGAGCCGGGCGATCGTCACCCTGTGGCGCGTACTCTCCGGCTGGCGTCCCGTTTCGCTCTGGCGACTGGCACGCCTGATCGGTCCGCTGGTGCGACGCTTCAGCCAACGTGAACGCCTGGTCACCCGCGTCAACCTGAATCAGGCCTATCCCGAGCTGGCCGAGCCGGTACAGCGGCGTCTCGTTCGGGACAGCCTGGTGCACTCCAGCGCCACCATGCTCGAACTGGGCTTCGCCTGGCTAGGCGATGCCCAGCGCGTCTCCGACTCGATCCAGGAGGTGCATGGTCGGGAACTGCTCGACGACGCACGCGCCCGGGGCCAGGGCGTCATCGTGCTGGCACCGCACTTCGGCAACTGGGAAGTGCTCAACTTCTGGCTATCGAGCCATTTTCCCTTCACGGCGATGTACGAGCCCCCCAAGCTGGCGGCACTCGACCCCATCATCCGCCAGGGACGCGAGCGCCAGGGAGCACGGCTGGTACCCACGAATCCTCGCGGAGTGGCCGCCCTGCTCAAGGCGCTGAACCGGACCGAGGCGGTCGGCATTCTCCCGGACCAGGAGCCGGGCTGGGGCAGCGGTGTTTTCGCGCCCTTCTTCGGGCGGCAGGCCTATACCGCCACGCTGCTGCCCAAGCTGGTGGCACGCACCGAGGCCCGCGTGGTCACCGGCGTGGCGCGGCGTCTGCCTGGACGTGGTTTCGCCATCCACTTCCTGGCGGCCGACGAGCGCGTCTACGAAAGTGACGAACGAACCTCCGCCGCTGGTGTCAATGCCTGCGTCGAAGCCGCCATCGCCCTGGACCCGGCCCAGTACCAGTGGGAATACAAGCGTTACCGCAAGACCCCCGAAGAGGCCGAACAACGCCCGGACTGGAAACACTTTCGCCTGTACCGCTGAGCCGACGCCGGAGAAGCCCCCTGGCGCGCTCTCGACAAAAGTCGAACAATGGAACACGCTCGAGTCGAGTGACACCCAATACACAAGGCCGCCACGACATCACAAGACATTCCGGAAATGGCCTGAACCTCCTGGCCCGGCTTGCGCGGGGAAGTGCCGGCGGGACCCGATGGAGACTTGCGACATGACGTTGCTGACCCGATTCCTGGCCTTGGCGCTGGGAAGCATGGTGGCCATGGACGCCGCCGAAGCCTCATCCAACGAGGCCCTGTACGACACCATCACCGACCGGGCCGAACGCCTGGCCGGCGAGCCTTACGACGATGCTGCACCAGAGATTCCCGCGGCCCTCACCGAGCTGGATTACGACCAGTACCGGCAGATACGCTTTCGCCCGGAACATGCCATATGGCGTGACCAGGGACTCTTCGAGGTCCAATTGTTCCACCCGGGCTTTCTCTATGATCGGCCGGTCGATCTCAACCTGGTGAACGCCGACGGTGAAGTGCACCACCTGCCCTTCGAAGCATCGCACTTCCGCTATGATGGCGATGTCGCCGACCTGGCCAAGCTGGAACTCGACGACCTGGGCTATGCAGGATTCCGCCTGCATTATCCTCTGAACAGCGGCGAATACCGCGACGAGTTCATGGTCTTTCTCGGCGCGTCATACTTCCGCATGGTCGGCCGCGGCCAGGGTTACGGGCTTTCCACCCGCGGCCTGGCCATCGACACGGCGGAGCCCCACGGCGAGGAATTCCCCGCCTTTCGCGAGTTCTGGCTGGTCAAGCCCGAGCCGGACGCGACCCACATGACCCTCTTTGCCCTGCTCGACAGCCCCTCCCTGACCGGCGCCTATCGTTTCGACATCGCACCGGGCAGCCAGACCGTGGTCGACACCGAGGCACGCCTATTTGCCCGCGAGGATGTCGCCAAGCTCGGCGTTGCCCCTCTCACCAGCATGTTCATGCACGGTGGCATCGCCAGCTACCCGGCCGACGACTACCGCCTGCGGGTTCACGACTCCAGCGGCCTGGCCCTGCATACCGGCAGCGGCGAACGCATCTGGCGGCCGTTGAGCAACCCGGAAAAGCTGCATATCTCTGGCCTTCAGGACACCTCGCCCCAGGGATTCGGTCTGATCCAGCGGCCCCGACACTTCGACGGCTATCTCGACGCCGAGGCCCGGTACGAGAAGCGTCCCAGCGAGTGGGTGACCCCCTTGGGAGACTGGGGCAAAGGGCGCCTCGAACTGGTCGAAATCCCCTCCGACAGCGAGGCAAACGACAACATCACCGCCTACTGGGTCCCCGAGCAGCCGCTCAAGGCCGGGCAGTCACGTACCTTCCGCTACCGACTGCGCACCTTCGGCGCCACGCCCCCCGACCAACGACTCGCCCATGTCATCCGTACCCGGCAGGGCTGGGGAGCGACGCCGGGACAGGACAACCCGCCACCGGCCAGCCAGCGTCACTTCATCGTCGACTTCCAGGGCCCCAGCCTCGAGGATCTCGATGCCGATCAGCCGGTGGAAATGCGGCTGACGACCTCCAAAGGCGAAATACTCGAGCCACGCGTCCAGCGTCTGCCCGACGGCGACACCTGGCGCGCCAATTTCCGGCTTGCCCCGGAAGATGGCACCCCGGCCGACATGCGCCTGGCCCTGATGCTGCACGGCGAACCGCTGACCGAAACCTGGAATTATGTCTGGTACCCCAATGAGCGCCGCTGAATCCCGAGCCAGCGTGGCCCCCGTTCCCTTCCGGCGCACCCGTCGCCTGGTCTTCGCCCTGCTGGTCGCCGCCACGACCGGCCTGGGCCTGGGGACCATGTTCCGTATCCTCCATGTCGGCGGCCTGACCCCGCTGGAACTCGCCATCCTCGCGCTGTTCACCGTGACCTTCGGCTGGATCGTCATCGCTTTCTGGAGTGGGATCATCGGCTTCGTGCTGTCCCTGGCCGGCCGCGATCCACTCAGCCTGACCAAGGTATCGCCCCCCAGACCGCCTGAGGATGCGCGTTCTCGCACCGCTCTGGTCATGCCGATCCACAACGAGGATGTCGAACGGGTAGCCGCCGGTCTCGAGGCCACCTGTCGAGACCTGCCGCCGATCACCGAAGCACGACGCATCGAAGCCTTCGTACTCAGCGACAGCACCGACGCCGACATCGTCGCCCGGGAACGCGCCACCATGGCCGCGCTGCAGCATCGCCTTGCCGACCACTGCCAGCTCCACTACCGGCACCGTGACAGCAATGCCGGCCGCAAGGCCGGCAATCTGGGCGACTTCTGCCAGCGCTGGGGGCAGCACTATGACTTCATGCTGGTGCTCGACGCCGACAGCCTGATGAGCGGTGACACCGTGCACCAACTGATCGCGGAGATGGAAGCCAATCCGCGCCTCGGCCTGCTGCAGACAGTGCCGATCCCGGTCCGCCAGGACAGCCTGTTCGGCCGCGCCAACCAGTTCGCCGCCGCCGTCTATTCGCCCATGCTGGCCACCGGGCTGAGCTTCTGGCAGTCCGATGCCGCCAACTACTTCGGGCACAACGCCATCATGCGCGTCGACGCCTTCACTCGACATTGCGGACTCCCCGAACTGCCCGGACGCCCGCCACTCGGCGGCGACATCCTGAGCCACGACTTCGTCGAGGCGGCCCTGTTGCGACGCGCCGGCTGGGAAGTGCGCATGCGCACCGATCTCGGCGGCAGCTTCGAGGAAATGCCGAGCCATATCCTCGACTACGCCAAGCGCGATCGCCGCTGGGTCCAGGGCAACCTGCAGCACCTGCGCCTCTTGGGTGGCAGCGGCCTGCACATGCTCAGCCGTGTGCATTTCCTGTGCGGCGCCCTGGCCTACCTGTCATCGCTGATCTGGCTGGCGATCCTGGTGGTCAGCACCATCGACGCCCTGATGCGCGCTCTCATCGAGCCCAACTTCTTCACCTCCAACGCCCAGCTCTTTCCCAACTGGCCCATCGCCCCACCCAACCTGATCATGCCCCTGCTCGGCGGCACCCTGGCGATGCTGCTGATGCCCAAGGTCCTGGGCGTCTGCCTGGCGTTGCGCCGGCATCCGGGCCTGTACGGCGGTCGGGCCAAGCTGGCGGCGAGCGCCCTGCTGGAAGCCCTGTTCGCGATGCTGATCGCCCCGCTGATGATGGTCTTTCACAGCCGCTTCGTGATCGAAGTGTTGAGCGGGCGCACGGTCGCCTGGAATCCACAATCCCGCGAGGGACGTGCCCTGCCCTGGCGCGAAGCGCTGCGCCATACCTGGCCGGGCACCCTGGCGGGCACCTTCTGGGCCTGGATCACCTGGTGGTACACCCCGACCTTCTTCTGGTGGCTGACGCCCGTCTGGCTGGGCCTGATGCTGGCCGCGCCCCTGGTTCGCCTGAGCAGCAGCCTCACCATCGGCCGACGCCTACGGCAACGTGGCCTGTTGCTGGTACCCAGCGAGACGGCCCCACCCGCCGTGTTGAAAGGGCTGACGCTTCCCGCCACCGTCGACGGCAATGCCGAGCCGGCGCCGCCGCCTGCGGAACGCCCCTGCGACATGCCGCTTCAATCCTTCTCGCGGGACTGGGCACGCCACCCGCCCACTCAGCAGCAAGGTATCGGCAAATGACGAGGGGGACTGTTCATTGCCGAACAAGCTGCTAGACTGAGGCCACTCGCTTGACGGGGTGCCGGTTGAGCCGGCTGAGATGACGCGCGTTCGCGACGAACACAGCGTTGATCCCGTGGAACCTGATCCGGGTAGGTGCGCCATCGCGCACGTGAACCGGCGTAGGGAATCAGGCGGTGGACTCGACCTCTTCTCCCGGCAGTCCTCCCTCCTCGTTTCGCTTCGCCCGCTTTCCGGATCCCGACACCGGAGACATGATGGGTTATCGTTTCAGCGACCTGACCGACGCCTGCCAGCAAGACTGGCGCGCCTATATCGAGCACGACTTCGTTCGCTCCCTCGGTGATGGCAGCCTCGACCCGGCGGCCTTTCGCCACTACCTGCAGCAGGACTACCTGTTCCTGATCCACTTCTCCCGGGCCTATGCTCTGGCGGCCTACAAGAGCCACGACCTGACCGAGTTGCGCCATGCCTTCGAGGGGCTCAAGACCATTCTCGACGTGGAGCTCGGCCTGCACGTGGGGTTCTGCCGCGAATGGGGCATTTCCGAGGATGACCTGGCCAAGCTGCCCGAAGCCCGCGCCACTCTCGCCTATACCCGTTACGTACTGGACACCGGCAGTCGCGGCGATCTGCTCGACCTTCACGTGGCGCTCTCCCCCTGCCTGGTGGGTTACGGCGAGATCGCCAACTGGCTGAACGCGCGCCAGGAAACCATACGGGGCGACGACAATCCTTTCGACGCCTGGATCGCCATGTACGAAAGCGACGATTTCCAGGGGGCCATGCACGACGAAGTTGCCTGGCTGGACGCTCGTTTGGCGGAGGTCACACCCGAGCGCTTCGCGCGGCTGGCGGGCATCTTCCGCGACGCCACCCGCCTGGAGATCGACTTCTGGCAGATGGGGCTGGACCGCGCGGACTAGCCCACTGCCTTGATAACCATTGCCGGCTGCGCGGACGCCAGGAGCTCCAGGCAGAAACTTCCCGGCACTGAAACCGTCCGCCAGCAATGGCGGGCACTACCACGCTTGACGGGGTGCCGTTGACGACGGCTGAGATCATGCGAAAACAGCATGGATCCCGTTGAACCTGAGAGGGTGTTTACAAACTACTGCGCTCGGCCATGCCGCGTTGAAATCAGCCTCAAAATGCTCATTTACCTCATCGTAAACTCCGCGTTTTCGGCTGATTTCGCCTAGCCCTGGCCATCGCTCGTGGCATTTGTAAATACCCTCTGCACTGGCTAGGACCAGCGTAGGGATCAAGCGATACGCCGCCGGACCATCCCGCCCGGTGGCCCCTGTCCCCCAGCGGTCCTCCCTGACAAATCATCCAAGCCAAGGGAGCACGACCATGAGCAAGACCACCAACTTCCTCAACGAAACCGCCCGCGTCGACGAGGCCGCCGTCCAGGCCCTGCCGGGTTCGCGCAAGATCCATGTCGAGGGCTCGCGGCCCGACATCCGCGTCCCCTTCCGCGAGATCAGCCTCTCGCCGACCAGCACCTCCGGGGCCGACGAAGACAACCCGCCGTTGCTGGTCTACGACACCTCCGGCCCCTACACCGACCCCGAGGCCAGCATCGACCTGCGCCGCGGGCTGCCCGAACTGCGCCGTACCTGGATCGAGGAGCGCGACGACACCGAATTCCTCGACGGCCCCACCTCCGAGTACGGCCAGCGCCGCGCCAACGACCCCATGCTCGCTCCGCTGCGCTTCGAGCTGACCCGCACACCCCGCCGCGCCAAGGCCGGAAAGAACGTCACCCAGCTTCATTACGCTCGCCAGGGCATCATCACCCCCGAGATGGAATTCATCGCCATCCGCGAGAACCAGCGCCGGCAAGCCCTGGGCACCGAAGAGGTGGAACGTATCCTCGGCCACCAGCATCCCGGCGAGAATTTCGGCGCCCATCTACCCGAGGAGATCACCCCGGAGTTCGTGCGTGCCGAAGTGGCCGCCGGCCGCGCCATCATTCCCAACAACATCAACCACCCGGAATCCGAGCCGATGATCATCGGCCGCAACTTCCTGGTGAAGATCAACGGCAACCTCGGCAACTCGGCGGTCACCTCCTCCATCGAGGAAGAAGTCGACAAGATGACCTGGGGCATCCGCTGGGGCGCGGATACCATCATGGATCTCTCCACCGGGCAGAATATCCACGAGACCCGCGAGTGGATCGTCCGCAACGCCCCGGTACCGATCGGCACCGTGCCCATCTACCAGGCACTCGAGAAGGTCAAGGGTGTGGCCGAGGACCTCACCTGGGAAGTGTTCCGCGACACCCTGATCGAGCAGGCCGAACAGGGCGTGGACTACTTCACCATCCATGCCGGCGTGCTGCTGCGCTACGTGCCCCTGACCGCCAAGCGCACCACCGGCATCGTCTCGCGCGGTGGCTCGATCATGGCCAAGTGGTGCCTCTACCACCACCAGGAAAGCTTCCTCTACACGCACTTCGAGGAAATCTGCGAGATCTGCAAACAGTACGACGTGGCCTTCTCGCTGGGCGACGGCCTGCGCCCCGGCTCGGTGGCCGATGCCAACGACGAGGCACAGTTCGCCGAGCTCGAGACCCTCGGCGAGCTGACTCGCATCGCCTGGAAGCACGATGTGCAGGTGATGATCGAAGGCCCCGGTCACGTGCCCATGCACCTGATCAAGGAGAACATGGACAAGCAGCTCCGCGAGTGCGACGAGGCGCCCTTCTACACACTGGGCCCGCTGGTCACCGACATCGCCCCCGGCTACGACCACATCACCTCGGGGATCGGCGCGGCGATGATCGGCTGGTACGGCTGCGCCATGCTCTGCTACGTGACGCCCAAGGAGCACCTGGGCCTGCCCAACAAGGACGACGTCAAGACCGGCATCATCACCTACAAGATCGCCGCCCACTCGGCGGATCTCGCCAAGGGTCACCCGGCCGCCCAGCGCCGCGACAATGCCCTGTCGAAGGCGCGCTTCGAGTTCCGCTGGGAAGACCAGTTCAACCTCGGCCTGGATCCGGACACCGCCCGGGAATATCACGACGAGACCCTGCCCAAGGACTCCGCCAAGGTGGCCCACTTCTGCTCCATGTGCGGCCCCAAGTTCTGCTCGATGAAGATCAGCCAGGAAGTCCGCGACTACGCCCGCGACAAGGGACTGGACGGTGATCAGGAGGCGGTCATGAAAGGCATGGAGGAGCAGGCGGAGAAATTCCGCGAACAGGGCGCCGAGCTTTACAAGGAGGTTTGATCCGGCGTCGAGGCCGGGGCATTCGCGCGCCCCGGCCTGGCCTCACGCCCCCATACACGACAGGATAAATACGGGACAGGCTGGTCTACGGTCCGGAATACGCATATCCTCGGAATATGCTTGAAGCTCCACCCACGACGGAGAAAGAAATGGCCGGCTTGCTACCCGATGTCGACCCCGATGGACTGCTCGAATATTCGGTGGTCTACACCGATCGCGCCTTGAACCACATGTCGCAGAACTTCCAGGAGGTGATGCACGACCTTTCCGCCGCCCTGAAGCGAGTCTACCGTGCGCATTCGACGGTCATCGTCCCCGGCAGCGGCACCTTCGGCATGGAGGCGGTGGCCCGCCAGTTTGCCACCGACCGGCGTTGCCTGGTCATCCGTAACGGCTGGTTCAGCTACCGCTGGACCCAGATACTGGACCGCGGCAAGATCCCCTCGGACCTCTACGTCCGCAAGGCACGCCGTGTCGATGACGACGATCCCACCTCCCCTTTCGCGCCCCCCGATATCGACGAGGTGATCGAGGCGATCCATGATCAGCAACCCGATCTGGTCTTCGCGCCCCATGTCGAAACCGCATCGGGCATGATATTGCCCGACGAGTACATGCGGCGCATCGCCGAGGCGATTCATGAGGAAAACGGCCTGTTCGTGCTGGACTGCATCGCTTCCGGCACCGCCTGGGTCGACATGCTCGACATCGGCGTCGATGTGTTGATCAGCGCTCCGCAGAAAGGCTGGAGCGCCTCACCCTGCTGCGGCCTGGTCATGCTCTCCCGCCTGGCGCGCGAGATCATCGATGAAACGACCAGCTCAAGCTTTGCCTGCGACCTGCGCAAGTGGCTGTCGATCATGGAGACCTACGAGGCAGGCGGCCATGCCTATCACGCCACCCTGCCGACCGACGGGTTGCGCCAGTTGCGCGACGTCATCGCCGAGACCGAAGCCTATGGCCTCGACAAGGTCCGCGACGAGCAGTTCGAGCTGGGCCGTCGCGTACGCGAGATGCTCGCCGAGCATGGCTTCCAGAGCGTCGCTGCACCTGGCTACGAGGCGCCGGGCGTGGTGGTGAGCTACACCGACGACGCAGAGATCGCCGCCAAGTTCGCCAAGGCCGGCGTTCAGGTTGCTGCCGGAGTGCCCTTGATGTGCGACGAAGGCGAGGATTTCCAGAGCTTTCGCATCGGACTGTTCGGTCTCGACAAGCTGCACAATATCGAACGCAGCGTCGAGCAGCTGGAACGGGCCCTGAAGGAGGTCGAGCAACAGACGGGCGACTGAACGTCCCGACGTCGACGCATCCTGCTGCGTCGTCGCGCACACAGTTCCCCAAACACGAACGGGCGACCCAATGGGTCGCCCGTTCGCCTTTCAGGATCGGTACCGGCCAGCGACCTACCCGATAATCGACAGGATAATGCGCTCGCCATACCCCCACAGCAGCACCGTCATCCCGAGCAGAGCCTCGAGAATCAGTACCCCGAAGGCCAGGGTGGTACTGGAGACGATGAACCCTTCCTCCTTGCTGATATTGAGGAAGGAAGGAATGCCGAGATACAGCAGATAAGCGGTATAGCAAAGACCGATGACACCGGCCAGCAGGCACAGCCAGATCAGCGGATAGACCGCCACGATGCCACTCAAGAACATCGGGGTGGCCACGTATCCGGCAAAGACGATGCACTGACTCTGGCTTGGTGGACGAGTATAGCGCTTGGCCATGTAGCGGATGATCTTGCCGACCGCATAGACCGCCGCCAGGATCACCAGGTAGAAGACAACCCCGGCCCCCAGGGCATCCAGATAACCCAGTTGTATGGTGGTACCGCCTCCTAGACTCCAGCCGACCTGCGTGGTGCCGATATAGGAGCAGACGACCGGGATGGCCGCCAGCAACAGGACATGATGCTCGTAGAGGTGGGTGAGCGTCTCACGCTCTTCCTTGATCTGTTTCCACTCGCGATTCGGGTGGGCGATCAGACCCCATACATGTGTCAACATAGCGCTACCTCCTGCCGGAGACGGACCGGGACTGGCCCGTCGGTCCACTGCATTATTGTTCCGTCGACTTGAGTATAGGCAGGAATCCGGGGGATGTGCCCCCCGGATATGACACAGGCAGAATCAGTTAAGGGCAGTCCACAGGGGAGTTGCCGGCGGCAGACTGGCGTCTACCGACATCATCAGGCTCAGCGCCGTGATGGTGATGATCGAAAAGGCAAAGACACGTTTCGCCCAGCGCTCCTCGTCATGTACGCGATAGCCCTGCATGGCGAGATAGAGCCAGTAGACGCCCATCACCAGGGCGACGACGAAATATCCCGGGCCGGCGTACCCTGCCACGCTCAACGCCAGCGAGGCGAAGACGAAGGCCAGGATGTAGCCGAGGATATAATGCTTGGCGGTCTTGATGCCCCTGACCACCGGCAATACCGGAATCCGGGCCGCCTGATAATCCTTCAATCGAAAGATGGCGATGGCATAGGAATGCGGCATCTGCCACAGGCAGAAGATCACCAGCAGTGTCAGCGCACCACCATCGAACTGGCCGGTCACGGCACAATAGCCCACTACCGGCGGCATGGCGCCGGACAGGCTGCCCACCAGGGTGCCGTACTCGGACTGACGCTTCATGTAGAGGCTGTAGACACCTACATAGATGGCAAAGCCGAAGGCCGCGAGTCCCACCGTCACCCAATTGGTGAACAGCGCCAACAGGGCGAACCCTGCAATCCCGAGCAGGGTCGCGAAGCGCAGGGTCGCGGCAGGGGTGACACGCCCCTGCACCAGGGGACGTGTTCGAGTACGCTCCATCATCGCATCGATATCGCGATCGATGACGTTATTGAACGCACACCCGGAAGCGATCACCAACGCCAGACCGACCACCGTGGCGATCAGCAGCCAGGGATCGACATCGCCCCGGGCGGCCAGGAAGAAGCCGCCCAGAACCGCGATCACATTACCGCCGATGATACCCGGCTTGGTGATGGTGAGGTAGTCCTTGCGCATCCTGGCCGCCGGAGTCAACCGATCATCATGTTCTGATGCAGGTTGTACATGATCCATACGGAACCTCCGATGATCAGGACCAGGATCGACACGGTGAAGACGAACGACATGAAGTTCCAGCCTTCGTCCGCCTTGGTGTTCATGTGCATGAACAGGATCAACTGCACCAGCACCTGCGCCACCGCCGTGGCCACGATGATAAGTACCGTGGCGGGCGTACCGAAGGAACCGGTCATCACCACCCCGAAGGGAATGATGGTCAGCACGATGGACAGGATCAGCCCTACGACATAGGACTTGACGCTACCGTGGCTGTGCTCTTCGTGAGAGGCATGTCCGCTCATATCAAAGGACTCCCATCAGGTAGACGAAGGAGAAGACGCAGATCCAGACGATATCCAGGAAGTGCCAGAACAGGCTCAGGCACATGATCCGCGGCCGCGTCATGTCGGTCAGGCCCTTGGTCTGCAGCTGGATCAGCATCACCAGAATCCAGATCAGGCCGAAGGTCACGTGCAGGCCGTGGGTACCCACCAGCGTGAAGAACGCCGAGAGGAAGGCACTGCGATCCGGACCAAAGCCCTCGTGGATCAGGTGCTGGAACTCGTAGACCTCCATGCCGACGAAGGCCGCGCCGAGCAGGAAGGTAATCGCCAGCCAGGCCTTGATCTGGCCGACGCGGTTGGCATTCATCGCCAGCACGGCCATGCCGTAGGTGAAACTACTGAACAGCAGCAGGAAGGTTTCGACCAGGATGAAGGGCAGCTCGAAGACTTCACCCGGCGTAGGCCCACCGGCCGTGCCCCGGAGGAGCACGGCATAGGTGGCGAACAGTGACCCGAAGATCACCAGATCGCTCATCAGGTAGACCCAGAAACCGAAGACCTTGGTGCCCGCGGTATCGTGGTGGTCATGCTCGTGAGCATGACCCTCGTGGTTGCTTAGAGTGTCGGTTGCCATGATTACGCCTGCATCTCCACACGTTGTTGGTGCTCGCGCTCGATGCGCTCCACTTCGGCGGCGGGGACGTAGTAGTCAACGTCTTCCCTGAAGATCCGCGCCATGAAGGTCGCGAACGTCGCGACGCCACCGACGATGACCAGCCACCAGATGTGCCACACCAGGGCGAAGCCGGCGATCGTCGCGAACAGCGCGATGATCGGCCCTTCCCAGGTATTCTTGGGCATATGGATGTCCTGGTACGGAGGCTTGGAGAGCGGCGCCTTGCCATCGTTGCGCTGCTTCTGGTCCCAGAAATCGTCGATGTCGTTCACCTCGGGCAGATGCGCGAAGTTATAGAACGGCGCCGGCGAAGAAGTGGACCACTCCAGGGTCCGGCCATCCCAGGGATCGCCCGTCACGTCCTGGTTCTTCTTGCGGTCACGGATGCTGACGAGGAACTGGATCACAGTGCAGGCAATACCGCAGAGAATGATCACGGCACCCACCCAGGCGATGATCATCAACGGCTGCCAGTCACCGTTTTCATAGGACTGCATGCGACGCACGGCACCGAAGAAGCTCAGCACGTACAGCGGCATGAAGGCCACGTAGAAACCGATGAGCCAGCACCAGAAGGAACGCTTGCCCCACTTTTCGTTCAGCGTGAAGCCGAAGGCCTTCGGGAACCAGAAGGTCAGGCCTGCCAGCATGCCGAACACCACGCCGCCGATGATGACGTTGTGGAAGTGAGCGATGACGAACAGGCTGTTGTGCAGCACGAAGTTGGCCGCCGGCAGGGCCAGCATCACGCCAGTCATGCCGCCCAGGGTGAAGGTGATGATGAAGCCCAGGGTCCACAGTACCGGCGAGGTGAACTCGATACGCCCGCGGTACATGGTGAACAGCCAGTTGAAGATCTTCACCCCGGTGGGGATGGCGATGATCATCGTGGCAATGCCGAAGAAGGCATTGACGTTGGCACCCGCCCCCATGGTGAAGAAGTGGTGCAGCCAGACGATGAACGACAGGAAGGTGATCGCCACCGTGGCCCAGACCATGGTGCCGTAACCGAACAGACGCTTGCGCGCGAAGGTCGCGATGACCTCGGAGAAGACCCCGAATGCCGGCAGGATGAGGATGTAAACCTCAGGATGGCCCCAGGCCCAGATGAGGTTGACGTACATCATCATGTTGCCGCCGAAATCGTTCGTGAAGAAGTGCATCCCCAGGTAACGATCGAGCGTCAGCAGCGCGATGGTCGCGGTCAGAATCGGGAAGGAAGCGATGATCAGGATGTTCGCGCACAGCGACGTCCAGGTGAAGATCGGCATGCGGAAGAGCGTCATGCCCTTGGTGCGCATCTTCAGGATGGTGACGAAGAAGTTGATACCGGTCAGGGTCGTGCCGATACCCGATATCTGCAACGCCCATATCCAGTAATCCACCCCGACACCGGGACTGTATTCTTTCCCCGATAATGGCGCATAGGCCAACCAGCCGGTCTGGGCGAACTCACCCACGAACAGCGAAATGTTGACCAGAACCACGCCGGCAGCAAACAGCCAGAAGCTCAGGTTGTTCATGAACGGGAAGGCCACGTCCCGGGCACCGATCTGCAACGGCACCACCAGGTTCATCAAGCCGATGACCATGGGCATGGCAACGAAGAAGATCATGATCACACCGTGCGCGGTGAAGATCTGATCATAGTGGTGGGGCGGCAGGAAGCCCTCGGCACCGGCTGACGCCATGGCCAGCTGGCTGCGCATCATGATCGCGTCGGCGAAGCCACGAATCAGCATCACCAGGGCCACGAGGAAATACATGATGCCGAGTTTCTTGTGGTCGATCGACGTCAACCACTCATGCCAAAGGTAGCCCCACTTCTTGAAGTAGGTGATGGCGCCCACAATCGCGAGTCCACCCAGCACGATGGCCGCAACGGTCACCATGATGATGGGCTCGTGGAAAGGAATCGCCTCAAGGCTCAGTTTTCCTAACATAATTTACTCCGCTGCCTCCGCACTCATGGACTCGCCGTGAGACTCGGAATCGCTGTGAGACTCGGACTCGCTACCATGGCCACCGCCATGACTGCCATGGCCGTCACCGGTGACCGCTGCCATATGCTCGGCATGGTTGCCGCCGGCATGGAAGCTCTGAAGGATCTTCTCGTAGAGAGAGGGAGAAACTTCGGAGAAATACTGGATCTCGTTGTCCCGGCTGGGCGCAGCGAGGTCATAGTACTCCTCGGGGAAGTTCAGTGAATCGGACGATTCACGCACCTTCTCCACCCAGGACTCGAAGTCTTCCTGGGTTCCCACGTGGGCCTTGAAGGTCATCTCCGAGAAACCCGCACCACTGTAGTTGGTGGAACGGCCGTCATAGACGCCCGGCTCGTCGGCGACCAGATGCACGTCGTTGTCCATTCCCGCCATGGCATAGATCTGGCTACCCAGGCGCGGGATGAAGAAGGCATTCATCACCGAACCGGACGAGACCCGGAAACGTACCGGCGTGTCCTCGGGGAAGGCCAGTTCGTTGACGGTGGCGATGCCCTGCTCGGGATAGATGAACAACCACTTCCAGTCCAGCGAGACGGCCTGGATTTCCATCGGCTCCTGCTGGTTTTCGGCAGGTTCGATGGTCTTGTGCGGGTCAAGGCTGTGCGAGGTGTACCAGGTCAAAACGGCCAGGAAGGCGATGATGACCATGGGAATGAACCAGACTACGGCCTCGATCTTGTTCGAGTGGGCCCAGTCGGGCGCGTAGGTGGCATCCCGATTGCTGCGGCGATAACGCCAGGCGAACAGTAGCGTCATCACGATGACCGGAACGACGACGATCTGCATCAGGCCAAAGGCAGTCAGGATGAGGGTGCGTTGCTCCTCCCCTATCTGTCCCTTGGGATCCAGCAGCGCCGAACTGCAGCCCGCCAACAGCAGTGGCAGCGATAGCAGCAGCAGGACGCCGAGCATGCGCAGGGTGGGGTTTCTTCTCATGTTTCAACCTCGTCAGGGCTTGGCGGCGAACGCATCTCCGCTCGAGTTCAACGGGCGATGCACGCGCCGAAGCGCTCTCCGGCGGGGGTCGCTGGCGAGGCTCTGACGGGGAGCAGCCCACGACCGTCGTGGAGAGTGCTTCGGACACAATCACGGCACGGCAGCCCGCGGCGACGACTCGCTGCGACATCGCCGGGCGGGAGGCCCCGGCCGTGAGGCCAGTATTCTGAGGGCCCGAAGGGAGAATGGGAAGGGGCGATTTGCCGCAGGTTGTCGCACCCGGTCACACTTCCATGCTTTCCTGCTCGGTGATGACCTCGTCGATTTCATCGAGCCCAGCGAATCGCGCGGGCCTGACCAGCCCGTGCTTGCTGGGATCGACCACCAGCACCCGGTGCTCGGCCGAGGCAATGGCAGCCCGCTTGGGCGCCACCTCATGGAAGTGAAAGCAACTCAAGCCTTTCTTGTCATGCACGCCCGCCGCCGAGATGAACGCCTTGTTGATCCCCAGGCGAGCGATGGTCGCCGCCATGTCATCGCCCTCGAAGGAACGCGAGGAATCCTGATAGAGCCCACCGAGCAGCCACAACCGAACCCCCGGCCGGGTACTGACGGCATCGGCCACGTTCAAGGCATAGGTCACCACCGTCAGCGACAGATCGGACGGCAGGCCGGCCGCCATCGGCATCAGGGTGGTGCCGCAATCGATGAACAGGGTATCGCCCTCTTCCAGGGTCGCCATGGCCCGTTCGCAGAGCCGTCGCTTGATCTCGGCGTGACGGTCGCGCTGCACGGCCAGGTCATAGGCCGGCGCATGGCGTGGATCATCGGCGCGCATCAACAGGCCGCCGACCAGCACCAGGGCGCCGTCGGATGCGGCCAGATCACGACGAATGGTCATCTCCGAAACATCGCAAAGCGCCGCCGCCTCCGCCAGGCGCAGGCTCCCGCCCTGTGCCAGCGAAGCCTCCAGGCGCCTCAGTCGTGTCGTGCTGCGTTCATTCACTCGTCCACCTCTACGCCGTTTACGCGTCGTTGGTCGCCAAGGTTGCGGTCCTCGATGTGATTAAAATAACATTTGCATGTTACTCGAATAACAATCTCGACGCCCATGATCCACATCTCATCCGGCCGCCCCGGATCCATGCATCGACGTCAGTGATGGTCCGCCCTTTCTATCTACCCGACACATCACACGACAACAATTCCAAAGGAAGCCGACTTATGCCGACCTTCACCTCTTCCCAGCGCCTCGCTTCCCTGAGTGGCCTGCTGTTAGCCGCCGCGACACTGCCTGCCAGTGCCTCCAGCGATGATGCCGCATCGGCGCTCACGCCGCAGTGGTCCTTCGCCAACGTCTCCGTCAACTACCTGGATTGGTCCGACGGCACGCAACAGCGCACCGCGAACAACGCCGCCAAGGGCGACTTCTTCTATCTGGAGCTCGAGGGCGGCCTCGGCTTCGACTGGGGAGAATTCTACGGCTTCTACGATTTCGAGAATCCCCAGAACGACACCCTCGAGGACGACACCCGCGACAACCGCCGCAGCGCCGCCAAGGTCACCTCGCATATCTACCTCGGCGACACGCCCTTCTCGCTGTATCTCCATGTCTACGATTTCCGCGATTACGGATTCGACAGCGAGGAGCAGGACCGTATCGCGGGCTTCGGCTACCGCCATACCTTCGGCAACGGCCTGTGGATCAAGCCCTTCCTCGGCAAGGCCTGGGTCGACAGCGACGCGAATGCCTACAGCGGCGAAAACGGCTATATGCTCGGCTGGGTCCTGGGTTACGATTTCCAGGCCTTCGGCGAGAACTTCAGCCTGAGCAACTGGCACGAGCAGACTTTCGACCGGGATGACGACTATCTGCGGCAGAATTACGTCAATGGCCCGGCCGGCAGCACCGGCACCAATGGTGCCGTGGCCTTGTGGTGGCACCCGATCGACGAGATCACCACCGGCGTTCAGTATCGCTACTCCAACAACAAGTTGGGCACCGCCGATCATTACCAGAACGCGATGATCTACACCCTGAAATACAACTTCCTGTAAGGAAAACGCCGAATGAACCGCCGAGCGTCGTCAACGCAAGACGCCGGCATTCAAGCCGTGCTTCCCAACTCAGGCTGGACATGAGCGCCCCCATGCCAACGACCACAAGGACATTCCCATGACCTTGATCATGAGTCTCGTCGGGATGGCGACCCTGATCGCCATCGCCCTGCTGTTCTCCACCAATCGTCGCGCGATTCGCCTGCGCACCGTGATCGGTGCCTTCGCCATCCAGGCCAGCCTGGGGGCCTTCGTGCTCTACGTGCCCTTTGGCCAGGCAGTGCTCGCCACCGTCTCCGAAGCCGTCAGCCAGGTGGTGCAATACGCCAACGACGGCATCGACTTCCTGTTCGGCGGCCTTGCCAACGTCGAGGAAACCGGCTTCGTCTTCGCCATCAAGGTGTTGCCGGTGATCATCTTCTTCTCCTCGCTGACCGCCGTGCTCTATTACCTGGGCATCATGCAGTGGATCATTCGCCTGCTCGGCGGTGCCCTGCAGAAGGCACTGGGCACCTCGCGCACCGAATCCCTCTCGGCCACCGCCAACATCTTCGTCGGCCAGACCGAGGCCCCGCTGGTCGTGCGTCCCTTCATCAACCGCATGACCCAGTCGCAACTGTTCGCGGTGATGTGCGGCGGCCTGGCCTCCGTGGCCGGTTCAGTCCTGGCCGGCTACGCCGCCCTGGGCATTCCCATGGAATACCTGGTGGCCGCCTCCTTCATGGCCGCACCCGGCGGGCTGCTGTTTGCCAAGCTGATCATGCCCGAGACCGAGACGCCCGACGACAGCGTCTCGGCGGCCGAGGAACGCATCGAGGAAGAGGACCATCCCTCCAATGTGCTCGATGCCGCCGCGGCCGGCGCCTCCTCCGGCCTGCGACTGGCGGCCAATGTCGGCGCCATGCTGCTCGCCTTCATCGGCCTGATCGCACTGATCAACGGCATTCTCGGCGGCGTCGGCGGCTGGTTCGGCATGGAAACGCTCAGCCTGGAGCAGATCCTCGGCTGGCTGTTCGCCCCCCTGGCCTTCCTGCTCGGCATTCCCTGGTCCGAGGCCACGCTGGCCGGCTCCTTCATCGGCCAGAAGCTCGTCGTCAACGAATTCGTGGCCTACATCAATCTCGCGCCCTATATCAGTGGCGAGGAAGTCGTCGCCGCCACCGGCGAAGCCATGACGACCCACACCAAGGCGGTGCTGTCATTCGCCCTGTGCGGTTTCGCCAACCTCTCGTCCATCGCCATCCTGCTGGGTGGACTGGGCAGCATCGCGCCCAGCCGGCGCCACGACATCGCTCGCTTCGGCATTCGAGCCGTACTGGCGGGTACCCTCTCCAATCTGATGTCCGCTACACTCGCCGGCTTTTTCATCGCCCTGGGCGCTTGAACCATAATGGTAAAGGGGGCCACCGAGCCCCCTCGGGAAGCATTGCGTCAAGCGCCGCACGTCATCGATGTGCTCTCGCTTTCGCAGTGCCTCCGTCATACATCAAAGAGAGCACGCCATGAACGACCTCACCCGGACCGCCCGTCAGGCGCTGGCCCTGATGGACCTCACCAGCCTGAACGATGACGACACCGACGAGCGCATCGAGGCGCTCTGCCAGCGTGCCAAGACGCCGGCCGGCCATCCGGCGGCGATCTGTATCTATCCGCGTTTCATCGTGCCCGCCCGGCGCGCCCTGACCGCCCATCGCCTGAACGACACCATCCACATCGCCACGGTGACCAACTTCCCTCACGGCGATGCCGATGTCATGCGTGCCGCTCGCGAGACCCGCGAGGCGGTTGCCTCGGGCGCCGATGAAGTCGATGTGGTCTTCCCCTACCGCGCGCTGATGGAAGGCGACGAGGAAACCGGCCGCGAACTGGTCGAGATGTGCAAGGCCGCGGCCGGCGGCAAGACCCTCAAGGTGATTCTGGAAACCGGCGAGCTCGGCGATCCGGCCTTGATTCGTCGCGCCTCGGAGCTGGCCGTCAGTGGCGGCGCCGACTTTCTCAAGACCTCCACCGGCAAGGTCGCCGTCAACGCCACCCTGGAAGCCGCCGAGATCATGCTCGAGGTGATCCGCGACAACGGCGGCGAGATCGGCTTCAAGGCCGCCGGCGGCGTGCGCACCGTCGAGGATGCCCAGGCCTATCTCGAACTGGCCGAACGCCTGATGGGCGCCGACTGGATCACGCCCCAGCACTTCCGCTTCGGCGCCTCCGGCCTGCTCGACAACCTGCTCGAAACGCTCGGCATGATGGGAGGGGCCGATATAGAGGAGGACTACTGATGCTGCCCCAGGAAGCCATCCGCGCCAAGCGCGATGGCCAGGCACTGGACGCGGCAGCCATCGGCGAGCTCGTCGCCGGCATTGCCGACGGCAGCCTCGGTGACGCCCAGATCGGGGCGCTGGCCATGGCCATTTTCCTCAACGGCATGAACGCCACCGAGACGGTGGCGTTGACCGAGGCGGTGCGCGACTCCGGCGACGTGCTCGACTGGACGGCGCTCGACCTGCCCGGGCCGGTCATCGACAAGCACTCCACCGGCGGCGTGGGCGACGTCGTCTCGCTGATCCTCGGCCCCTGGGTCGCCGCCTGCGGCGGCCATGTGCCGATGATCTCGGGCCGGGGCCTCGGTCACACCGGCGGTACCCTGGACAAGCTGGAGTCGATCCCCGGCTATTCGGTCACTCCCGACACTGCCACCTTCCGGCGACTGGTCGAGGACGTCGGCGTGGCCATCATCGGCCAGACCGCCGACCTCGCCCCCGCCGACAAGCGCCTCTATGCGATACGCGACGTCACCGCCACGGTGGAGTCGCTGCCGCTGATCGTCTCTTCCATTCTCGGCAAGAAGCTCGCCTGCGGGCTCGATGCCCTGGTGATGGACGTCAAGGTCGGCAGCGGCGCCTTCATGCCCACGCCAGAGGCCTCGCAGGAACTGGCCGAGACCATCGCCGAGGTCGCCAGTCGCGCCGGCACCCCCACCACCGCGCTGCTCACCGACATGAGCCAGCCCCTGGCGCCCTGCGCGGGCAATGCCCTGGAAGTGCATGAGGCGCTGGCCGTGCTCACCGGCAAGCGCCCGAACAGCCGCCTGCTCGAAGTGACCCGCGGCCTGGCGGTGGAAATGCTGCTGGCCGGCGGCCTGGCTCCCGACCGGGATGCCGCCCTGAAGCGGCTCGACGAACGGCTCGCCTCGGGCGAGGCCGCCGAGCGTTTCGGGCGCATGGTGGCCGGTCTCGGCGGCCCTGCCGACCTGCTCGACGCCCCGGATCGTCACCTGCCCGTCGCCCCGGTGGTGCGCCCGGTACTCGCGCCGCACGCCGGCCACCTGCGCGGCCTGGACACCCGGGCACTGGGCATGACGGTGGTCGAACTCGGTGGCGGCCGCCGCCAGCCGGGCGAAGCCATCGATCACGCGGTGGGCCTGGCCGATATCGCCGAACTCGGCAGCAAGCTCGACGCCGGCCAACCGCTCGCCACCCTGCATGCGCGCAGCCACGCCGAGGCCGACCAGGCCGAGCGTCAACTGCTCGATGCCATCGAGATCGGCGAGGCCCGCCCATCTCCCACCCTGATTCGCGACATCATTCGCCGGGAGGCTCCATGACACGTGCCATCGTGCTCGTCCTCGACTCCTTCGGCATCGGTGCTGCCCCCGACGCCGAGAACTTCGGCGATGCCGGCGCCGACACCCTCGGCCATATCGCCGAGGCCTGCGCGGCGTCCGCCGAACGCGGCCCCTTGCAGTTGCCCAACCTCGGCCGGCTTGGCCTCTTTCACGCGCACCGCGAAAGCACCGGTGCCTGGGCCGAAGGGATCGTGCCACCCGAGTCGACCAGCGGCACCTACGGCCACGCCCGGGAAATTTCCTCCGGCAAGGACACTCCGTCCGGCCACTGGGAGATCGCCGGGGTACCGGTACGCTTCGACTGGGGCTACTTCAGCGAACCGCAGAACAGCTTCCCCGCCGAGTTGCTGGAAGCCCTGATCCGCGAGGCCGAACTTCCCGGCGTACTGGGCAACTGCCACGCCTCGGGCACCGAGATCATCGCCCGGCTGGGCGAGGAGCACATGCAGAGCGGCAAGCCCATCGTCTACACCTCGGCCGACTCGGTCTTCCAGATCGCCGCCCACGAGGACACCTTCGGCCTCGAACGGCTCTACCGCCTCTGCGAGACGGCTCGCCGGTTGCTCGAGCCCTATAACATCGGCCGGGTCATCGCCCGCCCCTTCAACGGCGACGCCGCCGCGACCTTCCAGCGCACCGCCAACCGCCGCGACTACAGCGTCGAGCCACCCTCGCCCACCGTGCTGCAACGCCTCTGCGAGGCCGGCGGCCAGGTGACCGCCATCGGCAAGATCGCCGATATCTACGCCCACTGCGGCATCTCGCGCAGCGTCAAGGCCAGCGGCCACGACGCCCTGTTCGACGCCACCCTGGACGCCATGGCCGCCGACGGCGATCGCACCCTGATCATGACCAACTTCGTCGATTTCGACATGGTCTACGGCCACCGGCGCGATGTGGCCGGCTACGCCGCCGCCCTCGAGGCCTTCGATGCCCGGCTGCCCGAGTTGCTCGAGCGCCTCGATGACGACGATCTGTTGATCATCACCGCCGACCACGGCTGCGACCCCACCTGGCACGGTACCGATCACACCCGGGAGCACATCCCCATCCTCGCCCTCGGCGCCGGACTCGCTCCCGGCTCGCTCGGCGCGCGTGACAGCTTCGCCGACATCGGCCAGAGCCTGGCTTATCATTTCGATCTGCCGCCCATGGATGACGGCACATCCTTCCTACAGGAGGCATAAACGATGGCCACCCCCCACATCAAGGCCGAACGCGGCGACTTCGCCGACACCGTGCTGATGCCCGGTGATCCGCTGCGGGCCCGCTACATCGCCGAGACCTTCCTCGACGACGCCCGGCTCGTCAACGAGGTCCGCAACATGTACGGCTACACCGGCACCTACCGGGGTCGCGAGATCTCGGTGATGGGCCACGGCATGGGCATCCCCTCGATCTCGATCTACGCCAAGGAACTGATCACCGAGTTCGACGTCAAGCGCCTGATCCGGGTCGGTTCCTGCGGCGCGGTGCGCGACGATGTGGCGGTACGCGACGTGGTGATCGGCATGGGCGCCAGTACCGATTCCGGCGTCAATCGCACCCGTTTCCTGGGCAACGACCTCGGCGCCATCGCCGACTTCGAACTGACCCGACATGCCGTGGACGCCGCTCGCGAGCACGGCGTGCCCGTCAAGGTCGGCAACATCTTCTCCGCCGATCTGTTCTACGACCCGCGCCCCGAGATGGTCGAGATGATGCGCCGCTACGGCATCGTCGGCGTGGAGATGGAAGCCGCCGGCCTGTACGGCGTGGCCGCCGAGTTCGGCGCCCGGGCCGCCACCATCTGCACGGTCTCGGACCACATCGTCAAGGGCGACTCGCTATCCAGCGACGAGCGCGCCACCACCTTCGACGACATGATGCGCATCGCCCTGGACAGCGTGCTGCGCGACGACGCCGGAGGTGACGCATGAGCGATGACGTGGCCGCCGATATCGTCGGCGAACTGGTTGCGGTGCGTGATCGCGCCTACGCGCCCTACTCCCGACACCCCGTCGGGGCCCTGGTGATCAGCGAAAGCGGCACCCGCTACAGCGGTGCCAACATCGAGGTCGCCCATTACAAGGGGCTGTGCGCCGAGGCCTCGGCCATCGCCGCCATGGCCAGCGCCGGCGAACGCCGCCTGAGCGAGGTCTACGTGATCGGCCCGGGCCAGCACCTGTGCACGCCCTGCGGCGACTGTCGCCAGCGCATCCGCGAGTTCGCCACCGACGAGACCCGCATTCTGGTGGTCGACGCCGACGGCGCCCTGCTCAGGCGCTACACCATGAACGAGTTGCTGCCGGACGCCTTCGGGCCCGATAATCTGGACCTGGATTGAGCGCATCCCGGCTGGCCTCGCCCGGCCGGGACTTTCTCTCACGACACTCGCGAACAGCCGCTATGCACAGTCCCGCCCTTGCCATTACCCGCACGCCCCTGGTGGCCGTCTACGGCACCCTCAAGCAAGGCCTGCGCAATCACCACTGGCTGGAAGGCGCCACCTTCGTCGGTCGCGATCACCTCACCACCGCCACCCTCTACGACCTCGGCCGCTTTCCCGGCGCCAAGGCCGAACCCTCGCGTGGCGTGGAAGTGGAAGTCTATCGCGTCGACGCGCAAATCCTGGCCGACCTCGACCGCCTGGAGGACTATCGCGTGCGCGCCCCGGCCTCGGGCATGTACGACCGTGCCATTCACGACACCGCCTTTGGCCCCGCCTGGCTCTATCTCTACAATCCCGACGTCACCGGTCACCCGGCGATTCACGAAGGCGCCTGGCAGCCCGCCGGCTGACCACCCGGTATCCATCCGCCATCGACTATTCGGAGCCCGCTCATGTCCCGCGCCATCGACATTCCCGCCGCCGACGGCACCATCGACGCTCTCATCTTCACGCCCGACAACGCCGACGGCCCGCTGCCGGCCGTGGTGCTGTTCACCGATATCGGCGGCCTGCGCCCCTGCTATCACGAGAAGGCCCAGCGGATCGCGGACAACGGCTATGCCGTCCTGATGCCCAACATCTACTACCGCGACGCAGCCGGCGCCATCGTGCCGGAAGGCAAGTCCTTCCGCGACCCGGACGTGCGCCCGACCCTGGTCGAGTATGCCGACCACCTCTCACCCGAGACACAATCTCGCGACTTCATCGCCCTGCTCGAATGCATCGATGCCGAGGCCGAATTCGCGGATGGCAAGCTGGGCGTGGTCGGCTATTGCATGACCTCGGCCTTCGCACTGCGCATGGCGGCCGAACACCCCGACCGTGTCGCCGCCGTGGCGGGATTCCATTCGGCACGGCTGGCGGAGGCCGACGACCCGGCAAGCCTCGTCAACGTGGTCGAGGCCATCAAAGCCCGTGTCTACTTCGGCCACGCCGACAAGGACGAACTGCTGCCCCCCGAGCAGATCGCCCGCATGGACGAAGCTCTCGCCCGAGCCGGCGTGCACTTCACCACCGAGCTCTACAAGGGCGCACCCCACGGCTACACCGCCCAGGACGCCGCTGGCTCCTACCACGCCGAAGCCGATGCACTGCATTACAAGCGGCTCGCCACGCTGCTGGAAGAAACGCTGTAAGGCTCTATTGCCCGTTTACCGTCAACGGCCCCTGGGCATGGGGCCGTTGACGGGACAGAACTCAGCCTACGAGGCAAAGAGTGAAGGGCATCGCCACTCCTGGCATTGTCAATTTTCTATAGCGCCATATGCAGAAGAGGATAAGGCTTGCCCTGCCCATCAACTGGCGAGTAACCCGTTACCGAAAACCCAATATGTTGATAAAAGCCTAGTGCTTGCTCATTCTGCTCATTGACGTCAACCTTCGTGGCCCCTTGCTCTTTAATGGCATGATCCGCCAACATGGCACCCACACCTTTCCCCCGTGCATCAGGTGAGATAAACAGCATTTCAATATTGCCATCATGCACGCCACAGAAGCCCAATATTTCACCATCTCCACTTCTGGCGCACCGCAGATCCACCGCGTCAAAATACTGCTCCAGGATCAATGGCTTTAATTCCTGAAGATCCTCCTCTGCCAAAAAATCGTGAGTTGCTCTCACCGATGCTTCCCAGATCTCTATCAGCCTTTGACGATCATCCTTTTCAACGATCTCAATATTCATCACTAATTCCCATTCAAAATTCAACGGCTATTAGAGCAGTAACTTTTACACCGTTCTATCAACTTACAAGCGCCAACAAATGTGCGCACTGCATAGCATCAAAGATTACCGGATACTGTTGATTACAAGCCCCATCCTGTGATGAGCCCTGCCACTAAACCAACAGAAAAACCACTAGCCCGGGACAAGGCTCACCGAGGCTCCCAGCCCTATTCGCCGAAGCGTCGACGCAGGTAGCCGATGATGTCGCTTGATTCGTACAGCCAGCGTGTCTCACCGCCCTCTTCGATTCGCAGGCAGGGCACCTGCACCTTGCCGCCGCCTTCCAGCAGCGCTCGACGATGCTCGGGGTCGAGCCGGGTGTCACGAATCTCGATGGTCAGGGCTAGACGGGTGATCTCGCGACGCACCCGCACGCAGTAGGGGCAACTCCAGAACTGATAGAGCGCCAGGGCCTCGCACGCCCGGTCGACTTCGGCCTGAGTCTCGGCGTCGCGATGCACTTCCGGTGCCGGACCAAGCTTCCTGGACACCCAGGTCAGCGGCGCCAGCAATGTCTGAATCAGCGGTCGCATGATGTTTTCCTCCTGCCATCAGGATAGGTCGAAGGCCGCCAATGCTCTCGACTATGTCTCATTCAACTGGTCTCGCGAACCACCAACTCTACCGGCATCGAGACATGGCGCGGCGTTTTGCTTGCCTGCGCCTCTCCCAGCAGTTCGACACTCATGGCGGCGATACCGGCGATATCCTGGCGCACCGTGGTCAGCCCCTCTGCCAGGGTCGGCAGGTCGTCGAAGCCAGTGACCGCGACCTCGCCAGGCACGCTCAGGCCATGATCCTCCAGAGCCGTCAGGCAACCCCGGGCCAGCTCGTCGGTCTCGCAGACCAGGCCGTCATAGGCGCGCGGCTCCCGTTCAAGACGCCGGCTCAGCCAGCGATAGCCGGTCAGTGCCGGATCCAGGTTGGGCGGGATGTCGATCAGTTCGGCCTCGAAGCCGGCCTCGTCGAGCGCCTGACGATAGCCTCCCAGGCGATGCTGGCTGTGAGGACTGGTCAGCTCGTCGCCTACGAAAGCGATGCGCCGACGCCCTTTCTCGACCAGGTGGCGGGTGGCCAGGTAGATGCCATGGCGATCCTCCGGCGCCACCGAGAAGCCCTCCCCGGCCAGGCCGATGCGCACGAAGGGCACACTGCGAGACCTCATCAGTTCGGGGCGCGGGTCGTCGGCGAACTCGCCGAGCAGGATGGCGGCCCCAGCCTGCTCGGGCAAGGTCGACGTACGGTCGTGAGCGAAGAAAATCGGCACCATACCCTGGCGGTGCAGCGCCACGGTCAGGTGCTGGTAGAGCAGAATATAGTAGGGCCGCAGCTCGAAGTCGCGGCGCCCCAGCGAAATGCCCACCACCGCGGCCTTGCCGCTGATCAACTGGCGGGCGGCGGCGCTGGGCCGGTACTCGACATCGCGGCTGATGGTGAGGATGCGCTCGCGCAACGCCTCGCTGATGCCCGGCTTGCCATTGAGCGCGCGGCTGACTGAGGCGATGGAGACGCCCGCCCGCCGTGCGATTTCCCGGATGTTGGCCGTCTTCGACGGTTGTCTGCTCATCGCCTGCCTCGTCACCGGGCGACCGACCTCGCGCCGACCGCCATTCCTTGCGGCCACCGATTGTGCCCGATCGGGCGAAGCGCTGCGACTGCGCCTCGCTCACCGCCCCGGCATGGCGGTGCGGCGGTGACATCCGGCGGGCAGGGATAGCTCAGGCAGGTCGATCCTGGACGGCCTGCCCTTCCAGGCGCAGGACGCCGCCCCGGGCATCGGAGTCGAAACAGGCGTCCAACACACGCTGCAGGGCAGCACCACGGGCGAAGTCGGGCTGGTCGTTGATGCCGCTTGCGATACTGTCGACGAAGCGACGGTAGATGCTCGGCGTGGGCGGTGCCGTGACCGAGGTCCAGCGCGCGGGATGCACGTCCTCACCGAGACACACCTGCACCTGGTCGCGGGCCGCATCGAGATCGACGCGCAGCGCGCCGCGATCGCCGTGAACCGAGAGCGCCAGCGAGTTGTGATGGCCGGTGGCCCAACGAGTGGCCTGAACAGTACCCAGCGCGCCGCCGGTGAACGCCACCTGCATCAGGGCGCTGTCGTTGGCGTCGAGCCTGTACTCGCCGATGCGGTTGTCCGGGGCCTTGTCGAAGCACTTGAGCCGACAGGTTACCTCGACGATATCCCCTACGGGGAAGCTGGCGAAATCGAGGATGTGCACTCCCACATCGCCCAGCACGCCCTTGCTGCCGTGTGCTTCGGAGAGCCGCCACAACCACTGGCTGTCCTGGTCCCAGCGCCCCCAGGCATCGCTCACCAGCCAGCTCTGGCGATAGCTGGCATCGACGTGCATCACCCGCCCCAACCGGCCGTCGGCCACCAGTTCGCGGGCAAGCTGGATCGCCGGGGCATCGCGATAGCTGAGGTTGACCATGTTGATCACCCCGGCCTCGCGGGCCGCCGCAGCCATTTCGTTGGCATCGGCGGCATTGGTGGCCAACGGCTTCTCGCAGAGGATGTGCTTGCCGGCGGCGATGGCGGCCAGCGAGGTTGCCTTGTGCACGCCGTCCGGGGTGACGTTGCTCACCGCGTCGATGTCATCGCGGGCCAGCATGGCCGCCAGGTCGGAGCAGGCTTCGGGAATGTCGTGGGTCTCGGCGAAGGCACGCGCCTTGTCGCCGTCAAGGTCGCACACCGCCACTATCTCGACATCGCCGAGAGCGTGGAAGCGCTTCGCATGTTCGCCAGCCATGCCACCGGCACCGATGATCGCCAGACGCATCACCTGAAGCCCTCCTCTCCCGGTTTATGCAGGCCTTCCCCCTTCACTTCCACCGGGTTCGGCGCCTGCTCGGGCGGCACATTGGGGCAGTTGTCGATCCAGCGCGAGCCCTCGGGGCACGCCCATTTCACGCCGTTCTTGAGTACCCGGCGCACCTGGTCGTCGTAGTAGATCGGATAGGTCTCGTGGCCGGGGCCGAAATAGAAGATCTTGCCGTTGCCGCGTTTATAGGTGAGGCCGGAACGGAATACCTCACCGCCCTCGAAGGCGCTGATGAAGATCACCTCGTCGGGATTGGGCACGGCAAAGGGTTCGCCATACATCTCGCTGTGCGGCAGCTCGAGATAGGAGCCCAGACCCTGGACGATGGGATGGCCCGGGTTGATCACCCACAGCCGCTCACGCTCTCCGGCCTCGCGCCACTTCAGCGAGCAGGTGGTGCCCATCAGGCGCTTGAAGATCCTGGAGTAGTGGGCGGAGTGCAGCACCAGCAGGCCCATGCCTTGCAGCACCCGGGCCTGGACCCGGTCGACGGTCTCGTCATGGACGTCACCGTGGGCCGCATGCCCCCACCACAGCAGTACATCGGTGTCGTCGAGCAGCGCCTCGGGCAGCCCCTGCTCGGGATCCTGCAGGGTGACGGCACGTGCCTCGATCTGCGGATCCTCGTTGAGTCCGTCGGCAATGCAGGCATGCATGCCCTCGGGATAGATACGTGCTACCACGTCGTTGGTCTGTTCGTGGACATTCTCGCCCCAGACCGTGACCTTGATCGTCATGAGTAGGCTCCTCCTGGCATGGCCCTGATGGGTAATGGCGATCCCGACGATGTCAGTGACATTCAAAAAGTAAACGCTTACGCTCGAAGAGTAAACGTTTACTCATTGCCACCATCGTCGCATCTCACACCAAACATTCAGATTGGCCGGCAAGGAGATTCACGACGAAAAACAAACTGGAAAGTGACCGGGCCCGGCGGCTGGCCGGGCTCGGTCATGCACAGGCGGGAAAGACCGGAAATGGGCCGCTATCAGGTGCCGGGATCCGGCGATGCCCCTCGGGCATTGGTCTCGCCGGCCGGGTCGGCGACCCCCGCCTCGCCGGGATCGCGGCCTGCCGCGTCGCGCTCCTCGCCCCATTCGCTGCTGCCGTCGAGTCGACCGCCGCCACGCCCTTCCATGCTGACGCTGAGACGCGGCACGCCGAGATCGATTTCCTGCTCTTCCATGCGCTGCTTGAGCAGCAGATTGAAGGCCCGAGACACATCCCACTGCATCTCGGGCGCGGTACGAAAGCGCATGCGCAGGATCGGGCAGCCATCCTCGAAGGCATGGATGCCCTGCATTTCCAGCGGCGACCAGATGTGGTGGCGCATCATCGGATCCTGGCGCAGTGCACGGGCGGTCTCATGCATCAGGGTGATGGCGTCGTCGATCTTCATGTCGTAGGGAATGCGGATCTTCATCAGCGCGATGCCGAACTGCCGCGACATGTTATGGATCGAGTCGATTCGGCTGAAGGTGATGATGTGCACGATGCCATCCAGGTCACGCAGCCTCACGGTGCGCAGGGTCAGGCCCTCGACGGTGCCCATGTGGCCGTTGATCTTCACGAAGTCGTCCACCGCCAGGGAATCCTCGATGAGGATGAAGATACCGGTGATCAGATCCTGCACCAGGGTCTGGGCACCGAAACCGATGGCCAGGCCGATGACACCGGCACCCGCCAGCAGCGGCGTGACGTTCACTCCCAGGTTGGCGAGCCCGACGATGGCGGCGATGATCACGATGGTGGCAAAGATGACGTTGCGGATCATCGGCGTGATGGTCTGGGCTCGCGCCTGATTGACCCGGCGGCCCCGGGAGCGTGCCGACGACACCAGGGCACGCTGGATGGCCGTATCGGCGAAGATCCAGGCCAGCCAGGCCAGCAGGATGGTGAAGCCGATGCCCAGCAGTGCCTGGCCGATGCGCACGCTGGCCACGCCCTGGGTGCCGATGCCGATCAGGGAAGCCCCCCACACCTGCAGCGACAGTTCGGCAAAGGCGAACCAGGCCAGGACATGACCCAGCGCATAACCGAAGCGCTCCAGTCGGCGCCGATATTCGCTCTGGCGGCGACGTTTCGAGCGCTTCTCGGCGTGCCGGCGCAGCAGCCCCGCCACGACCAGCGTCAACACCAGCAGGGCGGCGGAAATGATCGAGCGCGCCAGCGCCGTGCCGACATCACCCCCGGTGACGAAGATCGCCAGCAGCGAACCGCCCACCAGCAGCAGCGCCGGCACATGCCAGAGACCGCCCACCACCCGGATCACCTCCGAGGCGCTGCCCTTGTCGCGCCGGTGGGAATAAGGCCGATTGCGAATCAGGTGCTTGATGGGGCGCTTGAAATTCAGGATGAAGCGTCCACTCAGCACGGCCGCCAGTGTATTGGCCAGCACCGAGCACAGGCTGGCCAGATCGAGGCCGATCAAATCGGTGAGCCGCGACGAATTGAGGGCATCGCCCAGGGCGATCAAGGCACCGATCATGAACAGCGGTCGCAGCCCATGGTTCTGCAAGATGCGCACGGCGACGAAGCGATGCCCGCGCGTGAACACCGAGATGAACGTTTCCACAACCACCGATAGGGTCCGCCCGCACAGTGCCACATAGGCGATGACCAGGGCCCCTGTGCGCCCGGCACTGCCCGACACCAGTTGTGCGATCCCCATCGTCAACGCAAAGGCCAATGCCCAGGGCAGCATGCGCCGCAGGAAGTGGATCGCCAACAGGTGCGCCCGGGGTTCGCGCGGCAGGTCCAGCGGCCAGCCACGGCGTCTGGCCAGCATTCGGCCCAGGGCGATGAAAATCACCAACAGCCCACCCCAGATCGCCACCAGCACGGTCAGCTCGATGATGAAGCGCACGATCTCGGCGTTGCCGGTTCGCACTACCAGCTCGGTCAGATCCTGCCATCCCTCGGTCAACTGGAGACGCCAGCCATCCAGGGGTGACCGCCCTGATTCGGCCTGCTCCCCCAGTTGGTTGAAGGTATCGGCGAGCGCCCCCAACAGTCCCTGTGGCGATGTGAAGCTTTCCTCTTCGGCAGCCGGCTGATTGGCCTGGCGCAACGCCTCCAGGCTCTCCAGCAGTTCCTGTCGCTTGGCATCGTCCTGCAGGGTGGCAATGACCTGGTCCAGCGACGCCTGAAGCTGCTGGGGATCATGACCTTGCGACTGCTTGGCATTGGCCAGCCCCGAAAGCGGTGAAGGCTGCGCGGCCACGAGCAGCGGCAGCGCCAGCAACAACAGCATCAACAGGCCACGCAGGGCCAGCGAGTAACGGTGCGCGATGGGCAACATCGGATCTCCATCCAGAGAGTCACGGTATAACGGCATATCCTGACATAAAGATGGCCAGACAGTGTGTTAGGCTGCCGAAACCTGACAACAGGATGCCGTCATGACGCCGCAACCGCCACCCATCCCCGATAACGTCAAGGGCCAGACTCGACGGGTCGGCGTCGAGATCGAGTTCGCCGGTCTGCCGCCGAGGGAAACGGCCAAGCTGGTCCAATCGCTGTTCGGTGGCGAACTCGAGGTGATCAGCGCGCATCGTCTCAAGCTCAAGAACGCCTGCTGGGGCGATTTCGGCATCGAACTGGATACCCAGTATGCCCACCCGGACCACGAACGTCTCGACGCCGAGGCCTACCGCGACAGCGAATGGGAGCGCATGCGCCAGGACTTCCATTCCCGCACCCGCGAGCTGATCGGCGATGTGGTCACCGGGCTGGTGCCCACCGAGATCGTCTGCCCGCCGGTTCCCTGGAACGAGCTCGACGAGCTCGACGCCCTGTTCGATGCCTTGCGCCGACATGGTGCCAAGGGCACCGACGCCAGCCTGCTCTACGGCTTCGGTCTTCACCTCAATCCCGAAGCCCCCAGCCTCGAGCTCGACGACATCCTGGCCTGCCTGCGCGCCTATCTGCTGACGGCGCGCTGGCTGCGCGAGCAGATTCATGTCGACATCACCCGGGAAGTCCTGCCCCACGCCAATCCCTTCTCGCGAGCCTATGCGCTCAAGGTGCTGGACCCGGACTACCAACCGGACCTGCGGACGTTGATCGACGATTACCTGGAGTACAACCCGACCCGCAACCGCGAACTCGACCTGCTGCCGCTATTCGCCTATCTCGACCCGGAGCATCCCCACGAACTGTTGAGCAACCAGCTCGTCCAGCCACGCCCGACCTACCACTACCGCTTGCCCAACGCCCAGCTCTCCGAGGCCGACTGGGGCTCCAGCCTTGAGTGGAACCGCTGGCTGGAGGTCGAAAAACTGGCTGCTGCGCCGGACACCCTGGCCGAACGCAGCGCCGAGTACCTTGCGCGCCACCGTCCCGCCTGGCCGCGCCGCTGCTGGTATGCCCTGCGTCGGAGGCTGGGTCGCTGATGGCCAGTCGTCCGTTGATCGGTATCACCACCTCGGACCGCAAGAGCCGCATCGCCTGGTGGTTCGACTGGTTCGCCGTCTGGCGTCACGGCGGCCAGCCGCTGCGGCTCTCGCCCACGCGGCCCGTGCCACCGCATCTCGACGGGTTGATCATCGGTGGTGGTGACGATATCCAGGCTCACCTCTACGGCGCCGAAATGCACCTCGATGTACGCGTCGACCCCGAACGCGACGAGCTCGAGCTGCAGCTGCTCGAACGCTTCATTCCCAGCGGTATCCCGGTGCTCGGCATCTGTCGCGGCGCCCAACTGATCAATGTACACCTGGGCGGCACCCTGGATCCCGACATCTACACCAGCCACGAGGGCCTGAAGCCCCGGCGCACCGTGCTGCCCCGCAAGACCGTGGACATCGTCGGCGCCAGCCAGCTCAACCGGATCCTCAGGGTCACCTGGTGCCGCATCAACAGTCTGCATCACCAGGCCGTGCAACGGGCCGGCGAAGGCATCGACATCGTCGCCCGGGACCGTGACGGCCTGGTCCAGGGCATCGAATCCCGTCATCACGACTTCCTGATCGGCGTGCAGTGGCATCCCGAGTGGCTGATCTTCAATCGCCCCCAGCAACGCCTGATCCGGGCCTTGATCGACGCCACCCGCCGGTCCTGAACGCACGAAGGCCACCCGGAGGTGGCCTTCATGGTCATGCAAAGGGTATTTCAAGCAGTGCTGGGAGTTCCCTTCAAAGCTCAACGGGCAGGAGCGGGCTTTTCCGGCGACAAGCCTTCGCGAGGGCGCTGTGAACCCTTCCCTGGGCGCTACATCCGCCATCCATGGCGGATGACCCTCGCTCCGTCTTATCCCCGGCACCCGCTGCCATTGAAAGTTCGGAAGTACGCTCCAAGCAGTATCTGGAAAGTCTCTACAAGTCGTCGAGCGCGATTACGATTCCAGTTTGGCGTCCAGCGAAATCTCCGCATTGAACAACCTGGACACCGGGCAACCCGCCTTGGCCTTGTTGGCGGCATCCTCGAAGGCCGCCTGATCGGCACCGGGCACGCTGGCACGAGTCTCCAGATGAATCGCGTTGATGCTGAATCCATCCGCATCCTGCTCCAGGGAGACCGTCGCCTGGGTGGCGATACGCTCCGGGGTATAACCCGCCTCGCCCAGAATCATCGACAACGCCATCGAATAGCAGCTGGCATGGGCGGCCCCGATCAGTTCTTCGGGGTTGGAACCGCCCTCGCCCTCGAAACGCTTGGCGAAGCTGTAGGATACCTCATCGAGCACGCCACTCTGGGTGGACACCGTGCCCTTGCCATCCTTGAGACCGCCTTGCCAGACGGCGCTTCCGTTCTTCTTGATGCTCATGTCGACTCCTCGCTGTTTGGGTTGGTCGCAGTATCGCTCCTACACGATAGACCATGAGGATGACCGTCCCGGGAAACAAGCCCATTGCATCCCGAAAGGCCGACGACCAGAATATATGGAAAATTCTTCCAGAACCATGGACAACTACAACCCATCAGGAGGATGCGCCATGACGACTCCGCCCCGCGTCAGCCTCGCCGAAACGTCCCATGAAGCTGCCATCGAGCTGCCCGCCATCGGTCAGGGTACCTGGTTCATGGGCGAAGGCCTGGCACCTCGCGCCGACGAGGTACGCGCCCTGCAGCAAGGACTGGATCTCGGCCTGAAGCTGATCGACACCGCCGAGATGTACGGCGACGGTGGCGCCGAGGAAGTCGTCGGCGAGGCATTGCGTAGCCGCCGGGACGATGCCTTCCTGGTTTCCAAGGTCTATCCCTGGAATGCCGGCCGCGACAGCGCCATCGCCGCCTGCGAGCGCAGCCTGCAACGCCTGGGCACCGACTATCTGGATCTCTACCTGCTGCACTGGCCCGGCGGCATTCCGCTGGACGAGACTCTGGAGGCCTTCGAGCGACTGCGCGAAACCGGCAAGATCCGCCGTTTCGGCGTCTCCAACTTCGATATCGACGACATGCAGGCATTGAATGCAACGCCGGGCGGAGACGAGTGCGCTGTCAACCAGGTGCTCTACCACCTCGGCTCACGAGGCATCGAGCACAGCCTGCGGCCCTGGCAACGCGATCACGGCATGCCGCTGATGGCCTACTGCCCGCTGGCCCAGGCCGGCCGCCTGCGCCGTCAGTTGCTCGATCACCCCGAGGTCACGGCACTGGCCGCCGAGCGCGATCTCACTCCGGCCCAGTTGCTGCTGGCCTGGGCCATTCGCCCGGTGGATGGCAAGCGCGATGTCATCGCCATTCCCAAGGCCGTGCAATCACAGCACGTGCGCGACAACGCCGCCGCGCTCGGGGCCTCCCTCGACGACGACGCCCTGGCCCGGCTCGACGCCGCCTTTCCGACACCCGTGGGCAAGGAGCCGCTGGATATCGTCTAACCCCTTGTCGGCATGCCGCCGAGACAGGCGGCATCGCCATCGTCGTAGCCGTACTCGTCCCGCAATCCCCGGTGAATCGCCCGGCGCTCCTCGAGCGGCCGGTGCTGACTGGCCTTGCGCTTGCCTTCCAGGCGTTCGACTCGGATCTCGACCCCGACGATGGCGCGGCACATCGCCGCGATATAATCGTCGGGCGCATCGCCTACCCGCCAGGGACTCTCCCGCTCGTCTTCGAAGCGTTCGGTGAGCGCCGTCACCAACTCGTGCAACCAGCGCGCATCGTCGATCAGGCGCAGCCTGCCATGCGCATGCACCACCTGATAGTTCCAGGTCGGCACCACCTTGCCGTGCTCCTGCTTGGCCGGATACCAGCTCGGCGTGATATAGGCCTGGGGCCCATGAAAGATCGCCAGCGCCTCGACGTCATCGGCGCCGCTTGCCAGATGCCGAGCCAGCGGATTGGCACGGGCAATATGGCCACGCAGGACATCCGATGAGCTCTCGTCCCCCGCCGGTGCCAGCAGCAGCGGCAAGTGATCGGCGCTTAGCTCGCCGGATGCGTCACGGGTCACCAGCGTGGCGAAGGGCGCGGCCTCGATGGCCCGATGGCATTCGACGCGCCCGTCGAGGCGGAACTGGGGTGGCTGATACATGACGGCTCACTCTCAAGGTCGGGAATTGGCTGGTTGCAGGGCGGCGGTCATCGATGCAAGCGAGCGGCGCTGACGCCCCGCGGCATCGAAGTTCTCCGGCGCCAGCCAGCGGCGATGGCAATCGCGAATCGCCGGCCATTCGCCATCCAGTACCGCGAACCAGGCCGTGTCGCGGTTGCGCCCGGCGACGACCCGGTGCTGGCGAAAGACGCCCTCGAAGCGAAAGCCGAGCCGTTCGGCAGCACGCCGCGAAGGGGCGTTCAGCGCATCGCACTTCCACTCGAGACGCCGATATCCCTTGTCGAAGGCATGGGCCATCATCAGCATCAGCGCCTCGCTGGACATCGGGGTACGCGACAGGCGCGGCGAGAAATTGAGATGGCCGATCTCGATGCGTCCATCGACCGGCACGCTATTGAGATAGGCCGCCAGCCCCACCGCCTGCCCATCGGCAAGGTCGACCACGGCATAACAAAGCAACTCGCGGTCCTCACCCATGCGCGCCAACCAGGCCCGACAGCCGGCCTCGTCGTCGAACGGGCGGCCACCGAGATAGGTCCAGCGGGCACACGCTTCATGGTCGTTGTCGAGCGCCGGGGCCGGCTCCCGCCATGCTTGCCACAGCGACTCGGCATGGCGGCCGGCATCCAGTGGTTCCAGTCGGCAGAAGCGCCCTTCCAGACACTCGGCCTCGAGCGCCGACGGCGCTTTCCAGTGAGCGAGTTCGGGGCCGACCGGCTGACCGTAGTCATTGATGTCATGCGTCATGCCATCGCACTCTCAGACCGCCAGCAGGTAGGTATCGAAGGCCTCGTCGCGCTGCCAGCCAAGCGCATGATAACGGGCCTTGGCCGTCGCATTCTCGACCTGGGTGCGCAGCATCAATTGCGGCACGCCATGCTGGCGGGCCAGCTCGCGAGACGCCTCCAGCAAGGCGCTGCCGGCCCCCCGGCAACGCGCGTCGGGCATGACGAACAGATCGTTGAGAATCCAGCGCGATGCCAGGCCGGTCGTCGAAGGCACCGGAAAGAGTTGCGCGAACCCGACGGCATGGTCGTCTTCGTCGAGGGCCAGCAGCACATGCGCATCGCCCTTTGCGAAGCGTTCGTTCATGAAGCGGCGGGCGCCGTCGACATCGCCGGGTTGGCGATAAAACTGGCGATAACCGTCGACCAGGGGGACCAGGTCGTCGAGATGGGCCTCGGTGGCAGGGCAAATCGTGATCATGGCAAGACTCGCTTTCGAACATGACGAAGCCTCAGTCTGGCGACATAATGGTTCCCCAAGAAGAACCAATTCTGGCGACATATGGGGAACCAGTGGCCGACTCGAACCCGAATGCCCATCGACTCTGGATCCAGGAAGCGCTGAACCTTCAACTGGCCGAGCCGGACGAGCGAACGCTCGGCCAGCGCCTCTACGACGCCCTGCGCGGCGGCATCCAGCAGGACCGCTTTCCCCCGGGAAGCGCCTTGCCCTCGTCCCGCCAGCTGGCGAGCGAACTCGGCATCGGACGCAACACCGTGCTCGGCGCAATCGACCGGCTCATTGCCGAGGGTTTTCTGGTATCGCGTCCGGGGGCCGGCGTCTTCGTCGCCAACTGGCAATGGGAACCACGGCAGCGCCCCGCGGTTCAAGCGACACCGCCCGTGGCCCTCTCTCGCCGCGGCGAGCGCCTTCTCGATTTCGCGACTGCTGCACCGAGTGCGCAGTACACGGCCTTCGCCCCCGGTGTTCCGGCACTGGACCGCTTCCCGCGTGAACGCTGGCAACGCCTGCTGCGCCGTCACCAGCAGCGGGCACCCGTCGACTGGTTCGATTACCGGAATGAAGGCGGCGTGAGCGCTCTGCGCGAGGCGCTGTGCGATTATCTGCGGCTGTCGCGTTCAGTGCGCTGCCAGCCGGAGCAGATCCTGATCACCCAGGGCGCACAGCAGGGCTTCGAGTTGATCGCGCGCCTGCTCGCCGACGCCGGAGACAACGTCTGGCTGGAGGAACCTGGCTACGGCGGCGCCCAGGCCTGCTTCGCCTCGGCGGGGCTGACCCTGCAGCCGGTGACGGTCGACGACGAAGGCCTGAACGTCGCCTCGCTGCCCGCCGGGACGCCGCCACCCAAGCTGATCTATGTGACGCCGTCGCACCAGTATCCGTGTGGCGCGACCCTGCCGCTGTCGCGCCGCACGGCGCTGCTGGGGCTCGCCCGGCAGCATGGCGCCTGGATCATCGAAGACGACTACGACAGCGAATTCCGCTACACCAGCGCGCCGATCGCCTCGCTCCAGGGGCTGATGGACAACGCCCCGGTGATCTATGTCGGCACCTTCAGCAAGGTGCTCTATCCGGGGTTGAGACTGGGCTATCTGGTCCTGCCGCCATCGCTGGTGGCCACCTTCCAGCGCGTCAACGCCCGCCTGCACCGGGAGGGCCAGTACGTGGCCCAGGCGGCGCTGGCCGACTTCATCGACGAAGGGCACTTTTCCCGTCACGTGGCGCGCATGCGCAAGTGCTACCGAAGCCGCCAGACGGCACTACGCCGCGCGCTGGCACCGGCGGTTGCCCGGGGGCTCGAGCTCTCGTCCGGTCACGCGGGAATGCACCTGGTCGCCTACCTGGCCAGCCATGAAATGGAAGATGAACTGGTCCGGCGAGGACAGCAAGCCGGACTGCGCTTGTCGCCGCTCTCCGGCTATTATCTGCGTGCTCCCGGCCGGCCCGGGCTGGTCCTCGGCTATGCCGGCGCCACGGAAGCCGAGATCGAACACGCCGGCCGCTGGCTCAGCGACACCTGGCTCGCCCTGGCATGAGCGACATGCTCACCGCCGAGGATTATCGACCGGCACCGCGTAATGCGGCCAGGGAAGCGGCCAGCCGCTCGGTGCCCAGCGCCTGCATACGGGCTTCGTTACGCGCGGGGATGCCTTCGGGATCGGGATAATGGGCCAGGGCGCGCTCGAGCCCGGCCTCACGAATCAGATGCCACATCGGCCAGGGCGAGCGATTGGTGAAGTTGCGCGGTGCATCTTCGGTCTCGCCCTCGAACTGATAGTCGGGATGAAAGCTCGCCAGTTGATAGACGCCCTCATAGCCCTGTTCCGCCAGCAGCGTCTCGGCCAGGCCCAGCGCATCCAGATAATCGTCGAAGTCCGCCAGTCCTTCGCTCAACACCAGCAGGGTCGTCTCGGTTTCGGGATGCGCGTCGAGATGCCAGCACTCCTCCATCAGCCGCAGCAGGGCCGCGTCGAGCCGATTGGCCTCCAGCACCACGTAGCGAATGCTGTCGCGGGCCACCTCACGCCCGGCAAAGGGGCAGACCTCATGGCCGACCACGAAGGACTCGACCCAATGGCGGGTGGCGGCAAGCGGATCGTCGATATGTTCGGTCATTGGTCGGCTCATCAGGAAAATCGGGCCGCAGTATAGCCCGTTCGTCCAGCGATGGGGGATCAAGTGCTCATCCGTCTCCGGGATGATCGATTCGCCGGTAACGATATCCCACTCCGGCGACCGTCTCGATGCAGCTCGCGTCCTCTCCCAGCTTGCGCCGAAGCCCGACCACCACGGCATCGACCTTGTTGCTGAATCCCGTGTAACGGCTACCCCAGACATCGCTGAGCAGTCGTTCACGCGTGACCGCCTCGCCCTCGCGGTCCACCAGATAGGCGAGCACCCCGAACTCCAGCGGCGTCAGGGCGATGCGTCGATCCTGGAGGATCAGTTCATGTGCCTGTCGATCCAGCCACGGACTCTCGCCGGTCACCCCCAGCTCCATGGCCGCCAGCCACGCCAGCCAACCATCCACCGAACGAGGCCCGAAATCGAGTACCGCCGTAGTGTACTTGCGGCCGTCCAGAGATACGCCGCACTGCGGCAGTGGCTGGAAACCCAGGGTCTCGGCCACCGCTGCATAGGGAGAAAGATCGGCAAGCACCAGGTAGACACGACGCAGCGCCGGACGCATCTCCATGTAATCCCGCTTGAGGGCCAGCCAACAGGCAGCCTGGACCTCGCCCGGTCGTTCGCCGTCGTCGCGCCCCAGCCAGCGACGGATGAACAGCACCCGCTGCCCTTCAGGCACGGGGGAGGCCTTCAGAGCTTCGCACCAGGCCAAGCTGACAGGGTCTTCGGCCAAGCACCCGGCTGGGGCCTGTCGTGGATCGAAACGGCAACACAAGCCCTGGCATTGCCCAACGGCATCCCGCACCACGCAGAAAGATTCGGGCATCGCCTGCCACCAGCGCCACAGGATGCGTATCCCTTCGGGGCCTTCGTGGCGCTCGAGAATCTCCCGCAAGCTGTCGGCATCCGATGGTTGGGCCGGCTCCACCACCAGCTCGGAACGATCGCTGGGAAAGAAGGCCTCGCGCACGACAGGATTCTCGACCAGATAAAGGAGATCGGCGGTGTAACGCCACAGCTCGCTGCGTCCCGAGCCAGTCGTCTGGGCCGCCAGCGCCTGCCAGGCCCGACGACGATAGCTACCGTGACGCTGCGGGTCACGCGCCAACAGACTCCTGCCGAGCGCCTCGCGTACCATCTCGTGCAGACCCAACCCATCCGGCAGGGCCTCGACGACATCGAGCCGGCGCAGGCGGGCATAGGCATCGGCAGGCGAGGTCTCGGGGAACATCGCCTGCAGCAGCGGTTCGGTGATGCGACGCACCACACAGGCGCCTTCCAGCAGTCGACGCTGGAGAGCATCCGGGATATCCGCCAGATAGAGATCGGAGAGCTCATCCATGACGCGTTGCAGGGAAGCCTCGGGCAAGTGGAATTCTGGCCTTGCCGGCAGCGTCGCGGCCGCCATCCGGATCGCCATGGGATGACCATGCAACCGCCTGGCCAGAACGCTGGCCTGGGCATCGCTGAACTTCAGATGCTCCAGCCAGCGCTGCGCATCTCCCTTGTCCAGCGGACCCAAGGGCACCACGCGCACCTCGAGCCCCCTGGAGCCGACGAGCCAGCCCGTCGTCGGCCGATGGCGCCCACCGAACAGCAAACGCACGCCCTCGGGCAACCGGGGCACCAACGATGAACGCAGCCAGGTATCCAGCAGGCGAAGCGCCTCGACGGAGTCCAGGACGACGATCAGAGGCGCCGACTCCCGCCCCTCCAGAATCCCGGCCAGATCCCCGGAGGCCTGGATGCCGACCTGAGCCGCCTCACCCAGTGCCACCAGAAAACCCTCGGGCGTCGGTTCGACCTCCCGGCCGTCCAGATACAGGCAGCGTGCCCCGCACCGCTCGGCATCGTGGACGAAGCGCTGCAATAGAGCGCTCTTGCCGATACCCGCCACCCCATGTACCCACATCACCTTCGGCCCTGCCTCGTCGAGCAGGGTCGCCAGTTGCTCACGTTCCGCGTCCCGGCCCACCAAGTCACCGGCGAGACACGGGCCCGACCTTTCCAGCCCAGCCATCGTTTCCGCCCATATGCCATGCACCTTCAGCCTAGCAAGACCGTCTCATCGTCGTTCCACGCCGATTCTCATGGAATTCTCATCGTCTCCTAGCCCGCACTTCCAGCCGGGACGCTATAAGTGAGGGGCACGGCATCCCGCGATGCCTGTCACGCACCCAACGAAGAGGAGGCAAGATCATGACCCAGCAATGGCAAGTCGAGGGCACCTTCTTCGAGGCCTGTAGCTGCAAGGGAGCCTGCCCCTGCCTGTTCGCCGGAGACCCCACGGAAGGTACCTGCGATGCCCTGGTGGCATGGCACATCGAGCGTGGTGGCATGGGCGAGATTTCCCTAGACGGCTTGAATCTGGCCATGGCCCTGCACGCGCCGGGCAACATGACCGCCGGCGACTGGAAGGTGGTGGTCTACATCGATGACAGTGCCAGCCAGCAACAGCACGATGCTCTGGTGGAGATCTTCGGCGGATCCGCCGGAGGACATCCGGCCACCCTGGCCGATTTCGTCGGCGAGATTCTGGGCGTCGAGTCGACCCCGATGCGCTATGACATCGAGGGACGACACCATCGACTCGAGGTCGGCGAGATCGCCGAGGCATCGCTGACCGCCATCGAGGGCCAGAACGGCGAGGATGTCACCATCAGCGGCCATCCTGTCGCGGTGGCACCGGGCAATACCGGCACGGTCGCGCGTTCGGAGCGCATCGCGCACAGTGGCTACGGCCTGGACTGGCGCTTCGAGGGGCGTACCGCCTTCTATTCACCGTTCCAGTATCAGGCGGCGTAACGCTGCCGGGAGTCGCCCGGGATGCCAACCGTTCCTCTCCAGGCACTGCGCCACAGCCAAGCCCTGCTGCTCGCCTGCCTGATCCTGGCTAGCCTGCTGAGCTGGTGGTATCTGGTGCGCATGGCCGAAGGCATGCCGACACTGGATACCCCCATGGCCTTCCAGCCCTGGGCGACGTTCAGCATGTGGATGGTGATGATGGTCGGCATGATGCTACCCGGCGCGACACCCGGCATCCTGATGTTCGCCACTGCCAGGCCCCGCAGCGGCACGGGCGGAGCGCTGCCCTATCTGTTCACGCTCGGTTATCTGCTCGTCTGGGCGGGCTATGCGGCACTGGCCACGGCTGCCCAATGGGGCCTTCATGCATTGGGCCTGCTGACGCCCTCCCAGGCACTGAGCGGCCACCTTCTCGCCGGCGTGCTGCTGATGGCTGCCGGCATCTTTCAGTGGACGCCATGGAAGCAAGCCTGCCTGCGCTACTGTCGCAGCCCGCTGGGCATGCTCGCTGAAGGTTTCCCCGACAAACGGCATCGCGCCCTGCTCGCCGGCCTCCGGCTCGGCTTCTACTGCGCGGGCTGCTGCTGGGCATTGATGGCGCTGATGTTCGTCGGCGGCGTGATGAGCCTGGCGTGCATGGCGCTGCTGACGTTGGTCATCCTGCTGGAAAAGGTCATCGCCCCCTGGAAGCGACTGGACGACACGCTCGGCCTGGTGCTGGTGGCTGGCGGCGGCTGGCTGTTGTTCATGTAGGCCAGGCAAACGGATGCTGACGTCCTGAGACCGTTGTGCAGGGTATTCGCCGCTGGCCGATGATCGTCCCCGGATCTACCCTGACAGGATCGCCATGAACCGATGACCCACGCAATGAGCCCTCTCGAGTCCAAAGCCGCCATCTCCACCGGTGTCGTGCACGATATCCCCGAAGACTTGCGACAGAGCCTCGTCGATGACGAATCGGCGTTGGAACGATGGGAGGACATTACGCCCATCGCGCGCAATGAATGGATCTGCTGGGTCGAAGACGCCAAGAAACACGAGACGCGGCTCCGCCGCATCTCAAGGGTGAGTTCCGACCTCAAGGCGGGAAAGCGCCGCCCATGCTGCTGGCCCGGCTGCCCTCACCGGAACAAGGGGAAATAGCCTCAATCCAGGTGCCTTTGACGTCCCATGCCGCAGCGGAACCACCCGCCGAAAGCAGCCTCATCTAGCCTCGCCGCGACGCCAGCCGATCCGCCAGCCGGGTCGGTTCGGGCAGCTTGGTGCGTCCCAGGCAGGCCGTCGCCCAGTCCAGGGCCGTGGGCAGCGAGAGGCGGTGTCCCGGCGAGACGAACACCGGCTTGACGTTGGTGCGCGAACGCAGCACCGCGCCAATGGTGTCCTCGCCGTGCTTGAGTGGCGTCCAGTCGCCCTTCTCGTTGCCCGGCTCGGCATGGCGGCCACACAAGCGCGACTTGGCGATACCGAGAGTCGGCAGGTCGAGCCATAGCCCCAGGTGGCTGGCCACACCCAACCGGCGCGGGTGAGCGATGCCCTGGCCATCCACCATTATCAGTTCCGGCTGCGTCGTCAGCCTTGCGAAGGCGGCCAGGGCCGCCGGTACCTCGCGAAACGACAACAGTCCGGGAATATAGGGCATGCGCGTCGGCTCGCGATGCACCACCTGCTCCACCACCTCGAAGTCACCGGTGGCGATAGGCGGCCAGGCCAGCACGACCACCGCCGCCCGCGTGATCTCACCGCCCTCCTCGAAGCCGATGTCCACACCGGCGATCCGGCTCACCGGATCCAGACGATCCTCGAGCTCCACCCGACCGGCCAGCCGCTTCTGCAACTCGATGGCCGCCTGTGGCGCGAGGTTCCAGTCATGCAAGGGAGAGGTGGACATTCGAGCTTCCTGATTCATGGCCGTCACTCGGGTTAGACTACGACTCTTGATATGCGATGAGCCACCGGGGCGCCGATGCTGAAATTGATCCACACCGCCGACTGGCACCTGGGCCAGAGCTTCCACGGCCAGGAGCGCCACACCGAGCATCGTGCCTTCCTCGACTGGCTGCTCGAGACCCTGGTCGAGCGCGAGGCCGATGCCCTGCTGGTCGCCGGTGATATCTTCGACGTGGTCAATCCCTCGTTGCGCGCCCAGGAGCTCCTGTACGACTTCATCGTCGCCGCTCATGAGCGCCTGCCGCAACTGGATATCGTGCTGATCGCCGGCAACCACGACAGCGGCAACCGCATCGAGTTGCCCGCTCCGTTGATGCGCCGCCTGCGTACCCATGCACTGGGCCGCGTCGTGTGGCGGGAAGACGGCGAACTCGACGCCGACCGCCTGCTGGTGCCGCTCACCGACGCCACCGGCGCGACACAGGCCTGGTGCCTGGCGCTGCCCTTCCTGCGGCCTGCCGAGGTCACCGGTGGCGACGCCGACGACTATGTCAGCGGCATCTCGAGCGTCCATGAACGACTGATCGACACCGCCCGCCGGCGTCGCGAACCCGGCCAGGCGCTGGTCGCCATGAGCCACGCCCACCTGCATGGCGCCACCGTCTCCGAGGCCAGCGAACGGCCCATCGTGATCGGCGGCGAAGAGTCGATTTCCGCGGCCCTCTTTCCCGACGACATCGCCTATGTGGCGCTCGGCCACCTGCACCGTGCCCAGCAGGTCGGCGAGCCGCGTATTCGCTACAGCGGCAGCCCCCTACCGCTGGATTTCAGCGAGGTCGACTATCCCCACCAGGTGGTGGAGGTCAGCCTCGACGGCGAACGACTGGCCGGCAGCGAGACGCTCCGCGTACCGCGTCCAGTGGCCATGCACCGCCTCGGCCCGGCACCGCTGGACGAGGTACTCGCCGAACTGGATGCCCTGGCCGATGACCCGACCCTGCCCCGCGAACGCTGGCCATGGCTGGAAGTCACGGTCGCGCTCGATACCCCGGTGCCCGACCTCCGCGCCCGTGTGGAGTCGGCCCTGGAAGGCAAGGCCCTGCGCCTGCTGCGGCTCTCGCGCCGCCTGCCCCACAGCGAAGCCGACACCGCCTCGAAGCGCGTCGACCTGCAGACGCTCGGTCCGCGCAAGCTCTTCGAGCGCACCTGGCGCGAACGCTGGGACTCCCCGCCCGACGACGACGTCCTGGCCGACTTCGACCGCCTGCACCAGGAAGTGCTCGACGACCCGGAGGCCGGCGCATGAAGATCCTCGCCCTGCGACTCGCCAACCTGGCCTCGCTGCCCGGCCCGCTGGAGCTCGACTTCGCTACCGAGCCGCTGGCCTCGGCCGGCCTGTTCGCCATCACCGGACCCACCGGCGCCGGCAAGAGCACCCTGCTCGATGCCCTGTGCCTGGCGCTCTACGGCAACACGCCACGCCTGCGCCAGGCTCCCAACCGTGACAGCCAGGTCGACGATCCCTCGGGCCAGGCTCTCACCACCAGCGACCCGCGCACCCTGCTGCGCCGGGGCACCGCCAGCGGCCATGCCGAGGTCGACTTCGTCGGCCGCGACGGTCACCGCTACCGTGCCCGCTGGGCGGTGCGTCGCGCCCGCGACAAGGCCGACGGCCGCCTGCAAGGCGCCGATCAGTCGCTGCGCGATCTCGACGACGACCGCCTGCTGACCACCCAGAAGCGCGAATTCGAGCGCCTGCTGCCCGAGCGCCTGGGCCTGACCTTCGAGCAATTCACCCGCGCCGTGCTGCTCGCGCAAAGCGAGTTCGCCGCCTTCCTCAAGGCCGACGACAACGAACGCAGCGACCTGCTGGAGCGCCTGACCGGCACCGCCGAGTACTCGGCGATCTCACGCGCCGCCTACCGCCGGGCCAGCGAGGCCAGAAAAGGCGTCGAGACGCTCGAGGCCAAGCTCGCCGACGACCTGCCCGCCGAGACGGAGGCCCGCGCGGCGCTCGAGCAACAGGCCGAGACCGCCCGTCAGGCCCTGGCCGACCTCCAGCAACAGCAAGCCCGGCTGGACGACCGCCAACGCTGGCACGACACCGACACTCGCTTGCGCGAGGCACTCATCGAAGGCCAGCGACAGCACAAGGATGCCGAGGCCGACTGGCAGGCGCTGGCCGATGCCCGCGCCGACCGACAGTGGCGCCGCTTGATCCTGCCGCAGCGTCACCGCCTCGAGCGCCAGGCCGCCCTGCCCGACGAGATCGCCACGCTGGACGCCCGCCACCACGAGACCCTCAAGGCCCTCGAGGCGGCGGAAGCGACACACCACCAGGCCAGCCAGACTCATACTGAAACCGAGCAAGCGCTCAATGCAGCCCAGGAAGCGCGTCGTCAGGCCGAGCCGGCGCTGCGCGAGGCCCGGGAACAGGCCCAGCAGCTCGCCGGCATCGAGCAGCAACTCAAGCGAGACGAGGCAACCCAGGCCGAACGCCAAAGGCAAGGCACCGAGCTCGACAGCCAGTACCGGAACGCCAGGGCCGCACATGACGAGCGCCGCCGGCAACGCGACGCCTGGCAGGCAACGCTCGCGCAGTTGATGGGCGATCACCAGCACCTGGAAGATGCCCGTCAGGCCGCCCAGCAGCTTCTCGACCGGGCCGCCCGACGCCGCCTGGCCCTGGACGAGTTGACCAGCCGCTGGCAACAGGTCAGCCACGCCGCCGAGGCGCATCGACGACTGACCGAACAGCGACACGACGACGAACGCCGCCTGGCGAGCCTGCTGGAACAGGGCCAAAGCGCCCGCCGACAGCTCGACGAAAAGCACAGCCACTACATCAGCGTCGCCGCCGTCATCGAACGCAGTCGCGCCGTGCGCAGCGAAAGCGTGGCGATGCTGCGCGAGGGCCTGCAAGAGAACGAACCCTGCCCCGTCTGCGGCGGCCTCGATCATCCCTGGCGCCATCAACCGCCGCCGACGCCGGAAGCCGCACAACTGGCCGCCCAGCAACAGGAGGAAGACCGCCAGTTGAGCGAAGCGCAGGAAGAACGTGACCGGGCACAACAGCAACGCGACCATCTGGTCGGCGAATATCGCGCCCTCGAGGCTGCCCTCAAGCAGCGCCAGCAAGACGCTCGCGCGGCCGAGCAACAGCTCGACGAGGCGCGCCAGGCCCTGCACGAACATCCCCTTCATGCGGAACTCGCGGCCATCGACGAGACCCGGCGCGACGCCTGGCTGGCAGAGCAACGCGCTGACAGCGAAACCCGCCGGGCGCATCACCAACAGGTGCTGGACGACCTGACCAGGGCCGAAACCGAACTGGCGCCTCTCGACAAGGCGTTGCAGCAGGACGAACTCGTCCTCGCCCGCCTCGGGACCCAGCAAGAAGCGCTCGACAAGGAACTGGCCGAGCTGGCCGAACGGCTGCCGCCGCTACAGGCGCAACGCGACGACCTCGCGCGTCGACTCCAGGCCCGTCTCGGCGAACACGCCTCGCCGGACGCCTGGCAGCAACACCTCGACAATCGGCAGGCCCAGGCTCATCAAGCCCGCGATACCGCGCTGAGTCAATTGCATGACGCCAGGCAGGAAGTGCAACGCCTCACCCAGCAGCGCGACCATGAACGCCAGCGCCTCGACGCCTTGCTCCGGGAGCGTGACAGCCTGGACGGCGAGTTGGCTGAATGGCGTCGGGCCCACCCCGAACTGGACGACGCCACCCTCGCCCGCTTGCTGGATCAATCCGACGACGAGGTGAAGCGCCAGGAGCAACAACTGGACGCCGCCGAGCGAACGCTCCAGCAGGCCGACGCCGCCCTCGCCGAGCGCCGCCAGGCACTGCTCGCCCACCGCCGCGACCAGGCGCTGGGCACGGACGACGCAACCGATGAAGACGACACGCCCCTGCTGGGCGACAGCATCGAGACAAGGATTCGCGAACGACGCGCGGCGCTGGCCAGCGAACGTGAGGCCCTCGCCCCCGCTCTGGAGGCCGCCCAGCAGCATCGCGACGAGACCCAGCATGCCCTGCGCGACGACGACCGCAAGCGAGCACGCCAGCAGCAAGGTCAGGCCGAACTGGAAACGGCCCGCGCCGAATATCGCCGCTGGGGACGGATCAGCGAGTTGATCGGCTCCGCCGACGGCAAGACATTCCGACGCATCGCCCAGGCCTACAACCTCGAACAGTTGCTGGAACACGCCAATGCGCACCTGACCGGCCTCAGCCGACGCTATTGCCTGGTGCGCGGCGGCAGCGAACTCGGCCTGCTGGTCGTCGACCGCGACATGGGCGACGAACGCCGCTCGGTCCACTCCCTCTCCGGCGGCGAGACCTTCCTGGTCTCGCTGGCCCTCGCCCTGGGGCTGGCCTCGATGGCCTCCGGCGAGCTGACCATCGAATCGCTGTTCATTGACGAAGGCTTCGGCAGCCTCGATCCCGAATCCCTGGCCCTGGCCATGGAAGCGCTGGACGGCCTTCAAGCCCTGGGCCGGCGCGTCGGCGTGATCTCCCACGTCCAGGAAATGCACGAACGCATCCCGGTGCAGATTCACGTCGCCCCCATCGGCAACGGCACCAGTCGCGCCAGGCTGGTCAGCGGATGAGTGCAGCCACCGGAAGGTGGAATCCAGATCGACACACGGAGGCACAAGGATGCCAGACACCCCAGAGACGACGGCACGCAGCCTGCTGATCACCGGCTGCTCGAGCGGTATCGGCCATGCCGCGGCCCATGCAATGGCGGCGCGCGGCTGGCGGGTCTTCGCCACCGCCAGGAAGGACAACGACGTCGCACGGCTCGAAGAAGAAGGCCTCGAGGCACTATGGCTGGATCTCGCCGACAGCGCCTCGATCGAGACCGCGGTGGCGGAAGTGAGCCAGCGCACCGGCGGCGCGCTGACGGCCCTTTTCAACAACGGCGCCTACGGCCAGCCCGGCGCGGTGGAAGACCTGACCCGCGACGTGCTCCGGGCACAGCTGGAGACCAATCTGCTCGGTACCCACGAGCTGACCACCCGCGTATTGCCGATGATGCGCGCCCAGGGCCATGGTCGCATCGTGCACAACAGCTCGGTGCTGGGCTTTGCCGCCTTGCCCTATCGCGGCGCCTATGTGTGCTCCAAGTTCGCCCTCGAAGGCCTGACCGACACCCTGCGCCAGGAGCTGATGGGCAGTGGTATCCACGTCAGCCTGATCCAGCCCGGCCCGATCACCAGCCGCTTCCGCGAGAACGCCCACCGCGCCTTCAAGGCGAATATCGACACCGCCCACAGCGCCCATGCCGACACCTACGAGAAAGTGGAAGCCCGGCTGGCCAATCCGGACGGCAAGACGCCTTTCGCGCTTGGTCCCGACGCCGTGGTGGAAAAACTCATCCACGCCCTGGAACACCCGCGCCCCAGGCCCCGTTACGCGGTAACGCTGCCCACCCACCTGTTCGCCGCACTCAAGCGAGTGCTCAGCACCCGAGGCATGGATCGAGTATTACTGCGCTCGACGAAAAGCGAGCGAGAGTGAGTGCTGAAAACCGGGCCTTCTTGCGTGCTGGTGCTCGACCTGAGCGAACGTGATCCGTGTCATCGAGTGGCATTGCCTGTTTCGAGTACAGGCCCCACTGATGGGTCGATGACGTCGTTCAAAGCCCGAGCTCTGGGCGGGATGATGGGCGAGCACGATGTCATGGATGATCGGCAGCAGCCACGGGGCCAGAGCCGAGCCGCTCAGCGCTGAAACAGCATGGCGATTCGGGCCGCGACGAGCTTTCCGATGAGCTTGAAGGGGTAGGCCGAGTAGCTCGGTGCGTCGTCGGGGAGCGTGCTGCCTTCAGGCTTGAAACGGGTTTGAATGCGCACCTGCAACGGCCAGTCATCCTCGACGAACCGGTCTCGGCTCATGGACAACCAGTGCCCCCTCTGGAAGTCGAGGTACATGAAGGTATTGCAACAGCTCGCCACGACACGGCTCGTGGGTGACGTGCTCTTCAGCTTGTGGTCGCTCAAATGCTCGTCTCCCCTGGGGCATCTGACACGATCTTTCCGATAGAGCAGGTAGGCGGTCCCACCTGCCGAGTCCAGGATCTTCGGCGCATTGGGCAGTCGTTCGAGCTGCTCGGACCCTGCCTGACAATCATCGCAGTGACAGGCGGCACTCAAGATGGGGTGGCCGGTCATTTCAAGCTCGACTTCTCCGCATGTGCAGCGCGCAACGGTCCGCGACTCGGCCATGAGAATCTCCTGTTTCTGTAGTGCTCGACATGTGTGCCCGGCTTTATTCGCCACCGGCAAAACGGGACGAATCCGCTCACTCGACACTCGGTCCAGCATGGCCCCGCAGCAGCCTCCACAATCGCCCCAGACCGACAGAAAAGACGAACAGGGCGAGGCCGACGACTACCGATACACCACCTTGCCAGAGAACGGCATGGCTGGCCGAGGCCATTTGCGTGGCCAGCGTGACCACGCCACCGGCGAGATGATAGATACCGACAATGGCCGCTCCCACTGCGACCAGTGTTTCGGTGGATGCCGAGGCATCGGTCGGCGCGGGCGACAGCCAGGCGGCGAGCGGCTTGCGTGCCAGGATCAGCGCCAGCCCCAGCAGCACACCGACCAGAAAATGCACGCTTTGCAGGAACAGGATGTTCGGGCCATCGGCAGCTTGTCCCGGTATCGAATTCGACCACGTTACATACAACGAAGCGGCATAATCCGGCATGCGCCTGACCACCAGCCAGATACCCAGCACGGCCAGCAACACTTCGGCCAACTGACGGGAATGATAACGGGGCATTTGCTGTCCTCGAGCCGCTTGATGAGGCCTCTCTGACACCCGGAAGATCCCCGAGTGACTTCATCATCATGCCACACCGCCTTGACACATAAAGCCCGGCACGCTGGCCGGGCTGATGAACGAACCTGAACGGAGATTAGGTCACTGCCTTCAGGCAGTTTGGTCATGGCCGTTGTCGAGGAAGGGATAGTCTGTGTAGCCCTGCTCGTTGCCGCCGTAAAAGGTGTCCTGATCCGGCTCGTTGAGCGCGGCACCGGTGCGCAGGCGCTCGGGCAGATCGGGATTGGCGATGAACGGGCGACCGAAGGCGATGAGATCAGCGGTGTTTTCTGCCAGGCGCTGTTGAGCACGTTCAGCGTCGTAATGGCCGCAATAGATGAGCCCGCCACTGAAATGCTCACGCATCCGCCCGCGGAAGCCCTCCGGGAAGGTGGTATCGCCACCGGCCCAGTTGGGCTCGTTGAGGTGGATGTACGCCAGGCCACGTCGATCGAGTTGCTCGGCCAGATAGAGGGCCATCGCCTCGGGCTCATCGTCGCTGAGACCGAAAATCTCGATGAAAGGCGTGAGGCGAATGCCCACACGATCGGCGCCGAACACCTCGGTCACGGCATCGATCACCTCCAGCGGGAAGCGCGCACGATTCTCTATCGAGCCGCCATAGCGATCGGTTCGCAGGTTGGTGCCGGTGGCGAGGAACTGGTTGAGCAGGTACGCATTGGCCGCATGCACTTCCAGCATGTCGAAACCGGCGCGCTTGGCCCGCACGGCGGCTTGCCGATAGTCCTCGACGATCCCCGGGATCTCGTCGGTCTCCAGCGCCCGCGGGGTACTGGTGGGGTGACGTCCGGCAGTGCCATCCTCGAACTCGACGAAGCACTGGGCGCCCTCGCCCTTGAGAGCGCTGGGTGCCACGGGTTGCTGGCCATCGGGCTGAACCATCTCATGCGAGACACGACCCACGTGCCAGAGTTGCAGGGCGATGCGCCCGCCCTTGGCATGCACGGCGTCGACGACCTGCCGCCACCCCGCTTCCTGCTCGTCGGTCCAGATGCCGGGGGTGTAAACATAGCCACGAGCCGTCGGCGAGATGTTGGTGGCTTCGCTGATGATCAACCCGGCCCCCGCACGCTGCTCGTAGTAGACCTGCTGCAGCTTGCCGGGCACGCTGTCGGGCGTTCTCGCCCGAGTCAAAGGCGCCATGATGACGCGGTTGGGCAGGCTAAGACTGCCCAGTTGAAAGGGGGTGAAAAGTGTCGTGTCGGTCATCGATTCGACTCCTGTGGCGAACGGGCGTTGGCTGTTATGGCGACGCCCGGGTCGGAAAACAAGTGATGCGCACAATAAGCTTGTTAATTATTTTCGCAAAGGTCAGTGTGACCATTGACCCGATAGTCGGGGTTTATCATGACGACCCCAAGTGCCCCATCGCGCAGCGCTCGCACACCAGACACTGCGGCAGGCCCGGCCCTCGTGATAATCTCCCACCAACCCTTGAGACGAACACTTGACCAGGAGTGCGCCGTGACCGCTGTCGAGATACTGGAACGCCTGGTGGGCTTTGCCACCGTGTCACGAGATTCCAACCTGGCCCTGATCGAATGGGTCGAGGCCTGGCTCGACGACCATGACGTCGAACATTGGCGCATCGAGAGTGACGATGGCGGCAAGGCCAACCTGCTGGCCCGCATCGGGCCGGCGGTGGAAGGTGGTGTGGTGCTTTCCGGACACACCGACGTGGTGCCGGTGGTCGGCCAGCCGTGGTCGAGCGATCCCTTCGTGCTGCGCGACGGCAACGACGGCCGCCTCTACGGCCGCGGCACCTGCGACATGAAGGGCTTCATCGCCTGCGTCCTGGCGGAAGTGCCCAATTGGGTGGAAATGACGCTCGAACGCCCCCTGTGGCTGGCCTTCTCCTACGACGAGGAGATCGGCTGCGTCGGGGCGCCGCGCATGATCGAGCGACTGATGTCCGACCACCCTCGCCCCTCGACGGTGATCGTCGGCGAGCCGACCCTGATGCAGCCGGTGGTGGCGCAAAAAGGTGCGACCAACCTGCGCACCACGGTCACCGGCCGTGCGGCGCACTCCAGTCAGGTCTATCAGGGCGTGTCGGCCATCCATGTGGCGGCCCGACTGGTGACGAAGATCGAGGACGTGATGGCCGAACTCAAGGCCGAGGGGCGCGTCGACGAGGCCTTCAATGTGGTGCACTCCAGCCTGCATGTCGGTCGCATCGAAGGCGGCACCGCGATCAATATCATGGCCCGGGAATGCACCTTCGAGTGGGAGGTGCGTCACCTGCCGAGCGACAACGTCGATGAACTGCTCGGGCGCATCGATGCCTACGCCGCCGAGCTGCAGGCCGAGATGCAGCAAACCGCGCCCGAGGCCGGCATTGCCACCGAAGCGCTCAACGTTACGGTGCCCGCCCTGGCCGACCGCGACAACGATGAGGTGCTGACCCTCTGCCGCTCCCTGTTGGGCGACGACATCGACACCTCGGCCGTCGCCTACGCCACCGAGGCCGGTCAGTTCCAGCGCCAGGGACTGTCCACGCTCATCTGCGGCCCTGGCAGCATCAGCCAGGCCCATCAACCGGATGAATACATCGAGCGTGAACAGCTCGAGGCGGGACAGCGCTTCATGGCGGCACTCGGTGCACGCCTGTCGAGTGGGGCGAGCGCATAAAGCTCTGGATCATCAAGACCGGCGACACCGAAACGCCCGATGCCGCCGCCCTGCTGGCTCGATTTACCGGCCTGGTGGTGTCTGGTGAGCGGACAACACCAGCCGACTAGTCGGCGTTCTCCGCCTCGCGCATGGCCTCTTCCTGGAGTAGGCGCTCGTCCGGGGCGCCGGCGGCAGCCTTGCGGCGTTGCCGATGGAGATCGCGCAGCCCGCTGGTCAGCATGGCAGCGACGATCATGCCGCCGCCCACGAAGGCCAGCGGTGGTGGCACCTCGTCCAGCCACCACCACACCAGCAAAGCGCCGACCAGGGTTTCCAGCAGCATCACCAGGCTGACCTCGGCGCCGGGCAGATAGCGCGGGCCCGTCTGGATCAGGAAATAGGCGGCCGGCAGGAACAGTGCCAGCAGTGCCAGGCGCGACACGTCCTCGGGCGGCGGCAGTTGCACGCCTCCCAGCAACACCGCCGGCACCAGCATCGCCAGGCAGCCCAGTGGCAGCACGACGGTGGTATCCACCCCACGCTGGCGGTCGCCGCGCTGCACACTCGCCACCGTGGTATTGACGGCAATGGAGATCGGCACGAACAGGGCGATCGCCAGTCCCAGCGGACTCCCCTGGCCGATTTCGCCCGCCGCCATCAGGCAGGCGCCGGTCACGCACACGGCGATCACCACCCAGGTCTGACGTCGCAACCGCTGCCCGAAGACGACCATGCCGATCAGCCCTGCCACGAGCGGCGCCAGGTTCATCATTACCAGTACGTTGCCGGCGGCGGTCAGGCGCGCGGCACCGACGAAGGCCCAGGCGCTGCCGGCGAACGCCAGCGGACACCACCAGGCAGCGGCGCCGCAGGCACGAATGGCACCCGGCAGTCGCGAGCGATAGCGCAAGGTCGCGATCAACAGCAGTACGCTCCCCAGCAGCAGGCCGCGCCAGAACATGAAGGTCGCCACCCCGGCCTGGGTGTCCTTGATCAACAGGGCATCCGGCGACAGCAGCAGCACGCCGGTCATGGTGATCAGATAACCCCGAAGGCGGAACGGCAGTCGCTTCCACATGGCTGGTCCCTCAGCGTTGTTTACCCGACATCATCTCTAATGGGCACATAAAAACAGGCAGGCCGGGGAATGCCCCGGCCTGCCTGGATGCCTTTCAGCGACCGCCCTTGTCGGGCGGTGCCATCATCAGGCCCGTGCGCGACGGTCCGAATCGTCATCGCGCTGGCGACGCGGTGCGCGATCCTCGCTGATCTCCAGCGGACGACCGCCAACCCGGGCGCGTGCCATCTTGGTCAGAATGCTGGATGGCAGACCACTCGGCAACTCGACGACGGAAAACGCATTGCGGATGTCGATCCGGCCAATCCGGTTGCCCTCGATACCGCCTTCGTTGGCCAGGGCACCGACCAGTTGGCCCGGCTTGATGCCATCCTTGTGGCCCACGGCGACGCGGTAGCGCGTCATGCCCTCGCTGGGTCCACGCTCGCGGCGCGGCTTGCTTTCGCGGGGGGCACGCTCCTTGCGCGGCGCCTGCAGGCGACCGATGGGCGCTTCGTCGGCACGCGCCAGGGCAGCGAAGGCACAGGCCAGCTCGATCGGATCGTAACCTTCCTCGACCAGGCGCTCGACCAGGTCACGCTGGGAATCGGCGTCCTTGGTCAGCGAGCCGATCACGCGCTGCTGGAAGATCTCGTCGCGATGGGCGCGGATGGCAGCCTCGTCGGGCAGTTCCATGTCGTCCATCTTGCGGCCGGTGGCACGCTCGAGCCAGCCGACCTTGCGCCCTTCGCGGTTGCCGGCGAAGGTGATGGCCACCCCGGCACGACCGGCACGACCGGTCCGGCCGATACGGTGGGTATAGGCCTCGGCGTCCTGGGGCAGGTCATAGTTGATGACGTGGGTGATACGCGGCACGTCCAGGCCACGCGCGGCCACGTCGGTGGCGATCAGCACATCGATCTTGCCGCGCTTGAGACGCGTGATGGTGCGTTCGCGCAGGCTCTGATCCAGGTCGCCGGACAGGCTCGCCACATTCAGGCCACGCGCCGAGAGCTGCTCCATCAGGGTGGTGCAGGCCGCCCGGGTGCGCACGAAGACGATCGCGGCATCGACGGGCTCCACTTCGAGGATACGTGCCAGGGCTTCGAGCTTGGCACCGCCATCGATGCGCACCCGGCGCTGTTCGATGTTGTCGCCGCTGGAAGCGCGCGACTCGATGGTCACCTTGACCGGCTCCACCAGGTACTGGTTGACGATGCGCTCGATCTCGGTGGGCAGGGTCGCGGAGAAGAAGACGCGCTGAGCGTCCACCGGGGTATCGGCGACCACGCGCTTGACGTCGTCGATGAAGCCCATGCGCAGCATCTCGTCGGCCTCGTCCAGCACCAGGGCCGAGAGCCCGCCGAGCTTGAGGCTGCCGCGATCCAGGTGGTCGATGATCCGACCGGGCGTACCGACCACGACCTGGGCGCCACGGCGCAGGGCCTGCATCTGGTCACGGTATTCCATACCGCCACACAGGATCGCCACTTCCAGGCCCTTGAGGTTCTGGCCGTATTTGGAGAAGGACGCGGCTACCTGCTGCGCCAGCTCACGGGTCGGCGCCAGTACCAGCACCTGGGGCTCGCGACGATCGAGTTCGAGACGCGAGAGAATCGGCAGGGCAAAGGCAGCGGTCTTGCCGGTACCGGTCTGGGCCTGGCCCAGCATGTCGCGGCCTTCCAGCAGTGCCGGAATGGTCTGTGCCTGGATCGGTGACGGCGTTTCGTAACCGAGTGTCTCAACAGCGGAGAGAACGGCGGGCAGCAGGGCCAGATCGCCGAAACTCGGCGAGGCGACGGAAGTCGAGGTCATGAATCACACCTTGGTAGGCCGGGATCACCGGCAAAAAACATCAGTCATGGCGTCCCGTACACCTGGCATACAGTCAAGATCCCGAACATTGCGGGCATCTTAAGCGGAGTCGGGGACGCCGGTCGCACCTAGCATCCGATACTTACCCGCCAGCTCGGCGAGTGCATCGTCGTGGCGACCGTCTGCGCCGAATTCGCCCGGGTGGCGAACTCTCGTCGGCGCTCCATCTACACAGTTCAAACGCTTTGGGCCTCGGCCCGGCGTTGTCGACCACCGCGTTCACGTCGGTGAACGGGTCGCGTCGTCATGATGGTGGGGTCAGCACATGCGAGGAGCGCGCATGCTACCATCGTCGCGCCACCCTGGCCAACCTTTTTCCTCGAGGTACCCTGATATGCCCAACCTGTGGGTCGATGCCGACGCCTGCCCCCGAATCGCCCGCGAGATCATCGTGCGCGCCGCCGAACGGACCGCCACCCCGACCACCTTCGTGGCGAATCATCAAGTGCCGCTCCCTCCCTCGAAGTGGGTCAAGGGGCTGACGGTGAGCCACGGCTTCGATGCAGCCGATGACGAAATCGTCGACCGTCTCGCCGAGAAGGATCTGGTCATCACCTCCGATCTGCCCTTGGCCATGGCCGCCATCGAACGCGGCGCCAGCGTCATGACCAGCCGGGGGGAAGCCCTGAACGAGAGCAACATCCGCGCCCGGGTCCAGATGCGGGATTTCATGGAGACTCTAAGGGCCAGCGGTGAACACACCGGCGGCCCCAAGGGTTATTCGGACGTGGACCGACGCGAATTCGCCAACGCGCTGGATCGTTGGTTGGCGCGTAACGCGCCCTGAGAACGCGGCTACGCCGCTGGAAGGGATAAGGACGGTGCTTCACGCCTTTTACGCTTTGTAAGAGGGAAGAGAAAACCTTTGGCCTCTTCCCTCCTGCGATTTGCGCGGTCTCAGCCGCGCTGGCGTATCCCCTGCCCCGGCAAGCGTTCGCGATCGTGAGGGCGCTCGAGATCCAATAGCGGGCCGGCGGGAACGATGCGCGTCGGATTGATGTTGCCGTGACTGACGTAGTAATGACGCTTGATGTGATCGAAGTTCACCGTCTCGGCGATCCCCGGCCACTGGTAGAGCTCGCGCAGATAGTGGGAAAGGTTCGGGTAATCTTCCAGGCGGCGCAGGTTGCACTTGAAGTGCCCGTGGTAGACCGCATCGAAGCGCACCAGGGTGGTGAACAGCCGAATGTCCGCCTCGGTCAGCCATTCGCCGGCCAGGTAGCGGTGCTCGGCAAGACGCGCCTCGAGACGGTCCAGCGACTGGAATAGCGCGCTGACGTGCTTCTCGTAGACCGACTGCTCGGTGGCGAATCCCGCCTTGTAGACGCCGTTGTTGACGTGATCGTAGACCTCGGCGTTGACGGCATCGATGGTCTCGCGCAGATCCTCGGGATAAAGGTCCAGGCGATTGCCGGTCAGGTCGTCGAAGGCGCCGTTGAACATGCGTACCAGCTCCGCCGACTCATTGTTGACGATGCGCCCCTCATGCTTGTCCCACAGCGCCGGTACGGTCACGCGGCCGGTGTACCGGGGATCGGTCAGGGTATAGAGCTGGTGGTGGAATTCGACATCGTTGAGCGGGTCGCCGCTCGAGCCCTCGTCGCGATGATAGCTCCAGCCCTGGTCCAGCATCAGCGGACTGGTCACGGACACGTCGATCAGCGACGTCAATCCCTTGAGGCGACGCATGATCAGGGTGCGATGCGCCCAGGGGCAGGCCAGCGATACATAAAGATGGTAGCGCCCCGCCTCGGCGGGCAAGCCGGGTTGTCCATCCGGCCCCGGGCTGCCATCGGCCGTCACCCAGTCGCGCAGCTTGGCGGATTCACGGACGAACTCTCCGCCATGCCGCTCGGTGTCGTACCACTGGTCATGCCAGCGCCCCTCGATCAGAAGGCCCATGTCGCCACTCCTCTCTCATAGTCAATATGACCTCAGCTTAATCCGAAATTATTGACGCTCAAGCGCAGTTTTTGGCGACATTCATTCGATTTTATCGATTCGAATGGAAGCGCGGATTTATGTCGTGAGCGATGAGAGGCTGGTCGTCGCCGGAACGGAAGAACCGCAGTTTACATGACGGTAAATGAGGATTTGACCGGGCTCGCGCACGAGTACCGCCGGCGACCAGGATCTCGAGCGCAGCAATAAATCAGAGGTTCCTTCTTGCGTCGGGGCAGACCGCCACTTCATCACGCAAATGCTGCGCCATGGCACGGGTCGCCGGTCCGGCGCGATCACGATCGCGATGGATCAGCTGCATGGGCGCTTCCCGTATGCCACCGGCCGATAGCGGCAATGGCTTGAGCCGGCCACTTGCCAATGAGGTCTCGATCAGCGTCTCCGGTACCCAGGCGAATCCCAGGTTGCGTTCGAGCATGTCGATGGAGGTGCTGAGATGGCTGACCGTCCAGCGCTGTTCGGCCTTCAACCAGCCCGCATCCAGCGACTGGCGCTGCGCCGAGTCCCTTACCACCAGTTGGCGGTGCTGCTCCAAGTCACGCAGGTCCAGCATGCGATCCAGCTTGTGCAGGGAATGCTCGGGATGCGCCACGGCGATGAAACGCACCGACACCAGCGGCTCCCCCAGAAACCCCTGGGCGGCGAGCCCCGAGACGACAAGATCGGCGGAGCCGTCATACAACATCTCGACCCCGCCATTGAGCACCGACTCGTGAAGCTGCACCCGCACATGCGGATAGTCGCGGGAAAAGGCCTCCATGGCACGTGCCAGGACAACGGGAGGAAAGATCTGATCGACACTCAGCACGATCTCGGCTTCCAGCCCCTCGCCAAGCCGTTCGGCGACATCCTCCAGGGCCTCGGCCCCCTCCAGGAGCTGACGGGCGCGGCGCAGCAGCAGCTCTCCCGCCTCGGTCAGGCGCACCTGCCGCCCCACCGGCTCGAGCACCTCGACACCCAACTGCTCCTCCAGCTTGTGAACCGCATGGTTGAGCGTGGAAGGACTCTTGTGAATGGCCTCGGCGGCACGGGCGAAGCCCCCATGATCGACCACCGCAGCAAGCATCTGCCATTGCGCAAGCGTGACACGCGACATTTTCGATTCCCTCGAATGCTAAGTCCAAAACTATGCGCTTAATTTTCGAAAATATCGGCCTAAAATGCCAGTCATAACCTCCACTATTCAGGAGATGCCTTCATGAACACCCCAACTCCACGCCACGTGACCCGCCGCCAGCGCAGTCAGCCCAGCCGCGACGGTGATGGCGTCGACATCCTGCGCCTGCACGATTTCGGCGGCGGCCTCGACCCTTTCCTGATGCTCGATGAACTCATCGCGGCACCGGGAGACGATACCATCGGCGGCTTTCCGCCCCATCCGCATCGCGGCATCCAGACGCTCACCTATGTGGTGCATGGCGGTCTGCGTCACGAGGACCACCTCGGCCATCACAGTAGCATCGGTGCCGGCGGCGCCCAGTGGATGCATACCGGACACGGCATCATCCACGGCGAAACGCCTTTCACCGATACCGAAGGGCTGCATGCCTTCCAGCTGTGGATCAATCTGGCGGCCCGCGACAAGCTGAGCGAGCCCACCTATCGCGATGTGCACGCCGAGGACATGCCTCGCCTCACGACGCCCGGCACGGAGCTGATCGCTCTGGGCGGTACCTGGCAAACCACCGATGGCCACACCCTCGAGGGGCCCCTGGATGCCCTGGCCGGCCAGGGCGCTGTGGCCCATCTTCGCCTCGACGCGGGCGCTTCCCTGTCGCTGGAAAGCCACGCCACGCAATTGCTGGCATTCGTCTTCGACGGCAGCCTGACGGCAAACGGCGACGATTTGACGCATGGTGAACTGGCCAGCTTCGGCGCGGGCGATATCCTGGAACTGCATGGCACCGAAAACGCCCAGCTCCTGTTACTCGCCGGCGAACCTCATCACGAACCGATCGCCCATCACGGCCCTTTCGTCATGAATCACCGACACGAGCTGGAACAGGCCATGCGGGATTATCGCGATGGAACCCTGGCGGTTTCCCCGACCGAGAAAGGGCTTGCCAAGGATCGTTGAGACATGGCATCGTCGCTCTTAACAAACAGCGTTCGATTTCCTTTGCGCTGCTCGCCCCGCCTGATAACGGGGCGAGACGGCCGTCTACTGTATAAACGTATAGACTAGGCACTCCCAGTTTCATGGGTTATGGTTCTCATGCCTTTTTATATGTCATTTATGTTTATTCATTCAGTCACGACGGCCCAAATTCATGATGCGAATCCTCCATTCGCTGCCCCGCACGCACAAGTTACTATTGTTACCCGTTGCCACCATGGTTACCGTGCTGGGCGCTCACAAGATAGTCTCCACCCTGGACGACACCCGATACGAGCATGACGCGGCACAAACCGACACTCTGCTCGTCCCTCTCGACCCCGACACCAGCCCGGGCGTCCCCTCGCTGACCCTGGACCGCACGCCCGTTTCCCAGGCGATCGATGTCGCCTCCCGCGCCGTGGACGCCACTCGCGAACATGTGCCGCTCTCGCAATTGACCGCCAGTGAAGTCGTCGACATCGACTTCATCGATGCCGCCAAGGCCGGCCGCGACAGTCTCGTTTCGATGACCGATACGCCCGACAGCGAATCGACGCCGCCCATCGACGAAGGCGCGCGCCACATCGCCGTCGTACTCGGCACGGTAGCCAGCGGCATGCTGGCATCCAACAGGCGCCTGCTGGACGACGCCACCTCCTACGAGGACGTCAGCGAGGCCGAGCTCGAGCTGTTCGATGAAGGCCCGATCATCCTCGAGGAAGAGATCGCCGCCAACGAACCCTTCGTGCCCGAATGGCAGACCTATACCGTGCAGCCCGGCGATACCTTCACGGTCCTGGCGCAGGAACGCTTCGGCATGGGTTACAGCGAGGTCATGGCCCTGCTGGATGAAATGCCGGAACCCAAGCTGCTGACCCAATGGAATGTCGGCACTCGCTTCGATTACCAGCTCAATGCCGAGGGCAAGCTCGCGACATTGCGCATCATGAGCAACCCGCGCGACGGGTATCTGGTCAAGCGTGAGGATGGCGACACCGAGGTATCGACCATCGAACGCGCCGGGGAGGCGACCCAGCGCTTGTTCGCCGGCACCGTCAGCGGCAGTTTCGCCCGCTCGGCACAGGCGACCGGCCTGACCAGCTCCGAGGTCAGCGAACTCTCCCATGTGCTGGAAAAGAAACTCGACTTTCGCCGCGACACACGTCGCGGCGATCGTTTCGAGGTCCTGGTGGAATCCGACATCATCGACGGCGAGAGCCTCGACCCGCGCATCCAGGCCGTCAGATACGACGGCTCGCGCATGGATCTCACCCTGATACGCAATCCTCAGGACAACCAGTTCTACACGCCGGATGGCCAGGGCCTCAATCCTTCGTTCAACCGCTACCCGTTCGAAGGCCATTACCGGATCAGCTCGCCGTTCAACCCGCGCCGCCATCATCCGGTGACCGGCCGTATCAGCCCTCACAAGGGCACCGACTTCGCCATGCCCGTCGGCACCGCCGTGAAGGCGCCGGCCAACGGCCGCGTCGAGAAGGTCGGCAATCACCCGGCGGCGGGACGGTACATCGTCATTCGCCACGACAACGGCTACAAGACGCGCTACCTGCACCTCTCGAAGCCGCTGGTCAGTCGCGGGGATCGCGTCACCATGGGCGAACGCATCGCCCTGTCCGGCAATACCGGGCGCAGCACGGGGCCGCACCTGCACTACGAAGTACTGGTCGACAACAACCAGGTCAATGCCATGAAGGTCGCCCTGCCCGAAGGCGGCAGTCTGAGCGGCCAGGCCCTGGCCAGTTTCAAGCAACAGGCCGAGCCGGTACTCGCAGCCCTGGACAGCGGCCAGACCGGCACGGTCGTGGCCAGCACACAGGCCAAGGACGAAGACGACGACGAAGGTTGACGCGTCTCGCTTCGCCAGGCCTATGAACTCGCCGCCCCACCCTTTTCACGGTGGGGCGGCGTCGTTTCCGAGGCAACGATGTCACCCAGTTCCGCCAGACGCCGTTCGAGAAAGGCGCGCTCGGGGAGCTGTTCGCTGAGTTCCAGTGCCTGCCGGTAGGCAACCCGGGCACGCGCATTGTCGCCGAGCCGGCGACACAGGTCGGCGCGTGCCGCGTAGGCCAGGTGATAATCGGCCAGTTCCCCGCGAGCCAACAGCGCGTCGACCAGGGCCAGCCCCGCCTCGGCACCATCACGCATGGCCACGGCCACGGCCCGGTTGAGCTCGATGATCGGCGATGGCGAAGCCTGAGCCAGGACATCGTAGAGACTGGCGATACGCGCCCAGTTGGTCTGCTCGGCACTGGCGGCCTGGGCATGAACCGCCGCGATGGCGGCCTGAAGGGTGTAGGCTCCGACTTCCCCGGAAGCGAAGGCGCGCTCGATCAGCGCCCGCCCCTCGGCAATCATGGGGCGATTCCAGAGGCGTCGATCCTGGTCGGCGAGCAGTACCGGCTCACCTGCCACATCGGTGCGCGACACACGACGCGCTTCGTGCAACAGCATCAACGCCAGCAACCCCATGACTTCCGAGTCCGGCAGCAAGTCCAGCAGCAGGCGGCCCAGCCGTATGCCTTCCTCGGCCAGCTCGCCTTGCGTCATCCGCTCTCCGGTCGAGGCGGCATAACCTTCGTTGAACACCAGATAGATCACGCTGAGCACGCTTTCCAGGCGTTCTGCCAGCTCACTGGCCTCGGGTACCTGATAGGGGATTCCGGCATCGCGGATCTTGGCCTTGGCCCGCACGATGCGTTGCGCCACGGTGGCCGGTCGGGTCAGGAAGGCGTGGGCGATCTGCTCGGTGGTCAGGCCGCAGATTTCGCGCAAGGTGAGCGCCACCTGCGCGGACGCCGGCAAGGCAGGATGGCAACAGGTGAAGATCAACCGCAGCCGATCATCCTCCACGGCATCGATATCGGCGGGATCTCCCATGCCTCGCGGGGCCTCATCGAGCCGCTCCGCCAGCGCTCCCTGCGATGCATCGAAGCGGGCCCGCCGGCGCAGGCGGTCGATGGCCTTGAAACGTCCTGCCGACACCAGCCAGGCGCGAGGACTGTCGGGAACGCCCTCCCGCGGCCACTGGTCCACCGCCGCCATGAAGGCATCGTGCAACGCCTCCTCGGCGAGATCGAAGTCCCCCAGGTAGCGAATCAGGGTCGCCAGCACGCGGCGCGACTCGTGGCGGTAGATTCGCTCGACCAGAGCGTGCACCCGGGCACTCATGTCCGCCTTCTTCCGGGCACTTCCATCGACCACCAACGCCCATGACAACTTCGTTGCATGCTTTCCTCCCCTCGCGTCTCGGCAACGCTTCGGCATGGCGTCATCAATCAGCAGGGAACGGCGATCGCCAGGCATCCAGCGCGTTCAACTGGTCATGCCAAGGTTGCACATCGGGAAATTCTTCCAGCGGAAGCCTCGCCTGATCAGCGTAGGGGAGCGTCACCGCCACGGCAAAGTCCGCCCCGCCGAGCGCCTCTCCCACGCCCCCGCAAATGCGCGTCGAGAACGGCCGCGTGGCGCCTGACATCCGCCAGCGCGGACTCGACTTCCCTTCAGCCAGCCGCCTCGCAATTGATCATCCAGGGCGTGCCGAAGCGATCGACCAGCATGCCAAAGCGTATGGCCCAGTGGGTCTGTTGCAGGGGCATCTCGACCTGGCCGCCGGCGGACAGAACGCTGAACAGGCGCTCGGCCTCCTCGATATCCTCGACGTGCACTGCGACCGAGAATCCCTGTGGCGTCTTCATGTAGGCAGGAGGACAATCCGAGCCCATCAGCATCCAGCCATCCGCCACCAGTCGCGCATGCATGATCTTTTCGGGATCCAGGGACATCTCGCCGTCACACTGCGGGCCGTTGCCGTAACGCTCCATCGCCTCGATGCGACCGCCGAAGCATTCCGCATAAAAGGTCATGGCAGTCTCACAGTCGCCATCGAACATCAAATAGGCATTCATGTGCATGCCGCGCCCTCCTCATCCACGCTCGCCGGCAGCCGAGCGTGCCGGTACTTCCAGCTCGCGCACCGGACGCACCTCGATGCTGCCCACCCGCGCCGCCGGAATGCCGGCCGCGATGTTCAACGCCTCGTTCAGGTCCCGCGCCTCCACCATGTAGAAACCGGCAAGCTGCTCCTTGGTCTCGGCGAAGGGGCCATCGGTGATGGTCGTCTTGCCGGTGCGCACCCGTACGGTGGTCGCGGTCTGCACCGGGGCCAGGGCCTCACCGGCGATCAGGCGGCCACTTTCCTGGACACTCTCGGCATAGGCCAGGCATTCCTCGTCCCTGGGGCTCTCCGGCAGGCTGTGCAGGAGTTCCTCGTCGCTGTAGACCAGACATAGATACTTCATGACGTTTCCCCTTTCCGGTGGCTATCACGTACCGCTCGGTCATGAGTCGTCTGGCGGGACGCAAAATCGACATGCATCGCCGAGGACTGATCCCGAAGCTCGTGACGCGCCGAGCGAGAAGATGACTAACGCATGCCCCGGAAAGTATCGACCACATGCCCGGCCAGCACATCCGTGGCTTCTCCGCCACGCCCGGAGCGCAGCAACAGTACATGGTAATCGCCCAGCGGCGGCAGTCCCGATTCGTCGCCGAGAACGCTCAACGGCGCACGCACCAGGTTGCGTGGCAAGGGCGCCACGGCCAGATCCGCCAGCAACGCGGCCTCCTGACCGGAGCAGTTCTCGCTGATATAGGCGATACGGTACGCCAGGCCGGCATCGTCCAGTGCCGACAAGGCCATGCGTCGCCAGGCACAGCCGTGATTGGCCATCGCCAGCGGCAGCGGCGAACGCTCCAGCGCCACGCCACCTTCGCGCCCCGCCCAGACCAGCGGTTCGGTATGCACGACCTCGCCGCGGTCGGCGGGAAAACCTTCGTTGCCTGCCGTGGCCAGCACCAGGTCGAGCTCGCCCTTGTCCAGACGTTCCAGCAGCTCGATGCTGCGCCCGACCATGACATCCACCTGTACGGCGGGATGCGAACGCGCGAACTGCGACAGTACCCGGGGCAGAATCCGCGACCCCACGTCATCGGGAGTGCCGAAGCGCACCGTGCCTTCCAGGGACGGTGTCAGGAACTGCGTCACCGCTTCCTCGTTGAGTCGCAGCAACCGACGGCTGTATCCCAGCAGCATCTCCCCCTCGGGCGTCAACCGCACCTGACGCGCCTCCCGCACGAACAGGGACTGCCCCAGCGTCTCCTCGAGACGCTTGATCTGCATGCTGAGCGCGGATGGCGTACGAAAGACATGATTGGCCGCCCGCGTGAAGCTGCCACTCTCGGCAATGGCGACGAAGGAACGCAGCACATCGGTATCGAGCAGTGGCAAGGCCGTGGGACGCGAGGTAGAGGGAGCGGTGTCCATGACATATCACCTTTCAGAATTTCTGAATCGTGAATGTAGACCTTTTCGTTGGATTGAACAAACTCCACCGACCATCCTGAGCACCGAGGTCGCGACCCCTGGAATCTTTCCATCGACCCATGCCCCGCACTGGGGATATACGCGAGAGGTGCTGTCATGAACGCTTTCAACACGCCGCAATGCCGCGACGCACACCATGCGCCCGACATCGAGGTGCCACCACATGCCGAAGGCGGCAAGCGGCCACGCAACCAGCCACCGTCACTCTACATGCCGGCAATGCCGCCTCTGGGGCTGATCGACGCTCTGGAAGGCTGGATCGTCGACCGTGCACGCCAATGGCGACGCCGCCGTGAATTCCGTCGTCAGGTCGCCAACCTGCTGGCCCACGACGACCGAATACTGGCTGATCTCGGTCTCGAACGTGACGAGATAGAGCAGATTTCGCGCCTGCCGCTCAAGGAAGATGCCTGCCGGGCACTGCTCGATCGTCAGGCGGATCGCCGCCCCGACTCGGCATGAAGAGGAAGGAACATGCAGGGCCGACATCCTCCGTCGGTCCTGCGCTGTCTCGTGGCCCTAGGGTCAGACGACGCGCCCGGTACTCTCCCGCACCACCAGTTCGAAGGGCATGATGCGGTGCCGGTCCGCTGCGCCATCCCGGTCATCGATGATATCGAGCAGCAGGGAAACGGCCTCGTGGCCGAATTCCTCGGCGGGCTGGGCGATGGTCGTCAGGGAAGGATCGCAGAAGGAAGCGAAGGCGATATCGTCGAATCCCGCCACCGAGATATCCTCGGGCACGCGCAGCCCCGCCTCCCTGATGCGCCGCATGGCGCCCATGGCCATTTCGTCGTTCTCGCAGAAGATCGCCGTGGGCGGGTCGGTCCGTGCCAGCAGGTCTCCAGCCGCTCGATGGCCCGAAGGCGGTGTGAAGTCACCGGGACACCACAGGCTCTTGTCCGGCGTCAGGCCGGCGGCCGCCAGGGCATCCTGGAAGCCCAGCAGACGATCCCGGGTCAAGGGGCTGTTGCGCGGCCCCTTGATCATGCCGATACGACGATGCCCCAGCGACAGCAGATGCTCGGTCACCGTTCGGGCTGCCGCACGGTTGTCGAGCTTGACGGTGGGGCACGGGGCCTCGTCGAGCACCTCGCAGGCATTGACCATCGGCGGGCGCGACTCGCCGTTCAATGACGTGAAGGGATCGTAGGCGCGCAACTGGATGAGGCCATCGGCCTGCCGGGTCGACACCATGCCGGCATAGGCCTGCTCGGTGCGTTCGTCGCCCAGGGTGTTGCACAGCAGGATGCCGTATCCCCTGCGTTGCGCCGCTTCCTGGATGCCGCCGATCACCCGGGCAAAGAAGGTATTGGCAATGGTCGGCACCAGCACCACCAGATTGCGCGTCCGCTGGGAGCGAAACTGCACCGCCATCATGTTCGGCCGATAACCGGCCTGCTCGACGGCGGCCAGCACCCTGTCGCGCGTTTCCGGCGACACGATATCGGGCGTTTTCAGGGTACGTGACACCGTCGCCACCGAGACATCGGCCAGTTCGGCCACCTTGCGAATGTTGGTCATGCCGGGTTGTGATCCTCCTCGATCTCGTCGCACGCCTCGGCGTCGCCATGCCGGCCAGTCTACTGCATCGTCGCATCACGCTCATTGCCCGATTGCCATGCACCTCTGCGACCTAGGTCGCATTGATCCCGAACGCTTGGCTGACTAGTTTGCAATGTAATGTAACCGGTTACATCAATGCAAAGAGCGACTCGAGACGAGTCAGGGAAACGCGGCATCAATCAGCGAGCGTCGTGCGGCTCCTGGCGCACGACGCGCATCCCCGTGGAGGACAAATGACGACGGCAAAACGACGCGTGCGAATGGGCATGATCGGTGGCGGTGAAGGCGCCTTCATCGGCCAGGTCCATCGCCTGGCCGCCGCCCTGGATGGCGAGCTGGAGCTGGTCTGCGCCAGCTTCAGCCGCGATCCGGACAACAACGCCCGCACCGGCGAGGCCTGTGGCCTGCCGGAACGACGCCTTTACCCGGACTGGCAGTCGCTGATCGACGGTGAACGCCAGCTTGCCGATGACGAGCGCATGGACGTGCTGGTCGTGGTCACGCCCAATCACCTGCACGTGCCCATCAGCCAGGCGGCGCTCGAGGCGGGCTTCCATGTCTTCTGCGAGAAGCCGGCAGCGACCACCCTGGCCGACGCACGACGACTCGCCGCCACCCTCGACGCCGGCGACTGCCTCTACGGCCTCGCCCACACCTACCTCGGCTACCCCATGGTCTGGCAGGCACGCCGCCTGGTACGCGATGGCGAGCTCGGCCGCCTGCGCAAGATTCACGTCGAGTATCCCCAGGGCTGGCTCGGTACTCGCCTCGAGGCCACCGGCAACAAGCAGGCCGGCTGGCGCACCGACCCCGATATCGCCGGGGCCAGCGGCTGCATGGCGGATATCGGCACTCACGCCTTCGGCCTGGCCGAATTCATCTCGGGCCACCATGTCAGCGAGCTGTGCGCTTCACTCGGCGTTCATAACGAACAGCGGCGCCTCGATGATGACGGCGACGCCCTGTTCCGCACGGCCGAGGGCGCCAGCGGCACCCTGACGGCCAGCCAGGTCTGCACCGGCGAGGAGAATGCCTTGAAGATCCGCCTGTATGGCGACCAAGGTGCGCTGGAATGGCGGCAGATGGAACCCAACACCCTGGTGCAGCGGCGCCTCGATGAACCCATGCGCGTGCTGCGTGCGGGCATCGACCAGCCCGGCCTGGCACCGGAAACCCTGGAGCGCCTGCGCCTGCCCGGCGGCCATCCCGAAGGCTATCTGGAAGCCCTGGCCAACCTTTACCGCGACTTCGCCTGCGCCATTCGACGTGGCGAGCGCGGTGCCGCCGTGGGCGTGCCCGGCATGACCGAAGGCCTGCGTGGCATGGCCTTCATCGAAGCGTTGCTGAAAAGCCAGGCCAGCACCGCCAAGTGGACACCGCTCGACGAACAGCCTCGCCAGGATGATGCGGAGACGACGACATGACGAATGCGCACGACCATGGCATCAAGGGACCGGCGCTCTTTCTCGCCCAGTTTCTCGACGATCGCCCGCCCTTCAACGATCTCGACTCGATCACCCGCTGGGCCGCCTCGCTGGGGTATCGCGGCGTGCAAATGCCGACCGTGGACCCGCGCCTGATCGACCTCGAACTCGCCGCCGAAAGCCAGGATTACTGTGACGAGCTGAACGGACGCTGCGCCGAGGCAGGCGTGGCGATCAGCGAGCTTTCCACCCACCTTCAGGGGCAACTGGTGGCGGTGCACCCCGCCTTCGACGAACTGTTCGACGGCTTCGCTCCCGCTCACCTGCATGGCCGCCCCGATGCACGGCGCCACTGGGCCGAGGAGCAGCTCAAGCTCGCCGCCCGCGCCAGCCGACGCCTGGGCCTCAGGGCGCACGGCACCTTCTCCGGCGCCCTGCTGTGGCCCTACTTCTATCCCTGGCCGCAGCGCCCGTCGGGGCTGATCGAGGAAGGCTTCGCCGAGCTGGCCCGTCGCTGGCGGCCGATCCTCGATGTCTTCGACGAACAGGGCGTCGACCTGTGCTTCGAGATTCATCCGGGCGAGGACCTGCACGACGGCGCCACCTTCGAGCGTTTCCTCGAAGCCGTGGACGACCACCCCCGGGCAAAGATCCTCTTCGATCCCAGCCACATGGTGCTGCAACAGCTCGATTACCTGGGCTTCATCGATCGCTACCACGAGCGGATCGGCATGTTCCACGTCAAGGATGCCGAATTCACGCCCAGCGCCCGCAGCGGGGTCTACGGCGGCTATCAGGGCTGGGTCGATCGCCCCGGTCGCTTCCGCTCGCTGGGCGATGGCCAGGTCGATTTCAAGGGCATCTTCTCGCGGCTCACCCAGTACGGCTACGACGGCTGGGCGGTGCTCGAATGGGAGTGCTGTCTCAAGGACGCCGCCCAGGGGGCCGCCGAGGGCGCTCCCTTCATTGCCCAGCACCTGATCCAGCGCGCCGACAAGGCCTTCGACGACTTCGCCGACACCGGCTCGGACCCCGGGCGCAACCGGCGCCTGCTGGGACTCGGCGACCCTAGCTAGCCACCAACACGACACAACAACGGGAGCACGCCATGCTACGCACTCGGCTCGGCATCATGATGTTTCTGCAGTTCTTCATCTGGGGTGGCTGGTTCGTCACCCTGGGCACCTTTCTCTCCCAGAACCTGGACGCCACCGGAGGCCAGATCGGCATGGCCTTCTCGACCCAGTCATGGGGCGCGATCATCGCACCCTTCATCATCGGCCTGATCGCCGATCGCTACTTCAATGCCGAACGCATTCTCGCCATTCTGCACCTGGCCGGGGCCGCCCTGATGTTCGGCCTGTACCGTTCCCAGGACTTCGCGTCCTTCTATCCGCTGGTCCTGGTCTACATGATCCTCTACATGCCCACCCTGGCTCTGGTGAATTCGGTCTCCTTTCGCCAGATGCGCGACCCCTCGCAGGAATTCGCCAAGATTCGGGTCTGGGGCACCATCGGCTGGATTCTCGCCGGCCTGGCGATCAGCTACCTGTTCTCCTGGGACGGCGCCGAGGCCATCGCCGGCGGCGCACTGCGCAATACCTTCCTGATGTGCGCCATCGCCTCGCTGGCACTGGGCGTCTACTGCTTTACCCTGCCCGCCACGCCCCCCAAGGCGGACACCCGCAAGGGCGGCCTGAAGGAGATTCTCGGGCTTGATGCTCTGCAACTGCTCAGGGACCGCAACTACGCGATCTTCTTCATCGCCTCGGTGCTGATCTGCATCCCGCTGGCCTTCTATTATCAGAACGCCAACCCCTTCCTGGCGGAGATCGGCGTGGCCAACCCCACCGGCAAGATGACCCTGGGGCAGATCTCGGAAGTCCTGTTCATGCTGTTGTTGCCGGTGTTCATCCACCGCTTCGGCATCAAGATTACCCTGATCGTCGGCATGCTGGCCTGGGCGGTGCGCTATGCCCTCTTCGCCTTCGGTGATGCCGGTGAAGGCGTTTACATGCTGTTGATCGGCATTGCCCTGCACGGCGTCTGCTACGACTTCTTCTTCGTCTCGGGGCAGATCTACACCGATGCGCGCGCCGGCGAACGCTTCCAGAGCGCGGCCCAGGGCATGATCACCCTGGCCACCTACGGCGTCGGCATGCTGATCGGCTTCTGGGTCGCCGGCCTGGTCACCGACCACTACGTCACCGCCGAGGGCCACGACTGGTACGGCATCTGGCTGTTCCCCGCCCTTTTCGCCCTCGCCGTCCTGTTGCTGTTCCTGGTGGCCTTCAAGGACAAGGACTCCACCAGCACGAAGCCCGAGGCCAGCCGCACCTGAGAATGCCCGGTCAGTTCGCCGGTGCCATGACGGAAGACTCGACCGGGGTTTCACGAATCGGCCAGTGCAACACAACTGCCACCACACCGAGTGCTACGCCGGTCCACCAAAGACCGGCGTAGCTCCCAGTAGCCTCGAACAGCCAGCCCCCTAGCCATACTCCCCAGAAGCTGCCCAACTGGTGACCGAGAAATACCACTCCATACAGGGTGGCCATATAGCGCGTGCCGAACATCGCCACAACCAATCCCGTGGTCGGAGGCACGGTAGCCAACCAGAGGAATCCCATCACACAGCTGAAGATCAACACCGACGGCAGACTGAGCGGCACCAGCATGAATAGGGTAATAGCGATAACTCTCGTGGCATAAATGCCGATCAGTACACTGCGCATGGCCATTCGACCTGACAGTACGCCGGCCAGGAAGGCGCCTATCACGTTGCACAGCCCAATCAAGCTGATCGACCAAGCAGCAACCTCGGAGGAGAACCCCGCATCCGTCAAGAACGCCGGCATGTGCACCGTAATGAACGCAACGTGAAAGCCGCAGACGAAAAACCCCAGGGTCAGTAGCCAGTAGGAGCCATGGCCGCGAGCCATTCTCAAGACCTCGCTCATTCTGAGCCCGTAGTCGACACTCTCGGTAGGGGCGCTGGTTCGCGCCAATGGCATGGCCAATAGCGCCATGAACAGCGCCATCACCGCCATCGCGTTCAAGGCACCGATCCAACCGAAGGCCTCGACCAATTGTTGGATTACCGGCACGAGGACGAACTGGCCCATCGAGCCTGCCGCTGTACCAATTCCCAGCACCGCCTGCCGCTGTGACGGCGAAACCGCTCGCGCCATGGCCGGCAATACCAGACCAAAAGCGGTGCCCGCTATCCCCGCTCCCACCAGGAATCCGACGCCGGTGTGCAGCACCCAAACCTGCTCGACACCGCCGACAAGCCAGATACCTAGTGCATAGAACAAGGCACCGGCGACGATGACTTTGACGGTGCCGAAACGATCGGCAAGCCCACCCGCCAACACGGCGACCAGGCCCCAGACCAGATTCTGGATGGCCAACGCCAGACCGATGACATCACGCCCCCAACCATTGAGCTCATCGAGAGGCTCGACGAATAACCCAAAACTCGAACGCAATCCAAAGGAGAACATCAGTAAGACGCAGCCACTGGCGATCAAAAAGAGACTGGCAGCAGGTGGACGATGTGCGAAAAGTGATGACGACATCTGGAAACTCCTCTGTTGAAACGCTATGAATGTCGCCATCATCGTGAATCAGGAATGCTATCGACAAACCTGTTATTCCACCCACTTGAATGAGAATTTCTCTTTCATGAACCAGCCCCCTCTCAAGGCCATGCAGTGTTTCTGCCTCTCCGCCCACCATCTCAGCCTCAAGCGGGCCGCCCATGAGCTGTCGGTGACGCCTGGTGCGGTCAGCCAGCAGGTCAAACTGTTGGAACACTGGCTGGGCTTCGCACTATTCCATCGGCGGGCTCGTTCCATCACTCTGACCGAGGCCGGCAATTCTTACTTTCGACGCATCGCGCCCCAGATGGACGAGTTGGTCAACATCAGTCATTCGGTGAAACAGGTCGACCGCATCCAGGTCGTGCGCCTGAGCCTGCCGCCGAGCTTCGCCATGCAGTGCATGCGCCGGTACCTGCCTGCGCTGCGCCGCGACCATCCCGATATCGATCTGCGCTTGCACGCCTCAGCGATACCACAGGCAGTACAGGAATCCGGGGAGGATATTGCACTGCGCTACCTGGCCTGCGCTGATCCGGCACTGGACTGCACACGTCTTTTCCACTTCGAGGTCTTTCCCGTATGCAGCCCGGCTTATCTGGACGCACACCCGTCACTCGCCTCGGGAAGGCTGGACGGTATCACGCTGATCCACGACATCCTGCACCAGGACTGGCATCGCCTGATTCAAGCCCAGGGCCTCTCCGACACAGGGACCGATAGCCTGCATTGCGACCAGGCGATGCTGGCCCTACAGGCGGCGGAGAGTGGCCTGGGCATCGCCCTCTGCGATCCATTACTGGCCCGCGAGGCGCTACAGGAACAACGACTCGTTATCCCCTTCGAGGCCAGGTTGGAAGCCCGGCGCCACTTGTTCCTGGTACATCGCCGCCATCCACCGATCAGTCCCGCTGCCAGTCAGGTCAAAGACTGGCTCGTGACAGCCTTGATGCAGGGTGGCAACAGCGCACCGCTAGATACTTCAAAGCGTCACTGACCGATCCAGTGCCTCGATCAAGGCATCGTCGCGATCATAGATATCCGGCCGGAAGGCAAGCTCTCCATCGGGCTCGGGCTGCACGGTCCAGTAATGCAGCACGACCGGCACGTGACGCGCCAGCAGCACGTTGCGGGTCTTGCCATCGGCGATCAAGCGACGGACATTGGCCTGGGTGCCGGTATCGTCGAACAGCAGCTGAGCCAGCTCCAGCACCCCCTCCACGCGAATGCAGCCGGAACTGAGCGCCCGCTGTGAGCGACTGAACAACCCCCGCGATGGCGTATCGTGCAGATAGACCAGGTGGTCGTTGGGGAAACGCACCACCAGTTGCCCGAGCGGATTGTTCGGCCCGGCCTGCTGGCGCAGCATCACTCCGCCGGGATTCGACCAGTCGACGCTGGCCGGGTCCAGTTGTTTGCCCGAGGGGCTGAGTACCGAGAGGTTCTTGGTCGCCAGATACCCGGGATCGCGCCGCACCTTGGGCAGCACGTCCTCGCGCATGATGGTCGGCGGCACCGTCCAGGTCGGATTGATGGTCAGGTGGGTGATCTCGGAGCGCAGCGACGGCGTTCGCCGATAGGGTTGCCCCACCACGATTCTGGCCCGCCAGGTGTCACCGTTGGGGCGAAAATAGCGCAGGTCATAGCCCGCGATGTCGACCAGCACGAAGGATTCCGGCAGCCCGTGCAGCAACCATCGGGCACGCTCCATGTTGGCGCGAATCTGGTCGATGCGACGCTCGACGCTCATGTTCAAGGCCTTGAGCGTGCGCGGTCCCACCACCCCGTCATCGGCCAGCAGGTGGTGACGCTGAAAACGTCGCACGGCCTCGACCAGGGCCTCGTCATAGACCCTCGGTTCGGGAGCCTGCAACTCGATGGTCGGATAATAGCCCTCGTCGGCAGCCACCAACTGATCATTGCCGATCGCCGCCAGACGCTCGCGCAATGCTGTCACCTCCGTGCCCGTGTCACCGGGGCGCAGCGGGTCCTCGACGTTCATCAGTGCCGGCCAGCCGCCCTGACGTTTGATCTCCCGGTAATGGGCCAGGCCCTCGCGCAATTGCTCATAGGGTTCATAGGGAGGTCGCGCCAGGTCGATCGCCGCGGACACGTCACCGTCGTCCAGTGCCCGCGAGATAGCGGCCAGATCGAGCGAGGGCGGCTCGATGGATAGATCCCATTCGTCATTGATGCGCTGCGGGTCGACCTTGCCGCGCTGCAGGTGCGTCAGGGCCGTCAGCAGGGTACGGCTGGCCCGCAGCTCGAAGCGGGCCCGTGTCCCGGCGTCGGCCCCCTCCATGAGGGCCGCCCGGGACGCCGCCTGGAGATCGTCGGGCCGATAGTCGCTCGGTACGAGGCCGTCGGCGTCCAATCCTTTCAGCGCCTCGACCAGGGCATCCACGCTATCGGCATCCTGCCAGATCGGACGATCGCCCCGCACCGCATAGAGGTTGCGCAACCGGGAGGAGGACTCGCTCAGGAGTTCACTCACTTCCGGGCCAATGCCCGAGGGCTCGGTGGCCTCCGACTGAGCCATGGCAGGGCCGCTCAGTGCCAGCCAGGCTCCGAGGATCCAGGCGCCTCGATGAAAACGTGTATACCGAACCTCGGTGGCGAACATGACGTGACCTCCCTGCGAATCGTCGACAAAATTGGCCATCCAGGCCAGTATCGTCATAATAATGCCAGACGGCGCACGATGGGAAAGCGTCGCAGGAAATACAAACGGGGCCCTGGACGATCTTCTACCGATCGATACCGGTCCTGAATATCATCGACGGGAACTCGCGGGATGCCAAATTGCAAGCTCCGCCGATCGATCGGCTTCTTACTGACCGGCGCCTTGATGTTACTCGCTTCCCCGCTGCAGGCGGGGGACTTCATGGTCCGGGCCTTCACGCCCCAGCAACTCAACCAGCCTCCCCTGGCACAGCAGCTGACCCGCATGGCGCCCCGCGCCAACCCTGGCGTTCTCCATCTGGCTGCTCGAGCGCTCAACTGCGCCGACCCGGGCGCCGACCGCCTGGCCGTGATCGACTTCTCGCTGCCCTCCACCGAGCCCAGGCTGTGGGTTTTCGACCTGCGCCACGACCGCCTGCTGTTCCGCGAACTTGTCTCGCATGGCCAGGGATCCGGCGACAACATGGCCACGGCCTTCTCCAACATTCCCGAGAGTCACCAATCCAGCATCGGGCTGTTCCGTACTCTCAACAGCTATGAAGGCAGCAACGGCTATTCCCTGCGTCTCAAGGGGCTGGAGCCGGGCGTCAACGACCAGGCCTACAAGCGCGCCATCGTGATGCACGGCGCCGACTACGTCAGTGAAGACTTCATCGAAAAGGTCGGCCGCCTGGGCCGCAGCCACGGCTGCCCGGCCGTACGCGAGGAGGTCGCCGTCCCGTTGATCAACAGCCTCAAGGACCATCAATACCTCTTCACCTACTACCCCGACCAGGAATGGCTCAGCCAGTCCACCTACCTGCGCTGCCCCGGCAGCGATTCACGGCTCGCCATGCAATGAGTCGAACGCCCCGCCCAACGGCACCAGGGCGGGGCGCTGTCACGCCCCTGCGCACTCTCTTGCACCATGAACCCCCGCCCCAAGCCGAACCACCTCACCACAGAACCTTCATAACTACCTGAATATAAACGCCATATAAAATCATGGCAGGCCATGTGCTTGGTTCACACCACAGAAGCGGTGGACGTGGACCAGGCCCCTCGCGGTACGAGTGCGTCGAACCCGACCTTCAACGATGAAGGCCCGGCTCGTGTTGTTCGACCATCACTCGACGAGGCACTCCATGGAAATCCGCAACAAGGCCAACAGAATTCGCCTGTTCACCCTCAAGACACCGCAGATGCGCGCCTTCCACTTTTCGTGGTTCGCCTTCCACATCTGCTTCTTCGGCTGGTTCGGCATCGCACCGCTGATGGCAGTGGTCCGCGACGACCTCGGCCTGACCAAGACCCAGATCGGCAACACCATCATCGCTTCGGTGGCCATCACCGTGATCGTGCGGCTGGCCATTGGCGTGCTCTGCGACCGCATCGGCCCGCGTCGCGCCTACACCTGGCTACTGTGTCTGGGCTCGCTGCCGGTGATGAGCATCGCCCTGGCCGACAGCTTCGAGGCCTTCTTCCTCGCCAGGCTGGCCATCGGCGCCATCGGCGCTTCCTTCGTGATCACCCAGTATCACACCTCGATCATGTTCGCCCCCAATGTGGTCGGTACCGCCAACGCCACATCGGCGGGCTGGGGTAATCTGGGCGGCGGTACCACCCAGATCCTGATGCCGTTGATCTTCTCCGGCATGCTGATGCTAGGCGTCAACGAGGCCCTGGGCTGGCGCCTGGCCATGGTGGTGCCCGGCGTGGTGCTGTTCCTCTGCGGTATCGCCTATTACTTTTTTACCCAGGACGCTCCCGACGGCAATTTCGACGAGCTTCGCGCACGCGGCGAACTGCCGCCGGTCAGCGGCGAGAACGGCATGGGCCGCAGCTTCGCCGCTGCCGCCAAGGACGTCCGCGTCTGGGCACTGTTCGTGGTCTATGCCGCCTGCTTCGGGGTCGAGCTGACCATCAACAACATCGCCGCCATCTATTACTTCGACAACTTCGACCTGACACTGGCCACCGCCGGCTTGATCGCCGGTCTGTTCGGCCTGATGAATATCTTCGCCCGCACCCTGGGTGGCATCTTCTCCGATCTGTTCGCCCGCAACGGCGGCCTCAAGGGTCGGGTTCGCTGGTTGTTCATCGCCATGCTCTGCGAGGGCGTGGCCCTGATGTTCTTCTCGCAGATGCAGATCCTGGCGCTGGCCATCGCCATCATGCTGGTGTTCAGCCTCTTCGTGCAGATGGCCGAGGGCGCCACCTTCGGCATCGTGCCCTTCGTCAACAAGAAGGCGCTCGGCGCCGTGGCCGGCATCGTCGGCGCGGGTGGCAACGCCGGTGCCGTGGCGGCCGGTTTCCTGTTCCGCTCCGAATCGCTCAGCTACCAGCAGGGGCTCTTCTACCTCGGCATCGCCGTGGTGATCGCCGCCCTCTGTACCCTGGTGGTGCGCTTCTCTCCCGAAGTCGAAGCCGAGGAAACCGCCGCCTATCGCGACGCCGCCGGCGACAGCGGCTCCGGCGCCCTCTCGCTGCGCTGATAGCGCCCTTCCCGGAAACGCCCTCGCTGCGGCAACGCATCGGGGGCGTTTTATGCTTTCTAACCCCATGCGACGTCACCACTAACTATCTGGGAAGCGCTACACAAATCGGCGAGCGGGGCAAAGCACAAGGCGCATGGAGCGCAGGAACCGGAGCCTATAGGGTATAGGTGAGGATTCCGAGCACCACGCAACATAGTGATTTGCCCGCGCAGTCATTTATGCAGTGTTTCCCCTCACGTTGCAGAGCCACTCATATACGCCCATGCTGGAACCTGCAATACGGCGGCTTATCGCCGTCTCCATCCAATCCGAAAGGAGCCTGAAATGACGATCGCCATCGGTGACCGCATCCCCGACATCACACTCAAGACCAACGGCGAGCAAGGGCCGGAGGACATCTCCACCGGCGAGCTGTTCGCCGGCAAGCGCGTGGTGCTGTTCGCGGTGCCGGGCGCCTTCACCCCCGGCTGCTCCAACACGCACATGCCGGGTTTCGTGGTCAACGCCGACAAGCTGCTCGACAAGGTGGATGTCGTGGCCTGCATGGCCGTCAACGACGCCTTCGTGATGGATGCCTGGCAGAAGGACCAGAATGCCGAACGCATCACCATGCTGGCCGACGGCAACGCCGAGTTCGCCCGCGCCCTGGGCCTGGAAATGGATGTCAGCGCAGGCGGCATGGGCACGCGCAGCAAGCGCTTTGCCCTGATCGCCAATGACGGCGTGGTGGAATATCTCGGCGTCGACGCCAAGGGCGTGGAGCAGAGCAGTGCCGAAACGGTCCTGGCACAGCTCTGAGAGAACGTAGCAACATCATAATGGCCGACACTCGGCCACCAAGGAGATGACCATGAACGATGCCATGACCCTGCGCGGCAGTTGTCTGTGCGGCGCCGTGACGCTCTCCGTCGAGGCCGAGCGCCAGAATGTCGCCGCCTGCCATTGCCAGATGTGCCGCACCTGGGGCGGCGGCCCCCTGCTGGCCATGGAGTCGGTGGGCCGCGTCACCCTCGAGGGCGAGGATCAAGTCAGTATCTACGCCTCATCCGACTGGGCGGAACGCGGTTTCTGCCGACACTGCGGCACCCACCTCTTCTACCGGCTCAGGACCGGCGAACACTACGCCGTCCCGGTGGGCCTGGTCGACAGTGGAGAGGCCTGGACCTTCGACTCGCAGATCTTCATCGACGAGAAGCCCGGCTGGTATCACTTCGGCAACGCCACCAAGGATCTCACCGGCCAGCAGGTCTTCGAGGCCTTTCAGGCCGGCGAGGAGTAGCCCCGGCCATTCGAGCGGGGAGCCCCTCCCCGCTCGCTCCCGCCAGTCATGCCTGAACCATTGAGCCCTTTCCCTCTCCGAACGACATGCAGGATCACATCACCGCTGCCATATCACGGGGATCCCATGAACCTTCTTATCAATATCGATGTTCCGGAACTCGGCCCGGCCGTCGATTTCTATCGTGATGCCCTGGGGTTTACGCTCAACCGCTTTCTCGATGACGATGTCGCCGAACTTACCGGGGCCTCGTCGCGCCTCTATCTGCTGAAAAATGAGGCCGGCACGTCCTCCTCGACGCCAGGATCGGCGCCTCGTCACTACACACGACACTGGACGCCGATACACTTCGACGTTGTGGTCGATGACCTGGAAGCGGCTGCGCGGCGTGCGGAACACGCCGGTGCTCTCCGTGAGGGCGAATGCCGGGAATGGCTCGGGTCACGTTGCATGACCTTTTCCGACCCTTTCGGGCATGGCTTCTGCCTGATCGAGTTTACAAATGATACCTATGCCTGAGGCGAAACTTCCTCCCCTCATGATCGACGCGCCAATGCATGCGAGACTGTAGCACCGGACACACTCGACAGCCGACGATCATGACACCGAGAAAATACACCGAAGACGATGAACCCAGAGTCGCGGCCCTCTGGCGGGCCAACTTTCCCGACTACACGGGCTACAACACCCCCGAAGCAGTGCTCCGCGCCAAGCGCCTGGTGGACGACCACATCTATGTGCTCGAGGACGACGGCGAGATCATTGCCACCTGCATGGCCGGTTACGACGGTCATCGCGGCTGGCTGTATTCGGTTGCAGTAGCGGCTTCACGACAAGGAGAAGGCCTCGGCAGGCGCATGGTCGAGTTCGCCATCGAGCGACTGCGCGAACTCGGCTGCGTCAAGGTCAACCTGCAGATACGAGGTGGCAATGAGGAGGTGGCGGACTTCTACCGCCGCCTCGGCTTCAACACCGAGGACCGGATCAGCATGGGGCTGATCCTCGACCCCTGACGCAAGAAGCCCCCGGTGACGCATCACCGGGGGCTTACTTTCAGCGCTTTTCAGGCAGGTACGACGCAGGACCTAGGTCTTGTACGAAAAGTCTTGCAGGCACTTTTCATACGGACCTTAGACTGCGATCTCGCCACCATCCTCCCTCTGAATCACCACCGTCGAGGCCCGCGGACGAACGGTCCCCTGCGTCTCGGCAGTGGCATCTTCCGCGGAAGGCCAATTGCTCGGGTGCTGGATGTTGATGAACATCGCGGTCCTGTCCGGCGTGAAGAAGATACCGGTCACCTCGCAACCGTTGGGGCCGACGGCGAAACGCTTGAGCTGCGCCTGATCGCCACCGCCGATCACGGCGGCGTCGCCCTGGGCCTGGCTGACGTTCTGGGGCACCACCGCCAGCACCTGGTCGTTGGTGTAGTCCGTCACGTTGTCATAGCCATTGTCGGTCTGGATCCACAGGATGCCCTGCTCATCACCGCGATCATCGTAGTGCAGGCCATCGGGGCTGGCGAACTGGTTGAGCTCGGTCAGGCCGGAGTAATTATCGGCATCGTTGACGGCGGCACCGAACACGAACACTTCCCAGTCGAAACGTGTCGCATCGCCGCCTTCACGCCAGCGAATCACCTGCCCGGCGCTGTTATCGGCACGCGGGTTGGGCGCATTGGTCGGCGCCGTGCCATATCCCACACCCAATTCGTCGATATCGCTGCCGCCATTGGTGTAGGTCGCGGCCGTGTCCTCGGCGGTCCGGTCGGAATTGTTGGTCAGGGTCATGTAGACATCGCCGGAGGCCGGGTCAACGGCGCCCCACTCCGGGCGGTCCATGGGCGTGGCGCCCATCAGGTCGGCGGCATCGCAGGTATTGATGATGACGCCGGCCAGATCGTTGGCGGACAGATTCAGCGCCTGAGCCAGGGTACGGCCGTCCTGTGTCTGCGCATCCGGGGTCAGCGGCAGCCACTCGCCAGAGCCATCGGCATTGAAGCGGGCCACGTAGAGCGTGCCCTTGTCCATGTACTTGGCGCCGATCGCCAGGCGATCATAGTTGGCACCCGGACGATTGGCATCCGCCGGATCCCAGACGGCATCCGAAACGAACTTGTAGATGTACTCGTTGCGCGAGTCGTGCCCGGAATAGAACACCACCGGCTCGCCCTCGACCAGCTTGCCCGGCCAGCAGCCTTCGTGGCGGAAGCGTCCCAGCGCCGTACGCTTGACGGCACGCGCCCCGGTATAGGGATCGATCTCGACGATGTAACCAAAGGTGCGCGGCTCATTGCGGTAGTCGTCGGTGGCCGAGTTGCCCGTCGGTGTGGCGTTGAAGCGAGTGAATTCATCGTCCACTTCACTGGCATCGCCGGCGGCGGTTTCCCAGCCGTAACGACCGCGTCCCTCGGAAATGCCGATGCGATTGTCATCCATTTCGCGACCGGCATCCTTGATGAAATAGCCCGGCCAGTTTTCCTCACAGGTCAGGTAAGTGCCCCAGGGCGTATAGCCATTGGCACAGTTGTTGTTGGTGCCACGGGTCCTGGTGCCATCCGGCGAGTACTTGGTCTTGACATAGTCGCTGCCGGCCACCGGACCGCCCAGCTCCATCTCGGTGGCACTGGTATAGCGGCGGTTGTAGGACGAGTTGGGCATGTGACGCCAGCGGCCATTTCCAGCCTTCTTCATCTCGACGATGGTGACACCGTGCGCATTGATCTCGGTGCGCACTTCATCGGCCGGGCGAGCCCCGTCGGAGGCATTGGTCGCCCCCCCCTGCGGTGCCCAGAGCGCTCCCTGGTCGATGTATTCGTTGTTCAGCGCCAGCAGGAAGTTTCTGGAAGCATTTTTCTCGTCGAGGGCGAAATTGTGCATGCCGTCGTGATGCATGCCGACACTGTTGGCCTGGATCTCCGGGGTGAAGCCCAGGTCTTCACTCCATGACGGAGCCTGGCTGTTCAGCGGAGTCCCCCAGGGAATCAGTACCTGAGCGGTATAGCCGGCCGGCACGGCCACGGCATCCGTCAATGAACCGCGAATGGCATCGAAGGCCAGCGACAGCGGTGTCTTCTCGGAACCCGGGGTGGAGGTATCGCCGTCGCTGGAATCACAGCCGGCCAGGCCGAATCCGCCCAGCACCGTCATGGCTGCCATGCCAAGCCCCCCCTGCATGACACGGCGCCGCGATACATGCTTCTCCAGTACCGAGGAGAATGGCTCGTTATCGCTCGGATTCAACAGGCGATGGTCCTCGATTTCCTTGCTCATTCCGGTCTCCTCATCGTCATTTTTTTCGATAGATCTAGGTGCGATTACAAACTTTCAGCAGCGACTCATTTGTTTCGGCCACAGTAGGCTGCTGGTTATAAATGACAGGAGAATGACGAAAAAATGGATACCCGATCACGACTCCCCTCTGGCAGCTTGATTTAATAATTCTGAAATAACAGTGCCGCAATATACGCCGACCAAGAAAATGCAGGCATCCAGGCGGTGTTTCCCCATGGATCTCATACGAAAAGCTGCCGAACGAAGGTGCATTTCGTGCAGACCCCAAAGCTGGCAACGGACAGGCACGCCAGACCGCTACAGCGGCGAGGCTTCGATTGATCACCACTATGACCGACTCTTCTCCGGAACATCGCACGTCCCTCCATCGACCGGCCCCGGCAGATATCGACTCCACGACACTGAGTGACCACGGCCGATACCGACGGCGTTTCCTGGGATTCGGCGGGGTACTTGCCGCCACCGGATTGAGCGGTTGCGCCACGGGGTTCTCCCGCTCCACAGCCGAGGCGCCCCGCCACGGACTGCCGGACCAGAGCGGCCCAACCCTGCTGCTCTATGCCGATGTGCTCGATGCCCATCAGCCGGAATATCCGGCCACGCCCGCGACCCGCCTCGGCCCGGCCGCCGCCCTGGGCCGGGCACCCTGGGCCACGGGCCGCAGCCTGGAGACTCTGTCGGGCGTCACCACCGAGGCCACGCGCGCGTTGATCGGCTCGCCACTCGGTCAGCGACCTATCGGCGGCAGCAGCGCCCTGGCCACCACGCTCTGGGACTTGCGTCGCCGCCTCCCGGCGGACGCCACCCTGACACTGGAAAACGGGCAATGCTGGAACGGCGGCGGCCTGGGTTATCTGACCCAGGGCGACTCGGGCGTCACCCTGAGCCAATGGCTGAACGCCGACGTGCGGGTCAGCAGCGACGAGCGCCACCTCTGGCCGGAGCGCACCGCCAGCCTGTATCGCCGCTTCGCGCGACCGGTCGTCGGCTGCCTGGATGAACGCCGCAACCCCGAAAGCCTGGTTGCCGACTTCGAACTTTTCGAGCGCGGCGGCGCACGGCTGGCCGTGGTCGGCGCCACCGACCCGCATGCCACGGATGAGCCCCGCCAGCTCGACGACTGGTTCCATGCCATCCAGGCCGCCAGCCAGTCGGCCCGTGACCAGGCCGACCTGGTGATCATCCTGGCCGACACCGGCAGTGGCCCGGCCCGCTGGCTTGCCGAACGGCTCGATGCCGCCGACCTGATCGTCGCCGCCCGCGGCCAGGATTTCTGGCCGACCCTGGTCGAGGTGGAGCGACGTCGCGGCGACACTGTGCCGCTCTGTTTTCCCGGCAGCCGGGCGACCGGCGTCTTCCAGATCGCCTGTCGCGCCCGACACGGCCGATGGCGTTTCGAGTCCCGATTCGTGCTCGCCGACCCGGCACCACGCGACGCCGGCATGGCCGACCGACTCGCCGAACACCAGCGCCAGTTGGATGCCCTGCGCGCGCCTTACAGCGACTGGCTGGATCGGCCCCTGGCCGTGGCCCCCGACTGGTTATGGCGACGCGACACCACCGGCGGTAGCTGGGACGCCCTGATCGTCGCGGCGCTGCGCGAGAGCGCCGGCGACCAGGCCATCGCCCTGGCGCCGGGCCTGCGCCATGACCGCCGAGTGGCGCCGGGCGAAACCATCACCCGCGATCACCTGCTGACCCTGAGTGGCGGGCATCCGGGCGCCGTCACGCGCCGCGACGCCGACAGCACCGCCCTGCGCGGCCTGCTCGAGCGGGCGGCCGACGCCTGTTTCGGCACGCCCATGCTGCTCGACACCAGCCAGGACCTGCCACGCCTGGCCGGCATCGGCTGGCGCTGCCGCTACAGCCGCGAGACCGGACAGCGCGTCGATCTGCAAGGCAGTGTCCCGGGCACGGTGGTGACCTGGAATCCCGATATTGCGTCTCAGGCCGGGCCGCCACTCTGGCAGTTACTGGAGGATTACCTGTCGAGCATGGGCCTTGCCAGCCTGCCGCCACGGCCCGAGGCCGAGCTCAGTTTCGTCGAGGGCCATCCCGGCTGGCATCCCGAGGACCGGCCGAGCCGATGAGCGCCGTCACCGCTCAAGAGCGCTTCCGCCGGTGGGCCGGCGTGCTCGGCAACATGCTGCTGGCCTGGCTCGCCGCGCTGGTCATCGCCGATCTGGTCGCACTGAACCAGCCAGCGCCAGGCGTGCGAGGTCAGGACACGCCGCTCGCCTCGTCGGCACCTCTGCCGATCGTCGCCTCGCGGCTCTGGCAGGCCGAGCGCCAGCCCACCAGCGGGCTGAACGATACCCAACTGCCCCTGAGCCTCGTCGGCAGCTTCCGCGCCGACCCGCTCAGCCGCAGCCTGGTGGTGATGGCCACGCCGCACGGGCAGGTCGCCGTCCGCCCCGGCGACGTCATCATGAACGGAGTGAGGCTGGCCGGAATCGACGAGCAAGGGCTGATCCTCGACAACGAAGGTCGTCGCGAACGCCTGCGTGCATCAGGCGACGACGACGCCACGATCATCGGCATCCGGCGCCTGAATGCGCCTTGATGCCCCATCCGGAGCTTTTTCATGACCGCCACGACGCCCTCCCGGCACAGTTCGTTGTCCGCCCCGGCCATACGCCTGGCCCTGCTGCTGTGCACGGCGTTGCCCTCGGCTTCCCTGCTGGCCCAGAGCGACCCGGCTCCGGTCTATGGCGTCAGCTTCAAGGAGGTCAGCGTCGCCGAGTTCGCGGCCGGCGTCAGCGACATTACGGGCACCGATTTCGTCATCGATCCCCGGGTGCGCGGCACCCTTTCGGTGGAAAGTCCCAAGCCGGTCACCGCCGATGAGCTCTACGGGCTCTTCCAGGACACCCTGCAGAACCACGGCTACGCCACCGTGCGGCTGCCCGACAATCGCGTGCGCATCGTGCCGGAGCAGGTGGCACGCACCCAGCCCTTGCCGGTCGGCCTGGATGACGCCCAGGGCAACGAGATCGCCACCGAAGTCCTGCACACCGAGAACCTCGCCGCGGCAGAGCTCGCCGGCATCCTCGAGCCGCTCATCGATGCCAATGTCGGTACCCTGACGCCCAACCCCGGCAGCAACTCCGTGGTCGTGACCGATTGGAAGGCCAATCTCGGGCGCCTGAAGCGGCTCACCGAACGACTCGACGGTTACCGCCAGGCCGACACCGAGGTCTTTCCGGTCACCCATGCCAATGCCAAGCGCCTGGTCCAGACACTCAAGGACGTGTTGAGCGACGACGGCAGCACGGCCACCGTGGTCGCTGATGCCCGCGCCAATGCGGTGGTGGCTTTCGGCACCCCGAGCCAACGGCGCCAGGTATCGACCCTGATCGCGCGCCTGGATGCTCCCCAGGACCACGACACCACCACGGCGGTCATTCCCCTCAGCCATGCCGATGCCGCCGATGTGGCCAAGGTTCTGGGCGACCTGGCCAATAGCGTCTCCGGCGCCCGGGCGGTCCCGACCCGGAGCGGCAGCGACGGCGCCGACGCTACCGAAAGCCAGGCCGGGAGCCAGTCGCTGGCGGCGACGTCATCGGGCAGCGGGCTCGATGGCGTCGCCTTCGCCGTGCATCCCTCGACCAACGCCCTGGTCCTGAGCGGCCCGCCCAGCGCCCTGGAGGGCTATCGCGAACTCGTTTCCCGCCTCGACATGCGCCGCGCCCAGGTGGCGGTCGAAGCGATCATCGCCGAAATCACCGAAAGCCGCGCCAAGGAACTCGGCGTGCAGTGGCTGTTCGGCGACATCAGCGGCGAGGGCACGGTCCCGGCGGGCGGCGTCAACTTCCCCTCCGCCTCGACGCCAGGCATCAACCAGATCGCCGCCGCCGCGGCCAGTCAGGACGCTTCCGCCCTGGGCTCCCTGCTCGGCAACCTCAACGGCGTCACCGCCGGCGTGGGCCGGCTTTCCTCGGGGGGCGTGAGCTTCGCCATGCTGCTCAATGCGCTGCGCAGCGATACCCAGACCAACCTGCTGTCGACACCCTCGCTGACGACCCTGGACAACGCCGAGGCCTCGATCCTGGTCGGCCAGGAAGTGCCCTTCGTCACCGGCTCCACCACCGTCGACAACACCAACCCCTTCCAGACCATTCAGCGCGAGGATGTCGGCGTCAAGCTGAACATCCGCCCCACCATCGGCGCCGACAACAGCATCCGCCTGGAAATCGTCCAGGAAGTCTCCTCCATCGATGAAGGCGTCAAGGCCAGCGATGTGGTCACCAACAAGCGCGAGATCGAAACCACGGTCCTGACCCAGGATGGCGGCATCATCGTGCTGGGTGGATTGATCAGCGACGAGAATGCCAATGCCGAACAGAAGGTGCCGCTGCTGGGCGACATCCCCGGCGTCGGTCGCCTCTTCCGTTACGACCGCGATACCCAGGACAAGCGCAACCTGATGGTCTTCATCCGCGCCCGGGTACTGCGCGATGCGCCGCAGACCCAGCAGATGGCCCACCAGCAATACACCCGCATGCGCCAGCACATGCTCAAGGCCGACCTGCCGGGCGATCAGACCCTGCCGGAATTGCCTTCGGCATCTGCCACCTCGGCGAGTGGCATGTCGGGTACGTCGGTATCGGGAGCCTCGGCGTCCGGCAACAGCCTGCAGGCGCTTTATCCATCGGCACGCAGCCGCCTGGGGAGCCTGGCGCAATGAACGCCCCGCAGCCCGCGACCACCGCCAGTCTCATGCCGTATCGACTGGCCCAGCGCAGCGGCGTGGCCATCGACTGGCAGGCCGAGGGCTATCACCTGCTGGCCCGCCGCGATGCCGATCCCTTGATTCTCCAGGAGCTGAGGCGCAGCCATGGCCCCCCGGCAGAGATCGAATGGCTCGACAGCGAGGCCTACACCAGCCGTCTGGGGCGTCTCTATGACGCCCAGCGCGAGACCAACAACCGCTTGATCGAGGGGCTCGCCGAACACGTCGACCTCGACGGCCTGATGCAGGAGCTGCCGCGCACCGAAGACTTGATGGACGCCGAGAACGAGGCGCCGGTGATCCGGCTGATCAACGGCATCTTTTCCGAGGCGCTGCGCCTGAGCGCCTCGGACATTCACATCGAACCCTTCGAACGCGAGCTGATCGTGCGCCTGAGGGTCGACGGCGCCATGCGCGAGATCCTCGACCCGCCACGCGTGCTGGCGCCGATGCTGATCTCGCGCATCAAGGTCATGGCCGGGCTGGACATCGCCGAGAAACGCCAGCCCCAGGATGGCCGCATCACCGTTCGCGCCGCCGGGCGCCCGGTGGACATTCGCGTCTCGACCCTGCCCGGCATCCACGGCGAGCGGGTCGTGATGCGCCTGCTCGACAAGCAGGCCGCGCAATTGACGCTCGACGCCATCGGCATGCCGCCCGACACCCTGGCGGCCTACCGCCGCGCCCTGGCCCGCCCCAATGGCATCCTGCTCAATACCGGCCCCACCGGCTCAGGCAAGACCACCACCCTCTACGCCAGCCTGACCGCGCTCAACGATCGCCGGCGCAACATCCTCACCGTCGAGGACCCGGTCGAATATGCCCTGCCCGGCATCGGGCAGACGCCGGTCAACCCGCATGCCGGCGTCACCTTCGCCCGCGGTCTGCGCGCCATCCTGCGCCAGGATCCCGACGTCATCATGATCGGCGAGATCCGCGACCTGGAAACCGCCGCGACCGCCGTGCAGTCGAGCCTGACGGGCCACCTCGTGCTCTCGACGCTGCACACCAACAGCGCCCTGGGCGCCATCGCCCGGCTGCGCGACATGGGCATCGAACCCTTCCTGCTGGCCACCAGCCTCAAGGGCGTCATGGCCCAGCGCCTGGTGCGCCGCCTGTGTCCCGACTGCCACCGCTGGCGCGCCCCCAGCGACGCCGAGTGCCGACAGTTCCAGGGGCTCGAGTCCCTCTCGCGCATCGCCGAGCCGCTCGGCTGCGACGCCTGCGACCACACCGGCTACCGAGGGCGCCTGGGGCTCTACGAGTTCATCGCCATCGACGACACCCTGGCGGCCATGATCCACGACGGCGCCAGCGAAGCGGCACTCGCCGCCCATGCCTTCCAGCAGACCGGCTCGCTGAGCGATGCGGCCCTGGAACGGCTCGCCGATGGTGAAACCAGCCTCGAGGAGGTGCTGCGTGCCATTCACCAGTGATCCACTCGTCCGTGACCCGGGAGCCACCCGCTGATGCCGACCTATCGCTATCTGGCGCTGGATCTCGAAGGCCGTCGCCGTCGCGACGTCATCCAGGCCGAGAACGAGCGCCATGCCCGAGAACTGCTCAGCGACCGGGGCCTGTTCGCGCGCCGCCTGGAGGAGATACGAGGCGCCCGGCAACGCCGCCGCGGCCAGCGTCTCGATGCCGAACGCCTGACGCTGCTGACCCGTCAACTGGCGACCTTGATCGATGCCGGCATCCCCATCGGCCAGGCCCTGGAGGCGCTGGCCAGCCAGGCCGACCGGGAAGCCGCCCGCGCCCTGTTGCTGTCGCTGGTCAATCGGGTCCGCGAGGGTTACAGCCTGGCCGATAGCCTCAAGGCCCACCCCGCCAGCTTCGACCGTCTCTACGTGGCCCTGGTCGCCGCCGGCGAGCGCGCCGGTCAACTACCCCAGGTGCTCGAACGCCTGGCCGACCATCTCGAACGCAGCCAGCGGCAGCGCCAGAAGGCCAAGGGCGCGCTGGTCTACCCGCTGGTGCTGGTGCTGGTCTCGGTCGGCGTGGTCAGCGGCCTGATGACCTATGTCGTGCCGCGCCTCGCCGCCCAGTTCGAGCGTTCCGACATGACCCTGCCCTGGCTGACGCGCGGCCTGATCGCCCTGGCCGACGCCATGCAGAGCCTGGGGCCCTGGCTGCTCGCCACGCTTCTGCTGCTGGGGCTGGCCGCCGCCCGCTCACTGCGTCGGCCCGCCATCCGGCTGAAGGTCGACCGCCGCCTGCTGACGCTGCCGCGCCTGGGCGAGCTCCTGCTGCTGCTCGACAGCGCCCGCCTGACGCGCACCCTGGCGATTCTCACCCTGAGCGGCATTCCGCTGGTCGATGCCCTGCGAGTCAGCCGCGACACCCTGGCCAACGCCTGCCTGCGCCATCATCTCGGCGAGGTCGAAGAAGCCGTCACCAGCGGCGTCAGCCTGCACCGCGCCCTGGCCGATACCGGGCGTTTTTCTCCGACCCTGCTGCACATGGTGGCCAGCGGCGAATCCAGCGGCCGCCTCGGCGAAATGCTCGAACGCGTCGCCGCCACCCAGGAAAGCGCCTTCTCGCGACGCGTCGACATGGCGCTGGCGCTCTTCGAACCGCTGATCATCCTGGCCATGGGCGGCGTGGTACTGACCATCGTCCTGGCCATCCTGCTGCCGATCATGAGCCTCAACAGCGCCATGGCGCTCTAGCCACCGTTTCATCATCCACCAGGAGGAATTCCATGACAGCTCCGCACCGCTCACCCAAGACCCAGGCCGGCTTCACCCTGCTCGAGGTCATGGTCGTGATCTTCATCCTCGGGCTGCTGGTCGCCATCGTCGCGCCCAACGTGCTCAGCAACCAGGACAAGGCCATGCAACAGAAGGCCAGGGCCGACATCGCCACCCTGGAGCAGGCCCTCGACATGTATCGGCTCGACAACCATCGCTATCCCACCAGCGAGCAAGGGCTCCAGGCGCTGGTCGAGGCGCCGCGCCAGGAACCACTGGCCACCAATTACCGCCAGGAAGGCTATGTGCGTCGCCTGCCGGATGATCCCTGGGGCAACCCCTACGACTATCGCAATCCCGGCGAGCATGGCCGCATCGATGTCTTCAGCCTGGGCGCCGACCGCCAGGCCGGCGGCGAGGGCAACGATGCCGACATCGGCAACTGGATGCTGTAAGCCCCACAGATGGAGTCATTCCTGCGTTCGCTCGCCATCCTCGAGAGCCCCGAGCAGTCCGGCCGAGCCGGAGCCCAGTCGGGCTTCAGCCTGCTGGAGCTGTTGATCGTGCTGACGATCGTCGCCGCGCTGACCGGACTCAGCGTGGCCTGGCTGGAAGGCGGCAGCGCACCGAGCCTGGACAGCGCCCGGGAGCGGCTGCGCACCGACCTCGAACGGGCCGCCATCCAGGCCATGGAACAACAGCAGGTCATCGGGATGCGACCCAACGAGACGGGATACGAGTTCGTGACCCGCGACACCGGCAGCGCCGAATGGCGGACGCTCGAAACGAGCGACCTGCCCGCCCGCCGCTGGCCACTCGATATCCACCTGCAACGCGCCCCGGCCGCCCCCGAGGACCAGGCGACGCCCTGGCTGGTCTGGTGGCCCGATGGCGAGGTGCTGGGCGGGCGCCTGAGCCTGACGACCGGCAACCGCCAACGCCACCTGCTCATCGACGCCCTGGGGGTACGGGAAGCAAGGGAGCGAGACGATGCCTGAGCCCCGCAAGGCCGACGGATTCACGCTGCTCGAGGTCATGGTGGCGTTGTTCATCTTGGCGGTGATCGCCGCCATGGTCAGCCAGGCCGTGCATCAGCGGAGCCGCACGGCCCAGTTGGAACGCGAGCGGCTACCGCTGGTGATGTGCGCCCGCGCCCTGAACAACGAGTTCAGTCTCGCCGGTTACTGGCCGAGCGTCGGTCGCCACGAGGGGCAACGCCAGTCGAGCGGGCACGACTGCCATTGGCGCCTGGAGGTCGTGAGCACGCCGGTCAAGCAGTTGCGTCGCGGCACCCTGAGCGTGGCCGGCGAACCCTTGCCGGCACCGCACAGCCTCGACTTCACGGTGTTCCTGGCGCCATGAGCTTGAGACCGACCTTGAGAAAGCCCATGAACGAGCATCGCCAGGCCGGCTTCACCCTGCTCGAGGTGGTCATCGCCATCGCCCTGACGGCCCTGATCGGCGTCGCCGTGGCGGGACTGGTCAATGGCCTGGTCAGTGCCGAGGAACGCTTCGCCACGCCACCCGACGAGCGCCAGGACATGCGCTTCGCGCGCCGCCTGGAAGACCGCCTCCAGGCTCTGGTCGAGCGTTCCCTGCATGAAGGCGGGCAGCCGCTGCTCAACCCTCGTCTCGACTACCGCCCCGAGCCGGGCCTGCTGGAATGGGTCGCGCTGGTCGGCGCGCCCGTCGCGCTGGGCGACCGCGTCAGTCGTCTGCGCCGCCAGCGCCTGAGCTGGAATCTCGAGCGCGGCGAACTGCAACTGGCCTCCACCGGCCTGCTCGATGCCGCAGACGCGCCTGAGTGGCAGCAGGATGCCCGGCTGACCGGCATCGAGACCCTCGAGATCGCCTTTTATGAACACGGCCAATGGCGCCAGACACCGGCCACCGCCAACGCTCGGACAGTGCGTGGACTGCGCCTGCGCTGGCAGCGTCATGGCCGGGCACACGACATCGTCGTGCGACTGCCGGAGGTTCAACCATGAATCGCCCGTTGCCCCCCGGCACGCGCCAGGACGGCGCCGCCCTGCTGATGGTGCTGCTGTGCCTGGCACTGGTCAGCCTGACCCTGACGAGCCTGAGCGAACAGGGCCGCCGGGACCTGGCCCGCCTGAGCGAGCTCCAGGCGCAGACCCAGGCCGACTTCTATGCGCAAGGCGCCGAGGTGATCGCCCGTCGCGCCCTGACCGACGCCGCCGTACGCCAGGCGGGGCTGTGGTGGCAGAGCCTGCGCGGGCGCTCGCTGTCCTACCCCACCGACCATGGCCGGATTCACCTCAATGTCGAGGATCTGCGAGGCTGCCTCAACCTCAATGCCCTGGCAGGCCCCGACGCCGACCTGGCCCGGCGCCAGTTGACCCACTACATCGATCACCATCTCCAGGGACGTCCCGTGGCGGGCCTCTCGACCGACGCCTTGCTTGCGCGGCTGATGGACTGGATGGATGCCGACGGCGTGGCCCGCTCCGGCAGCCTCGACGGCCCGGACTATGCCAACGATGTCCGCGCCGGCCTCGGGCCACGCACCACCGCCAATGCCCCCCTCGCCGACATCAGCGAGATCAACTGGCTGGCCCCGCTGGACAGCCGACGCTCCCGTCGCCTGCCCGAAGGGCTGTGCGCCTATCCCGACACCGGGCCGCTTGCGCTCAACCTCAACAGCCTGCCCGTCGAGCGGGTCGCGCTGCTCGATTCCCTGCTCGAAGGCCGGGTGCCGCGTGGCCGGCTCGAACGCCTGCTGAGATCGCGCCCCGCCGCCGGCTACCAGAACGTCGACGCGGTGCGCAGCGCCCTGGGCGATCCCGATGACTTCAACGAGCTCGCCCGCCGCCTGACCCTGACCCCGGACCTGCTGCGCCTGCATATCCGGATCGAGATCGGCGACCGCCAATACCGCTATGTGCGCCTGCTTCAAGCCGAGGGGGTGAGCCCCTGGCAACCTCGAGTGCCCGCTGCCCGGGTGCGAATTCTCCAGCGCTATCGCGGTGAAGCGCCCCATTCGCCCTTCCCGACATCTTCCCCCGAGGAGGCTTCATGACATCGCTGCCGATTCGACTGCCTCGACATCAAGGCGGCCGCAGGATGCCTCGGCCCCGGCTGCTGCTGATGCCGCCAGCCGCGCCCCACGATCATGCGGCCCCCTGGAACTGGACGCTGCTCGACGCAACGACGACACCGCCGGGCGGCACCTGGACACCCGGCGAGCCCTTGCCCGAGGCCTTCCAGTCGGCCGGCCACGAAACGATCCTCGTGTTGCCGCCGGCCTCGACGACCCGCTTCGAGCTCACCGCCCCCAAGGGGCTCAAGCGCGACGAGTGGCCACTGCTCGTCGCTCGGTACCGCTGCGACGAGGGCAACGGCGAGCCGCTGACACTGGCCCGGCTCGACCATGTCCAGGGCCGCCTGGTGCTGGTCGGCGTGGCACGTTCGCGACTGCAGGACTGGCAGGCCACGCTGGCCCGGGCCGGGCTCTCTCCGACGGCCTGGGCTCCGGCCTTCATGGGCCAGCCCGCCCCTCCCGAGCGCGCCCTCTGCGCCCTGCCCGCCGGCGACGACTGGATGCTGCGCTGGCATGACGACGCGGAGGATCAGGCGCCAGGCCGTTGCCACTGGCTGAGCTGGCCACGCAACACCGCCCTGCCCCCCGCCCTGGCCGAGCGCGAGTGGTATCAGCCGCTCGCCGACGAAGGCGAACTGGCCTGTCTGGCCTTTCTCGGCCGCCATCTGCCACGTCGCTTGCCGCGTCCCGAGGCGGGACCGGCCAAGCCCGGATCACGCCGTCGCCTGCCGATCTCGCTGGCAGGCGCCAGGGCCTGGCTGCCGCTGCGCCGCTGTGGGCTGATCGTGGCACTGCTCCTGCTGCATGGCGGGCTCGTCGCCTGGCAAGGCCATCAATCCACCCGTGAAGCGGCCGAGCGGCAACTGGCCGCCCGCTTCGTTTCGCAACCCGCCAGCGCGAACGATGCCGGCCAGCGCCTGGCGGAGCGGGTTTCGGCCCTGGCCGATCTGGCCCAGCGCCGCGCGCGCATCGAGGAACATCTGGCCGCCCTGAGCGACCTTCCCGACCAAGCCAGGCTGCAACAGCTTGAGGTCTCGGGGCAGCGGATGCGCCTGGGCTGGGCCCCGGAGGCGCTGAGCGCCGCCGAGCTGGAGGCCCTGCGCACCCGGCTCGACGCTCTCGGCCGAGTCACCGACACCCCGACCCGGCTCACGCTGGAGATCGACCTTGCCTCCGCATCCAATGGAGGACAGACGCCATGAGCTCGTTGACGTCCTTGCTCTCGCCGCTGCAACGGGCCTGGCAGGCTCGCGATCCCAGGGAACGCCGCACCCTGGCCATCGGCGCCGGCATCATCGTCCTGCTGCTCGGCTATCTGGCCATCTCGCGGCTGGCCGCTATCGACGTTACCGACGACGCCGCTCCACCGCCGGCGGCCGCCTCCCGTCTTCCGGCCATCCAGCCACTGACGCAGCAGCGCTGGCTGGCCGCCGCCGAGCGGCACGGTATCGACGCGCCGCGCCTGGAATCGCAGGCCCATGGCCTGCGCCTGCAAGGGCGAGTGCCACAGCCGCAGAACGTCACGACCTTCGCCCGCTGGGCGGCGCAGCATGGCTGGTGGACCACCGAGTGGTCGCTGGCACGGGAATCGGACGGCGGCCTGGCGCTGGACATGACCCTGGTGGCGGAGCTCGAGCGCCAGCCCATCGCCGAACATGACGAGGCCACGCCATGAAGCGCTACATCGGCCGGGCGGCCCAGGCCATCCTCCTCGTCGGCATTTTCTGTCTGACCCTGCTGTTCACCCTGCCGCTCGGCGCCCTGTCGGGCCTCATCGCGGCCAATCTGCCCGAAGGAGTCGACCTGGAAGAGCCCCACGGTCGGCTGCTGGATGGTCGGGCCACGGCGTTGATCGTCGAGCCCCGCCCCGGCTGGCCCCTGAGATTCGAACCGCTGAACTGGCACCTGGGACTGGATGGCTGGCGCCCTGAACTGCACCTGGGCATCGGCGATGGCTGGTCGCTCGGCGCACGACTGGAGGGCCTGAACGTAGCCTGGCAGCTCGAAGGCGGAGACCTGGCCGCCCTCGACACTTCGGCATTGCCCCTGGGGGGTGGCATCGGCCTCGACGGCAAGCTGGAAGGACAATTGGAAGGCCGGATGGGACCGAGCGGTTGCCTGGCAGCCAAGGGGCAGCTCACCAGTCCATCCCTGCAACTGAAAGCGCCCGAGATCGTCCCCCTGGAAAGGGCGACCTTGAGCCTCGCCTGCGCCCAGGGCCAGGACGCGTGGCAATTCACGCTCGGCGAACCAGATGATGCGCGGCTGCGTGCGACTCACTCGCTGCTCGGCGGCCATGGCGAACTGAACGCCCGGCTTCCGGCCGATCATCCCTTGCTCACCTACTGGCGACTGCTCGACCCGAGCGTGACGCCCGGTGGGCAATCGCGTCAGTGGTAGGCGGCATCCTCGCGGTACATCACCGCCGTGTCGACCAGCCGGCGCGCCTCGGCGAGGCGTACCACGCTGCCCACGATGATCAGGCAGGGCGACGGCAGCGGATGGTCGGCAAGCCGCTCGGGCATGTCGGCCAGGGTGCCGACGAGCGCCTCCTGTCCGGGCAGGCTGGCATTGGCGACCAGCATGATCGGCCATTCATCGGGCAGCCCGGCGCCGCGCAGACCGTTGCAGATGACCTCGACGCGGGACAGCCCCATATAGAACACCAGGGTCTCGTCGCGACGCGCCAGGGCGGGCCAGTCCGGCTCGCCTCCCTCGCGACACTGCTGGGCGGTGATCAGGCGAAGCTGCTGGGCATGGCCGCGATCGGTAAGCGGAATGCCCATGCTCGCGCAGGCCGCCGAAGCGGCGGTAATGCCGGGCACGATCTCGCTGTCGATCCCCGCGGCGTCCAGCGCGGCCAGTTCCTCGCCCATGCGCCCGAAGACGCCAGGGTCGCCGCCCTTCAGCCTGACGACCCGCTTGCCCTCGCCGGCCAGGCGCACCATCAGCGCACCGATCTCGGCCTGGGCGACACTGTGCTGCCCCCGCGCCTTGCCCACGTAGTAGCGCTCGCGTCCGGCGGGAATCAGGGCCAGGATCTCGTCACCCACCAGGCGATCGTAGACCACGGCATCGGCGTCGCGCAGCAGGCGGGCGGCCTTGAGGGTCAGCAGTTCGACATCGCCGCTGCCGGCACCGACCAGAAACACCCGGCCGGCCCGCTGGCCATGACAACGCCCCGCAGCGTTGTGCGCCTCCCGCCATGGGCGCCGCGCCTCCCACCATGAGAGGGCGACGCGCGCCAGCGAGTCCACGGGGCGCAGGATGCCCTCAAGCCGGCTCGACATCAGGGATGGGATGAGACGCATGGGCCCTCTCCTCTTCGATGAGTGATTTCAATTCGGGAATGCAACTGCCACATTGGGTGCCGCAGGCCAGCCGGGCGCCCAGCGCCTCGACACTGGTATCGCCTTCGCGGATCGCCGAGGTGATGGCGCCCTGCCCGACCTGATGACAACTGCACACCAGGGGGCCATCGTCGGCGGCGCCGTCCTCGCAGGCGGCCAGAATCCGCCGCCGTTGGCCCGCTTCCAGGGCGATGCCCTCGGCGGCTTCGGCGAAGCGCTCATCCAGCCAGGCCAGTCCCGGCAGCTCGGCCGGCGGACCGACCATCAACCACCAGCGCAGGCGACCCGCCTCGATTCCCGCGGCACGCAGCCGGCCGTCGGCCGGATCGTCGCACCACAGCGAGGCCGCTACCGGCAGGGTCTCGGCCAGCCAGGCCAGCCAGTCGCGCCCGGCGGCGGCAGGGTCGCCGGCCAGTTGCCAGCGTTCGGCATGGGCCATGGGAATCCGCGCCCAGTAGCCGGTCTCCCGGCGCACCCGCGCGTCCACGTCGAGGTCCTCGGCGACCACCAGGGTGGCCTCCCAGGTGCTGGGTAATGCCGCCAGGGCCACGGCGCCGTGCTTAGACTCGGGCTGGCCGGACAGCGGATCGACATGCGACGCCAGCAGTGCGCCGGCCAGCGCCGAGGCGCTGAAGCGATCGCTCCAGTGGATGGGCACGAACAGCTCGCCGCGCCGCTGCGCTGGCGAGATGCGGACCCGGCCCCGATAGTCGCCGCCCTCGCCCTCGAGTCGCGCCAGCGCCTGATCGGCCAGGCCCAGCTCTCGGGCATCCTCGGGATGCACCTCGATGAAGGGTTCGCTGCGGTGGTTCATCAGCCGCGGCGCCCGGGCGGTGCGCGTCATGGTGTGCCACTGGTCGCGCACCCGGCCGGTGTTGAGGCGGAAGCGGCGGCGCTCGCCGAGCGCCTGGACGGGGCCGCGCGGCGACACCGGCAACAGTCGGGCGCGTCCATCGGGCGTGGCGAAATGACCATCCTCGAACAGCCGTGGCGTTCCCCGCGGCGCCTGGCGGGTCACCGGCCACTGGATCGGCGCCAGGGCGTCATACCCCTGGCGATCGAGCCCGGCCAGCGCCGAGATGTCGAAGCAGCGCCGCCCTTCTCCCTCGTTCTCGAAGCCGGACAGGCGCGCATGTTCGACGAAGATATCGGCCGGATGCCCATAGTCGAAGGCCTCGCCGAAGCCCAGGCGCCGCGCCACCTCGCTGATGATCCACCAGTCGTGGCGGGCCTCGCCCGGCGGCGCCATCAGGCCGCGCTGACGCGAGATGCGGCGCTCGGAATTGGTCACGGTGCCGTCCTTTTCCGACCAGCCGGAAGCCGGCAGCACGATGTCGGCCACCTCCAGCAGGTCGGTATCGGCCATGCACTCCGAGACGATCACCAACGGGCAGTTGGCCAGCGCCGCGCGCACGCGATGGGCCTCGGGCAGGCTGACCGTGGGATTGGTGGCCATGATCCACACCGCCCGGATCTCGCCGCGCTCGATGGCCTCGAACAGCTCCACCGCCTTGTGCCCCGGCCCTTCCGGGAGACGCGGAACGAGCGAGTCGGTACTCCAGAAGCGCGTCACCCGGTCCAGGGCGCCGGGGCTTTGGTAATCCATGTGGGCGGCCAACTGGTTGGCCAGGCCGCCCACCTCGCGCCCGCCCATGGCATTGGGCTGGCCGGTGATGGAGAAGGGACCGGCGCCGGGCAAACCGATCTTGCCACCCGCCAGGTGGCAATTGATGATCGCCTGGCACTTGTCGGTACCGCTGCTCGACTGGTTGATGCCCTGGGAATATAGCGTCACCACGTGGAGCTGGCTGGCGAACCAGTAGAAGAAGGTCTCCAGGCGCTCGGGGTCGACATCGCAGTCGGCGGCGATGGCCTCGATCGAGACATCGTCCTGACGGGCCTCGGCCAGGGTTTCCTCCAGCCCTTGGGTGTGGCGTTCCAGATAGACGCGATCGAGCTTGCCGCGTGCGGCCATCCAGGCCAGCAGCCCGGTGAACAGGCGGGCATCGCTGCCGGGACGCACGCCCAGGTAGAGATCAGCCAGCTCGCAGGTGTCGGTGACGCGCGGGTCGATCACCACCACCCGCAGCAGGGGATTGCGCGTCTTGGCGACGCGCAGCCGCTGGAACAGCACCGGGTGATTCCAGGCCAGGTTCGAGCCCGCCAGCACCACCAGCTCGGCGTCCTCCAGGTCCTCGTAGTTGCAGGGCACGGCATCGGCCCCCAGCGAGCGCTTGTAGGCGGCCACCGCCGAGGCCATGCAAAGCCGCGAGTTGGTATCCAGATGCGGCGTGCCGAGAAAGCCCTTGAACAGCTTGTTGGCGACGTAATAGTCCTCGGTGAGCAGCTGCCCGGAGAGATAACCGGCCACCGCCCCGGGGCCATGTTGGCGCTGCGTCTCGGCCAGGCGCCCGGCCACGGCGTCCAGGGCGGTGTCCCAGTCGACCTCGGCGCCATCCAGCCGCGGCTGTGTCAGCCGCCCCTGTTCACCCAGCGTTTCGTGCAGTGCCGAGCCCTTGACGCACAAACGGCCATGATTGGCCGGGTGCTCGGTGTCGCCCTCGACGCCGACGATGCGGCCCTGCTGCATCTCGGCCCGCACGCCGCAACCAACCCCGCAATAGGGGCATGTGGTGCGTGCGTCTTGCGTTGAGGCCCTGGACATGACGCTTTCCTCCCGTCGTGAACGACTTGCCGAAACGACGACGCCCACCGCCTCACGGCAGCCGAAGCTGCGGAGAAGCGGTGGGCGTCTTTGCCGATGAATGGATCACCCTTGATCCATCCTGGTCATTTGTTATCTAGCAAGCCCCGTGCCAGGAATGCCCGGTCCCCGGGATGCCGCGCTCCGTGACGATCTCGCCACAGGTAAACGGGAAGCTTGCCGCACAGGTCGGGCGCATCTCACCAACCCGCTCGCACCGACTCGGTGCAATACCAGGCCGTTGCGCTTCCTGCCGCTGCCTCCGGGAAAGCACATAGCTGCCATTCATGGGGATTTCCGACAACTGGAACGCATCTTGCAAAAGATCGGGCAACGCCCCTATGCAACGAGCTACGCCACCATGCCTCAGCCCTTGAAAGTCCTCCTGGTCGACGACGAGATCGTGCGGGCCGCCATGGTCGAGGAAGCCCTCGCCAACGAGGGCCACGAGGTCATCTGCCGCCTGCAGGCCCCGACGAGCCTCAACGAGATGGTCGCCCGCCATCAGCCCGATGTGGTGATCATCGACATGGAATCCCCCGATCGCGACACCCTCGACAGCATGTCGCTGCTCAACCGCGAGAATCCACGTCCGGTGGTGTTCTTCGCCGACCAGCATGACCCCGAGACCATGCATGCCGCCCTCAAGTCCGGCGTCAGCGCCTATGTGGTGGACGGCCTGGTGCCGGGCCGGGTCAAGGCGGTCATGGAAGTCGCCATCGCCCGCTTCGAATCCTTCCAGTCGATGCGCCGCGAACTGGACCAGGCCCGCACCCAACTGGCCGAACGCAAGCGCATCGAACGCGCCAAGGGCCTGTTGATGAAACATCAGGACTGCGACGAGCCCCAGGCCTATCGCATGCTGCGCAAGCTGGCCATGGATCGCGGCCAGCGTATCGGCGATGTGGCCAGCAACGTGATCGACATCCTCGAACAACTGGAGAAGGGACGATGAGCACGCCCGAACTCGAACGACTGACGCTGGGATTCATCCCCCTGCTCGACGCTGCCCTGCCGATCATCGCCCGCGAGGCCGGCTTCTTCGCCGACGAAGGGCTCGAGGTCGCCCTTTCGCGCGAAAATGCCTGGTCGACGCTGCGCGACAAAGTCGCCTCCGGCCTGCTCGACGGCGCCCACATGCTCTCGCCCCTGCCATTGGCCATGAGTCTCGGCCTGTCACGTGCCCCCTGCGAGACCCTGGCGCCGTTCATCCTCGGCCGTGGCGGCAACACCATCGTGCTGTCGCGGCGCTGGTCCGAGGACATGGACGACATCGGCGAGGATCGCGACCCACGCGACAATGCCCGACGCTTCGCCGCCCGACTGCACGACCACCGCGGCGATCCCCCCAGGCTGGCGATGGTCTACCCCTACTCCTGCCAGCACTATCAACTGCGCGAATGGCTGGCCAGTGCCGATATCGACATCGATCGCCAGGTGGCACTGGGCGCCCTCCCCCCGCCCCGCATGGTCGAGGCGCTGGAAAGCGGCGAGATCGACGGCTTCTGCGTCGGCGAGCCCTGGGGCAGCCTGGCCCGGCATCGCGACGTCGGGCGTATCGTCGCCAGCGGCGCCCAGCTATGGCCGGCGCATCCCGAGAAGGTTCTGGGCGTGACGGCCTCCTGGGCGCTGCGCTATCCCACTACCCTGGCGGCAATGATTCGTGCGCTGCACAAGGCCAGCCAGTGGCTCGACGCCTCGCCGGAGCATGCCCGACGCGCCCTGGGCTGGCTGGCGTTGCCGCCCTACCTGGATCGCAGCGTCGAGCACCTCGAGACCCTGGCGCCCGATGCCCCGCCGGCGTGGCAGAGCCTGGTCGGCGATCCCCGCCCGACCGCCGAGATCATGTCCCATGTCGCCGAGCACCTCGACCAGCACATGCGCGAGAGCGGTCGCGTGCTCGACATGCGCACCCTCTCGACCTGCTACAGCCCCGCGCATTTCGATGCCGCCACGCACCAATGACGTGCACGAGACACGACCTGAAACAGGTAAAGGATCCCCACAGTCACTTGTAACCAGATGATATAAAAGCACTCTCAAGAACATGGCGTAGAACTTGAAAGACGCTTGAGCGAACAACGCCGATCCGCGAGCTTCTTTGCCCCGGACCGGCACCCGGCGATCAACGGCGATCGCCACGCTTTCGGACAAAGACGTCTCAGCGCCCCCGATGTCGGGGAGCGCAGGGACGTCTTTTTGCGTTTTCAGGAGGTTGCGATATGCGACCCGATGCCACCACAAGCACCGACAACCGGGGCCCCATCGATCATCTGGTGATCGTCGGCAACGGCATGGCCGCCCACCGTCTGGTCGCGACACTCTGCGACAAGCCCCGGGCGCCCCGCCGAATCACCGTCATCGGCGAGGAAACCAGCGACGCCTACAACCGTATCCTGCTGTCACCCTGGCTGGCCGGCGAAATGCAGCGCGATGCCCTGCACCTGCCCGAGCACGCCGCGACCACGCAGACCGGCACACGCATCGAGACCCGGCTGGGCGAGCGCGTCACCGCCATCGACCGCAAGGCACGACGGGTGACCACCGACCGGGGCGCGAGCCTCGACTACGATCGGCTGGTGCTGGCCACCGGCTCGCGTTCCGCCATGCCGCCGGTGCCCGGGATGACCCTCGACGGCGTGCATGGTTTTCGCGATCTGGGCGACGCCGAGGCCCTGGCCCGGGCCGCCCGACACGGTGGCCGCGCCGTGGTCATCGGCGGCGGCCTGCTCGGCCTGGAAGCCGCCGAGGGGCTGCGCAAGCGCGGCATGCGGGTCCGGGTGATCCAGCGCAGTTCCCGCTTGATGAACCGCCAGCTCGACGCCACCGCTGCCGGGCTGCTGCGCGATGAACTCGAGGCGCGAGGCCTGGAAGTGATCACCGAAGGCCACCTGAGCGAGCTGGAAGACAACGGCCAGGGCCGGGTGCGTGCCGTGATTCTCGACGATGGCACCCGGCTGGCCGCCGATCATGTGGTGATCGCCACCGGCATCGCCCCCAATGTCGAACCGGGGCGTGCCGCCGGGCTCGACTGCGACCGCGCCATCCGCGTCGACGAGTGGCTGACCACTTCGGACGCCGCCATTCATGCCCTGGGCGAATGCTGTCAGTTCGGGTCGAGCACCTTCGGGCTGGTGGAACCGATCTGGCAGCAGGTCGAGGTGCTCGCCGCCCGCCTGGCCGGCGAGGCCGGCCCCGGCTATCGCGACCGTCCGACCGCCACCAAGCTCAAGATCAGCGGCGTGTCGCTGTACGCCTTCGGGCCCATCGAGGCCACGCCGGAGCACGACGTGCTCACCTATCACGACCCCGAGCAGGGCGAGTATCGCCGCCTGTTGCTGCGCGACGGCCGCATCGAGGGTGCCGTGCTCTACGGCGATACCGCCATGGGGCCCTGGCTGTTCGACCGTTCCCGGGACGGCATGCGCTTCGGCAGCGCGCGCCGCGCCCTGCTGCTCGGCCAGGTCGATACCGAGACCCTGCTCGACGACCAGGCAAGCGCCCCCCAAGCCACCGACACATTCGACCAGGAGGCCGCATGAAGGCATCGAACTCCGCTCCCCAGGACCTGATCATCGTCGGCAACGGCATGGTCGGCCATCATCTCGTCGAACAGCTCGTCGAACGCGACGCCCATCGGCACTATCGAATCCGGGTGTTCGGCGAAGAGCGCCACCTGGCCTACGACCGGGTGCACCTTTCCGAGTACTTCAGCGGTCGTGACGCCGACGACCTGGCGCTTTCAACCGCCGACTACTACGCCGAGCACGGCATCGAGCTGCACCTGCATGAAGCGGTCACCGACATCGACCGTGACGCCCGCGAACTGGTCACGCCCCAGGGGCGGTATGCGTACGATCGCCTGGTGCTGGCCACCGGCTCCTACCCTTTCGTGCCGCCGATCCCCGGCGGCGACCGGGACGGCTGTCTGGTCTACCGCACCCTGGACGATCTCGACGCCATCCGCGAGGCCGCCCGCTCGGCTACCACCGGCGTGGTGGTCGGTGGCGGCCTGCTGGGCCTGGAAGCCGCCAACGCCCTGCGCGGGCTCGACCTGGACACCGCCGTGGTGGAATTCGCGCCGCGCCTGATGCCCATGCAGGTCGATAACGAAGGCGGCGAGCTGCTGCGCGAGAAGATCGAGGCACTGGGCGTGCAGGTACTGACCGACCGGGCGACCCAGCACATCGAGGATGGCGACACCAGCCGCCACCGCATGGTGTTCCAGGACGACAAGCTGCTGGAGACCGACCTGATCGTCTTCTCGGCGGGCATTCGCCCGAGGGACGAACTGGCCCGCAATGCCGGCCTGGAAATGGGCGAACGCGGCGGCGTGGTCATCGACGATCGCTGCCTGACCAGCGATCCGGCGATTCTCGCCGTCGGCGAGGTCGCACTCTGGCGGGGCAGCATCTTCGGCCTGGTGGCACCGGGTTACCAGATGGCCAAGGCCGCCGCCGACACCCTGAGCGGTGGCGAGCTGACCTTCGAGGGTGCCGACATGAGCACCAAGCTGAAGCTGCTCGGCGTCGATGTCGGCGCCATCGGCGATGCCCACGGCGACCGCTCGCCCGGCGCCCGCCAGTTCCGCTACTGCGACCAGATCAAGCAGGAGTACCGCAAGCTGGTCGTCTCCAGCGACGGCAAGAAGCTGCTCGGCGCCATGCTGGTCGGCGACAACGCCACCTACGACACCCTGATGCAGTACTACGCCAATGGCCTGGAGCTGCCGGAAGATCCCGCCTCGCTGATCCTGCCCAATGTCGAAGGCGCCCCGACCCTGGGCCCCGACGCCCTGCCCGACACCGCCTCGATCTGCTCCTGCCATAACGTCACCAAGGGCGCGATCTGCGAGGCCATCGACGCCGGCTGCAACGACCTCGGTGCGGTCAAGGGTGCCACCAAGGCAAGTACCGGCTGCGGCGGCTGCGCGGCGCTGCTCAAGAGCGTGGTCGACAGCGAACTGGAGGCGCGCGGCGTCGAGGTCGACCAGTCGATCTGCGAGCACTTCGCCCATACCCGCCAGGAGCTCTATTCGATCGTGCGGATCGAAGGCATCAAGACCTTCGGCGAGTTGATCGAAAAGCACGGCCATGGCCTGGGCTGCGACATCTGCAAGCCGGCGGTGGCCTCGATCCTGGCGTCCTGCTTCAACGAACCGATCACCGATGCCGCCCACGTGCCCCTGCAGGACACCAATGACACCTTCATGGCCAACATGCAGAAGAACGGCACCTATTCGGTGGTGCCGCGCGTGCCCGGCGGCGAGATCACGCCCGACAAGCTGATCGTGCTCGGCCAGGTCGGCGAGAAGTACGGCCTGTACACCAAGGTCACCGGCGGCCAGCGCATCGACCTGTTCGGCGCGCGCCTGGAGGATCTGCCCAGTATCTGGGGCGAGCTTCTCGAGGCAGGCTTCGAGACCGGTCACGCCTACGCCAAGTCGTTGCGCACGGTGAAGTCCTGCGTGGGCAGCACCTGGTGCCGCTACGGCGTGCAGGACAGCGTGGGCATGGCGATCCGCCTCGAGAATCGCTACAAGGGGCTGCGTTCGCCGCACAAGCTCAAGTTGGCCGTCTCCGGCTGCACCCGGGAGTGCGCCGAGGCGCAGAGCAAGGATGTCGGCGTGATCGCCACCGAGCACGGCTGGAACCTCTACGTGTGCGGCAACGGCGGCATGCGTCCGCGCCATGCCGAGCTGTTCGCCACCGACCTCGACGACGACACCCTGATCCGTTACATCGACCGCTTCCTGATGTTCTACGTGCGTACCGCCGACCGGCTGCAGCGCACCTCGGTGTGGCGCGAAAACCTCGAAGGCGGGCTCGACTATCTCAAGGAGATCGTGATCGACGACAGCTTGGGGCTCGGCGATGAACTCGAGCGCCAGATGCAGACGGTGATCGACAACTACGAGTGCGAGTGGGCCGGCGCCCTTTCCGACCCCGAGAAACTCAAGCGCTTCCGCAGCTTCGTCAACGACGAGCGGCCGGACCCGGACATCATCGTGACCGAGGAGCGTGGCCAACTCAGACCCGCCTGAACGACGCTTTCGCTACGGTTGGTCCTCATGCCAACGAGGGGCGCCGGGGACAGGTCGAAGAGGAGGTCCTACGCCATGAATGGCGTAGGTAGCGCCCAGGGATGGGTTCACAGCGCCTCCTCGAAGACCTGTCGACGGATCAGCCCCGAGAGAGCAAGTCGCCGCCGGCTCCCTCAGGCCCGCAAGTCCTGGCCACCGGCCTGTCTCCTGAACAACCGGGATTTCCAGAACAACCAAGGAGCTCTCCCATGACCACCGCCACCGCAGAAGACCTGACCACCTCCAACGACTGGCAGTCCCTGTGCACCAGGGACGACCTGGTCGCCCACTCCGGCATCGCCGCCCGTATCGAGACCCGTGACGGCCCCGCCCAGGTGGCGATCTTCTACCTGCCCGGCCATTCCCCGGAACTCTACGCCATCGACCATCACGACCCCTTCTCCGGCGCCAACGTCATCGCCCGGGGCATCGTCGGCGACGTGGTGGGCGAGCCTGTCGTGGCCTCGCCGCTCTACAAGCAGCACTTCAGGTTGCGCGACGGGCAGTGCATCGAAGACGAGCAAGTGAAACTGCGCACCTGGCGCGTCGCCCTGCGCGACGGACACGTTCTCGTGCAAGGCTGACACCGCGGCCTCGCCAACCGGCGGGGCCGTTTCGTTGGCGCTTGCGTGGAGGCCCTCTACTTGCAGACTTGACGATATGGTCCATGCTAAGAAAGTGCTGACGGCAATGCCGACTTTGCACCCTTTGGTAGCATCCAATGTCCAACGCAATAGAAAGGAGGCCAACACACCGTACGATCAGGGAGACACGTCACGCCCTGTCACAGATCTGACATTTTGCGCTGACAGTGTCGACATCGAGGCGTCATGTTGGTGACGCCGATCCGGTGACAATCAGGAGAGCTGCGCCGATGGTACGCATCGACAAGAAAGCCACCCGGCTTTACGTGCTGGACACCAATGTCCTGATCCACGACCCCGCCGCCCTCTACCAGTTCGATGAGCACGAAGTGGTGATCCCGATGACCGTGCTCGAGGAGTTGGACAAGCACAAGAACGGAATCCGCGAGATCGCTCGCACCGCCCGGCAAGTCAGCCGCACCCTGTCGGACCTCACCGCCAACGTCGATATCGACCAGATTCGCGACGGCATCCCCATCCCTCGTCTCATCGGCCCCGAAGGCCGTCTCCGCCTGCTCTGCTACAACGACCTCAAGCCCATCGACCCGCTCGAGGACAGTCCCGACAACCGACTGCTCACCGAAACCTGCCGGCTGCGCGACGAGCGTCCCGACGCCTCGGTCGTGCTGGTCACCAAGGACATCAACCTGAGGGTCAAGGCGGCAGCGCTCGGCGTGCCGGTGGAGGACTACCTCACCGATCGTGCCTTCGACGACAGCGACGCCATGATCAGCGGCGCGCATATCTATCCCGAGGCCGGTCACGACGGCAGCGGCCTGTGGGAAACCCTGCGTGCCGACGTCAAGGTCGACCGTGAAGAAGACCGCGTGGTCTATCGCCTCAACGGCGAGATCCCGGAGGACTGGCACCTGGGCATGCTGGTCTCGGACAACGACAACGGCGCCAGCTTCGAGGCCGTGGTGCGTGAAGTGAGCCCCCGGAGCGCCCAGCTCGAGCTGCTCACGGACTATCGCCACGGCGCCAGCGTGTGGGGCGTCCACGCCCACGACAGCCGCCAGAACTTCACGCTCAACCTGCTGATGGACGACGACATCGACCTGGTCACCATCGCCGGCAGCGCCGGTACCGGCAAGACCTTCATGACGCTCGCCGCCGCCTTCCAGCAGACGCTGGACACCAAGCGCTTCGAGCGAGTGGTGTTCACCCGGGCGCCGATCTCGATGAGCGAGGACATCGGCTACCTGCCCGGCACCGAGGAAGAGAAGATGTCGCCCTGGATGGGTGCCTTTCACGACAACATGGACAACCTGCTGCGCGACGAGCACGACGGCAGCACCACCTGGAACCAGGAGGCCACTCGCCAGTTGCTCGGCTCGAGAGTGCAGATTCGCGCCCCCGGCTTCATGCGCGGCCGTACCCTCAACGACACCTTCCTGATCATCGACGAGGCACAGAACTTCACGCCCAAGCAGCTCAAGTCACTGATCACCCGCGCCGGGCGCAACACCAAGATCGTCTGCCTGGGCAACGTGGGGCAGATCGATACGCCTTATCTCACCGCCAACACCTGCGGCATGGCCGCCGTGGTGCAGCATTTCCGCGACTGGGCCCACGCCGGCCACGTCACCCTGATGAGCGTCGAGCGTTCGCGCCTGGCACTCGCCGGCGAGGAACTGCTCTAGCCGCGATACGGCCATGAGGCCTGCAACGCAAGGGGCCGGCGTCCAGACGCCGGCCCCTCGTTCATCTGACGGGCAACACGATCCCCCGGTGGAGAGGATACTGCGACTCAACCGCCGCGATTCACCGCCTTCTCGATCAACGCCTCGCTGTCGCTGCCCGGCCCTTGTTTCAACACCGTGCAGGCCTCGTGGTAGAGACACACGAAACGCTGACAGGAAGCACAGTGCACCTTGTCGTCGGGATTCTTGACGCTGGGAATCCGCATCAGATGGCTGCCGCAATTCGGACAGGCCACGGGTAAACGTAAATCCTCCGATAACGCCATGTGCGTCTCCTCCATGCCGGTTCACGCTGGTGCCAGTCAAGCAGCCCCATGTCGCCAGGGTCTTCGATAGACCTTACCGGGCCGGGTTGCGTTCGCCAAGTCACCCATCAAGCGAGCCGGGCGGACAGCCAGCGACCGATATCAGCGACCTGTTGCGGGCAGACGGCATGGGCCATGGGGTATTGCCGATACTCGACCGGATATCCCATGTCGCGCAGGCGGTCGTGGGCAGCACGACCCAGCGACTCGGGCACCACGGGATCGAGATTGCCGTGATGCACCTCGATGGGCAGGTCGCGATTGGCCTCGGCGTACTCGAGGCTGTCGGCGGTGGCCAGGTAGGTCGACATGGCCAGTAATCCGCCCAGGCGCTTCGGGAAGCTCAGGGCCGCGTGATAGGCCACCGCACCTCCCTGGGAAAAGCCGGCAACGATGATGCGCTCGGGAGCGATGCCATGCTCGATCTGCTCATCGATCAGACCCTGAAGACGTTCCGCGGACGCCTTGAGCTGGGTCTCGTCGACCTGACGATCCAGGCTCATCTCGGTGATGTCGTACCAGGCGGGCATCACCATGCCACCATTGATGGTGACCGGCAGCCGAGGCGCATGGGGCAGGATGAAGCGCACACTGGCGTCGGCGGGCAATTCAAGGGCCGGCACCAGGGGTTCGAAGTCATGGCCGTCGGCACCCAGGCCATGCAGGATGAAAACGCAGGCATCGGCAACCTTGCCGTTGGCCGGCTCGATGATCAACTCGTCGGGTGCGCTCATGGCGACATCATCTCCACAGACAAAAGCCACACCCTAGCGTAACGGCGCTACCGAATAAATCGCGGCAGGCTCCGGGCGCGGCATTCCTTCCCACAAACGAAAGCGGGGCCCGCTTTCGCGGGCCCCGCCAACCAACCACCCCGAAGGTGGTCTATCCTGCATCAGGACAATCGACGATCAGTCGACAACCTTGATGTTGGACGCCTGCAGGCCTTTCTTGCCCTGGGTGACGTCGAAGGAGACCTTCTGGCCGTCCTGCAGGGACTTGAAGCCTTCAGCCTGAATCTCGGAGAAGTGAGCGAACAGGTCGTCACCGTTGTCGTCCGGAGAGATGAAGCCAAAGCCTTTAGTGTCGTTGAACCACTTGACAGTACCGGTAGCCATTTTTCGAATTCCTCAAATAGCATTGATTTGCCGGGAAATACCCGAGTTGCAGTGGGTAAAACAAGAAACGTTTCACCGGGAAATCGATGCCTGAGCGTTTCGATGACCACTTGCGATGTTCGACTTGCCAACCTACTGCTACCTAGCATGCGCCTGTGCGGGGCGCAGGTCAAACACTATTTGCCATGTATGACGAGATCATGACGTCTCGTCGAGAATCCAGCCCGCCGCCTTCTCGGCGATCATCAGGGTCGGCGCGTTGGTATTGCCGCTGGTGATGGTCGGCATCACGCTGGCGTCCACCACCCTGAGCCCCGAGACGCCACGCACCCTGAGGTGCGAGTCGACCACCGCCGACGGATCATCGACACGCCCCATGGCAGCGGTTCCCACCGGGTGAAAGATGGTCGTGCCGATATCGCCGGCCAGGCGCGCCAGTTCCTCGTCGCTTTGATAGCGCTCGCCCGGCTTGATCTCCTCCGGCCGATACTTGGCGAAGGCCGACTGGGCGACGATACGCCGGGTGACGCGCAGCGAATCCGCCGCGACCCGTCGATCCTGCTCGCTGGCCAGGTAATTCGGCGAAATGAGCGGCGCCAGGGAAGGATCCCGGCCGGCGATGCGCACCTGGCCCCGGCTGGTCGGATTGAGATTGCACACGCTGGCGGTGATCGCCGGGAAGTCGTGCAGCGGTTGCCCGAACGCCTCCAGGCTCAGCGGTTGCACGTGATATTCGAGGTTGGCGTACGGCTGATCGGGATCACTGCGCGTGAAGGCACCGAGCTGGGAGGGCGCCATGCTCATCGGCCCGGAACGCCGCAGCAGGTATTCCAGACCGATGCGCGCCTTGCCGAGCCAGGAACCGGCGCGGGTGTTCAGGGTATCGGCGCCGTCGACGCGATATATCGAACGAAGCTGCAGATGATCCTGCAGGTTCTCGCCCACGCCCGGCAGGTCGGCAATCAGCGGAATGTCGTGCCTGGCGAGCAGTTCGGCCGGGCCGATGCCCGACAATTGCAGCAACTGCGGCGAGCCGATGGCGCCGGCGCACAGCACCACTTCCCGCGCCGCTTCCGCATCGACGATCTCGCCGCCCCGCCGCACACGCACACCGGCGCAACGCGGCCGCTCGGACTCTTCCTCGTCGAATCCCAGGCGCTGCACCTGGCTCGAATGCCACAAAGTCAGGTTGTCGCGCCCCTCGATACCGCGCAGGAAGGCCTTGGCGGTATTCCATCGCCAACCGCCACGCTGGTTGACCTCGAAGTAATCCACGCCCTCGTTGTCGCCGCGATTGAAGTCGTCGATGCGGGGAATCCCGGCCTGCTCGGCGGCCAGGGCAAAGTCGTCGAGCACCGCCCAGTGCAGCCGCTGACGCTCCACCCGCCATTCGCCGCCGTGGCCGTGAAAGTCACGGTGTGCGGCATCGGCGCCGGCCTCGTCATCGAGCCGATGATGATCCTCGTGGCGCATGAAATCGGGCAGGCAGTTCGCCCAGCGCCAGGCATCGTCGCCGGTCACCTCCGCCCAGTGATCGTAATCCCGGGCCTGGCCGCGCATGTAGATCATGCCGTTGATGCTGGAGCAGCCTCCCAGCGTCTTGCCGCGCGGATAGACCAGTCGCCGCCCGTTGAGCCCGGGCGACGGCTCGGTGCGAAAACGCCAGTCGGTACGCGGGTTGTCGATGCAGTAGAGATAACCGACGGGAATGTGAATCCAGGGGTAGGTGTCGCGTCCGCCCGCCTCGATCAACAGCACGCGCCGTTCGCCGTCCTCGGTCAGGCGCTTGGCGAGCAGGCAACCGGCGGTGCCGGCGCCGACGATGATGGTGTCGAAACGATGGCGCTGCGTCATGACTCTGCTCTCCCGACCGGACGATGACTGCCTGACACGCTAGCGCTCGACGGTACTGATTGACAGTCGACCTTCCGCGACATGCAATAGCCGGACCCTCATCGCAAGGAGAGCGTATCCATGTATCGCCTGCCGAGCCGCTACGGCGCCTATGCCATCAGCCTCGCCGGCCTCGTCGTCTGTCTGCTGGGGCTGGCCTTGCTCCATGCCTGGCCCTGGGGGCTCGGTGTTCTGGCCTTCGGCCTGCTGGCCGCCCTGGGTACCCACGACCTGTTCCAGCATCATCACACCGTCAGCCGCAACTACCCGATCCTGGCTCACCTGCGCTACTGGCTGGAGTCCATCGGCCCCGAGATCCGCCAGTATTTCATCCAGTCGGACACCGAAGAACGCCCCTTCTCCCGGGAACAGCGCAGCCTGGTCTATCGACGCGCCAAGAACACCATCGACAAGCAACCGTTCGGCTCCCAGCGCGACATGCAGGCCCCGGGCTATGAATGGATGAATCATTCCCTGGCGCCGACGCGCATCGAGGATCACGACTTCCGGATCGTCATCGGCGCCGACCGGCCCCGCCCCTACTCCGCCAGCGTCTTCAACATCTCGGCGATGAGCTTCGGCGCGCTCTCGGCCAACGCCATCCGCGCCCTGAACGAAGGCGCGCGGGACGGCGGCTTCTATCACGACACCGGCGAAGGCGGCCTGTCGCCCCATCATCGCCAGGGCGGCGACCTCGTCTGGGAACTCGGCTCCGGCTACTTCGGCTGCCGCGACGCCGAGGGTCGCTTCGATCCCGAGCGATTCGCCGAGACCGCCGGGCTCGAGGCGGTGAAGATGATCGAGATCAAGCTTTCCCAGGGCGCCAAACCCGGTCATGGCGGCGTGCTGCCCGGCCCCAAGGTGACGCCCGAGATCGCCGCGACCCGCGGCGTGCCGGAAGGTCTCGACGTGATATCGCCGGCGGCCCACAGCGCCTTCAGCACACCGCGCGAGATGATCGCCTTCATCCAGCGGCTACGCGAGCTTTCCGGCGGCAAGCCGGTAGGCATCAAGCTGGCCATCGGCCATCCCTGGGAATGGTTCGCCATGGTCAAGGCCATGCGCGAGGAAGGCGACCATCCGGACTTCGTGGTGGTGGATGGCGGCCAGGGCGGCACCGGCGCCGCGCCGCTGGAATTCGTCAACCGCCTCGGCATGCCGCTCACCGAGGCCCTGTTGCTGGTGCACAACACCCTGGTCGGCGCCGGCCTGCGCGACAAGGTCCGCGTGGGGGCCGCCGGCAAGGTCATCAGCGCCTTCGACATCGCCCGCACCATGGCGCTCGGCGCCGACTGGTGCAACGCTGCGCGGGGTTACATGTTTGCCCTGGGCTGCATCCAGGCCCAGAGCTGCCACACCGACCGCTGTCCGAGCGGCGTAGCGACCCAGAACCCGCAACGCGGCGGCCGACTGGACGTGCCCCTCAAGGCCGAGCGGGTGCGGCACTTCCACGCCAACACTTTGAAGGCACTGGCCGAAATGCTGGCCGCCGCCGGTCTCAATCACCCCGGGGAGCTGGGTCCCGAGCATGTGATTCGCCGGATCTCCCGCCATGAGGTTCGCAATCTCGCCACCCTGTTCGACTTCGTGCCACCAAACGCCTTGCTCTCGGGCGGCGCGGCACAGCATCCGGTCTTTCGCGACTACTGGGAACTGGCCGACCCCGACAGCTTTGCCCCACCAGCCAGCGTATGGCAACTGCGCCAGAGCAAGCTGGTATAGCAACGCCGTCACCGGGCGCGTACTACTTCTGGTGCCGAATACGACGATTGCAGATCATGAAAAAACGGCAGGCGCGATGCCTGCCGTTTTTCTGTGGCGTGCTGCAATAAAGAGCGTCAAGCAACGACTCAGTCGCGCTCCACGCCAAGCACGCCGTCCTGGCCCTGACGCGTGGTGATCTCGAGCTCACGACCGTTCTGACCGCGCCCTTCGATCTCGATGTAGCCCGCTTCATTGATCTGCAGGGTCTCGAACTCCGTCATACCCTCGGCGCTTGCGGCCGCGAGGGCCTGACGCACATCGTCGGCAGTCATGCCCCAGGCACTGGTGACCAGACGCTTGCGCTCTTCGCGCAGAACCTCGTCACTGTTCAGGGCAAGCCAGGCGTCGGCATACCACTCGTCGTCCAGCCAGCCTTCAACCTCGATGGCATCGCGACCCTTGGCCTCGATCTCCTCGATGTGGGTGAAACCGAAGGCCTGGGCCCGCTCGAGTATCGCGTCTACGCGATCCAGGCCGAGGCTACCATCGGCCTGGGCACTTCCGGCGACCAGGGTCAGGGCGGTGGCGGATGCGATCATCAGGGTCTTGAATGTCATGGCAACGTCCTCTCTGTTGGTTCAATCATCGTGACGACAGGGACTTTATATCAGCGCCTACCTTGCCGAGAGCTGACAGCACCGTTCATGCTGCATTCATGTCATGACTGGCAACCTCTGGGCCATGATGATCACGCGCGCGTTTTCCATTGTTCACCAAAACCGAGCGCTTCGCCGCTTGTACCGCACGTCGTGCGGTGCTCTGCTGTGCATCGCATTCTCGACACCCGCCCTCGGCGACGAGCACTGGCAGAGTCTGCACGACGATGTGCGCCGTGGAGAACTGGTCGAACTGCCGGTGATCCTCGACTGGCTACAGGCGCATTACGCCGGCGAGATACTGGAAGTCGAGCTCGAGCGCGACGACGGCTCGCCGACCTACGAGATCGAGATGCTGGGCCCCCAGGGCCAGGTGGTAGAATTCGAGTTCGATGCCGGTAATGGAGAATTGGTCGGCATGGAAGGCGTGAACATCAATGCCATGAGGAAGGCGCAATGAAGGTCTTGCTGGTAGAGGACGATGAGCCGCTCGCCGAGGCGCTGAGCGCAGCACTGGCCGAAGCCGGGGTACTGATCGAGGCAACCGCCAGCGGCACCGAGGCCGACTTCCTGGTACAGACCGAACGCTACGACGCCGTCATCCTCGACCTGGGGCTGCCCGACGGCGACGGTACCCGCTGGCTGGCCCAGTGGCGGGAAGCAGGCATCGATCTGCCCGTGCTGGTGCTCACCGCGCGCGAACGCTGGGCGGACAAGGCCGCCGGTTTCTCCGCCGGCGCCGACGATTATGTCACCAAGCCCTTCGAGACAGCCGAGGTGCTGTTTCGACTGCGAGCCCTGGTGCGCCGCAGCCACGGCCACGCCCATCCGATACTGCGCGTCGGCGACCTGGCCCTGGACACCCACACCGGCAGCGTGACGCTCGCCGGCCGTCCGATCAGCCTGACGTCCCAGGAATCCCGGCTGCTGGCTTACCTGGTGCACACCGCTCCTCGGGTGGTCAGCCGCGCCGAACTCGCCGAGCACGTCTACGATCGCGACCACGAACCGGATTCCAACGTCATCGACGTGCAGATCAGCCGACTGCGCCGCAAGCTCGGTAGCCAACGCATCGAGACGTTGCGTGGCCAGGGATACCGGCTGATCGACCTCGACGAGGCTTCATGAGCCGGCGCTGGCGCGATAGCCTGGCCCGGGCCTCGGTCGCCACTCGCCTGCTGCTGGGCGCACTGCTGCTCATCGGCCTGTTGTTGCCGCTCGCCGGCCTGGGTCTGGCCCATCACTTTCGCGACTCGGTCACCACCGTCTTCGACGAGCGCCTCGAGTCCCTGCTCAATGTGGTAATCGCCGGCGTCCGCTTTGATGAGGTCGAGCAGCGGCTGATCCATGAACGCACCCTGGACGACCCGCGCTTCCGTCAGGTCTTCTCGGGCTGGTACTGGCAGGTCAGTGACGGTGACGCCCGGGTACTGACCTCGCGCTCGCTGTGGGACCAGCGCCTGACGCTCGATGACGCCACCGCGCCCCGCGATATCGTCGGCCCCCGAAACAAGCCGCTGCGCGTGGTTTCGCGAGAGATCCGGCTGGCGTCGCTGAATACCCCGTTGCGGGTCAGCGTGGCCGCCCCTCGCAACACCATCGACCTCGAAGCGTCACGCTTCAATCGACTGCTGGGCTTCTCGCTGGCCGGGCTCGGCCTGCTGATACTGCTCGGCCTGGCGGTGCAGATCCGCTGGGGCCTGGCGCCCCTGCGTCGTCTGCGCGACGATCTCGGTGCCGTGGAGAACGGTGACGCCGAGCGGCTCGGTACCCGGCTGCCCGCCGAACTGGGCCGGCTGGCCGGCGCCATGAACGCCGTCCTCGAGCGTGACCGGCGCCGTCTCGAACGCGCCCGCCACGCCGCCGGCAACCTCGCCCATGCGCTGAAGACCCCGGTCAGCGTGCTGACCACCCTGGCCGATGGCTTTCCCGAGGACTCGCGGCGTCGGCTCAAGGGCGAGTTGACCCGTATCGACGACGCGGTACGCCACCATCTCGCCCGCGCCTCGGCCGCCGGCGACGGCCCCCTGAACCGACCGATTCGCTGCCGCGATACTCTCCAGCCGGTGCTGGAGGGCCTGACACGTCTGGCCGAGCGGCGCGGCCTGCACCTGGAACACGACCTTCCCGAGTCGCTGAGCGTGCGCCTGGACCCGCAGGACCTGCAGGAAGTGGTCGGCAACCTGCTGGACAATGCCCTGCGCTGGGCCGAACAGCGTGTGCGCTTGAGCGGCGACGCCGATGCCAGTGGCGCCTGGCTGCTGGTCGAGGATGATGGCCCCGGCATGAGCGAGGCCGACTGCCAGGCCGCCCTGGCGCGAGGCGCGAAACTCGACGAACAGCGCTCCGGCAGCGGGCTCGGGCTGGCCATCGTCAACGACCTGGTCACCCTATACGATGGCACCCTGACTCTGGAGCGCGCCGCCTGGGGCGGTCTGGCAGCCAGGGTGTGGCTGCCCGCTCATCCCTGGTGAAGGGTCGAGGGCCGCAGCATAAGCACATGACGAATAGTGCTTTGCCATGCGGTATCGCCGCTGGCAGAATCTGCCGCCCTCTCTCGTGAAAATCATTTCTGCAAATGAAATCGTATCTTGCCAAGATGCGTGGATCCCGCGCGTCCCGACGTGATATCGACTGGCACGATGCCGCCTGGTCCTGGCTTGGCGCCTTCGTCGGCATGGGAGCCGTGACCATGCTCGGCGAACGCTGGCTCACCGACCAGCTACTCGTCGTCGGCTCGTTCGGCGCAACCTCCGTGCTTCTGTATGCCGCGCCGGAGAGTCCCTTCGCCCAGCCCCGCAACGTGTTGCTCGGCAGTCTTCTCTCGGCACTGGTCGGCGTCGCCTGCTTCGAGTGGTTCGGCGCCACGGCCCTGGCCGTGGCACTGGCCGTCTCGCTATCGGTCCTGGTGATGCAGCTCACCCACAGCGTGCATCCTCCCGGCGCCGCTGCCGCCTTGATCGCCGTCATCGGCGGCGCAGACGTGCATGCCCTGGGCTGGTGGTTCCCGATCATTCCGATCGCGCTCGGCTGCAGTGTCATGCTCATTGTCGCCATGCTGGTCAACAACCTCGCTCGCCACCGGCGCTATCCCCATTATTGGTAGCGCGGGTGATCGTGAATTCCACGACGCCCCATCGTGATATCCTTTGACTCGCGGGTGCCTTCAAGGGTCGCCCGATGACTGCGACGAGAAGGGATTCACGACATGACGACAGCGGAAGACGCATCCCGGCCCCTACCTTCCGTACTGGCAGGCCCCCTGCTGAGGCGCCTGTCGAGCGAGCGGCTACTGTTCTGGCTGGTGGGCAGCCGCCCCCTCGACATGCAGCTTGTCCTGCAGCCCGATGGCCAGCCTCCGCGTCGCCTGGCGCTCAACGACAAGCGGGTGCACTGCCTGCCTCTGGGGCGTCATGCCTATCTGCACCTGATCGACGTCTCGCTGGGCACGCCCCTGCCCCAGGACGTGCGCATCGATTACGACCTGCGCCTGCCCGACGAAGGCGGCATCGCCGACTGGGCGCCCCACCTGCTCCATGAAGGCGCCCGGCGCCCCGGCTTCGTTCTCGCCTCCACCCAGCGCCGGCTGCTCCATGGCTCCTGTCGACGCCCGCACCATGACGGGCCGGACGGCCTGGCACGCGCCGACGCCTGGCTCGCCGAGCGGCGCGACGACACCCAGCAATGGCCCGCCTGGCTGTTGATGACCGGCGATCAGGTCTACGCCGATGATGTGGCCGGTCCCATGCTGGTAGCGATCCACCAGTTGATCCAGCGCCTGGGGCTGTTCGACGAACCTCTGGACGGCGCCACCGTCACCGATAGCCGCGCCCTTTATACCACCGACACCGCCTACTACCGTCGCGACTCCCTGCTGCCGGATGTCACCGAGAGCGGCGAGTTGCGCAAGCGCTTCTTCGGCGGAGCGAAGAAACCGATCTTCACCTCGGCCAACGCCTACAACCACCTGATCAGCTTCGGCGAGATCATCGCCATGTATCTGCTCGTCTGGTCGCCCACCCCATGGCGCCTGGTGGAGATGACACGGCCCGCCCTCGACGAAGCCAACAGCGAGATCTTCGACAACGAACTCGGCATCATCGAACGTTTCGTCGACGAGCTGCCCGCCGCGGCACGCCTGATGGCTCACCTGCCGACTCTGATGATCTTCGATGACCACGACGTCACCGACGACTGGAACCTGACCGCCGCCTGGGAAGAAACCGCCTACGGCCACCCTTTCTCGCGGCGCATCATCGGCAACGCCCTGATGGGCTATCTGCTCTGCCAGGGCTGGGGCAACGACCCGGACCGTCTGGCCGGCCCCATGCAGGAAGTCACGACACTGCTAGAAACTGCCGCGCGCGAAGACGGCTGGCTGCCCGCCGAGCCGCACGATGCTTTCCTGCGCTACCTGCAGCGTTTCGAGGGCTGGGAATACCAGGTGCCCGGCACTCCCAAGCTCGTGGTACTGGATACCCGCACGCGCCGCTGGCGCAGCGAGCGCCAGCTCGGGCGCCCTTCCGGGCTCATGGACTGGGAAGCGCTCTCCGAACTGCAGCAGCAGATCCTCGACGCTCCTTCGGTGGTGATCGTCTCGCCGACACCGATGTTCGGCGTCAAGCTCATCGAGGTGGTGCAGAAACTCTTCACCCTGGCCGGCAAGCCATTGCTGGTGGACGCCGAAAACTGGATGGCCCATCGCGGCGCGGCCAGCGTGATGCTCAACATCTTCCGCCACTCGCGCACGCCCGGCCACTACGTGGTGCTCTCCGGCGATGTGCACTATTCCTTCGCCTACGATATCCAGATCCGCCATCGGCGGCATGGCTCGCGAATCTGGCAGATCACCTCCAGCGGCGTGAAGAACGCCTTCCCCGACACCCTGCTGGATGCCTTCGACCGGGCCAATCGCTGGCTCTACGCTCCGCGTTCGCCGCTCAACTGGTTCACCAAGCGGCGCCCCATGCGCATTCGCCCGCGCGACCCGGATCGCGCCAAGGCCGGCGAACGGCTGTGGAACGGCGCCGGCATCGGCCTGGTCGTGCTGGACGAACAGGGCCGCCCCGAGGACATCCGTGAACTCGATGCCCGGGGCTTCGACGTGGTCTTTCCGCCGCCCCGGGGCGACGCCTAGCGCCGGCCCCGATGACGACCGCTCAGGACTCGCGCAGCACGTGCTCGAGGATCTTCACCACCTGATCGGTCGTACGGGCCCAGGCCATGGCCTCGGCGTCGACCTCCTTGAGCGGGTGGACGATCTCCTCGCTGTGCAGCGTCACATAGGGCTTGCCCAAAGCCGCGCAGTAACCGGCGTCGAAGGCGGCGTTCCACTGCTTGTACTTGTCACCGAAGCGCACCACCACCAGGTCGCTGGCAGCAATCAGCGTGCGGGTACGAATGGCGTTGACCTTGGATGAGCGGTGATCGCGCCAGAAGCCTTCGCGCTCTTCACCGAGATGGTCGCCGGCTGCATCGCTGGCGTCATGATCGGTCACCGGCGAGGTCAGCACCACATCCAGGCCAGCCGCCTCGACACCGCGACGAATCTCGTCGCGCCAGTCGGTGTGAATCTCGCCGGACAAATAAACCTGAAAGCTCATAATCGCTCCTCATTGTCATGATTATCGTGTCATGGTCGGCGCCCTCACCGACCTTCCTTCATTCTAACCGCGCCAATTTTGTATACAACAAAGGCCCACATTGAATACGCATCACTTCCCTTTCGACAAGGGCTCATGAACATCGCATGATGGAATGCACTGCGCCCGACAAGTCAGGCGCGCCACTCTCGTCATCGACACGATACTCGACATGGTTCTCGACACCACTCAACAGAATCGACGCATGACCCAATTCGATGGTCACGAATCCATCTGGCTGTTCGGCTACGGCTCGCTGATCTGGAAGGCCGGTTTCGATTATCTGGAACGCCGCCCGGCCTATATTCACGGCTGGACGCGACGCTTCTGGCAGGGCTCCCACGATCATCGCGGCACCCCGGCGGCACCGGGTCGGGTCGCGACCCTGCTGCCCGCCCCCGAGGCCATCTGCCATGGCATGGCCTACCGCATCACGCCGGACACCCTGGGTCCGCTCGATGTGCGCGAGAAGAATGGCTACCTGCGCGAGGTCGTCACCCTGCACTTCGCCGACGGCGACACCGACCAGGGGCTGGTCTATGTCGCCACCGAGGACAACGCCGCCTTCCTCGGCGATGCGCCGCTGGAATCGATCGCCCGGCAGATCGCCGAGTCGCATGGGCCCAGCGGCCCCAATCGCGATTATCTGCTGAACCTGGACGAGGCCCTGCGCGCACTCGAGGTGGAAGATGCGCATGTCGCCGAGCTGGCCCGGTATGTCCGCCACCTCGACGGCGAGGCCGCCGAGACGATGTCCGATGACACCCTGACGCCATGACCGACTTTCTGGAGAACTCCCCGCATGACCGTCAATCTGGATGACGTACAACGCGCTGCCGAGCGCACCCGAGACCATCTCGTACGCACGCCCTGCCTGCACTCGGCCACGCTCTCGAAGCTGACCGGCTGCGAGCTCTACATCAAGTTCGAGAATCACCAGTTCACCGCCGCCTTCAAGGAACGCGGCGCCCTGAACCGCCTCCTGCAGCTCTCCGAAGACGAGCGTCGCCGGGGCGTCATTGCGATGTCGGCGGGCAACCATGCCCAGGCCGTGGCCTATCACGCCGCGCGCCTGGGCATCCACGCCACCATCGTCATGCCGCGCCACACGCCCAATCTCAAGGTTCGCAACACCCGCAACTTCGGTGCCGAGGTGCACCTGGAAGGCAACGGCGTCGACGAGGCCGGCGCCTATGCCCAGCGCCTGGCCGAGCAGCGCGACCTGGTCTTCGTACATCCCTACGACGACGAGCACATCATCGCCGGCCAGGGCACCATCGCCCTGGAGATGCTCGAGGAAATACCCGACCTGGAGAGCCTGGTGATCCCGATCGGTGGTGGTGGCCTGATCAGCGGCAATGCCGTGGCCGCCAAGGCGCTGCGTCCCGACATCGAGATCGTGGGCGTGCAGACCCAGCGCTTTCCCGCCATGAAGCAGGCCCTGGCCGGCGAGCCGGTCCATTGCGGCCTGGCCACCCTGGCCGAGGGCATCGCCGTCAAGCAGCCGGGCGAGCTGACCCGGGAACTGGTGCGCGAGCTGGTCAGCGACATCACCCTGGTGGACGAGCCGGAAATCGAGCGCGCCATCCTGATGCTGCTGGAAATCGAGAAAACCGTTGCCGAGGGCGCTGGCGCCGCCGGCCTCGCCGCCCTGCTCACCGAGCCGGAACGCTATCGTGGCCGCAAGGTGGGGCTGGTGCTGTGCGGCGGCAACATCGACATGCTGGCCCTGTCGTCGGTGATCCAGCGCGGCCTGGTGCGCTCCGGGCGCATCGTGCGGGTGCGGGTCGGCATCTCCGACGTGCCCGGCGCCCTGTCCGAGCTCACCAACCTGCTCGCCGAACAGCGGGCCAACGTCATCACCATCGCCCACCAGCGCACCTTCACCGACCTGTCGCTGCGCGCCACCGAGGTCGAGGCCACCCTCGAGACCCTCGGCCGCGAGCATACCCGGGATGTCATCGAAGCGTTGCGTGCCGAAGGCTACGATCCCGTCCTGCCGGCCAATGAAGTGCACCCCGATGAGCGTTGGGCCGACGACCCCGAAGGCCATGGATAGTATAATGGCCCGTGAATGAAGCGACGCGTGCTTTGCTCGCGGGCCCTCGACGCCCATACCGCACTTGGCGTCACCCGCCCAGGCCAGGCCCGTCCATGATGACGGTGCGTCGCCGGTGAATCGTGACAACTCTCGCGACGACCGGCTGACGCAAAACGCCAACCCATCGCAATACGAGACGCGCAATGAGCAGAAAGATCAACGTGGCCTCCCCGCTTGTCATCCTGCATGGCGACGAGATGGCCCAGGTGGCCTTCGAACGCATCCTCGAGACCTTCGTGACCGCTCCGCTGGACATCGATCTTGTCGAAATCGACCTGACCGCGGAAAACCGCCTCGCCACCAACGGCCAGGCGGTGATCGATGCCATCGAGGCCCTCAATCGCCATGGTGTGGGCGTCAAGAACGCCGGCATGACGGTCAACCGCGAACAGCTCGATGCGCTGCTGGCCGAGCGTCCGGAACTGGACCGTGCCAGCCTCCATCCGCTGGCCACCAAGTCGCCCAACGGCGCCATTCGCAAGGGTATCGGCGGCAACATCACCCGCGAGGACATCGAGTTTCGCAACCTCCGGGTCGAGCGTCCCGACTGGATCGGCCGCGACATCGAAGTCGACACCATGGATGACGGCGGCATCAAGGACAGCCACAATGCCCTGGCCGACGCCACCGGCATGGTCAAGCTGCTGTTCGTGGGCGAAAGCGGCGACCCGGTGGAGCTGCACCGCCGCGAGGTCCACAAGGGCGATCCCTGGCTACTCGCCACCAATGATCTCGAGGACGTCAAGGCCTGGGCGCACCGCTTCTTCCAGCGCGCCATCGACGAAAAACGCGACATCTACCTGGGACTGAAGGACACGGTGATCGCCGGCTATGACGGCGTGATGCGCGCCGCCATCGAGGACATCTTCCGTGCCGATTACCAGGCCAAGGCCGAGGAGCTGGGGCTCGAGTACCATTACGAGCTGATCGACGCCCAGGCGGCACGCATCGTCTCCAATCCACCGGAGCGGGCTCTCTGGGGCGTGCCGGACAACACTTCCGGTCGCAAGCTCTACAAGCTGGTGGAGCAGCTCAAGCGCCATGGCATCCCCGACCGCAAGGCGCAGGTCTCGATCTCGCGCATGAGCGCCGGCGGCGGCGACCAGTACGGCAGCTACAACGCCCCGGCCGAAGAGGATGGCATCCTCAAGGTGGTCGTCGACGGCGAGGAAAAGCACGCCCGCCACGTGAAGAAGGGCGACCCCATCCTGCTGATGTCCAACGACCGCGCCGCCATCAAGGATTGGGTCCTGCAGGTATTCCGCGATGCCTCGCGCAAGGACAAGGAGGTCTACTTCGGCCTCAAGCGCGAATACATGGATTACGACGAGGTGTTCAGCGACGTCATCACCGAGGCGCGTCGTGAACTCGCCAAGGCCGACACTCCGCCGCCCTCGTTCATGATCATGCGGCCCTCCCGCCAGCTGATCAAGATGATCACCGATCCGCCCAGGAACGCCCTCTACCCGGCGCAGAACCTGGACGGCGACATCTTCTCCGACATCTCCGCCGCGCTCGGCGGCAGCCTGGCCACCGCCAGCTCCATCATCGAGAGCAAGAACGGCACCATGCTGTTCGAGGCGCCCCACGGAACCGCCCACGATCTCTATCTCAAGTACCTCGAGAGCGACGGCAAGGAGGCCCACTTCAACTCCTCCGCACTGATCTATGCCGTGGGCAACGCCCTGGAGACCCTGGCGGAACGCGAGAACAACGCCGAACTCGGCGACTACGCCACCCGCCTCAAGGCCGCGCTGATCGACACCATCGGCGACGGCATCGTCACCGGCGACCTCAAGGGCAAGACCACCGAGCCGGACAAGGAAACCGTGGTCGACATGCAGGGCTTCCTCGACGCCGTGGCGCAGCGCCTGGCCGCGTAAGCGCGATATGCAGGCAATGGAACGCACGCCCCCGGCCCGTGGCCGGGGCACGCCGAGAGGCAATGAGCGACCATGACCACCCTGGCCCTCTACCTCGCCGCCGCCCTGGCCGAGATCGCTGGCTGCTTCAGCGTCTGGGCCTGGTGGCGACTCGACAAGTCCATTCTCTGGCTGCTGCCCGGCGTGGCCAGCCTGCTGCTGTTCGCCTGGCTGCTCAGCCTGAGTTCCGCCGACTACGCCGGTCGGGCCTACGCGGCCTACGGCGGCGTCTACATCGTCGCCTCGCTGGGCTGGCTATGGCTCGTCGAGCAACGCCTCCCCGACCGCTGGGACCTGATCGGCGCCACCATCTGCCTGGCCGGCGCCGGCATCATCCTGCTCGCCCCCCGGGGCGGATGACCCCCTGGCATGCCTCGGCATGCTCTGCTACTCCTCCCCTTGACCCTGACACTAGTGTCAATGCGTCAGCCTTGTCCGGGTAAAGGAGGGAGTCATCCATGCAGACCCATGAAGCCGCCGAACGTCTGGGCATCAGCGCCCGCCGCCTTCGTCATTACGAGAAGGCGGGGCTTCTGGAAATCGACCGCGACGCCAACGGCTATCGCCGCTTCTCACCGTCGGACCTGCGTCGGGCCGGCCGCATTCGTGACCTGATCGCCACGGGGTTCTCCACCCGGGAGATACAGGCCATGGCCCCCTGCCTCAGCGACGAAGGGGCGGGTCCCTGCGAGGCGGGTCTGGCCGATCTCACCCATAAGCTGGAACAGATCGATCGTCTGCTGGAGGAGCTGCAACAACGCCGCGCCTCCACCCTGGCGCGCATCGAGCACTTCCGTGACTCCCTTTCGCCACACCCCGAAACGGAGTCTCCCGGACATGAGAGCGCAAACGATCCTTCTGTTTCTGATCGCCTTTCTGGTCGGCAGTGACGAGTTCCTGCTGGGCCCCATCCTGACACCGATCGGTGCGGACCTTGGTGTCGCCCCGGAACGCATTTCACTATTCGTCGGCGCCTATGCAGTGCCCCTGGCGCTGCTGGCCCCCTTCTTCGGTGCCCTGTCAGACCGCCATGGCAGACGCGCCGTACTGCTGCCGGCATCGCTCGTCTTTGCCCTGGGTTCGCTCGCCACGGCGCTGGCACCGACCTATTCGCTGGCCCTGGCCTCTCGTATCGTGACCGGCGCCGGCGCGGCAGGCATGCTGCCCGTCGCCTTCTCGCTGGCTGCCGATGGCGGTGACAAACGTGCCGACCGGGACATCGCCGCCGTACAGGCCGGATTGACCCTGGGCATCATTGCCAGTCCGGCGTTCGGTGCCTGGGTGACCGAGGCATTCGGCTGGCAGGCAGCCTTCGCTACACTGGGGACCCTCGCCCTGCTGCCCCTGGCTGGCACCCTTCGACTTGGCCAAAGCACGCCCGCTGCCACAGGACATCCAGAAGCAGGAGAGGGGGTCTGGCCACCCGGGGCACCGAGCGCCATCCTGAGCATGGGACTCGGCCTGGGAGGTGCCGTCGGCATCTACGTTCTGGTCGGCGAGCGACTCCGCGATCTTCATCAGCCGGACACCGAATCTCTCGGCCTCATCTATGCGGGCTTCGGCCTGGTCACCCTCGCCGGCAACCTGATCATGCCTCGCCTCATGACACAATTCGGCAGTGGCCGACGCGTGATGCGCCTGTGCCTGATTGGCGTGCTGGCGGCCATCATGGCCCTATTCGCCATCCCGCTCAGCATGGTAGCGGCCTGTATCATGCTCGGCCTGTGGGCTCTACTGGGTGGCATCGGTGCACCAGCGCTGCAGGCCCACCTGGCGAGCCTCTCCGATGCCCGGCGTGGCACCTTGATGGCGCTCGGCGCCAGCGCCATGAACCTGGGCGTAGCGACATGGTCGGCAACGGCCTCCACCCTGTTCTCGCACAGCGCGACCCTCGTTGCCCTGTTGGCACTGACGATCATAGGCACAGCCATCTGCCTGCTCGGACCGACACGCTCGAAGTTCCTGACGACCTGAAAGGAGGCGGCCGGCGCAGGTAGCGCTGGCCAACGTCCTCTGCCAGCCAAGAGGACATGTCGTCTCACCGACCAAGATCTCATCTGTGCTCGCCGATCACTCCGGCCCCAGGGTATTGGACTCGGCGATCTCGATCAGGCGTCGTACCGCGGGTAGCCCGGCGTCACGCCGCCACACCAGCATCAGCGGCAACACCATGTCCAGATCCTCGATGCGATGACTCACGACGCCTTCGGGAGATCCTGCCATGGTCATGGCGGGCAGGATGCTGCAGCCCATGCCGGCGGCTACCAGGCACAGCATCGTGGCATTGTCGGCGCCCTCCTGTACCACGTTGGGCGTGAAGCCGACCCGCTGGAACGCATGGATCAGCTTGTCGTGGTACGTCGGCGTGGCGCTGCGGTCGAACCAGATGAAGTCCTCGCCGTTCAGCTCAGCGAGCCGGCGCGGCGGATGTCGGGCGAGGGGCGATGAGGCGCTGGTGACCAGCACCAGGTGATCTTCGTACAGGCAGTGGTGACAGAGGCTGTCGTCCTCCTCGGGAGGGAAGTACAGCATTCCCGCATCAAGCTGCCCCTGACGCAGGGCCTCGACCTGGGGGCCGGAGAGCAGTGACACCACCTGCAGCGTGACGCCGGGATAGCGCTCACGGAACCGATTGAGCAGGCGCGTGATCTGCGGGACCCAGAGGTGCATGACCGTCACCCCCAAGCGTAACCGGCCCAGGTGACCGTCGGCGATGCGGCGGGCATTCTGCTTGGCCTGCTCGAAGTCGGCGAGCAGGCGTCGGGTATCCCGCGAGAAGGCCTCGCCGGCAGCGGTCAGGCGGACGCCGTGCCGAGAGCGACTCAGCAGTGGCGCACCCACATCTTCCTCCAGCAGCTGCAACTGTCGGCTCAGGGCCGGTTGGGCCAGGGGAATCCGACGAGCCGCCGACGAGATCGCTCCCTCTTCCACCACTGTCAGGAAATACTTCAACTGCTTGAAATCCATACATCCCCTGGAGCGCCGACATTTCATCCAATAATAGTATGGAAAGGGCAAAAAAATACTATTTTCTCTATGTGAAACACGGGACCAAGATGAAACCTGTCCTTCACAACCATCCAGGCCGCCATGACACATCATATCGACCCACGCTTCTTCGACAGGATCCATGCCGAGCTGACGAGCCTGCGCCATGACCTGCATCGCCATCCGGAACTCGGCTTCCAGGAACATGCCACGGCCCGGCGCATCGCCGCTGAACTCGAACGTCTGGAACTGCCCTTCGAGACGGGCATCGGCCAGACCGGCATCGTGGCCACCGTACACGGCCAGAACGCCGACAACGGCCGCCGCATCGGCCTGCGCGCCGACATGGACGCTCTGCCGATCCAGGAGTTGAGCGATCACGCTCATGCCTCTCAGGCACCGGGCCGCATGCATGCCTGCGGCCACGACGGACATACCACCATGCTGCTCGGCGTGGCCCGCTATCTCGCCGCACACCGCGACTTCGCCGGGACTCTCTACCTGGTATTCCAGCCCGCCGAGGAAGGATTGGGTGGCGGGCGCGCGATGGTCGAGGACGGGCTCTTCACCCGCTTCCCCATGGACGAAATCTACGCTCTGCACAACTGGCCGGCAATGCCCGCCGGACAGGTCGCGGTGCGCCCGGGCCCGATCATGGCGGCGACCGACCGGCTGGACATCACCGTGCGCGGCAAGGGCGGCCACGGCGGGGTCAACCCGCATCTGTCGACGGATCCGGTACGTATGGCCGGAGCCCTGATCCAGGCCCTGCATAGCATCGTCTCGCGGGACATCGACCCGCTCTCCCCCGCGGCCCTGAGCCTGTGCGGCTTGCAGGGCGGCGATCTCGACGGCTTTGCGATCATTCCCGACGAGGTCCGGATCAGCGGCACGGCACGCACCCTCGACGCCGAAAGCCGAGACCGCATGGAGCAGGCCGTGCGTCGCGTCTGCGATGGCATTGCCACGACCCATGGCGGCGAGATCGAGCTGGCCTACCAGCGCATCTTCCCGGCCACGGTCAATGCCGAAGCGCCGACCCGCCATGTCGAGACCACGGTCGTCGAGACGCTCGGCGAAGCGGCCCTGGTGCGCAACGTACCACCGAGCCTCGGTGGCGAGGATTTCTCCTTCATGCTCGAACAATGCCCGGGAGCCTATTGCTTCCTCGGCACTGCCGAGGACGAGGGAACCCCGCCGCTGCACAACGCTCGCTTCGACTTCAACGACGCCGTCATCCCCACCGGCTGTCGGCTCCTGCTGGCGCTCGGCCTCCGGGCACTGGAAACCACACCGGCGTCCGCTTCATGACCTTCTGAGACGGACCACCGGCAACGCCCATTCCCCAACAACAAAAGAGGTATGCCATGAACGCCCCACCCAAGCTTCCCTCCGTCGGGATGCTCATCTACTTCGCGATCTGCGCCCTGGCCCTGGTCTGGCCTGGCGCCCTGTTGGCCAATCGCATCGAACCCCTGGTGATGGGCCTGCCCTTCTTCATTTTCTGGTATGTCGCCTGGGTCTTCGCCCTGTTCGTCGGCCTGGTGATCGCCTACCGCCGCGAATCGATGGAGGAGGCCGATGATGACTGACTCACTGCTGATCACCGGCATCACGCTGGGCTACCTGCTGGTCGTGCTGGCCGTCGGCCTGCGCGCCCGACGCGGCCAAGGCTCGTCGCTGGAGGGCTATGTCGCCGGGGGGCGTCATATAGGCCTGCTGGTGCTGTTCTTCATCCTCGGGGCCGAGATCTTCTCCGCCTTCGCCTTTCTCGGCGCGCCCGGCTGGGCCTACAGCAAGGGGGCCCCGGCGCTCTACATCATCGCCTACCTGGCCCTGGCGGTGATTGTCTGGTGGCTGATCGCCCCCTACATCTCGCGACTGGGACGTCGGCACGGTTTTCTCACCCAGGCCGAATTCCTCACGGCCTGCTACCCGACCCGCGGCAACCTGCTGGGACTGTTCATCGGCATCGTCAGCGTTCTGGCGATGATCCCGTACCTGACCATCCAGATCGCCGGCGCCGGCATGCTGTTCGAGGCCGCCACCTCGGGAACCATTCCCTTCTGGCTCGGCAGCCTGCTGGCCTGCGGCGTGGTCGCGGCCTACGTCTACGCCAGCGGCCTGCAGGGCATCGGCTGGACCAACCTGCTGCAGGGCGTGATGATGGTCGTCGTCGCCTGGTTCCTCGGGCTCGCCACTGCCGACCAGTTCTTCGGCGGGGTTGGCGAAATGTTCCGGGAGATCCAGCGTGAGGCACCGGAATACCTGACCATGCCGGGGGCCAGCGGCATGGGATGGGGCGCCTTCTCCACGGCCATCCTGGTCAGCGCCCTGGGCTGCGTGATGTGGCCGCACATCTTCATGAAGTTCTACAGCGCCCGCAGCGAGCGGACCCTCAAGCGGGTCTTCGTGCTTTACCCGCTTTACAGCTACCTGCTGATCCCGCTGTTGATCATCGGCTTCGCTGGCGTCGTGCTGCTCAAGGATCGCCCCCTCGACTCACCCGACCAGGTTCTGCTGACACTGGTGGTGGAAATGGCCGACTTCCCGGCATGGCTGATCGGCCTGGCCTTGTCCGGTGCCCTGGCAGCAGCAATGTCCACGGCGGCCAACCTGGCCCACACCTCGGCCACCATCCTGATCCGCGACGTTGGCCAGCACTTGCCATCGCTGCGCGGCATGGACGATGGCAAGGCACTCCGGCTGACCCGTTATGGCGTGGTGGTAGTCTCGCTTGCCGCCTACCTGTTGGCCCTGGTCAATCCCGGCTCCCTGGTCGCCCTGCTGCTCGGCGCCTATGGCATCGTGGTGCAACTCTTGCCGATGCTGCTCGGCGCACTGTTCTGGCGGCGCGCTTCGCGCATCGGCGCCTTCGCCGGCCTGGCCATCGGCGCCGTTCTGACCCTGTACTTCCAGTTCAGCGGCAGCACTCCCTTCGACTGGCATGCCGGCTTCTGCGGCCTGGTGGTCAATGCCCTGGTGTTCGTGGGCGTGAGTCTCTCCGTGAGCCCCGTGACACAGCACACACCGGCCGAAGCCCTCGGCCCCCAACCCTGACCCGCCCGACGGCGCCTTCACCCCGTGAGCGGTGAGGGCGCCATCAACACTCCACTGTTCACCCGACCGCCACGTCGGGAAGCCAGCCAGAGGCGTTCTCGCCAGGCAGCTAACGCGCTATCCCATAGCGCTTGATGCGCCGCATCAACCACGACTGGGAAACGCCCAGCGCTCGGGCGGTGCGACGCGTGCTTCCCTCCCGCTCCAGCGTTTCGATGACGAGTCGGCGCTCCAGCTCGGTCATGCGTTCGGGCAGGGTCTCGCCATCTTGCAGTCCCTCTTCTACCGGGAATGGCGAAGCCTGCTCGTGAGATACCTCGAGCTCCAGGTCGTCGGCGGTAATCGTGGTCGCATCGCACACCACCGTCATGCGCTCGAGCAGGTTCTCCAACTCGCGCACGTTGCCCGGCCAGGAATATTTCAGCAAGGCACGCAGGGCACTGCGATCCAGTTGCATCGGTCGCTGCAGACGCTCCCCGACACGCATCAGGAGATAGCGCGCCAACGCCAGGATATCCTCGCGTCGTTCGCGCAGGGGCGGCACTCGGACGGGGATGATGTTGAGGCGATAGTAGAGGTCGGAGCGGAAGCTGCCCTCCCGAACTTTCCCGGCCAGATCGGCATTGGTAGCGGCCACGATGCGCACATCGGCATGGGTCGGTTTACCGCCCAGGGGATGGTAGACACGTTCCTGCAGCAACTGCAGCAGCTTGGGCTGCAGAGTGGCAGGCAGGTCACCGATCTCATCGAGAAACAGGGTGCCACCCTCGGCCAGCGCCACATAGCCCTCCCGTCCCTCGCGACTCGCGCCGGTAAAGGCTCCCTTGACGTGTCCGAAGAGCTCGGCCTCGAGCAACGCCTCGGGAATGGCCGCGCAATTGACATGGATCAACGGCTTGTCGTGCCGAGCACTCAGCTGATGCAGGCGACTCACCAGCCAGCTCTTGCCCACCCCGGTCTCGCCGGTCAGCAATACCGTGGTATCGGCAGCAGCAGCTCGCTCGATCAGATCGAGGCAGCGCCGATAGACAGGGCTCCTGCTGAGACGCGCATCCTTGTCGAGGGGACGCACCTGCTCCTGACGAACCTTCCTGAGTTGACGCAGAGCATAATCCAGCAACGCCTGAGTTTCGTTCGGCGCTCGCGTGGCCAGCACATCCTCACCGAGGTTGCGAGTCTGTACGAGCACGGCATCCGGTTCCCCGCCATAGAGCGAGAACAGCCGGCCATTGACCAGATAATCCTTGCCCCGATATCGGTGCACGACACTCACCGGGCGACGCTCGTCGATGACGAAGCGGGTGACCGAAGGCGAGAAGATCCCCTCTTCTTCCAGGCGATAAACATCGCTCGCAAAAAGGTGTGTCTCGCTGCAAGCCAGCTGGTCGAGGCTGGCCCGGTTCACCCAAAGCGGTCGGCCCATGAGGTCGGTGATGAAGATCCCGTCCTCCAGGGCATTGAGAATCGACAGTAACTGGTCCTGCATGGGAAATCGCTCGGCGGGCATCGGCGCATTCCGGGTCGGAAGATGGGCATGGCGCCCATCTTCCGTTGCCCCTCGCACCCTGTCCAGAACCCTCAGAGGCCCAGCTTGACGAACAGATACCCCCACAACGCCAGGGCAATCAGCACGAACAACAGCATGATGCCCCATACCCGCCGATACTCGCGCACCAACTGACGAGCGCCGCCTTCGCGGGCCAGGAAGTCACGCATGGTGGAATCGGAAAGACGCTGGGCCCGCAGCGCCTCGAAGCTGGCCACTTCGTGTTCGGAAGGGCTGCACGTCAGGCCAACGACGACCAGAGCCAGAGTCCCGAGCACGATGGCGATCATCAGGTTGTCGATGTGGGCAGGCAGGGTGATCCAGTCATGGCGCTGCAGTTCGCCGATGACAATGAAACTGATCGACCCGACCAGCATGCAGGCCAGAGCCGCCCGAGCGCTCATGCGACGCCATTGCAAGGCCGCCACGATGGTCGGCAGCCAGGCAACGGCGAAGATCGCCCCGGCATAGATGGAGATCCAGTAGATGCCCGCCGGACGCGAGATGGCCACCACGCATACGATGATCGCCACCAGCGCCTGGGAGATCCGTCCCAGCATGACGCCGCGACGCTCGCTGACCTGGCGGTCGAACAGCTTCTCGTACAGATCCCGAGCCAGGGCGAAGCCGGTCAGCACGAACAGCGTCGATGCCGTCGACATGATGGACGCCATCAGCCCTGCCAGACCGACGCCTGCCAGAGCGGGGTTGGTATGCTCCATGAAACCGACCACCATCGCTCGATCGGCCGGCTCGATCCCGGGCTCCAGCACCTGCATGGCCCCTGCCGCCAGGAACACCAGCAACTGCATGGCCGGCGCGAAGAAGACGCCGATGACCGCGACCTTGAGAATCACGAAATCATTCTTGGCAGGAAACACGCGGGACACCAGCGCCGGCGTACAGGCGAAGAACAGGATCCACACCAGGAACTGGGAGATCGACCATCCCAACGGGCGGTCATTTGCTCCGCCCAGCGTCCAGAAACCCGGCAGCTTCTCGCTCAGACCGCGCATGGCCTCGAAACCGGCATCGTCGATCAGCATGGGAGCGATCACAAAGGCGATCGCCAGCATGGTGAAGAACATCATGGTGTCGGTGTAGACGACGCCATACATTCCCGAGAGGCTGCAGAACACCAGCAGTGCCAGGGTGAAGGCGACGATGATCACCGGAAAGGGAATATCGATGATCTCGGCCAGCACCAGGCCGGCACCGATCAGCTGGATGATGCCGTACCCGAGCAGGCCGATGACCATCAGGATCAGGGCGACCACGCTGACCCACTTGTTGTCGAAACGATTGTCGAAGAAATCCATCATCGTGCGGCAACCCATGGCCTTCAGCTTGCGGCCGATGAATACCACAGCGATCAAGGTGCCCACCCAGGCGCCGAACGATCCCAGAGCTCCGATCACCAGTGGCCCTTCGCTGTAGGAGATACCGGCAATGCCCATCAGTGTCACGGCACTCAGGAAAGTGGCCGCCAGAGTGCCGACGATCAACAGGGTCGAGCCTTGCTGGCCCATGACGTAGAAGTCGTCCTTGTTCTTGATGAAACGCGCCAGGGATGCCGCCACTACCACGTAAGCGGTCAGCACCAGGCCAAAGATCCACAGTGTCATAGCGATGTATCCTGATTGTTGGAAGTATTGGTCATTCGCGATGCGGCAAGGCATCGGCACCCTGAGCGGGCTGCTCCGATTCCCGTGATGACTCGTTTTCCCGGGTCAACCGCTTGATCGTCGGCCGATATTCGCGGACCAGGATCCAGGCCACGATGGCGACCGACAGAACGGTGGTCAGAAAGGCGTTGCCGAACAGCAGCAGCAGATGAGGATTGAAATTCACGCTTTCACCTTTTTGTCGTTTGTCTTCATGGGTGTCTTGTTGTCAGGGCATGCCTCGAGTCATTCGTCGTGCCCGCACCAGCGCAGCACGGCCAGGGCAATGATCTCGGCGACATCGAAGACATCGTCCAGCCGGATATGCTCATTGGGAAAATGTGCCAGCCGGGTGATGCCGGGGCCGAACACCAGGGCAGGTATGCCGTACTGCGTCATCAGCCCGCCGTCGGTGCCCCAGGGCGACGCCTGAATGCGTGGTGACTCGCCATGGACCTCGCGATAGGCGGTGGACAGCATGTCCAGCAACGGATCGTCCGTCGCGATGCCTCCTGGCTGCCAGCAAGCGCCGAACCACTCGATGTCCACCGGATGCTCGCCAAACCAGGAGTCTCGCTCCGCCAGGGCGGCAAGGGCCGATTCGACATCACGCTGGGCGTCGGCCACGGTCTCGCCGGGGCCGACACCGACCCGCCCCTCCAGGGTGATCTCGTCGGGCACGCTGGAAGGCCAGTCCCCCCCTGCGATGCGCCCGACGTTGATCGGCAACGGAATCGGCACGCCATCGTAGAGCGGATCCTCCAGCTCATCGTTGCGCCGCTTCTCGAGTTCCTGCAGTGCCTCGAGTACCGACATCGCTTTCTCCAGGGCGCTGACCCCCTCATAGCGTGTCCCGCCATGCGCCTTGATGCCGACGACCCTGAGCCGAAACCAGCGGGAGCCCTGCTGGCGGGGGAAGATCATCTGCTCGCTGGGCTCGGGGATCAGTGCCGCATCGGCACGATAACCGCGCTCCAGCGCGGCCAGGGTGCCGGCGCCCCCTGCTTCCTCTTCGATCACGCTCTGCAGAATGACGTCACCCTTGAGCTTCACGCCCAACGACTTGAGCGTGGACACGGCGATGAAGGAAGCCATATTGCCTCCCTTCATGTCGGTCACGCCGCGCCCGTAAAGGCAACCGTCGAGGATTTCGCCCGAATAGGGAGGCTGCTCCCACTGGGCATGATCGCCCTCCGGCACGACATCCACGTGCCCATTGAGAATCAGCGAGCGACCGCCCCCGCTGCCCTTCCAGGTACCCACCACATTGGGACTGCCCGTGAAGTCTTGACGATGGCTGTTGAACAGCGGGTTGTCGCGCAATGCGGCAATATCCACTTCCCAGTAGTCCGTATCGAGGCCCAGCGACTGGTAGAGGTCGCGTATCTTGGCCTGATGTGCCGCTTCCTGGCCGGATAGCGTGGCATCGCGCACCCAGTCCTGGAGCAGGCGTGTGTAATCGTCGCGATGCGCGCGAATGAAGGTGCGGATCTCATCTGGCAAGGACATGCTCATCGCCTCCCGAGTTGGTTTCGATTCATTGTGAGTCTATTCCGGTTCAAGCACGGTTCGCCCGGGCCAGGATCGCATCGCACAGTACCTGGGCTCCCAGAGCACAGTGCTCGGGTTCGGCGAATTCGGCCTCGTTGTGACTGATGCCGTCACGGCAGGGGGTGAACAGCATGACCGTGGGGGCGACATGGGAGACGTTCACGGCATCGTGCCCCGCCCCGCTCATCATGTGAGGAAGCGACAGGCCACGCTCCCTGGCAGCGGTATCCAGCGAGGCGATCAGGTCGGGATCGAAAGGCGTCACCGGGGACCGCCAACGCCGCTCGATGTCGACCGATACACCGGCCTTCGAGGCCGCTGCATCGAGCCGCCGATACAGCATGGCCTCCAGCTCATCGAGTCGGGTGTCGTCGACATGACGCAGGTCGATCGTCAGGTTGACCTCGGCGGGAATCACGTTGCGGGAAGGTTCCGTCACCTTCAGCTCACCGATCGTCAGTCGAGCGTCCCCGGACGGGTCCGCCTCGACGTCATCGCGTATCGCCACGAGGCCATCGGCGGCAGCCAGCAACGGGTCGCGTCGATGCGACATCGGCGTCGGGCCGGCATGCGCCGACTGCCCCGAGATGCGCACGTCAAACCAGCGAATGCCCTGTACGCCGGTCACCACCCCGAGAGGATCACCGCTCTGTTCAAGTGCGGGACCCTGCTCGATATGCAGTTCGAAATAGGCATCCAGCACCGGTGTGCCGAGGGGCAGATCGCCGCGCTGGGCACTCGCCTCCAGGGCATCCGCCAGACGGATGCCATCGGCATCTTCCGCACGAAAGAAGTCGGACGTCTCGAGTCGCCCCGCATAGACTCCGCTGCCCCCCATGGCCGGTGCAAAGCGGCTACCCTCTTCGTTGGTCCAGACCACCAGTTCCAGAGGGCGCCGGGTCCGAACGTCGCGCTCATGCAGACTACGCAGAATCTCCAGCCCGGCCAGGACGCCCAACACACCGTCGAACCGGCCGCCCAGAGGCTGGGTGTCCAGATGGCTGCCGAAAGCCACGGGCGCCAGGCTCGTGTCACGGCCCTCGCGTCGCACGAACAGATTGCCCGCTTCATCGAGACGACAGCGACAGCCCAGGGCCTCGACCCACTGCCGAAACTGAAGCCGACCGGCGATGTCTTCCTCGGTAAGAGCAAGGCGACGGCTCCCTCCATTCGGCGAGGGGCCGATTGCCGCCATGTCCATCAACGAGCGCCAGAGCCGCTCGCCATCAATGTTGATCCGCGTCGATGCGGTTGTCGTTGGTTGCATCATGATCTCCGCAGGTATGCCGGGAGATCATTGAGCACATTTCATGCCATTAATAAGAAATTTTTGTTTATCATCATGTTATAAAAAAAGCCGCCGGGAGAGATGTCCTCTCTCGGCGGCTTTTGAGTCACAATCGACTCAAGCCAGAGCCTGTTTCGTCCCCCGCCTCCTGACCAGGGCGTCCACCACGGCCATGACGATCATCGAGGCGCCGACCAGCGGGAAGATCACGCCGCCGATGGCGAGCAGCGCCAGCACGCCCCTCAGACGACGCGGGTCACTGGGGGCCGGAGGTACGCCCAGACGACCCGCGGGGCGGCGCTTCCACCACATCACACCCGAGGACACGCACAGCAGCACGATGCCGGCGCAGGCCAGGGCCAGGATGAGTTGATTGGCCAGGCCGTATTGCTGCCCCATGTGCACATTGATGCTCCATTCGAGACCGCGCCCCAGCGGGCCATAATCGGCATAGCGCATGTCCAGCAGCGGCTCGCCGCTGTACTGGTCGAGATGCACGACCCGCTGACGGCTCAGGTCGTCCGGGTAGATGGAGCCTGTGTAGACGCCCTCCGGCCCGCTCGGCAGGCTGACCGCATAGCCCGGCGCCAGCCCCATGTCATCGAAGGTGGCCACGGCCCGGTCGAGCCCGATGGAGGGCGACGCGGAATCGGCCGATGTCGGCAGTTGCGCCTGTTCCAGCGACCAGGGCGTCTTGGTGTTCGCGGCCAGCCGCTGCTCGGACATCGGCACATTGACGCGCACGCCGTCGGGATAGCCGAAGTTGTGGCCATTGGCCAGTTCGTTAACCTTGCTGCCCCATACCGTCGACCAGGGCATGCCGGTGACGGCCAGAAACAGGATGAAGCCACCGACGAAGATACCGGTCACGGCATGCAGGTCGCGCCAGAACACGCGCTTGCGCGGTCTTCCGCGTACCGACATCACGCCACCGCGTCGCCTTCTCGGCCACCACAGGTAGAGACCGGTCAGTACCAGCAGGATCGACCAACCGGCGACGATCTCGATGATCATGCTGGCATTGGCACCAAAGAAATTGAGGCTGTGAAGCTGGCGGATCGTCCACATGACGCTGCCCTGATAGGGCATGTCGCCGGTCACCTCGCCGCTGTAGGGGTCGACGAACACGGCGACCCGAGTGCCATCCGGACGACGCACGTCGACCTCGCCGGCCAGCTCCGCGGCGGGCGGCGGCACATAGCGAAACGCCTCGCCGTCGACCGATGCCAGGGCAGCCTCTCTCTGCGCCTGCGGCGACACCATGACGCCCTCCTGCGCTTCCACACGCATCAGGTCGGCGTACAGCCAGCGGTCGATCTCGTCCTTGAACAGGTAGAGTCCACCGGTCACCGCCAGCGAAATCAGAAAAGGAATGGCGATCAGCCCGGCATAGAAATGCCAGCGCCAGACGGCGCGATAGATATCGTTGCTCTTGTCGCTCATGCAGGCCCCTCGGAAGCAGAAAATCTCGATGCCTGTCCAGCGACAGGCCCGGCGCACGAACGGCCGCCCCGTCGATTGGTGCAACGAAAGCGAAGCAGCGTGCGCGATGGTCTTGATGGATCAGCTCAGAGCGGGAGGAGCCCGGGTCAGCGCCTGGGGAAAGACTGCCGGCCCACCATGCGCAGTACGCGTGGCAACCACCGGGGCCGTGATGGCATGCGATGCCATCGGCACGACGCGCGGCAGCATCGCCATGAGCACAGGCATCTGCTGGAAGAGCGAGCAGTAGCCGCATTGCACCTGCCAGTGAAGCACCGCCGCATGATGCGGCGTGCCATGGTCGGTCTCGCCCGATGCCGACATCGCCATGTGCGGCGACGTCTCCATGGTGTGTCCGACATGCGTGGTGTGCCCGGCATGATCATGCACACCGGCCGCGCTCACCTGCCCGATCAACGGGCCGATGACCAGCAGCAGCATCGCCAGCAGCGCGAAACGTGCGAACAGGCGGGAACGATGATGCTGGAAGCGATGCAGCATGGGCAATCTTCAGGAAATCGGCACAGAGCAACGTGCCATGATAACGCACTTCATGCCGCGAGGGTCGGCGCCCGACGCGGTGCCTTGTCGCACTCGGCCCGCGACGTCATCGATTCAGGACGCCATCCTCCGGGGCCGTATCGCCGCCGCTGAACCGATCGCGGCAACCGCGAGCAGAACCAGCAGCAAGAAGGCCTCACCATGGCCACCGCTCCCAGGGCCACTTTCGCCTGCCCGCTCCGCCTGGGCAAGCAACACCACCATCGCGATGGCCCCCAGGGCTCCGCCGGTTCGCTGCACGACGTTGACGATGGTCGTGGCGTCGCCCATCTGCGCTCGCGTCACCGACGTATAGGCCGCGGTCATCGCCGGCATCTGGGCCAGCGCCAGCCCGGCACCGCGCACGACCAGCAACATGGCCAACTCCCCCCGGGTCAACGCTACCCCCAGTGCCAATGGCAAGGTCGCCAGGGCCAGCAGTGCGGCCCCCACCATGGCAACACGGCAGGCATCCAGACGATCAGTGAGCGCGCCGGCCACCGGCAGCATCAGGGCACTGCCCAGCCCCATCGCCAACAACTGCATACCGGTACTTGCCGCACTCTGGTGGGCGGCCGTCTGCAGATACAGCGGCAACACCAATAGCCCGCCATACATGTTGGCCCCGGCCAGGCCGGCGGTCAGTGTGGCGGCGGCGAAGCGCCTGCCGTGCAGCAAACGTACATCGATCAGCGGATGACGCTGGCGACCGGCATGCCATACGAAGACCACCGCCAGGACGATGCCCAGCGTCACGGAAGATAACGACACCACTTCCACATCTCGTTCGCCCAATCGCATCGCCCCGTAGAGCAACGCCGGCAGTCCCGCCACGATCAGCAACAGTCCACGGCCATCGAGGGGGCTATGCGGGTCGGTATCACCACCCGGCACCAGGGGCCGGGCAATCAGCAGTGCGGCGATGCCGACCGGCACGTTGATCCAGAACAGCCAGCGCCATGAGGCGATTTCCAGCAGCAGACCACCCAGGCCAGGGCCCACGGCCGGTCCCAGGGCGACGACCAGCCCGAGCGTGCCCATCAGGCGACCCAACTGCCGTGAATCGGCCATCGAGCCGATGACCGCCTGCCCGGCCGGCACCATCAGTCCGGCCGCCAGTCCTTGCAACACGCGAGCGCCGATCAGATTCCAAGGCCCCGGTGCCAGGGCGCATCCCACCGATCCGAACACGAACAAGACCATGGCGGCACTCCACAGCCGGCCGTAGCCATGACGACGCCCCAGCCAGCCCGCCACCGGCAGCGACACGGCCAGGGCGACCAAATAGCCCGTCGCCACCCACTGCACCAGGGCCAATGACACACCGAAGTCACGTCGGATGGCCTCGATGGCGAGATTGGCCACCGTGGCATCGAGCATCGCCATGAAGGCACCGGCACCGGTGACGGCAGCGATCTTCCAGGTGCGCCCGGAAATCCCGGGCAGGCTGTCTGCCCGCATTCTCCCTCCTTGCTCCCCGCGCCCTCGTTCATTTCGAGCGCCCCGGCCGCTGGCTCAGACCGTTCGGCCCCTTGGCCACGGATTCTTGTACTATCGATGCATCAGGGTGCAGCGATTCTTGCTGCCTTTATGGCAAACGAAAGTCTCACCTCCTGCCACCGCATACAATGTTAGACTGCCGCGCATTCGGCAGGCGTCTAGTCCGCGCGCTCTGGCATGGTGCGTATCACTGGCCTCTCCTTCCAATGTCACTCCCGTGTCGGCAAGCCGGGGCGTCCGCCGTCGTGATTCCCGTTCATCCATCCCAGCTCGAAACTCCCGAGAGACCTTTCATGATCGCAACTGTCAACGCCCTGTTCCGCCCCATCCGGCGGCTGGGCCTGATCCCTCAGATCGCCATCGGCATCGTCTGCGGCGTCCTGCTCGCCTCCCTGTCGCCGGAACTGGCCCAGTCGGTCTCGCTGCTCGGCCAGTTGTTCATCTCCGCGCTGAAGGCGGTCGCGCCGATCCTGGTGTTCATCCTGGTGGCGGCCGCCATCGCCGGCCATCGGCAGGGCCAACCCACCCACATTCGCTCGGTGCTGGTGCTCTATCTGATCGGCACCCTGGTGGCCGCCCTGGTCGCCGTGGCAGCGAGCTTCGCCTTCCCCACGACGCTGATCCTGGATGCTCCCGAAGTCAGCGGCAATCCGCCGGGAGGCATCGTGGAGATTCTCCGGAACCTGCTGATGAACGCGGTCGCCAACCCGGTCAGCGCACTGATGGAAGCCAACTTCATCGCCATCCTGGCCTGGGCGGTCGGACTCGGCATCATGCTGCGCCACGCCAGCGACACCACTCGGACCCTGATGGGCGATCTCTCCGACGCCGTGTCGCGAATCGTCAAGGTCGTGATTCGCTTCGCCCCGCTGGGCATCTTCGGGCTGGTCGCCGGCACCCTGGCCGAAGCCGGCATGGACGCCCTGCTCGACTATGCCCACCTGCTGATGGTGATCATCGGCTGCATGCTGTTCGTCGCCCTGGTCACCAACCCGTTGATCGTCTTCTGGAAGACGGGCCGCAATCCCTATCCGCTGGTCTTCGCCTGCCTGCGCGGCAGCGCCATCACGGCCTTCTTCACGCGCAGTTCGGCGGCCAACATCCCGATCAACCTTGAGCTTTGCCGTCGCCTCAAGCTGCACGCCGACACCTATTCCATCTCGATCCCGCTGGGCGCGACCATCAACATGTGCGGCGCTGCCATCACCATCACGGTGATCACGCTCTCCGCCGCTCATACCCTGGGCATCGGCGTCGACTTCCCGACCGCGCTGCTGCTGTGCATCGTCTCCGCCCTGGCGGCCTGCGGCGTCTCAGGGGTGGCCGGCGGCTCGCTGCTGCTGATTCCCATGGCCGCGAGCCTGTTCGGCATCTCCACCGACGTGGCCATGCAGGTGGTGGCGATCGGCTTCGTGATCAGCGTGGTGCAGGACTCCACCGAGACGGCGCTCAATTCCTCCACCGATGTACTCTTCACCGCGGCAGCCTGCCGCGCCAAAGGTGCCGACCTCGACGACGACTGAACAGATCGTCGCCGCCATGGCCCGTACGTGCACACTGCCCGGGCCATGGCGTCATACCCACCTTTCGCTCATCAGCGCTCCGACGAGGCGGCCCACAGATTGATGCCGCCTTCCACCGCGTGACGATCGATCTCGCGCAACTCCTCTTCGGTGAAGTCCCGCCGCTCCAGGGCGCCCAGGCAGTCGACGACCTGCTCCGGACGGCTGGCACCGATCAGCGCCGAGGTTACCCGGCCGCCGCGCAACACCCAGGCAATGGCCATCTGCGCCAGGCTCTGGCCGCGTTGCCGGGCGATCTCGTTGAGAGCCCTCACGTGTTCCAGGTTTTCCGGGGACAGGTGCGAGTCCTTGAGGGTCGCGCCGCGCGAAGCACGACTGTCGTCGGGTACTCCTGTCAGGTACTTGTCGGTCAGCAGCCCCTGAGCCAGCGGAGAGAAGACGATCGAGCCGGTACCGAACTCCTCCAGGGTGTGCAGCAGGCCGTCGTCCTCGATCCAGCGATTGAGCATCGAATAGCTGGGCTGGTGGATCAGGCAGGGCGTGCCCAGCGACTTCAGGATCTCGATGGCCTCACGAGTGCGTTGGGCGTTGTAGGAGGAGATGCCTGCATACAGCGCCTTGCCCTGACGCACCGCCTGGTCGAGGGCCATCATGGTCTCCTCGAGTGGGGTCTCCGGGTCGAAACGGTGCGAATAGAAGATGTCGACGTAATCGATGCCCAGCCGCTCGAGGCTTCGATCGAGGCTGGAGAGCAGATACTTGCGGCTGCCCCACTCGCCATAGGGCCCCGGTTGCATCCGGTAACCCGCCTTGGTCGAGATCACCAGCTCATCGCGATAACCGGCGAAGTCCTGCTTGAGGATGCGACCGAACAGCTCCTCGGCACTGCCCGGCGGCGGCCCATAGTTGTTGGCCAGGTCGAAGTGGGTGATGCCACGGTCGAAGGCCGTGCGACAGATCGCCCGGGCGTTGTCGGGATTGGCGTTCTCGCCGAAGTTCTGCCACAGGCCCAGTGATATGGCCGGTAGTTTCAGGCCGCTGCGTCCGCAGCGATGGTACGACATGCGCTCATAGCGATGCTCCGAGGGCATATAGCTCATGGTGGCTCCATCACGTTGAGAGACAAGGCTGGCCCGGGACAGCACCGGCCCGGACCGCAGTTGCGTTCTCCATTATGCGAACTCCTGGCGCAGAAGAAAGCGGCGCCTTCCCGTGCCACGTCATTTGACAGGTGACTGTTCGTTATATAGAACGTTCCATATAACGAACGAAATGGGAAGACGCCATGAGCGACATGGACAAGCTCTCGCTCAGCACCCTGGGCCAGCACCTGCAGACACTGCGGCGTGCCCGGGGCTGGTCGTTATCGCAACTGGCCACCGCCGCCGGCATCGCCAAGTCGAACCTTTCACGCCTCGAACAGGGCGACGGCAACCCCACGCTGGATACGATCTGGCGCCTGGCGGTACAGCTGAATGTTCCCTTCGGCACCCTGGTCGCGCCGATCAAGGTGCCGCTGGGCGAAGACGGCGTGGAAGTGCGCCTGCTCGATCAGGGCCAGGACGCGCCCCGCGTCGACGCCTACTGGATGCGCTGCGCACCGCACATCACCCGCCACGCCGAGGCACACTCGCCGGGCGCCCGGGAATCGCTCACCGTCGTCAGCGGCCGGCTCGAGGCCGGCCCCGAGAACGAGGCTCGAGCGCTCTCGGCAGGCGACACCCTGAGTTTCGAGGCCGACCAGCCCCACCTCTACCGCACGCATGACACCTGGGCGACCTTGCTCATGACCATCGTGTACACCGACACCGAGGCCGTACCATGACCACACGCACCCATCCGCTGCGCGCCACACCCTGGCTGACCGGCATGCGCGAAGCGATTCCCCTGCTGGGTGGCTACATCCCGGTCGCCATCTCCTTCGGGCTGATCGCCATCCAGGCCGGCTTCACCGCCTGGGAGGCCACGCTCATCTCGGTGCTGGTCTATGCCGGCGCCTCTCAGTTCCTGTTCATCGGTATGGCCGCCGCCGGCGCGCCACTATGGCTCGTCGTCGCCATGACCCTGCTGATCAACGCGCGCCACGTGGTCTATGCCCCGAACCTGGCTCCCTGGCTCACCGCGAGCCGGCACTGGCCCTGGCTGATGCACGGCCTCACCGATCAGGTCTTCGCCCTGGCCCACAGCCGCCTGCCGCAGTTACCGGAACATCAGCGCCTCGGCTGGTACACCGGCGCCGCCTTGCTGGCCTGGGCGAGCTGGATCGCCGGCACGCTACTCGGCGCCGTCGCCGGGGACTGGTTGATGTCGCAATGGCCACTGCTGGGCGAGGTCATGCCATTCGCGCTACCGGCCCTGTTCCTCGTGCTGGTCATGCCCCGCTTCACCTCGCGGCGCTGGGCGCTGGCCCTGTGCCTGACCATCGTCACGGCCATGATCTGCACCCTGGCCGGCTTCACCAACCTGGGCATTCCACTGGCCGCCCTGTGCGGGGCGCTCTGCTTCTACCTGGTGAAGTTCGATTCACGACAAGCAGGAGGCTCTCATGAGTAGCGCCCTCTGGCTGGCCGTACTGGCCTCCGCCCTCGGCACCTACCTGATACGCGTACTGCCTCTGCTCTGGATGCGACGCCGCCTGCGGCGTCTCGGGGAAGACGACAAGGTGGACGCCATGCCCCAATGGCTCGGCATCCTGGGCCCATTGATGATCGCCGCCCTGCTCGGCGTCTCGCTGGTACCGCGCCACCCTGACGCCACGGCCTGGCTCGCCACGGCCGTCGGTGTCGCCATCACCCTGCTCGTCTGGTATCGCAAGCGCTCGCTGGGCTGGCCCGTCGCGGCCGGCGTGGCGACTTATGGTGTCGTGATCGTACTGGTGGGAATGTAGCGCCCGGGTACGCTTTCAATACCCCGGGACACTACGGGGCCGGCATGTCGGGGCGAGGCCGGCCCGTGTGCGGGAATCGCTATGAACGGTTGCTCTTGTTCAGGGGCAAACTGCTCTCCAGACGCTTGAGCCCTGCCGTCACGGATGCCGACATGCGCGATGCCAGGGGCGTGCACAGCACCCAGGGCAGCAGCAGCAGACAGATCGACAACGACCCGACGAGCACGTCGCTGAGCCAATGTGCGCCCACCATGATGCGTGGCACGATGGCGAGAAGGGTCAAGGCGATACTGGCCAGGCGCGTCAAACGGTCGCCAAAGGTCAGCATGAATCCTGCGAAGATCATGGACATGATGCCGTGATCCCCCGGGAAGCTATTCCCCGCCTGATCTTTCGTGACAAATTCCACGAAGGAAGAGGTCAGGTTGACCTCGTCGAACGTCACGGTCGGGCTGGGGTGGCCATAGGTGATGACATGACGAACCATCTCACTGATCAGCCCGGCGGTGATCAACATGGTGACGCCGATCCCGAACCAGCGCCGCCACCCGCCTTGACGATCGCGATAGCTGGCCCAGCCCATGATGCCCAGCATGCAGAGAATGGTGAAAATATCATAACGGCGGCTGTTGAGCGCCGCCAGAATCTCGGTCCAGCGGAGGTGGTCGTCGCCGATGGTCTGGTTGAACCACCAGAACACGGCATCATCGAGCGTCGACCAGAATGTGAAATACGGCACCCACCAGCTGGTGATGAGCAATACGCCAAGGGCGTTGAGAAGCAGGATTCGGGAAAAGTTCATCGTTGATACTCTCAAGAACATTTATCTTCCAGAACGTTCAGCGAGGTGATCCCCCGCCCTGGCGTCTCGCTGCCAACGCCAGTAATGGGTAACCAGCCCCCCCACCACCAGGTTATGCACGTAGACGCCCGTCCAGAAGGAATTGTATGACTCGAACTGGTTGACCACTATCCAATAAAGGAAAAAGCCGGCGCCGAACAACGCCATGTCGCCCGGGAGTACGCCGCCACGCCAGGCCCGCCATGTCGCCATGCCGACCCATGAGGCCAGCGCCGCGATCAAGGCCAAGCCAATCAAGCCGTAGGCCACCCATATCTCGAGGAAGTAGTTGTGCAGGTGGCCAAACACCTCCTTGACCGACTCCGGCAGCCAGGGGGTATGCTCGATGACCAGACTGCGCCCCGTGCCTCCCCAGCCGACGAGCGGGCGTTCCTGTATCCATTCGAGCGCGGCCTGCCAGGTATGGATACGAATGCCGATGCTGGTATAAGGCATCTCCTCGACATCGCCTTCGAGCAGCATGTTGATGACCTGGGATTCCTTGCCCACCCGCTCGACGATCGGGCCCTTGAGCAAGCTGCCGGCGCCCAGCACGACGAGTAGCGCCATGCCGCCGCCCACCAGCAGGCATCGACGGTTGGGACGACGCCCATCTCCCAGCAAGCGCGTGTTCAACAACCAGACGACGAGCATGAATGGCAAGGCCAACGCCAGCGCCAGCCACACCGCTCGCGTCTGACCGATCAAGACCGCGATGACCGTCAGCAGGAACATTAGGCACCAGCCACTGATCCGTGCGGCACGCCAGCGACCGGGCGCCACGATACGAGGCGCGAATACTGCCAATCCCAGCAGTGCCACCCCGAACAGCATGGCGCCATGCTGGTAATTGCGGACACCAAACCCGACACGGTGGCCTTCGAGGCCACGGAGCCACTCCTGGAGCCCATCTCCCTGGACGACACTGGACAGCAGCAAGGCGATGACCGCCAGCCCCCAGACCAGCAAGGTATTGCGGGTGCTGCCTCCCAGCCACCACGCCACGGCAATGAAGATGAACAACTTGGCGAGACGATCGACTTCTGGATTATCCGCCACCCACTGAGGATGATGGAAATAGCCCAGCGTCCAGGACAACACCTGCACCATCACCGCGGCGAGCAGCAGCCAGAGCGCCGCACTGCTGCGGATGCCCTGCCCCTGGACCAGCACCATCACCAGCCCGAGCAGCGCCATGGTCGTTTCCGCAGACGACCCCACATCCGGCCAGAGTATCCGCCCACCCGCATAGAGCATCAGAGCGATGACACCCAGCGCCCAGATCCCCCGCGAGCATGACCACCCGATGGGAGGCTCCCAGATGTGTTGCGGTTTCACAATATTTTACCTTACGTGTTCGGAGGCGCGTACCTTACCGAAGCGAGCAGGTCGAGTACATAGGCACGACAGTCGCCCCGAACAAGCTTCAAGGGGGACCGTCACAGGGCAGCATCACAGGCCTCGTCGTCGGGTGGCATACCGAGCGAGAGACAAAACGGGTAGTATATGCCCCGGGTGCCTCCCGGCGTCGGCGACGACCGTTCGAAGGTTCCATTCGCCAGGTGGTTAGTCCATTGCAATCCCGGTTTTCTCCCTCCATGCGAATCCTGATTACCCTGCGCCGTCTCGGTACCGGCGGTATCGAACAAGCCACTCTGACCTTGGCCAATGCCATGGCAGCGTCAGGGCATGAGGTCCACCTGCTGGTCCTGAAAGGACAGCCGACCCACCATCCTCACCCCGATGTGATCGTCCACTGCCGAGATCTCGACAGGGAACAGCGCGGCAGCATCACAGGCATGGCCTGGCATCTGCTCAGCCGCCTGGTACTCGCCCCGCTCCTGCCCCGCTCGGGATTCGTCTGGCAGGGATGGCGCTGCAGTCGAGCCTTCGATGCCTTCGTCGCCGACACCGAGCGTCAATACGGCGCTCTGGATCTCATCCTGCTGCGTGGCCAGGGCGCCTTCGAGATGCTGTGGCGGGTGCGCGACCCCCGCGCCTGGCGGGTCGTGGAAGCGGTAACCGGACGCTTCTCCCGGAATGCCCTGGGCCGCTGGCTGACGCGCCGTCTCTTTCAGGACAAGCGCGTGGTCTGCGTATCGGAAGGCGTACGCGAGAGCCTGCATGCCTATCTGGCCGAACAAGGAGTGACGCTCGACGCCACCCGGGTCATCTACAACGCCGTGCCCATCGACGAGTTGCGCCGCAAGGCACAGGAGACACCGTCTCCAGTCATCCCGGAACCTTTCCTGGTGCATGTGGCACGCCTGGTCCCCGTGAAGCAGCAGTCTCTCCTGCTCGAGGCCTTCGCCAAGGCACGCCACCAGGGAATGACGCATCGGCTGGTGATCATCGGCGATGGCTCGGAGCGCCCCAGGCTGGAAGCCCTGACCCGGCAGTTGGGCCTCGGGGAAGTCGTCCACTTCCTCGGGCAACAGGCCAATCCCTACCCCTGGGTGGCGCGCGCTGACGCCTTCGTGCTCAGCTCTCGCTTCGAGGGGCTGGGCATCGTCCTGATCGAGGCCCTGGCTCTCGGCACCCCCTGCGTGGCCGCCCAGGCACCGGGAGGCATCGCGGAAGTGCTGATCGACGAACAACGGGATTTCATAACCGAGCCCACCGCCGCCGCGTTGGCCGAGGGCATGCTCAAGGCGGTAGCATCGCCCATCACGATTCGGCCCGCCTGGGTGGAACGCTTCGCCGAGCCCCGAATCGTGGGCGAATTTCTCGACCTCATCGACAACCGAAGCGAGTCAGCCGATGCCCCGAGTTCATGATCACTACCTGCCGCTGGCCCCTGAACGCGACATGGAAGCCAGCATCGACGACCAGGGGCAACTGCGAACGGATTCCACCGGGCTGACTGCGCAGGGCTGGACATGGATGCTGGAGGTCCACTACACGGCTCGCGGGTACTGGCGGCTCCCCGGCATCACGGTGAAAGAAGGCGGTCAGCCACGTTTCACCCAATACCTTGAGACGCGACAATCCGGCAAGCGTCTGCTCAATCTCAACGGCATCGAGGATCTGGCGAACGTCACTCTCGATCTCCAGAACTGCCGTCTGTCCTCCCGGGCACGCCTGCTCGGCTTTCCTCGTCCCCCGCTGGATGACGGCCCCCTGGTGATCATTGCGCCTCACCCGGACGACGCCGAACTCGCGGCCTATGGCCTCTATCGCCAGCATGCCGAACGCGCCTGGATCCTGACCCTGACGGCCGGCGAGCGGCACAAGCGTCTCGATCGGCAATACCTGCCCTTCCTCGACCCTGACCTGCAAAGCGCCAGCCGCCGCAAAGGCTGGATCCGCGCCTGGAACAGTGCCACCACGCCCATGCTGGCCGGCCTGGCGCAGCAACGGCTGTACATGCTCGGTTACTTCAATGACACCCTCGGCGCCCTGTTGAAGGCACCGACCGAGCACCAGCCATCGTTCGGCGACGAGACGCTCACTCCCGCCGATTTCCGGGAATGGAACCTGCACCCGCTGGCCTCCGACGAACAAGCGAACGGCGCTGCCAATCGCGGGGTCGACCTGCTGGCCGATCTCGAGCGGCTGCTCGACGAGATCCGCCCCAGCACCGTGGTAACGCCACATCCCGAGATCGACTCCCACCCCGACCACCGGGCGGCCTCCCAGGCGCTGGCCATGGCCATGCAAAACACCCGCCACCGCCCGCAACGCGTGCTGCTGTACGTCAACCACCTGAAGAGCCAACGGGGCTTCCCTCGCGGCCCGGCCCATGCCGCCGCTGGCGTCTGGCCGGTGCAGTATGCCCAGTCTCGTTTGGGGCCCGCCCCTCTCTACAGCCAGCCACTCGACCTGGAAACCCAACGCGAGAAGGCCGTGGCCATGGACAGCATGCACGACCTCAGGGACAAGCCGGGGTTGGAACGCCGCCTGAAACGCGCCGTGAAACGCCGACTGAGCGGGATTTCACCTCGCCAGTGGCCACGCTATGGACAGCACGACTACTTCCAGACCCACATCAAGGCACATGAAGTCTTCGTCCAGGTGGACGCCGAGGCGTTCCAGGCATCGTTCGACGAGCCGTGAGCCCGACGGCAAGACCTGGCCGCTGACGCCTCGCCTCGAGGGCCCGGGGAGGAGTACTCCCCTCCCCGGGTCGAGCTAGCCTTCATCCCACGGCCTCGTAAAAGCTTCCAAGTCGCACGATCAAGCGCGCGACATCAGCGGCCCCGGGTTCTTCAGGTAATCCTCCTTGATCTTCTTGGCCGACCAGTAGGTCAACGCAGCGATCAGATCGGTCGGATTGGCCTGGAAGTTCTGCGGGAAAGCATTGCCACCGGGCACGAAAACGTTGTGCACGTCCCAGCTCTGCAGATAACGGTTGAGCGCGGAATTACTCGGATCGGTTCCCATGACGGCGCCACCGACATTGTGCGTCGAAACATAGCTGGTCACCTTGAAGTGATCGCCGCTCAACCGGAAGCTTTCCTCCATGTGGTTCGGTTTGAGCACATCAGCAATCTCGCGCAACCGATCACGCATGAAGCGCGACAACTTCAGCTCGTTTTCCTTCCAGTCGAAGGTCATGCGCAGCAGCGGCATGCCATAAGGATCCTTCCAGGTCGGGTCGAGATCGAGCATGTTGGTGCGATAGGACATCACGCTGCCGGTCATCGACAGCTTCATGTGATGCCCATAATACTTCTGCAGCGCATCCTTGTAGCCTTGCCCCCAGCTCGGCGTGTCCTTGGGTAACGGCGTATTGATCGGCGTACCGCTGGCCTGCGAGGAGTGCATCTTGGCACCGCCGATGAAACCGTGCGACGCACTGTCGAAATTGCCCGGCGAGAAGTCATTGAACATCCTGCCGGTAGCACCCGCAGTGGCGAAGGGGTTGAACTCGATATCATCGAAGTACATGTGGATACCCCCGCCGATCTGGTAGGAGTAATTGCGCCCTACCGTACCGGTGCGCGACACGGGATCATACATCTGGCCGATGCCGGAATTGAGCATCAGACGCACGTTGTTCAGCGCGTAGGAAGCCAGAACAACCATATCCGCTGGCTGGAAAACTTCCTCGCCATTCTCGTCGATATAAGTCACGCCGGTCGCGGTCTTGCCGTCCGCGGCCAGCTCGACACGAGTCACATTGGCATGGGTGCGATAGGCAAAATTGCTGCGCTGCTTGAGCGCATTCAAGATGCATGTCTGCGGCGAGGCCTTGGAGTAGTTCACGCAACCGTAGCGGGAACAGAAGCCGCAATAGTTGCATGGGCCCAGTTGCATGCCATAGGGATTGGTCCAGGCACGCGAGACGTTGGCCGAGGGATTGGGGAATGGGTGATACCCCAACTGGCGCGCGGCCTTGTCGAACATCTCGGTATTCTGGGTGTCCTGCAACGCCGGTAGCGGATAGGGCTCGCTGCGCGGCCCTTCGAACGGGTCACCGCCCTCCTGGATCTCGCCGCGCAAGTTGCCGGTGGTACCGGACTGGCCACAGACTTTCTCGAAGAAAGTGAAGTGCGGCTCCAGTTCGTCCCAGGTCACACCGAAGTCCTGAATCTGCATGTCGTCCTGCAGCACGCCGGGCTCGAAGGCCTGGTCGGCGAAGCTTTTCAGTTGCAGGTCGGTCGGCGTTGGGCGAATCAGTACGCCGGTCCAGTGCGCGCCGGCACCGCCCACGCCGTCACCAGGCAGAAAGGCTCCCAGCTTGCGCTGCGGAAGCGCCCGCTCGTCGAGATTGCGACGAATGGTGACCGCCGATTGCTTCGGCTTCTGCATCATGGTGTGACGGATACCGTACTGCAGTTCGTCTGCCGCCTTGGGATAGGCAAAATCGGCGTTGCTGCGATCGGCACCGCGTTCCAGCGCCAACACATTGAGCCCCGCATCGGTCAGCTCCATGCCCATGATGGAACCGGTCCAGCCCAGGCCGACAATGACGGCATCGACACGTGGTTGTTGCTTAGCCATGCGTTAACTCCTCAATTCATTCGGCGTGTACAGCGACACGCCAGCATGGCCGCCTCTCCGGGCGACCCGCCCTTCGTTACTGGTCGCCATCTTCATGGTTGAGCGAGCCGTTCGGATCCGGAGCCCGGCTCAGCGGGGTGTCCCCGAGTGCGTCGCGCACCTCGTCAACCTGCTCGGCTGTCACCGGACCGGCGTCGTTACTCCAGGCGCCGCGCACGAAGGTAGCCAACGAGGCGATTTCCTCGTCCGACAGACGCCAACTGAAACCAGGCATCGGCAGTTGGGCAGGAATCTTCGACGTCGCCGGTGGCCGGGCGCCAGCCAAGATGGTGTGAATCAAACCAGCGGGATTCTCGGCATTGGTCAGCGAGTTGCCATCGAGCTGCGGGAAGACGCGGTCGGCGCCCTCGCCGGCGTTGAAGTGGCATGCCGCACAATTGTCTACATAAAGACGCTCGCCCTCGCTCAGATTCTTGGCTGCAGTGAGGTGAGCGGCGGTCTCGTCGGTGGCCTGTTCACGCACTTCGGTCGAAGCGGCATCGTCGCTGGCCGGGTTGGCCGGCAGTGACTTGAGATACTGGGCAATGCCCATCAGGTCCCGTTCGCTCAGGTACGAGGTGCTGTGGGCAATGACAGAGGTCATCTCGCCACCCACGGTGGCGTGAACGTTGCGACCGGTCTCGAGGTAATCGACGATCGCCTGGGTATCCCAGCTCTCGATGCCTTGACCGTCGCCGCCGTCGCCAGCGCGCAGCGAGGGCGCCCACCAGCCATTGAGATTGGCACCGGCAAGATACGCCTCGCTGTCGCCACCCAACGCCTTTTCCTGCTGAGCAATACCGCGCGGCGTATGGCAACTGCCACAGTGGCCGAGCCCCTCGACCAGATAGCGACCGCGCTCGGTCAGCTCGTCATGACTGGCCTGCGGTGTGAAGGGCTCCGCATCGGCGAACAGCCAGTTCCAGGCAGAAATTCCCCAACGCTGGTTGAACGGAAAACCGAGCGATGTCTTCGGTGGCTGGGAAGCCACGGGCTCTACACCCTGCATGAAGTAGGCGTAGAGCGCGTGAACATCCTCATCGGTCAGGTTCGCATAGGAGGGATACGGCATCGCCGGATACAGGTTTGCGCCATCAGCACGCTTGCCTTCACGCAGGGCAGCGGCGAACTGTTCCTCGGTATAGCTACCGATGCCGTTTTCCTTGTCCGGGGTGATATTGGTCGAATAAATGGTACCGAAGGGGCTTTCGATTCTCAGACCTCCGGCAAATGGCTTGCCCTGCGGCGAGGAGTGGCAAGCGACGCAATCGCCGGCACGCGCCAGGTAAGCGCCCCGTTTGACGATGTCATCGTTGTCGGCGAATGCAGGCATGGCGGACAGCAGTGTGCCTCCCGCCAACAGCGGAATCAGATATCTTGTAGTCACGATGGAAGTCCTTTTTCTACCCGGGAGACGAGCGATGGCATGCTGTTATGCATCCCTCGTTCAGCCGCGCTCACCGTTGAGGCTGACGGGGCCCAGCGGATACTCGACGTCGTGCTGGTCGACCCAGTCACGGTAGCTGGCACGAGCACCGGGGAAGCCGACCATCTTCCACGCCGCCATGTGTTTATTGCCGCCATGGATAGGATCGGAGAGGTAACCCTCCTTGGTGTTCTCCAGAAGGTGCGAGAAAAAGTCCGATGCCTGCATCTGACGTTCGCCCAAGCTCGCGAAATCGATATCATTGGCTTCCAGCCCTTTCAGAACGGCGTCCTGCGTATCACCGTCGAGCTGCTCGAAACGCTTTCCATGCTCCTGCCGGCAGTACTGCTGCGTCATCGCGATGCCTTTCTGATAGACCTCACGCGGCGAATAGGAATACTGAAAGCCCAGATCGGGCGAGCCATCGAGATCGAAGGGACCTTCCATGTACCAGCGCTCGGCATGGCCATAGGGAGAATCCATCTGCCGATCGAGAAAGATCGGCACATTGGTATCCAGAGCTCCGGGGCCCGAACCAGCGTGTTCGCCAGGGATCAGGCGGTCACAGGCGGCGAGCAGAAAGGACCACTCGTCTTCGCCGAAGAACACGGGCTGATATTCGCTGAGATTGGGAGCGGGCTCGTCTGCCTGGACGGTGAGACTGACGCCGCCGGCCAAGCCGACAGTCGGGATGAGAGTCGCGGAACCGCGCAGGAAAGCGCGTCGCGACATGTTATCGGGCTGAGACGCCATAGGCACTGTATCCTTTTCGTCGACGGTCTTTATGTGGTGATAGCTCAGCAACGGGTCCTGCCGGAGCATCGTCAGCGACCCCGAAAACCACCCAGACAGACGGTTTTCGACAGCGAGATGACATCACATACCAAAGCGTACAAATTAATAGCAAGCTACTATATTTTAATCGAATTCGTGCCGGGTGTAGAGCCCTGGAATGGGCATTGCCGATAGCGACAACAGGCAGGGCCGCATGGCGTTCGGCCACGAGGCGATGGCCCGGAGCCATGGTGGCGCCGGAGAAGGCAGGAGGCATCGCGTGCTTGCCCCACAGAGACTGGCAACGCAACTGGGCAACCAAACCAAGGGGCCGCCCACAGAGGCGATCCCTTTCGTTTTCCATGACAGTCGGAGATACGGGAAACCGTGGTCGCCCCGAGATCAGGACATTGTCTCTTCGCCCTCCTCTTCCCTCCCTTCACGCTGGGTAACGTGCGTCACGGAAGAGGCTTGTCGAACATCCCGGGATGCTGAATTCAGTCGGTTATCGATTTGACCCAGCACCAGAAGCTGTACCACCAGAAACGCAAAGCAGATAACGATACCTTTTATCATTTGAATGCCTGCGAAATGAGCCATGAGAGGGAACAGAAAAGCAGCACAACCTATAATACCGCCTCGCGCTGCCGATAGTTCAGGAAATTATCAAAGCAAAGCGCCCCCGGCTCGGAGCCATCCGAACAGAACGGCAGCAAACAGGGAAGAAAACGAATGAGGCCGAGAAAGCCCCATCCGGGAAAGCCCCACGCTCGATCATCACAGGACATCGCCTACAGCATGGTCTCCGCCAATTCCAGCACTGTCGGCTATACCGACTTGATTGGAGTGGCTACCGCCAAAGGGGGAGTCGATATGATGGCTCGCAACCTTGCGGTTAAATGGGGGAAAGACGGCATCAGAGTCAATACGCTCAATCCGGGCTTTACTGAACATGTTCCCGAAGATGGGATCAACGTCGCTGCAGGTGACGGCGACCTGGAAGAGGATATTCGAACCGCTACCCCATTGGAGCGCCGAGGGCGTGTCGAGGAATTTGCCAATCCTGCCATCTTCTTGGCCAGTGATGCCTCAAGCTATGTCACCGGACACAATTTAGTTGTCGACGGTGGTTACTCGGTTAAGTGACCCCAAGAAGCCCGCAATAGCTGGCCCTTTCCATTTTGTCCTCAAGGCCACCACTCGGTGGCCTTTTCTGTTTCAAGGCAATCAACAGACATATCGGTGACTCGGATATAACCAGACAAGACATCCAACAGAAATAAAAAAGGCCACACATTTTCACAAGCATTGTTACAAATCCACGACCTCATCCATATCCTCAAATAATTCAGCATCTTACCCAACAACATCACATTTCGTTTCTAACATTAATGGAACATGAACGCTGATGTCAGCTTACCGACAGAAGCCTCCTCCCACACTATTTTTCGATCGCTGACGATAGATAGTTGATACAAGTGCGCGCCATCAAGGACCGATCACCCAAGGAATCGACGTCATGAAAACACCTCTGACGCCCGGATGTTCGATCCAGATCAGTGCAGTTCCCACTTCAATTGCTGACGATCGAAAGGCCGACTGCATCCATCTCTTCAAACACCAGGTCAGTGGCGTATCAATGGAGCTTGTCTCAGCCCCATGCCTGCCATGGCCATTTCGTCCGTCCCATCAGCAAGGAAGCATCACCATGCAGGAACCTGAAAGGAAGCTCATTCATCGGCCTCAAGGCCCCGATGCAACACTGATGCTCCCCATAGCAGACTTCCAGTGCTCTCGCCGGGACGTTGATCCGCCGCAACAGGCGTTATTCAAACGTCAGGCCACTACCCAGCAATCTCACTCCTTATTCATTGCCAGTGCCGATTCGCGCATGACGCTGGAGTGGATCGAGCAGAATCTTCCAAAAATGCTGCTCGTTTCCCGCAGCTTGGTGCAGCCCCACTGTCACTGCACCAGCCACGTAGCCCCGGGCATCCACTACCACTGATTTACCTTGGCTGGAGAGAGCCTTATGACTGTATCCCGCCTATTGTCACGCGATGCCCTGGCATCCGTGGTGGTCTTTCTTGTCGCCCTGCCTCTCTGCATGGGGATCGCCATTGCATCAGGCATGCCACCTGCCAAGGGCCTGATTACCGGCATCATCGGCGGTCTCATCGTCGGTTTCCTGTCAGGGTCGCCACTGCAGGTGAGCGGCCCGGCTGCTGGTCTGGCAGTGCTCGTGTTCGAGTTGGTCCGCACCCACGGCATGGCCGCTCTCGGGCCGGTGCTGTTGCTGGCTGGCCTCATCCAGTTGCTGGCGGGCATGCTACGGCTGGGGGGCTGGTTCCGTGTCACGGCTCCGGCCGTCGTGTCCGGCATGCTGGCCGGCATCGGTATCCTCATCGTACTGTCACAGCTCCATGTCATGATCGATTCCTCGCCTCTGGCCTCCGGACTGGATAATCTGCTCGCCTTCCCTGGCGCGCTAATGGACGCCTTCAGCCAGGCCAACGGAGGTAGTGCATCAGCGGCCGGCGTGACAGGTATTGGCACCATCGTCTGCATGTGGCTATGGGATCACCATCACCCCAAAGCGCTGAATTTCCTGCCTGGCGCCCTGATCGGCGTAACCCTGGCCACACTGGCCAGCATGTGGCTGGCATTACCGATCAAGCGCGTCGAACTGCCCACCAACCTGAGCCATGCCATCGACTGGACCACCCCGCATTCCCTGAGCTCGCTGGCCGACCCGCAACTACTGATCGCCGCCCTGGCCATCGCCTTCATCGCCAGCGCCGAGACTTTGCTGTCGGCAGCCGCCGTGGATCGGATGCACACGGGCCCACGCTCGCAGTTCAATCGCGAACTCTCGGCACAAGGGGTCGGTAACATGCTCTGTGGCGCCTTGGGTGCCTTACCGATGACCGGTGTCATCGTGCGCAGCTCTGCCAATGTCCAGGCCGGCGCACGCGGACGCACCTCCACGATTCTTCACGGCCTCTGGCTATTGGCACTGGTCAGCCTGTTCCCAGAGATCCTGCAGAACATTCCGATTGCCAGCCTCGGCGGCGTACTGGTCTATACCGGCTTCAAGCTGGTCGACCCAAAAGCGATACGCAACCTCGCCCAATACGGACGCATCCCGCCTCTGATCTACATCATTACTGCGCTGAGTATCGTGCTCACCGACCTGCTCACTGGAGTACTGACAGGCTTTGTACTGACCCTGCTGAAACTGCTCTGGAGTGCCTCGAGGCTGCACATAACGCTGGCGACTACCGGGCCCGGACAGGCCAGGTTACATTTGCATGGTGCAGCTACCTTCCTGCGTGTGCCCCAACTGGCCAAGGCCCTTGCCGACATCGAGCCGGGCACTCACCTGCGGGTCTGCATGGATCGACTCAGCTACATTGACCACGCCTGCATGGAGTTGCTGGAAGACTGGGGACGATCTGCCCGCACCCAAGGTGGAGAACTGGAAATCGCCATAGACGAGCCCCTGAAGCATCGAGTGGAAGGCCGGCAGCGGACAGTTCTGGTATAGGTTCATAAAGTGCATGACAGAGGCCGGTGAGGGTCGTTCGAACCCTCACCGGCCCTGAGCAAGACCTCCACTTCCTTCATTGCACATGCACTTCTCTTGCGCAAATCGTTCGAGAAGGCAAGAAGCTCTTCATCGACCCGACCTCTACCTACATGGCTTGTGACACTGCTACTAGCCAGTAAGGGAGCAGCCTTTTGGTCCGTATCCGGGAATGCTCAACCCGGAACGCCAGTGGCCAATATCCGCCTGGCCACCTCCATGGAACAACAAGAACAACAGCACTGCTGGATAGTACAGGAGGGGCATTGACCAGCATCCCAAGCTCCATGAGGCACACTTCTGCATACGTAATCACTCCATAATACTAAAGTCTATTCAGTTAATTATCAGATAGTTACTCTGAATATCACAAGCAACATCCAGCCGCATAATTGCATACGTATTCATACTTCACTAGAAATAGTAGGTGTTCATGAAACGTAATGCTCATACGCCTAACCCAATTACAAATCGAACAGCCCTAAAGCTGGGCCTACATCAGGAGTCAGCAATGCCGTCATCGATCAGGAACTTCCACTTAGCAGCTCTCACTGGTGCCATCGCCTTGGCAACATCAACGAGCATCCTTGCGGAACCAGAGCGTGTTATCGATGTGAGCCTCCCGCTCGGCCCCGAATCGCAGCAAGGTGTCGGGGTGCTCAAATTCGGCGAAGAGCTCGAGCGCCTATCTGACGGTCGTCTGGCTATCGAGCCCCACTACGACAACGCTCTGGGTGCCGAGCGTGAGGTCATCGAGGGCATGGGCTTCGGCACCATTGATGCTGGCATCGCCTCCACCGGCCCCATGGGCGGCTTCGTCGACCAATTCTTGCTCTTCGACCTGCCCTATATCTTCGAAAACCATGAGCATGCCTATGCTTTCCTGGATAGCGAATATGGCGACGGGCTCGCCCAATTGGCCGAAGAGCAAATGAACGTCAAATTCCTGGCGTGGATGGAGAATGGTTTTCGGCACGAAACCAACTCGGTACGCCCTATCGAAACGCCAAGTGACCTGGAGGGAATCAACCACCGTACACAGGAGAGCCGCGTCCAGGTGGATACTTGGGAAGCGCTGGGAGCCAATGCAACCCCCATGGCATGGACTGAAGTCTACACCGCCCTCCAGCAGGGCGTGATGGATAGCCAGGAGAACCCCTTGGCCACCATCTATGACGTGAACTTCTATGAAGTTCAGGACTACCTGAACATGACCCAGCACGTCTACTCCCCGGCACCACTGATGATGGGCCTGGATCTCTTCAACTCATTCAGCGAAGAAGATCAAGCGATCATCATGGAAGCAGCTCAAATCGCCCTGCCGGTGCAGCGTAAAGCCAGCCAAGAGCTGGAGCAGCGCTACCTCGATGAACTCGAGAAACTGGGCATGACAGTGACACACCCAGACCTCGCCCCCTTCCGCGAAGCGGTCAAGCCCGTCATCGACGAGTGGGCCCCCACCGTCGGTAAGGACTTGGTCGACGCTGCCATCAACTACGAGTACTGAGCCTACGACGCCCGCAGGTGGCACGACCTCCTGCGGGTTCTCTACCAACGCATGAGGCAGCCATGAAGACTTATCTATTGCTAGCCAACAGGGCTATCGATCAGTTCAACCGTCTGATCGGCTGGGTGCTTGCCGCCCTCTTGCTACTGATGACCGTGCTCATCTTCTGGCAGGTTTTTGCCCGATTCGTGGTGGGTAGCCCGTTATTCTTCTCCGATGAGATAGCCCGCTTCTCAATGCTCTGGCTGACATTCCTCGGGACCGGTTACGCCTATCGCAAAGGCATGCTGATATCAGTGGATATTGCCTTGGAGTATGCCAATAAAACGCTGAGTAGCCTTCTGCGAATTGTCATTATTCTGAGCTCACTTTTGTTCGCTTTCATCATGGTCAAGTACGGCTTCGATCTAGTGGATCGCGTCTCCCGTCAAACAGCTCCCAGTACCCGTATTTCCATGATGTGGCCCTACATGGCCGTTCCCGCAGGCGGCGTGGTCATCATGGTCAACAGTCTGGGGCTATTGCTCGATGAAGCTCTTGGCACCCTTCCCCACACGAAACAGGAGACGAACTGACCATGGCACTGCTCCTGTTCCTGTTACTTATCTCGCTGTTCATCATTGGTGTACCCATTGCCTTCTCTCTCGGACTGGCCTCCGCCGTGACCGTATGGCATGGCGACCTGATGCCGATGCTGATTGTCGCTCAGCAACTCATCGCCTCAGTAAATTCGTTCCCGTTGATGGCGATCCCCTTCTTCATCCTCGCGGGATTTCTAATGCAGGGCGGCGGCATTTCCCAGCGCCTAGTCGACTTCTCCAACACCCTGGTCGGTAGCATGACGGGGGGACTGGCAATGGTGGCTATCGTCACCTCGCTGTTCTTCGCAGCTATCTCGGGCTCGGGGGCAGCCACCACCGCAGCGATCGGCTCGATTCTTATCCCGGCAATGCTCTCCAAAGGCTACCCCGGGGGGTACGCGGCCGCCAACCAGGCCGCTTCCGGGGCCCTTGGCGTGATCATCCCGCCCAGCATCCCTCTCATCCTCTATGGTATTGCCGCTAACGTATCCGTGGGGGATATGTTCATTGCCGGCATCTTGCCTGGTGTCCTGGTCACCCTGACACTGCTGGTCTTCGCCTACTTTTTCGCCAAGGCCAACGGTCTGGGTGGAAACGAGAAGAGCTCCCCAATGGACGTCCTGCGCGCCGGGCGCAAGGCCATTCTGGCGATACTCATGCCGATCATTATTCTGGGCGGCATTTACGGCGGCATTTTCACCCCGACCGAAGCTGCGGTGATTGCCGTGGCCTACTCCTTCCTTATCGGCTTTGTCATCTATCGAGAAATCAAGCTGAGCAGCCTGGTCGATATTCTCAAGCAGTCAGCGGTTACGACCGCCGTGGTGCTCAGTATCATCGGCGCAGCAGGACTCTATGGCCGCATCCTACAAAGCCTGCGAGTGCCGGATATGATCTCCCAGTTTGTGATCTCGGCCATCGACAGCCCGCTGCTGTTCATCATCCTGGCCAACCTCCTCCTGCTGGTGGCCGGCATGTTCATCGAGGCGGCTGCAGCGATCCTGATTTTCGTGCCGATTTTGCTGCCTATTGCGGTCAGTTACGGCTTCGACCCGATCCACTTCGGCATCATCATGGTGGTCAACTTGGCCATGGGTATGTTCACCCCGCCAGTCGGCCTCAACCTCTTCGTGGCCTCCCAGATCACCCACATCGGCATCGCACGCCTCACCTGGGCCGTGATGCCCTTTGTGGCCATCGTACTCATCAATCTGCTGATCATCAGCCTGCTGCCCTTCCTGTCTACTTGGCTGCCTTCGCTGTAACCCCCGCAAGGAGAGACGCTCATGACCGTTGTAGAAAGCCTGGCACCACGCCACGGACTCCGAGTACTGATCACCGCCGGCGCTAATGGCATTGGCCTGGCGATCGCCAAGGCCTTCCAGGAAGCAGGAGCCCGTGTACACGTCTGCGATATCGACACCCAGGCTCTGGCTGCCCTTCCCGAGGGCATTACCCACACCCAGGCTGACGTCAGCCAGGCAGCAGACGTCGACCGGCTCTTCCAGGATGCCACCGCCCTGGGTGGGCTCGACGTGGTGATCAACAACGCTGGCATTGCCGGGCCCACTGCCAGCATCGATGAAATCGATAACGAGAGCTGGAGCCGCACCATAGACATCAATCTCAACGGTCAGTATCGGGTTGCCCATCACGCCACACCGCTGCTGCGCGAGAGCCAGGGGCTGCTGATCAACCTGGCCTCGGTGGCCGGCCGCCTGGGCTTTGCCTATCGCACCCCCTATGCCGCCAGCAAGTGGGCGATCGTCGGCCTGACCAAGAGCTTGGCCTGCGAGCTCGGCCCCGAGGGGGTAAGGGTCAACGCCATCCTGCCCGGCATCGTGAGAGGGCCACGCATCGAGAAGGTCATCGAGGATCGCGCCGCCAAGCGCGGGATCAGCTATGCCGAGATGGAGCAGGAGAACCTCGCCAAGATCTCCATGCGTCGCATGGTGGCTCCCACCGATATCGCGGCCATGGCGCTTTTTCTGTCCGCCCCCGGCGGCGCCAACATCTCGGGCCAGGCGCTGAGTGTTTGCGCCAACGTCGAATCCCTGTGACTGGCACAGGAGCCTCCTTATGACAACTCGCATAGGTATCCTCGGTGCTGGCCTGATCGGCCGCGCTTGGGCCATCGTCTTCGCCCGGGCCGGCATGCCCGTTACCCTCTACGATGTGGATGACGATGCCCTGGACACTGCCCGAGAGGCCATCCGCCAATCCCTGACCAACCTTCAGTTGGCCGGCCTGATTGAAGACGCAGAACCCCCTCTGGCACTTATCAGGACGGAGAACGATCTGGCACGTGCCATGGCCGATACAGCCTACATCCAGGAGTGTGGCCCCGAGAACGTCGAAGCCAAGCGACGCATCTACACCGACCTGGAGACAGTGGCTGCCAAGGACACCGTACTGGCCAGCTCTACCTCGGGTATCGCCGCCTCGCAGTTCACCGAACACCTGCACCATCCCGAGCGCTGTCTGGTCGTACATCCGGTAAACCCGCCCTACCTGATCCCGCTGGTCGAGGTCGCCCCATCACCACTCACCTGGAAGACAGTGGTGGACCGCACCATGCACCTCATGGAGCAGGTCCAACAGGCGCCAATTCTGGTGCGAAAAGAGATTCAGGGCTTCATCCTCAATCGCCTGCAGGGTGCCCTACTCAACGAGGCATTGCGCCTGTTCCGCGACGGCTATGTCTCCGCCGAGGATCTCGACAAGACCGTCAAGCACGGGCTAGGCCTGCGCTGGTCCTTCATGGGGCCTCTCGAGACCATCGATCTCAACGCACCAGGTGGCGTAGTCGACTATGGCCAGCGTTATGCTCCCCTCTACCACGATATCGACCACCAGCGCGGCGATGACGAACCCTGGGCTCCCGCGACTCTGGCTGCACTGGACGAAGAACGTCGGGAGCAGCTTCCGACAGCCGACCTCGCCGACCGACAGGCCTGGCGCGACCGTCGGCTCATGGCACTAATCGCACATCAGCGCAGCTTCTCCATTTCCTGATCCGACACCTACCACCAGGAGAGATATTCCCATGGCTACTCAACGCAAGGTCATCATCACTTGCGCCGTGACCGGCGCCATCCACACCCCCTCCATGTCACCACATCTGCCGGTCACCCCGGAGGAAATCGCCGAGGCAGGCATCGCCGCCGCCGAGGCGGGCGCCTCCATACTGCATCTTCACGCACGTGATCCCGATACCGGCAAGCCCACTCAGGATCCATCGGTCTTCGAGCGTTTCCTGCCGCGTATCAAGGCCTCCACTGATGCGGTCATCAATCTCACCACCGGCGGTAGCCCACATATGACGGTGGAGGAACGCATGCGCCCGGCCATGGAATTCAAGCCGGAGCTCGCCTCGATGAACATGGGATCGATAAACTTCGGTCTGTTTCCCATGCTCAATCGCTACGACAGCTTCCAGCATGAGTGGGAACGCGCCCATCTCGAGAACAGTCGTGATCTGGTGTTCAAGAATACCTTCGCCGACATCGAGACGGCGTTGACGCTCGGCGGCAAGAACGGGACCCGCTTCGAATGCGAGTGCTACGATATCGGCCATCTCTACAGCCTGCGCCACCTGATGGAACGCGACATCATCAGCGGGCGCATCTTCGTGCAAAGCGTGTTTGGCATCCTAGGCGGCATCGGTCCCCATCCAGAAGACGTAATGCACATGCGCCGCACCGCCAACCGGCTGTTCGGCGATGACTACGAGTGGTCCGTGCTAGGTGCCGGCAGCGGACAGATGCGCATAGCCGCGCAAGCGGCAGCCATGGGTGGCCATGTCCGCGTGGGTCTCGAGGACTCGTTGTGGCTTGCGCCGGGTAAGCTAGCCGAGAGTAATGCCAGCCAGGTAGCCAAGGTCCGTGAGATTCTCGAAGGCCTCTCCTTCGAGGTGGCGACGCCCGACGAGGCACGCGAAATGCTGCAGCTCAAGGGTGCCGACCAGGTCGGCTTCTAAGGAGACCTATCCATGCCTGTCTATCGACTCGAGGGGCACGCGCCCCACATCGACCCTACTGCCATGGTGCTGGATGAGGCCACGTTGATCGGTCGCATCCATCTGGCCCCCAAGGTCACCGTCTGGCCCGGGGCAGTCCTTCGCGGTGACAATGAACCGATCACGGTGGGAGAAGGCAGCAACCTGCAGGATGGCTGTGTCGTGCACACCGACCCCAGTTACCCGGTCACTCTAGGCCGTCAGGTAACCGTTGGTCACTTGGCCATGCTGCACGGTTGCCACATCGGTGACGGCACGCTAGTGGGCATGAATGCGACCTTGTTGAACGGCGCCGAGATCGGTGATTTCTGTATCATCGGTGCCGGCGCGCTGATCACCTCCGGTAAACGCTTCCCACCACGCTCACTGATCGTCGGCGCCCCCGCCAAGGTGGTCAGGGAATTAACCGACGAGGAGGTGCAATCGGCTCTAGACAACAGTCGTGTTTATGTGAAAAAGATCGACACCTACCGCTCTCTGGAGCGTGTTGAGCCCTTCTCATCATAAACCCAGTCTCCCTATAATCCTGGCAACTAGCGAATCGATGAAAAGAAAATCCGTTACCTCACGTGATGTCGCCCAACTGGCCGGTGTCTCACAGTCTGCCGTTAGCCGTAGCTTCTCTCCGAATGCGAAAGTCTCGGAGAAGACGCGAAAGAAGGTAATGGATGCCTCCCGTGAACTGGGCTATCGCCCCAACACGATAGCCCGATCACTTATCACCCGCTCGAGCCGCACCATCGCTGTAGTGACTTATAGTCTGGAGAATCCCTTCTACAGTTCCGTGCTGGAACAAGCCTCTCGCTTCTTCCAGGCACAGGGGTACCACCTACTGATGTTCTTCGCCCCACCAGGTGGCAGTTTCGACGCTGTACTCGATGACATCATTCGTAGCCAGGTCGAGGGGGTGCTGATGCTGGCCATCACCATGACTCAACGTCAGGCTGGACTAGTGGACGACTTCGGTATTCCGGTCGTCATTATCAACCGCACGGTGGACTATGCCGGTATAAGCCAGGTAAGCAGCGACAACGTTCAAGGAGGCTACTGGGCCGGTCGCCACTTGGCGTCTCTCGGCCACCAACGTATTGCGTACTTGGGCGGCCTGCCGGATTCCTCAACCCATCAGCAGCGTGAGGCTGGCTTCCTTGAGGGCCTGCACAGCATGGAGCAGGCCTGCTCAGCGATTGAGATTGGTAACTATCGCTATGAGGACGCCTGTGAGGCAACTCGCCGCCTATTCAGCGCACCCATGCCACCAGACGCCCTCTTCGCTGCTAATGACTTGATGGCACTCGCCGCGATGGAGGTCCTGCGCCACGAATTCAACCTCCGGGTACCTCGTGATGTCTCGATTATCGGCTTCGACGATGTCCCCATGGCTGCCTGGCCCAGCCACTCGCTTACCACTGTCAGACAACCCGTCGACCTGATGATCCAAAAAGCCACTGAACTGTTAATGAAACAGGTGGCCCAGGAGGAGACGCAGCCTGAACATCTCATCCTTCCTGTCACGCCCATGTTACGGAAAAGTACGCGGCATCATGCAGACCACAACTAGAGTCCTCTGACAAGGAGATAAGCCGTGCGTATTCTGCTCGCACCAGATAGTTACAAAGATTCTCTTTCGGCCAGTGAAGCAGCCGCTGCTTTGGCTAAAGGAGTAATGCGTGCGGCGCCTCAAGCCGAAATAGATGAATGTCCGATGGGTGATGGAGGTGAAGGAACACTCGATGCCTTATTAACGGCAACATTAGCCGAGCAACGTATAGCCATCGTCAATGATGCATTAGGAAGGGCTTGCAAGGCACGTTGGGGATGGGACCCAGAAAGCCAGACAGCTTTCATCGAATTGGCGGAGGCTTGTGGCCTACAAAGACTCTCAACGGAAGAACGAACTGCATTATACAGTTCCAGTTATGGATTTGGCGAACTCATAAAAATCGCTCTCGATCATGGTGCCAAACGGCTTGTACTGTTACTTGGCGGTAGTGCAACCAATGATGCTGGCGCCGGCATGTTGCAGGCACTAGGTGTACAACTGGTGAATAATGAAGGAACTTCATTGTCAGCCGGTGGTATCAATTTATCAGATTTGAAGCAAATTGGTTGGGATAAGTTAGATACCAGACTACATGAAGTCATCATCGAAGCCATCCTAGATGTAGACAACCCTCTGGTTGGAAAGCAAGGCGCCAGTGCCGTCTTTGGCCCTCAAAAGGGAGCGACCCCAGAGGAAGTAGAGCGGCTAGACAAAGCCTTTTGTCACTTTGCTGACGTCGTCAGTGACAACCTTGGCCATGACTATCGAGACATCGCCGGTGTTGGCGCAGCAGGTGGTTTGGGGTTTTCTGCAGTTGCTTTCCTGAAGGCCAAGCTCTGCCCGGGTATTGAACGGGTAATGTCACATGTAGGATTTGAGGACAGGCTGTCTAATGCAGACTTGGTCATCACGGGTGAGGGGCGCTTAGATATACAAAGTCTCTCAGGAAAAACGCCGATTGGCATTGCTCGTCAGGCAAAGCAAGTTGGCGTACCTGCCGTTGTGATAGCCGGGCACCTTGGTGCCGGATGGGAAAAAGCTTATGAAGAAGGGGTAACATCTGCCTTTTCGCTTGCTGATGGCCCTATAACCTTAAACGATGCAACTTCCAGATGTGGTGAGCTACTAACCACTCAGGCAGAGAGCATCACAAGGCTATTTATTAAGAGAAAATAAAATCCCATATAACTTTATCACCAAAAATCGGTCCGCCGTCAATGAGGGATTTCCACCACGTTTACTCTGATAGCAAAACCTCGCACGGGAAGTGTAACCGACGTACCGAAAAGCAGAGCATCAGCATCCTGAAAGCCAACGAGAACAGTGTATCGATCACCAAGCTGGCCTAGTATGGTCAATGACTCATCAGGTCGTCGGTGGTTTGGGGATCGGAGAGCGTGCCCAGGGCGAGCGCCGAGGCCCATCAAAGGGACGAAATCTCTAGAGACGACCTTTTGCTGGTTGCGCGGCGCGGGCGATGAATGGAGTCAAAGCATGAGCCAGCCGACATGCCGGTCGGCTCACTGCGAACGTCGCATACAGAAGCGCCACAATCGCTACGTGACGATTGCGGCGCTTTCGTCCGGCAGCGGCTTAGCCAGACGTCACATTCAATGCGTTTTCCCTAGGCTTGCGAATCACCATGAAGTAGAAGAAGACGGCTGTCAGGGCGATAAAGAACAGGCTATCCAGACTGGTCAGGAAGACCATCGGATTACCATCGTTGATCGACAGTGCGCGACGGCAGTATTCCTCCAGGCTCGGCCCGAGAACAAAGCCCAGCAGCAGGCAGACGGTGGGATATTTCTGCTTGCGCAGGAAGTAGGCCAACACGCCAAACACCAGTGCCAGTGCCATCTGGAAGGTCGAATAGGTAGCGACGTAGCTGCCTACCAGCGCCACCACGGCGATGCTCGAATAGAGAACGTCACGGCGAATCGACACGATCTTCAGGAAGTACGGCCCCAGCAGGTAGAGCGTCAGAGGCACAAGGATCAGTGCACTGACAAATAGCGAGGCAAACATCGGAGCGACCAGGTCGAGTTGCTGGGTCATGAACTGTGGCCCGGGCTGCAGACCATTGATCACCAGCACGCCGAGAACGATGGCCGTGGTGGGATCACCGGGAATTCCGAAGGTGAGCATGGGGACGAATGCACCGCCACACATGGAGTTGTTGGCACATTCGGAAGATGCGATGCCTTCTGGATTCCCTTTGCCATACCGCTCCGGATGCTTCGAGGAACGCATGGATTCTGCGTAGGAGACGAAAGCCGCCATCGAGCCGCCAGCGCCAGGCAGGATACCAACCGAATAACCGATGAGCGCGCTCTTCAGATAGCGCAGAATGCCGATTTCCCGGACTTCCGACAGCGGTGGAATGAAGTCGCGGCGGCGTACCTTTGCAGCCTGCAGTTTGCTGGGATCCACGGTACGGGCACTACGACTGTCGGCCTGAATCAGCAGCTCGCTAATGGCGAACGTACCGATGATCAGCGGCATCATGTCGATCCCCTGAACCAGCACGCTGCTACCGAAGGTGAAACGCGCCACCGGCTGCACCACATCGATACCAATAGTGGCCACCATCACACCAAGCAGGGTGGCAATCATTCCCTTTGTGATCGACCCTCGCTGGGAGATGATGATCACGACGAGAGCGAAGGCGATCAGGGAAAACTTGCCAGGCGTGCGGATCAGCAAGGCAATATCGGCGGCCAAGGGCGACATTACCATCAACAGCAGAGCACCCACGGAACCACCGATCATCGACCCGAGAGCGGCATGCCCCAATGCCTTGGCACCTTCGCCACGCTGCTGCATCGGATAGCCTTCAAGCGCTGTCATCATCGATGAAGGCGCGCCAGGGATATTGATCGTCGTCGCCGTGATGCTCCCGCTGCACATGCCCGCCATGAAGATACTAGCGCAAGCGACCAGTGCCGTGGTGACATCAAGGCTGTAGGTCAGAGGAAGCAGAAGTGCGATAGCCAGCACTGACGTCAGCCCCGGCACGGCCCCGAACAGGGTGCCAATCAGAAATCCGCCTATCATGTAGAGCAATGTTTCAGGGTTAGCTAGGGCAGAGAACCCGCCCAGTAGTCCATATAAAGATTCCATGATCCTTAACCCCATAACGTCGGAAGACGAACCTGGAAAAAGACTTCGAAAAGCAAGAACCCAGCACCAGTAACAATGAACGTGGCGATCAGTTTCATTGGCAAACTTTTCACCGAGAAACTACCGAACTGAAACATCAACAGCAGAACATAGAGAAAGGTCGAGACGAAATATCCGATCAGATCGAAAGCCAGAAGATATCCGGCCGTCAGCAGAGCGACGCAGATCGCACCCAATGAGATCCCAGCAGCATTTTTTCCTTCTTTCTCGCCCTCTTCACTGCCAGACGCCTCGCCTTTTTTCTCAGTATCAATACTGCGAGCCCGGCGAATCTCCTGGACCATTGCACAGACCAGAGCAATCAGCATGATTGCCGCTGCTGTTATAGGAAAGAAAGAAGGTGTCATATTTCCATCTTTCATCGGCGTGCCGATCTGCATCGCAGAGACAAGGTAGACTAGTGTGATGATTGCCAGGACTGCAGGAACATAGAACCCACCATCCAGCGAAAGCCGTTTCGAAGACATATGAGAACCCCTTATAAAACCACTACGCCATGCAATGTGCACGGCGCAGCGACAGTATGATCATGAAGAGGACACCTACTTTTCTAGCACGCCTTTTTCAACCAGGTTATCCATGGTGTTAAAGAGCTGCTGCTGAGTGTCACGCGACCATTCCGTGACATCTTCCGACCCTAGCCATGCCGGCGTCACACCGATCTGAGTCAGCCACTGCTGGAATTCATCGGTTTCGTAGGCCTCATGATAGGTGGTCTCCAGCTTATCAATCACATCGTCCGGTGTACGTGCAGGGGCAACCAGGGTGATAAAGCTGCCCATCTGAAGATCCAGCCCGGTATCTGTCTCTGTCACCGGCGGAACATTGGGAAAGCCTTCGTTCTGAGTATCAGAGAACTCGACCAGACCACGAGCCTGACCGGACTCGATCAAAGGCGCGAGATCCCCCAGGCTGGTCACGACAGCATCGACCTCACCGTTGAGAAGCGCCTCTTTCTGAGTGGCGGCGCTGTTGTCGTAGGAAACGATCTTGAATTCTGCACCGGTCTGATCCTGAAGCTGCAGCAATGTCAGGTGGGTTCTGGCCCCCATATTCTGGATGCCGATCCGTATACTTCCGGGATTCTCCTTGGCGGCGGCAATCATATCGCCAAGAGACTGATAAGGCGCATCTTCCGCCACGGTGATGGCATCGGCTTCCTGAGTGATACGCGCGATCATCCGCATACGGTCCATACCAAAGCCCGGCAACATATCCTTCCAGGGAATGGTAATGATGCTGTCATAGGTGATGGCAGCAATCGTCTGCCCGTCCGGGCGCGCATCCATTAACTGCAACAGGCCGGTGGCTGTCATTCCGCCCGCGACGTTTTCTACATACATCGAGACCGGCATGGATTCTTCAGCAAGATTGGTAATCTTTCTCACGATAGCGTCTGTACCACCGCCAGCGGCCGCAGGCACGATGACACGAATATCGCGATTCGGATAATCCGCTTGGGCGGCACCAGCAGCAAGTGCCGACATACAGGCCATTCCCAGCAGTGTTTTTTGTAATTTCATCCCGAACTCCTTGCTGTGTTAATCGTATTACCGACTTCTTCATGGTGAAGCATCGGTATCACCTTCGAACTTGTTTCAATCAGACATGACGGTCAGAAGCTGAAACAGCAATACTCAGCCCTTATCTTCTACTGGCTTGATTCGTTAGCTCATCAGCCGAGCGAATAGGACTTTTAAGAAAGAAAAGGACCTTCATGTAATACATCATACAAATAAAGGTAGGGGCCAAGCTCCCGATGATCAATACACCAAAGGTCTCATATGGACGAAATTAATGCGTGCGAGGAAGTTCTCCCCCCGGAGCCGGTGAGAGGCGCCATGCTGGGGCTAACAAGGTTCGAGAAACACGGCCACCGATATGGCACGGCTTAGGTGGCATTGGTTCGGAGCTGGTGCACGAGAGCCATCGCTACCCTATCAGTTTCCGCCACGTTGCGGGGCTCAAGGGCATGACAGGGAGAAATTTCAGAGGAGCAACCAAGCTTGATCGCGAGGTGAAAGCTGGTGGGCCCAAGCGGACTCGAACCGCCGACCTTGGGATTATGAGTTGGCTTTTAAAGCCATAAACTACTGACACACAAGGAAAACCAACCGTAATCGAGCGAAAGGTACAGTTCTTTGAAATCAGTAGCTTAGCGAAGGTTGAAGATAGCACAGGAAGCTAGTGTGTGTACCGCTGCTGCACCGCTCAAGGGCCTCCCCCCTCTTAAGCAGCATGCCTATGAGGGGCGCATGGGCGCAAGATCGCTTCTCTCAGAGGCATGCTGACCGCCTACGGCCAGAAGCTGCCTTTAAGGAGATTCTGATATAGCGCTATGCTCAGGTGCATTGGACGCCGGGTAGAGCCTTATCGAAGAAAAAATGCGAATCGGGTCCAACGCCACTTTCTACGTATTGTTATATTTCATTTTTCGCAAACTTTTTCCAAGCTTCATTCTCTACCAAAGTTGATCTGTAGATCTTTATCTTACTGCATCCTCGTATGGCTCGAAGGGCCGACTTAACCTGATTTGCGACTTCCTTAGGGAGCCAAGGGCTTAACATGATTCGACTGATTGTGTCGAGGCCAACTGGAATCTTGAGTGAGACCGTCTCGTGATTGGTGCGAGCAACGAAAAGACGATACTCCATTTCATCGCCAAAAGCATGTCGCTTAATAAATGGAAGTTCCTCGGTTTCTGGCGGCTTTGAACGCATATCATCTAACGTTCTGTATATGACTGGTTCTGCTCGTAAGCCTTCCACTCGCCTCACGCGATCCAAAAACATTCCTTTATGAAACTCGATGCAAACGCCACTGGCTCCATGTGAAAAAACCCTCCAGTGATGATAAGTTTCGTTAGTTTCAGTTAGGCACAGTGAATAGATTGAGCTAAGCCCAGTAGCTACCCCATATTGCTGCAAATAATATGAGTCATTACGATCATCCCAATACTTCGGATTGAGAAGTGTGATATTTTTTGTTTCGAGAAAGTCGATCAGAAACGGTAGCTCAGTGTACCGGCGAAGGAACCTCCCCTTGGAACTGTCTTTCATAACGCATAAATCCTTAAATAAAAAGCAAAGTAGCGATGAGCTGGATAGATAGGGGTACACTCCCTACTACCCCGCTGATTTGGGGCATCAGCTGCCACACCAGTTCCATCAGCGTGATCTAAAGTTCGACATCCGGCCAAGAGTGGTCGTTCAGAAAAGCTTGATTTAGGTGCGCCGTAGGCGTCATCCTGAACCACTTGTTATGCATTTTTAGCCTGTGCAACTGGAAAGTATCTGGTTGTTTCCAAAAACCGTTTAGAGCTAAAGCTTGTATTCAACCTACTTACGCAAAAACCAGAAACTTGGCGGAATAGGTAATCGGTAATGTCTGCACGCAGTCAAGAACATAGGAATCAAACCAGTCCTAACTGCACTAACATCACTTATGGCAGCACAAGTTTCTATAGCTTTGTTTAATGTTTCCACCAATGCTTCATGGCCATTATGAGGCGATACATCGGTCACGCAAATGCCGTGATGCGTCTCACCACACCACATTAAATCATCGGACTCCTCATCTGGAAACCATGCTTGATGAGTACAGTTTGGTATCTTCTTCTTTAGACGTTCAGTGAATTCTTTTATCTCCCTCTCATCGGCTACGTACTGCATCCAAAAATAGATATAGGGATATAAAATACTGCCCACACATGCTTCATCAAGGTACGATTGATCCGCACTTTCCGGATGCGCTAGAAGATCGGCGTAGTCTCTCAGACATGTGGGGTACTGAGAGTTCGTGATAAGAGCGAAAGTTGTTCGGTGAGAAATGGATTTCAACCATGGCAGAAAGCGAGACTCTGACTGCGTTAACTGAGCAAGATACAGAACTAACGCAATTTCAATCATGTGGTCATCTCGAATCGGCGAACTGAGAGCCGGATTAGAATTGATCACCGAAACCAATGTATCCAATGTTCGGTTAGTACTCTCTGTCAAAGATTTCAAGAAATATGGATCGGCATCTGGTAAACGTTTTGATAATAGATCAGTCCAAATTCCACGCGTAGCCAATCTGCCCAAGAGCTCAAACATTGCCAGATTAACATCAACCGACTCCCGTGATCGTACAGCTACAGAGAGTGCGTGCGGCGTCCCGCCATGGGCATATGCCGTTTTTTCTAAGTACATCTCCGATGTTGTCAGATACAGCTTTAAAAACTGATCAAAAATAAACGTTAAGGTCTCTTCATGTTTAGTTGGCCTTTTCTTTGGCTCTCTCTTCCGAATTAAATTCCAGCAGAACAGCATACCAAGTTCGGAAACCCTGTATGTGCTTTCTAAGTTATTTGCCTCAATCGCCCAAGATATCACTGCATGTAAGCAGATAAACGATTGGCGCAAGCGAAGAAGTTGATCTTTCTGAGATGAGTGCTCTTCTAGTAGAAGGTTTCCGAGAAAGGCACGCGTGTACTCATAACAAACATTAGGTTCATTGACCATTGCCACTGCTTTTTGGAAGTTACGACGTGGTTCCTCTTCTAAAAGCTCACGGGCCAAGAGGCATCGCATCATGAGATCGGCTAGTCGATCTCCATTCCACTCTTCGTAGCTTATTTTGTCCGTCGTGTACCGGTCAGTGTATCCTGCCCAGTTCATAAGAGCTGTTTCCTCTAGCTCTCCTCCGCAGCACAGGCAGATTTTAATCGGAAGATCTGCGTGCTCTCGGGCCACGTTGCTCCGCAGATAAACGTCTCTAATTTCATCCAATTCCGGGCGGACAGCCTGAACTCCCGCTGACCAGTCGCTACGAGAAATGTTTCCCGCCTTGATACAGAATAGGTATAGATATCTCTGCTTTTCCTCGCCTTTTATTTTTCCAACAGCTGCTATGTCTACACCATTCTGCCTCGTCCCTATCATTGGCGTGTTCAGTACGCGCAGTCCGATTTCAGAGAGCAGGTTGGGCAAAACAGATTTATCTAGATCTCCACGCTCCTTAAGCGACGCGAGGTACTCTTTCAAAATAATCTTCATTGCGAAACCTTTTTCTCAATTCGAAATATTGTGAGCATCTCGTTAAAACCCACGGGGTCAACCACAGAAAGTCGTGGAAATTCGGCACTATAGGAAAACTCTGACAATGGCGTGACGCTGGGTACTTTCTTGCCACCCTCCCCGTGTATTAGGGAAAAGCTTTTCTTTCCGTAAAGAAGGGTTTGGCAAGAAACTAATTGGAAAAATACCGATCTCTCATGTGCTTGTTTTTGAATTTCTTTATTGCGCTCACGATCCTTAATCGCTGCGGTACGTCGTTGCTCAATAGTGGGGCAAAATTCGACCAAGTGTTCCGTTGACTTAAGACCTTCTAGGTAAGCATCATGTCTTTTTATAAGGCGCTTAATACAACCAGAGATGCGCTTTGATGGTTTTTTGCTTTGTTCGTCAAGGAAGCTTCGAAGAGCACCACTATAGCTAAGTAGCAGAGGGTTATATAACAATTCTTCGGCCTCTTCTCGCGCTAACTTCTTCCCGTTTTTTACGATACTCAACAGAATGGACGCGGCGGTAACTTCATGATGCCATAGAAAACCAACGCACTTTCGTGCCAAGAAAACCTGATCGTTCAAATCATTCGGCAACCTGGCCCTAGAAATTTCAAAAATGTTGTTTTTCTTGCCGCCTTCTCCAACCATATCCGCGAGAAATTTGCATAAATCAAACTGACCGCTAACAAGCCAACTCGAAAAAAGTTGGGCTGCATTGTCAGGACCTCTCCATATCCACTGGCAAAAATTGTGAAGCTGACTGGGTTCGATTGAGTTTTCCAGCTTCGGAATTTGAGCGGCGAAGACATCTATGACTTTAGTTAGGTCCCATCCTTCGTCTTTCGCATGTAAGGCATGGTCCAGCCAATGAAGGGTTGCCTGTGGATTTGAAACTTCTCCAGCGAGAGCCTCCAAAATAATATCGATACTCTCAGCCACAACGCCCTTTGAGTGATAAAATAGAGCAGCTGATAACTGAACTAATTCGTCACCCTCCTTTGCATTGATAATAGCTTCAAGGAACTCCTGTTGTCGGTATGGCTCCAACGAACCAAATTTCCCCCAGGTATTGAAAGCAGTTTCGATAGCGGAAGATCTTACGTCCTGATCTTTTTCAATAGCGATGACTTTGCAGCACTCGTCTATGACGCGTTTAGCAATTGTTTCACTGCCCACCTCAAGCCTCCCAAGAGAACGCAGCCCCACCGCGACAACAGCTTTATCTGAGTGCCCTAGCAACTCGAACGCAAGCTCTATGCTCCCAAGAGCTTGAACCGCAAAAACACAATGCGAAAGGCATAATTTATCGAGAGATATAGCCCCATCGACGATCAGTTTAGCCTTTTCAGGATTGACTTTGCACCATTTAACCAGCGAAATATTTGGCATGCCTGCCGCGCCGTCAGATCCAGCTTTACTAACAAGAGTGTGGACCAACCTCAGTACGTCTCGAATCGAACAATCCAGTTCGGGGATCGCCTGGTCAAATAAATGTACAATCGACCAAAACTCGTTGTGATCAAGGTCCTCAACAACGGCCAGGTTATGATCTGACACCAGCGAAATTTTCCCTGAATTATGAAGCTCGCATAATACTGGGCCGTATTCCTGCCTACGAATACGACTCTCAAGCGAAAGAAGGCAAGGAATCAAATCACCACGACGATCAGCATATTCCAGTTGCTTGTGAATAGGGGATTTGGTTTTCACTGATTAATCACCTTAGAAGGCTATTTCTCGCGGCTAACACGGTGGCAAACTAATCATCCCGCCAGCTACATAACACGAATCGACGTGCCCACTGGACCTACCAGCATGTCGGCTTTGGGTCATCAGGCGCCGCAAAAGCACCTTCAGCATAGCCTGAAATTCAGCATCCGGCCAGAAGCTGCCTGTTAGGCGTCTCTGATATAACGCTGAGGTAACCGGCGCCGGAGCGACAGCGGAGGGAACCAAAAAGCGGGACGCTTTTGGCGTCCGGTTGACCGTATGGTTAGGCATCTTCGCCGCCGGAATCCCGAGCGTTTACGGCCACGCACTTCGTCTTTATATCTAATTGGCGCGCTCGCTCTTGGAGCTCTGACGGCAGCTTTCTCTCAGTCACGAGAATCGCCTCTATGTCCGCTTCATACGGATATGTCTCTGCTCGCTTAACTTCCCGGTATTTAACGCATTGATAGATGCCCCGCCGTAAATCATCGTCACTTGAGCGTATTGATTTCACCTCGACAGCCCGAAATGTCCCCTGGTGAGTGAACATCACATCAACCTCATCTCCTGAAAGCAATCGAAGCTCAGGCTCACCGACACCGTAGGCTTGCTGCAACCCGATCTGTTTTGGGTTATTTGACACCCACTCTTTCAACTTCTTATGTTCTTCGCTTTCAGCAGCCCCGCCCCATCGTGTAGTAACGAAATCACTTTCGGCTTCGGGGGGGCGGCACAACTTTTTCCGCGCTGAATCACCAAAAAGCTCACTGTTTAATTTTTTCCACTTCCGGTAGCGAAAGACCTTTTTTCTCTCACGATCTACCAACTCTAACTTCTTTTTTTTACTGATATTATTCCAATCTTTCAGGGAGGCTTCCCCATACCGTTCTGCGAGATACCAACCAGCACCTATACCCGGGATTCCATCCGCTCTTGTGATGAGAACGTTAATTAGTGGAGCCTTCGGGTCGAGTTGGAGAATTTGATCCATCATCGACCCAGCTACGTGACCAATCTGTGTTGGAAAAATCCTCTCGATATTCAGTTGATGCTCTAGCTCAGCTCGAATTTCTCCGTAGGTGACGAACAGTTTACCGTGGCTAATGGACTCCATTAGCAAAGCCATTGCGAAAGGCGGGCCGTCATCGGCGAGCTGCTGGATCGAATAATTTGCCATCGAGTTATCCAGGTTTGATGCCTAACGTTTGCAGCAGGGGCGCGACGTCAGGAGCGTCCCTTGCCTGCACTTGTTAGGCTTATAGTCCATCTAAATTTATTTCTACACTATCGCCTAGCCAATAGGCATATTTCGTATGATCTGCCAGATCATCACCCGTTAAAGCGTGAACCAATACACTTAAACTCCCTCTATTCTCATCCAGCCAGGGAATGAACTCATCAAAGGACTTGTGGCTAAAAGTAATCTGACAACTCCACTTAGCATGAGGCCCAACTAACTTCTGATGAACGCGCCCGACCTTCAACCCAAACCCATCTCCTGCTTCTTTACAAAGTTTAGAGGCAAAATCCAATGTTTCTTGGTCAAAATAGACATGAGCATGATACCCTTTGTGTATATTGATTGGCCTTTTGGGATTACTCACTTTAACTTCACCTTAGAATAAAATTGTATGGAAGCCTAACGGTCAAGCTCAGGCGCCGGGTGCGAGCGCAGCGAGTAGCCGGTCGGCTGGAGCGCCTTGTTGGGCAACATAGTCATCAAATTATCAATCGTTTGTAGGACAGGGGGATTGGAAGTCCCTTGTTCAAGGCGTGCAAATACGCGCGGCCCGATTCATCAAGCTCCGGCTCTCCAACTATGACAAGTTCCGTTGGTAATTTCGCACCGGGCCATAGTGAATACTCCAGGAGCTGGCCGACCGCTTCCCTGATGACGCCCTGAACAGAGAGCCCTACCTTAATCTCGTAGAAAGTATAACTATGCCCTTCGCACGAAACGACATCGATCCGGCCTCCAGTACCACTGGGCACTTCGGTGCCGACATTGCTTGAACCAAATCTCTTGCATAGCTCTCGATACAGGGCATCCTGCATATCGTTGTGCCTGAGATCAATGGAAAGCGCCCGCTCAATCGTGCTTCCGATAGCTAGGGATTTCTTCGAAGCATTGCCAGGACGGAAGGCGAAGTCACTCGTCGTGTGGGCGTGCACACCACCACCTTCCACGAAGCGATAAAGCGGGAGCAGCCTGTCAAACGCTGAAAGAACCTCGCTTGCGCTGACCGTACCGGACGGCGAATATGCACCGAGGAAAAAAAACGTACCAACGTCTACTAAATCGGCCGATATGGGTGTAGGCGTCCGATTAGCCGACCGAACTCCATTGTGGAAGTGCCACATCTCGAAGCCGGACAGCACATCAAGATTGGTCCTCACGTACTCATTGAACAAGATTACCTTCGGTACCAATACATCGATCGTTGGGAGAGAGCGGCTTGTCTCAAAGGAGAAAGCTACTCCATATCGAGTAATAGCAACATCCCCAACCTGTTCGGCACCAATGTTGAATTGAAGCTCAGATCGACCGCCATGGTGGAAGGCCCAATCATCGAACGTAGTCTGGGAGCTGAAGATTGCTGAGCCAGGAATCCGTTTCAAGCCTTTGAGTTCCGCCCGTAGCTCCTGTAACCCGCCCACCGAATATGCGCTGGACTCTGAGTTGACAGCTTGTGCAAGAGTCGTTATATCCATTGTGCGAACATTGCCTCTGGTGTTGCCCAACGCTCCGGTTCAGCGGCGGCGGAGCGCCGTCCGCTGCAACCGATTGTTATACAAATTATTGCTCAACTCCTCGCAGGGTCTCTTCAATGTCATCACCCAACTCATCACGAATGGCCCGCTCTCCTCTCGCCAAATCATAGTCGGGAGCCTCTCGCACCCCAACTCTCCGGCGATCTTCGTCTGTTTTCCAAAACTCCACATGATCAATGTTTCGCAAACGCGGCTCCATGAACAAGGAAAAATCTAGAGTGTACGCCTCAAATCGACCTTTTCGCCCCGAAGCAGCCGATGTGTCAGGTTCGATGACATGAATTAGCTTAAAGTCCATCAACTGCAATATGAGCTCATGGATACTAGGCTTTTCCTGCGCAGCCTCTTGAGAAACAAGAAACCCTGTTTTCCTCTTTTCTTTCAGACAAAACTTAACTAGATCTCTGTATACTTTCTCTAAAGGCGAGGCGTCGGAAACCGCCTCATCTCTTAAATTAGTTAGCTTAGTCCTATACGATAACCGACTCGCACCTTTCCAAATATACGTTGGCGTTAACCAGCGCACATTGTTTTCAGATACCGAAGCTGATATTGCTTCCACAAAGATGTTTAAGAAATCTCTCGGGACGCCCCCTGACGCCAAAACAAGAGCATGAAATGCATCAGGGTTAAATAGCTTCTCCTTTGAGTCATCAAGGCCTGCGGTAGAAGCCAGGGCTTCCAGCATGCGACCCAGATATTCACTGGTCGACTCGACATCTTCTAGGGTTCTATCTAGATTTATTTCCTCAACATCCTGATGAAGCTCTACACCAATCGTGTGCTCATCATTTCGTATGATCGTGGTCCTGTGCCTTACCGTTCCAATCTTTAGGTAAAAATCAGTTCCTCGCAGCAGGCGATGCAGATAGTCGATTACGTCAGGTTGACGGGTTCTTGGGATAAGATAGAAATCATCTAGCAGTATAAATGAAAAGTCATAACCAGATTTTTTCAGCTCATCATCAATAGCGTTTTTGTAATCGGATAAACTACGCTCCAGTTGATCTAATTTTGCTTCCCTAAACTCGCTCTGACGTTCCTGGCTCTTGGACCGTTTACCCCCTGCTCCAATGTAATCATTCCCAGCGTTTCCGCTAGCTTCCGACGTCGTCCCGTCAGTGGCTCGAACATCGGCCTCATCAGCTTGTGAGAGAAGATGCCTGAGCTCATCGATATGGTGCTGCACAGCGCTTGGCCTTCTAATCCATTTCCTCCACCATTGATCAGAAGATGGCATATTTTCGAAGATCTTAAGCAACAATCGGATTAAAAGGTTTGGATAAGACAGTCGCTTAAATTCATCACCTTCTATGTATATAGGAAGCACGCCATTCCGTGCGTGTTCATCATGCAAGAAGTGTACAAACAAACATGACTTACCTGACCCTCGTCGGCCAAAAACGATCTGGTGCTGGTGAGATCGCAACCGGGCTAGATGGTCAGCAACATCCACATAAGCCGGGTTATGATTGGGTCTAATTCGGAACGAATCTTTGATATTATTTGTCAGAATCCCGACTTCTTTTGAATCAAGCACATGATCCTCCATTTGTATAACGCCGGAGCGCACCGGCGCATTTTAGTGCGTCCGCGTGGCGCGATTTGTTAGGTGTAACATAAACCTATGCCTGATTATTTTCAACAAATGCTCGCATTCCGCCAATGGAGTCTTGAAGTTCTTCGTTTGAAAATCTCTGGTTGTGAGTATTCTCAGGGTGATGAATTTGGTGTCGAATATATTCACTAATAACTTTGTGTTCGTTTACCGTGTCTCCATTCGGCCGCAACCTTATATATGGAATCGTTGGCTTTCCATCTTTGTAATCGTTTAGCCACCCCTCACTCTCTATAAAGCCATATAACTCATTATGGTATTCCTCATTAGATTCGCCGAAAGCCAAATAGTTGACTTCGTTTAAAGATGGATAGGGCAAATCTCCCCGCTCAACATCCACAACCTCTTTTGCAGCCCCCCCTTTCACTAGCTTAATGTGCTCGAAGTCCAATAGCTTTACGATAGAAGGGCTGTGAGTGGTGAGAAGAATCTGGGTATTATCGGAACCTGCTAGCTCAATAAACGCCTCTATTAACGCTCTTTGGTGACTAGGGTGTTGTGACGTTTCTGGCTCCTCAACGGCATAGATTATTGAGGGAATATTTTCGTCATCTCGCCTCCTTTCTGCTTCCGCTCTAAAAAAATTTAGCAGAACCAACCTCTTTACACCACTTCCCCGTTTGTTAATGGGAATATCATCATCACCACTTATCGATACATTCTTAAAAACATCTGGCCATTTTAGGCTGGCTGCTGGCGGTATAACTGGTGACAAACTATTTGCCACCTCCGGATTCATTTCTCTGAGCTTTTCTAGGGTCTTACCGGAAACTTCTTTTAGCTTTTCCTCAACACTCTCTGCTACGCTATCAAGCGCTCGCCGTAAATCCTCATCTTTCAATATCTCCTGAACTGCGAGTTTCATTGGATCTTGAATCTCGTTATCACCATCGCTGTTCTTTCGATCCGATTGAAAAAGAGTATAGAGTGGAAGGTAGTTTTTTACCCGTTCCCATGTATTTTTCGCTTCAAGCTTTGCGAGCTCGATCTCAATCTCAGCAAGCTGCAGGTCAGCAGAGTAGTTCTCCCAAAGAGATTTTCTGATCTCAGCGCTTTTTGACCGGTTTTCACAGGCCATGTCTTCGGTCAGTAATTTTTTAAGATCGGCATGTTTTTTCAACAACAAGTTCGAACACTCAGGGTTCGTAGGATGATAAGCCCTTACGAATACCTTTTCTTTTCCTGCATTGGGATACTTTTTAACGACCTCTAAGAGACCATCTTGGTTCAATAGGTATTCTTCTCGAAAGGTGGTTGGATTGGTTGAGTCGATCGTGAGAGAATCTGGCAATTCGCTAAAAATAACACTTATCTTAATTTCTGTGTCATCGACATCGATCCCTGCCTTGTTGATATCATCTTTATCGATCTTTACAACGCCTTTGTTTTCATTGAAAAAAATATCTAGGGCTTCAAGAATCGTAGACTTTCCTATGTCATTCTTACCAACAAAAACATTCAAGTCATTGAAGTCGACTGAAATTTCTTCACGATAAGACCTGAAGTTTTGGATTTTTATTTTTTCTATCTTCATTTTTGCAGCTCCTTGCGAAAGCCCAGCATTTAGTCACCTAACAGGTATTAGATAGCCCGCTCGTTTATTGACTTGAACGAGCGGGCGCGTTCAACATTCTTATGCCGCCACATCAAACCATTGTTTTTTCGATGTTTTTCCGCTGGCGTGGCTATATAATACCAATAAACGAGCATGCTGCCTTTGCCAGCAGGGCCGCTTTGGGTCGTTATCAGCCATAATAGGCCTCTTCTGTAGCTTGCATTGCTCGACCTCCCCGCCAGCAGCTTCAGTATCAACAACGCAAACCGCCTACCAGTCTCTTCATCCCCCAGCTGCGGCATGCTTTGCTTCTCGTGGTCGCTGAGGACGTAGAGCACGGCGTCAGGGACCTTCTCGGGGAAGAGGCCGTGCATCACCTGGCCTTCGCTTTGGTTGCGCACCTGGGCCATCACCGCTTCGTCACGTTCAATGCGGTCGGCGATACCGTTGGCAAACGCTGACCTCAGCGCTGTAGAGGTCGTTGAGTCGGTCAATGATATCGGCCAGGCGCTGCTTCTCGGGGTCGTGGGGCTTGCCTGAGCGGACATCGCTGACTGAGGTAAGGCCGTAGTCCTCCCCGGCCACTTCCAGGCGCAAGCGTTCTTCCTCACGCTTGATGAGGAGATAGTGGGGCAATTCCAACCAGCTGACGTACTCCCAGCCGCCGGCAGACATGGCCTTGGTGATGTTCCACTGGAACAGAGCTTCCCTGCTGTTCGCCATGTCATCCCCTGCACGTAGCGCAATTATGCGTAACAGCCTAGCGTTTAAAGGATATAAGGAGAAGTCTACTTAAGAAGGTACGTCGTAGGGCTATTGAGCATTAGCTCCGAAGACTACCCAGAGCCTGCTCCAAGAGCCCCAGAGACTGACGATGCTTGTCAGCCCCCATCTTCTGGATGTTAGCGAGCTTCCAGCGCACGGCAGGCAGTCGATCGACGCCCGTCAGCGGAAGCAGCGCCCAGTCAGGCGCCCCCTGCTTGAAGGACAGAAAGAAGCGAACGTCTTCATCCGTCATCAGCTGGCCCAGCCGCGTCAGAAGTTCGTGCCGGACGTCCTCGAGCTGCTGCAACGGGATATCGGCCCTGGCCATCCCGACAAACTCCTGTCGGTAGACGTCGTCCAGCGGTTTTTGTCGCGGGTTGATCACTTCGTTCAAGGGTCTGGGATGTCCCAGCAGATAGACCAGGAAGCCTTCGAATACGCTTCGATCCAGGCCGCCCTGGTTCAGCAGCAGCTTCACATCGAAGAGATCTCTGGGGTGCTGGCGATCCAGCGCGGCGCAGATCTTGCCGCCATACAGGTCCGGCAGTGACACCACCTGCACCGCAGCAAAGCCGTAATCGTCTTCCACGGCCTCAACGACATCGCGCTCCTGGGGCGGGTGCAGAGTGCCACGCAGTACTGGCGATACCTCCACCTTCACCTGGCTACGCCCCCGGCGCACCAGGATTCTCAGCTCGTCTCGGCGATTAACCTGAAGCTCGGCGCGTACGCCTGGCAGCCGAGAGTTGAAGGCCTCTGCGAGGCGCTTCAGCGCCTCGCGACAGCGTCGTAGTGCCTCGTCACGGGGCTCCAACAGCAGGTAGGCCAGGTCGATATCGACCGATAGACGGGGTAATGGCTGCACGAAGAGGTTGATGGCCGTACCACCCTTCAGGGCGAAGCACGGCTCATCATTGAGAAACGGCAGCAGCGAGACCAGCAGCCTGACCTGTTCGTGGTAGCGAGCTTCAATCGGCATGCAGGAACGCCTCCGGCACCGTCACGTGATATTCCCTATCCAACTTGCCGCCCTGGCAGAGCTGCCGCTTGCCTTTGCCGAGGTCCAGCCGGCGTGGTTCCAGACGACCGTACCAGGCATGCCCGGCGTGGCGAGCCAGCACCAGGAAGGCACGCTTCGTTCTCACCGAACGGCATCCCTCCAGCAATGCCTGCAGCCGGCGCGGACGCAGCGTATTGAGCCCGCCGAAGGTGTCGACCAGCTCACTGTTGAACAGCAGCTCGTTCGGCGTCACGGCGACCCACTCCAGGACAGCTCGCTCGGGGGTTGATACCTGCAAGCTGAAGGCCCTGCCATCCGGCGCGTAGTCCGTGAAGCTGCCGGGAATCTGCACCGGCAGGCCCTTTTCGGAGTGGAGCACCATCCGCCCTGCCCACTCGGCATCACTCAACCACCGGGGCAACCGAACGGCTTCCTTGCCATACAGGTGCGTTGTGCTCTCCCCCATGGGCAGATAGTGGGCAAAGCCATGCAGTGCCAGGGCCGTTTGGCCACCCGGCCAAAGCGGTGGTAAGCCCGTGTCGTCGCTCGCCTGCAAGGCGAAAACAGCGCTCTCCCAGGTAAGAGGCTCCCCCGCTTGGCAGTAGGCGCCGTGCCCCACGCGTTGCAGCCAGCCACTGCCAGCCAGCTTACGCGCCTGATCAGAGGTGACGCCGTGTGACGCCAGCCAGGCGGTCGTCACGACGGCGCCATACGGGATCTTGTGCAGCAGCTGGTTTATTTTCACGTTAAAAAGCGGCCTTAAATTCCGTCTTCAGAGTGAATAATAAACCACGTTGGTTTATCTTCAAGCACAAACTCGCCATTCATGGCCGCTTTTAGCGCAGCTTTTAAACCGAAAGCTGAGTATCCGGCCCTGCTTGAGCCCGAATTCAGCGGGAGGTAGCTTGAGGGACGAAGCTAGCAGAGAAGGCCGCTACAGGGGACAAAGCGGCCACACATCACATTAATCCTGATAGTGCGTGTACTTTTTTGCACTTCCCTTCACCTGGCCGGCGGGATATTTCTCCGCATTCTTCTCCATCTTCGCCCGGCATGCCGCTTCGATATCCACGTCCAGCTTGCCCGCCAGCCGGATCAGGTAGAGCTGAACATCGGCAATTTCATCGCGCACGGCGGCCAGTTGCTGCTCATCCAGCTCCCTGGACTGCGCCTCGGTCAGCCACTGGAAGCACTCCTGCAGTTCAGCTGCCTCCACCGTCAGCGCCATGGCCAGGTTCTTGGGCGAGTGGAACTGGTCCCAGTCGCGCTCGGTGGCGAACTGGTCCATGGCGTCACGAAGCTGCTTGAACGGGTCTGACATCTAGGGCTCACCTGGTTCTTCGGTATCGGATAGCGGTGAGCATGCCTGCTCTGCCGCTCGCTATCCAGCCAGCATCGGCATAGGCGGCTATCCGGCCGCCTGCTTGCTCACAGCACGGAGAGGAATTCGCCGATGACCTTCAGGTCCTCAAGCTCGTCCTCGAGCACAATGTCCTTGTAGCCGAAGGCGTTGGTCTGGGGCTTCAGCACGATGCGCTGGTTCACGAACTCGCCGTACTCCTCGACCTTCTCGCTCTGATACTGCTTCACCGTGAAGCTGCCGCCGTGGTCCGGGTCCTCGATGGCGCGATGCTGCACCACGACGACCTTGCCTTGCCGAGTGCCGCCGGGGTTGGTACGAAACAGGCACCAGGCGCCATTGGGGATGCGCCGGTTCATCGACTCCCCCACTACCCGGCTGACGAACAGATCGGGGCTCGCACGCATGACGTCCGGCAGCTCGACCCAGTGCTCGGCGTCGGCGATTTGCATCTCGCTGAACTCGCCGGCGGCGATGCTCAAATCGTACACGGGCACATGACGCTCGAACGGCACTGCCTCATCACGCGTCACGATGGGAAGATGCAAGCCATCCAGCGTCTCGGCCTCTTCAGCCAGATCGGCATGCTCGGTGGCCGCCTGCGCACGAGCGAAGGCCGCAAAGTACTCTCGGGTCTCGGGGTCTGTGGCATAGACGTAACAGCCCTTCTGGCCCCGCGTCATCAGCGTGCGATAGGTGTTCTTGATGATCTGGTCCGCCAGGGCACGGGCATGCTCAGGCAGCTCCTTGAGCATCTTCTTGTAGCCATGCACCGAGCGGTCCTGCCCTGCCCGCTTGGCCGCGTCCGTCACCACGCGGCCGTCACGAATCACGAAGTCGTCGCCGATGATGACGCCGACGTAGTCGAATTCGAGCCCCTGGCAGGTGTGGATACAGCCGACCTGCTCTGCTGATCCATCGGCGATCGCCCACAGCATGCCGTCGTCATCGAGGTTCCACTGGGCCGCGAAGCCATGTTCGGGAAACACGATGTCCATGGCCTGCTTGTCCTTCTTGCTCGCCCATGGCCAGCAGTAGCCCGCCACCATGCGCGCCTTGTTGGCCTTGCGGTTCTTCTCGAGAATCGCCCGACGCATGGCACTCGGGTCATCGAACACCTGGAAGTCGTAGTCGATGTCCTCCAGGTCGGTGTTGGCCGTGGTGCGAATCTGCAGCGCATGATCGAGCCAGGCCAGGTAGCCATCCGAGCCGTTGCAGCGAAACTGCGATGCTAGCTCAAGCTCCTGAACCTCGGCGCCACACTCGGCCGCACGCCGCCGGATCTCCTCGACCGTCCCCACATCCTTCAGCGTCACACGCTGCGCCTCATCGATGAAGAAGATCGAGAAGCGTGACGCAGCGATCACCTCCATGATCTGGCTCTCGCCCAGGTTTTGATACATGCCGGACTTCTCGTTCAGGCGGTGCGCCTCATCGACGATCAGCGCATGGAAGGTATCCGGCTCGGCGCTGACGTAGCTGCCCGAGCCTTTGAACAGGTTGTCGATGTGGGTCTTCTTGCGCGTCCCGGTCAGCTTCTTCTTGAAGACCTCCCGAGGGGCCGAGTTGCGCGACACGTACTGGGTCATCATCTCGCGCTTCGTCAGCTCCACCAGCAGGTTGATGGCCACCACCGACTTGCCGGTACCCGGCCCGCCCTGCACGATCAGGCACTGCTTGCTGCCGCTGCCTGCACGATGCGCAAGATCGAGCGCGGTTTCATAGACTAGCTTCTGCTCGTCGATCATCAGGAACTCGGCGTTGCCCTGCATCATCGATGCCAGCGCATCCGCCAGGTTCTTGCTCGGCTTGATCACACCGTGCTCGATGCGATACATGATGGCGTTGCTGTCGCCGTACTTGATGTGCTGGCTCAGAAACTTCGAGAGCTTCAAGGCATCCTGCGAGATGAAGACCGGGGCACGGCTTGTGTGGTGCTCGTAGAAGGGATCATTGATGGCGTGCCCCTGCTTCATGTTGTGCAGGTAGGCGCAAGGCACCAGGCGGATCGACTCGGAGCGTACCGTCTCGTTGTAGTCCTCTATCAGCGCGCCATAGGACCACGCCTGATACGACGGATGGTTGGTCTCGCGCACGCCGCCGCCCAGCTGGGTGCGCACGATGGCATCCTTCTTCGTCACCTCGACGGACTGCCACTGTTTCAGTTCCACGATGACCGCCGCATCGTCCCGCTGGTGGTTCTTGCCAGTCAGGATGAAGTCCACACGGCGATTGGTCAGCGGAATGTTGTACTCAATGGCCACTCCCGCCGATGCGGGAATGCCCTCGTCGAGCAGAACGCTCATCATGAAGCGCAGGGAGTTCTCCCACGACGTCACCTCACTGCGCGGCGAGTTGCGGTTCAGCCTGCGTGCCACCTCGTTCTCGATGGCGTCGGTGATGACGTTGGCTCGCACATCGTCGATAAACTGCTGCTTGGTGGCGTTATAGACCAGCATTCCCTATAAACTTCCCTTTATAAACAGACGGTTATGAATTTTTCATACTCATACATCTAGCAATTATGCACGCTTGGGGGCAGCAACAGCACAGATCAGAGTCAAAGAAGACTTGAGTCTGTGCCCGCTGGCTTCAGCGACCAGCCTATCTACCTGCTATCTTAGCCAGCTCAACAGCCGTTCCTGTCGCCAGAGAGGCTGTCCGGCTATATCTGCCACTCCCCCGCCACCCAACGAGCCAGAACTGGAAAAGCCTGCTGCCTAGGCAGACGAGGTGTCACCTGTGCCAGCGTTGTCGCCGCCAGAACGGCTACCACTCCAGCTACCACTATTATCACCTCCACTGCCGCCAAAGCCAGGCATTGACCTCCCGGACGTGGCCGCCTAGGCCTTCTCAAAGGCCGCTTTGACGGTGCTAACTTCACCAGCCATATTGGTTGTTCTAGCCATTTCGGAGCCTCTCAGTGCGGCACCACCCGACGCGATAACTGATTCCTAAGCCACTAGGAAGAGAACAGCCAAGCCTTGCCTTAATATTGATGCTCAGGGAGATCTCTCGATGAAAAATATTCTACACCAACACCAAATTTAGTTTCCTCTCCTTTCATTGTTCCTAAGATGCTTCCAACACCATATGTATTGGGGTGTGTAGTATCACGAAAGTCTTCCAGCACCTCTCTTGACGGAATTGGGGTTTGATCAAATGGGAGAGGGCTAATATCTCCATAGCTCACACCCAGAGGATTGTATGCCAAATAAATATTGCGATAATTCCCTGGATTACCCAAATAGACTCCCTCACTATATTGAAAATACTTTGATGAAAGCGCTGCCTCTGGAGCTTCATAAGCTTCCGAAATTTCAGAAAACTTCATGCCTAGGCTACCATTCACGTATGGAACCCTCGGTTTAAAACCAGAATCCTTAGAAGTCACTGCATAAAAAACCACTTGATTATAAATTTCATTAAACACAACCTGCAGATAAAACCTTTTAAATGAATATACGTATTCAGCAAGATCTCCACTCTCATCATGACTCTCTAAAACAGGGGCACCAAAAACAGACTCTACATGTTTAATAGAAACCCCAGAATTCATCATCTTCAAGCCATCCTCCGCCCTCTTCTGCTTTAAAAAATCCTTATAAAAACCCAAGAAATCTTTCATCCCTCCCACAACTAAAAAAGCACCGAGCAATACTGGCCAAAACCATTTAAAAAACTTTTTAAAAAATCTAAAAAACAACATATCACTCCTCATAAAAGCACCACAAAACCATCCGAAATCACCAGACCACTTTAGTTCTGGCCACTCGATTCTTATTCTCCGTTTCAGCTCATCCCGCGGCAAAGATGATATCTTGGACATACCCCCACAACACAGTTATTTCATCTGAGGCCATACGACGTGGAGGGGATGCGCTCCCAGTTGTGTTGCAGAGACAGGTGTCCACCAAGACTCGCCTATCGTTCGTCTTGATAATCCTGAGCTCTACCTTCCACTTTCCCCTGGCACGTTTGAGCACTCCGTTGTAGCCGCTCCACAATCTTCTCCTGAAGTTCGTGTCGTTTGGTCTTCATAGAAGGCATGGAGCCTACAAAAGCCGTGATGCATTTGGCCAGTTCCTGGTCATCGGAGTCGTGGCTCTGAGCCAAATCTTGGGCCGCCGTCAGCCAGGCCTTGCGAACATAGGTCTGGCGCTCCTTAATACGGTCCTCCCAAGGGCGTGGCTTCGGTGCTTGACCGGCTCGCTGGTCGCGGAAGTCTTCAAGGACCTCCCGGACCTTCGCCTGGTCCACCTGTGGCGTCTGGCCTTTCTCGCGAATGTGGTGCACCACTTGGCTAACGCCCTTCTTGATCACGCCACGGGTGGCACGCGGTGTGGCCTCGGCCTCAACCCCTCGGCGCTCCAGCTCAGTGGCGAAGGCCTCTCGCCACTTCTGCGGGTCGCCCTTCTTCACGTTCAACCGACGGCCGTCATAGCCCAGGCTCTTCACCGTCAGGTGGATGTGGGGGCTATCCGTGTCGGTGTGCAGCGCCATGACATACTGATGATTCTGGCCAAACTGTCGTTTGGCGAATGCTCGGACGGCATTCTTCACGTCACGCGGCTCAGTGCCGGCCGGCATGGACATGATGATGTTGGTCGTGTCGCGGGTGTTCTTCCGGCGTTTGCCCTGGTCCTGCGCCCAATCCTTGGCCAGGGCGCGAACCTCGTCTTTCCCTTTGATCACATCGCCATGTTCGTCCTCGAGCTCCAGGTTGCCATTGCGGCTGATGTAGTCCAAGTGGGATTGGACATGATCGGCTCCCTTGGCATTACCGGTGATCTTCACCATGACCTCGGGCGCATAGTTCACAACTCGCCGGGCACGCGCATGATTGCCGGTTCGTCCGCCCTTGCTCTTGACCGGGCCTTCCAGCAGGTCAGCAATCGTGTCGTCAGCCAGACTACCCATCTTTCCTCCTTCGGGTGGCCTTTAATGTGGCTTTCGCTTCCACCCCGCACCGTTCCAGCTCGTCTGCAAAGACCTCCCGCCACTTCTGCGGGTCGCCCTTCGCCACATGCAACCGACGCCCATCATTGCCAAGATTCCGCACCGTAAGTTGGACATGCGGATTGTCGGTGTCCGTGTGCAGGGCCATGGCATACTGATAATTCTGACCAAATTGCCGCTTGGCGAACGCCTGGGAGGCCCTTTTTAGCGCCTGCGGGTCGGTTCCGGCCGGCATCGACAGAACGATATTGGTGGTATAACGAGAGTTCTTGCGCTGCAGACCTTGAAACCTCGACCAGTCTCTAGCCAAGTCACGGACCATATCTTCCGTGAAAGAGAACTGGCCGCTTTCGTCCTCAAGCTCCACTGCTCCGTTCTTACTGATGCGAAGCAAATCGCTCTCAACTTGGTCCGCATCGTATGCATTACTGACTATCCGCACGACGACTTCCGGCTTATCCATCATCCCTCCATCGATTCATGTTCCTGGACAGCAGACTGGCCACCCGGTCCTTGTGCTGCTCAATTCTCTCGGCCAGCGCCTCGATGGCCTCTCGCTTGAGCTTGTCGCTCTCACGAAATTCGATGTTCAAAACCTTGGCGACCTGGTTCAGGTTTTTACCAATGGCACGCAATTCCCTGTTTGACTCCCGCAAGACGGCCACCTCGGCGTCCGTCAGCACGGGCTCTTGATACAGTTCAGCCATGACCATCGACGTGACCCAACTGGTACGGCTGGGATAGCCCTCCTCTTGAGCACGTTGTGTTAGCCAGCGTTCCTGAGTGGGTGATAGGCGGATGGTGAGCTTTCGGGACCTAGCTTCGTCCTCTTGGTCGTCCGCCATTACAGTCACAGCCCTGCCGGCAACGCGCTGAATCATTCGCCGCAGCATGTCCGACTCGCGTAGGCCGTTGGCCTTGCAGAACTGCGCCCAGGCGTTCTTCTCGATTTCTGTCAGGCGTGCTTCAACTCTCGGCATAGTCCAGTTTTCTCCACCGCTGAGAGGTGGGCTAGGCAAGTTTGCCGGCATACGCCAGCACTTGCCGAATCCTGCCCTAGCTCTAAATCCATACATTCTTTTCGTACGCACGAAAAATGGCTGGCATTCCAAATGGGATAAACAGCAACAGGTAAGAGCGCTAGGCTTCGCCATTAGTAATACGGACGGACCTGTCTCAAACCTACTCGTTGCCTGGGGCTGATCCAGAGGCTCCGCCATTAGACATAGGGGAGGGACTTTGAACACTCTCGGTTGATCCGGCTCCCGGTGGTGAAGCTTCAGTTTCAGTACGCACGCGCCGACGCCTGGCCATTTCAGCTTTCATCCAATGGCCAGCGGCACGCATCTCAGCCCGCAGGTCCTCGATCTCCTCGGGTGTCAAACGATGGTAGCTCACTGGGTCTCCTCCTAAGATGTATCACGCCGGAGCTGCGGATATATCGCTGCCCTAGCCCTAGGTCTCAAGTCCCCCAATCTTTTCGTACGCACGAAAAACATTACAGCCCAGCGACCGCAAGTACTCCCCATTAGTCGTTGTTTCTGGGGCCCACAAAAGTCCCGCTCCTTGCGAGACTCGATCCAGCCGGTGGCTCAGCATGTTCGCGCCGACGCTTGGCTAGTTCGGCCTTTGCCCA